>CAWJJP010000004.1:0-231470 GCA_963843295.1 uncultured Gammaproteobacteria bacterium | reverse complement strand
CTTCGCAACCTTCAATTGGGCTCGGCAAATCAAGCTGCCGGCGAGACACGCCCGGTCGATAGCGGCGGCCATCGGTGCGGCGCTCCTTCTGTGGCTCGTGGTCCGCGAGGGGCCGGTTGCGGTCCCGGTCGGGCAGACCGCGGCGATGGACTCGGCCAACGGTCCGAAGGTCGCAGATTCCGTATCCTCGGCCGCACCGCCGCGTACGCCGGTTCGCATTCAGGAGGCCAGCGTCGCCGCCACGATCGAGGTGGTGGTCGGCCGCAATGACACGTTGGACGGGATTTTCCGGCGCATGGCCCTCGACCCCGCCGATCTGGCGGCGATCCGCAACCTACCCGGAATCCGGCAGAGCCTCGATTTCCTCAAACCGGGCGATGCGATCAAGCTGACGCACACCGACCGCGAGCTCAAGGAGTTGTCCCGCAAGGTGAGCGAAACCCAAACGCTCGACGTGGTGCGCGGGGACTCGGGCTTCGCGGCCAAGGTGCTCAACAATCCGGTGCAGACGCGAATTCGTACCGCGAAGACCACCATTGATTCCTCCCTGTTCGAGGCGGCCGAGGCGGCTCAGATGTCCGATAGCGTCGCGCTCAAGCTCGCCAAGATCTTCGCCTGGGACATCGACTTCGTGCTCGATATCCGTGAGGGCGATCAATTTACCGCGGTCTATGAGCAAATTTACCAAGACGGGACGTACCTGCACGACGGTGAGATATTGGCGGCCGAATTCGTGAACAGCGGAAAGGTTTATCGCGCGGTGCGGTTCGTGAACGAAGACGGCAGCGTCGGCTACTACGCGCCGGACGGCAAGCCGATGCGCAAGGCGTTCCTACGCGCGCCGGTGGAATTCTCGCGCGTCAGCTCCGGATTCAATCCGCACCGGCTCCATCCGATCTTGAACCTCATTCGTGGACACATGGGGACCGACTACGCGGCGCCCATCGGTACGCCCGTGCACGCCGCCGGGGATGGACGCGTGAGTTTCAAAGGCGGGCGCGGCGGCTACGGCAATGCGCTCGTGCTATCTCATGGCGACAACGTCGCGACGCTCTACGGCCACATGTCGCGCTTTGCCCGGAACATCCAGGTTGGTTCGCACGTCCAGCAAGGCGAGGTCATCGGCTACGTCGGCATGAGCGGCCTCGCGACGGGCCCTCACCTGCACTACGAATATCTGATGAATGGCGTACACAAAAATCCGCAGACGGTCCGGCTGCCCGGTGCCGAGCCGCTGCAGGCCGGCTCGTTGATCAGATTTCGGGAGGTGAGTGCGCCGCTGTTGGCGAGCTTGTCTTCGCCCGGCGCGGCGGAGACGCAACCGGCATCAAGCGCCGCCGTGGCGCCGAACACCGACGCGGGCTCGACGGTGGGCGGTGCCGCTTCGCCGCCTGCCGCGGCGCCCGCGCCGGCGCCGAATTCTCAGGCGCAGCGTGCCTCCCAAAACCTCGGCGAGCCGTCACGCACGTCGGTCGACTGACCTCGTGACCGGCGGAGCGAAGCGCGCATAATGGGCGACGATCCGCCATGAACGATACAGACCTCCACACGCCCCAGCTCTACATCAATCGGGAACTGTCGTTTCTCGAATTCAATCAACGGGTGCTCGAACAAGCCAAGGACGCCCGCATTCCGCTGCTCGAGCGCGTGAAATTCCTGTGCATTTCGTGCGCGAATCTCGACGAGTTCTTCGAGATTCGGGTCGCCGGCCTGCGCGAGCTATGGGAAGCCGGCGCCCTCCAGGGCGGTCCGGACGGACTTTCCGTACCCGATCAGCTGAAAGCGATCCGCGCCCGCGCCGTGCGGCTGGTCGATGAGCAGTATGAATTGCTCAACGACGTGCTCATGCCGGAGCTTGCGAAAAATGGCGTCGTTTTCGTATCGCCCGACACGTGGACAGAAGCACAAGCCGAGTGGCTGGCGGACTACTTCAGCCGCGAGGTCGAGCCGGTGCTCAGTCCGTTGGCGCTGGATCCCGCACGTCCGTTTCCGAAGATTC
The DNA here is from genome assembly GCA_963843295.1 of uncultured Gammaproteobacteria bacterium. Taxonomy (GTDB): domain Bacteria; phylum Pseudomonadota; class Gammaproteobacteria; order Steroidobacterales; family Steroidobacteraceae; genus Bog-1198. Next base: position 229,471 of record CAWJJP010000004.1, on the reverse strand, counting down.
TCAACAAGAGCTTGAACTTCGCCATCGTCGTCGAGGGCGAAGATGGCTTCGGACGCAACAGCGGCCTCGCCGTGGTCCAAGCGCCGCGTTCGCTGCCACGGCTCATACGGCTTCCCGACGAACTCGGCAGCCGGCATTTCGTGTTTCTCGGCACCATCGTCGAGGCATTCGTGTCCAATCTGTTCGCCGGCATGCGCATGCGCGGGTGCTACCAGTTCCGGGTCACCCGTAACAGCGACCTGTTCGTGGAGCAGGAAGAAGTCGATGACCTGCTGCGCGCGGTCGAAGGCGAGTTGGCCTCGCGCCGCTACGGCGATGCCGTGCGGCTGGAGACCGCGCACGATTGCCCCGAGGAGATTCTCGCGTACCTGCTCGGTCAGTTCGGACTCACGGCCGATGACCTGTACAAGGTTTCCGGTCCCGTGAACCTCAATCGCTTGATGGCTCTTTACGATCTGGTCGATCGCGCCGAGCTGAAATTCGCCACATTCACGCCGAGCATTCCGGAGCGATTGCGAATCGGCAACGATCTGTTTGCGGCGCTGCGCACCGGCGATGTGCTGCTGCACCACCCGTTTCAGGGGTTCGGCCCGATCACGGATTTCATCAAGCAGGCGGCCGGCGATCCGCAAGTCCTCGCCATCAAACAAACGCTGTACCGCGCCGGCAGCGACTCCGCAATCGTCGGAGCATTGGCTGAGGCAGCGCAAGCGGGCAAGGACGTCACCGTCATCATCGAGTTGCGCGCGCGCTTCGATGAGGAAGCCAACATCGAGCTCGCCAACAAGTTGCAGGAAGCGGGAGCACACGTCATGTACGGCGTGTTCGGGTTCAAGACCCATGCCAAGCTGGTGATGGTCGTGCGCCGCGAGGAGCGTGGGCTGCGCCGCTACTGCCACCTCGGCACCGGCAATTACCATGCGAAGACGTCACGGTTGTATACCGACTACGGCCTGTTGACCGCCGATGAATCGATCGGCGAAGACATCCATGAGATCTTCCTCCAGCTCACCGGACTCACACGCGTACCGCGGCTGCGCAAGCTCCTGCACGCACCATTCACCCTGCACACCGCACTGTGTACAAAGATCGATCGCGAAGCGGAGCATGCCCGCGCAGGCAAACCGGCGCGTGTCATCGCCAAGCTCAATGCGCTGACCGAGCCGACCATCATCCAGGCGCTATACCGGGCCTCGCGGGCCGGTGTGCAGATCGATCTCATCATTCGCGGCGTATGCTGCCTGCGGCCCGGGATGAAGGGGGTCTCCGACCGTATCCGGGTGCGCTCGATCGTCGGGCGATTTCTCGAACATTCGCGCGTCTATTATTTTGAAAATGCGGGGCGGCGCGAAATCTACTGCGGCAGCGCCGATTGGATGGACCGCAATCTGTTCCGCCGCATCGAAGTGGCGTTTCCGGTGGAATCTCAGGAGCTGCAATCGCGAGTGGCGGAGGACTTGAAGCTGTATCTCGCCGATGACTGCCAAGCTTGGGAACTGAATTCGAACGGCGAGTATGCCCGGGCGGAGGGAGAGGGGTCGGTATCGGCCCAGGCACGCCTTCTCAGCCTGCATGATGAGCGCATTGCGCTCACGGAGGCTTGATCGCGCTCCGATCGGCCGTGGTCAGGCGAAAGCCGGCCTCCTTCAGATAGCCGCGCTCCTGCTCGAGATCCTCCAGGGTGAGCGGATGTTCCTTCATCCAGCCCTGCGGCAATTCTAGATTCAAGCTCCTGCCCTTCACGTGGAGGCGGACCTCTGGCAGCGGCTGCGGACTGCGGCCGCGATGCAGCAATACGGCCAGGCGCAGCAGCACGATGAGGAATTCGGCGTGGCGATCCCACGGCGGTACGAGATCTTCGAGCGGCCCGAGATACAACTGCCGCCGATGACCGCCGACCAACGCCGACAACAGCAGCTGTTCCTCGCGGGGGAAACCCGGCATGTCCGCGTGTTCCAGAAGATAGGCGCTGTGGCGGTGGTACTTCGAATGGGCGATGTCGAGACCGGTCTCGTGAAGCCGCGCCGCCCAGCGCAGCACCAGCTCCGCCAGCGGGTCCTCCAGGCCCCAATCGGACTCGATCTGTTCGAGCAGCGCAACCGCAGTGGCTTCGACGCGGTCCGCCTGCGATGAATCGACGTGATAGCGTCGCTCCATGGCGCGAACGCTGCGGACGCGTGCATCTTCATCGGTGAACCGGCCCATCAGGTCGTAGAGCAGGCCTTCCCGCATGGCCCCCTCTGCGACGCGTATGCGGTCGACACCGAAGCTCTCGACGATCTCGAACAAGATCGCCAGCCCGGCCGGAAACACCGGCGCGCGCTCGGCATCGACGTCCTCGAGATCGAGATCATCCACGTGCCCCGCCGCGATCACGCGATCGGCCAGGCTGCGCAAGTTGTCCAGCGTGATGCGCGGCGAATCGGGATTGAGCCGGCGCACGACGTCGCCAATGACGCGAACCGTACCGGAACTGCCGAATGCCTGCAGCCAGCCGAGCTTTCGGTAGGCTTCCTGAACCGGTTCGAGTTCGAGCCGTACCGCCGTCCGTGCCCGCTCGAAGCGCTTCTCGGATATCCTGCCGTCGTCGAAGAATAACGTGGTCAAGCCGACGCATCCCACGGACAGGCTCTCGAGCAGCAACGGGTTGAATCCTTCGCCGATCACGACTTCGGTCGAGCCGCCGCCGATATCGACCACCAGCCTCTTGTCGGGGCTCATCGGGCTCGTGTGAACGACACCCGAGTAGATCAGTCGCGCCTCCTCGAGCCCGGAGATGATTTCGATCGGGTGGCCGAGCGCGGCCCGCGCCCGCTCCAGGAACCAGCGTTTGCGTTTTGCCCGCCGCAGCGCGTTCGTACCGACCACGCGGACGCTATCGGCGTGCATCGCGCGCAGGCGCTGCCCGAAACGCTCGAGGCAGCGCAAGGCGCGGTCGCTGGCGGCCTCATCCAGCCGCCCGCTGTCATTCAAACCGGTCGCGAGCCTCACCATCTCGCGCAGTCTGTCCAATATGACGAGCTGGCCGTGCGAGTAGCGCGCGACCACCATATGGAAACTGTTGGAGCCTAGATCGACGGCGGCAAGGACGTCTGGAACGACTCGACCGCCGCTCATCTATACGGTCATTTTCAGGCTGAGAATGAAGACCCGCAACCGCAGGTTGTCTTGGCGTTTGGGTTACGAATGACGAACTGGGCGCCCTGCAGATCCTCTTTGTAATCTATTTCAGCGCCCATGAGATATTGCGCGCTCATCGGATCGACCAACAGCTGAACGCCATGATTTTCGACGCAAAAGTCGCCATCCTCGACCTTTTCATCGAAGGTGAATCCGTACTGAAAGCCAGAGCAGCCTCCGCCGGACACGAAAACCCGCAGTTTCAAGTTCGGATTGGCCTCTTCGCGGATCAGTTCTCCGACCTTTCCGGCAGCGGCATCCGTGAAGACCAGCACATCCGGCGGCAGCGGGGCCACATCGGAGTCAGGGGTCGATTCGGTGATATTCATGCTCATAGTGTACCCGGCGCACCGGGCCAATCATAGCGAGGCTGCTACGGCTGTGACTCAGGTTGCCCTTCGCGAGTTCCGGCCGCGGTGCGGTGGATCAACTTACCATTAATTTGGGCGCCGACCGCCGTTTCAATGACCGTGTACTGCACATTGCCGAGAACCCGCGCCTTGGCCCCCAGTTCGACGCGGCCGCTGGCATCGATATCGCCCTTGACGATCCCGTTCAGCAGCACGTTCGGTGCGACGACCGAACCCTCGATGCACCCCTGCTCGCTCACCGACAAGACGCCCTCGGCGCCTGCGGCACCGGTGACGTTGCCGTTGATGTAGCCATCGAGATGCAAGCCGCCGGCGAACTCGACGTCGCCGTTGATCCGCGTCTTGGCGCCGATCAACGTCTCGATATTGGCGCTCTTATTCGGTTTCCGCTTGAACATCCTCACCACCCTTGGGCACATTGCTGCCGCTCGCCTCGGTCTCGACCGACATCCCCTGGGCCTTCCAGACGAATGCTTGGCGAAAACCGTGGCTCGAATCCTTGCCGCTGTGGATTTCGACTCCGATACGCGTCGGCTCGAAACCCTGTGGCAATCGAATGAGTTCGTCAAAGTCCTCGAAATAACGAAACGAGTATGCCAGGCTCACGCGGCGGTTAGGCGACAGTTCGGCAAGGCCCAGGCTGACGGGCTTGCCGCGCAGAAGACCATCGACGGCGATCGCGGCAGTGCCGGCCACCACACTGGCCGGCTTGCCGGTCTGCATCAGGACGAACTTCAAACGATATTGGCCGGCTTCCCCGGCGCCGGCGGCATCAGGCACGATCTGCATCTGCTGCACTTTGACGTGTACCAACGAGTCCGGTTGCACCAGGCCGCGATAGAACGACAAGTCCTGGTTGAGCCTCGCGATTTGGCTCTGCATCTCGCCAAGGCTGCGCTCGACTTGTTTGTAGCCTTCGCGATCGACCCGGCGCGCAACTTCGGCCGCCTCCAGTTGCGTGCGCTGGCGTGCATTCTCGGCTTCCAGGGTGCGGATGCGCGCACTGGCCGACAAGGCGCCGCGCACCGAGTCGACCACGCGAAAGCCCGCATCGTAGCGGCCCAACTCGAACGCGGCGTAGAGGATGAGCGCCGCGAGGAGGGCCGAAGAACCCAGCAGCACCGCCCGACGCCGCGGCGCATGGGATCGCACCACCAGTTTGCCGAACAAGTCCGCCATATCGATTTCAATCCTTCGGCTGCTGTTATGAGGGTACGCTATGATCGTCTTTTGCGCCCAAGGAACGGCCCTTGCTTTGGCTCAAAGCGCTGCATGTCATCGCCATGGTCACGTGGTTCGCAGGATTGTTCTACCTGCCGCGCCTGTTCGTGTATCACGCGGAGGCCGCGGATCCACTCGGCTCGCAGCGCTTTCGAATCATGGAACGGCGGTTGTTCGCCATCATGACCATCGGCGCGCTGGCAACCGTGGTTTTCGGCGTCGCCATGATCGTCGCCGCGCCCGACTACCTGAAGATGAGGTGGCTGCACGCGAAGCTGCTGCTCGTCGTCCTGCTGATCCTCTACCATCTCTCCTGCTATAAGTTGATGCGCGATTTTGCGCGTGACCGAAACACCCGCACGGCCAAGTGGTACAGGGTCTTCAACGAGGTGCCATCGCTCCTGCTCATCGGCATCGTCATTCTGGCCGTCGTCAAGCCGTGAGGCTCGTCCGAGTGCTCGGACCGGCCAGCTAGCGCGCCGCCGTTCGCGCCGAAGGCGCTTCGAGCTCCGCCCACCAATCCGGGTATGGCGGCAAGCCTTCCGCGAAGATCAGAGCGCCGAGCTCGTGCAGCGCGCGCACGTAGACCCGGCGCTTGAAATATACGACCTCACGGATCGGCGTCCAATAATCGACCCAGCGCCAACGGTCGAATTCCGGCTGGGCAGTGCTATCGAATCTGAGCTTGGTCTCATCGGCCAAGAGCCTGAGGAGAAACCACCTCTGTTTTTGACCGATGCACCGATCGCGCACGTACTGGCGCGGAAGCCGGTAGCGCAGCCAGCCGCGCGTCGAGCCCAGCACTTCCACATCCTCGCGGGCGAGGCCGATTTCCTCGTTCAATTCGCGAAAAACCGCCTCTTCGACCCGTTCGCCGCGGTTCACGCCACCCTGGGGAAACTGCCAGCCCCGGCCGCCGACCCGCCCGCCGAGAAACAGCTCGCCCGAGGCCCGCATCAGCACGATCCCCACGTTTGCCCGAAAACCATCCCGGTCGATGGTGTCGTTCGCGTGTGTTACAGCCATGGCGCCAATTGTTCCACAACGCCGCCCGCTTGTGGTCGCCGAGCACCGTCCGTATGGTACGCGTCACATGAAAGCCAGCCGACTGCTCCCGTTATTGTGCCTGATTGGCATATGCAGCCTGTTTCTCGCCGTTTCGGCCGGCAGCAGCCGCCTGGGGCCAGGCACCGCGTTCGGCGCGTTCTTCGGCGGCCAGGGCGCGCTGGCGCGCGAGGTCATTCTGGATCTGCGCCTGCCTCGAGCACTCAACGCCTTCTGCACCGGAGGCTTGTTGGCCCTCGCGGGGGTGCTCATGCAGGTGCTGCTACGCAATCCGCTCGCCGATCCTTTCGTCCTCGGCATCTCCGGCGGCGCTGCCGTGGCGGCCCTCGGCGCCATGCTGCTGGGGTTTGGCGGATACTTTATCGATGGGGCAGCCGGTGCGGGAGCGTTGGGCGCGACCCTGTTGGTTTTCGCACTGGCTCACGCACGCGGCGGATGGACACCGCAGCGTCTCCTGCTCAACGGAGTCGTCGTGGCCTCCGGCTGCACCGCAGTAGTCAGCCTGATGCTGGCGCTCGGGGATGAGACCCGACTGCGGGGGATGCTGTTCTGGTTGATGGGGGATCTGTCGTTCGCTGCGTTCTCGCCGATGGCCCTTGCGGTCTTGCTCCTCTTCGGCGTGTTCGCCACGGCCGGCGCGCGCAGCTTGAACGTGCTGGCTCGGGGTGAAATTGAGTCCCAGGCGCTGGGGGTCGCGCTGGCGCCGGCCCGCATTGCGCTGTTCTGTTCGACCGCCGCGCTGACGGCCACCGCCGTGACGACTGCCGGGGGAATCGGCTTCATCGGCTTGGTCACCCCCCATCTGGTACGGCTACTGGCCGGCAGCAATCACCGCATTGTCGTACCGGCCTCGATACTCCTGGGCGGCAGTCTGCTCACCCTCGCCGATACGCTGGCGAGGGTCGCGGCGGCGCCCCGGCAGCTGCCCGTCGGCGCGCTGACGGCCCTCATCGGCGTGCCGCTGTTCCTGATCCTGATGCGGCGCGAGCGCCGCATCACGTTCTAGGCAAAGTCAGCCGGCGCCCACTTGCACGCGGTTGCGGCCCAGCGCCTTGGCCCGATAGAGCGCCGCATCGGCGTCCGCCAGCAACCGGTCGGAGACGGCCTTCAAGTCGGTCTCATGCCGCCCGATGGCCGCCGCGGCGACGCCGACGGAGACCGTCAGTGTGCGCTCGATCTGCGCGGTGAGCCCGAAGGGTACGGCCGCGATGGCTTCTCGGATGCGCTCAGCCAATTTGGCGGCCTCGGCTGAATTGGTCTCCGGCAGCAAAATGGCCAGCTCATCGCCGCCGAATCGAGCGGCGGTATCCATGCTGCGAATCTGCGACTCCACCCGATGTGCGATCTCCTTGAGCGCGTTGTCGCCGGCGAGGTGGCCATACCCATCGTTGATGCTCTTGAAGCGATCGATGTCGATCATCAGACAGGCAATGGTGCCACCCCGCCGCTGTGCTCGTGCCAGCTCCTCCTTCAGACGTTGCTGCAAATAGCGACGATTGTGCCATCCGGTCAAGAAATCGGTGATGCCCGCGCGCAGCAGCCGGGCCCGGTTGACGGCATTTTCGATGCAGACGGCGGCGACAGCGCCGAGGTGCCCTAGAAAATCAGTCCCATGATGGCGCGTGAAGCGCGTCGCATCGCGGCTGCCGAAGCACAGCGCTCCGGTGGCGCGGTCCTTGCGCGGCAGCGGCACCAGAGCGGCGCTCTTGAGATTGTCGATTCCGGGAAACAGCAAGTGATGGTCCGCGCCGACGAACGGACCGAGCCAGGGCTTGTGCAAGGCGGCGAGCTGCGGTGCCAGGCTGATCAAGGAGTCGACGAAGAAAATTTGCTTGAACTCATCCGGCCGGTCGCCTCCCGCCACCAGTAAATGGCGGATTTCATGCTGAGGATCGAGCAACACGACGCTGACCGCATCGAGTGAATAGGACTCGCGCAAGCCTTCGACCATGGCACGCAGCAGCTGCGCCAGGCTATCCGCGCGCAGCAGCGTCAACTCGCGCGCCTGGGTGCGCTTGAGGATGGTTTCGTTGTTGGCAGCCTCGGCGGTCAGTTCGGCCAGGCGCCTTTTCAACGCCTCGTTTTCCTGGATGATATCGTCCATGCTCTGGCGTTCAACCCGCGCGCGCTTGGGCGCGCACGTCGAAATACGCTCGTCCTCGGTTCATGAGCGCCGCGAATGCATCGGCATTCTTGGTCTTCACGGCTCCGATCAAGCGCTCCACCGCCTGCTGTAGTGCAAGCAACGACTCCTCGCCGTACTGATTCAAGCTCTGGATCTCGAAGTAAAGCTCCGGACTTTCGGCCGCCACGCGGCTGGCCACGTCCAACTGCGAATCGAATGTGGTGCTGGAGAGCCGGGCCAGCCGCGGCGCCGCCTCGCCGCTGTCGGCAAGTGCCGTGAAGAAAGCGATATTGAGGGCGTGTGACAATCCCAGCACATAGGCGATCAGACGATCGTGCTCGTCCAGACCCATGACAACGCGCTCCGCCATGGTGGGCGCGAATAAATCCTGCGCCTCCTGCAGCGCCGCCGCGTTGCCCAAGTCGATGAAAATGACGTGCCGACCGGACAGCAGGTCGGTGTCGGGACCGAACATCGGATGCACGGAGGTCACGCGGCAGCCCGCCTTGACCAGGGCATCGAGACCGGCGCGAAGCGGGGTCTTGAGCGAGCCCAGGTCGAAGATCAGGCCGCGAGGTGCGCGGTCGGCCAGCTTCTTCAACAGCTCCGCGGTGATGCTGAGCGGAGTTGCGAGCACGATGAGATCGCAGTCGAGAGGGTGATCCTGCCAGTCGGCAAGGTGGTCAAAGCCGGGCAGGCCGCCGGCGGGATCGGCAATGGCCACCCGGAAGCCCTGCGAGGCAAGGAATTCCGCGAACCAGCCGCCCATTTTGCCGTGGCCGCCGATGACCAGTGCCTGCTTGCCGGTGCCGTGCCCATGAGCCGCGACCCGCGCTTGCTCCTGGGTCGCCAGGGATGATTGGATGAGCTGCCGGAGCAGCGTTTCGGCAAGGTCGGGCTTGAGCCCCAGGCGCTGCGCGATGTTGCGGCCGCGCAAGATGACGTCCCGCTCGCGTGCAAAGTCGCGTGTGGCTCGCCCGCTGGCGCGCTTGACGGCAGCCACCTGCTCGCTCAGACCCTGACGGCGGGCCACCAGAGCGAGAAGCTCGGCATCGACCTCCGAGAGGGCAGCGCGCAGTTCGTCCAAATCCATCTAAAGTTCAGCCCGATGCCTCATATGGGCTCCCCTTTTACTGGCCGGACAGTGCTACCGCAAGTGCACCGGCACGGTTACCATCCTCCCATGAATGCGAGCAAAGAGTCCCATTGGACCGAAACACTGCCCGATCCCCTGCCGGACAATCCGCTCAAGGTCGCGGCGCAATGGCTGGCACAGGCCCGCATCGACGCCGCGCAGCCCAATCCCGATTCCATGGTACTCGCCACCGTGGATGGCAGCGGCCAGCCCTCGGCGCGCGTGGTGCTTTGCAAGGAAATCGCCCCGCACCAGGGCTTCATTGTCTTCTACACGAACTACCAATCGCGTAAAGGACGCGAGCTGCAGATCAATCCTCGAGCGGCGGTGGTTTTCCATTGGGATCATCGACACCGACAGGTGCGTGCCGAGGGTAACGTGCAGGCGCTCTCAGGTGCCGAGAATGACGCCTATTTCCGCACCCGCCCCTGGCAAAGCCGCATCGGCGCCTGGGCGAGCCAGCAGAGCGAGCCCGTGCAATCGCGCGCCGTTCTCGGTTCAGCGGTGGCCGCAGCGGCGCACCGTTTCGGTGTTCCGTACGACGGGCCCGGCACCGAGGAGCCGAAGCATGTCCACATCGAAGTGCCCCGGCCGCCGCACTGGGGCGGATTCCGCTTGAACGTGGATGCCGTCGAGTTGTGGGTCGAAGGCGAGTTTCGAATCCACGACCGGGCACGCTGGACCCGAATTCCGGATCTGCAGCAGGACGTCGATGCCACGACGACGTGGTCGGTTACCCGCTTGCAGCCGTAACCGCAATTCATTTCCATGAGTCTGCTTCAAGGCTGCGATGCCACCTGCCCGCATTGCTGGGAAACCATCAACCTGACTCTCGACTTGTCGGTGCCCGAGCAATCGTACGTCGAAGATTGTCCGGTGTGCTGCAAACCGATGCTGGTGTCGTATACCGCCAGCGACGGCGAAGTCGACTTGCTCAGCGTCGAATCTGCCGACTGACGTCGCTCACGTGACCTCCGACCGGAACCCAAGCCGCACCGATCCCAAGCCAGGCGCAATCTTCAAGCGGCTGCGTATTCTGTTTTTGCTCGCGGTGCTGCTGATGGTCAGTCTGGTCACATGGCAGGACCGCTATCGCAGCACGCGCTGGCGCGAACCGCTGTTCGTCGCCGTCTACCCGATTGCCGCGGACGACAGCCCCGTCACGCGAGCCTACTTGGGAACGCTCGATGCCGAGGGATTCAAGTCCATCGACGAATTCTTCGCGCGCGAAGCGAGACGCTATCATCTGCACATCGATGAGCCCGTAAAAACGCGGCTTCGCGGCGAACTGCAAGAGCGGCCGCCGCGCCGGCCGGCCGGGGGGGTCCTGGCGACCGCGTTGTGGAGCTTGCAGCTTCGCTACTGGGCGTGGCGGGTCAGCGGAAAGGTGCGGGAACCGGAAGACATTCGTATATTCGTGCTGTTCCACGACCCTGCGCTCACACCGGTCGTGCCGCATTCTCTGGGCCTGACGAAAGGTCTCATCGGTGTGGTGTATGCTTTCGCCGCTCCCGCGATGAGCGGCACCAATAACGTGGTGATAGCGCATGAATTGCTGCACACGCTGGGAGCCAGCGACAAGTACAACCCGGCGGACGATGCGCCCCGCTTTCCCGACGGCTATGGCGATCCGCAGCAAATTCCCATGTATCCGCAGTTGACGGCAGAAGTGATGGCGGGGCGCCGCATGCTCTCAGCCACGCAATGGGAGCAGGCGCAGAGTCTGGATGAAACGGTCATCGGGCCCTCCACGGCGCTGGAAATACGCTGGCCGCAACATGCCGAATGAATCGCAAAGGCCGCCCGGTGCGGCTGCGCTGCTCGAGTGCCGTGGCGTGGACATTTGCATCGGGGCCCGGATGCTCGTGCGCAGCCTCAATCTCCAGGTGCGCGCTGGTTCGCTTCTCGCCGTGCTTGGCCCGAACGGCGCCGGCAAAAGTCTCTCGTTGCACACCTTCGCCGGCTTGCGCGCGCCGGCATCCGGCGAACTGCTGGTAGGCGGGCGGCCGATAGCCGATTGGACGCGCCGGGCACTCGCATGCGAACTCGCCCTCATGCCACAGAATGTCGAAGATCCTTTTCCCGCCAACGTACTTGAGACCGTGCTCCTCGGGCGTCACCCCCACATCGCGCGCTGGCAGTGGGAATCCGCGCGGGACCTCGCAATCGCAACCGACGCCCTTGCCGCCGTGGGACTCGCCGGATATGAAGAGCGGGAAATCTACACTCTATCGGGCGGCGAACGGCGCCGCGCCGCGCTCGCCGCCGTGCTGGCACAGACTCCACGACTGTTTCTTCTGGATGAACCCACCAACCAGCTCGACCCGAATCATCAGCTCGAGGCCCTGAGCTTGCTGCGTGAGCGCGCCGACGCGGGCGCCGCGGTAATCGTCACGCTGCACGATCCGAGCCTCGCGGCCCGATTTGCCGATCACGCACTACTCATCGGCAAGAGCGGCGATTGGCGCTGCGGGCCCGCCGCCGAAACCCTCAGTGCGCCGCACCTGTCTCAGCTCTACGACACGCGCATCGAGGTCGCCGAGATCCAAGGACGACGCGTGTTCTATCTAGCCTGACTCCCAGCCGGCAAATGCACATGCCTCTGGACACGGCCTAATCGAGCGCCTCGAGAATCGCAGGGTGAAGACGGCTGTTGGTGGCGAGCACCGAGGTCGAGCGCAATGTGATCGGTGCGCCGTCAAGCTCCGTGAAGCGGCCACCGGCCTCCGTGACGATCGCCGCGCATGCGCAGATATCCAGGATGTTCACGTCCGTTTCGACCACCGCGTCGATCTTGCCCGCCGCCAGCAAATGGTAATGCAGGAAATCACCGTAGCCGCGAATGCGGTTCAGCCGCGCGACGAGTTCTCCATAACGGGTCCACCGAGGTCCGGTCGCGAGGGACTTCATGTTTCCCGACGACAGCGTGGCGGACTCAAGGGTCGAAACTCCACTGACGGCGAGGGCCCTGCCGTTCAAATAGGCTCCACGGCCCCGCTCGGCATAGGCGAGTTCGCCGTAGACTGGTGCGCTCGATACGCCGAGAATGAGCTCACCGCGCCGCATGAGCGCAATTTGCGTGGAAAACATCGGATACTCGCGGATGAAGGCCTTCGTCCCGTCGATCGGATCGACCAGCCACAGGTACTCGGCATCCTCGCCGCGCGAGCCCGTCTCCTCGCCGAAGAAACCGTACGTCGGAAAGCGGGCTTCGAGGATCTCTCGTATCGCGATCTCGCAGCGCACGTCGGCTTCGGTAACCGGCGATTTATCCGCCTTGATGCGCACCTCGATGTTGTGTTCGTACAGCGCGCGCGCGATGAGGGCGGCTTGCTCGGCCGCATCGAGCGCCGCTTTGAGCTCCGGCGAAGGGTTCATGAATCGGCTCCGATGACCCGGGCGGGCGGTGCGCTACCTTAGCAAACCTTGTGCTAACGTCGCATTCCGAGGAGCAAGGACATCATGGGCAATCGCTTGAGCAAGATTTATACCCGCACCGGCGATGACGGCAGCACCGGTCTCGGTGACGGTGCGCGCGTCTCCAAGGAGAGCCTGCGGGTGGAGGCATACGGTACTGTCGATGAGACGAACAGCGCCGTCGGCGTGGTGTTGGCGGTGGCCGGTCTGGCGGAACCAATCAGGCGCTGCCTGACCGAAGTGCAGCACGATCTTTTCGATCTCGGCGGGGAATTGTGCATTCCGGGGTCGAGGATCATGACGCAGGCCCACGTCGATCGGATCGAAAGCGAACTCGACGGCTTCAACGATGCCCTACCGCCGCTGAAAGACTTCATTCTGCCGGGCGGTGGGCCGGCCGCCGCCGCCTGCCATGTGGCGCGCACCGTTTGCCGGCGGGCGGAGCGGCGCTGCTGGTCTCTTGCGCGTGCCGAGGAAGTCGCTCCCGACGCGCTGAAATACTTGAATCGGCTGTCGGATCTCCTGTTCGTGCTGGCGCGGGTGCTCGCGCGCCAGAGCTCCGGCGGAGAGGTGATCTGGCGACGGCGCTAGCAGCGTGCAGAGCGTCCGGGAGCTTGGGGCCGTCTGAGGGACGGGCTCCCTCCTAAGCCACGTCGCCGCGCAGCTCGTTCGAATGCAGCCAATCGATGTGCCAGCTGTGCAGGTCCGCGATAGCGAGCGGCCGACAGAACAGAAATCCCTGCACCTGGTTGGCGTTGCGGTTTCGCAGGTAGTGCCACTGCGCCTCGGTTTCCACGCCCTCGGCGACGGTTTCGAGCCCGAGACTCTTTGCCATGGCGATGATGGCATCTACCAGCGGCGCATTGCCGGCGGTCTTCGAGGCGATGTCGCGCACGAACGCACGATCGATCTTCAGTGTGTCGATCGGGAAGTGCCGCAGATAGGACATCGAACTGTAGCCGGTCCCGAAATCATCCAACGCCGTGGCCACCCCGAGTTCCTTCAGAGATTTCACGGCCTTGCTGACGGGACTCGAATATTCGATCAGAGCGCCCTCGGTGAACTCCAACTCGATCATCCTCGGATCGATGCCCGCAGCATCGATGGCGCTCGCGACGCGGCGCACCAGGCTGCCGTCGCGAAACTGAACGCCGGAGACGTTTACGGCGACCCGCCAGCTCGGCGCCTCGCCGTCGCGCCAGCGGCGCACCTGCGCGCAAGCCTCACGCAGTACCCAATCGCCGATCTCGACGATCAAGCCGCTCTGCTCGGCCAGCGGTATGAACTCATCCGGCGGTACGAGACCACGCTGCGGATGCGACCAGCGCAACAGCGCCTCGACGGCCTCGACGCGCAAGTCCTCGAGCGCCAGGCGCGGTTGATAGTGGAGCGAGAATTCCCGCCGCTCCAGCGCTTTTCGCAGGTCCGCCTCCAGTGACAGTCGCTTGGCGGCGCGCGTGCTGATCGACTTCTTGAAGAATTCCACGCTTCCGTGCCCTGCCTTCTTGCCGTGGTGCATGGCCGCATCTGCGTTCCTGATCAGCGCCTCGGCGCCGGTCGCGTCGAGCGGAAAGATACTAATGCCGATGGTCGCCGACAGCGGCACCTCCTGCTGGGCAAACACGAACGGCCTCGCGAGGGCGAGTTGCACGCGCTGCGCCACGTCCTGTGCGCTATCGGTGGTGGACACGCCGGGCAGCGCCAATGCGAATTCATCGCCACCGGTTCGCGCCACCCAATCTTTGATGTCCTTGGCGTCCGCGCCATCATCCGAGACTACGGGCGCTCGCTCACCGTCCCGAAGACAGTACTGCAGGCGATTGGCGACTTCCTGGAGCAGCACATCGCCGACGGCCGGCCCCTGGGTATCGTTGATGCGGGAGAAATTATCGATATCGAGCATCAATACGGCGATTCCGCGCTGCCGCGGCACGGCCCACTCCACGTGCTGCTCGAGAATCTGCAGCAATCGCTGGCGGTTGGGCAGCGCGGTCAGCGGGTCGTAATAGGCCAGGTAGCGCACGCGTGCCTCGCTCTCGCGCAATTGGTCCTGCGTCTGTTTCGCCCTTACCAGGAATTTCACGCGCTGGGCCAGGAGCATCGGATTGATGCCCTTCAGGAGAAATCGGTGGCACCCGCGTTATAGGCGCGGTTGACCGAGTCCATGTCGTCGAGGCTGGTCTGCATCAAGATGGGTATGTGCCGGCATTCGGGAAGTCCGCGCAAAGCACTGCACACGTCGAACCCGCTCATACCAGGCATCACCACGTCGAGAACGACGCAGTCGACGGGGTGCAGGCGAAACTGCTGTAAGGCGCTCGCCCCATCCGCGGCGAAGGAGACCCGAAAACCCGCCATTTCCAGTGCCGTCCCGAGCAACAGGCGCGCGCCCGGATCGTCATCGACGATGAGCACACCGGCGGGCATATGCGGCTTGTTTTCAAGGGTATCCATCGGATCCCGCGCCTTCATGCGGCGTCAGCCGATTTTTCGCGCATGAGCGCCGCGCAAAATTCCTCATGCTCCCTGCGGATGCGTTGCACGAGCGGTGCGGCGCGGGCGAGTGCCCCCTCCCGCAGCAGAACCTCGCATTCCTTTACCGCCGTCGCGAGCCTCGCTCCGCCGAGGTTGGATGTGCTCGACTTGAGCCCATGCAATGCCTCGGCAAGTGCGGCCGGCCGCATCTCGGCAGCTGCCGATTCGACTGCTGCCAGCAGTACCGGCGAATGCTGCAGGTACAGGTCGATGAGCGAGTTGAGCAGTGCCGGCCGCGCCAGGGCGGCGATGTTGCGCAATACGCCGACGTCGACCAGGGGCACGCGCGAGACCTCCGGGCGTCCGGGCTCCTGGGGCATCCGTTGCGCCAGCCAGCGCTTGAGCAATCCTGCGAGCTGCCGCTGGGTGAAGGGCTTGCTGAGAAAATCATCCATCCCGGCGGCCAAACAGCGCTCGCGATCCCCCTCCATCGCATTGGCGGTGAGCGCGATGATGGGAACCCGTGGATCGCCCGATCCTAGCTCGCGCCGGCGTATTTCCGCCGTCGCCGTGAGCCCATCCATAACCGGCATTTGACAATCCATGAGCACCGCATCGAAGCTCGTAACGTTCATGGCATCGATGGCCATCCGGCCGTTGTCGACCGCTTCGGTGTTGCAGCCGAGACTTTCCAGCATTCCGATCGCGACCTCGCGGTTCACCGGATTGTCCTCGACCAGCAGGATCCTCGGCGCGGAGGCAACGTCCATCGCCGGCGCCGCATCCGGATCTGCCGCCATGGCGCGGCTCAAGCAATTGAAAAGCTGCGCACGGCGCACGGGCTTCGACAGGATGGCTGTAAAGAGCAGCGCCTCCTCGGAGCTCAGGTCGTCGGCGGCCTCGGAACTGAGGAGGATCAAGCGCGAGCCGGCCAAATGCTGATCCTGGCGCATCCGCGTCGCAACCTCGATGGCGCTGCAGTTGGACGTGTGGTCATCGATGAGCGCCAGGTCGAAGCGTCGGGGCGCTGCGGTGCCCGTCGACGTGACTGCCGGCCCGTGATGCCCCTGCAACGCAGCCCAGGCGGCTGCGCCGTTCTCCGCGATGACGGTGTCGATCCCCCAGGAGTGCAGGTGCTGCTTCAAGATCTCGCGATTGCCCGGCTCACCGGCGACGATGAGCGCGCGCAATCCAGCCAGCCTCAGGCGCGGCAGCTGCTCTGCGGCGGGGTTCGCGGCCGACACTTGATCGAGCCGCACGTCGAACCAGAAGGTTGAGCCACGATCGACGCGGCTGCGCACTCCGATCTCACCACCCATCAGCGTGACGATTTGCCGGCAAATCGCCAGCCCCAAGCCCGTGCCCCCGTACTTGCGGGTGGTGAATGAGTCTGCCTGACTGAAGGCGTTGAAGATGTCCGCATGAGCGTCATCAGTGATCCCGATGCCGCTGTCGATCACCTCGAAACGCAGCCTTCCCGAATCGTCGAGCGCCTTGACCCGCACCAGGACCTCGCCGCTCTCCGTGAATTTGATGGCGTTGCCCACCAGATTGATGAGCACCTGGCGCAGGCGCATCGGATCGCTGCGAACTGAGTTCGGGACGGCGGAATCGACGACGCTGCGCAGCTGCAGGCCCTTCGAGTGGGCACGCGCGGCAAAGATCTCGATGGTTTCCTCGATCGTCTCCCGCAAGCCGAACTCGATTCGCTCGAGCTCGAGCTTTCCGGCCTCAATTTTCGAAAAATCCAGAATGTCATTGATGATTTGCAGAAGCCCCTCGGCGGAACGTGAAATCGTTTCCGCGAGCCGCCGCTGCCGCACCGTGAGCTCGGTGCCCTGCAACAATTCCGACATACCCATGACACCGTTCATGGGCGTGCGGATTTCATGGCTCATTCGAGCGAGAAACTCGCTTTTCGCACTGCTCGCCCGCTCGGCAGCTTCCTTGGCGCGAGTGGCCTCGGCGATCGCATTTTGCAGCTCCCGGTTGGCGTTGCCGAGGTTTTCAGTGCGTTCGGCGACCTGTTGTTCCAGGTATTGCCGGTAGCGTTCCAGACGCGAATCGCGGTGCCTGATCTGGCCGAGCATCTCGTTGAAGCCGTCGATGAGCGAGCCGATTTCGTCGTGGGAGCTGCGCTCAACACGCAGGCTGTAATCCTCCTCCAGCGATACCCGCTTCATGGTGTGCGCCAAATTCACGATCGGCCCGGATATCTGCTGCTGCAGCCGCGCGGCGAGCCAAAACGAGGTGAAGATCGCTGCCGCAACGGCGGCGGCGGTGATGAACAGAGAGCCGCGCCAATCCGGGTAGACCGCACTCAGCGGCGAGGTGATGTGCACATAGCCGGCGAGGCGGCCGTTTCGTGACGCGGCCGCCGTCACATGGAAATGAAGGGGCGTCCGTGAATCGGATGCTTGGCGCTTGCCCGGATCGCCGTCGGAATCCTGGGCGGCGGCCCGCTCCAGTTGCGCGTTCGCGGCGCCGCTCTCCCCGCGGCGATACGTTGCGAGCCTGCTGCCGTTCGGCAGAAATATCTCCACCACGCCCACCAACGGCTCATCGCGCAGCTCGTTCAGCGCCTTGAGGGCTGCGACCTCATCTCCGGCTTGCAGCGCCTGGATGACGCTCAAGCCCGAAACGCGTGCGATGCGCGTCGCGCAGCGCTGCAAATCCTCGCGCACATGAAGCAGGCTCGTCGCCACATGCATGACCATGGCAATGGCAAAAATGACCATTGCGGGCACGGTGATGACCATTCGCAACTTTTGCTCGATGGGAAGATCGGCAAACCGACGAAACAAGGCATGCTCCTCAAATGGCGCGCACTCGGCGGATGGCCGCCCCGCGGATGGCCGCCCCGCGGATTGCCCCCCTATTGAGGATGTCGGCTTTTGCCGTGAAATCTACTGGTGGGGAAAGTGACGGAGATCACGTTGCGTCGAAAACCCGGGGAACCCCCCAACTTTCCCGCTTATGTCGGATCGGTCTGCGCACAGGCCGCCGCAATCAAGCGTCGGGCTTGCGGCCAATCGAACGCCGGACCAGGGTCGGTTTTGCGCCCGGGGGAGATATCGCTGTGGCCAACAAGACGGGCGGGCGCAAGACGCGGATAGGCCGCGCAAAGCGCCGCCACGACGTCTGCAAGTGCTTGATATTGCGATGGATCATACGGCAGGGTGTCTGTGCCTTCGAGTTCTACTCCAATCGAGAAGTCGTTACAGGCTTCGCGGCCGCAATAGCTCGACCGTCCCGCGTGCCAGGCACGGTCGGTGAACTTCACATATTGGGTCAAGGTCCCGTCGCGCCGGATGAACATGTGGGTGGAGACCCGCAGCGCTGCAATCTCGGCAAAGTACGGATCTACCTCGGGCGGCAGGGTATTGTTGAACAAGTGATCGATCCAAGGACCGCCAAACTCACCGGGTGGCAAACTGATGCCGTGAACGACGATCAGCTCGGCCTCGACGCCCGACGGCCGGGAGTCGTAATTCGGCGAGGCGACATATCTGACGCCGCGCATGAGTCCGCTGTCGAGGTCGACCTGCAATTGACGCACCCTCAAGGACCGATCGGACCGGTAGCATATGCGACAATCCGCTGCACATGAACGCCGCGGTTCACGCGGATTACTCAGACAGGCTCCCAAGTGCGGCTAACGCGGGTCTACGTCGACTCCGAACTCACTCCCGGCAGCGTCATCGAGCTGCCGCCCGTGGCTGCCGCCCATCTCGCGAAGGTGCTGCGCCTGCGCAGCGGTGATGACCTCACCCTGTTCGCCGGCGACGGTCGCGAATTTGCCGCCGTGCTCGAGAGTGTGCGCGGATCACGAGTCACGGCGGCGGTGGGAGACGGGCGTGAGGTCGACCGCGAATCGCCGCTCGCCGCCACGCTGGTGCAATGCATACCGCGCGGTGACCGGATGGATTGGATCGTGCAAAAGGCCACCGAACTCGGCGTCGCGCGCATCGTTCCCGTATTGAGCGCGCGCAGCGTGGTGCGACTCGACGCTTCGCAGGCCGCATCCAAGGCAGCACACTGGCGTGCCGTCGCCGTCAGCGCCTGCGAACAGTGCGGGCGCAATCGTCTTCCCGTCATCGAGGCGCCGCGTTCCCTGCTTCACTACTTGGGAGATTCGACTTCGCGGGGCCCGAGGCTGCTGCTCGAGCCGGAACCGGGTGCGTACGGCGCCGTGGAAACGCCCGGCGCCGGCGTGGAGATTGCGATAGGGCCGGAGGGCGGCTTCGCGGGGGAAGAACTCGAGGCCTTTCGCGTGTGCGAGTTTCGGCCGGTCCGATTGGGGCCTCGGGTGCTGCGCACCGAGACGGCCGCGATCGCGGCAATCACATGGCTGCAAACTCGATTCGGCGATTTCAAACCGGATTAACGATGTCGCCGGCCCGGCTCCGCGGAACGAGTTTGAATGTTCCTAGGACATCACCGAAGTTTCCTCGGCGATCATTTGTTCGAGCCGCTGCAAGTCGGGAATCAATGGAGTCTCGTTGACCATGCGCACCTGACAGATCACCGGCGCCCTCTCCGGAAAGCTGCGCGAGGGGTCCGGCCGCACCACGTCCGCGTTGACGCGCACGAGTTGGGGAAACCCCTGGGTCAGCATGCCGAAATATCCCGCCGGCAGCGCGCCGCTGGAGGCGTGAAAGATGACGATTCGGGTGCGGCTCGTCACGGTCGGCAGCGGCTGCCCGAAAGCGCCTTCGAACGAGACGATTGGCACGCTGCGCCCACCCCAGCTCACGAGACCGACGTACCACGGCGGCGCGTTGGTCATTTCGGCCGGCGGCTGATAACCGATCACTTCCGCGACGCAGGCGCGCGGGACGATCAGCCGTTCCCCTGCGAGCGGGACCAGCAGGCTGTAGAGCTCATCACGCAGGTCGGACATAGATTCCTTATCGTGCGAGGGCGCTGCGGCGATTGACGAGCGGTTCGATCGCGTCGAGCAGCTGGCTCTCCTGATACGGCTTGCCGAGATAGTCGTCCACGCCGAGCTCGATGGCGCGCGCGCGATGCTTTTCGCTCACTCGCGAAGTGATCATCACAATGGGAATGTCCTTCAGCCGCGGGTCGTTGCGCACGTGGGCCGCCACCTCGTATCCATCCATGCGCGGCATTTCGATGTCGAGCAGGATGATGTCCGGCAGATTCTCCTGCAGCAGCGAGACCGCGTCCACGCCGTCCTTCGCGGTCAGTACGCGCATCCCGTTGCGCTCGAGAAGGCGCTGAGTCACCCGTCGAACGGTGATCGAATCGTCCACGACCAGGGCAAACGTGCGCCGGTCGCGCTGGTCCAGTATCACCGTGTCGGCCGGACGCGCCCTCCACTCGGAGCGTACCAGCGAGCCCATGTCGAGAATGATGACGATGCGCCCGTCGCCCAAAATCGTGGCCCCGGCGATGCCGCGGATTCCTGAAATCTGCGGGCCGAGCGATTTTACGACGATTTCCCGGCTGCCGACGAGTTCGTCCGTCACCAGTGCAGTGGAATGTTCTCCGGCCCTGATCAGCACCACCGACATTGACACGTCCGTTTCGGGGAGACGCGTCGGGCCGAGGCCCACGAAGGATCCAAGTTGCTGAAAGCGGTATTTTTGTCCGCCGTACTCGAAGAGCGGCGCGTCCTTGCCGAGGTGGCGGGCCACGATGTTGCGCGGCAGGCGCACGACGCCTTCCACGGTTGCCAGCGGCAGCGCATACACCTCCTCCGCGACGCGCACGATGAGCGCTTGGCTGATGGCGAGTGTGAATGGCAGACGAATCGTGAACCGCGAACCCTTGCCGGCGGTGGATTCGATGAACAAGCCGCCGCCGAGCTTCTTGACCTCGGTGGCGACGACATCCATGCCGACGCCGCGGCCGGCCGCTTGGGTGACCCGGCCGGCCGTGCTGAAGCCCGGCTCGAGGATCAGCTGCATGGCCTCCTCGTCGGTGAGTTTCGACTGGCGGTCGGTGAGGCCGAGCGCCACCGCTTTCTCGCGGATCAACTTCACGTTGATGCCGCTGCCGTCATCCGCCACGACGATCACCACTTCCGCGCCGTCGCGGGTCAGGCTCACGGAGATGCGTCCGACGTCCGGCTTGCCGAGCGCGGCGCGGCGCTCCGGCGCCTCGACGCCGTGAACGACGGCATTGCGCAACATGTGCTCGAGCGGGGCGATCATGCGCTCCAGCATTTGGCGATCGAGTTCCGCGGCCGCGCCCTGCACCACGAGCTCGGCACGCTTGCCCGTGTCGTTGGCAGCTTGCCGGACGAGACGCGTCAGACGCTGCACATGGCGCTGAAACGGCACCATACGCGTGCGCATCAGGCTGTTCTGCAGTTCGGTGATTGTGCGCGCCTGCTGCGTCAGCAGATTTTGCGCCTCTCGAGTCAACGTCTCGAGCAACCCTTGAATACTTGCGACGTCGCCCGACGTTTCGGCGAGTGCCCGTGAGAACTGCTGCAGGGCGGAATAGCGGTCGAGCTCGAGTGGATCGAAGTCATCGCGGCGTGGGCCGTCGTCCTGATGGCGGTTCAACACCTGCGCTTCAGTCTCCATTTCGAGACCGCGCAACTGATCCTTGAGCCGCGTAACGATGCGGGCGAGTTCGGCCAGGTTGAAGTCGATGGAATTGACTTGTTGGTCGAGACGCGCCCGGAAGATGCTCACCTCGCCGGCATTGTTGAGCATCGTGTCGAGCAGGTCCGCATCGACACGGGCCATCTCCACCCGCTCCGCGGGCAGGTTCTCCCGCCCCGGCAATACCGGCGCACTGCTTACCTCGAGACTCGAAATCGAATCCTCGGCCGATGCGCTGAGTGCCGATTCCTCGCCGACAAGCGGTACGGCGAGCGGCGAGGGCCGCGATGCGGGCGCAGGACCCGCAGGGGTCGGGGACCGCGCGGCTGCCACCGTCGGAGGAGCGCCGGCAACCGGGACCATGGGGACCCCGCCCGGCGCCGGAGCAGCGATTGGCGCCTGAGCGCCCGCCGGTGCCGCGCGCCGCGCCGGAGCAGCACTCAAGTCGCGAATTTGCGCCAGCAGCGACGCTGCCGGCCCGGGCAATTCGCCGGTGCTCACCAGGTCGCGCATTCTGGCGAGCTCATCGAGGCTCGCCTGCATGACCGCGTGCGCCCGGTCATCCGCAGTTACCGCACCGCCGTCGATTTGAATAACCAGACTCTCGAGTTCATGGCTGAGGTCGCCCATGGCACTGATCCCCGCCATCCGCGCACCGCCTTTGAGGGTGTGCAATTGGCGCTGCAGTTCGGCGACCCGCTCTTTGTCGCTACGATCTCGATTCCAAGCGGTCAGAGAGGTCTCGGCAGCCTCCAGCAGCTCGGTTGCCTCCTCGCTGTAGATGTTGGCGATCTCATGATCGAACTCCTCGGCAGCCTGGCTCGCGTCGCCCGACGGGGCCGGGGCGACTGAAGCCGACACGCCCGAAGTGGTTGGAGCGCTGGATGAGGCCGGCGCGGGAGGCGGCGCAGCAGGGGCGACAGGCGGGATCGGGGCGGGGGACGGGGCATCGGCGGCCCCGGTCGCGGCGAAGCCCGGTAATTGGGGAACGAGCGCCGACGCGCTGGTATCGTTGGCCGCCTGCGCGAGCTGCGAATCGAGTTCTGCTTCGAGCTCGCGCAAACGCCCCACCAAGGAGGGTTGCTCGGCAAAGAAGGCCGTCGACTCGTTGATATGAGACACGACGTTGTCGATGGCCCGCACCGAATCCGCCAATGTCGCCAAGCCGGCATCCGACAAGCCGCGGCCGCTGTCGAAAACCTTGCGCATGAAGTGATTGAGCGGCTCGGTGATGCGAATGCCGTGGCGCGCCTCGGCCATTTTCGAGCTGCCGCTCAAGGTGTGAATCGCGCGATAGACGGACTCGGGCAGCTCATGCGGAGCCGGCTGGCCGGTGCGCTTTTCCAGGTAGACGCGAATTTCGGCCAGATGACTGGTGGTTTCCTTGCTGAATATCTCATGCAGCTGCGGGTCCATGGCCGCCGCGTGTTCGGCGCCCGCAGGGGCGAATGCGGGAGGCTCCACCGCCGGTGCGGCTTCCCCGGCCGCCGGACCGGCCGCAACGGGCACCGCCTGCGCCGCGGGTGGGGGCACGAGGATGGCGGTCGAAGCCGCGGTACGATCCTCGGGCGCCAGCGCCGCGCCCACCTGGTCCGCTTCGCGTCCGTCGGCGTAAGCGAAGGCGCGCGCCATGATGCCATCCACCGGAAGCGGATTGTGTCTGCCGGTTTCCAGCTGCTCGACGAGCTGGGGCAACGAGGCAACGGCATTGCGCAGCAGACTCATCATCCCCGGGGTGCGCGAGAGAGTCTTGTCGATGATGCGGTTGAGCAGATTCTCGATCGACCAGCCGAATTCGGCGATCAAGCGCGCCCCGACCATGCGGCCGCTGCCCTTCAACGTGTGAAAACTGCGCCGCAGCGACCCCAGCGATTCCAAATCCATCGGATTCTGATCCCAGAGCGGGAAACTCCTTTGAATCGACGTGATTTCTTCCTTCGCCTCTTCGATGAAGAGTTCCAGGAATTGCGGATCGACCGCATCCGGCACGGGCGTGGCGGTGAGCGGATGGGTCGAGGCCTGCGCGCGCTTGGCGCGCTCGATCGCGATCGTCGCCTCCGGGTCGAGCCGCATGGTGCTTGCCGCGACGTCGTGCGGAAGTTCCACTTGCGGCACTCGCGGGGGTGCCTCCGCCGTGAGCGCTTTCATGCACGTTTCCGCGTTGTCGAGCATGTACCATGGGTCGGTCCGCCCGTTCTGCAGCGTCTCCATGTAGTACTCGATGCTGACGATCGCGTCGGCGACGCGCTCCAGCCGCAGCGCATCCGGAGCGGGTGCTCCCGGCTCGATCAATTTGCGCACCTCGCCGCCGATCGCGTCCATCAGCTCGACCGCTCTCACCTTGCCCAGCATCAACAAGCCGGCGGTGATGCCACGCAGCAGCTGCGGAACGTTGTCGAGGCCCTGCGGCGGAAAATCCGCGGGCTTCTGCACCGCAATCGACACCGCCTCCTTGATGCGCGCGAGATTGACGATGCATTCGCGCAGCACCGCTTCGCTGACCTGGCGAAATTCGAAGTCCTGCTCCGGCGGTGCATCGGCCGAGGCGGCGTGGCCCGCGGCAGGCAGAATCAGGCGCACGAGCTGATCGTCGAGGCTGTCTTCGACCGACAGCAATACCCCGGCCACTTTGACCAGTGCCGCTTCGGACGGTGTCTTGCCGTCGCTCAGCAATTCGGCCAGCTCCGATACTTCTTGCTGGACGCGTTGCCGGAGCTCACCGAGGCCGAGCACGCCCAGGGTGTCGCTGATCTTCTTCAGCAGATCGAGTTGCGGCAAAAGTTCCTCGTTGCGGCCGCCGCCGCGCCGCACGAAGATGTCCAGGACGTCCTTGACCTTGGACAGGTCCTCCTTGATGGCGGCGGCGACCGTGCGCATCAGCTTGACGCTGGGAGCCGAAAGGCTCTCGCGCTCATGCTCGATCGTGTCATCGACCGGCAACAGCTCGGAGAGCTTGAAAGAGGCGCGCACCGCGGCGATACGCCCACCGCCGGCCGTCGCCCGCGCGACGTAATACAGCAGGTTATTCAACAGGTCCAGCGGCGGATTTTCGCAGTAGTGCGCCTCGCCGAGTTCGTAAAGAGCCTTGATCTGCCGGTCGGCCTGTCCCAGCAGACGCTTCAATGTGGCGCTGCCCTCCAAGCCATTTGCACGCACCGCCTCGAGAACCGCGCCCACGACCCACCACAGCTGAAAGACCGGCTGGGTAGTGGCGACCTGTTCGAGCTTTTCGGCGACCTTCGCGAGAATCTCCAAATTCTGCAGCGTGCGCTCGCCGCGGATATATCCCAGTAGTCCGACTTGAAATCGGGGCCGCAGGCGCCGCGCCCACTGCGCAACCGTCACCGCGGCCTCGTCCTGGCGCTGCGACTGCGGCTGCGCGGGCTGGTCGGACTTGAGGTTCAGCAGCAGCAGCGTTCCCTCGGAGAGCAGCGGGCTGCCGCGAACGGAACGCAGGTCGTTGAGCAGCGGCAGGAGCACCAGCGCAAGATCGCGGCCGCCCGAGAGCACGCGCTCAAGATACGTGGGCAGCTGCACCATGGCCCGCATCAGCGCGTCGAGCCCGTCTCCCTGGCGTTTCTGATCGTTGCCTGCACCGAGTAAATAGCGCGTGACATGCTCCATCTCCTCGGCGAGCAATGCGGCCCCGTACACCTCGACCAAACGCAGGACACCGTGCGCCAGGTGCAATTCATCGGCGCATTTCTCGAGATAATTCAGCTGATCGGGACGTTCGGCATACGACTCGAGCGCAGCACGCGCCTCGTTGAGGGTGGCCGTCAACTCCTTGGCGACGATGTGCAAAGTTTGAGAGCTGATATCGGTCATCGGAACGCTCTTGGATGTGCGCCGCTAGGCGCCGCTCGCCTTGCGCATCTTTCCGGAAGTACCGACGTTGACCGGCTCTTCCATCGCCGGCTTGGAGGGTGCCGCGGCCGCACCGACGGTGGTGGTACCGCCGCCGTAGTCCGGCAGGCGGAAGCCTGCCACCGATTTGCGCAATTGCGCCGACAGAGCCGCGAGCTTCGCGATGGAGGTGGAGGTTGCCGTCGAGCCTTCGGCGGTTTGGGTGGATATTTCCCGCACCACCTGCATGTTCTTGGAGATGTTTCCCGAGGCGACCGCCTGCTGCCGGGCACTCGCGGAGATGTTCTGCACCAGACTCGCGATTTGATTCGACACCTGCTCGATCTCTTCGAGCGCGGCGCCGGCGTTCTCCGCCAAGAGCGCACCGCCGACGACGTCGGTGGTGCTGCGTTCCATCGACACCACCGCCTCATTGGTATCCGTTTGGATCGTGCGTACCAGGACCTCGATCTGTTTGGTCGCATTCGCGGCGCGCTCCGCAAGCCGCTGCACTTCGTCCGCCACCACCGCGAATCCGCGCCCCGCTTCGCCCGCCATGGACGCTTGAATCGAGGCATTCAGCGCGAGGATATTGGTTTGCTCGGCAATATCGTTGATCAATTCAACGATGTTGCCGATTTCCTGCGAGCTTTCGCCGAGCCGCTTGATGCGCTTGCTGGTTTCCTGAATCGTTTCGCGAATCGCGTTCATGCCATCGATGGTGCGCCGTACCGCGTCGCCGCCCTTGTGAGCGATGTCGACCGAATGCCTGGCAACGTCCGCGCAACGCTCGGAGTTGCCCGACACTTCCTCGATGGAGGCCGCCATGTCCGCCATCGACTCGCTGGCGGCCGAAATCTGCCGCGACTGGGCGCTGCTCGCCTTCGCCATATGAGCGGCGGCCCCCTGCGTCTGCTTGGCGGCGCCGTCGAGTTGAATGGCGCTGTCATTGATCGTCGTGACGAGTTCGCGCAATGCTTCGACGGCGTAGTTGATCGAGTCCGCGATGGCTCCGGTGATATCTTCGGTGACCGTCGCCTGCACCGTCAGGTCGCCGTCCGCCAGACTCGACAGTTCGTCGAGCAAGCGCATGATGGCCTCCTGATTGCGCTCATTCTCACGCACCCGCAGTTCGCTGTTGCGCCTCGCGTTGAGTGACTTGAAAAACAGCCAGGTGAGAGCCCCCAGCAGCAGCGCTGAGATGCCAAGCAGCGCGAGTATCCAGCCCTTGTGAGTGCCGCCCGTGCTGCTCGGAGGCTCGCTCTGCAGCGTCAAGCCGCCCGCCAATGCCGGCAACGCGCGTGCGGCGGCTTGGGCCTTGGACAGCGGATCGGCGGCGCCGATCGCCTTGCGCACGGCGCTCGCAAACTGCTGGTTGCGTTGAACCAGGGCCTTCAGGCGCTGCTCCGCCTCGGAGCCGGTCACGCGCGATAAGGCCAGTCCGGAATCCTCTCCGGAGAGCCCGCGCATCACCTGGTTCAGGAACTCCAAACTATCGGCCAGCCGCTGCGCCGCCGGCCCCGCATCGTTCGCATTGGAACTCAGACCGGAGAGTTCCTGCTGGATGCGCTGAACCGTGAGTTCGAAGCGCTCGAGGTAGCGGCTCATGCCTTCGAGCTTTTGTACGCCCACGGCGCTGGCGAGATCCCCCAGTTCCGAGAGCAGCTTCGGCGCCAATTCGCGCGTTTCCTTGTTCGAGGCTTGAATCGCCTCCACCGCTCCCCGCGCATCGACGACGGTACCGACCGCCGCGCCGAACTTGCCGAGCACCGGATCGAGCTTCGGTTGGGACTCGCCCAGTGCGCCGCTCGCGGTCAATGTCTTCAAACGCGCCATGCTCTTGCCGAGGGCATCAAAAGCGCTCGCCTCGCCCCGCAAAGCGTTTTGAGCCTCGAAGGGGATGCGCTGCGTGATCAAGGCTACTTGTTCCACGGGGGCCGTCACGGGCGCCGCCGTGCGCGAGGTCAGCGTCAGCAGGGCTGCGCCGCCGAGGCACGCGACGATGAGCGCCATGAGCGCTGCTAGTACATTGATTTTGGGGGCGGTAATGTCTCGCGTAGTCATTGCGTCGGTCCGGCAGCGCTCAACTCGCAGCCTGTAAAAAACTCTGGCTCTCGACCAAACTCTTCAAGCTCAACACCGGCCATACCTCGCCGCCGCGGCGAAACGCGCCCGCCAGATAGACATCGCAGCGAATGACCGTCGGCGGTGCTTCGGCGTTGAATTCCGACTCGGCGAAACGCCGGAATCCCAATACTTCATCGATGATGAGGCCGGCCGGTATCTCGCGATGATTGACCACCACCACACGCGTGTTGCGCTGAGGCGTGGTCGCGCCGCTGCCGAGGAACTGCCGCAGATCCAGCATCGGCAGCAACTGCCCGCGCACGTTGGCCAGCCCCTTCACCCAACTCTTCGCGCCGGGTATACGCGTTATCGTTGCGGGATATCCCAGCACCTCGCGGGTCTCCTCGCGGGCCACGAGGAAGGTCTCGCCGCCCATGCGAAAAGCCACCCCCACCCATTCGCGCCCGGCGGCGGCATCCGGAGCCGCGCCGGCGGCGACCGTGCGGCTGCGCTTTTCGAGTTCCTTCAGTAGTTCGAACGGACGGTCGCGCAGGCTGCGTAAGCTATTCTCGCTCCCGCTCATCGTGCTGGTCATACGGCCAGCGCGGCCTGCGCCTTTTCGACCAACGCTTGGGCGGACACGGGTTTCACGAGGTAATCCACGGCCCCCTGCCTCAAACCCCAGACGCGATCGGTTTCCTGACCCTTGGTGGTCACCATGATGATCGGGATCAGCGCCGTCTCAGGGTCGCTATTGAGCATGCGCGTCGCCTGATAGCCGTTCACCCCCGGCATGACGATGTCCATGAAGATCAGATCCGGCTTCATGGCCTTCGCCTTGCGGATACCCTCCTCGCCATTCTCGGCCGCGGCGGTTTTGAAGCCGTGCTTCTCAAGCGCCTTTTGCATGACGAACACTTCGGTGGGTGAATCGTCGACGATAAGAATCAGTGCCATTCGGGGATTCTCCTCATTTGCCGACGTGAGCTTCGATGGCGCCCAGGAGTTCGTCTTTGGTGAACGGCTTGGTCAGGTAATGCTCCGAGCCCACGATCCGGCCGCGCGCGCGGTCGAACAACCCGTCCTTGCTCGACAGCATGATCACGGGGATCTGCTTGAAAACCTTATTGTGCTTGATCAGGGAACACGTCTGGTAGCCATCGAGGCGCGGCATCATGATATCGACGAACACGATGTCGGGCTGGTGATCGGCGATCTTGGAAAGGGCGTCGAATCCATCGACGGCGGTGAACACCTCGCAGCCTTCCTTCGTCAACAACGTCTCTGCGGTCCGGCGTATCGTTTTGCTGTCGTCGATCACGAGAACTTTGAGCCCCGCGAGTTTCGGCTTGCCGTTGATGATCATGCTCTCCATCAAATGACCTTGAGGGGACTCGGACGCATGTGCGTAGGTGCTGGAATAGTGTGGCTTTTTAACATATCCGGGGCGCGCTAGCCACGGTACGGGATAGACATTTCGCGGTAATGTCGGGTAAACAACGGTGGCGTGGTTCACAGTTTTCTCAAGAAGGCTGTGCGGCGACCGCTTGCGCTAGACTGCTGCGGCGGCGCAAGTTGCCGGGATCGGTAAAGGAATGAGCATGTCTGGCGGAGCGCGTCTCGTCGTGGTCATGGACCCCATCGAAGCCATCAACCCGGCCAAGGATAGTACCCTGGCGATTCTGCTCGCGGCCCAGGCACGCGGCTGGGAGCTCTTTTATGCGGTCCTCGGCGACCTGTGGCTGCGTGACGGCGTCGCCTGGGGGCGCCTTTCCCCGCTGAGAGTATTCGACGATTCGCGACGTTGGTTCGAGCGCAGCGGCCCCGTGGTCGGTAGATTGGGGGACTACGACGTGATCCTGATGCGCAAGGATCCGCCGTTCGATACCGAGTACATCTACAGCACCTACATCCTGGAGCGGGCCAGGGATCAGGGTGCGCTCGTGTGCAACAACCCGCAGGGCCTGCGCGACATGAACGAGAAGGTCTACACGGCCTGGTTTCCTGAATGCTGTGCGCCGACCCTGATCACGCGTGACATGGGAGCCATGGGCGAATTCCTGCGCGAGCACGGCAAAGCGGTGTGCAAGCCCCTGCACGGCATGGGAGGTCGCTCGATATTCGTCCTGGAGCAGGGCGATAAGAACCGCAACGTCGTGTTCGAGACGCTGACCGACTACGGCCGGCAGTACGCCATCGTGCAGCGCTACATCCCGGAGATCGTAACGGGCGGAGATTGCCGCGTGATCCTGGTGGACGGCGAGCCCATCCCCTTTGCCCTGCAGCGCATCCCGGACGTGGAGGACCACCGCGGCAACCTGGCGGCGGGAGCACGGGCCGAGAGCCGCCCCCTCAACGATCGCGATCGATGGCTGTGTTCCATCATCGGACCGAAGATGCGCGCGGCCGGCATGATTTTCGTCGGCCTCGATGTGATCGGCGACTACATCACGGAGATCAACGTCACCAGCCCCACCGGTATTCGCGAACTAAACAAGAAGCATGGTGTCGACATCGGTGGGACGCTGGTGACGGCGATCGCCGGAGCACTCGACGCCGCATGACTTCCGATACCCTCCAGAGCGGGCTGCCGCCGGCGAACGACCGCATGTTGACCACGTGCTTTGTGGCCGCATTGATTCACGGCATCGTGATCCTGGGCGTGACCTTCAGCGGTCCGAGCGGCGATGCCGACGCCACGGGCGGCGCCGCGCTCGAAGTCGTCCTGGTCAACGACCAGGCGCCGAGCGTCGCGAAGAATCCCAGTGCGCGCTATCTCGCGCAGCGCAGCCAGCTCGGCTCCGGCAACACCTTGAACGGCGAGCGAACGCGCATACCGAAATCCTCGCTCATGCCCGTCGACAGGGCCGGTGTTCCGAACGGCGAGGGCATTGCGGCCGAACAGACGGGGCGCGAGGCCGGCGACGAGGAAGTGGTCGCGACGCACATGCCCGTGACGAAGATCCTGTACTTCGCCTCCCCGAGCGCCGCCAACGAGCTGTCCCAGCTGCCGCTGTTGCTCGAGAAAAGGCCGGACTTGGGCATGGCACCCAACGACGACGGCGTCGAGCTTCGCATGCGCGGGGAGTCGAAACAGCAACTTTGGATCGCTGCCGATACCCGCGAGTCGGATGTGGCCGTCTATCTGGATAGCTGGCGCCGCAAGGTCGAGCGGGTCGGCACCATCAACTTTCCGGATGTCGCCCGTCGGCGCAAGCTCTCCGGAACGCCGGTGATCGAGGTGACGATCGGTGCCGACGGCAAGCTCCTGCAAGCCGTAATCCGCCGCAGCAGCGGTCACGCCGAGATCGACGAAGCGGCACTGCGGATCTTGAAGCTTGCGGCGCCGTACGATCCGTTTCCGGGCGAACTCGGTGCGAAGCACGACCAGATCCGTATAGCGTATGAATGGCAGTTTCTGGGTGGTGCGGACCAGGGCTCTGGCGTATTTTACTCGGACCCAAGCGTTACGCCCCAAAACTGACCGCGGTTGCTGATGGGTGGACTATGAGCGAATCGGGTTATCTGACGAACCAGCTGCTGATCGCCATGCCGACGATGGGGGATCCAAATTTCGCGCAAACCGTGGCGCTGGTCTGCGATCACAACGCCCGCGGCGCCCTGGGATTGATCCTCAACAAGCCGCTGTCGATGCGCATGGGCGAAATCTTCGAACAGCTGGAGATCGAACTGCCGGGCGGGCCGCTGCGCGAGCGCCAGGTGCTGCGCGGCGGTCCCATGCAAACCGATCGCGGCTTCGTCGTGCACCGGGCCGGCGGTGAATGGGACTCGACTCTCAAGGTGTCCGATTCGATTCACGTCACCACATCGCGCGACATCTTGGCGGCAATGGCCCGCGGCCAGGGTCCGGAGGAAGCGGTGGTCGCCTTGGGTTACGCGGGTTGGGACGGCGGCCAGCTCGAAGTGGAGATTCGCGCCAATGCGTGGCTCAGCGCTCCGGTCGACTCCGGCATCATCTTTGAGGTCCCTTTCGAATCGCGGTGGGAAGCGGCTGGGCGCCTGCTCGGCGTCGAGTTGTCACGCATCAGCCCGATCAGCGGGAATGCCTGAGCCGACCTCGCCCAAGCCGACCTCGCCTGAGCTGAAGGCGCCCGAAACGCCGGCGCCCGAGTCACCCGCGCCTGAGAGGGCCGCACCCGAACCGGTGTCGCGGGAGCGGCCTGATGGCGTAGCGCCGAAGTTGATTCTCGCCTTTGATTATGGGCGCAAGCGCATCGGAGTTGCGTGCGGCGACACCGCCAGCCGCACCGCCTCGCCGCTCGGCGCGATATCCGCCGGCGCCGCCGGACCACATTGGGGGGCCATCGACGCGATGTTGCGCGACTGGCAACCGGCGATGATCGTCGTCGGTCTGCCGTATAATGTCGATGACTCCGAGAGCGCCCTGTCGGCAGCAGCGCGACGCTTCGCGCGTGAACTCGCCGGGCGCCACGCTGTACCGATCGAGCTGATCGATGAACGCTACTCATCCCGCGAGGCCGAAACCCGGCTGAAAGCGCAGCGCGAGCAGGGATTGCGCAAGCGGCGCGTGTCGAAGGCCGACGTCGATGCGGCGGCTGCGTGCATCATCTTGGAGCGGTGGTTCACTGAGAAAACATGAGGCGCAAATGCGTTCACAAACTGACAGCGCCGGGGGCCTGCGCCACCTCATTTCGCTCGACGGCCTCACCCGCGATGCCCTGACTGCGATACTCGATCGCGCCGAGAGCTACCGCCGGTTTCCGGGGCAGCCTGCCTACGAGGGCCGCGAACTCGCCGGCGTCACTCTCGCCAATCTGTTCTTCGAACCGAGCACGCGCACGCGCGCCTCGTTCGACCTTGCCAGCAGGCGCCTGGGCGCACACGTCCTCAACCTGGATCTGCACTCCAGTTCCCGCGCCAAGGGCGAAACGATGTTGGATACCATCTACACGCTCGAGGCGATGAATACCGACATTTTCGTCATCCGGGATTCCGAACCCGGCATGCCGGAGTTCCTGATCGATCATGTCGCCCCGCATGTCTCGGTCATCAGCGCAGGCGAGGCGCATGTGTCGCATCCGACACAAGGTCTGCTCGACGCCCTCACGATCAGGACTCACCAGCGCCGCTTTCCGGGTCTCAAAGTAGCCATCGTCGGCGACATCATGCACTCGCGGGTCGCGCGTTCGACCGCCCGGGCGCTGCAGACCCTCGGAACGACCGACGTGCGCCTCGTGGCGCCGCAAACCTTGCTGCCATCCGAAGACGAATTCCGCGGTGCGCAGCGCTTTACCCGGATCGAGGACGGAGTCGCCGGAGCCGACGTGATCATGATGCTGCGCATTCAAAAGGAGCGCATGGCACAGGCGGCATCACTCGACGATGCCGCCTACTTCCGCGATTTCGGCTTGGACGCCAAACGCCTCAAGCTGGCGTCGCCGAATGCGTTGGTGATGCATCCGGGCCCGATGAACCGCGGCGTCGAGATCTCATCCGAAGTGGCCGACGGTCCGCGCTCGGTGATCCGCGAGCAGGTCAACAACGGAGTCGCCGTGCGCATGGCGGTGCTCGCCTCCATCGCCGCGACCCTGACCCGACACCGCAGGCCGCTGTAGCCCTCCCTCTACGCGGCGGGCCCCGGCAGACGCATCAGCGCCTGCCCCATCCGAATGCGCGCACCCTCACCCAGGTGTTCGCACAGCGCGATGCCAGGTGGCGCGAACACGATGATGGTCGAGCCGTGCTCGAACCAGCCCATTTCCTCGCCCTTGCGCAGAGCGGCGTCGCAATCGATGACGTTCGGCCCGCGGTAGCGCATGTGCAGCCGCACGTCGAGAAACCTCAGACGAATACTCGCGACCAGGATGGCGGCCACGGGCACCAGGGTGAGCAGCGCACCCGAGGGCATCAGGCGGCAGCGGATGACGGCCCGCTCGTTCTTGCAAAAGAGCCGCTCGATCCGTTGCAGCGCGATGGGATTCACGTTCCAGGTATCGCCCGATATGTAGGTCACCCGTTCCACCCGGCAGTCGCAGGGAGCGTGAAACCGGTGATACATGCTCGAGGTCAGCCGCAGCGTCGCGTACCGCCCGCCGCGGTAGTACCGCACCAGCTCATCGTCATGCAGCAAATCCGACAGCGGATACGGGAAGCCCTTCGCCTGCAGCACGGATCCGTCCTGTACCTGACCGCAAGCGCCCACCAGCGCGTCGCAGGGACTCGTCAGGACCGCAGGGTCGGTGTCGAGCGGCCGTGAACCGTGCTTGAGTTCGCGGGTAAAGCAAGCGTGCACGCTCTTGAATCGAGCGCTCTTCGCGTCGCTCAAATCGAGGTCCGAAAACATCCGCCACACCGCGATTGAGGACGCGCACACCCAGGGATGTTCGATGCGGCTCCACCAACCCACGAATCGGGTGAGCCAGCGGCGCGGAATGCGGTTGGTCAGCAGAAAATTGAGGTGTTCCTGCTGCACCAGCCGCCCGATCAGGGAGCGCGCGGTCATCTTACTGTCATTCGCCTGCAATACAGTGCGCGCCGAGGATTTGCGTGATCAAACCGATACTTGGCTGTCTGCTGGTTGCGTGCGTGCTGGCGGCGCTGCTGCGCAAGGCGCGGCTGCGGCTGCAGCTCTCGCGGGCCAAACACCGCTCGCTGGCGGGGCACGCGCGCATGGCGCGGCGATTTGCCGCGCTGGTGCCCTTCTACGAATATGACGAGGAGCACTTTTTCAAGGCCGACGCGGCACCCGAGCATATCGCGGCGACGCGGCGCGAGGGATTCCTGCGCCTTGCCGCGAGCCTTGCCGCGCGCAGCCAAAGATCCGTGGAATCGACCGACGTGGTCATGGAGGGTATTTCCGATCTGCAATTCACCGCCCGCTACCGCGTTCCTTTTCAGTTCAGCCGTTTCGTTCGCCGCCACATCAAGGCGGCTGCCTTCCTCGAATCCTCCTCCGGCGTCACCGTCACAGACCTCGACGGAAATCGGTTCTACGACCTGACCGGATCCTATGGTGTCAACGTATTCGGCTATGATTTCTACAAGGAGTGCATCGCCTGCGGCAGTGAGCGGGTTCGCGACCTGGGACCCGTGTTGGGTTCCTACCATCCGCTGACCGCCTACAACGTGCACCGACTGCTCGAGATATCGGGCATGGAGGAAGTGTCCTTTCACATGTCGGGCACCGAAGCGGTGATGCAAGCGGTGCGGCTCGCCCGCTACCACACGCGGCGCAGTCGCCTGGTGCGCTTCTGCGGCGCCTATCACGGCTGGTGGGGCGACGTGCAGCCCGGTGTCGGCAATCCGCTCGCGGCACGCGAGACCTATACGCTGAAGGACATGGACGAGGCGGCTCTGCGGGTTCTGAAGTCGCGGCGCGACATTGCCTGCGTGTTGGTCAACCCGGTACAGGCCATGCATCCGAATCTCGGCGCGCCCCAGGATTCGACGTTGCTCGACAGCGGGCGCAGCGCACACTTCGACCGCGCCGCTTACAGCCATTGGCTGCAGAAATTGCGCGCGGTGTGCAGCGAACGCGGCATATTGCTGATATTCGACGAGGTTTTCGTCGGCTTTCGCCTTGCTCCGGGCGGAGCGCAGGAGTATTTCGGGGTGCGCGCCGACATGGTGACTTACGGCAAGACGGTGGCGGGCGGCCTGCCCATCGGCGTGTTGTGCGGCAAAGCCGGCTTCATGCGCCGCTATCGCGAAGAGCGGCCCGCGGACATCTGTCTCGCACGCGGAACGTTCAACTCGCATCCCTATGTGATGGGCGCCATGTACGAATTCCTGCAGCGTCTCGATACCGAGCGCATCCGCGCAATGTATCGTGGCCTCGATGCCACGTGGGACGGGCGCGCCGCGGTGTTGAATGAGCGCCTCGACGCCGCGCAACTCCCCATACAGGTCGCCAACCTGTCCTCGATCTGGACGATCCTCTACAGCCGGCCGTCGCGTTACAATTGGATGTTTCAATATTATCTGCGCGCCGCCGGCCTCGCCTTGAGCCTGGTCGGAACGGGCCGCCTCATCTTCAGCCTGAATTACACCGATGCCGATTTCACCGCCGTCGCCGACAGAATCGTGTCGGCGGCGCGGGAAATGCAACGCGACGGCTGGTGGTGGTCCGAACCGCTCTCGACCAACAAATCCATCAGAAGCCGCGTATTCAAGGAAATGCTTCAGGCCCGGTGGGTCTCTCCCATTGGGTCGATGAGCTCACCGCGCAGCAAGTAGAGCGGCGCCTTGCAGTAGAGTTTCACGTCGTGAAACGGATCCGTGATGATCTTCGTCAACCAGACGAGCCCCGTCTGCACGTCGCGCAGATAGAACAAATGCACGGTCCGGAACAGCAGCGCGCCGATTCCGACGACGAGCCATATCTCACCGACGTGCCTCACGAACTCCTGACCGCTGGTGTGAGGCGTCATCAACCCGAAGAATGACGGGGACAGCAGCAGCAGCGCCGGCGAGGCACGCCCAGATGATGTGCAGAATGATCTTGCGGCGCAGGTTGTACCCCACCTTGACGTCTTCCTTGTACTCGTGAGTGACCTGGTTGACCTCGTCATATCCCTTGGGCTCGAAGAAAAAGTGCCCGGACTGCCGGCTCACCATGGCGACCAACCAACCGATCAAGGCGGCGGCCACCGGGTCGGTAAACATCATGACGTAGGCAATGAGGAAACTGATCGCGCTCAGCAGGTGCAGCGACTGATTGATACGGCTGTGGTGGTAGAAGCGGTGATCGTCCCATCGCTGCGTTCGCAGTTCCGCCCAAAAATTTCGCATAGGGGTTCCTTCAAATGAAAAAAAATGCACCAAGTGCGCCATGAAGCAATTATAGGAATTTCGTTACACGCCGATGACAAGAAGCCGGTTCGCAGCCGACGTACGTCGCAAAACTGCAAAAAAATCCCGCCTGCGCGTCGAGCGGTCCCCTCCGCGGTCATCTGTTCGTCACAGCACGGTGAGAAAGTGCCGCGGCATGAGAATACTCATCGTCACCGACGCATGGTTTCCGCAAACCAACGGCGTGGTGCGCACGCTGGCCCAGACCGCCGCGTGGCTGGGCCGCTTCGGCCACGAAGTGAGAATGCTGACGCCTCGCGACTTTCGCAGCATTCCATTACCCACGTATCCCGAGATCCGCTTGTCATTGCTTCCCGGCAAAGGGGTCGCGAGCACGATCGAGGCGTTCACCCCGCAAGCCCTGCACATTGCCACGGAGGGGCCGCTTGGGCTCGCAGCGCGGCGCTATTGTCTGCGCCATGGCATGCGGTTCACCACTTCGTATCACACCCAGTTCCCACAGTATTTGCGCGCGCGGTTCCCGATCCCGATCCGCGCCTCGTATCGCGCACTGCGCTGGTTCCACTCCGCGGCTGTGCGCTGCATGGTGAGCACGGCCTCGGTGCGCAGGGACCTGGCCGTGCGCGGATTTCAGAATCTGTCCACCTGGCGTCGCGGGGTCGACACGGAGGTCTTCAAACCGTCGTCCAAGGAGTTCCTGACGCTGCCCCGCCCCATCGCCGCCTATGTCGGAAGGGTGGCGGTGGAAAAGAACATCGATGCGTTCCTGCAAATGCCCTGGAGCGGCAGCAAGATCGTCATCGGCGACGGCCCCGAACGAGCGCGGCTGCAAGCCCAGCACCCCGGAACTGTCTTCGCAGGCTACCGATTCGAAGAGGATCTTGCGCGCCACCTCGCGGCAGCCGACGTCATGGTCTTCCCCAGCCGCACCGATACTTTCGGTCTGGTCAATCTCGAGGCCATGGCCTGCGGCGTACCGGTGGCGGCGTTTCCGGTTACCGGGCCCATCGACGTCATTGAGGACGGGGTGACCGGGGCGCTCGATCAGGACTTGGCGGCCGCGGCACGGCGGGCGCTGAAGCTCGATCCGCGGACCTGCCGGGAGCGTGCGGTCAAATCCGGCTGGGACCTCAGCACGCGTGAATTCGAAGGCAATCTGGTGCTGTGCCGTCCGAGCAGCGCGGCGGAGCCACGCAGCCGCGAGACCGCCGCAACCGATGCCGTTTCGTGTGTGAGCAGGCAGACGGCGGGCGATGCGCTGCCCGCCGACCCGGCGGGTTTCAGCCGAAGTTGATCTTCGCCTCGAGATTGGTGCGCGAGTCGGCGCTCGCGAGCGCCTCTTCGAGCTCGATGCGGCCTTCGCGCACCAAGTTGTAGAGCGAGCTGTCGAAGCTCAACATACCGCGCTCGGTACCGGTGCGGATGGCCTCCTTGACTCCGATCACATCGCCTTTCTTGATGAGTTCCGAAATATGCGGCGTATTCACCATGACTTCGGATGCGGCGACCCGTATACCCGATTTCGCCGCGACCAGGCGCTGCGACAGGATGGCGCGCAAATATTGCGACAGGTCCAGGAAAATCTGATTGTGCTGATCGCGCGGAAACATGTTGATGATGCGATCGAGGGTCTCCGCGCAGTTGTTCGCATGCAGGGTCGCAATGCACAGATGGCCGGTTCCGGCGAGCGCGATGGCGGCCTCCATGGTCTCCCGGTCGCGAATTTCGCCGACCAGAATCACATCCGGCGCCGCCCGTACGGCGCTGCGTAGGGCCCGCGCAAAGGATTTGGTGTCGAGACCCACCTCGCGCTGATTGATGATCGACTTCTTGTTGGTATGCAGGAACTCGATCGGGTCCTCGATGGTGAGAATGTGGTCCGAGGACGTCTCGTTGCGGTGGTTGATCATGGCGGCGAGCGTGGTGGACTTGCCGGCGCCGGCGGCGCCCACCATGAGGATCAGGCCGCGCTTGAGCATCACCAAATCCCTGAGTATTTCGGGCATCCCGAGGTCCTCGAGCTTGGGCATCTCCGCCGTAATGTAGCGCAGCACCATCGCCGGATAGCCGCGCTGATAGAACACATTGACGCGGAAGCGGCCGAGGCCGGGTTCGGAAATCGCGAAATCGATCTCCAGCTCTTCGTTGAAGTGCTCGATCTGCTCCGCGGTCATGAGTCCCAGAGCCGCCTGACGCACGGTCTCAGGACTCAGTACCTGCTTGTTGACGGGGAAGATCTTCCCCTCGATTTTGATCTTGACGGGCGCGTTGCAGGTGAAGAAGAGATCCGACGCCTTTTTTTCCACCATTAATTTGAACAGCGGCTTGGTGTTCATCACCTGAGCCGGTGCGACCGCAGACATTTGCTAAAACACCTGGCCTTCTTCTTCCTCGACGATCTGCAGGGCGGCGCCGCCTTCTTCCGGATTCTTCATTTCGCGCTTGCTCTCGAGTTTTACCCGCAGCCGCAGTTCGTTCTTCGAATCGGCATTGCGCAGCGCATCCTCATAGGAGATCAGGCCAGCTTCGTACAGTTCGAACAGCGCCTGATCGAATGTCTTCATGCCAAGGCGGTTGGAGCGCGACATCACGTCCTTGATCTTCGCGACTTCGCCCTTGAAAATCAAATCAGAAATCAGCGGCGACGCCAGCATGATTTCCATCGCCGCAATACGGCCGGATCCGGTCTCACGGGGAATCAGCCGCTGCGATATCAAGGCGCGGATGTTGAGCGACAAGTCCATCAGCAGCTGTTCGCGCCGCTCTTCGGGAAAGAAATTGATGATGCGGTCGAGCGCCTGATTCGAGCTGTTGGCATGCAGGGTGGCCAGCACCAGGTGGCCCGTTTCGGCGAATTGAATGCCGTATTCCATCGTTTCGCGGTCGCGAATTTCCCCGATGAGTATCACATCGGGCGCCTGGCGCAGCGTGTTCTTCAACGCCAGGTGCCAGCTCTCGCAGTCGACGCCGACTTCACGGTGCGTCACGACGCAGCCCTTGTGGGCATGGACGTATTCCACCGGATCCTCGATCGTTACGATGTGCCCGCGCGTCTTTTCATTGCGATAGCCGACCATGGCCGCGAGCGACGTGGATTTGCCCGAGCCGGTGCCCCCGACCAGGATCACGAAGCCGCGCTTCGAGAGCACCACCTCTTTGAGGACCGGCGGCAGCTCGAGCTCCTCGAGCGTTGGAATCTTGGCATTGATGGTTCGCAGCACCGCACCGGTGAAGCCCTGTTGCACGAAGGCGCTGACGCGAAAGCGGCCGATGCCGGGGGGCGCGATGGCGAAATTGCACTCCTTGGTCGAGTCGAATTCCTTGGTCTGCCGAT
The DNA here is from genome assembly GCA_963843295.1 of uncultured Gammaproteobacteria bacterium. Taxonomy (GTDB): domain Bacteria; phylum Pseudomonadota; class Gammaproteobacteria; order Steroidobacterales; family Steroidobacteraceae; genus Bog-1198. Next base: position 189,864 of record CAWJJP010000004.1, on the reverse strand, counting down.
CGTTCATGATCGCGCGCACCATCCCTGCGCTCTGTTCGGGGCTCAAGGAGCGGTCCGACTGCGGTCGAATCTCGCCATCGACCTTGATGGCGGGCGGAAATCCCGCGGTGATGAACAGATCCGAACCCTTCTTCTCGACCATGCGCCTCAGCAGGTCCTGCATCAGCCGTATTGCCTGTTCGCGCTCCATCAGATGCTGTCCTTGTTCTGAGCCTTGTAGCGCGCTTCCTCGCGGCTGACGACGCCTTTTTGCACCAATTCCTGCAGACACTGGTCGAGCGTCTGCATGCCCTGGCCCTGCCCGGTTTGGATCGCCGAATACATCTGAGCGATCTTGCCCTCGCGGATCAGGTTGCGTATGGCCGGCGTGCCGATCATGATTTCGTGCGCTGCGATACGGCCGCCGCCGACCCGCTTCATGAGCGTTTGCGATATCACGGCCCGCAGACTTTCAGACAACATCGCGCGCACCATGTCCTTTTCGGCCGCGGGGAACACGTCGACGATTCTGTCGATGGTCTTGGCCGCCGAACTCGTATGCAGGGTGCCGAAAACCAGGTGGCCGGTTTCGGCGGCCGTCAGGGCCAGGCGAATGGTCTCGAGATCGCGCATTTCGCCCACCAGCACCACATCCGGGTCCTCACGCAGTGCCGAGCGCAGGGCTTCGCTGAACCCGAGCGTATCCCGGTGCACCTCGCGCTGATTGACCAGGCAGCGTTTGCTCTCGTGCACGAACTCGATCGGATCCTCGATCGTGATGATGTGGTCAGGACGGTTGTCGTTGCAGTGATTCACCATGCCGGCGAGGGTGGTCGATTTGCCCGATCCGGTGGGTCCGGTAACCAGCACCAGACCCCGGGGCAACATGCACAAATCCTTGAAAGTCTTGGGCGCGTTGAGCTCATCGAGAGACAGGATCGTCGACGGAATGTTGCGGAAAACGGCGCCCGCGCCGCGATTTTGGTTGAACGCATTGACGCGAAAGCGGGCAAGTTTGGGAATCTCGAACGAAAAGTCCGTCTCGAAGAACTCTTCGAAGGCCTTGCGCTGCTTGTCATTCATGATGTCGTACACCATGCTGTGCACTTCCTTATGCACGAGCGCCGGCATATTGACGCGCTTCATGTCGCCGTCGACTCGAATCATCGGCGGGACGCCAGCCGACAGATGCAGGTCCGACGCATTGTTCTTCACCGCAAAGGCGAGAAGCTGCGCGATATCAACCGCCATTTACGGCTCCTAATCCGGCTGTGTTCAGGCCGTTGCAGTATATAAGAGGGTGTCCTCACCCAATATGTTAATTGGTCCGCAGAATTTAGCGGTTCACGTGAACCACGTCCGGTCTCGGATAATTCGTGCGGCCCTGGCGGCCGGGCGCGACCCCGCCTCGGTCACCCTGGTCGCAGTTTCCAAGGCGAAGCCTGCCGAATCGGTGAGGGCGGCCGCCACGGCCGGCGTCACGGATTTCGGCGAAAATTATCTGCAAGAGGCGCTGGGCAAAATGGATCGGCTCGCGGATTTGGCCCTGCATTGGCACTTTATCGGCGGTATTCAATCGAACAAGACCCGCGCGATCGCCGAGCGCTTCGAATGGGTGCACAGCGTCGACCGCCTGAGCCTGGCGCGGCGCCTGGCGGAGCAGCGGCCATTTCACGCGCCGGCACTCAATGTGTGTATTCAGGTCGCGCTGCTGCCCGAATCGACCAAAGGGGGCGTGGACCCCGCAATCCTCACCGAGCTCGCGCTGCCGGTGGCCGAATTGCCGCGTCTGCGGCTGCGCGGCCTGATGTGCGATCCCGCCGCCGCAGCCCGATGTTCAGGCGGAGCGGGCGGTATTTTCCCGCCTCAGAATTCTCCTCCAGGCCCTCAACGCACGCGGCCTCGGGCTCGATACACTGTCGATGGGCATGAGCGCCGATTTCGAATCGGCCATTGCGGAGGGCGCCACGCACGTGCGAATCGGCACGGCAATCTTCGGCAGCCGCTGATTTTCGCCGCCGCAGGGGCGCAACGCACGAACAACGAGGGGCGGACATGATCGACATACGCAGGCTTGCATTCATAGGCGGCGGCAACATGGCCGCCGCGCTGATCGGCGGTCTGATCAAACGTGGGCTGCCCGGCGAGCGCATCATCGTCGCCGATCCGAGCAGCGAGCAGCTGCAGCGGCTGGTCCGCAGCTACGGCGTCAAGTGCGCCACAGGCAATGCGAGCGCGGTATCGGGAGCGGAGGTCGTCGTCCTGGCGGTCAAGCCCCAGCAGATGCGCTCCGTGGCGTTGGGCCTGAGCCCGCACCTGGTCGCCTCCAAGCCGCTGGTGATGTCCGTGGCGGCCGGAATCCCGCACGCGGCGCTCGCAAGGTGGTTCGGTCCCGCAGATCGCCGTCGTGCGGACGATGCCCAACCGGCCGGCACTGAACGGCTTCGGCGCCACCGGCCTTTATGCGCCGGCGAGCGTCGGGGCGGCCAATCGCGCGCTCGCGGAGTCCATCATGGCCGCGGTGAGCGCCACGGTGTGGGTCGAGCACGAATCGCAGATGGATACGGTGACCGCGCTCTCGGGCAGCGGGCCGGCGTACTTCTTCCTCTTCATGGAAGCGCTCGAGGCCGCCGCACATGAGCGGGGTCTGCCCAAACGAGATTGCCCATAAGCTCACATTGGAGACCGCATTCGGGGCCGCGCAGATGGCGCGCCAGTCGAGCGAATCGCTCGCCTCGCTGCGCGAGCAAGTCACCTCCAAGGGCGGGACCACCGCCGCCGCGCTCGAGGTGCTCGATGCGGCTGGCCTTCGTGCTATCGTCGCACACGCGGTGGCGGCAGCCGACCGCCGCTCGGCCGAGCTCGCCGCGGAGTTCGGTACCCCGTAGGGTGCCCGGAGAACCCCGGGCATCGTAAGGGTTTCTCTCGCGGGGATTCCGGTTCATGGAAGCAGTTCAGATACATCCTCGACACGCTGCTCTGGCTGCTGACGCTCGCGTTCGTGCTGCGGCTGCTGTTCCAATGGGTGCGGGCGGATTTTCGCGACCCGATGGCGGACGCCATCGTACGCGTTACCAATTGGCTGATCCTGCCGCTTCGCCGGTGCTGCCGCCGGTCGCGCAAGATCGATACGGCGACGGTCGTCGCGGTGCCTGCGGTCGCCGCGGCACGCACGGCGGTGATGCTCGCGATCAGCGGCGCCGGATTCGGCTCGATTGGCCGGTGTTCCTGCGCATCACCGTAGTCGGCCTGGTCGAGTTGACCCTGCGGATCTACCTTTTTGCTCTTCTGCTGTACTGGATGACGGGATTCGTCTCGCCCGGCGGCTATGCGCCGGGCGTGCGGCTGCTCGCGCAACTGTGCGAACCGATCTTGAGGCCGGTGCGCCGGATCATCCCGCCCATCGGCCAAATCGATTTCTCGATCCTCTGGGTGTCCATCGCGATCGGTGCGCTGTTGATACTTCTGCGTTGAGCATGCCCTCCTACGTGGCTGAATTCACTGCCAACCAGCATTCTTGTGCCCGACCGCGGTAGCGCCTGATCGAGCGCGGAAGCCTGAAAAACCAGGCTCGCGCGCACCCGAATCGCGAGGGTTTTTTTACAATTGCGCTAAACATCGGCTTTTTTCTATGTTATTTTCGGCGCCGAGTTGAATTTGTGGGCTTTATCACCCGCGTTCGCAAACAACAGCAGGAGATTTAATATGGCGAAAAAGAATGCAGCACCGACCAAGTCTGAAATTCTCGCTACCATTTCGAAGGAAACAGAGCTCTCTAAGAAGCAGGTCGGAGCCGTGTTTGACTCGCTTTCCGCCTCCATCAAGAAGAGTCTGCGCAGTCACGGTCTGTTCACGATGCCCGGACTTCTCAAGATGAAGGTGGTGAAGAAGCCGGCCACCAAGGCGCGTGAGGGCATCAATCCGTTCAACGGCGAAAAGATGATGTTCAAAGCGAAACCCGCGAGCAAGAAAGTGCGCATTGCGGCACTCAAGAACCTCAAGGAATTCGTGAACTGATTGACCTTTGATCCGGGGCGGTTGAACCTTCAGCCGCTCCGGATTGCATCGATCACCGCCTCGCGTAGAGACGGGAGGTGGCCGTGGAAGAAATGGCCCACTCCCGGCAGGACCGCCAATCGAGGCTGCGGATTGAGAGCCTTTACCCAGGCAATGACCCTCTGCGGGTTGACGACCTCGTCCGCGTCGCCCTGAACGACGAGCCAAGGGCAGCCGGGGGGCGACAGTGCAGAGAAGTCAAAGCGGTCGACCGGCGGCGCTACGGTGATCAGGCGGCGAGCTGCCCGCTCTTGCGACAGACGCAGCGCCACGTAGGCGCCGAACGAGAATCCGGCGAGCACGAGCTCGCGACCCGGCCAGCGCTGCGCCCCGTGATCTACGACGGCCGCCGCATCGGCGGTTTCACCGTCGCCATCGTCAAACGTTCCCGCGCTCGCACCCACGCCGCGAAAATTGAAACGCAGCGTGGCGATTCCGGCCTCATGCACCGCGCGCGCCAGGGTCGTGACCACTTTGTTGTCCATGGTGCCGCCGAACAAGGGGTGCGGGTGACAGACCACGGCGTAGAGCGGCGCGCGAACGCGGGGCTCCTCGGCGACCGCCTCGATCGGGCCTGCCGGGCCGGCGATCGACACACGTTCGCTCGTTCGTGCGACAGCAGTCACTCGACGGCGACCAAGTCGACGTCGAACACCAGCGTAGCGCCCGGTGGAATGACTCCGCCGGCGCCGCTGTCGCCGTAGGCGAGACCGGCGGGAATGATGAGTCGACGCCGGCCGCCCACCTTCATACCGGCAACTCCTTGGTCCCAGCCCTTGATCACCTGTCCTGCACCTATCACGAACCGGAACGGCTGGCCGCTATTGTGGGAGGAGTCGAATTGCTTGCCCTTGTTGTCGGGAGCACCCACCTCGTACAACCAGCCAGTGTATTGCACGACCGCATTCTGACCGGCGGCGACCGGCGCACCCGCACCCGGCTGAAGCTCGAGGATTTGCAGCGAGTTCACCGCGCTCGGGGGTGCGGCGGATGGTTTGCCGGTGCAGGCCGCCAATACGAGCAGGCTCAAGATCGCACAGAAATTGCGGTGGAGGCGCAGTTGCATCACGACCATCTTAATGGATTCTACGCCGCGAGTCGGCTCGAGGCGCAGCGGCGGGTTCAAGGCCGGCGCGGCGCTCGCGGCGTGGCGATCTTCAGCAGCGCGGCGAGGCTCGCGGTCAATCCGGCATTGAGCCCCAGCCAGCCATGCCGCAAGGCGCTCACCGCATCATCGACCTCGTCGACGACTTGTAAAACCCACTCCATGGACGAGGAGTCTAAGGGTGGTGCCCCTGCGGCGGCCGTGAGTGGAGTCACACACTTGCTATGGCGCTGGCGGCTGCGTAGTCTCCGCCCTACATGCAGCGAATTCTCGTCCTGAATCCAAAAGGCGGTTCAGGTAAAACGACGGTGGCAACGAATCTCGCCAGTTACTTCGCGAGTCAGGGTGACCATCCGCTGCTGTCGGACAACGATCCGCAGGGCTCCAGCACCCGCTGGCTGAAGAAGCGCAAGCCCGAGCAATCATTCATCCATGGAATCGCGGCATTTGAGCGCAACACCCGCATGACCCGGGCGTGGCAGATGCGCGTTCCGCCCGATGCGGGGCATGTCGTGGTGGATACTCCGGCTGCGGTGATGGCGCAAGACATGCCGGAGATGACGAAAAACGCCGATGCCATCATCGTGCCCGTGCTGCCGTCGGACATCGATATTTATGCCTGCTCACGCTGCATTGCGGACTTGCTGCTGATCGCCAAGGTACGCCGCGACGAGAATCGCATCGGAGTGATCGCCAACCGTGTCAGACGGAACACGATCATCTATCAGTCGCTGATGAGATTTCTCGAGACCTTGCGCATTCCGGTGATCGCGACTTTGCGCGACTCGCAGAATTACGTTCGCGCCGCCGAACTGGGTGTGGGCCTGCACGAGATGAAAAGGCATCTGGTGGCGCAGGATCTCGAGGACTGGGAGCCGTTGCTTGCGTGGTTGAAGGCGAAGGACGCTGCGTGGCATCCGAATGCCGGCATCAATCCATTGCCGGAAACGGCTTGAGCGCTGCGCGCCCTACTTCTTCTCTTCCCAGCTGCCGCGGACCTTATCCGCCCAATTCTTGTAGCTGTGCCAGTTATAGAGGCTGGTGGTGATTGCCGCGTGGCGGCCGCCGGTCTTGAAAGCCTCGCGCGCAACCGCAACTCCCGGTTTGCCAGGCTCAGCCCGCGGAGCGCGCCGGTCCACTCCGGTGTATCGAGTCTGATTTTTGATGCTGTCGCTCATCGGGTGCCTCTATGCTGTGCAAGACAGTAAGTCTCGGGCGCCGTCTAGGGCAGGAACTGTGTCACAGGCAAGTGGCCGCCGTCTGCATACGCCGACGCGCATTGGGATGCGCATCTCACAGGCTGTCGCGGTAAGTTAAATGGCCAAAAAACGCCTGGCTTGCCAGGCGTCGAACAGCGGCTTGAGCTCCTCGAGCGATCGCTCGAGTGCCGCGGGCAGCAGCGTCGTATACGAATCGAGCAGCGCCATGGCATTGCGCGCCGGATCCGTGCGCGTGGCGGCGCCGAGGCGCCGCGACATGTCGCGATTGACCACATGCAAGTTCTTGTAGAGCTCTTCCAGCGGCGAAAAATCGCGCGGCCCTGGTATGCCAGCAATCTCGCATGCCAGAAGGTACATGCAGATGCTGCGATACACCGTCTCCGCATCGCTGGCAAAAGGCAGGTGGAAGCGCGCCATCGGACGCAGATGATCGGTCCACGGACAGCCCGAGGTTGCCATGATCAAACCGAGTACCGAGCTCATCGCCTGTTGCGCCGAGGTTTCCGCATACACCGTGCGTTCGGCTTGCGTGACCGTCACGCCGACCGTGTCGAACGAAACCAACGCTTTCAGCGGCTCCAAGGTCGATGCCATGTGCAGCGCGGCCGGGCAATGCGTGTGGTCGCGCTCGTTGAGCGGGCAATTGGCGCACTGGTTGAATCCGAGTTCGGTCCAGAACGGCGGTTCGGCCGGTGCGGGGTTGCAGAGCCGGAAGCCGCTCGGGTCGAACGAGAAGTCCAATGTCGTCTGCGATCCGTCCGGCAGATCGAACCGATAGCGGATGCGCGGCGGCTCGCTCATGCCACGAGTCGGTAGCAGGGCGTGTATTCGGCTCCGGTGAGCTTCATTCGCCGCTGTGCCACGAAAGAGCGCAGCAATTGATCGAGGGGTTCCATGATCGACGGTTCACCGCTGAGCTCGTAAGGACCGTAACGCTCGATCGCATTGACGCCGTACTCCTTGATGTTCCCCGCCACAATGCCGGAAAAGGCACGCCGCAGGTTCGCAGCGCGCTCGTGCACCGGCTGGTCGCGCGAAAGGCGCAGCGCCCGCATCGAGGCATGGGTCACCTCGAAAGGCAGCTGGAATTCGAGCGGTATGTTGAGCAGCCAGTTGAATCCGTACGAGTCGCTTTGCCGCCGCCGGTAGTCGCGCACCTCGGCGAGCCCCTGCACCATTGCGCGCGCCACGCCGGCGGGATCGTCGATGATGATTTGATAGCGCGATTGGGCGCTCTCGCCCAGGGCCGCGCCGATGAACTCGTGAATCTGCTGAAAGTAATCCGCGGTGTCCGCCGGACCCGTGAATACCACCGGGAACGGCATCTCCCGGTTGGCGGGATCGAGCAAGATGCCGAGCAGATAGAGAATCTCCTCCGCGGTCCCCGCGCCCCCCGGAAAAATGACGATGCCGTGCCCCAAACGCACGAACGCTTCCAGGCGCTTCTCGATGTCCGGCATGATGACGAGCTGGCTCACGATCGGGTTGGGAGGTTCGGCGGCAATGATGCCGGGCTCGGTAATGCCCAGATAGCGTCCGTTGACGATACGCTGTTTGGAATGCCCGATGGTCGCGCCCTTCATCGGTCCCTTCATGGCACCGGGGCCGCAGCCGGTGCACACGTCGAGGTTTCGCAGGCCGAGCTCATACCCGACCTTCTTCGTATAGTCGTACTCGACGCGGCGGATGGAATGCCCTCCCCAGCACACCACCAGGTTCGGGCGCACCTGCAGCTCCAGCACCCGGGCGTTGCGCAAAATGTGAAAGACCGCGTTGGTGATGCTCGAGGAGGAGGTGAGATCGAAGCGGCCGCCGTCCATGATCTCGTTCGAGATGAACACGACGTCGCGCAGCACCGCGAACAAATGCTCCTTCAAGCCCCTGATCATTTCGCCGTCGACGAACGCCGCGGCCGGTGCATTCTTGATCTCGAGCTTGATGCCCCAGGCCCTGCGCACGATGCGCAGGTCGAAGTCGCGGTACTTTTCGAAAATCAAGCGGGTGTCATCGAGATCGCCGCCGGAATTGAGCACGGCGAGCGCGCATTTGCGAAACAACGGATACAGGCCACCCTGCCCCGAATCCAGGAGTTTGGCGATCTCCTGCTGCGAAAGGTACTCGAGGCTACCCTTGGGGGCGACGCGGGCATCGACCAGGTCAGAGGAGAGGATCGTGATTTCCACGCAGCACCTTTTACGGATAGATGTCGATCGGGATGTTGTCCAAGGTGCGCATCCACACTTCGACCATATCCGAGTTGGACAAGGCGATGCAGCCGTCCGTCCAATCATTGGAGCTGTAATAGGCCGCCGGATGCTTCAGGGCATTGGGCAGACCATGAATCATGATCGACCCTCCGGGCGCCCAGCGGTTCTTGCGCGCGCGCAGCTCATCCTGTTTATTGGGGTAAGACACCTGGATCGCCAGGAAGAAGTCGCTCCGTGTGTTGCGGCGCGCAAGAAAATAGCGCCCCTCGGGAGTGCGGAAATCATGTTCCCGAACCTTCTGCCCCACAGGCCGCAAGCCGAGCGCGACCTTGTAGGAACCGAGCAAGCGGCTGCCGGAATACAGGTACAGCTTGTGTTCCGACTTATGGACGACGATGTGGTCCGCCGCCGCTTCCTCCTCGGCGACGGCCATGCCCGCCGCGCCGATTGCGAGCATCGATAAGGCCCACAGAGCGCGTGTGCGCCGCCAGCTGCGATTGAACATTCGCGAAATTATAGCGTGTATGGCGTATGACATAACGGGCTGCAGCTCACGGACTCGGTATAATTGGCCGATGCATGTGTTCCAGCTTCGAGCCTCCATTGCCTTCGGGTTATTCATGATGGGGCTCCTGGCCGGGTGTACGAGCCCCTCCACGATCAATCCTGCAGAAACCCTCGACGAACGCACCGGGATGACGGTCGGCTCGCTGCACAAGCCGATCGAGCTCGTGCAGAACGTCGAGTTGAGCGCGACGCCCGGCAGGCATCAGAGCTTCGCCTATTTGGGCCCTGTGGAATGGGACAACATGGGCACTTTGCGATACGGGCTTTGGATTCATCTGGCACCCGGCAATGATTGGCGTTTCGACGACATCCGCAGCCCCCGGGCCGTTACCCTGACACTGGACGACGGGGCAGTGGTGCTCTCGGCAATCGACGCACCTGCGCTCGCGCACGGCCCCTACCAGCCGGTGGCTTCGTGGGGTCAGACGGCGTATTTCGACCTCAGCGTACCGACGCTCCAGCGCATGGCGTCGAGCGCGAAGATCGAGCTGGACTTCAAAGCGGGCGGGGATCCTGCCGTGCGCTTTACGGCGGATCCCGATGCTGGCGAAGCACTCAAGCGTTATTTGCATGCACGCGGCTACTGACGATTGATGCTCGCTACGCGCGGCAGCGTGATCGAGGTTCCCGGCCGCATATCGCCGAAATCCACATCGGGGTTGTACTGCGCAACCAGCCAAACCGGCACATCGCTGCGCTGCGCGATCGTCCAGAGAGACTCACCGCGTTTCACGCTGTAGGTCTCGCTGCCGGCGATTCGATGAGCGCCAAAAAATGTCTCCTGCAGCTCGCGGTGGTATTCGCGCCGCGCGGCGACGAATTGCGCGGCAGTCACGTGCGACAAGTCGAGCTTGAGCTTGCGGCCGAGCGTCACCATGGCGTTCTTGTGCAGCTTGTTGAGAGCACGCAGCGTCTGTGAATCGACACCGGTCCAGTCGGCGAAGTGCCCCAGCGTCTCGGCAGCCTGCACGATGACCGTATCGCCCGGCCCGACGCTGTAGTCGCTCGCGTCCGAGCCCCCAGTCGGAGCTGCGGCCGGCAGCAGCGCGACGCTGTCGGTCTGACGCGTGGAAACAGGCTCTTTGGGAGCGACCGCAGGGGCGGCCGCAGGCAGCGCCGGACCCTTTTCGTTGACCTCGGCATTGGGGGATGCGGCTGCAAGTGCAGCGCCGGATGCGGTGGCCGCCACCGCGGCAGGCGCGGCGACGCCCGGAGCATTCTCAACCACCGCGGGCACGGGCGCCGTCACCCCGGAGGTCTCCGCGCGCGAAGCCGGCATCGGGATGCGCACGATGTCGCCACGAGAGATTTCGTGCGGGCTGGTCCATCCGTTCGCCGCCAGCAGCCGCGGCACGCTGATGCCGCTCACCGCTGCCACCGCGGCCAGTGTCTCGCCGCGCCGAACCTTGTGTTTGCCGTCATTGCGCTGGGCCACATAGCGCTGCGACGAGGGCAAGCGCGCCCATGCCACGGCGATCTCGGATTGCGGTGGCGTTCCCGGAATGCGCACGGCGTAACCGCGCGGCACCAACCGCGCGCCGCTCCAGATCGGCGGCCGCAGCGCCGGATTCAAGACTCGAAGCGCGCCCATATCGACCTTAAATGCCTTCGCAAATGCGTCCACGGCGATGTAGTCCGGCAATTCCACCGGCGTACTCTGAGTCTCGGTCAGGCGACTGATCGGTCCGAAATATTTCTCCGCGTTTCGATCCACTTCGAGGGCCGCGAGAAACGCCACGTAGAAATTGCGCGACGCAAAGCCGAATGTGGCGCCCTGATAACGTTTCACGATCACGGCGATATCGCTCGTGCCCAATTCTTCCTGGGCTCGCCGCAAGCCGCCGGGACCATGGTTGTAGGCGGTGACGGCGAGGGGCCAGGAGCCGAGGAGCCGATAGTTGTAAAGCATCAAATTCGCGGCCGCTTCCGTGGCACTGTCCGGATCGAGCCGCTCATCGACGATTCCGTCGACGCGCATGAAGCGTTTGGCCGTCGAGGGCATGAATTGCCACAGCCCCGCGGCACCGACCTTCGAGTAGGCTGCGGGATTGAAGGAGGATTCGACGTGCGGGAGTGCCGCGATTTCCGCGGGCACGCCGTGCTGCTCGAGCACGTGCACGATATGAGATTCCCATGCGGCGGCCCGAATCAAGCCCTCGTGAAATCGGTCGGCCTGACCCAGTTGGAAGCGTATCCGATCGATTGCATCGAGGAACTGCGCGGCGGTCGGCCTTTCGCCGAAGGCGCGGAGAATCCGCCGCTCGTGCGCCGTCAAACCCGCGGGAACTCTGGGTGTCGACAGGCCGGGCGCCGGTGCCGCGGACGGCTCCACGTCGGTCGTCGGTGTCTCGGGCGTCGCTTGCAGCGGCGCCGCAGCCGCAGGCGCCGCCGCTTCGGGGACAGGCGGCGGAGCGGGCGCGGCGGGTGCGGATGCCGCCGCGGCAAAACGCCGCAACAGGCCCGCATAATGGGCCTTGGCCTGCGCTACCTGCCGTTCACGCTGCGCGGGCGATGAGGCGGGATCGAAACGCAGGACCTCGTATACCAACCCCAAGTTCCAATCATCGTGCAGCAGTCCCTGGTCGGTGTTGACCTCGGTGTAGACGCGAATCCAGAAGCGCACGTCCCGCTCGAGTTCCGGCGGATGAGCGAAAGGATCGGCGCCTTCGGCGCCGGCCGCAGGGCAGAGCAGGAACGGCGCCAGCGCAATGCCGAACGCCACGACCTTGAATAGCCTGCCTATCGGCGATCTACCCGCATTTCGAGTCGCCGCAATTCAGACAGGTCTTGCAGCCGTCCATCATCACCACCGCCGCGGTGCTGCACTTCGCGCACAACTGCGCTCCTTCGGGGAAATGCGACTTCGAAAACGCGTCGGTCTGCTTGGTTCGCGCTTCGAACTCCGCCCGCTTCTCCTGCACCAGCTTGCGCTGGTGCACATCGAGCTCGGGCTTCTTGAGCAGGCCGATCGACTGCAGATGGCGCTCGATCACATAGCCCAACTCCGCGATGGTCGAGGGCATGAATTTGCCGCCGGGCTGCCAATAGCCGCCGCGCGGATCGAATACCGCTTTCAGTTCGTCGACCAGGAAGGTGGTGTCGCCGCCCTTGCGGAAGACCGCCGAGATGACCCGGGTCAATGCCACGATCCACTGGAAGTGATCGAGATTCTTGGAATTGATGAACACCTCGAACGGCCGTCGCTGCTCGTGCGGAGTGCCCTCGTTGAGCACGATGTCGTTGATGGTGACGTACATCGCATGGTCCGAGACCGGCGTCTTGATCTTATAGGTCGAGCCGATCAGCACCTCGGGCCGCTCGAGCTTCTCGTGCATCCAGATCACGTTGTCCTGGGTCTTCGGCGGCTCCTTGGCCGCTGCCAAGGGCGCGTCCTTTGCCTCCGGCTTGAGAACCCGGTACTTGGCGATCTTTTTTTCGATTTTGATGTGGGCCATGTCAGAACTTCCCGTAATAACCTTCTTTCAATGCATCGAAGAGATTCGCAGCGGTGTGCATCTCGCCGTCGTACTCGATTTCCTGATCGCCGCGCGCCTCGATTTCCGTGCCGTCCTCCAGAGTGAACACGTACGTGGTGTTCTTCAGATCGTCCTCCTTGACCAGCACGCCTTGATGGGCTTCCGGATTGAAGCGAAAGGTGGTGCAGCCCTTCAGGCCCTGCTCGAAAGCATGCAGGTAAATGTCCTTGAAATCCTCGTACTTGTAATCGGTGGGCACGTTGGCCGTCTTCGAGATCGACGAATCGACCCAAAGCTGGGCGGCAGCCTGAATGTCCACGTGCTCCTTCGGGCCGATGTCGTCCGCCGAGATGAAATAGTCGGGCAGTTTCTCGGCCGAAACCTGTGAATTGGGCATTGCGCGCGGATTCACGAGCTCGCGGTACGCAAGCAGCTCGAAGGAAAACACGTCGATCTTCTCCTTGGACTTCTTGCCTTCGCGTATCACATTGCGAAAGTAATGGTGCGCGAAGGACGGCTCTATGCCGTTCGAGGCATTGTTCGCCAAGGAGAGCGAAATCGTACCCGTCGGGGCGATCGAGGTGTGGTGTGTGAAGCGTGCTCCGGTCTCCGCCAGCTCATCGACCAGCTCCGGCGAGGCTTCGGCAATTCTCTGCATGTAGCGGCTATAGCGCGCATGCAGCACCCTTCCTGCGACCTTGGCGCCGACCCGCCACCCATCCTTCACCATCTCCGGCCGCTTGCGCAGCATTTCGCGGGTGACCGTGAATTCCTCGTTCATGATCGGAGCCGGACCTTTTTCGCGCGCCAGATCGAGAGCGGCCTCCCAGCCGGCGACCGCCATCTCCCGCGAAACATTCTGTGAAAATGCCACCGATTTCTTGGAGCCGTACTTCATGCACAGCATGGTGATGGCCGAGCCCAGGCCCAGAAAACCCATCCCATGGCGGCGCTTGCGGATGATTTCCTCGCGCTGCGGTGCCAACGGCAGACCGTTGACTTCGACGACGTTGTCGAGCATGCGTGTGAATATCTTCACCACCTTGCGATACGTCTCCCAGTCGAAACGTGCATCCTCGGTGAACGGATCCACCACGAATTTCGTGAGATTCACCGAACCGAGGAGGCAGGAGCCGTAGGGCGGCAGAGGCTGCTCGCCGCACGGATTGGTGGCGCGGATGTTCTCCTCCCACCAGTTGTTGTTCATCTCATTGACCCGATCGATCAGGATGAAGCCGGGCTCGGCAAAATCGTAGGTCGAGGACATGATCACATCCCACACACGGCGCGCGGGCAGCGTCTTGTAGACCTTGCAGGCGACCAGCCCTTCCTCATTGGCGACGTAGCCCGTGGTGTCCGGCCATTCGCGCCACACGAATTTCGAGGAGTCCTCCAAATCAGGGGCCTCGGCGTCGAATTCCTTCAGCCGCAGCGGAAAAGCGAGCTTCCACTCCCCATCGCTCTTCACCGCCTGCATGAACTCATCGGTGATCAATAGCGACAGATTGAACTGGCGCAGCCGGCCGTTTTCGCGCTTGGCGCGGATGAATTCGAGCACGTCGGGGTGGCCGATGTCGAAGGTGCCCATCTGCGCGCCTCGACGGCCGCCCGCCGACGACACGGTGAAGCACATCTTGTCGTAGATATCCATGAACGACAAAGGTCCCGAGGTATAAGCTCCGGCGCCGGTCACGTAGGCGCCGCGCGGACGCAGCGTGGAGAACTCGTACCCGATGCCGCACCCCGCCTTCAGCGTCAGTCCGGCTTCATGAACCTTGTTCAGTATGTCGTCCATCGAATCACGGATCGTGCCCGAAACGGTGCAGTTGATGGTCGATGTGGCGGGCTTGTGCTCGAGCGCACCGGCGTTCGACGTCACGCGACCGGCGGGAATTGCGCCATGGCGCAGCGCCCACAAGAACGACTCGTACCACTGCTCGCGAAGCTCGTCGGCTTCGACATCCGCGAGCGCACGCGCGACGCGCTTGTACGTATCGTCCATCGACTTGTCGATGGGCGCACCGTCCTTTGCGATCAGCCGATACTTCTTATCCCAGATGTCATAGGACGCCTCTTGGAAAGGAATGCTTCCGACATCTTTGGGCTGTATTTTGACCACCGTATTCATGGGTATTAAAAACGCTCCCTTATAATTATGGCGCGACACCTAAAGACAAGTGGCGGAGGTCCGCACCCGGAATAAAGCCCTGCACAGCGTGAAAACTCGAGGGGACTGACGCCAACCCGACCACAACATATTGTGTCCGGGGATAAAGGGTAAGACCTCACCGCAACCAGCGTCAAGATATTTCTGTGTAAATTTTACCTATAAAAAATATACTAATTTCAATCACTTACAACATTCTCCCGAGATATTTTCTCATTTCACTTTGACGATCAGGGGTCAAGGGGAAAAATCCTGAATCGCAAGATCTTGTGGTCCACATCTTATCCACAATATCTGCCCATTATGTGCCATTGACATTTGAAGAAATCCTCTCCGCCGCTTACGACGCCGCGGTTGAAATGGATTGCAGCGGCCCAACAGACGGGGCAGGAAGATTCGATTGACTTCGACATTTACATCAACCTTCAGTTCGATCAGGAGTAGCACAATGACCGTCGTACGTTATCAGCCATGGGGCTTCGCCAACCGGCTTCAGCGCGATATCCATCGCTTGTTCGGCACACCGCAGACCACCGCAGCGGATTCAGGCGCGTGGTTGCCGCCGGTAGACATTCACGAAGAAAATGACCAATTCCTACTGCACATGGATTTGCCGGGCGTAGACCCGAAAGCGGTGCAGATCACCTCCGAGCAGGGGGTGCTGACGATCCGCGGCCAGCGGGCGGAATCGCCGCGGGAAGCAAGCGATGGCTATCGGCGCATCGAGCGCATCAGCGGCGAATTTCAACGCCGCTTCAGCCTGCCGGAATCGGCGGATATCGAGAACATCAAGGCGAAAGCGCTCAACGGTGTTCTCGAGGTCACGATTCCAAAACTGGCGCAAGTGCAGCCACAGCGCATCACGGTGGAAGCCGCCTAAGAGGGCCGCCCCTCACGTTTCTTACGTGTAAGATCGGGGAACCAGCCACCGGGGCCGGGTCGACGTCCGGCCCCGGTTTTCTGCTGCATGGCGTCCTGGACGGACATACCATATAACAAGGATTACGCATGAATCTGCGTCTCAAATTTGCGGCGGCTACATTCGCAGCGATGCTGACCGGGCCCGTGGCGTTCGCCGCGCTGCCTGCGGCGCCGCCCCCGGAGGCCGCGCCGATGCCGTCGCTGGCGCCGATGGTCAAGCGTGTCTCCCCTGCCGTCGTCAACGTCGCCACCCGCGGCACCATCAAGGAGAAGCCGGGACAGCGCAATCCGCTTTTGGACGATCCTTTCTTCCGGCGCTTTTTTGACGTGCCGCCGGATGCCAAACCGCGGGAACGGCAATTCCAGAGCGCAGGGTCCGGGGTGATCGTCGACGTCAAAAACGGCTATATCATCACCAATTATCATGTGGTCGAGAATGCCAGCGAGATCACCATCACGCTGCTGGACAATCGCAGCTTCTCGGCGAAGGTGGTCGGCTCCGACGAGGGTGCGGACATCGCCGTGCTGCAGGCGAAGCAGCCGAACCTCGTCGCCATGGCGCTCGGCGACTCGTCGCATCTCGAAGTCGGTGACTACGTCGTCGCCATCGGCAATCCCTTCGGGCTGCAGAACACCGTCACGGCCGGAATCGTGAGCGCGCTCGGCCGCTCCGGCATCAATCCGGAGGGGTACGAGGACTTCATTCAGACCGACGCCTCGATCAATCCGGGCAACTCCGGCGGCGCCTTGGTGAATCTGCGGGGTGAATTGGTGGGCATCAATTCCGCGATTCTGTCGGGCAGCGGCGGCAACATCGGCATCGGCTTCGCCATCCCGGTCAACATGGCCAAGGGCGTCATGGATCAGCTGATCAAGTACGGGCAGGTGAAGCGCGGCGTCCTCGGCGTGAACATCTACAACGTCACGCCCGATATCGCCAAGGAATTCGGCCTGACCGAATCGAGCGGCGCGTTGGTCGCCGGTGTGGCGCAAGGGTCCGCCGCCGAGCGCGCGGGCGTGAAAACCGGCGACATCATCACCTCGATCAATGGTGCGCCCATGAGGGACGCCGGCGAACTGCGCAATACGATCGGCATGCTGCGCGTCGGAGACAAGGTCGAGATCGGTCTGCTGCGCGACGGCAAGCCGCGCAAGGTCACTGCGCTGATCGCCGAACGCAGCGAGACGGAAGCCGCGAATGCGGTCGACATCAACAAGGGCTTCGAGGGGGCGGAGCTGGCGGATGCGCCGGATGGCGGCGGCGTACTGGTGCGATCGGTGCAGGAGGGCAGTCCTGCCGCGCAAGCCGGCCTGCGCACGAACGACCTGATCGTCGGGGTCGGACGCACGCCCATTACCACCACGAAGGCGCTCCGCGAGGCTGCGAAAGGTGCAAGCGTTTTGGTGCTCAATGTCCGCCGCGGCTCCGCCGTCGTGCTGATACCGCTGCGCTGATCACATGAAGCTCCTATCCATCTGCATCCTCGGCGGAACTGGATTTCTGGGGACGCGTCTGGTCGCCCGCTTGATCAAGGACGGCCACCAGGTCACGGTGCTGTCGCGCGACCGCGAGCAGCACAAGCACTTGCTGGTGCTGCCAGGCCTCACGCTCGAGAACTGCGACGTCTACGAGGAGGCGCAGCTCAGCGAGCGCTTTCGTGGCCAGGACATCGTCATCAATCTCGTCGGTATCCTCAATGAGCGCGGTTTCGGCGGCCGGGGTTTTCGTCGCGCCCATGTCGAACTGACCCGCGGCGTGCTGCAGGCAGCGCGATCCGCCGGCGTGACGCGATTGCTGCATGTGTCCGCGCTCAAGGCGGCGATCGACGCGCCGAGCTATTACCTGCGCACCAAGGGTGAGGCGGAGCGGCTGATTCGCGAGCAGAATGGATTGGACTGGACCATTTTCCAGCCCTCCGTGATGTTCGGACCCGGCGATTCGTTCCTGAATCGCTTTGCCGCCCTGCTCGCCTCAATTCCGCTGGTCTTCCCGCTGGCGAAGCCCAATGCGCGGTTCCAGCCGGTATTCGTGGACGATGTGATCGATGCGCTGCTGCGCTGCCTGCACGGCGGCGCCTTCCGCCGGCAGACCTACCAGCTCGGTGGTCCTCAGGTGTATTCGCTGCGGGAAATCGTCGGCTTGGTCGCGAGCATCTCCGGCCAGCGCCATTGGATCATCGGCTTGCCGGATTTCCTGGGACGCCTGCAGGCGCTGATCATGGATTTCATCCCGGGCCGGCCTTTTTCGAGCGACAACTTTCGTTCCTTGACCGTCGATAGTGTGTGCACCGCGAACGGCTTCGCACAGCTCGAGCTGCACCCCCACTCGATGGTGGCATGCGCCAAGCAATATCTCGGCGCCTTGGAAGACAACGCCCGCTTGAGTCACGATCGAGCCGCGGCGGGCCGCTCCAAGGCCGGTCATGAGCACACCGGCGGAGCGACCGCGGAACGGCCGTAGACGGCTCCCGCCCGGCCGCCGGCGCTCACGGCACGGCTGCGGAATCGCGCTCACCGCACACCAGGGCATCGCGCCGCGCCTGATCGAGGCGCGCCAGTGCCTGCACTCTTTGATAAAACGCCTGCAAGTTTCCCTCCTCCGCCGCGAGTTCGCGCTTGAACCCCGGGACGCAATCGAAATAGGTCGCGACGGTGGCCAGATCGGCATTGTTGAGGTTGCCCTCGAACCACGCCTGGTACGGCGCATGACCGCCCCAGTCGAACTTGAGCTTGGCATATGAAACCCGCAGCGCACTGAACGCAGCCTCCTTGCGCTCCCGCATGAGCGACCGATCGACGCCCGAGGCATACAGCGCCTGCAGTCCGGCTCGTGTCCGAATCAACAGCGCCACGATCTCCTCGGCATGTCGCTGCTCGAGCTCGTAAATCGCCAGATCCTTTTCCCTACCCTGGGCCTGCAGCCAGCGGCGCACTCCCACTTCCTCCACGGTCGTGGCGAGTGCCTCGTTGAAATCGGCGTCGTCGGGCACGTAGATGAGCTGATGCGTGAGCTCATGAAAAATGATCGCTGCCAATTCGACATCGCTCCAGCCCACCATGGTATTCAAGATCGGATCGTTGAAGTGTCCGAGCGTCGAATAGGCGGCGACGCCAGCGACGCTGACATCGAAGCCTCGCCGCCGCAATTTTCCCGAAAAAATGCGCGCCCGGCGCTCGACGAAGTAGCCCCGATACGCGACGCAACCGACCAGCGGGTAACACCATTTCTTCGGTTCCACCGAGAATTCCGGCGCCGCGACCACATTCCACACCACATAGGGGCGGCCGACATCGGCATAGCTGCGATAGCTCCCATTGTCGGGAAGCCCCAGACCGTGAACGGCAAATTCCCGGATCGCCGAGACCGCCTCGAGCTGTCGGCGCAGACCGGGCGGGGTCGATGGTCTTGCGATCACACGCTTGATCGGCTCGCGCTTGGCCATCAGCTGCAGCTGCCCTTGCGCGCTCTCCAGCAGGTAGCAGCCGGCGCTCGAGACGCAGATCAGCACGATCGCGAACCGAGCGAAGATCCGCGAAGTGATGCTGCTAGTATTCACATATGCAAGTGTATCTGGTCGGCGGTGCGGTTCGAGACGCCATGCTCGGCATGCCGGTGAGGGAGCGCGACTGGGTGGTCGTCGGCAGTTCGCGCGAAGAATTGCTGAAACTCGGCTATCGGGAGGTGGGCCGCGACTTTCCGGTCTTCCTGCATCCCGACAGCCACGAAGAGTATGCGCTCGCGCGTCGCGAGCGGAAGATCGGGCCGGGGTATCGCGGATTCAGCGTCGAATTCGGACCCGAGGTCACGCTCGAGCAAGATCTTGCGCGGCGCGATTTGACCATCAATGCGATGGCGCGCGCTGCGGACGGCGCGCTGTTTGATCCGTACGGCGGCAAGCACGACGTCGAGGCGCGGACATTGCGGCACGTCTCGGCTGCTTTCATCGAAGACCCGGTGCGGGTACTGCGCGTGGCGCGCTTCGCGGCGCGCTTTGCGCCGCTCGGCTTTCGCGTCGCTGCGGATACATTGTCCTTGATGAAAAGCATGGTTCTGCGGCATGAAATCGACTCGCTGGTCGCCGAGCGCGTCTGGCAGGAAACGGAAAAAGCGCTGCGCGAGGCGGCCGCGAGCACCTTTTTCGCCGTGCTGCGTGAATGCGGCGCCCTCGAGCGGATATACCCGGAGATCGATGCCCTGTTCGGGGTACCGCAGCCGCCCGAGTGGCACCCGGAAATCGACACCGGGCTGCACACCCTGATGGTGCTCGACCAGGCTGCGCGCCTGAGCGATGACGCGAAAGTTCGATTCGCAGCGCTGGTGCATGATTTGGGCAAGGGAACCACGCCGCGGTCGGAGTGGCCGAGCCATCGCGGACACGAAGAGCGCAGCGCGACGCTCATCGAAGCGCTCGCGGCCCGCTTGCGGATTCCGAGCGATTATCGGGAGCTTGCTCTGATCGTCGCGCGCCATCACGGCATCGTGCACCGCGCGTTCGAATTGCGGCCCAAAACCGTCCTCGAGTTCATGGAGCGCGCCGATGCCTTTCGCCGGCCGGAGCGGTTTGCCGAGGCGCTGCTCGCGTGCGAGGCGGATTCGCGCGGCCGGACCGGACTCGAGAACGAACCCTATCCGCAGCGCCCCTATCTGCTCGCCGCACGCGACGCCGCCGCGGCCGTCAAGCCGGCGCCGGAGGACATTGCCACGAAATCCGGCCCGGAAATCGCGGATGGATTGCATCGCAGCCGCGCTCGCGCCGTCGCGGCGGTGCGCGAGCGGTTCACAGCCGATCCTCCCCGGCCGAGCGCTTAGAGCGTGTGACGCAGATCCTTGAGCTCGAACCCGCGCAGCGCCGAGTCGATTCCGCGCACCCACGCCATGGCTTTGAAGCGCTCGCCCATCTCGCCCGGCAGCATCAGCCGCCGCGCCTCGTTGGCGAGCCGCGCATGCCGGTGCTCGTCGCTGCCGGCGAGTGAGCGCATCTCGCGGTCGATTCCCAGCCCCGCCAGAAAATATGCTTGTGTCGTGAAGCCCGCGAGTTCGCAAGAAGCCGCGGTGCACGACTCGGCGAGCCACGTGAAATCGACCCACGCCGTGATATCTTGAAGCCCCGGATAGAGGAACGGGTCGTCAAACGCGCGCTGACGGAAGTGACACAGCAGCGTTCCGTCGCGCCGTTCGGGAAAATAGTACTGGGCTCGCGGCAATCCATAATCGGCCCACAACACCAGACCGGTGCGCAACGCCCGCGTCACTTCCCGGGTCCAAGCTTCGAGCCGGGGGCAATACTCCGACTGGTAGCCGTCCTGCCATCCGCCGCCCGCCGACTCGAGCGCGCCGCACACCGCCTGTGTCGTGTCGCTCGCAGGCCGCGACGACCAGACCAAGCGGCCTCTCTCGCTTGCCACGCCGAGTTCTTCGCAATGAGTGGGGTGCCAGCGAAAGCGCGCCACCGGGAGGGCGTCGAGCACTTCGTTGGCAAGAATGACCCCATCGAATAGCTCGCTGGGGGGCGCCTCGATCCACTCGACGCGCTCCAGCAGGTGCGGAATTGCCGTCGCGATCGCGTGGCGCTGCCGGTCGCGCAAATCCGCGCTGATCTCGAGGATGCGATAGCGCTCCGGCAATGCCCCGAGCGTATCGAGCCGCAACAACACATCCACTGCCAGGCGGCCGCTGCCCGCGCCGATCTCCAATATCGATCCGTGGGTCATCTGCTTCAGAATGTCGGCGCATTGCTGCGCGACGCACGCGCCGAACAGCCGCGAAATTTCCGGTGCCGTGGTGAAATCGCCGCCCCGACCCAGCTTGTGCGCCCCCGCGCTGTAATAGCCGAGGCCGGGCGCATACAGGGCGATGTCCATGTACCGCTCGAAATCGATCCACCCCCCGGCGCGGTCGATTTCGGCCGCCAAGTGCTCGCTCACCCGCTGCGTGTGCCGGGCTTCATCCGCCGTCAATGCAAGATCAGGCCGCATGGGTACACGCTGCCGGGACAATCCGGTATCGTTCCTGCGCATGACGCAACGCTCCGAGAAGCCTTCCTTGAGCGGTCAGGTGCTCCTGATCACCGGCGGCGGACGGCGCGTCGGCGCCGAGATCGCGCGCACGCTGCATGCCGCCGGTGCGAGCATCCTCATCCATTACCGAGCATCCGAGG
The DNA here is from genome assembly GCA_963843295.1 of uncultured Gammaproteobacteria bacterium. GTDB lineage: Bacteria > Pseudomonadota > Gammaproteobacteria > Steroidobacterales > Steroidobacteraceae > Bog-1198. The sequence goes on along the minus strand of CAWJJP010000004.1, from coordinate 168,008 downwards.
CGGACGCCGTTGCACTTGCCGAGGAATTCAACCGGCAGCGACCGCACTCCGGGGCAATCCATGGGGCAAACCTGGCTTGTGCGGAGGCGCCGGAGGGCCTGGTGGCCGCCGCGCTCGAGGAATTTGGCCGCCTCGATATATTGATCAACAACGCTTCGAGCTTTTATCCCACACCGGTCGGCAAGATCACGATCCCGATGTGGGACGATCTGATGGCGAGCAACCTGCGGGCGCCGCTGTTCCTTTCGCAGGCGGCTGCGCCGAGCCTGGCGAAGCAGCATGGACTCATCATCAACATGATCGACATACATGGCTTGCGGCCTCTGAAGGGGCACCCCGTCTACAGCGCCGCGAAGGCGGGGCTCGCGATGCTGACGCGCTCCCTGGCACGCGAACTCGCGCCGGAAATTCGCGTCAACGGCATCGCGCCGGGACCGGTGCTTTGGCCCGATAGCGGCATGGACGATGCCCTGAAGCGCGAAATCGTCGGCAAGACCGCCCTCAAGCGCCACGGCGGACCGCAAGACATCGCCCGAACGGCGCTTTTCCTCGCGCAAGATGCGCCCTACATCACGGGTCAAATCATTGCCGTCGACGGCGGCCGGAGCATTTAGAACTCTCCCGCCTGCCGCTCGTGGAGGATCCTTCGGGCAAGTTCGATGTCCCCGGCCAGAGGCCGGTCATCCGCGTAGTGAGCAATGCGTTCGCGCAAGGCGCGATGGATCGATTCGGTCCGCGGCGCCCGTGCCCGCGCGATCGGCTGCAGATCGTAGGCCTGTGCCGCCGCGAGCAGCTCGATCGCGAGGATGATCTCCGCATTGGCGATGATGTCGAGCAGCTTCAGCGCAGCCGCTGTCGCGTGGCAGAGATGATCCTCCTGCAAACCCGAAGTCACGCCGCCGTCGAGACTCGCGGGCGCCGCCAGGCGGCGATTCTCCGCGGCCAGAGAGACCGCCGTGTACTGCGCGATCATGAAACCCGAGCCGACCCCGCTTTCGGAGGCGAGGAAAGCGGGCAATGCGCTGACCAGCGGGTTGACCAGGCGGTCGATGCGGCGTTCCGACATCGCTGCGAGCTCGGCGATCGCGATGCCGAGCGAGTCTGCGCTCAAGCCGATTGCGGCGCCCACCGCGTGCGCTTCGGACAGTGCGCGCGGCGCCCGCGGAGTGCCGAGTACCACGGGATTATCGGTGACCGAGGCAAGCTCGGCATCCGTCGTGCTGCCCGTATGATCGAGCTGATCTCTCACCGCGGCGTGTACTTGCGGAATCGCGCGCAAGCTCAGGGGATCCTGCGTACGCTGCCCGGCGCTGTGCGCCAATATGGCGCTGCCCGCGAGCGTTGATCGCAGACGCTCCCCGACCCGCGCGAGCGCCGGCGAGCGACGCAGTCGCAATGCCTCCGGCTCGAAGGCGGACAACTGGCCGTGCAAATTCTCGAAGCTCATGGCGCCGATCAGATCCGCCCAATCGAGCAACTGTTCGCTGCGCTTGAGCGCGAGCGCAGTCAGGCCGGTGACGCAGGGCGTGCCGTTCACCAAGCTCAACCCTTCCTTCGCTTCCAGCACGAGCGGTTCGATACCGGCGGCCTGCAACGCCGCCGCCCCGCTGCGGCGTTCGCCGTGGATTCGGGCGTGACCTGCCCCGACCAGCACCAACGCGATGTGCGCCATGTGCGCCAGATATCCCACCGACCCATGCGCCGGAACTTCGGGTGTGCAGTTGCTCGCGAGCAGTGCGAGCAAGCGTTCGACCACCTCGGCCCTCACACCGGAATACCCATGCGCAAAGTTGTTGATCGCGGCCGCGATGACCGCGCGAACCGCGGGCGCCTCGAGCGCCGGCCCCACCGCAACCGCATGGCTCATGACGATGTTGCGCGACAACTGGCGCTGTTTGGATTCCGTCACGATGACGTCGCAGAGCGCCCCGACGCCCGTATTCACACCGTAGGCACGAATTCCCTGTTCGACGATCGACTGCACCAGGCCGCGCGCCGTCTCGATGCGGCTGCGCGCGGCCGGAGACAACGAAAGCGAGGCGCCCTCGGCGACTGCGGCGACTTGGCGCCAGGAGAGAGGGCCATCGAGCAGGATGTCCGCCGGCATCGGCCCGAAGCCTATGGCCGCTCGCGCCCAGCGCGCCATCGTTCGAGGTGGCTGCGATCGCGCTCGAGCGCCACGCCCACGTCACGCGAGTTGCGCACCGCGCCCGGTTTGCTCAGGACGATCCTGACCCCGGCGACGCCGAACTCGTCGAGGAGAAGCATGGCGATGTGCTCGGCCAGGGTTTCGACGAGGTGAAATTGCGAAGCCTCGACGAACGCCAGCACCCGTTTGGCGACTCGCTTGTAGTTCAATGTATCCTCGATGGAATCGGTCAATGCCGCCTTGAGGATATCGGCGCTGATTTCGATGTCGACGATGACCGTCTGCCTGACCTGCCGCTCCCAATCGAAGATACCGATGATCGCCTCGGCTTTGAGGGCATGAATGAAAATCTTATCCATGGAAGATGCTCAAGACCCCTGTTGATCCGACTCGCCAAGTTCCCAGTGCGCCCTGGCGCCCAACTCGAGACCTTGACGTGCCCCGCCCATCAAACGAAAACATCCCGCCAATGCGATCATTGCACCGTTGTCGGTGCAGAATTCCGCGCGCGGAAAATACAGTCGTGCCCCGGCCTGGTGGGCGATCTCGCTCAGCCGCTCCCGCAGCCGCCAGTTCGCGCCTACGCCGCCGGCGACCACCAGGCGCCGATGACCGGTGGCCAGCAACGCCCGCCGCGATTTCTCGGCGAGCGTCTCGATCACCGCTTCCTGGAAGCCGCGCGCGACATCCGCCCGAGTCCCATCGTCCAACCCGCGGCCTCGCAAGGCTACTAGGGCGGCGGTCTTCAAACCACTGAAACTGAAGTCGAGCCCCGGACGATCGAGCATGGGCCGGGGAAAGACGAAGCGGCCGCTGGTCCCGGTCTCCGCCAATTGCGCGAGTGCTGCGCCGCCAGGGTAGGGCAGTCCCAACATCTTCGCGGTCTTGTCGAATGCCTCCCCCGCCGCATCGTCCAGTGTCTCTCCGAGGAGCCGGTAGCGCCCCAGCGCCGTGACATCGACCAGCTGCGTGTGGCCGCCCGACACGAGCAAAGCGAGAAATGGATACGCCGGCGGGTCGGGCTCGAGCAGCGGCGCCAATAAATGGCCTTCGAGGTGGTGCACAGCCACGGCCGGCTTGGCCCAGGCAAAGGCCAGGCTCCGCGCGAAACCCGCGCCCACCAATAAGGCCCCGATCAGCCCCGGGCCCGCCGTATACGCGATGCCGTCGATGCGGAGCGGGTCCGAGGCCGCCGCCGCCAACGCCTCGCGGACCAGGGGCAGCAGGCGCCGAACGTGGTCCCGCGAGGCAAGTTCGGGTACCACCCCCCCGTAGGCCTGATGCATCGCAATCTGGCTGTAGAGCCGATGCGAAAGCAGCCCCTCGGCGGCGTCGTACACAGCCACGGCCGTCTCGTCGCACGAGGTCTCAATCCCGATGACGCGCATGAATCCCGCCAAAACGTCTGCCAACGCACATGATAGTGGGTTCCGCTTCCTGTTTAATCAAAGCTGCCTTTGCCTTTTATTTGGGCGCACTTTAGAATGCGCCCCCCTGTCGCCGAATACCGGCGGCCTGTCGGCCTACACTTTGAGGTTTGAATGCCCAGCGTTCGTGTCCGCGAGAACGAGTATTTCGATGCCGCCCTGCGCCGCTTCAAGCGCGCCTGCGAGAAGGCGGGTGTCCTCACCGAGCTTCGCCGCCGCGAATTCTATGAGAAGCCGACTCAGGAGCGTAAGCGAAAGAAGGCCGCTGCGGTAAAACGTCATCTGAAGCGTCTGTCGCGCGAAAACATGCGCGGCACCGGCGGCGGTGCTCCGGCGAGTGCACCAGCGGCCGCGCCGGCGCGGCCGTACTGACCGCCGCAGACCCTTTTTCGGTGTCTTTGAAAGAGCGAATCACCGACGACATGAAGGCGGCCATGCGCGCCGGCGAGAAAGAGCGTCTCGGCGTCATCCGCATGATCAACGCGGCCATCAAGCAGCGCGAGGTCGATGAGCGAATTTCGCTCGACGAGGCCCAGGTTCTGAGCGTCCTCGAGAAGATGATCAAACAGCGCAAGGAATCCGTGGTGCAGTTCCAAGCCGGCAATCGCCCCGATTTGGTCGAGAAGGAATCCGCGGAGATCACTCTGCTGCAGAGCTACCTGCCCGCGCAGTTGTCCGCCGCTGAAATCGATGCATTGATCGCAGAGGCGATCGCTGCTGCCGGTGCAACCAGCATCAAAGACATGGGCAAAGTGATGGGGATCGTCAAGGGCAAGGCGCAAGGCCGGGCCGACATGGCCGCCGTGGGCACCAAAATCAAAGCCAAGCTCGGCGGTTGATCGCAACCGGTCCATGGCCGGTCGTATTCCACAGCCGTTCATCGACGAAATCGTCGCGCGCTCCGACATCGTCGACATCGTCGGGGCCCGGATAGCTCTCAAGAAATCAGGGCGCGAATACAAGGCGTGCTGTCCGTTTCACAGCGAGAAATCCCCCTCTTTCTGGGTGAGTCCCGAGAAACAGTTCTATCACTGCTTCGGCTGCGGCGCGCACGGCACGGTGGTCGGCTTTCTCATGCAGTACGAGAAGCTCGGATTCGTGGAGGCGGTGGCCGATCTCGCGGAGCGCGCCGGGCTCGAAATGCCGCACGAGGCGCAAGGTGCCCGCGACCCCGGCAGCGTCGATCTATACGAGATCATGGGGCGCGCGGCACGGTTCTTCGAGCAGAATTTGGCGGACGGCGAGCGCGGCAGGGAGTATCTGCAACGACGGGGCATCGACCCCCCCACCAGCGCCAGGTTTGCACTCGGCTATGCGCCCGATTCCTGGAACGCGCTGCTCAATCGCTTCGGCAGCCAGGAGGAGGAACGGCGCCGGCTGCTGCAGGTTGGACTGATCATCGAGCGCGATACGCGCGGTGGCTCCGTTCAAGCGGGCTGCTACGACCGCTTCCGCGACCGCCTCATGTTCCCAATCCGCGATGCGCGCGGTCGCGTGCTCGCATTCGGCGGGCGGATCATTGATCAGGGCGAGCCGAAATATCTGAATTCACCCGAAACCCCGCTGTTCCACAAGGGCCGCGAACTGTACGGACTGTACGAGGCCCGGCAATCCCGTACCGATTTCAAACGGCTGATGATCGTCGAGGGCTACATGGATGTCGTGCGACTGCATCAGGCGGGCGTCACCTATGCCGTCGCGACCCTGGGTACGGCGACAACCCAGGAGCATTTGCACAAGATATTCCGCATGACCAGTGAGCTCGTGTTCTGTTTCGACGGCGACCGAGCGGGCCTGCAGGCGGCCTGGCGGGCGCTGGAGAACGCGCTGCCGCTCGCGCGCGATGGGCGTGAACTCAAGTTCATGTTCTTGCCGGAGGGGCACGATCCGGACACATTGGTGGCGGCGGAGGGGGCGGATGCATTCGAAAGCAGACTCAAGACAGCCCTCCCGCTGTCGGAGTATCTGGTGCAGCATCTGGTGACCCAGGTGGATCTCACCCACGTGGATGGACGTGCCAGGCTTGCAGCCCTGGCGGCGCCGCTCTTCGGGCGCATGCCGGACGGCATCTATCGGGAACTGCTCGCGGACCGCTTGGCTGCGGAAATTCGCATGCCCGCCGCCAGGCTGAAGGAGCGCCTTTTTGCAGCGGCGCCGGGCTCCGGCGGCGGAGGGGCCGGCGCACCCCGGCGGACGAGCCGCCCGGCCGTGTCGATGGAACCTGGCGACATCCGGCGCAGTCGGATGAGTGCCGGGCGCGGGAATTTGCTGAAACAGGCGATCGCCCTGGTGTTACATCATCCCGCGGCGGCGCGCGCCGTCGACCGTCCCGAGGCCCTTTCCAGCGTGGATAAACCGGGATTTGCGGTTCTTCACGAGCTGCTCGAACAGGCGGCCTCGATGGCCCAGCCGAGCACTGCGATGCTTTTGGAGCGCTGGCGTGATCGTCCCGAGTACACGCGTCTGACCGAGCTAGCCATGGAGGATCCCATGGTCGCAGAGGCGCAGGGAGCCGCCAGGGAACTGCAGATGGCGATCGAAAAGCTCCTGGAGGCCTCTGGGCCGGGGCGCAGGATGGACGAACTACTGCGAAAAGCCGAGGAACATGGGCTTGAATTACGAGGAAAAGACGGAATTAAGCTTACTTCTCAAGAATAAGGTTCGCCCCGGGGAACCTTCTTGATCCGGCAAGCGTGTATGGCTACGGAGTGGCCATCATCGTATACTTGTCGGCTTGGCATTTCACTTCCGTTCTCATACGAGGCGTCCACCTTGATCAAAAAAGCGCCGGCAGGCACAGCGACTCAAATCGCGGACGAGCGACAGTCGCAACTGAAGTTGTTGATTGCGCGCGGCAAGGAGCAGGGCTACCTCACTTACGCTGAAGTCAACGATCATTTACCGAGCGAGATCGTCGATCCGGAGCAGATCGAAGACATCGTCAACATGATCAACGATATGGGCATTCCGGTGTACGAAAAGGCGCCGGATGCGGAGTCGCTGCTGCTGACCGATGCAACCGCCGCTCCCGATGAGGAAGCAGTCGAGGAAGCAACCGCAGCCCTCGCCAATCTCGATGCGGAGTTCGGCCGCACCACCGATCCGGTGCGCATGTACATGCGCGAGATGGGAACGGTGGAATTATTGACCCGTGAGGGCGAGATTCGCATCGCGAAGCGCATCGAAGAAGGTCTCGAGGCGGTGAAGATCGCGCTCGGCAGCTATCCGGGTACCTACGATTTGCTGCTGCGGCATTATGAAACGGTGAAGGCCGGGCAGATGCGGCTGGTGGACGTCATCGTCGGCTTCGTCGACCCGAACGCGCCCGACGAAATCGCGCAGCCTCAGAATCCGAAGATGATGGCTCTCGAGCGCGAGGAGGCCGCCAACGACGATGATGAGTCGGACAGCGACGAGGACGAGGAAGCGATCGATACCGGTCCCGATCCCGAGGAAGCCGCCAAGCGCTTCAATTCCATCGCGAAGGTGCACCACCAATTCCTGAACGCACTCGACAAGCTCGGGTCGAAGGATGCGAAAACGCAAAAGATCCGCAAGAAGATCTGCGGCGAGCTGATGGAGCTCAAGCTCTCGCCGAAGATGTTCGATCAGCTGATCGACAATTTGCGCCAGCACGTCACCGAAGTGCGTTTGCTCGAGAAGGAGATCATGTTCCTTTGCATCAAGCAGGCCGGGATGCCGCGCAAGGACTTCATCTCCACGTTTCCGAAGAACGAAACCAGCACCCGATGGCTGGACAAGCACATCAAGGCGAAGAAGCGCTATTCGGCGCCGCTTGCGAAGTTCAAGGACGAAATCGAGCGGCGTCAAAACAAGCTGAAGGATCTCGAAGGCTTGTTCCACGTGCTCATCAACGAGATCAAGGAAATCAACCGCGAGGTCTCGATCGGCGAAGCCAAGGCGCGGCGCGCGAAGAAGGAGATGGTCGAGGCCAATCTGCGCCTGGTGATTTCGATCGCCAAGAAGTACACCAATCGAGGCCTGCAGTTCCTGGACTTGATTCAGGAGGGCAACATCGGGTTGATGAAGGCCGTTGACAAATTCGAGTATCGCCGCGGCTACAAATTCTCGACCTATGCGACGTGGTGGATTCGCCAGGCCATCACGCGCTCGATTGCCGATCAGGCCCGCACCATCCGCATTCCTGTACACATGATCGAAACGATCAACAAGCTGAATCGCATTTCACGCCAGATGCTGCAGGAAATGGGTCGCGAGCCGACTCCCGAGGAGTTGGCCGTCCGTATGGAAATGCCGGAAGACAAGGTGCGCAAGGTTCTCAAGATCGCCAAGGAACCCATCTCGATGGAAACCCCCATCGGCGACGACGAGGATTCCCATCTTGGCGACTTCATCGAGGACACCTCGGTGTCCTCGCCGATCGATTCGGCAACCACCGAGTCGCTGCGCGAAACCACGCATTCGGTGCTGGCGCAGCTCACGCCGCGTGAAGCGAAGGTCTTGCGCATGCGCTTCGGGATCGACATGAACACCGACCACACTCTCGAGGAAGTCGGCAAACAGTTCGACGTGACCCGGGAGCGGATCAGGCAGATAGAAGCCAAGGCGCTGCGCAAGCTCCGCCATCCGAGCCGCAGCGAACAGCTGCGCAGCTTCTTGATGGACGATTAGATTGTCAGGCGCTTCGCGCCGAATCTAACGGGGCCGCCGCGGCCCCGCCAGCCAAGGTCGGGGTCGTTCCGACCCCGTTAAAAGTTGCGCACAGCGCATGACTAGTTGACCACTTCCACCGTCAGGTGACGTTCGCTGCTCAGACTAATTGCCGACCACTTCCACCGTCAGGTGACGTTCGCTGCTCAGACTAATTGCCGACCACTTCCACCGTCAGGTGACGTTCGCTGCTCAGACTAATTGCCGACCACTTCCACCGTCAGGTGACGTTCGCTGCTCAGTGAATTGGCGACCAGGCAGGTCTGCTCCGCCTTCTCGAGCAGCTTCTTCGCCCGTTCGATATCCGCGCCGGACGGCACTTGCAGTTTGGCGTGTGTGTCGAAGCGGGTGAAGCGCATCTTGCCTTCGATTCGATCGAGCGTGCCGCGCGTAGTCGCCTCGAGGCTGAGCCACGAATACTTCGAGGCCGCCGCGATTGCGCGAAAACTCAGAACGAAGCAATCCGCCACCGCCGCCGTCAACAGCCCCTCGGGAGACCATTGATTGCCGGGACCGTCGAATTCCTTCGGCGGCGCCGATTCGATGATCCGCACGCCATCGGCGGAAAGCGGCACATCCCCGACCGGGCGCGCCGCGGCGTTGATTACGTAATGATGAGGAAAAGGATGCATTGGTTTTCTCCGGTGGATCTCAAATGCCCGATGATCGATCCTCGAGCGGCGCGGGCCCGAACATCTGCAGCTCCTCGCCGTTGTCGGTGAGCCTCACCATCCGCTCGAATTTCAGGCCTATTTTCCCGAGTACCGCGATCGACGCACGGTTGTCGGGGGCGGTGATCGCGACGATGCGAGGCAGCCGCAGTTGCTGGGTGCCATACGCCAGGACCGCGGCGGCGGACTCAGCCGCATATCCATGCGACCAGAATCGCGTCAGAAACGCGAAACCCACGTCGACGTCTGGCAGGGTATCTCTTTTCACCAATCCGCAGATGCCGATGGGCAGCCCGCCATCGATCAGCTTTGCCAGGTAAAGCCCGAAACCGAAGCGCTGATAGCTGTCCATCGGACCTTTCAAAATGTATTCGCGGGCGTCGGGCAAATTTCTCACCCCTTTGTCGCCGATGAAGCGCATGAACGGCGCTTCGTTCAGCAAATTCAGAATGAACTCATCGTCCTGTAATTCCAGCTCGCGCAGCTCCAAACGCTCCGAGCGGATGACGATCATGCGCCTGCCGCCTCTGCCTGCAACCCCATGGCAGGAGCCGGCGCGAGCGGGTCCCGGATCGCGGTATCCTGCGATCGCTCCACGCAGGCTGGTAATTGATCGAATGCCGACCACTTCATATGAGCGCATGATAGCGCCACCGGCACGCAGCGTCGTAAGATCCGCGCGGCGCCATCATAAAGCGCTTGACCGTCGAAACCTCATGTCGTGTACTTCAGGCGGTTGGCGTTCCCGCAGCAAAAAGAGTTCGTTCATCATCGTGGCGTTACGCACCAAGGCATTGAAATTTGCGACTGCGCTGGTGTGTCTCCTCGGTGTGTCGGCCGAATCCGCATGGGCCGATGGCCTCAGCGCATACCTTCCGCTCAATCTCGAGCCGGAGATGGAGCGGCAGATCGAGCGTGTGCTGATTCTCGCCGACGAGCCGATCCTCAAACGGCCGATTCCGGTGGAGCTGGTGAATCTGGCATTGCCGCAGGCTTGTAAGATCGACAAGCCGCTCTGCACCAAGGTCTCGCACTATCTGGAGCGCTATGCGCGCGACTACGGGCTCACTCATGCGAGCGTGACCGGAGCGCTGACGCACGGAGCCGACGGCGTGGTGCCGAACCAGTACGGGCTGCCGATCAAGAGCGACTGGGAAGTTTCGACTCAGGCGTACGTGCAACCGAGCGACTATCTGCTCGCCAGCGGCGGCTTGATCGCTTATTCGGGGCGCACGCAACCGGCCGGCGAATTGAGTCTCGGCTTCAGTTGGGCCCAGCTCGACGTGGGCTACCGCGCCCATTGGTGGTCGCCTGCGACGGACAGCAGCATGCTGCTGAGCACCGAAGCGCCGACGATACCCTCCGTGACACTCTCGAATTGGGAGCCGCTGACCCGCCTCGGTTTCCAATATGAATTCTTCCTGGGCCGACTTCAGCAGACGAGCAGCAACAGTGGAAACAGCCTCCCCGGCTACAACATCGACTACAACGGCGTCCTGAGCCGCGGCAACCCGCGCTTGTTCGGCACCCAATTGTCGATCGAGCCGTTTTCCGGCTGGTCGCTCGGCGTCAACCGCCTCGTCGAGTACGGCGGCGGCAGCGGTTTGCCGGATTCGGCGAGCTTTCTCGCGCACGGTTTCTTCAACCCCAGCGGCAAGTTCCAGACGCAGGCCAATCAACAGGCCTCCTATGTCAGCCGCTTCATCTTTCCCGGCAAGACGCCGTTCGCCGTGTATTTCCAGTACGCGGGCGAGGACAATTCGGATGGCGGAAGCTACCTGCTCGGCAATGCCGCACTTACCGCCGGCATCGATTTCCCGAAGCTCTGGCACCACTTCGATCTCACGTACGAATATTCGGAGTGGCAGAACATCTGGTACGTGCACAATATCTTTCTGGATGGCATGACCAATAACGGCTTCGTGCTCGGCAATTGGGGTGCCGATCAGCGTCGTTTCGGCGACGGGGTCGGCGCGCGCAGCCAGATGCTGCGCGTCGGCTGGGAACCGCCGTTCGGCGGCTACCTCGAGGAGCGGGTGCGCACGCTGGCGAACCAGAGTTACTACGGCGGCGACTCGAGGCAATACGAACCGGGTCAACCCGCCGCCTATCCGTACCATCATTATTATGATTTCTCGGTGACCTATTCGCGTCCCTGGAAAGGGCTGACCGTGGGCGGCGAGGCGCTCGCCGGCCGGGACGTCTACGGGCAATCCTTTTCCCGCTTGTCGGGATTCGTCCGCTACGGCGGCGACCAGCACACGCACGATGGGGCCGTGACCGCGGAGGAGGATGACTCCGACCAGGAAACTGCCAACGGAGATGGCGGGGAGGTTTTCGTCGATGCGGGCGCCGGCGTGGCCCAGGTGCACATCAATCTCGTGCCCGAGGTACCGGCAACGAGTTCGACCGGCATCGATCCGCACCTCGCCATCGGTGCCCGCAGGACGGTCTCCGGGAAGAACGACTTGGGCGTGCGCCTCGAACTGGACCAGATCGACAGTCACTCCTTGGTGGGTGTGCGCCTGCTCGATTATCGCCACCGTTATACCGAATCGTTCGCACTCGGCCTGTTCCTGGGAGTCGATCGCTACAATCTTGCGACGCCGGCCTACTCGATGTACGGGGGGATCGGCGCGCAGTGGCGCAATTTTCTACCCAAGCGGCTGCCCAAATGGGACCTGGGATTGGATCTGCGCCACGCCCAGAACATCGCACGCGATCACGTGCTCGCGAGCGATCCGCGGGGCTCTCGGCCCGACAGCTTCTACAAAATCGACAGCGCCATCCTCTACCTGTCGCGTCGCTTCTGAAGCGGCGCCACCGAGCGTCGCGCATTTCTCGAGCGCGTGAGAAGCTTCGTACATCGACTTGAGGCAGCAGCCGACAGCCCATGCCCGCACGGCTTTGCTAGCGTGCATGGATGGAGCATCGGTGGGGCAAGAGGGTGGTGGTCGACGTTCCGATCCGTTTTGTCGGGGGTGCGTTTTCGGGGCGCTCCGCACGCCTCACGAATCTCAGCGTCAGCGGCGGCTGCGTCAGATCGAGTTTCGAACCACGACTGCTCTCGCGCATTGAATTCGCCATCGAGTTGCCCCGGCGATTCATGCCTGCCGCGCCGCCGCTCACCGCGTATGTGACGCGCAGCTTCCAGGGCGGGGCGGGAATCGAGTGGTGCGAGTTCGCACCGCCGATCATTGGCGAACTCATCCGATCGGCAACTCCGCGCCGCTACGGATATTCGCGCAAATCCCTGACACCCGCCGCGATGCAGCCGCGGCCGGACGGCGTACCGGCTCGCTCGCCGGAGGCAACGCATGGGCAGGCAGCAGTAGGCGGCGCGGAGCCGGCGCACGGCGCCCAGCCATCATCCGCGTCTCCCCCCTCCTCACCGCGGGCCTTGCTGAAGCACGGGACCTGACGAGCCTGCGCGGCCGCGTCGCCTCTGAGAGTTGGTGGGCCCGCTCGGACTCGAACCGAGGACCAAGGGATTCACTGTTCCCCGCCGTTTCCAGCGGGAGCGGACTATCTCTTCACCCCCTGGTCCACGAAGAAAAGGGGGTGCGGGACGCTCATGCCTGTCATTAAGCGCACTCAAGCGCTCAGGTAGTCTCTGCACCTTCCGGCGGTGTACCGCCGGCTTGGCTCAGGGTTGCCAGCAGCGCATGCTGTTGAGGTTTCCCTGAATTCATCCCGTCCACTTCACACCTTACGATGTGAAGGCACCATTATTGATGAGTCCCCTGCTCTAACCAACTGAGCTACAGGCCCGACCGCAATCATCCTACCATGGAGAACCGCCGCCGGGCACGGCTGGGGGCGTGGCTGAGGCTGCTACACCGTCCTCAGGGTATCTTAGCGCGGCTATGACGCGACCAGACCTGCCTGCTCTTCCGATCGACGAGGCCTTGCCGCGGTTGAAGGACGCGCTGGCGCGGCGCCGCAGCGTGTTGCTGCAGGCTCCGCCAGGGGCTGGTAAGAGCACCATCGTCCCGCTTGCCGTACTCGGGAGCGCATGGCTCAGGGAGCGACGCATCGTGATGCTCGAGCCGCGCCGCATTGCGGCCCGAGCCGTCGCCGCGCGCATGGCGCAGCTACTCGATGAACCTGTCGGCCAGACCGTTGGCTTTCGCACGCGGCACGAGACACGCGTGGGCCGTGCCACCCGTATCGAGGTCGTTACCGAGGGAATTCTCACCCGCATGCTGCAGGCCGATCCGGAATTGCAGGATGTCGGCTGCGTGATCTTCGATGAGTTTCACGAGCGCAGCCTGAATGCCGATCTCGGCTTGGCGCTGTGCATCGAGGGTCAGTCTGCACTGCGCGAGGACCTGCGCATCCTGATCATGTCCGCCACGCTCGATCTGCAGCCGCTCGCCCGCCTGCTCGATGAGGCGCCGATCATTGCGGCAGAGGCTCGCGGCTTCGAGGTGGCAACGCACTACATGGCGCGCCGCGCCGATCTCTCGCTGGAGCAGCAGATGGTTCAGGCGCTGCGCAATGCGCTCGCGCACCACGACGGCGACATCCTTTGCTTCCTGCCCGGTGCCGCCGAGATAGGACGTGTGCAGCGCTCGCTCGAGGAAGCGATGGCCGTTCCCGGCGTTCGCGTGCTGCCGCTGTACGGTGAGCTCGCTGCGGCGGCGCAGGACGCGGCGCTCGGTGCAGCTCCCGCTGGTCAGCGCAAAATCGTGTTGGCGACCAGCATCGCCGAGACCAGCCTCACCATCGAAGGGATTCGCGTGGTGATCGACTCCGGGTTACGGCGCTACAGCGAATTCGATCCGTCGACGGGCATGAGTCGATTGAGGACGGGGAAAGTATCGCAGGCCGCTGCCGATCAGCGGCGCGGCCGGGCCGGCCGGCTGAGCCCGGGTGTTTGCTACCGGCTGTGGTCCGAGGGAGTGCAGGCCTCCCTCGCTCCGCAGTCCTCCCCCGAGATCCTGCATGCGGACCTGGCACCCTTGGCACTCGAGCTCAGCTGCTGGGGTACGGTGGAGGCGTCCGGCTTGCGCTGGCTCGACCCTCCGCCGCCCGCGCCGCTGGGACAGGCGCGCGATTTGCTGCGCCAGCTCGACGCAATCGATGCCGCGTTTCGGATCATGCCGCATGGCCGCGAGCTGGCGGCGGTCGGCGCCCATCCGCGGCTCGCACACATGCTCATCAGCGCGCGCGCGCTGGGGATGCCGCGATTGGCTTGCGATTTAGCCGCTGTGTTGAGCGAACGCGACGTGCTGCGTGCTGCACCGGGCGGCCGCGATGTGGACTTGCGGCTGCGCGTGAGCGCGTTGCGCGGCAGTCACCAATCCCTACCGCCGGGGCTGAGCGTCGACCCGCGCGCCCTGCAACGAGCGGCGCGAACCTCCGCGAATTGGCAGCGCGAATTCGGAACGGGCACGGCGGACTCGGCCGATCCGCACGAACTCACCGGCCTGCTCCTCGCGCTGGCCTATCCGGATCGTATTGGCCGGGCACGTGACGCCAATGGGCGATACCTGCTCGCCAATGGTCGGGGCGCGCGCTTCTCGGAGCCCCAGGCACTCGCCAAGTCCGAGTACATCGTGGCGGCGGAACTCGACGCTGGGGAGCGCGAGGCGCGCATATTCCTGGCGGCTCCCGTTCAACTCGACGATCTCGAGCGCTACTTCGCGGCGCACATTACCGAGCACACCGACATCGCGTGGGATCCCCGCGAGCAGGCGGTTCGGGCTCGACGCGAACGACGCCTCGGCGCGCTGGTACTCGAGTCCGTCGAGATTCGCAATCCGGACGCGCAGCAGCTGGAGAACGCCGCACTCGCGGGCCTGCGGCAAATGGGGCTCGCGGCGCTCTCCTGGCCGCCGGAACTCAGGCAATGGCAGGCTCGCGTCCGCTTGATGCGCGACCATGCGGTGCCCGCACCCGAGGCGTGGCCGGATCTCAGCGATGCGGCGCTCACGGCGACGCTCGACGAGTGGGTTCTGCCGTGGCTCGCCGGTTTCGTCCGTCGCGAACATTTCGCAAGGCTGGATTTGAAGCGCGCGTTGCACGCGCGTCTGTCCTACGCTCAGGGCGCGATTCTCGAGCGCGAGGCACCGACGCATTTCTTGGTTCCGAGCGGATCGCGAATTCCCATCGACTACTTGGACGGCGAGGTGCCGACGCTGTCAGTACGCCTTCAGGAGTTGTTTGGGCTCGAAGCCACGCCGGCGGTGGCGGGTGGTAGATTGCCCCTGTTGCTGAAATTGCTGTCGCCGGCCGGCCGACCCGTGCAAATCACGCGTGATCTCGTCAGCTTCTGGAAACAGGGCTACCACGAGGTGAAAAGGGATCTCAAGGGACGATATCCCAAGCACTATTGGCCGGAGGATCCTTACTCAGCGCAGCCCACGCGCCGAACGCGGCCCCGTTAGAGAGGAGCTCGCACACGAAACAGGCCCGCCGCTAGGCGGAACAGCCGTGATCGCATCGATCGCGCTCGATCTGCAGAGTCGCGTGATCGATGCGAAAGCGGCGCTTGAGGTTCGGCGTCAACGAGCCGAGCAGCGCCTCCTCCACTTCCCGGTCGGGCACCACGAGGTGCGCGGTCAAGGCAACGCTCGTCGTGCTGAGCGCCCAGATATGAAGATCATGCACGTCGGTGACACCGCGCTGACCGGAAAGATACGAGTGCACGGCCGTCGAATTGACTCCCGCGGGGACGCCGTCGAGCGACAGGTGCACGGAATCGCGCAGCAGTTCCCAGGTGCTCACCAGGATGACCGCGACGATCAACAGGCTTACGGCCGGATCCAACCATCGCCAGTCGGTGAACACGATCAGCAAGCCTGATACCAGAACCCCTGCCGAGATGGCTGCATCACCGAGCATGTGGATGAATGCACTGCGTCTGTTCAAGTCGCCGTGACTGCCCCGATGAAGCAGCCACGCACTCATGCCGTTCAGCACGATGCCGGTGGCCGCGACCGCGGCGACCATGCCGCCGGCAACCGGCGGGGGCGCGGCAATGCGGCCCATTGCTTCCCAAGCGATGGCTCCACAGGCGACGAGCAGCAGTACCGCATTGGTCAGCGCCGCCAGCACCGAGGAGCGACCCAGGCCGTACGTGAACTTACCCCCAGGAGGTCGGCGTCCCAGGTACATGGCCGTCCACGCGCAGACCAATCCGAGCACATCGCCCAGGTTGTGACCGGCGTCGGCAATCAGCGCGACCGAATTCGACAGAAAACCGAAGCAGCCTTCGATCAACACGAACAGAACGTTGAATCCGACCGCAATACCCATGCGGATATCCACCGCACGGGCGGTAAGCCCATGGGCGTGTCCGTGGGCAGAGTGCGCATGCGAATGGCCGGTGTGATCGCCGTCGCCATGCTCCTCGTCGGGCGCCGGATGGTGGTGATGATGTGCCATTTCTCAGAGACCCAGAGCGCTCAATGAGGGATGCTCGTCGGGCCGGCGTCCCGGGGGCCAGTGGTACTTGCGCTCCTCATCCCGGATCGGCAGGTCGTTGATGCTGGCGATGCGTAGTCGCATCAATCCCTGATCGTCGAATTCCCAGTTCTCATTGCCGTAACTGCGGAACCACTGGCCGCCGTCATCGTGCCATTCATAGGCGAAGCGCACGGCGATGTGATTTCCGGCGAACGCCCAGAGCTCCTTGATCAATCGGTAATCGAGCTCGCGAGACCATTTTCGAACGAGAAACGCCTGGATGGCCTCGCGGCCCTGCAGAAATTCGACCCGGTTCCGCCAGCGGCTGTCCGTCGTGTAGGCGAGCGCGACGCGTGCCGGATCGCGCGTATTCCAGGCGTCTTCGGCCATTCGTACCTTTTGCGCGGCGGTTTCGGGGTTGAACGGTGGCAGCGGGGGTCGATTCATGGGTTCCCGTCGGATTGAGCTCATGGCTATGGTACGCCGGTTCGCCTGAACGCTGCACCGGGGATCACCTATGATAGTAATCACTATCAAGCGTATCGTTGCGCGTTACCCTCTCCAGACATCAACGCGTGGGATTGTGCAAGTGCCACTCATTGCGAATATTCTTCGAAGTGAGACCCCGCCCGTCGGGCCGCCACCCCGGCGCCGCAAAGACCACGCCCAGCGCTTCGCGCCAGGAGCGCGCCGACCAAGCGTCGCGAAGGATCGCGATCCATTCATGGAACGCGATGCGGATTGGATTGTAGGTTTCGATGTTCTTCACGATTCCATAGCGCGCCGGCTCCTCGTCACGCTCCTCGGCAAACGTGCCGAAGAGCCGGTCCCAAACCATGAGCACGCCCGCGTAGTTGCGATCGAGGTAGCGGGGGTTCGATGCGTGGTGCACGCGGTGATGTGATGGCGTGTTGAACAGATACTCGTACCATGCCGGCATGCGCCGAACGACTTCGGTATGAATCCAGAACTGATAAAACAGGTTGAATCCTTGCTGCGCCAGAATCATGGCGGGAGGAAAACCGAGAAAGGCCAGCGGTATCCAGGGAGTCCAGGTGCCGACGACGACGCTGGTCCAGGACTGGCGCACCGCAGTCGAGAGATTGTATTGCCGGGAGGAGTGGTGATTCACGTGCGCCGCCCACCAGAAGCGGCATTCGTGGCTGATTCGGTGGAACCAGTAATAAGTAAAATCGTCGAGAAAGAAAATCGCAATCCACGCCCATGGGGACGCGGGTGAAATGTCGAATAGACGCACGCCGTAGGCCGCGGTAAGTCCGGCGTACACCACGCCGGCCATCATGAGATTCATCGCGATATTGCCGGCCTGCATGCCCAACGAGGCAAGCGTGTCCCTCCTCTGATACCTGGCCTTGATGACCGTCAGGCTGCCCAGCGCGGCTTCGAGCGCGATCATGGCGAGCGAAATGGCGAGAAAAAGATCGGGCAGATTCAACTTCCGGTGCATGGGCTCCGTGCCTTTCCGCGAGGTCGGCAATCGTAAGGCAGCGCACCGAATCTGTCGATTCGCCTCGCCCCCTACGATGGCAGATGGCGCTCGATGAGTTCCGCCATTCGCTCGGTGGCGACGTGAAAAAGATCGGGCCCGAGGTCCGGCAGATCGAGATACACATCGTCGGCCTTCAACAGCGGCTTCACGCGCTCCGTTTGCTCGATGATATCGTCGTGCGGCGCAAAAACCGTCACCGGCATCTTCAAGCTCTTGAACCGCTTCTCGATCGGATAACCGCTCGCCGCGCGCAGTGCGGCGCCAGGATTTGCGGCGAGCACGTGCTCGACGAAGCGCCGATGCACATCGCCAAGATCGTACGGCGGTTGCCGGAAGGCAAAGCAGCCGCGCCAAGCGCCCAGCACATGGCCGCCCTCGGCTGCCGGCCGGAGCGGCTGCTCACTGTACTTCTCCATTTGCCGTTGCTGTTCGTCCTGCGTGAACAGCGGCATACCGACTGCGATCAGCCGCCGTACCTGGTTCGGGAGTTGGTGTGCGATCTCGATCGCCTCGACGGAACCCGTGCGAATCCCGAGGAGATCGAACGGGCCCTGCACTCCGGCGCTCTTGAGCGCATCGATCGTGCTATGCGCGTATTGTTCGAGCGACAAGGCCCACGGCGGTGCGTCGGAGAACCCATATCCCAGACGATCCGGTGCGTACGCGGGCCTCGAGAGCCGCTGCTGCAGCCCCTCCCACATTTCGCCGGAGCGAGGCGAGGCATGTAGCAGCACCAACGGCGCGCCTTTGCCATCGCTGCTACGCAGGTGCAGTTGTCCGTAGCGTGTCGGATAGATGCGGCGCGTCAGCGACATTCAGTGGCCGCTCAAGAAATTCTCGACCCGCGCGGCGACCAGATCCGGCTTTTCGATGTGCAGCATGTGTCCCGCGCCTGCGATATGGGCGATCTCGAGAGTGGGTATGATCGCGCGAAACGCCTCCTCGGTGCCATCGGCGCCGAGGCGCTTGAGGAAATCCGACTGCTCGCCCAGCAGCATCAGCATCGGCGATTGGATTGCACGCCAGCACGCTTCCGCCTCCTCACGCCGATACAGCACGGGGTTGTCCCAGCGATGGCGTGCGTCTCCGAGCAGATGCACGCGGCCGTCCGCTTCGCGCTTCGCCCAGACCTTGGCGATGAAATCCGATTGTGCGCCGCTGAAGCGCGGATAGCGGGAACGGATGATGCGCGCCAGCTGCTCGAAGGAGTCGTAATCCTTGAGAGGCGGCACGGTCTTTACCTGATCCAGCCACTTGCGCAGCTTGTCGGGCGCCTGGTCCGGCCGGGTCCGCGGCAGCCCGAATCCTTCCAGATTGACGAGGCATCGCACGCGCTGCGGCCTCAGGCCCGCATACAAGGCGGCAACGTTGCCCCCCATGCTGTGTCCGACGATACGGATCGGTACGCCCGGGCTGAGCTGCTCCAGGAGGGCATCCAGATCGGCGAGGTAATCCGGAAACCAGTAGCCACCTTGCGCCCACTCGCTGCGCCCAAAACCGCGCCAGTCGGGCGCCGCGAGCGGCCAGTCCTGCTCGAACGCGTCCACCATGAACTGAAACGTATCGCCTGTATCCTGCCAGCCGTGCAGCAGCAGTACCGCCGGGACACCCGGGGAAGGGGTCGGGCCCCAGCGGGTGAGGTGCATATCGAGTTCCCGGACCCGCATGGTCTCGTGGCGCGGTGCGCGCCGCACTTGATACCCGGTCACGATCATTCAGGGGCCGGTGGCCGAGCCGCCGAGGAAAATCTTGTAGGCCGGATTGTCGGTCTCTTCCGTATAGGCGTATTGCAGATCGTTCAGATGCAGGAGGAAATCGGTACGCGTGGCCGGGGGCACCTGAATTCCAGCGAGCACACGTCCGTAGTCCGATCCGTGATTACGGTAATGGAACAGACTGATGTTCCAACCCGACCCGATTGCCTGCAGGAACCTCAACAGCGCCCCCGGCCGTTCCGGAAATTCGAAGCGGTACAGACGTTCGTCGCCAAGGCCGCGCGCCTGACCGCCGACCATGTAGCGCACGTGCAGTTTCGCCATCTCGTTGTCGGTCATATCGTGCACGGGAAAGCCGGCCCCGCTGATCAGATTGACGAGCGCGGTACGCTCCGATTTGCCCTCCCGCAGCGCAAGTCCGACGAAAACCTGGGCAGCCTGCGAATCTCGATACCGGTAATTGAATTCCGTGACGCTGCGCCGCCCGAGCAGTTCGCAAAAGCGCAGGAAAGACCCGGGCACTTCGGGGATTTCGACCGCCAGCAGCGCTTCGCGCTGCGCCCCGACGTCGGCGCGCTCGGCGACATAGCGCAGACGATCGAAATTCATGTTCGCACCGGCATTGATCGCGATGAGCGTGCGTGACGCGCACGATTCGCGCGCCGCGTACTTCTTGATGCCCGCCACCGCCAGGGCGCCGGCGGGCTCCGCGATGGAGCGCGTGTCCTCGAAGATGTCCTGAATCGCGGCGCAGATCTGATCGGTGGTCACGAGTAGGATCTCATCGACGTATTGCTTGGCGAGGCGGAACGTCTCCTCGCCTACGCGGCGCACCGCGACGCCGTCGGCGAAGATACCGACGCGATCCAGCGTCACGCGCCTGCCGGCACGCAGCGACTCGAACATTCCGGCCGCATCCTCGGGCTCCACACCGATGATCTTGATGCGCGGATACAGAGACTTCGCGTAGGCCGCAATCCCGGCGATCAGACCACCGCCGCCTATCGGAACGAAAATCGCGTCGATGGCATCGCCGTGCAGTTGGCGCAGGATTTCCATCCCGATCGTGCCCTGACCGGCGATCACGTCCGGATCGTCGAAAGGGTGCACGAACACCAGCCCGCGCTCGCGCGCGAGCTCGATGGCCCGTTCGTAGGCATGATCGTAGTCGTCGCCGTGCAGCACGATCTCGCCGCCCAAATCGGCGACCGCCTGCACCTTGATCTCCGGCGTCGTCAAGGGCATGACGATGAGGGCGGGGATGCCGCGCGTACGCGCACCGAGCGCGACGCCCTGGGCGTGGTTGCCGGCGGAGGCGCAAATGACGCCGCGTTGCGCACTGATCGCGGACAGTTGAGCGATCTTGTTGTACGCACCACGAATTTTGAACGAAAACACCGGCTGGAGGTCTTCCCGCTTGAAGAACACACGGTTGTTCAGGCGGCGGGACAGGCGAGGCGCCATTTCCAGCGGGGTCTCGGTCGCGACGTCGTACACCTTGGCTTTGAGGATTCGCTCTACGTAATTTTCTTGCATTGGACTACTTGGGGATGTGCGCGGGTACATTAGCTCAAGCCAAGCCCCGAGGGTATGTTTGCCTGAAACTGTGAGACGTTGCACAGCGCCAGAGCGGTTCTTCGGCTCTGGCCCGGGTTTTATTGGGTACCATACGCAGTATGCGCAAATTGAAATGGACGCTCCTCGTCTTGGCCTTGGCTTCGGCCGCGGTGCATGCGCTTTCCGGGCCGACCGTCGCCAGCGATAACGTCAAAGCGCGATTGATCAGCGAAGTCGACGCCATCGCACCCGGACAATCGGTTTGGGTGGCTCTCGAACTGAACATACGCGATGGCTGGCACACCTATTGGCGCAACCCCGGGGATTCGGGACAGGCGACCAAATTGACCTGGACGCTGCCTGCCGGCGTGACGGCGGGGGAAATTCTCTGGACCACGCCGCATCGCTTTGAGATTGCGCCGCTGGTCAACTACGGCTACGCCAAGCACGCCATGCATCTCGTGCAGATCACGGCAGCTCCGGATCTCAAGCCTGGAGCTCCACTCGTGCTTGCGGCGAAAGCGAGCTGGCTGGTCTGCGCCGATGTGTGCATTCCCGAGAGCGCCGATCTGCAATTGCGGCTGCCGCTGATGGCTCGAGCCGGCGCACTCGACCCGGCCACCGAGCCGTTGTTCGCGGCGGCCCGCGGCGACCTTCCCGGCGCGGCGCCCGCTCCCGCCAGCGCCATGATTCGGGATGGCCACTTGCTCCTCACACTCGGCGCCGAGTGGGGAAGCACGCTATCCCAAATCAAGACGCTCGCATTCTTCCCCTATGAGGAAGGTAGTATCGAGTACGCCGCGCCGCAAACGCTGACGCGCCATGACGGGGCGATCGAGCTTGCGATGAAGGTCGGTTACCAGGCGCCGCAAAGCGGGCCCGTTCGCGGCGTGTTGGTCGCATCCGAACAGAGCGGCAACGAGGTGATCGCGGTTCCCCTCGAGATTGCCGCGAGTTTCGTAGCGGGTGCCGCGCCGCGCGGCGCGTCCACGGTGCCGGCGCGATTCGCGCCGCGGGTTTTGGCCACGGTTGGTGCTGCCGGTGGCCGCGAGACTCCCGCTCTGCCGGTACTCGTGTTGCTCGCCATCCTCGGCGGTCTGATCCTCAATCTGATGCCCTGCGTGTTTCCGGTTCTGTCGATCAAGGCCATTGGGTTGGTCGAGCATGCAAAGAAGCATCCTGCCGCGGTTCGCATGAAGGGCTTCGTATTCGCGGCCGGCGTCATCAGTTCGATGCTCGCGCTGGCCGTCGTCCTGTTGGTGCTGCGCGCCGGCGGCGAGCAAATCGGTTGGGGTTTTCAGCTGCAGTCGCCGCTGTTCGTCACGCTGATGATCTACCTCTTGATGGCGGTGGGCTTGAATCTCTCAGGCGTGTTTGAAATCGGCGGCGGACTGGCGGGAGTCGGTGATGGCCTGACCCAGGGAGACAGCTATCGCGCGTCGTTTTTCACCGGTGTACTGACCACCCTGGTTGCCACGCCCTGTACCGCGCCGTTCATGGCCGCGGCCGTCGGCGCCGCCTTGACGCAATCACCGCACGTCGCCTTGGTCATTTTTGCCGCGTTGGGAGCGGGTCTCGCGCTGCCTTATCTGCTGCTGTCGCTCGCCCCCTGGATGCGCCGCGCCCTGCCGAAACCCGGTGCGTGGATGGACACGTTGAAGCAGATATTCGCGTTTCCGATGTACGCATCGGCGGCGTGGCTATTGTGGGTTCTCGCGCAGCAGACCTCCTCGATCGGACTCGGCGCCGCACTGGCCGGCGCGATTCTCGTGGCTTTGGCGGCCTGGTCGTATCAGAAGTCCAAGTGGAGTTCGGCAGGCGGTCGCGTGACTGCCCTGGTCACCGCCGCCGCCGCAGTGCTCCTCGCCATCGTGTTGCCGATCAAGTTTGCGGACGTCGCCGCCGCCTCCTCCAACGTCTCCTCGACGCCAACCTCAGCGGCGGAGGAGTCATGGCAGCCCTACGACCCGGCCAAGGTCGCCGAACTAAGCTCGAAAGGGCAGCCGCTGCTGGTCAACTTCACCGCGAGCTGGTGCTTGACCTGTCTGGTCAACGAACGCAATGCCTTCGCCGACGCAGCCGTGCAGAGAATTTTTCGCCTCAAAGGTGTCACGCTGATGAAGGGCGATTGGACCAATCGCGATCCCGCGATCACCGCGGCGCTGGCCTCTTTCGGGCGCGCCGGCGTGCCGCTGTACGTCGCTTACAATTCCAAGCCCGGAGCGGCGACTCCGGTCGTGCTGCCGCAGTTGCTGACACCGGGCATCGTGCAGGACGTGTTCTCGAATTTACCCAGTCGCGATTCGAATTAGCGTCTGAGATTCAAAACAGCGCCTGAATAGAGCATGCTTCCGGCATGGGCTCCGACAATGCAGGCTCCGTATCCGTCATCGATTTTCGCCGTCATAGCATGGTTCTGCAGTGGCACGTGCTCGGTGGCACCTGGACCGCTTACGACGTGCCGCCATCGCTGGTGCACGGCGTTGCACTGATTCGCGCCGCGCAGCCGAATATCTGCGTGTACGGACGTGCCGGCCGATTGCGGCTGCAGGTGGGTCCCGAGCAGTACGCCCTGTCGGAGAACTCGCCGCGCATCAAGTGCTCCCGCGGCTGGGCGAGCCTCGGTCTGCGCCGCCGCTTCATGGTCGAATCGAGCACCGGCGGCGTGCTGTTCAGCCACGCCTATTGGACCACTCAGGGGGAGGACTTCTTCCGCTGGCTCGCAGCCAGGGCCCAAGATCCGGAGTGGCGCACCACGATCGGCCGCCAATGGTCGGAGGGGGTGCCCGCGGCAGTGCTGCGCTCGAGCTAGGTGCCGGCCTGCGCGCGGCCGGTCCGCCTCACGTCGGCGCGTGCCGCTCGGGGACTCATCAGGCCGGCCACTTCCGCGTCGGTGAGATTTCGCCATTGGCCGAGACCAAGGGTGCCGAGGCGGACGTTGATTATGCGAATGCGCTGCAGTCGCCGTGTTCTGTAACCAAGCGCGGAGCACATGCGGCGGATCTGCCGATTCAACCCCTGCGTGAGAATCATGCGAAAAGTGCAGCCGTCAATGCGCGTGACCGTGCAGGGCTTGGTCATGTGCCCCATGATCTTCACGCCGTCCGCCAGCATGCGCAGGGCCAAATCGGTGAGGGGCCGATCCACGGTCACGATGTATTCCTTTTCGTGATTGTTTTCGGAACGCAGGATTTCGTTGACGATATCGCCGTCATTGGTCAGCAATATCAATCCTTCCGAGTCCTTGTCCAGCCGTCCGATGGGAAAGATCCGCTCGTGATGACCGACGAGGTCGATGATGTTGTCCTTGACGTGCGGCTCCGTGGTACAGGTGATGCCCGTCGGCTTGTTGAGTGCGATGTAAATCTGCCGTTTCTTCGCCCCGACGAGCTCGCCGTCGATGCGCACCTCGTCGCCTTCCTTGACCTGGGTGCCGAGAGCCGCGCGAACTCCGTTGCACGTGACGCGCCCGGCTTCGATCCATTGATCGGCTTCGCGCCGCGAACACACCCCGGTCTCGGCGATGTACTTATTGAGCCGCACGAGGTGGCCCCTCTCCTTTGAGAAAGGCGTTGATCTGCTTCGCCAACGTCTTGGGAGCGGCTTCAAAAAGGTCGGCGGCATAGTCGGCGAACTCGACGAAACGCGCGTTGGGCAGTACGCCTTTGGCCCACGAAGCATCGTCCGCTCCGGGTTCGATGCGCAGCACCAAAGTTTCCTGCCTGACCACCGGCATGCGATCGAGCAGCGGCCTACCCACCAGGACCAAACGGCGCACCAGCGTCGGGTCTTGCGGCGGCGAGTTCGACAGCGACTGCCGCGCCATAACGGACGCCCAACACATCGATCTGACGAAGACGCAGGTCGTTCGCCAGATCCGACATCGCACCAGCGGCGTCCCCGGACGTCAGCCGCGAGGCGGCATCGGATTCTCCAAAGCCCGGTAAATCCGGGGCATAGGCAGAACGCTCTTCGGCGATCTCAGGCAGCAATCGATCGAACGTGCGACTCGTTCCCTCGCTGGGATGCAGACAAAATAGGGTAACCTGCTCGTCGAAACCACCCGTCGTCGGGAATGCGGTGCGGACGTGCAACTGGCCAAACCTGCAGTCAAAATAGGCACGACGTGTACGAACCGCGATCGGCTGCACGGGCGATAGCTTGGGGTGCTTCACCAAAGAGTTCTCCACTCTGGATTGACAATGGGTGCGAAGGATACTCGAACTCACCCCACCCGCCTCAGTACACCCGCGCCGACCTTTTTTGTTGTTTTTTTCATACATTAATTTTTGCGATTTTTCACTTTAGGGCTGGCTTAGGCGTCGGCGCCCAGCTACAGTGTTGCTGGAACGCAATAGGATTTCAGGGGAAGTAAAAAGACCGATCAATCGCGAGCGCGGACCAAAAAGCGCCGCGAAAGGCATGGGGACTTGAAAGCCGGGCGCCGCCCGGCTTTTTTATTGGGGCACATTCGTTGTTGCGGCCGGCGCCGGAACTCGATCCCAGACCCGCGAGGCCGTGAAACCACTCGATCGGCCTCCTTTGAACGCGGCTAATTCGATCAGTCGTTTGCCGTCGTCCGAGATGCTGAAGCGCAATTCGAATGGCGGTCGCTCATCGTCGGGTTCACCGGACTGCACCACCAGAGTTCCCGCATCCCAGCCGCAAACCGGCGGCGGTACATCGCCGCGCCCACGGGAGGGGTCATCATTCCCCGAAGGGCGGTGTCGATGCCGGTCGGCATCCGGCCGGCACACGCGTTTGCTGCCTCCGGAGCTGAATGTGACCGTTCCGCCGCTCTGCTTGATGACCAAATCCTTGCCCGGCCAGCGTAGTGCCTCATCCAGGGTGAGCACCGAGGGCATCGCAGGCCCGACGGGGCCGCCATAGCGACCGGGCTGTCCACCGCCGCGCCCGCCCGAGCCGCGTCGAGCCGCCGGGGCCGGCGGCTGAGGTGGCGTTCGCCAGCTGGCTCTGCAGGAGACGCTGCGGATCATCGCTGTCGGCTTCGTTGAGTTTCCAATGCGCGCTCAGATCCACACCCGGCGGGGGCAGCAGGGCGAGCTTATCGCTCGCGCAGCCGGCCATGACGACCGCCGCCATCACCATCGCAATACGCATGGCTACCCCCGTGTGGAATCACAGCGCACCCGGGCCCGACCGCAATGCAGCTCGAGCCAGTACGAGTTCCGAGGAAGCTTAATGAACTATCGGATTCAAGCGCAAATCGGCAACAACCCCTCAGGGGTTGCTCACACTGCGAGAGCGCTTCGCTTTCGCCGTCGGGCGCAGGTTGTTCGGCCCGCACACCCAGACGCGGCCCTCGAACGGCTGAAAACACACGCGAAGCGATTCGGTTCTGCGCGTGGTTTGCGTCCCGCAAGCGATTTTACCGTCCGCCAGATCGGCCTGAATCAGATCGACCAGCGAGGCGCTGGGCTCGCCGATATCCGTCGGCGGCAGCGCATGGGCAAGGATGCGGGCCTGGATTTCATCGCGCCGCGTGGAATTGCCGAGGACTGCGCGCTTGAAGCGATCGAGCACCACTAGGACCGAACTCAACGTGTTGTCGGTGACGTCGCTCGGCCGGCCGGTGCCGCCCATGAACTTCAGGTGCAGCAAGCCGCCGACGCCGCGCACCTCGTCGTGCAGGCAGAGCGCGAGGGCGCCGTGCAACTCGGCGACCAGGAGCATGGGTTCGGGCGACACATGATAAGTGTCCGGCGCGACCAAAACTTCCGTGAGATCTTTTGTCACCCGTTCGGACCCTTATATTGACCTACGCGATGCTGCACGCAACGGGCGTTTTGCTCTGCCAAGCGATTCACGTTTTGCCAACCCCGGCGCCCCGTTAAGGAGACCCAGGACGCGAAATGCATCATGCGGTGCCCGCGGCGCGGCCGGCGGCGACCGAAGCCCGCCGGCACCTGACGCGCTTCACACAATGGTGCGGACTGTTATGAGCACATGCCTGCCTGTTATTGGTCGGGGGAGAAGCGCCGCGGCTAGAGTGCGCATCATGTATCGATACGATGCCATCGACCAAAACCTCGTCAACGAGCGCGTCGCGCAGTTTCGCGACCAGACGCGCCGATTCTTGAGCGGCGAGCTCAACGACGAGGAGTTCCGGCATCTGCGGCTTAGCGCAATGGCCTGTACATTCAACGGCATGCTCCGATGCTGCGGGTCGCCATCCCCTATGGGCTGCTGTCGTCGGTGCAACTGCGCACCCTGGCTGGGATTGCGCGACGCTACGACCGCGGCTACGGGCATTTCACCACCCGGCAGAATCTGCAATACAACTGGCCGAAGCTCGAGGACGTGCCGGACATCCTGGCGGAGCTCGCCGCGGTCGAAATGCACGCCATTCAAACCAGCGGCAACTGCATCCGCAACACCACCTCGGATCATCTCGCCGGCGTCACACCGGACGAACTCGAGGATCCGCGTCCCTGGTGCGAAATCATCCGGCAGTGGTCGACGTTTCATCCCGAATTCAGTTTCCTGCCGCGCAAGTTCAAGATTGCCGTGACCGGTTCGCCCCGCGATCGCGCCGCATCGCTGGTGCACGACGTCGGGGTGCACATCGTGCGCGGGGCAGGCGGGGAGCCGGGCTTCGAAATCCTGGCCGGCGGCGGCTTGGGTCGCACTCCGATCATCGGTCAAGTTGTGCGCGAATTCCTGCCGCGCGAACATCTGCTGTCGTATTTGGAAGCGGTGCTGCGCATCTACAACCGCGAGGGTCGGCGCGATAACCTCACCAAGGCGCGGATCAAGATTCTGGTGAAGTCGCTCGGCATCGAGGAGTTCCGACGGCGCGTCGAGGCCGAATGGGAATTGATCAAAGACAACGACGGCTTGCGCCTCACGGAGGCCGATATCGCGCGTATGCGTGCATTTTTTCCACCGCCCGCCTATCGCAGCCTGCCCGACTCGGAGCCCGCCGCCGGCAAAGTCACGGCTTTTCGCGCCTGGTATCGGTACAACACGACCGAGCACAAAGTGCCCGGCTATCGCGTCGTGTACGTATCATTGAAGAAAGCCGATGTCGCACCCGGCGACGCCACCGCCGCACAAATGGACCTGGTCGCCGATCTTGCCGACCGCTACAGCTTCGGCGAGCTGCGTGTCACCCATACCCAAAATCTGCTGCTCGCCGACGTGGAGCAGGAGAGGACCTTCGAGCTGTGGCAGGCGCTGGAAGCCGCCGGGCTCGCGACGCCGAACATCGGGACTCTGACCGATATGATCTGCTGCCCGGGACTCGATTTTTGCAGCCTCGCCAATGCCGGCTCCATCGAAGTGGCCAAGCTCATCAATGAGCGCTTCGATGATTACGACTATATCTACGATCTCGGCGAAATTGACGTGAAAATGTCGGGCTGCATGAACGCCTGCGGTCATCACCACGTGGGCAACATCGGCATTCTCGGCGTCGACAAGGGTGGCGAAGAGTGGTACCAGATCACCATCGGCGGGGCCTCCGGCGCCGACGCGTCACTGGGCACCGTCATCGGCCCGTCGGTCGCCAAGGCCGACGTCGCGGAGACGATCGCGCAGCTGTTGGAGGTCTACGTGGAGCGGCGTCTCGACGATGAGCGGTTCCTCGATACCGTGCGGCGCGTCGGCGTGAGGCCGTTCAAGGAGAGAGCGTATGCTGCGCCTGCTGCTGCGTGACGGCGAAGTGGTCGCCGACGATTGGCTTTATGCCAACGAGGCAGAGGGCGCGGGCGACGCCGGGTTGATCTTGACCCTCGATGAGTGGGTGTCGGATCGCGAACGCTGGAACTCGAGCGGCCGGCGCCTGGGTGTGATCCTCGCACCGGTGCACAAAGTCGAACAGCTGGCACCGGACATCGCGCGGTTTACGCTCGTCGCAGCGCAGTTTCCCGGCCCGGGCGACGGCCGTGGCTACACGCAAGGACGCCTGCTGCGCGAACGTTGGAAGTTCGCCGGCGAATTGCGGGCGACGGGCTACGTGCGTCGGGATCAACTGTTCTTCCTCGCGCGCTGCGGCTTCAATAGCTTCGAGCTGCCCGCCGGCGAAATCGAAACCGCGCGCGATGCGCTCGCGACCTTTTCGGCCGCGTACCAGCCGGCGAACGACGCCGGGCTGCCCGTGAGGCTCCACCGACGCTGATGGCCATGCCATGATGTCGCGACGTGCCCAAGGGCCATCGGACTCAGGGGCCGTCGCGCAGGGGTATCTGGAGATCCTGCAGAATGCGAGCCACCTCTTCCTGGGTTTCCAGCTTCTCCGTCTCGCGCACCAGCTTGCGCGGCAGGTGCGGGGCAAGCAGTTCGATGAACTCGTACATATAGGCGCGCAGCAGCGCGCTGCGGCGAAAGCCGATCCAGGTGGTGTGCCCCTCGAATAAATGGGCCGCATCGAGTACGGTGAGATCCGAATCGGTTGCCGGGTCCATCGCGAGGCGCGCCAATATGCCCACTCCCAGACCGATGCGCACGTACGTCTTGATGACGTCCGAATCGCGCGCCGTCAGCGCCACATCGAGCGATAACCCCGCCGTCTCGAACAACGCAGGCAGCGAGGAACGGCCGGAGAAGCTGAACACGTAGGTGACGATCGGATATTCGGCGAGCTTCTTCAGTGTCAGCTTACCCGCCGAAGCAAGGGGATGGCCTTGCGGCACGACCACCGCTCGATGCCAGCGATAGACCGGCAACCGCACCAAATGCGGGAAAAGCTCCTCCGATCCGGTTGCGATCGCGAAGTCGACGCGATCCCGCGCCACCATCTCCGCGATCTGCTCGGATGTGCCCTGATGCAGATGCAGGCGCACCTTCGGGTACTTCAGCCGAAACGCGCGTATCACGGGCGGCAGCACGTAGCGCGCCTGGGTGTGCGTCGTTGCGATCGACAGCGAACCGCCGTCGGCCTTGCGCAGTTCCGCGGACGTGCGGCGGATGTTCTGCATTTCGCGCAGGATGCTGGTGGCGCGCGAAATGATCTCCTCGCCCGCGGCCGTGGTTCGCGTGAGTGCGCGGCCCTCGCGCTCGAACAGCTGAAAGCCGAGCTCTTCCTCGAGCATTTTCAACTGCCGGCTGACGCCCGGTTGCGAGGTATGCAGTTGCCGGGCGGCAGCCGTGATGTTGAGTCCGTTCTCGTGCACGGCCACGAGGTAGCGCAATTGCTGAAATTTCATTGTTCTAGGATATAAGTTTTGAGGCCGCTGCGGCGCATCGGCCGCCCCGGCCCGCTAGCACGGAATCGCATGTCCTCATAAGCGATAGTTCGTTTCGGGGGCGCTGTGGTGCTCCTATAGTGAGTCACATCGCTCCAGCCGAGATCAACAGTGTCCGAATTACCGACGAGCCTGCGCGAGCGCGCAGAGGGCAGTATTTCGCAGCTTCGCGCCGCCGTCGCGAGCTACAAAAATGTGTGCTATGCCAATAGCTTAGGCGCGGAGTCGATGGTTCTTACGGATTTGATCTGGGAGGCGGTCCCGCAAATCGAAATCTTCAGCATCGATACCGGCCGGCTGTTCCCGGAAACCTATGATTTGATCGAGCGGCTGCAGCGCCGCTACGCTCGCCAAATGCGCATCTACTACCCTGAGGCGGCGCGCTTGGAGGGATGGGTCGGCGAGAACGGCATTAACGGCTTTCGCAACGGCATGGAAGAGCGCCGCGGCTGCTGTGCCGTGCGCAAGATCGAGCCGTTTCGGCGCGCCCTCGCCGGGCGCGATGCCTGGGTCACCGGAATTCGCCGCGGACAGTCGGCGAGCCGCGCGCTGGCGGCTCCGATCGAATGGGACGCGGAATACGGCCTGCACAAGGTAAGTCCGCTGCTCGATTGGTCGGAAAAGGAAATCTGGGACTATATCCGCAAGAAGCGCCTGCCTTACAATTCGCTGCACGACCTCGGTTACCCCAGCATCGGCTGCGCACCCTGCACGCGTGCCGTGCAGCCGGGCGAGGATGCGCGTGCCGGGCGCTGGTGGTGGGAGCGCACCGATTCGCGCGAGTGCGGATTGCATCCACGGCGCCAGATTCCCGCGCTCGGGCTGAGTGGCGCCGAGTCGTAGTGGCCAGGAGCGCACGACGAGGACTCATCGATTGAAATACTTCCCCGTTTTCTTCGACCTCGAAGGGCAAAAGGTGCTCGTCGTCGGTGGCGGTGATGTGGCGTTGCGCAAGGTGACGTTGCTCGAGCGCAGTGGTGCGCGTATTACGGTCGTTGCACCCGAGATCACCCCCGAACTGGTGCGGCGCGCCGCGTGCGGCGCGCTCACAGCGGCGGTCCGCGAGTTCGTACCCTCGGATTTGGACGATGTACGGCTCGTGATCGTTGCGACTTCGCGCCGCGCCGTGAATCGTTGGATCGCGAATTTGAGCGATGCGCGCGCCATTCCCGTCAACGTCGTGGACGATCGGGAAGCTTCGCGCTTCATCGTACCGGCAATCATCGATCGCGATCCGGTGCTGGTGGCGGTGTCGACCGGTGGATCTTCGCCGGTACTGGCGCGGCGCTTGCGCGAGCGCCTGGAGACACTCATTCCGCAGAGGCTGGGCGAGCTGGCGTCGTGGCTGCGGGACCTGCGCAAGGCGAGCCGCCGCCGGCTACGCGATCCCGATGAACGGCGCCGCTATTTCGAGGCCATCGTCGACGGACCCGCCGCTCGCCGTTTCGTCGACGGCGATCGGCGCGGCGCGCTGCGCATCGCCCAGCAATTGCTGGCGACCACCGGCACCGCACCGCGCGCCGCCGGCGAAGTGGTTCTGGTGGGCGCCGGTCCGGGCGATCCCGAATTGCTCACCTTGAAGGCGCTGCGGTCGCTCCAGGATGCGGATGTCATATTGCACGATCGCCTTGTTTCGGCCGCCGTGCTGGATTTGGCGCGGCGCGATGCAGTACGCATCTGCGTCGGCAAGACCGCCGGCGGCGAGGGCACGCGACAAGAGCACATCAACGAGTTGATGATCGAGCACGCGCGCCAGGGGAGGCGAGTCGTGCGTCTCAAGGGCGGCGACCCATTCGTGTTCGGCCGTGGCGGGGAGGAGCTCGAGGCCCTCGCCCGCGCCGGAATCGATTTCTCCGTCGTGCCGGGCATCACCGCTGCGGCCGGTTGCGCGGCCTATGCCGGAATTCCGCTCACGCACCGCGAGCACGCCCATAGCGTCAGCTTCGTAACGGGGCATGCGGAGCCGAATGGCAGGGAGCCCGACTGGCGCTCCTTGGCCTTGCCGGGCGCGACCGCAGTGTTCTACATGGGACTCGGGCGCTTGGATCACATCGTGGAGGAGCTGATGGCGCACGGCGCCCCCGCCGATCGTCCGGCCGCGCTCATCGCCCTGGGCACGACGGCGGACCAGCGCGTACTCACCGCAACGCTCGGCACCCTCCGTGACACGGCGTCTGGCGCAGCGCTGCAATCACCGACGCTGCTCGTGGTCGGCGACGTGGTGTCGCTGCACTCCACACTGGCGTGGTTCGACAACGGCTCGGCAGCGGACATCTTTCAAACCGCGTGAGGCCTCACTCCGGGTGAGACGGGACTCTCATCGGGTCTCCGCGATAGCTTCCGAGAAGCCTCGTTCCTCGATCCACGACCGATTGAACAGGCGCGACTGGTACTTCGCACCCCCGTCGCACAGGACGGTCACGATGGTATGGCCTGGGCCCAATTGCCTGGCGAGTGCTACGGCAGCGGCGACGTTGATCCCCGCCGTGCTGCCGAGCATCAAGCCTTCCTCTCGCAGCAGCCGATACACGAAATGCATGGTTTCCGCGTCCGAGATTCGCATCGCGTCGTCGATCGGCGCTCCTTCTAGATTCGCCGTGACGCGTCCGGTGCCGATCCCTTCGGTGATCGAGGAGCCGCCGTCCGATCGCAGCTCACCGTCCTTGAAATAGTGATAGAGCGAACTGCCCGGCGGATCCACCAGCACGATGCGCACGGCTGGGGATTGAGACTTGAGATAGGCTGCGACTCCCGCCAGGGTACCGCCGGTGCCCGTCGACGCGCAGAATGCGTCCACTTTCCCGACGGTGTCGCGCCAAATCTCCGGACCGGTGGACTCGAAGTGCGCCAGGCGATTGGCCGTGTTGTCGAACTGGTTCGCCCAGACGGCGTTGGGGAGTTCGGCGGCCAACCGGCCGGCAACCTTTTGATACTGATTGGGGTTGCTGTAGGGCACGGCGGGCACCCTG
Source organism: uncultured Gammaproteobacteria bacterium (assembly GCA_963843295.1). Classification (GTDB taxonomy): domain Bacteria; phylum Pseudomonadota; class Gammaproteobacteria; order Steroidobacterales; family Steroidobacteraceae; genus Bog-1198. Next base: position 134,699 of record CAWJJP010000004.1, on the reverse strand, counting down.
CGCAGTTGCGCACCGAGGGCCTCGATGATCTGATATTTCTCGGCGGCTTGGTTGTCGGGCATGACGATGACGCATTTGTATCCGCGAGCGTTGCAGACGTGTGCGAGTCCGATGCCGGTGTTGCCCGCCGTCCCCTCGACGACGGTACCACCCGGTTTCAACGCACCGCGCCGTTCCGCATCGAGCACGATCCACTTGGCGGCACGATCCTTGACTGAGCCGCCGGGATTCATGAATTCGGCCTTGCCGAGAATCTCACAGCGCGTCTCCTCGCTCAAATGGCGCAGGCGAATCAAGGGGGTGTTGCCTACCGCCCCCGTAAAACCGTCGCTCACAGTCATGCATCCTCCGAAGTTCGCGCTGCATTGTCGCCGCATCGAGCGCACCCGTCCATGCACGAAGGACTGCCGCGACGCGCGGGTTTGGAGCGCTTCGGCGGTCAGGAGTCTGTCTGGGTGTACGCCAACGCGCACTGCAGGGTCGCCAACGCGCGGCGCACGTGCGACTTGACCGTTCCCAAGGGCAACCCCACCGCATCCGCGATTTCCCGATGGCTGAGGCCCTGAAAGAACGCCAGGCTCAGCAGCTGCCGGCGCTGCGCCGTGAGGGACTTCAGGGCGCAATAAAGCGCGGTTCCCGACTGAAATCGGGCCAGGATCTGTTCCGGGCCCAACGCGTCGATCATCAACGGCGCGCCGTCGGCATCGCTGCGCCCGTCATCCAGCGACGCAAGTTCACGACGCTGACGAAGGCGGTCCCGTGCGCGATTCCGTGCCATGACCGCGAGCCAGGCCATCACACTGCCGCGGCCGGCATCGAAGCTGCCTGCACGCAGCCACGCGTGCGTGTACACGTCGCAAACGACCTCCTCGGCGTCTTCCTTGGAGCGCAGCACACCGCAGGCAATGGCGAAAACTTTCGAGACCGTGTGCTGATAAAGAACGGACAGAGCGGCATCGTTGCCGGCCGCCATGGCATCCACGAGACTTTCAAGACCGGACGTATCCGCGGAAACCGCCTGCATCGTGCTCTCGGGCCTTGCGTTGGTAACAAAGCCTTTCGCTCGCGCAGTTCGATCGGATTCACCGGGAGCAGATTGCAGTTAAAAGAATCCCCGGACGAGCCGGGGATATCGAGTGGAACAGGTGCTGAGTAATAACCCGACACGTCCTTCGGTGGAGGATACGCGGCACATGTGGTGCACTGACGTTCGACCTTCTTTGAGTTCAATCGGCTGTTGCGATTAAGTAACACCCGCTATAAAGACGACAGGAGAGTGTCAGGAATACTACGCCCTAAAGGTGAGAAATCCAATAGTTATGCCGCCAATGGGTGCCTGTTGCACTATGTCAAATATGTCGCTGATCTGTGACATCAGCGCCACAGCTGAACTCGCCGTGAATCGAATGCCGCTTAAGGCCATATGACCGCCTGGCGCTCAAATCCGGGTGAACCGGCGCGTACCACGCAGAATCGCTGTCCGGTCGGCGCTTCCATCACCCACCAGCTTTGAACGGCCTGAATTCTCCTGGCACCGAGCTTCTCCAGACGCCGAACCTCGTTCTCGATGTCGTCCGTCTCGATGTCGAGATGCACACGGCTCGGGTGGTCGACCTTCTGCACCTCGATGTGCAACCCGTGTTGCGCATCGTCCAGACGGCTATACTTTTCACCCTCGCTGCCCGGCAACTCCTGTACCGGCATGCCGAGAGCGCCGCTCCAAAAGGCAGCGGCCGCGGACAGGTCCTCGGTGCAGCAATCGATGATGAATCCGCTCAGTTTGCTTTTGTGCATCGTTCACTCCGATTTTTCAACGTGGCCTGGGGAACCGTCATGAAGTATTTGCATACCATGGTTCGTGTCACTGACATCGAACAATCGCTGCGGTTCTATCGGGATGCCCTCGGGCTCGTCGAATTATCGCGCCGCGATTATCCTCAAGGTCGCTATACGCTCGTGTTCCTGGCGGCTCCGGGTGATGAGCAGGCGCAGCTGGAACTGACGCACAACTGGGACCCGGAACCCTACGGCGCAGGACGCAATTTTGGCCACCTCGCGTATGCGGTGGAGGACATTTACGCGACATGCCGGCGCCTGATGACTCACGGCGTGACCATCAATCGCCCGCCACGCGACGGCCGTATGGCGTTCGTCCGCTCTCCGGACAACATTTCCGTCGAGCTGCTGCAGCGGGGCGCAGCACTGCCTCCCGCCGAGCCATGGACGACGATGCAGAACAGCGGCGTGTGGTAGCCGCGGCTGCGGACCCCGCGGGGCCGGGCTCCTAGAACATCTCGGACGCGTCGGGCGGCTTTATCTCAACCTGAGTGCGCGAGGCGATGTGATCGCCGGTGATCATTTCGTCGTACGCTTGGCCGGGACCGACCATCGGATACACCCCGGCGTCCTGGTCGATCATGACCTCGAGGAACGCCGCGCCGTCGAAACGGATGAACTCCTCGATCACCCGCGGTACGTCCTTCTTTTTATCGAGGCGAGCGGCAAACTTGAATCCGTCGGCAAGCGCCGTCTTGACGAAGTCCTTGGTATGCAGACTCTTGTCGCTGGCGCTCAAGCGGCCCTTGAAGAACAGCTTCTGCCACTGCTTCACCATGCCGTCGCCGAAGTTGTTGAGCACGACGACTTTGATCGGCAGATCGTACGTGGTCACCGTTTCCAGTTCGCCTAAATTCATGCGAATGCTCGCATCGCCATCGACATCGATCACGAGCCGCTGACGCTGCGCGAACTGTGCCCCGACCGCAGCCGGCAACCCGAAACCCATCGTTCCCATGCTGCCGGACGTCAACCACAGGCGCGGACTGCGGAAGTCGAAGTACTGCGCGGCCCACATTTGGTGTTGTCCCACGCCGGTGGTGATGATCGCCTCGCCTTGCGTCAGACGATTGATCTCCTCGATGATGTAATAGGGCTGAATGAGATCGCTGTCACGATCGTAGTTCATGGCGTATCTCGTGCGCAGGTCCGCGCAGCGGCCGCGCCATTCGGACCAGTCGCGCCTGAAGTTGCTGCGCTTGCCGTACTCCATCAAGCTGCGCAGCGCCTCCGGCATCAAGCCGACGTGGCTCCAATCGACGTGCTTGACCTTGTTGATTTCCGAGGCGTCGATGTCCAGATGCGCGATGAATCTGGCGCGCGGCGCAAATTTCGGCGGATTGCCGGCCACGCGATCATCGAAGCGCGCGCCGAGCGCCACCAGGAAATCACAATCATCGACCGCGTAGTTCGCGAATGCGGCACCGTGCATTCCCAGCATGCGCATCGACAACGGGTCCGTGGTGTCCACGGCGCCGATGCCCATCAGAGTCGTCACCACCGGCAGTTGGAACTCTCTCGAAAACTCCCTCAAGCCGTGCGAGGCATTTGCGTTGATCACGCCGCCGCCCGCATAGATCAACGGCCGCTTGGCGGTTGCCAAGGCGGCGAAGAAGGCGGCGCACGCCGAATCCGGCAATTTGCTCGCCTCCAGGCGATTCATGCGCTGCCGATATCCCGGGATCGGCAAACGGCCGGACCCATGGAACACGCCCTTCCAGTTCTGCACATCCTTGGGAACATCGAGCACCACGGGACCGGGGCGCCCGGTGCGCGCGATTTCAAACGCGGTGCGTACCGTCGCCTCAAGTTTCGTCGGATCCGTCACCAGGAAGACGTGCTTGGCGACCGCACCCATGATGCTTGGCACCGGTGCTTCCTGAAAGGCATCGGTCCCGATCGACGTGGTGGCGACCTGGCCGCAAATGACCACCAGCGGCACCGAATCGGCCTGGCTATCCCTCACCGGTGTCACGGTGTTGGTCGCCCCGGGGCCGGAAGTCACCAGCGCGACGCCCACCCGCCCGCTCGCTCGCGCATAACCCGCGGCCATGAATCCGGCGCCTTGCTCGTTCGCCGGAACGATCAACGGCATCGCGGACTGATGGTCCTGGTTGTAGCGGAATACTGCATCGTAAATCGGCAGAATTGCGCCGCCGCTGTAACCGAAGATGGTGTCCACGCCCTCATCGGCCAACACCTGGACGAGCATCTCCGCCCCCGTCATGCTGGCGCCGGCCAGCGGGTGGGCCGCTTGATTCAACATGTCTTGGGGCTGCTTCACCCTCAAAGACTAGCAGTTATCGCCCTGGCGCCCAAGTGCCGCCACCCGTATCCTCTTATGACCATGCGGCATCTCATCGCGATACTTCTGCAAAACGAAGCCGGGGCGCTGACCCGCGTAACCGGACTCATTTCCACCCGCGGCTACAACATCGAGTCCCTCTCGGTTGCGCCGACCAACGATCCCACCGTATCCCGCGTCACGCTGGTCACCATCGGCTCTGATGCGGTGATCGCACAAATCAATGCGCAACTCCTCAAGCTCGTCGACGTCGTGGCGGTCGATGACATGACCAGCGGCGATCACCTGGCGCGCGAATTGATGCTGATCAAACTGCAGATCGCGGCCGAACACGTCGACGCCGTCAACACGCTGCTGCGCCGGGCGGGCGGCAGGGTTCTGTCGTCGAACCCTTCGAGCTTCATCGTGGAACTCACGAGCACCGAGATCGAAATCGGCGAGTTCATCACCAGCGTCGGCGCGTTCGGCGACATCGTCGAAGTCGTACGCAGCGGCGTATTGGGCATTTCCCGCGCGAACCCGCGCTTGCATGCGGTCAAATGAGCGCAGCAACGCGCACCCCCCGGGCGGCCCCATGGCGGCACCGAGCGCCGCTGCGCCCTGATAAACCTGCGGGGCATCAACCATGAAATCGGAGGACGGTCTCGCGTCATGCCTGAAATCGAAGTGAAACCGGAGCACGCTGCGGACCCGAATACCCGCCGCGTGGGAATCCTGGTCGGCGTGGTCGGCATACTCCTGTCGGTGGTGACGATCGCCTCGCACCGCGCACACACCCAGGCCGTCATTCACCGCACCGAATCGAACGACCAGTGGGCGTTTTATCAAGCGAAGAAAATCCGCGAACACATGAGCGATGTGGCATTGACGCTCCTGCAGAGCGGCCCCGGCGCCGACCTGGACAAGGCTGTCGCTGCGCAGCGCAAGCTCGAGGCGGGGCGCGACAAATACGCCGGCGATGCCAGGGACATCATGAAGGAGGCCCAGGCGAAAGACGTCAAAAGCGAACTCGAAGAGCGCCGGGCTCTGCGTTTCGACATCGGGGAAGGGTTGCTGGAACTCGGCCTGGTGCTGTGCTCGTTGTTCTTCCTCGCGCGCAACAGCTTCTTTCCGTTGTTCGGCATTCTCGCGAGCGTCGCCGGAACTGCAATGGGCATCGCGGGTTTCCTGCTTTGAGCAACCGACGCGCTCGTTGTCTGCCGGGTATCGTCGCCGCTTTTTCCCTGGCGCCGCTGGCGACGGGCGCCGCAGCCGTGACGGACGCTGGTCCGTCCTTGCCGCCGAGAATCGAGGCGCGCTCGTCCGATCTGTTGGCGGTGGGGACGGTGCATGGCGATCGCATGACGATTCACCTGAGCCGCATCCTCGACAACGCGCCGGTGCGCGACGCGATGGTGACGGTTGCTCTCAGAGGTGCGGCCCATTCGACCACCGCCGAGGTCGACGGGAGCTACACACTGCAGACGCCGGATCTGACCCTTCCGGGCGCGGCGTCCGTGCAATTCCAAGTGGCCTTCGGCGGAACCCGCGAGGAGCTCAAGGGGACGCTGCAGATCGGCGGGACGGGCGGCAACGCCGGCGGGAAGAACAACGCGCGCCAGCTCTGGTGGTGGGTGCTCAACTTCGCCGTGTGCATCGGCTTTCTCATGTTGTGGTCGAGACGGCGAAAGCGCGCCCAGCTCTGAGCGTGTCTCACGGGCATCGGGGCGGAGCCGATCCTCGTCTCGCGCGTGCGGCTGACCGGTGCTTACAAGGCAGCGTTATCGGTTTCACCGGTCCGGATGCGCAGCACCCGAATGATGTCGGTGACGAAGATCTTGCCGTCGCCAACCTTTCCGGTTTTGGAGGCGCCGACGATTGCCTCCATGACTTGATCCACGAGCTCGTTCTTGACGGCGACTTCGATGCGCGTCTTTGGGACGAAATCGACGACGTACTCCGCCCCGCGATACAGCTCGGTGTGGCCGCGCTGTCGCCCGAAACCCTTGACCTCGGTCACTGTCATTCCCGACACCCCAATTTCCGAAAGCGCCGCACGTACGTCGTCCAGCTTGAAGGGCTTGATGATGGCAGTAATCAATTTCATTCGAGGACTCCGCTTGGCATTGGGCCGCCGTGACAATCCTATTACTATTCCGGGCGCCCGGCACCACCTATGAGCCCCCGGACCTCGGCTTCGGGGGGCGGCGGCCCTTGTCAGCCCGGACCAAAGCCCGGGCGGGGCCGCTGGGCCGGACCAGCCAGCCTGGCAAGGCAGGCCGTGAACCGCTATAAAGGCGCTCTCCGGACGGTCAACCGCAACTCCAAGGAACTCGATGGTCTCGACGATCCTCATCATCGGTGGTGGGCAGGCGGGAGCCCAGGCGGTCGATACCCTGCGCCGCGCAGGATACGGTGGGCGCATCGCATTGATCGGCGACGAGCCGCACCTGCCTTACCAGCGTCCTCCGCTATCGAAAAAATACCTCGCCGGCGAATTCTCCGCGGACCGGCTGCCGTTTCGGCACCGGGCGTTCTACGACGAGCACGGGGTCGAGCTCAAGCTGGGCGTGGGAGCGCGACGGCTGGATCGGGCCCGGCGGCGCGTGGTTCTCGAGGACGAAGGTGAACTCGAGTACGACCGGCTGCTTTTGTGCGTCGGTGCCAGGGCGCGTCCGCTGACCTGTCCCGGAGCCGAGCTGGCGGGCGTGCATTATTTGCGCGGCATCGAGGACGTCGCGGCGATCCGTGAAGATCTGAAGCCCGGGGCGCGGGCTGTCATCATCGGCGGCGGGTACATCGGACTCGAGACCGCGGCGACGGCCCGCCAGCTTGGCTGCGCGGTCACCGTGCTCGAAATGGCGGACCGCCTCATGAACCGAGTCGTGGCATCGAGCGTCTCGGAGTTCTTCGCACATGAGCATCGCACCCAGGGCATCAAGATCATTTGCAACACCCGCGTGGTCCGGCTCGAGGGCGCCCGGCGGGTCGAACGGGTCGTATGCGCCGACGGCAGCACCCACGAAGCGGATTTGCTCATTGTCGGGGTCGGCGCCGTGGCGAACGCCGAGCTGGCGGGCGCCGCGGGGTTGGAGGTCGACAACGGCATCTGCGTCGACGAATATTGCCGCACCAGCGACGAGGCCATTTACGCTGCCGGCGACTGCACCAATCATCCATCGCTGCGTTTCGGCATGCGAGTGCGCCTCGAATCGGTCGACAATGCATTCGAGCAGGCGAAGGCTGCAGCGCTCAACGTTCTCGACCGGCCGACCGCGCACGACCGGGTGCCCTGGTTTTGGTCCGATCAATTTGACAATAAGCTGCTGATCGTCGGCCTATCCCAGGGGTTCGATCAACAGGTGTTGCGCGGCGATCCGGCGATACGCAGTTTCAGCGTCTGCTACCTGAAGGGCGGCGAGCTGATTGCCGTCGAAGCGGTCAATCAGCCCAAGGATTACATGGCGGCGCGCAAGCTGATCGCCGAGCGCGGCCGCCCTGACCTCGACAAGCTGGCAAACCCGCAGATCGCGTTGAAAGAGACGGTTTGATGCCGAAAATCGTGTTCTTCGAGCCGACGGAGATCTGCAAATGTACGGGCTAGCGATTCACGGCGGCGCGGGGACCTTGCCGCGCAGTGAGATGAGCGTCGATCGCGAGCAGCAGTATCGTGCGGGCTTGGCCTCCGCGCTCGCAGCCGGCTTCGCCGTCCTCGAACGCGGAGGCACGAGCCTCGATGCGGTGACGCGCGCGGTGATCCTGCTCGAGGACAATCCGTTGTTCAACGCCGGGCATGGTGCCGTGTTCACGATCGACGGCCAGAACGAGCTCGACGCCTCCATCATGGAAGGGACCACGCTCAAAGCCGGCGCGGTATGCGGTGTGCACCACATCCGAAACCCGGTCGAACTCGCACGTGCCGTCATGGAGCACTCCGAATATGTGCTTTTGAACGGATGCGGCGCCGAGGAGTTCGCTCTGAGCCGCGGCTTCCAATTCGTACCGCGCAGCTATTTCTATACCGCCGCGCGCTGGCGGCAGCTGGAACGGATCCGCGGCGGCGATGCGCAGATCTCGCCGCTGACCATCTCGCACGCGGGCACCGTCGGCGCCGTTGCGCTCGACGGACACGGGCGGATGGCGGCCGCCACTTCGACCGGCGGAATGACCGGAAAGCGCTATCAGCGAATCGGTGACTCGCCGATCATCGGTGCGGGCACCTATGCCGATGACCGCGCGTGCGCCGTATCGGCGACCGGTCACGGCGAGGTGTTCATCCGCGCAGCCGTGGCGCACGATATCTGCGCGCGCGTTCGCTTCGGCGCCCGCACGCTCGCGCAGGCGGTGCGCGAAGTGGTGCTCGAGGTGCTTCCCGCCCTGCGGGGGGAGGGAGGGGTGGTCGCCATCGGGCCGCAGGGCGACATCGCCATGGAATTCAACTCCGAGGGGATGTTTCGCGCCAGCCAAAGGGCCGGCGAAAAACCGACCGTAGGGATCTATCGGGACGCCAGGAGCCCGGCGGAGACAGGCAGCTAGACTGCGCGCTGAACGCCGCGCTTCTCGAAGCGCCCGGTCCGAAGCGTCTGGTACTCGGCCTCCATGACCACGACTCGGTTCCTACCTTGTTCCTTGGCGCTGTACAGGGCCTCGTCCGCGAGTTGGATCAGCCCATCATGCGTGCGGCTGGCGCCGGGAAGAATGAATGCCGCGCCGATGCTGACCGTCAGCCGGCTCGCCACTCGCGACGCGTCGTGCGGAATGTTCAGCTCCGCGATCGAGCGCTGAATGCGCGTCAGCACTTCCGCCACGTACTCGCGGCTCGCCTCATAGAGCACGACGGCGAACTCCTCGCCGCCGTAGCGCGCGACGAAGTCCAGGGGCCGGCGCGCGCATTGGCTCAAGGATACGGCCACCGCCCGCAGGCATTCGTCTCCGGCCTGATGCCCGTAGCGGTCGTTGTAGTCCTTGAAGCAATCGATGTCGACCAGCAAGACGGCCACGCGCTGGGTCTCACGCACGGCCTGCTGCCAGACGAGCTGGATATGCTGGTCGAACATGCGGCGGTTCTGGATGCCGGTGAGACCGTCGCGTGCCACCATCTCACGCAGCAGCGCCGCCTCGAGAAATCGCATGCGGCTGGTTTTCTCGTGCATGTACACGACCGAGGCGCAAAACATGTTGACGGCGACGATCGCCAGTGTGTTGTAGCCGAACTCCCGGTCCGGCAATTGCAGCACGCTGCCCGCGGCGAGGTAGGCGAGACTGATGATGATGTTGGCCGCGAGCGCATGATAAAAAATCAAGCCGCCCATGAAATAGATGAAAATCACCGTCAATATCAGGCCGGGAAACAGGATCAAAACTCCGTCGCGCGCGGCCATGACTTGGATCGCGACGACGCACAACCCGCACAAGGTGACCGCCGTGAGCGCGAGAGGCGGATACAGGCGATGTCGGCGGTGCGAGAAGCTCGCGCCGAGGCACAGCAGGAGCATGGGAATCATCACCAGCATATGAATGATGCCAGCAATACGATTCAGATCGCGGCTCAGCACCGCCCCCTGCGCGGCCGAACTGGCGACGATGATCACGGCGGCCAGGCAGAAATTGATGCGGATATGCCGCAGGTTCTCATCGAGCACGGTCTGCCGGAATTCCAGCTCGAGTTCCGCGTTGAACGTGAGCCATGGAAAGCCGGTCTTCAGCTGCCGCGCGTGCGGCAGATCCGGCAGATCCTCCAACGGGAAACGGTCGCCAATGATCATCGTACCCACCCTACCCACGAACGCGCGCGGCCTCAACGAATTGGACCACACGTTGCCGGAAAAATAGCGAGCGGTGAGTCGCGATTTTATGTCAAGCCGACTGCGGCGCGAACCGAATCACGCCTCCCGCGCCCGGACCCTCAATCCGCCAGGTAATGGGCGAGATACGTGTCGAAATCCACGCGATCGGCCGCCTCGATCCGGCGCTGCTCCTCGTGCGATTCCTGCGCGGCGGCGGCGAACTCCGCCAAGCGGCGCTCGTTGGGCGGATGAAGATCGAGAAAGTAATCCTTGTGCATCTTGGACATGCGCCGGGCGAGCTGGAAGAAAGACTCCCCTGTCTGTCTCATCTCGGTGAGCAGGCGTGCCGAAGGGGTCCGCTCCACCTCGTCGATCTTGGCGCGCTGCTGTTCGAGCGCCGCCGCATACGGTCGCGCCGGCTCCCCATGGTCCAGCAACTCGCACATTCCCTGCATCGAATCGAGCAGCTCGCGCGCCCAATCCAGCATCGGAAATTCCCGCCCCTCGCGGTTGAGCTTGAGGCCGGGCTCGCGGCCGCGCCGCGCCACCCGCAGATGGTTTTCATCGAGTGCCTGCTGCTCGCTGCGATCTATCGGCTCGCTGTCGCGGAGCAGACACAAGGCGAGAAACGCCTCCAGGAAACGCAGTTTGTTCTGATTGACCCCGACCGGATCGAAGGCGCTTACATCGAGAGCGCGAACCTCAACGTATTCCACGCCGGCCCGGCGCAGCGCCTTGGTGGGGCGCTCGCCCGATCGGGCGATGCGTTTGGGTCTGATGAAGCTGTAGTACTCGTTTTCTATCTGCAGAATATTGGCATTTAGCTGCTGATACACGCCGTTGACCTTGACCCCGATCCTCTCGTACGGGGGGTAAGGAGTGCTGATCGCCTTGGAGAGATCCTTCACGTACTCATCCAGCCCGTTGACCGAGACGCTCACCGTCGCCTGGGTCTTGTTTCGATAGCCGATGTCGCTCATGCGCAGCGACGTTCCGTACGGCTCGTACACCGTATCCTCGTCGAGAGACGGCAGCTCGATTTCGCGCCCGGCAAAGAAGCTCTTGGAAACCGCGGGCGAAGTGCCGAACAGGTACAGTACCAGCCATCCGAAGCGTCGGTAATTTCTGAGAACGCCGAAATATTGATCCGAAACGAAATCCTGGCGCGGCCGATCGGATTGATTGATGTGCTCGAGCGCATCCCACAACGTCGGGGAGAACGAATAGTTGAAGTGCACGCCGGAAATCGCCTGCATGATCCGGCCGTACCGCACGCCGAGGCCGTGACGGTAAATCGTCTTCATCCGGCCGACGTTGGAGCTGCCGAATTGCGCGAGAGGGATGCTTTCATCGCCGTTGATGGCGCACGGCATGCTGGTCGACCACAGCAGCTCATCGCCCAGATGCCGATAGACGAATTGGTGTATATCGCACAAATACTGCAGCAGCTCCCAGGTTTCGCCGAATGGCGGGGTGACCAGCTCGATCAGCGATTCGGAGAAATCGGTGGTGATGTGCTCGTTTGTGAGGGGCGCGCCCAATGCCGCAGGATGACGCGTTTGCACGATCTCGCCCTCGGGCGATACACGCAGCGACTCCTTTTCCACGCCCTTGCGTCCGCCGCGCAGCACCCCCCGCTCGCCGGAATTGATCAGACCCGCGAGGCGGCGCTCGAATTTCCTGTCGACCATGTTACGCACGTGAAATACTCAAACGAGCTCCAGGATACTAGACCCCCGTTACGGTAGCTCGGCAATGACCTCGATTTCAACGAGAAAGCCCGGGTCCACGAGCCGCTGGACCTGGACCCAGGAGGTCGCCGGCAAACGCTCCTTGTCGTAGAACTCGAAGCGCAGATCCGAGGCCTTGAGCAGGTCGTCCATGCTGGTCGTGTAGATCGTCTCCTTGACGACAGCCTGAAAATCGACGTCATGGGCTTCGAGGGTATGGCGCACGTTCGTGTAGGCGGCGCGTAGCTGTCCCGCCATGTCGCCCGGCGCGACCAGTCGACCGGTCGCATCCACCGCCACCGATCCGGATACGTAGAGTGTCTTGTCGATCAGCACCGCCTGGGAGTAACCGAAATCTTTCTCGTAGGCATTCAAATGAAACACCTGCTTGATCCGCGGCGGTGGCGGCGGCTGACGCTCGCACGCGGCGAGCCAGAGCCCCGAAAGCAGGCAGATGTTCGGTAGAGTTCGCCACCACACCACGCTTGCGCGTCTCATTTGGCTCCCTTATCCAGCTTCCTCATTCGATTACCTGGGGCGGCACGACTTCCGCGCGTGCACGCAGCGCTCGCAGCATTTTGGGCAAATCTCGCCTGAGCGCAACTCGAACGATCCAATGAGGGACCCAGAAGCCCGGCGCCAACTCGACCGCGTAATGCGCGACGGTATAGTCACCGTCGCTCTGCAGGTACCAGGAGCCTCTGAGCACCGCGAAGTCGCCCGATACGCGTTCGATCGAGATTCGCACGGGACGTTCATAAGTCGCTCGAAACTGGTACGTGAGCTTCGGCAAATACCAGGAATAATCCACTACGTGGCGAATGAGTTGCGACGATTGGTCGGGCGAGGTTTCGAGCACCTCGCAGGCGGTCAATCCCGGCACCAACTTCACCGCCTCACTGCAACTCTTGATCAGGGACCAAACGACCTCCCGCGGCGCGTGGATCCTCACGGTTGCACTCGCATGACCGCTTTGTTCCGCCGGCCCGAGGGACACACCCACTTCGACGTCGCCGTGCTGTGGCTCCGCATCCCATGCGGCCGCCGCGCGCTGCGCGGCGCCGGTCACCAGCAGCAACAGCATTGCGATTAATGGGCGCACGTGATCCTCGTGTGTAGCCCGAACGGCGCAATCCGGTTGCGCAGTCCGACCAACGGTTGCCGTGCGCCGACACGGCGCCGAGTTAATGGTAGCCGCCCAGCCACCGCTTGACTTTGGCGTCGAGGATGTCGAGTGGCATTGCGCCGTCGCCGAGCAGCTCCGCATGGAACGCGCGGACGTCAAACCGTTCACCCAACCTCTGCTCGGCCTGCTGCCGCAAGCTGCGAATTTTTCGCTCCCCCACGGTGCAGCCGAGCGCCTCCCCGGGCAGGGCGATCTCCCGATCGACCGCCTCGCGAACAGCAGCCTCATCGTTCGGCAGCTGTGCATGCATGTAATCGAGCGCCCGCTGGCGCGTCCATCGCTGGGAGTGCAGGCCGGTGTCGGTGACGAGTGCGGTGGCGCACTCCAGTTCCGCGAGCACGGCGGCAAATCTGGATTCCGTGTCGCGGAAAAGCCCCAATTCCTCCCCGAGCGAAGCGGCATACAAACCCCAACCGGCCACGAAGGCGGGAGTTCCGCCGAACCTGCGGAATCGCGGCAGATCGGAGCGCTCCTGCTGAATTGCGAGCTGCAAATGGTGGCCTGGAACAGCCTCGCGGAGAAAATTCGCAGCCACGGCCATCGCCGGTTGTGCGGCGAGGCGCGCCGGGTTGGCGAATAGGACGGCCGGCGTCTTCCCGTTCGGCGTAGCGCGCTGGTAGGAGAGCGCCGCTGCTCCGGCCTCGCGAAATGCCTCGACGCCGCGGATCGCAAAATCAGCCTGCGGCTGCTGCGCGAACAGCCCCGGGACCGCTGTCGCCACCTGCATCTTGAGTTCGTTGAAGATCTCGGACGGCTCTGCGGATGCGAATCGCGGGTCGCGCCGCATGGCATCGTAGTAGCCCTGTAAATTGCCGGGAGGCGCGTTTTCGGCGAGCAGCGCCCGCAATCGGCCGTGCAGGCGTTCGACTTCCGCAAGCCCGGCAGCGTGCAGTTCGGCTGCCGTCAGGGCGGTGCTCGTTTCGCGGCGGATCAAGAAGGCATACCACTCATCGCCGAGCGGCAGCGCGGAGAGACCGACGTCCGCTCTCGCCCGCGGCAGATAATCATTGCGCAGGAAATCGTGAAGCGTGCGGTAGGACGGCAATATCCTGTTCCTGACCGCCGCGCTGAGCGAGTCCGTGAATCTGCGGCGATCCGCGTCCGATACGGTGGTGGGAATGGCTTTTAGCGGCTGATAGAACACGTTGGCGGGTGTATCGGCGCCCAGCGCGGCCAGTAGCGGCAACATCTCCTCGACGAGCACGCGCGGCAGAGTATAACCGCGGCGCATCCCGTCCCGCATGTTCGAGACGGCCTGTTGGGTCCAGCGCGAAAAAGCAGCCGCCCGGTCCTGCCAGCGTTCGAGATCCTTCGCACTCAAGATCGCGAATTGCCCCCCTCCGGCGCCGGTTTGCGCAAACAGAAGGGGCATCGAGCGAAGTGGGTTGACCGGCAGCAGTTCGAAAGGGTACGTGAAGCTCTCGACTGCCTGCTCGCGCTCCCTGCGGAAAATGTCATAGGTCAATCTCGATTCCGGGTCGAGGTGCGCGGCGGGAACGGCGATCACAGCCTCGAGATAGCGGCGTTCGAGGGCCAGCGAATCCGCGAGAAATTGCGCTGAAATGTCGTACCCGGAGGCAGCTTCGAAGCGCATCGCGGCGCCTTCGGGAAGGGTCAACGGACTGAGCGCTTGATGATCATCCCAGTAGCGCTCGACGATCGTCGTCAGCAGTTCGCGGGGCGCGTGCTGGCCGGCCGGCGCCGGCGGCGGCGGTGCGCTCGAGCCGCCGCAGCCGATGAGCAACAGAATGGCGAGGCCCGGCGGGACCGAAAGAGAAAAACGGGTCATGAGGCGATTATAAGCCGGTGAGTGGGTTCATAATCTGCAGCTTCCGATCTCTCGTCATCACACCTGAGGAGGTATGGGTATGCTGGTTGGAGCCACTCCGCGACGTGTCGCCATCGTCGGCGGCGTACGCATTCCGTTCGCGCGCGGCAACGGAGCCTATGCAGAGGTGGGCAATCAGGAAATGCTCACCGCCACCCTGCGCGGTGTCGTCGATCGATACGGACTGCAGGGTCAGAGCCTCGGTGACGTCGCAGCAGGCGCGGTCATGAAGCATTCAAGCCAATGGAACCTGACGCGCGAGTCGGTGCTGGGCTGCGGGCTTGCCGCCGAGACGCCCGGACTCGATCTGCAACGCGCGTGCGGCACTAGCCTGGAGGCTGCAATCTCGGTGGGCAACAAGATCGCGCTCGGGCAAATCGACAGCGCGATTGCCGCAGGCGTCGACACCGTCAGCGACCCGCCCGTCGTCTACCCGCGGCTGTTCCAGCAGCTTCTGCTGAAAAGCTACCGCGGCAAGAGCGCGGGCGAGAGGCTCGCTCCCTGGCTCGGTTTGCGCTGGAAGCACCTGCGGCCGGTGCTGCCGGGCCTGGCCGAGCCGCGCACCGGTTTGTCGATGGGCGAGCACACCGAGCTCATGGTCAAGGCCTGGGGCATCACGCGCCTCGAGCAGGACCAGCTCGCCCTGGAAAGCCATCAGAAAGCCTCGGCCGCCTACGCGTCCGGGTTCTACCAGGACCTCGTTCGCGAATATCTCGGACTCAACCGGGACAACAACATCCGCAGCGACACGACGCTCGACAAGCTGTCGAAGCTGCGCCCGGTGTTCGATACGTCGGGCGCCGGCACCTTGACGGCGGGAAATTCGACGCCGATGACCGACGGCGCGGCAGCCGTCCTGCTCGCGTCCGAGGAATGGGCGCGCGCGCGCAATCTGCCCGTGCTTGCCTACCTTCGCTACGGCAAGGTCGCCGCGGTCGATTACGTCGAAAAAAAGGAGGGTCTCCTCATGGCGCCCGCCTATGCGGTACCGCGGATGTTGAACGATGCGCAGCTGACGCTGCAGGATTTTGATTTTTACGAAATCCACGAAGCCTTTGCCGGACAGGTGCTGTGCACCCTCAAAGCCTGGAACGATCCGAAGTTCTGCCGCGACAAGCTGGGGGCGCCCGATGCGCTCGGCACCATCGATCGCGCCAAGCTCAACGTGAAGGGTGGCAGTCTGGCGATCGGCCATCCCTTCGCCGCGACGGGCGCTCGCATCGTCGCCACGCTCGCCAAGCTCCTCGACGAGAACCGGGCGCAGCGCGGATTGATTTCCATCTGTACGGCCGGCGGCATGGGGGTTACCGCCATCTTGGAGCGCTGATATTCTTGCGGCGCCGATATTCCTTTCCCCTGCATCGAACCCAGGCTAACCCGGAACTTGCCATGAAACTAACTGATTCCCTGCTGTTGCGAGAGCAGTGCTTCATCGATGGGCGCTGGGCGCCCGCCGACGACGGCGGCACGCTCCCGGTGCACAACCCGGCAACCGCGGAAACGCTCGGTGTCATCCCCAAGATGGGCGCCGCAGAAACACGGCGCGCCATCGCCGCCGCCGCCAAAGCCTTGCCGCCGTGGGCGGCGCGCACCGCAAAGGATCGCGCGATCGTCCTGCGCCGTTGGTACGAGCTGATGCTGCAGCATCAGGAGGATCTCGCGATCCTGATGACGGCCGAGCAGGGCAAACCGCTGGCCGAATCGAAAGGTGAAATCGCCTACGCCGCATCCTTCATCGAATGGTTTGCCGAAGAGGGCAAGCGGCTGTACGGCGACATCATTCCCGGCCATCAAAGCGACAAGCGCATCATGGTCCTGCGCCAGCCGATCGGCGTGGTTGCGGCCATCACGCCGTGGAACTTTCCCTCCGCGATGATCACCCGCAAGGCGGGGCCGGCGCTGGCTGCCGGCTGCAGCCTCGTGCTCAAGCCCGCCACCCAGACACCATTTTCGGCTCTGGCGCTCGCCGAGCTCGCGGCCCGCGCGGGCATCCCCCCCGGCGTCTTCAACGTCGTCACGGGCTCGGCGGCCGCAATCGGCGGCGAAATGACCACCAATCCGACGGTCCGCAAAGTCACTTTCACCGGATCGACGGAAATCGGCAAAAAATTGATGGTGCAATGTGCCGGTACGCTGAAGAAGCTTTCGCTCGAGTTGGGAGGCAATGCGCCTTTCATCGTATTCGACGATGCCGATCTCGACGCTGCGGTTCAAGGCGCCATCGCCAGCAAGTACCGCAATACCGGCCAGACCTGCGTCTGCGCCAATCGCTTGTTGGTGCAGGAGGGCGTGTACGAGGAGTTTGCAGGGAAGCTCGCCGCTGCGGTCGGCAAGCTGCGCATCGGCGACGGCCTGAAGGGCGCGACGGACCAAGGACCGCTGATCGATGCCAAAGCCGTCGCCAAAGTCGAAGAGCACGTTGCGGACGCCTTGAAAAAAGGAGCGAAGGTCGCGTTGGGCGGCAAGCGGCATGAGCTCGGCGGCACGTTCTTCGAGCCGACCATTCTCACCGGCGTCACGCCTGAAATGCTCGTCGCACGCGAGGAGACTTTCGGACCGGTGGCACCGCTGTTCAAGTTCAAATCCGAGGCGCAGGCGATTGCGATGGCCAACGACACGGAATTCGGTCTGGCGGCGTACTTCTACACGCGCGACCTGGCGCGCAGCTGGCGGGTATCCGAGGCGATCGAGTACGGCATCGTCGGCCTGAACACCGGCATCATCTCCACCGAGGTCGCGCCTTTCGGCGGCGTCAAGGAATCCGGAACCGGCCGAGAAGGCTCGAAATACGGAATCCTCGACTACACGGAAATGAAATATATTTGTGTGGGCGGAGTGAGCTAGGAGCTCACGGAGTGCTCGGGCGCTTCCTGGAATTCTCGATCGCCACGCCGGATATCCGCGCATCGCTGGACTTTTACGGCAGGCTCGGCTTCACGCAAGCACAGGTGGGCGAAGCGTGGACGCATCCCTACGCGGTCGTCACCGACGGCAGAATCCACCTGGGGCTGCATCAGGAGTTCATTCCCGCGCCCGCCGTCACGTTCGTCAGGCCTGACCTGCTTCGACATCTGGGTGCGCTCGAACGACTTGGGCTGCAGTTCGAGATTCGCCGTCTCGGGAATGACGTCTTCAACGAGCTTGGCTGGCTCGATCCATCGGGTCATCTGATACGGCTCCTCGAGGCCCGCACCTTCAGTCCAAGCAAGCGCCTCGCCACCGACACCTCGTTGTGCGGGTACTTTCTCGAGATTGCGCTGCCCGCGGCGAACCGCGACGTGGCGAAGGATTTCTGGGAGCAGTTCGGGTTCGTCGGCATCGAAGAGCCGGAGGCACCGCTGCCGCACGTCTCTTGCACCAGCGACTCGGTCGACATCGGGCTCTACGAGCCCGCGCACCTGCAGGGGCCCACGCTGTTGTTCGAGACCGGCGACGTCGCGGGCACTTTGGGGCGGCTGGCCGACATCGGAGTACTGCCCACAGGTCAAGTACCGCTGCCGCTGCGTCAAAGTCCCGCCACGGTGCTGATGGCGCCGGAAGGAACGCCCCTTCTCGTGGTTTCGGCGTCCTCCCCTTAGTGTCCTGTCTGAGGCTCCTGATCCGGGACCGCGACCAGGTTGAATTTGACGTTCATTTCGTCCTGCACGCGCAGCGCTCCGAGGAACACGCTGAATGGGATCAAGCCGAGCTCGGATTGGCGCAGGGTGAGCGCTCCGCGTGCGGTCAGCCGTCCCGCAGCGCGCTCGAGCTCGAACGGCACCACCAGCGTCGAGTCATGTCCCGCCACGTTGACCGCCAATCTGGCCTCGAGCATGCCGCGCGCCTCCGTTACGGCGATGCTGCGCACCGAGATCGCCGGAAATCGGGCCGCATCGAGCACGGCGGGACCCAGCATGTTGCGCAGCGTGCCGGCTTTCGCCTCATCGGAGATCTGCTCGGCAAACTGCGGCCCCTCGTCGCGGCGCGCTGCTGCATCGTCCACGACGAAACCTGCGGCCGGAACGGTCAGCGACAAGGACGCGGCAGCGGCGGCAGCGCCGAACCTCACCCAGCCGCCGAGCGTGCGATTGACGATGACGTGATCATGGCCGAGCCCCGCCATGGGTCCTGCTCGATACAGCAGCAGGCGCAATTCCGAGTGCGCCTGGTCGATTCGATAAACGTTGGCGGGCGTCGCCGGGGGCTGCGCCGAAGCGGCGGCGCCGGTGGTCGGCGATGGGCGCTGCTGCGGTGCCCCGCACGCGGCCAACGACAGGGCGAGCATCGCCGCGCAGCAGCTTCTCCACACCATCCGCGCTCCGCACTCTTGCTAGACTACCGCGGTGCAGTGTGCACGCGGAGCCTCCCGATGCCAACCCGAAGTCTTCCGAGCCGCTACGGCGCCGTGGCGCAACTGTTTCACTGGGTGATCGTGGCGCTGATCGTGACGCAATTCGTGCTTGCCCTGATGGCGGACGACCTGCCGCTGGGCGTGCACAAATTGGCGCTGCTCGCCCGGCATAAAAGCTTCGGCATGACCATTTTGATGCTCGCGAGCTTGCGCCTGCTGTGGAGACTTGTGCATCCGCCGCCGGCATTGCCGGCGAACATGCGGCCCCTCGAGCGGATCGCCGCGCGCGGCACGCACGCCGCCTTCTATGTGCTTCTGTTCGCGATGCCCCTCACCGGCTGGACGATGTCCTCCGCCAAGAACTACTCGGTCAGCTGGTTCGGCCTGTTTACCTGGCCCAACCTCATCGGCAAGAATGAACGGATATTCGAGCTGTTGCGAACGACTCACGACACCTTGGCCCTCGTGCTTTTCGTGGTCGCCGTGGTGCACATCCTCGCCGCGCTCAAACACCACTTCTGGAACAGAGATGATGTGTTGTTGCGCATGTTGCCCTTCACCAAGTCGGAGAGACGATCGTGATGATGCGAACCATGATCCCGGCGCTCGTCTGTGCCGCCGCGGCGGCGGCATCCTGGGCGGCGGCTGCGGTCGCCGGCTATTCGGTGGACACAGCCCAGAGCCGTCTGGAATTTACCGGCGTTCAGGCCGGCGCGGAGTTCAAGGGAGTCTTTCACAAGTTTACAGCGGTCGTCGACTTTGCGCCGGACGCGCCGGCGAACTCGCGTATCGATGTGCAGATCGATATGAACTCCGTGGATTCGATGGATAAGGACCGCGACGGCACCATTCGCGGTCCCGATATTTTCGACGTCGCCCACTTTCCGAGCGCGCACTACGTGACTCGCAGCATCAGCAAGACCGCCGCGGGCTATAGTGCAATTGGCGCGCTCACGCTCCACGGCGTCACCAAGGACGTGCCGATCGAATTTCAGTTCGCGGTGAGTCCCGGCGGGGCAAAGCTCAGTGGAAGCGCGAAAGTGAAGCGCCTCGACTTCGGCGTGGGCAGGGGCGACTGGAAAAGCACGGAGTGGGTCGGTGACGCCGTGAATGTAACCTTCTCGCTCGCGCTGAAGAACAAACCGGCGCCGTGATGCAGTGGCGAAGCATGTGCCCCCGCCGCAGCTCAACGAACGGGCAACTCGCGCGATTTTTGCACCGTACGCAAGGCGAAGCTCGATTGCACCCGCGCGACGTTCGGCAGCCGCGTCAGGTGCTGGCTGTGCAGGCGTTCGAAATCCGCGGTATCGGCAAGCACCACCCGCAGTAGATAGTCGTATTCGCCGGACATGAGATAACACTCCATGACCTCCGGCACCTTGCGGGCGGCCTCCTCGAAGGCGTGCAAATGCGCCTGCTCTTGCCGCTCGAGCGTGATGTTGACGAAAACATTCACCGGACAACCCGCCTTCTGTTGATTGATGAGCGCCGTGTAGCCCTCGATGAAGCCTGATTCCTCCAGCGCGCGCACGCGGCGCAGGCAAGCGGATTCGGACAGGCTCACGGCCTCGGCGAGCTGGCTGTTGGTGATCCTGCCATCGAGCTGCAAGGCGCGGACGATGGCGCGATCGTAACGGTCGAGCTTGATCAAAAAGCCCTCCTGGTCCGGAGTTTCGCATAATCTTGCGCAGAAACGCAGGTTATCGGCATATTCTGCCATAAACAGGCGTCACTGAGTCACTTTTTGCAAATTTCCGACATAGGGGCGGCGTACCCTCGTACGACCGCCAAGCTATGCGATGGAGCCGCCCCATGAAAATCGGAGTCCCCAAAGAGATCAAGATTCATGAGTATCGCGTGGGCCTGGTCCCCGCGGGGGTCCGTGAACTCGTCGTTGCGGGACATCAAGTTCTCGTGCAGAGCGGTGCGGGAACCGGCATCGGATTCGATGATTCTCACTACCAGGCGGCCGGCGCGAGCGTCGCGGCGCGAGCCGCGGACATCTTCGCGGCCGCCGATCTCATCGTGAAGGTGAAGGAGCCGCAGCTGACGGAATGCAAGCTGCTGCGTTCCGGGCAGACTCTGTTCACCTATCTTCATCTGGCCGCGGATCGGGCCCAAGCGGAAGCCCTCATTGCTTCTGGTGCCACCGCCATCGCCTACGAGACCGTGACCGCACCCGATGGCTCGCTGCCGCTGCTCACCCCCATGAGCGAAGTCGCGGGACGGATGTCCGTGCAAGTGGGCGCCAATTGTCTGCAGAAGGCCAATGGCGGCTTCGGCGTGCTGCTCGGCGGCGTGCCCGGCGTGCCGCCGGCCAAGGTCGTGATATTGGGTGGCGGCGTCTCCGGCACGCACGCAGCCGAAATGGCGGTTGGCCTGAGAGCGGATGTCACCGTGGTGGACCGCTCGGTGAAGAGATTGCGCGAGCTCTCCTCGATCTTCGGCGCGCAACTGAAGACCGTGTATTCCACCGCTCATGCCATCGAGGAGTTGGTGCGCGATGCCGACCTCGTGATCGGCGCCGTGCTGATCGCCGGCGCCGCCGCGCCCAAGCTCGTCACCCGGGCAATGGTCAAGACCATGAAGCCGGGCGCGGTTCTGGTCGACATCGCCATCGATCAGGGTGGCTGCTTCGAGACCAGCCGGCCGACGACGCATGCCGAACCCGTGTTCGTGCTCGACGGCATCGTGCATTATTGCGTCACCAACATGCCGGGCGCGGTGCCCCGCACCTCCACGTTCGCCCTGACCAACGCCACCTTGCCGTACGTGAAGGCGCTCGCCGACCATGGCTGGCGCGAAGCGCTCGCGGCCGATACCGGATTGGCGCGCGGACTCAACGTGCACGAGGGTCGCCTGACTCACGAAGCCGTGGCGAACGCGCTCGGCCTGCCATTTCGAATGTTTCGCGCAGCGTAGATCGGCGCGCCGGACGCCGCTACCAATGCAGAACGCGTCCGTGTTGCTACTGTACGATCGATCAATTACTCTCGCTTCCTCCGCCGACCGCCGCATTACGCCGCGGAAGTGATATAAGTCCCATGGCGATGAAGCGCCCGCAACCGAAGTTTCGCCGAGCAACCCCTGCGGTACGCCGCGAAGCGCTCGTGGACGCGACCCTGCGCTGCCTGAAAAAGTATGGGCACGAGGGAGTTTCCGTGCGCCGCATCAGTGCGGCGGCGGGGGTGTCCATCGGGCTGATCAATCATCACTTTCCGAGCAAGTCCGGCTTGGTGGCCGTGACGTACGAGACCCTCGCGCTCTCGCTGCAGCACTCGATTCGGACCCAGGCCGAGAACCGCGCCGTTTCGCCGCGCGCGCGCCTGAGCGGTTTTTTCCGGGCCTCGTTTGCGCCGGAGATTCTCGATCCGCAGCTCTTCAATGTATGGCTCGTGTTCTGGAGCATGGTGGCTCATTCACCCGAAATCAGAGCCGTACACGACAAGACCTACGGCAAATACCGCTCGATTCTCGAGTCGTTACTCGGTCAGCTCGTCGATTCGGGTGCTGCGCCACCGTTCAAGCTGCGTCCGGCGGCCATCGCCCTATCCGCGCTGCTTGACGGTCTGTGGGTGGAGTTGAGTTTGAGCCCGGTGACGTTCAAACCGCGCGAGGCGATCGCGCTGTGCGAGGACTGGGTGAACGCGCTGTGCGGCGGTGGATTTCCGCGACTCATGACGAACCGAGCGGTCAAGGCGCGGACCTCCGCGAAGCCGGCGGGCGCATCCCGCACGCCGCGTTAGACCTGACGGTTCATCCGGAGGGATGCGTACTTGACGAGACACTATCGGGTTGTCGTGATCGGCGGGGGCATCGTGGGCACGAGCGTGCTCTATCATCTGACCCGGCTCGGCTGGACCGACATTGCGCTCATCGAGCGGGCCGAGCTCACCGCCGGATCGACGTGGCACGCCGCGGCCGGCTTTCACGTGCTCAACGACGATCCGAACGTCGCGGCGCTGCAGTTGTACACCATCAAGCTGTATTCGGAGATCGAGAAGGAGAGCGGACAGAACGTCGGCATGCACATGCCGGGCGGCTATAGCCTCGCCACGACTCCCGCCCGCTGGGAGTGGCTCAAGGCGGAAGCGGCGATTTACGAAACGCTCGGCATCGGGGCACGCCTCGCCACGGCCGAAGAGATCGTCGCGGATTGCCCGATTGTGGACCCGGCCGGGCTGCTCGGCGGTCTCTTCGACCCGCATGAGGGTGCTGTCGATCCGCACGGCACGACGCATGCTTTCGCGGGTGCGGCGAAGAAACGCGGGGCGGACGTCATCCTGCGCAACCGCGTGCTCGCGCTCAGGTCAATGCCTGATGGCCGCTGGCAGCTCGACACCGAGCACGGCGCCGTCACCGCGGAACACGTCGTCAATGCCGCCGGTCTCTGGGCGCGGCGCGTGGGACACATGGTCGGCATCGATCTGCCGCTGACGCCGATGCAGCACCACTATTTGATCACGGAAGATTTGCCCGAGCTCGTCACGCGAAAAACGGAAATGCCGTGCGTGACGGACCTCGAAGGATTCACCTACCTGCAGCAGGAGCGCAAGGGTGTACTGCTGGGGGTTTATGAGCGAAACCCCAAGCACTGGAAGACGGAAGGTGCCGAGTGGGACTATGGAATGGAATTGCTCCCCGAGGAAATCGACCGGATCAGCGAGGAATTGACCATCGGATTTGCCCGTTTCCCCCGCCTGCGGGAAATCGGCATCCGCAAGTGGGTGAACGGCGCATTCACGTTCACGCCGGACGGCAACCCGCTGGTCGGACCCGTTCCGGGGCTTCGCAACTTCTGGGCGGCGTGCGGCTGCATGTCCGGATTCTCCCAGGGCGGCGCGATCGGTCTCGTGCTCTCCCACTGGATCGTCGACGGCGACCCCGGCGCGGATATCTTCGGCATGGATGTCGCGCGTTACGGCGCATTTGCGAGCAACGACAAGTATCTGCGGGACACCACCGCGCAGTTCTACGCGCGGCGCTTCGTCATTGCCTATCCGAATGAGGAGCTCCCGGCCGGCCGGCCACTCAAGATGACCCCGAGCTACGATGCGCAGAAGAGCGCGGGAGCCCGCTTCGGGGTGGTTTGGGGCATGGAAACGCCGCAGTATTTCGCGCCGGGACAACCGGACTTCGTCGAAACCCCGTCGCTCAAGCGCTCCGACGCCCACCCCCTGGTGGCGGCGGAAGTTACCGCAACGCGCACCGCCGCCGGGCTGCTGGACACCGGTGTTTATGGCCGCTACGAGGTCTCGGGGCCGCTCGCCGCGAGTTGGCTCGATAACTTGCTCGCCAACCGTCTCCCGCCCGTCGGTCGGCTGCGGCTTGCGCCCATGCTCGCGCCCTCCGGCAAGCTCATGGGAGACCTCACCGTCACACGCCTCGCGCCCGACAGGTTCTGGCTGGTGGGCTCTTACTCTCTGCAGGAGTGGCATCTCCGATGGTTCCGCGACCACCTTCCCGCCTCCGGCGTCGCGATCGAGAACCTCTCCGAGAGCTGGCTCGGATTCTCGCTTTCGGGCCCGCGCTCGCGTGACATCCTCGCCCGCCTCACCCGTGCCGATGTCAGCGATGTTTTCCTACCGTTTCTCGGCTGCCGGCGGTTCGACATCGGACTGACGCAGGCCGTCGTGGCACGCTTGTCGCTCACGGGCGAACTCGGGTATGAGATCACGGTGCCGGCGAGCCAGCAGCGCGCACTCTGGGAAGCACTTCTCGAACATGGTCAGCCTCTCGGCATGAAGCCGATCGGCGTGCGGGCCCAGGATAGCCTGCGACTCGAGAAGGGCTACGGGGTCTGGTCGCTCGAGTTCGCGCAGGCCTACACGCCGGCCATGTCGGGGCTCGATCGGTTCATCGCCTTCGACAAGGGAGAGTTCATCGGACGCGAGGCGGCACTCGCGGAGCGAGGTGCCAGCCCCGTCCAGCGCCTGGCGCTGCTGTCCATCGATGCGGCCGACGCGGATGTCACGGGATTCGAGCCGGTGTGGCAAGGAGACCGCAAGGTCGGGTTCGTGACCTCCGGCGCCTACGGTCACTACGTCGGGCAGAGCCTCGCTCTCGCCTACGTCGACGCGGCGATCGCCGAGGGGACTGCCCCCATCTCGGTTCACGTGGTCGGCGAGCGCCGGACGGCCCGGGTTCTCTCCGAACCGCCCTATGACCCGAAGGGATTCAAGCTGCGCGGTTAAACAACTCCACGACTTGCGCGGAGCCGCGCGATGGCCGCCGAGAAATCGGCGGCGTAACTCGCCTTGACGTAGACCAGGTAACCGGTGGCCGCCGCCGCGAGCACAGCCGGGCAATCGAACAGGACCACCGCGGCGCAATCGCGCGACTCGAGCACCGCCCCCACATCGAGGGATGAGGAGAGCAGCCGTGCGGCGTCCGGACCCGAGACCTTCAGGGCCGTCCACTTGCCCTCGACCTCGATGGCCGTGCCGGTTCCCTGCGCCTCGGAAGTCACAATCCATGCTTGGAGTTCCGGCGCGGGATCCGGCAGGAGGCAGCGCCCCGGGGCAAAATGAAGGACCACCGGATCACCTTTTGCGCCACGCCGCGCGCCCCCGGGCAAAGGCACGGTGCCTACTCCGCCAGCATCCCCGATTGCATCGAAGAGCACGAACTCCACCATGCGCGCCGTTGGCAGTATCTCGACCGTGCAGCGCAATCCTGCTGAGCCGGCGGCTGGATTCATGCTCTCATCCGCTCGCCGTCGGGATCGAAATGGACGTGAGGGACGGCGCGGATGGGCGTGTCGCCACCGCGCAGCGGGTCACGCGCCACGAGCTGCACACCCTCCGCCAAGCGTCGTGCGAGTAGCGCGAGGCCTATCCACTCGGCGAGTGCGGGGCTGTACACAGCTGATGTGATGTAGCCCGCAGGGCGATTCGGCGCGTCCGGCGTCGTGAGCTGCGCACCGGCGAGAAACTTGGAGCGGCCGTCGGCGGCTCGGATGCCGACGAGCCGCGGCCGCGAAGACGCGTGCAGCCCCGGGCGGTCGAGAAGGTCTCGGCCGAGGCAGTGGTTGCCGAGTTCGACCAACCCATCCATCAACAGATCGTGTGGCGTCGTCTCGCCATTGAGCTCCGAGCTGACGAGGTAGCCCTTCTCGACGCGCAAAATGTCGAGCGCCTCGAGGCCATAGGGCGAAAGGCCGGCAGTCGCCAGCCTCTGCCACAATGCAGGTGCGATGTACGGACGGCAGTGCACTTCAAAGGCGAGTTCGCCCGAGAAGCTCGCGCGAAGCACCCGCATCTGGCGCGCTTCGAACAGACCCTCGACGAAATCCATGTGCCGCAACGAGGCGAGGCGGTCGTGCCAACCGGGCCCGAGCACGGTCTGAAGCGTCAGGCGGCTCAAGGGGCCGGCAACGGCGATTACGGCCCAGGCATCGGTGACGTCGGTGAGAGTTACGGCGCGCCCACCCCACTCGGTGTCGCGATAGTGCTCGAAGTGGGACAGCATGTGTTCGGCATGACCCGAGCTGGTCGTCGCAAAGAAGCGATCTTCGGCGAGGCGCAGCACCAGCCCGTCGTCGAGCACCATGCCGTCCTCGCGCAGATTCACCATGTACTTGCTGCGTCCGACCTTGATCGTGCCGGCCCTCGTCAGATACATCGCATCGAGGAAAGCCGCCGCATCGGCACCCGCGATCTCGATCTTGCCGAGCGTCGAGGCATCGACGATACCCCCGGAGGCGCGAACGCGGCGCGCCTCGGTGATAGCCGCCGAGAAAGCATCCTCGCCATTGGAGCGGTAATAGCGAGGCCGCATCCACAGACCGCTCGACTCGAGCACGCCGCCATGGGCCGCGTGCCAATCGTGCAGCGGCGTGCGCCGGGCAATCCGAAAAGCGGGGCCGATCCGCAACCCCGCGAGCGACTGCAGCGCCACCGGCTGGAACGGCGCGCGCTGCCGGCTGATGCCGACGGCATCGAGGACTTCGCCTTTGATCTCTGCAACGAGGGCTGCGCCGAGCACGGCGCTCGTCGCACCCTGCTCCGTCCCGATCCCAAGCGTCGTATAGCGTTTGACGTGTTCGATGTCGGTAAAGCCCTCGACAACGGCCGCGCGCAGGTCTGCGACCGTCACATCGTTCTGCAAGTCGACGAACTGGCGTTTCTCGAGGCGGGGCGGTGCAGGAGATCGCCAGAACGGCACGAGTTGCGGAGCGCCATCGCCGCGCCCCGCGACCGGCGGCATGTCCGCCATCGAATACCCGGCGTGGCGGGCCGCTTGCGTGCCCGCCGCCTGCCCCTCCGCGAGTACGGCGCCGAGCTCGAAGCACCCGTTGGCGGCGCCCGCGACGAGTCGCCAGTGCGGCTGCGCGGTGGCGAGGAACGCGCCGAGCGGCGCCGAGTACTCGCGCGCCCCCCCTTCCTGCAAGAGAGCCTGCACCGAGGGCGACCAGCCTCCGCTCTGCAACAGCAGATCGCAGGCGATACGCCGCTCGGCAGCCGTGCCTACCGCGCCGCCTGCGCCGAGCGGTGCGATCCGCACGGCGCGTACCTGTCGTGCGCCTTCCGTCGCGATGACCGCGTGACCCAAGAGGCACTCGGTCCCCGACTTCTGCAGTTCGCCACGTAATGAACAGGCGCCGCTCGAATCGCGGGCCGCGTCGGCGCGCGTGTCGACGATCGCGAGAATACGCAGCCCGCCCGCCGCCAGGCGCGCTGCCGCTGCATACACCCGGTCGTGATTGGCGAAGAGAACCGCTTCGCGCCCAGCCCGCACACCATAGCGCGCGAGATAACGTTCGGCCGCCCCAAGCAACATTACGCCCGGTCGATCGTTGTCGACGAAGGCGATTGGACGCTCGACGGCGCCCGTTGCAACGACGAATGAACGCGGCCGAACGCGGTACAGCGTGCTGCCTCCCGCCGCGCTGCTCGGCGTCGCATGCAGAACCAGCTGCCCACCCGAGCCACCGACGAGTGCGGTGTCATGCAGGATTCGAGCGCCGCGCTCGGCGAGTTCGGCGACGGTCGCCGTTACCCACGCCAGTGCGGGTTGCCCTTCGATGCTGCCGCCTTCGAATTCGAGTTCGCCGCCGCACACCGGCTCACGCTCGCACAACACGACGCGTGCACCCGCCCGAGCGGCGGCGCGGCCGGCCGCAAGTCCCGCCGCGCCGCCCCCGGCGATGAGGACGTCGCAGGACAGATTCTCGACTGAAGCTGGCGGCAGCTCGCAGGCGCCGGGCGCAGCGCCGAGTCCCGCGAGTCTGCGGATGAGAGGCTCGTAGGTGCGCCACTTCGGCCAGATGAACGTCTTGTAATAGAAGCCCGCGCCGAAGAAGCCGCCGCCCGCTTGAAGCAGCGACGCGAAATCGAGGGCGAGCGTCGGCCAGCGGTTCTGGCTGCTCAGCACGTGCCCCTCCTTCAGCACCAGCATCGGAGCGGGAACATTGGGGACGACGGCGGGGCGGGTCCCGACCGTGAACAGGCCGTTGGGCTCTTCGGGGCCTGCAGCGAGCACTCCGCGAAGGCGGCGGTACTTGACGCTGCGTCCGAAGTAGCGGACACCGCTGGCCAGCAGTGCGGAGGCAGCGGTGTCGCCGGGCTGGCCCTCGAACTCGCGCCCGTCGTAGCTGAAGCGCACCGCGCCCGCTTCGACTCTGGTGCCGCGCCGCATGCCGCTCATTCCAGCACGCCGCCCAGCAGCCGCGTCTCGAGCACTGCGCCCGTCGATGGATTGCGGCGCACCAGCAGCCAGCCGCGGCAACCATCGAGGTGCTGCCAATGCTCCACCGAGATCTCCGGACGATCGACGCGCTCGTAGCAGCGAGCAAAGGCGCTTCCGGGACCCGACGGAAGTGTCTTGTGAAAGATGAATTCGCGCAGCTCGCGCGGGCCGCAGAACGGACACACGAGCCGCGTCACTGCCGCACCGGAAACGGGCCGCCGCCGCGCTCATCGAGCAGATTGCCGGTGGCGAAGCGCGCCAGGCCAAAGGCTCTGATCAGATCGGGCGCAGCTCCGTTCGCGACGAACGTCGCGCAGGCGGCACCGGAGGCCGGAATCGCCTTGAAGCCCCCGTAGCACCAGCCCGCATTCAGAAAGACGTTGTCGTAGCGCAGGCGGTCGATGATCGGACTACCATCCATTGTCATGTCGTTGGTGCCCGCCCACTGGCGGAGGATCTTGATCGCGCCGATCTGCGGAAGAAGTTCGACCGCGCCCTGGGCGACCTCCTCGAGGCGGTCCCACTGTCCTTCGCGCGTGTAGGAGGGAAAGCCGTCGAGATGCCCACCCATGACGAGGCCGCCGCGATCGGACTGGGAGATGTAGGTCTCGCCGTGCCCGGGACTGACGTAGACGAGCACCGTGTGCAGCAGCGGCTTCACCGGCTCGGACACCATTGCCTGCAGAAGGTGGGTCTCGATGGGCAGAGCGACACCGAGCATCGTGCCGATCATGCCCGTGTGTCCCGCGGTCGCGAACACGATGCGTTCGGCATGGACGAAGCCGCGACTGGTCTCGACCCCGGTGGCGCTGGCGCCCGTGGAGTGCACGCCCGTCACGTCGCAATCCTCGATGATGTCGACGCCGAGCGCGCTCGCGGCGCGCGCGTATCCCCAGGCAACCGCATCGTGGCGGACCGTTCCGCCGCGCCGCTGCACGAGCGCGCCAAGGATCGGAAACCGTCGCAGGCGACGCGGCTGCAACTCGGGACAAAATCGCTCGAGCGCCGCGACATCCATCAAGTCCGCGTCGATCCCGGCCAGACGCATGGCATTACCGCGCCGCGCGAGCGCCGGGAAATCGTCGTCCGACAACGCCAGATCGACGACGCCCCGCGGGCTGTACATCACGTTGTAATTGAGGTCCCTCGACAGGTGCTCGTAGCGGCGCAGCGAGTCCTCGTAAAAGTAATGGTTCTCCGGCAGCAGGTAGTTCGAGCGCACGATGGTGGTGTTGCGCCCGACGTTGCCATAGCCGAGCAGTCGCTTCTCGAGGACGGCGATGCGTCGAATGCCGTGATCGCGCGCCAAATGAAACGCCGTGGCGAGGCCGTGCCCGCCGGCGCCGACAACAACCACGTCGTAGGCATCCTTCAGCGCGCGTCCCGTCCACAGCGGGCGCCAGTAGCGGTTCCCCGCGAGCCTGGCGCGAAGCAGCGACCAGGCCGAGTATCGCGGCACGGGCCTGCTCATCGGCTGCGGCGCCGTCCCGGGCGGATTCTCTTCGTGCTGGTCGCGGTGCTCACTCGTCCTCGCGTCTCGATACCATCCTGCCGTCGCGCGGCCGACAGAGGGTCCTTGTTATACTACAGTTCAACAAGACTTGGATAACAGCCAGAGCTGAGGTGTAGAGCGCATGCGAAATCTCACGGCCCTCGGCGCTGATGCCACGGAGCGCGATGTGGTGATCATCGGCGCCGGGCACAACGGTCTGGTGTGCGCCGCCTATCTTGCGGCTGCGGGCCTCAAAGTGACGGTATTCGAGCGGCGAGGGGTTGTCGGCGGCGCTGCCGTGACCGAGGAGTTCCATCCCGGTTTCCGCAATTCCGTGGCCGCGTACACCGTATCGCTGCTCAACCCGAAGATCATCCGCGACCTGGAGCTGCCGCGACACGGTTTGCGCGTGGTCGAGCGTCAGTTGGCGAACTTCCTGCCGCTGAGCGCAACCGAATTTCTAAAAGTCGGCGCGGGAAGAACCGAACGGGAAGTGGCGAAGTTTTCGGCGCGTGATGCCGAGCGCCTCCCCGCGTATGGTACCCGGCTCGATCGGATCGCCGATGTGCTGCGCGATCTGGTGCTCGAAACTCCGCCCAACGTAACCGACGGAACCTGGCTCGAGGCTTTGCCCCAACTGCTGCGGGGTGCGCGGTTGGGCAGGCGAATTTCAAAGTTGGGCATGCCGCTGCGCCGCGAGTTGCTGGGTCTGTTCGTCAAGTCGGCGGGCGATTATCTCGACTCGTGGTTCGAGAGCGCTCCGATCAAGGCGGCGTACGGCTTCGACGGCATCGTAGGCAACTACGCGAGCCCTTACTCGGCGGGCTCCGCGTACGTGCTGCTGCACCACGTGTTCGGCGAGGTCAACGGCAAGAAGGGAGCGTGGGGCCACGCGATCGGTGGCATGGGCGCAATTACGCAGGCGATGGCCAGGGCCGCGACCGAGCGCGGTGTGGAGGTTCATATTGCGGCGCCGGTGCGCGAAGTGATCGTCGAGGCCGGCCGTGCGGTCGGCGTGGTCACCGAGAACGGCGAGGCCGTTCGCGCGCGCTGCGTCGTCTCGAACTTGAATCCCAAGCTCCTGTACGAAAAATTGATCGACGCTTCGGTGCTGACGCAGGATTTTCGCGAACGCATAAACCACTGGCGTTGCGGCTCGGGTACTTTTCGAATGAACGTCGCGCTTTCGGAGCTGCCCGACTTCACGGTATTGCCGGGGCGCACCTTAAGCGAGCACCACACTGCCGGCATCATCATGGCTCCGAGTCTCGCCTATATGGATCAGGCCTTCCTGGACGCCAAAGCCGGCGGCTGGTCGAAGAAACCCATCGTCGAAATGCTGATTCCGTCGACGCTGGATGACAGCCTCGCGCCCCCCGGTCAGCATGTGGCAAGCCTGTTCTGCCAACACGTCGCGCCGCAGCTGCCGAACGGCGCGCCGTGGGACGCTCATCGAGAAGAGGTCGCCGACGTCATGATCGAACTCGTCAACAGCCACGCGCCGAACTTCAAGCGATCGATCCTCGGCCGGCAAATCATGAGCCCGCTCGATCTCGAACGAACCTTCGGGTTGATCGGGGGGGACATTTTTCACGGCGCCTTGAGCCTCGACCAGTTGTTCTCCGCACGCCCGATGTTGGGTCACGGGGACTACCGGGGCCCGCTGCGGGGCTTGTACATGTGCGGATCGGGAACCCATCCCGGTGGCGGCGTGACCGGCGCTCCAGGCCACAACGCGGCACGCGAGATCATCGCCGATTTCCGGCGAAGGCTGTTGAAGCAGGTATAGCGCGGATGCGCGCACGCGGCCGCGCACTCCGCGCCTACTGTTTGCCGACCACCGCGACGAGTGCAGGGTCGTCGCCCCCGATCCAGCGGTAGACCTTACCCGCGAGGGCCGCACCTGCGATGGGCGCAACCCAGAACAGCCACAGTTGCGAGAGCGCCCAACCGCCGACGAAAAGGGCGGGGCCCGTGCTGCGAGCCGGATTGACCGAGGTGTTCGTCACCGGGATGCTGATCAAATGGATGAGGGTCAAGCACAGACCAATCGCGATCGGCGCGAAGCCCTTCGGCGCGTTCCCGTGAGTGGACCCGAGGATGACGAAAAGGAAGCCGAAGGTCATGACGATCTCGCTGATCAGGCAGGCGGTGAGGCTATAGCCCCCCGGAGAATGCTCGGCGTAGCCGTTCGAAGCGAACCCGCCCGCCACATCGAAGCCCGTGTGACCGCTCGCAATCACATAAAGAATGGCGGCGCCCGCGATCCCGCCCAGCACTTGCGCGACGATATAGGGAATCAAGTCGCGGACGGGGAAGCGGCCGCCGACGCATAGGCCGACCGACACCGCGGGGTTGAGGTGGCAGCCGGACACATGGCCGATGGCGTACGCCATCGTCAGCACCGTCAAGCCAAACGCCAGGGCAACACCGACGAATCCGATGCCGAGAGCCGGAAAGGCCGCCGCCAGCACCGCACTGCCGCAGCCGCCAAGCACAAGCCACAGGGTTCCGATGAATTCCGCCGCGAGACGCTTCGCCATGTCGATCTCCGTATCCTCATAAGGCCGCCGGTGATTGCCAGAGCACCTTAAGGCGAAGCGCCCGTGGCGGGTATTGGACTTTAGTAGTGAACAGCCGGAGCCGCGCGATTCAGGCGGCGCCGTCCGACCCCGCAAGCAGCGCGCCATATCGCGCCGCATCCACATTGCCGCCGCTGACGATCACGCCGACACGTTGCGCCCTCAAGCGATCACCCTGCGCCCGCACCGCCGCGAAGCCGAGACATCCGGTGGGCTCCACGACCATCTTCAGTCGATTCGCGAAGAACCGCATGCAGTCGATGAGTTCGGTGTCGTTGGCGGTGAGAATACCGGCAACGTCGCGGCGGATGATCTCGAAAGTATGGCGCCCCAAACTCTGGGTCTGAGCTCCGTCCGCAATCGTTCTCGGCACCTCGATACGCACGATCCTGCCCTCGCTCAGCGACTGCTGGCCGTCGTTGCCCGCCTCCGGCTCCACGCCGTAGACCTTGCAGTGAGGCGACAATGCCTTGGCGGATAAGATCGATCCTGCGAGCAAACCGCCGCCGCCGAGGCACACGAACAAGCTGTCGAGCGGCCCCGTTTGCTCGATGAGTTCGGCCGCAGCGGTGCCTTGCCCCGCGATGACAGCGGGATGATCGTAGGGCGGAATGACGGCGGCGCCGCGCTCTGCTGCCAGCCGCTGCGCGATCTCCTCACGATCCTCGCGGTAGCGATCATACGTGACCACGATGCCACCATAGCCGCGCGTAGCCTGCATCTTCGCCAACGGTGCGTCTTGCGGCATGACGATCGTGGCCTCGATGCCCAGGATGCGCGCCGCCAGAGCCACCGCCTGAGCATGATTGCCCGAGGAGAATGCGATAACCCCGCGCGCGCGCGCGGCGGGCTCGAGGAGCGAGAGCGCGTTGTAGGCGCCGCGAAACTTGAACGCACCCATGCGCTGGAAGTTTTCGCACTTGAAGAAAATCGAAGCGCCCGATGTTTCATTGACGGTTCGCGACGTCATGACGGGTGTGCGGTGGGCGTGACCGTGGAGGCGTCGCGCCGCCGCCTCGACATCGGCGTACGTCGGCAGTATCAAGGGCGCCGCTCCGGCTGCGCCGCGCTAGCCAAGCGGCGACACGCCGAACAAGCGCACGTGCGCCCAGGCGACGAACAGCCCATACAGTGCGAGCCCGAGGACGATGGCGATTGCGTCGTTGAACGGGCGGGCGGGCGCCGTGCTCAGCTTTTGAGGCGGGCGCCGCTTGAACGAGATCCGGTCGAGCACAGCCCACATCAGGAAGCCGCCGAACAGCACCAAATCCGCCAAGGTGCCGTTGGCGAGCAGGTGCGCGAACGCCCAGAACTTGACGGCGGCCAGCATCGGGTGCTTGGTCGCCGACTTGATTCGCCCGGGCAGGTACGCGGCGACGAGCAGGGGAAATACCGGCAGCATCAACAGAAAGGTGACGTGCCGCATCCAAGACGGCGGTGTGTACAGCACCACCGGCGATTGTCGCGCCAACCCGAAACCGTAGACGATCAGCACAAAGCCTGCCAGCGATATCAAGGCATACAGGCCTTTCCATGCACCCTCGCCGAACCGCTGCACTGCGCCGTTGCGCAGCTGCGGCGAAGCGATCGAGATTGAGTGCACCCCCAGGAAAAGGGCGAGACCGACGATCAAAACTGCCATGGTTGGTTTGCCTCTATGCGCTTTTGGTATCGCCGCGCGCTCACAGCACCGGCGCGGCGCCGGCGATGCGCCGCGCTTGACGGCGTAAAATGGCGCCGAGTCCGTGGGCATCGAAAAAGGACTCGAGGCCCGCCGCGTCCGGCGGCCGCGGCTTCAAGTCATCCACCGTCGCCTCGAGCGGGATATCGCAAAAGATGCCGGTGAGTCTTCTCGCCAAATAGGCGGCCTCCTTGTGCGCTAGAAGCTTGGCTGCAATCGCCGTGGCGCCGCGCAGTTTCAGCGCGGGGATGGAATCGAGATTCGCATACAGTTCATCGAGCGAGCCGAACACTGCGAAGAGCTCGGCGGCGGTCTTTTTGCCGATCCCGGGTACTCCGGGGATGTTGTCCACCGTATCGCCGGTGAGCGCCAGAAAGTCTGCGATCGACTCCGGAACCGCACCGAATCGCGGCCCGATCTCGTGGTATCGGTAGCGGATGTTGCCGCTGTAGTCCCAGTACACGTCATCGTCGCGCAGCAGTTGCGACAGGTCCTTGTCGCGCGTGACAAAGACGTTGCGCAACCCGGCGGCACGCGCCCGTGTCGCCAAGGTTCCGATGATGTCGTCGGCCTCGTAATGCTCGCTCGCGAATTCCGCAAGACCAAGGTGCCTGCAGAACTCCCGGCACAGCAGAATCTGCCGCTGCAGTCCGGCAGGCGGCGCCTCACGATTCGCCTTGTATGCGGGATAGATCCCGTTGCGGAAGGAGGTTTCGCCGCGCGCGCCGTGATCGAAGGCGACGCCGATGCGTTCCGGCCTGACCCGTTCCAGAAGATCCGAAATGAAGCGCGCGAAACCATACAGCGCGTGCGTCGCGTTGCCGTCGCCGTCCATCATGTCCGGAGGCATCGAATGGTATGCCCTGAAGATGAAATAGCTCGCGTCGATGTGGTAGACGACGCCGCAGCGCGCGGCCGGATCGATCGCGCCGGCAAGTACCGAATCGGTGAGCGGCGCGCCGGCGTTCACATGGGCCAGCGCTGAATACGCTCGTGCAGCGGGCTCGAGCGTGGAAAATGCGCGACCAGATATTCCATTTGATCCGCCAGCACCCGGCGGCCCTTGAGAAAAATATATTCCGCATAGGTGGGCGTGAACGGCACCGCCAACAGCTGCATGCCCGCCTGCTCAGGTGTCCGCGACGCTTTGGCGTTGTTGCAGCGTCTGCAGGCGGAAACGACGTTGCTCCACGTATCGTACCCGCCGCGGCTGAACGGTGTCACGTGATCGCGCGACAGCTGGCTGTAGGGAAAACGCGCGCCGCAGTACAGGCAGAGATAGGCGTCGCGGCGGAACAGCGTCTGATTGTTGAGCGGCGGCGTATAGCCCGCGCCGCGCAGATTGCCGGGATTGCCGGTGTGGCCGAGCGTCGCGATGATGGAATTGACGTCCACGATCGTGCGCAGACCGGTTCGTGCGCAAGTGCCTCCGTACAGGCGGTACAGCGGCGTGCCGCAGGTGTACGCGACCTGCTCGGTGTGATAGAGGCGCGCGGCTTCCCGATAATCGACCCATTCCAGCGGCATGCCCGAGACGTCGGTGCGAAGTATCTGCTGAGACAATGGATACGTGTGTGCCAGGACCGTGACATCGTCCCGCCAGTCCAGCAACTGCGCCTTGTCTTGCATCGACGGATTCATAACAATACTAAGATAGTCGAGTCCTGTGCCATAATTCAACGTTTGGGGAGATATCCTGCATGGCTGTCGTCGTGGGCGTCCTTCGGGAGAGCGCTGCCAACGAAACCCGCGTCGCGGTGGTGCCAGAAATTGCCGCCAAGCTGAAAGCGCTCGGCGCGCGTGTTCTCGTCGAACGCGGCGCCGGGTCGGCGGCCCATTTTGACGATTCCGCCTATACCGGGGCCGAGTTCAGCGACTCCGCGACCATTCTTCGCACCGCCGATGTATTGCTGACCGTCCAGCCGCCAAGCATTGACGTTGTGAACGGCCTCAAAGAGGGTGCCGTGGTCATTGGATTCATGCAGGCCTATGCGCGCCGCGACCTGGTGGTGGCACTGAAAGGTAGGCGCATCACGAGCTTTGCGATGGAATTGGTGCCGCGCATTTCTCGCGCACAATCGATGGATGCTCTGTCTTCGCAGGCCTCGGTGGCTGGCTACAAGGCCGCGCTCATCGCGGCCGACACATTGGAGAAGTTCCTGCCGATGTTGACCACCGCCGCCGGCACCATCCGGCCCGCCTCGGTGCTGGTGATCGGCGCCGGTGTTGCGGGATTGCAGGCCATCGCGACGGCCAGGCGTTTGGGGGCCGTGGTCGAAGCGTATGACGTGCGCAGTGCGACCAAGGATCAGGTCAAATCGCTCGGCGCGAAGTTCGTCGAGACCGGAGTGTCCGCCGAAGGTGCGGGGGGCTATGCACGCGAATTGACGCCGGAGGAGAAGCTCAAGCAGCAGGAAGTACTCGATGCGCGCATCGCTGCCAGCGATGCGGTGATCAGCACAGCGTCGATTCCGGGCAGGGCGGCGCCGCGCATCATCAGCAAGGCGGCAGTCGAACGCATGAGGCCCGGTTCCGTCATCGTCGATATCGCCGCGGAGCAGGGCGGCAACTGCGAACTCACCCGCGCCGGCGAGACGGTGCTGCACGGCGGAGTGAAGGTCCTCGGTCCGGTCAATCTGCCGGCCACGCTGCCGTACCACGCCAGTGAGATGTACTCACGCAACCTGTTCAATTTTCTGAAGCCGGCGCTGCCGAAGGGTGAACTCGCCGTCGACTGGAAGGACGAGGTGTTTTCCGGCGCCGTTCTGACCCATGAGGGCGAGATCAAGCACGAGGCGACGCGCAAATCCGTGGAGGGACTCGAAAAATGATCGATGGTGTCATTGCCCTGTACATCTTCATGCTGGCGGCCTTCACCGGTTACGAAGTCATCTCGCGCGTTCCGGTCATTCTTCATACCCCGCTCATGTCGGGATCGAATTTCGTTCACGGCATCGTGTTGGTGGGCGCCATGGTTGCCCTCGCGGCTGCCGACAACACCCTGCTGCGGGTCATCGGATTCATCGGCGTGGTGCTCGCCGCCGGAAACGCGGTGGGCGGCTACGTCGTGACCGAGCGAATGCTGAAAATGTTCGTGTCCGCCGGCAAAAAGAAGGGGCAGTAGGCAATGCCTTCCGTTTCCACCGCGACGTTGACGCAGCTGTCCTACCTCGTAGCGGCGGCTCTGTTCATCCTGGGATTGAAGCGCATGAGCTCGCCGGTAACGGCCGTCAGCGGGGTGCGCTGGGCCGGTGCGGGCATGCTGCTCGCAACCCTGGTCACCCTGGCATTCATGGGCGCTTCGACCGTCAATCTGGAATTGGTGATCGGCGCGATAGTGTTCGGCGGCGCCATCGCCTGGGTGAGCGGCAAGCGCGTCGCAATGACGGACATGCCGCAGATGATCGCCCTCTACAACGGCATGGGCGGCGGCGCGGCGGCGGCGATCGCGGCGGTCGAGCTGTATCGCGGCAGCGAACACAGCCTGGTCCATCTGGCCATCGCTTCGATCGGGGGGTTCATCGGATCGGTCTCCTTCAGCGGCAGCCTGATCGCGTTCGCAAAGCTGCAGGGCTTGATCACCAGATCGATCCGCTTCGGCGGACAGAAGGCGTTGAATCTGGCGATACTGATCATCACCGTCGCGCTCGGCGTGATGGTGGTCCTGGGTCTGCGGCCCGATTTGCCGCTCGTCTCGCTGTTCTTCGCGTTCGCCCTGCTGCTCGGCATCGCGATGACGCTGCCGATCGGCGGCGCCGATATGCCCGTCGTGATCTCGCTGTACAACGCGCTGACGGGACTCGCGGTCGGCTTCGAAGGCTTCGTGCTCGACAACGCGGCGATGATCATCGCCGGTACCGTGGTTGGCGCGGCCGGCACGCTGCTGACCCAGCTGATGGCGAAAGCCATGAACCGGTCTCTCGGCAACGTGTTGTTCGCGAATTTCGGCGAGACCCCCTCGGCGTCCGCCGCAGGGGTGACCGGCTCGCAAAAGGCCATCGAAGCCTCGGACGCAGGCGTGATGCTCGCCTATTCGCAAAAGGTCATCATCGTGCCCGGCTACGGACTGGCGGTTGCCCAGGCGCAGCACAAAGTGTGGGAGCTCGCCCAGATTCTTTTGGAACGCGGCGTCAAAGTCAGATTTGCCATTCATCCGGTGGCGGGCCGCATGCCAGGCCACATGAACGTGCTGCTTGCAGAGGCGGGCGTGCCCTACGATCTGATTTCGGATCTCGATGAGATCAATGCCGAGTTCGAGACGGCGGACGTTGCTCTGATCATCGGTGCCAACGACGTCGTCAATCCCGATGCGCGCAGCAACGCGAGCAGCCCGATCTATGGCATGCCGATTTTGAATGCGGACAAGGCGAAGAACGTCATCGTCATCAAACGCGGCCAGGGGCAGGGATTTTCCGGTATCGACAATGCGCTGTTCGTGCTCGATCAGACCCGCATGCTCTACGGGGACGCACAGGCGGCCGTGGGCCAACTGATTCAGGCGGTCAAGGCCGCAGGCTGAGCCGTTTCTCCCCCCGGCCCTCCTTCCCGGGCTCTTCTACGGCTCTTCGCGGAGATGTTCGGGGCGGCGGCTGATCGCTATACGATGGCGCTTGACCTTGCGGTACAGCGTATTGCGACTGATGCCGAGATGCGCTGCCACGTGGCTCATGTTCCAACGATGCTGTTCCATCACTCGGATCAGCACCTGCCGCTCGGCGCTTGCCAGCGACGCGTCACCGCCATCCTCAAGAAGAGCAAAGGATGTTTCCGGTACCGGCCTCGTCCCCTTGAAGCGGGTGATTTCATCCGGCAGGTCGCCGAGCCGGATGATCCGTCCTCCGCACAGAGCGAGCGCCGTACGAATGGTATTGCGCAATTCACGAATGTTGCCCGGCCAGTCATAGGTCAGCAACCGATCGAGCGCGACGACTTCGATGGACGCGGCGGGGCCGCCTGCGCACTCGCGGGCGATGCATTGGCGGACCAGCGCTTCCTTGTCGCGGCGCGACCCGAGCGCCGGAAGTTCCAGCGTAATCCCATTGAGACGGTAATAAAGATCGTCGCGGAACTCGCCTTGCGCGAGCATGTGTCGCAGATTACGGTGCGATGCGCACATCACCCGCAGATTGACCTTGATTGCCGATTCGCTGCCGAGGGGGGTCACCTCTTGGTCCTCGAGGACACGCAAGAGGCGGGTTTGCAGCGGCAGCGGCATGTCGCCGATCTCGTCGAGAAACAGGGTACCGGCCGAGGACTGCAGGATGCGGCCGCGCATTCCTTCGCGCCGCGCACCGGTGAAAGCGCCGGCCGCATATCCGAAGAGTTCGCTCTCGATCAAGCTCTCCGGTATGGCGGCGCAATTGATGGCCACGAAGGGCTGCTGCGCCCGCTTGCTCGCGAGGTGCAGGGCTCTCGCAAAAACTTCCTTGCCCGAGCCGGTCGGGCCCAGGATCATGACCGACACGTTGCTGTCGGCGATGCGCCGGGCATTGCGCAGGTTGCGCACCATCTGCGGATCATCGCCCGCCAAGTCGTCGAGCCTCATGGCGGCGTCCGAATTTCCGGGAGCCACGCGCACCACGGCGGGTTCGCCCGCCGGCCGCTCCTCGGCATGGACCGCGCTCCGGTGCGCTCGCGGTACGATCGCGCCGTAACCACGTCCGTCGCCCTCGACCA
Source organism: uncultured Gammaproteobacteria bacterium (assembly GCA_963843295.1). Lineage (GTDB taxonomy): Bacteria > Pseudomonadota > Gammaproteobacteria > Steroidobacterales > Steroidobacteraceae > Bog-1198. The sequence continues at coordinate 94,598 of CAWJJP010000004.1, read as the reverse complement.
GGCTCGCAAAGTAGCGCCGTCCGAATTGGTTGTCCCGCAACTCCCACATGGCGCGTCGGCCGGAGAGCGAGGCCGCGATGAGCTGCTCGTAGCTCATATCGAACACATCGGCGACGGAGCGTCCCACCAGGTCCTGGCTGCCCTGCGCTCCGAGCAATTTCACGGAGGTCGCATCGCCGGCTACGATGGTGCCGTCGGCGGCCACGGCGATCGCCCCGTCGTGCAACAGATCGACGAACTCCGGGCGATGATGGAACCGCAGCATCGCCTCGGTTCGATGGCGGCGCAAAAACAGACACTTTTCGATCAGCCGCGCCGATGAGTTGACCAGCGCGACGGTATGCATCTGCGATTCGCGGCTGCCATTGGCAGCGACGCTCGAGGCATCCAGCACTGCAACGACGCGGCCGTGAGAGTCGCGTATCGGGGCGGCGGAGCACGACAACCCGACGTGGCGGCTGCGAAAATGGTCCGACTGATGGATCGTGATGGGACGCGCCTCGGTGGCGCAGGTGCCGATTCCATTCGTCCCCTCGCGCTGCTCGCTCCATTCAGCCCCGACGATCAAGCCCGCACCGATGAACATTTTCCGCAGATTGGGATCGATCTTTTCGCACAGAATGATGCCCGTCGTGTCCGCGAGCAGCAGCGCATAGCCGGAACCGGAGATTTGCTCGTAGAGGGAGTCCATTTCGGCGCGCGCGATCTGCACCAGATCTTCATGCTCGGCCTGCAAGTCGCGCAGGCGGGTTGAGTCGAGCACCGTCGGCTGGTAATCGCGCGCCGGATCGAGTTTGAATTGGTGCAAGCAGCGCCGCCAGGACACATCAACTTCCGGCGTGAGTTGCGCCGGGACGGGATGCGGCGCAGGCTGTTGGCCGGCCACCCGCAGGACCAAATCGGCATGAATATTCGCAGCGGCAACCATGTTTTCCCCCGGTACAGAGTGCCTTTACACCCCTAGGGGCCGGCTGTGTCAAGGGGTCCTGTGACATCTGTCCCGAATATGACACGGCGCTACGGCGCCGACCGCCGCTCGGGCGTCTGAATCCATGATCGCAGTGGCACGGCGCTTGCTCGGCTTGATCATCATCAACCAACGAGGAGATCGACTATGAGTTCCGCCCAAGTACGAGCGAGCAGCGAAGAGAAGGGGAACGGGGCGATTCACGAGAGTGGCTCTTTTGCAGCGCACTTAAAGGGGCTGGAGCGCAAGATTGCGCTGCGCGGGCGCTACGAGAATTTCATTGGTGGGGAATGGGTGGCACCGCTGAAGGGCGGGTATTTTGAGAACATCTCCCCGACCACCGGGCAGGTGATCTGCCGGATCGCGCGCAGCCAGGCGGAGGATGTGGAGCGGGCACTGGATGCGGCGCATGCGGCGGCCCCTGGGTGGGGTCGGATGGCGGTGGCGGAGCGGGCGCGCATTCTGAACCGTGTGGCGGATCGGATGGAGCAGTATCTGCCGTTTCTTGCGGCGGTGGAGAGCTACGACAACGGCAAGCCGATTCGCGAGACGACGCTTGCGGATCTGCCGCTGGCGGTGGATCATTTTCGCTACTTTGCCGGCTGCATCCGCGCGCAGGAGGGCTCGCTCGGGGAGCTCGATGAGGACACGGTGGCCTATCACTACCATGAGCCGTTGGGGGTGGTGGGGCAGATCATCCCGTGGAATTTTCCGATTCTGATGGCGGTATGGAAGCTGGCTCCTGCGCTGGCGGCGGGCAATGCGGTGGTGATCAAGCCGGCCGAGCAGACCCCGCTCTCGCTGCTGGTGCTGGCCGAGCTGATTGCCGACATTCTGCCCCCCGGGGTGCTCAATATCGTCAATGGCTTTGGGCTCGAGGCGGGCAAGCCCTTGGCCTCCAGTGCGCGCATTGCCAAGATCGCCTTTACCGGGGAGACGACCACCGGGCGGCTGATCATGCAGTACGCCTCGGAGAACATCATTCCGGTGACCCTGGAGCTGGGGGGCAAGTCGCCGAACATCTTCTTCGCGGATGTGCTGCGCGAGGAGGATGAGTTCGTCGACAAGGCGCTGGAGGGTTTTGCGATGTTTGCCTTGAACCAGGGCGAGGTGTGCACCTGTCCCTCGCGCGCCCTGGTGCAGCGCTCGATCTACGAGCGCTTCATGGAGCGGGCGCTCAAGCGGGTCGAGAGCATCCGCCAGGGCGACCCCTTTGAGATGAGCACCCAGATCGGGGCGCAGGCCTCGAACGATCAGTACGAGAAGATTCTCTCCTACATCGACATCGGCAAGAAGGAGGGGGCGAAGGTGCTCAGCGGCGGGGTGGCGAACAAATTATCCGGCGAGCTCGCGGGCGGCTACTACATCAAGCCGACGGTGTTCGAGGGGCACAACAAGATGCGCATCTTCCAGGAGGAGATCTTCGGCCCGGTGGTCTCGGTGACCGTCTTTGACACCCCCGAGCAGGCGCTCGAGATCGCCAACGACACCCTCTACGGCTTGGGCTCGGGGGTGTGGACGCGGGATCTGAACATGGCCTATCGCTTCGGCCGCGGCATCAAGGCCGGGCGGGTGTGGACCAACTGCTATCACGCCTATCCGGCGCATGCGGCCTTCGGCGGCTACAAAAAATCCGGCATCGGACGCGAAACCCACAAAATGATGCTCGATCACTACCAGCAAACCAAAAATGTGCTGGTCAGCTACGGCACCAAAGCATTGGGTTTCTTTTGATGGACGATGACCGCGTCAGCGTCTCGGAAGCAGCACGCGAGTTGATTCAGGAACTCAAGGCGGTGAACGGACCGATCATGTTCCACTTGTCCGGGGGCTGCTGCGACGGCAGCGCCCCCATGTGCTTCAAGGTCGGCGAGTTCAAATTGGGCGCAGTAGATGAGAAGGTCGGGGAAATAGTCGGCTGCGAATTCTGGATGGATCGCGAGCAGCTCAGGCGTTGGGCGCACACGCGCTGGATGGTGGACGTCGTTCCGGGGCGAGGCGCGAGCTTTTCGCTCGAAGCGCCGCTCAATAGGCGGTTCCTGATCCGTTCCTCGCTATGTGCGACTCCGCAATGACCGGACGCGGTCGGCAGCTGGCCTTCGATTACCGCGGATTGCGGTGCGGAATCGGCGGCGGCCGCTGAATCCAGCGGCGGCGCTGCTCCGGACTCATTTGGCGCCACTGTTTGCGCAGCTCCTGTCGTTGCTCGAGCGGCATCTGATGAAATCGGCGGAACTGCTCGCGCACCCGCTGCTGCTGCTCGGGCGGTAGACTCTTGAATTGCTGCCAACGCTGGCGCAGTTGTTGGCGCTGCTCGGGCGGCAACGCACGCCACTGCTGAAATCGTTGCTGTGCGCTCGACCGCTGTTCCGGGGTCATCGAGAGCCAGCGCTGGCTGCCCTTCGCCAGTGATTGTTGCCGCTCCGGCGGCAGGCTGTTCCACTTGTCCTGAAATCCATGCAGCAGTTGCTGCTGCTGCGGCGACAGCGACTGCCACGCCCTGGGCCCGGCCGCCTCCGTCGCCGGACCAGCAGCCGCTGACGACTCGCCCGGTGGCGCCGCCGGTGGGACCGCTTGCGCGAAGCAAACGCCACCCGCGGCAAGAAACACGGCGGCGAGCCATGCCTTGGTCATCGCTTGGGATCCTGCGGCGGGGGCGCGCTGGGCTTGTCCGTTCCGGGCTGTGCGTTTTTCAAGAGCTCCCACCAAGCAGCATCTCCATGATCATCGGCGCCCAGGAACTCGATGAGTTCATCGTCGGGTACATCCGCCGATGCCGACCGATCGGTCCCCGACGGCGGGGGCGGCGATCCAGCCACCGCCACTGCGCACATGGCGGCACCGAACACCAGCCAGTATCTTCGTCGGGTCAACGGTCACCCTAGACGGAAGGTTCCGAACTCGCGGCCTTCTCCGCCCAGTTGTAAAACTCGATATCGTCTTGCAGCATTTCAATGGCATCGCCGGACCCTTCCTCACTGGAAGCGACCAGGTCCAAATCCTCGAAGTTCGACTGGGCATCCGCAGACACTCCGCCGTGGTGATTGCCCAAGGGGGTGGCGAACCAAAGCGCGAACGCGAGCGCGGCGGCAACCGTCACGCCGGCCGCCGGTGTCACGAATGGCATGCGCAATATCCAGGCGCGGCGGCCCGTGGCGGCGAGCGCAGCGTGTCGTGCCTGCGTGAGGCGCGAGCGCATGGCCATGTCCAGGCCGTCGACGCTCTCCCGAAACAGTGCGCGGCTGCGCTCTTCGAGTGCCCGTTGTCGCGCCTCAACAGTGTGTTCACTCATTACCAAACCTCGCCCAATTGCTCGCGCAGCGTGTGCACCGCGCGCGAATAATGCGTCTTCACGCTGCCTTGCGAGCAGCCCATCGCGCTCGCGGTTTCTGCGACGTCCAAACCCTCGAAATTGCGCAGCATGAACGCCTCGCGCTGACGCGCCGGCAAGGCGCGCAGCGACCATTCGAGCTTCTGCATCGCCTCGTCCTGCATCAGCTTCTCGGGCACCGCCGGCGCCGTATCGGCGACGCTGTCGAGCGGATCCTGCGCTTCATTGTCTGGGTCCTCCTTGGGCCCGGGCAACCACGTCATGAAGCGCTTACGCACGGTGCGGCGACGCTGCAAGTCGCGAATGCCGTTCTCGAGGATGCGATAGAACAGCGGCCGCCACTCCGCACTCGGTCTGGAGCCGTAACTGCGCGCGAGCTTCAACATCGCGTCCTGCACCACATCCAAGGCATCGTCGGGATCACGGAGCGCAACCTGCGCCATGCGAAATGCGCGCCGCTCGATCTCGGCCAGAAATTTATCGAGTTCGCGCGTCTGCTCCAGAGCCACTCCCCCAGGTGCTGGCGCGGGACCATCCCAGACCATACAAGCTGCGTTGAGGGTATCAAAGCGCGGCATGATTCGTCCTCTTACGTCGACGGAACGTATTCATTCCAGGTATAAACGCGTGCCACGCACCGCGGTTGACGCCTGCCTTATGCAAGATCAGAGACTTACGCACACCGGCTGTGACAGGCGTTGCAATATTTACCAACGACATTTCGACTGTGTAGTGAGAGGATGCGCTAACTCTTTGAATACTCTGCATTCATTTCAATTTTGGCAAGTTTTCAGCCAATTTGAATATGTCCAAAACATAACGGGAACTTAGGCCTCATGATCCCCGCTTCTCAACAGATTTATCCACAGCCGTTGTGGAGAAACTGGCCGCGTGATCCTGCAAATCGCCCTTGACGTCCCGCTGCGGCGAGTCTTCGACTATTTGCTGCCGGCCGACACCCCCGCACCACAGCTAGCGCCCGGCATTCGAGTGAGAGTGCCATTTGGCCGCCACCGGCGGGTCGGCATCCTGGTGGGTACCTCGCACGACTCGCCGATCGACGTTGCCAAGCTGCGATGCGCGCTCGAGCTATTGGACACCCGGCCGGTCTTCGACCCGGTTACCTTCGACCTGTTGCGTTGGGCGGCGGAGTATTATCACCACCCCATCGGGGAGGTGATGGCGGCGGCGCTGCCGATCAGCCTGAGGAGCGGCCAGCCGGCGCGCGACAGCCATCGCCGTTGGACGTTGACCGCTGCCGGACGCCGGCAACTGGACGACCCTCCCGCCAGGCGCGCTCCGCGGCAGCGAGCGCTGCTCGCGTTTCTCGCGGCACGCGGCGGCGCCACGGCGGCCGAACTGGTCGAACCGTTCAAACCCGGACACTTCAACAAGCTGGCGGAGCGCGGCTGGGTCGTTGCCGACGAGGCAGCTGCGCAGCCTGCGCCATTCGAGCCGCGTTCCAGCGAAGTAACCCTCACCGATGCACAATCGCAAGTTGTCGGGACGATCACCGCAACACTGGGCAGTTTTGCCGCGCATCTGTTGTATGGGGTCACCGGCAGCGGCAAAACCGAGGTATACCTGCGGGTTATCGCCGCCGCGCTGGCGGGGGAAGGCCAAGTGCTGGTGCTGGTCCCGGAAATCGCGCTGACGCCGCAACTCGTCGAACGATTCCGCCGCCGCTTCAGCTCGGGCGTCGAGGTCATGCATTCGGCATTGAGCGGCAGCCTGCGGCGCGACGCCTGGCGCGCGGCGCACAGCGGCAGGGCGCGGATCATCATCGGCACCCGCTCGGCGGTGTTCACGTCACTCGAGAAGCTCAATCTCATCGTGGTAGACGAGGAGCACGACGCTTCCTATAAGCAGCACGAAGGGTTTCGCTACTCCGCACGCGATCTTGCCGTGTGGCGCGCACAGCGCGCGCAAGTGCCCGTCGTGCTGGGTTCGGCGACACCTTCCCTGGAGACGCTGGAGAACGTCGCGCAAGGCCGCTACTCGCGGCTCTTGCTGCCGCAGCGGCCCGGGGTGGCGCAGGCGCCGCGAATGGTCTTGATCGACCTGCGCAAACACGCCGCCGTCGAGGGCTTGTCGCAGCCAGCCATGCAGGCCATCGGGCGGCATCTCGCGGACGGCGGCCAGGTGATCGTCTTCCTGAACCGACGCGGCTACGCACCAAGCCTGTTTTGCAGCAGCTGCGGCTGGATCGCCTCGTGCGAGCATTGCGATGCCCGCATGACCTTGCACCGGCGCGCTGCGCAGCTGCGCTGTCATCACTGTGGCGGGCACCGGCCGGTGCCTGCGACGTGCGGTAATTGCGGCCAGACTCTCAACCCGCTCGGCCAGGGCACCGAGCGCGTAGAGGAGACATTGGCCGGATTGTTTCCGCAGGCGCCCCTGGCGAGGCTGGACCGCGATACGGCTGGAGCAAGCGGCGCCATGGAAGCCGTGCTCGAACGCGTGAAGAGCGGTGAGGCGCGCATTTTGGTCGGCACCCAAATGCTCACCAAGGGACACGATTTTCCGGATGTCAGCCTGGTGGTCATCTTGGACGCCGATCAAGGCCTTTTCGCCAGCGATTTTCGCGCCACCGAGCGTCTTGCACAGACCATTACCCAAGTGGCGGGCCGCGCCGGGCGTGCCGCCCGTCCCGGCGAAGTCATGATTCAGACTTCCTTCCCCGAACACCCACTGCTCACTCGCTTGATCACGGGAGGCTACGAAGCCTTCGCGGCCACCGCGCTCGAGGAGCGGCGGGCCGCGCGCTGGCCGCCCTACACGCGTCTGGCGATGCTGCGCGCCGAAGCAAAAGACAGTGCGGGCTTGGACGAATTTCTGCAGACGGCTGCCGCACGCGGACGTGCGCTGGTGGACACCACGGCCAGCGTACTCGGCCCGGCGAGCGCCTTGATCGCGCGGCGCGCCGATCACTTTCGAGCGCATCTGTTGATCGAGGCCGCGACCCGGGCGGCTCTGCAGCGCTTCTTGGGTTCGTGGCTGCCGGTGGTGGAGTCCCTGCCGGGGCCGACCGGCTTGCGCTGGTCGATCGATGTCGATCCCTTGGAGGTAGATTGAGGCGTTTGCGGCCGCGCGCCGCGGTAAACTGCCGACCTTTTGTGGAATTCAACCGCGCGGATTCACCTTGAAGAGTTTGATCGATCAATTATTGCGGCGAGCAATGGCGGAATTACCCGAGTCGTTGCTGCCGGTGGCCGAGCGCGACGTCACCTTCGACGTGGAGCGCACGCGCGATGCCCAGCATGGCGATTTTGCGACCAATGTAGCCATGCGTCTTGGCAAGGCGACGCGCCGCAATCCGCGCAAGCTGGCCGAAGCACTGGTGGCTGCGCTGCCCGAGAGTTCGGCGGTCGCCAAAGTGGAGATCGCGGGCGCCGGATTCATCAATTTTTTTCTCAAGGAAAACGCCTACCACGCGGAAATCGGCCGCGTGCTCGCCGAAGGGGCCGACTACGGCAAATCGAAGCTCGGCGGCGGGCGAACTGTCTTGGTGGAATTCGTATCGGCCAACCCCACCGGCCCGCTGCACGTGGGGCACGGGCGGCATGCGGCCTTCGGTGCGAGCATCGCCAATCTGCTCGAGGCGATAGGCTATCGGGTCTCCCGCGAGTACTACATCAACGATGCCGGCCGGCAGATGGAAATCCTGGCGGCGAGCACCTGGCTGCGATATCTCGAGCGCTGCGGCGAGCGCTTCACCTTCCCGGCAAATGGCTATCGCGGCGAGTACATCGTTGCGATCGCCGAACAACTGTACGCCGGCCGCGGAACCGCGCTCTTGCGCAGCGCCGCGGATGTGTTCAAGGATCTCCCGCCCGATGCGCCGCAGGGTGGCGACAAGGACATCTACATCGATGCGCTCATCGCCCGCGCCCGCGCCCTGCTCGGCGATGCAGCGTTTCGCGGCGTGCTCGATCAAGCGCTCGGCGGCATCCTCTCCGACATCCGCGAAGACCTGGCCGAATTCGGTGTGACTTTCGACTCCTGGTTCTCGGAGCGCTCGTTGATCGACAGCGGCGCCATCGATCGGGCAATCGCGGCGCTATTGGAGAAAGGACACGCCTACGTAAAGGACGGCGCCGTTTGGTTCAGAAGCACCGCCTACGGCGACGAGAAGGATCGCGTGATGGTGCGCGAAAACGGCATCAAGACCTACTTTGCGTCCGACATCGCTTTCGTCTTCAACAAGCGCGAACGCGGTTTCGAGCACCTGCTCTACGTGTGGGGCGCCGATCACCACGGCTACATCGCCCGGCTGCGCGCCGGTCTGACTGCACTCGGAGCTCCTCCGGAGTGTTTCGAGGTGCGCTTGGTCCAGTTCGTCTCGCTGTTTCGCGGCGGAGAGAAGGCGCAAATGTCGACCCGTTCGGGCGAGTTCGTCACCCTGCGCGAGCTGCGCAACGAGGTGGGTAACGATGCGGCCCGGCTGTTCTACGTCATGCGCAGCAACGATCAGCATCTGGATTTCGACCTCGAGCTCGCCAAGGCGCGATCCAACGACAACCCGGTCTACTACATCCAATATGCGCACGCGCGCATCGCGAGCGTGAAGCGGCAACTGCAGGAGCGCGGGCTCACCCATGAGGCCGGGTCCGGATCGGGCGCGCTCGGGTTGCTGGTCGAACCGCAGGAACAGCAGCTGATCAAGCGCTTGAGCTCATTCCCGGAGATCATCCAGCAATGCGCCGCGAATCGCGCCCCGCACACCCTGGTGCATTATCTGCGCGACCTGGCAAATGACTTTCACGCCTCCTACAGCGCTCACCAGATCCTCGTTGAAGAGGCGGCGCTTCGAGCCGCGCGCCTCGACCTCGCCTTCGCCGCTCAGATCGTCATTCGCAACGGTCTCGGCTTGCTGGGCGTATCCGCGCCCGACACGATGTGAGACATGGCTCGCGACTACAAACCCAAACGCAAGCCATCCGGCGGTCTATCGGGCTGGATGGGTCTCCTCTGCGGCCTCGGCGTCGGGCTTGCCATCGCCGGCATCGTGTACGTCAAGGATCACCGTCCCGACACGCCTGCAACCCGTGCCGCCAAGGCCGACAAAAAGAAAGCGCGCGGCTACGAGCAGCCGGATGCCGAGAGCATGGACGCCGGCATCCGGGACGATGGGGCGAAGTCGTACGCCTTCTACGACATGCTCCCGAAGTTCGAGGTCGTCGTACCGGAGAAGGAGAAGGACGTGCGGCCGGACATTCGGGCGGTCCCGGAAACTCGCCGTGGCACCTATGTGTTGCAGGCCGGATCCTATAAGAATTTTGCAGACGCCGATCGGGTGCGGGCCCAGCTGGCGCTGCAGGGCGTCGAATCGAAGGTACAGAAGGTGTCGGTCGACAACGATACCTGGCACCGCATCCGTATCGGGCCGATCTCCAAATTGGATGAACTTAACCGCTTACGGACCATTTTGCGCAAGGCCGATGTCGACGTACTGGTGATTCGGGTCGGCGATTAGCCTGGTTAAGGCGCTGCGCGGCACTAGCCAGGCGCTGCGCGCCACGTTTCAACGGCGCCCAGGCGGCGCCGTACGCGGGGCGGGGTCCGAGACTCAATCTTACCTGATCGCGTTCAATCGTCCCCTAATTGGCGAAAATCGACGCCTAATGCACGCAATTTTCGATAAAGATGCGTGCGTTCCATTCCCACGCGCTTGGCCAGCTGACCGACCTTGCCGTTGCACAGCAATAGTTGCTGTTGCAGGTAGGCCCGCTCGAACTGCTCGCGAGCCTCGCGCAGCGGCAACGCCAGCAGATCCTGCTTCACCAGCGGCTCATCGACCGAGAGCTTGACTGCGAGTTCGCGCTCGATCTCCTCGAGCCGGATCTCCTCGCCGGCCCCGAGTATCAGCACGCGTTGAACCAGGTTCTTCAGTTCGCTGAGGTTCCCGGGCCACGGATAGTTGCGCAGGCGGTTTTGCGCGGCGACGCCAAAGCGGCGCAACGGCAGATGCTGATCATCGACCAAACGATCCACGTAGTAGCGCAGCAAATCGGGAACGTCCTCCGCATAGTCTCGCAGCGGCGGCACCCGCAACGTGATGACATTCAGATGCGCGATGAGGTCGCGGCGAAACGGCTCGGGGGAGTTGCGCAACTCGAAGCCGTCCTGGGCACTGCTGATCCACCGTACGTTGAGCGGCAGCCGCTCCCGGCCGCCCACGCGGGTGTAGCCGTTTTGCTCGATCGCCCCGAGCAGGGCGCGCTGCGCCTCGCTGTTCAATTCCTCCAATCCATTCAAGTACAGCGAACCGCCGGCCGCCTGGTCGAATGCGCCCAGGGTCACTTTGCCGTCGCGCTCGCTGCCGAAGAGCGCCGCCGCCGGATCCGGCCCCAAGCTGGCCGCAACGACCATCAAGAACGGCTTCGCCGAGCGGGCGCCGAGGGAGTGCAGGTAGCGTGCGTATGCTTCGCGGCCCGAGCCCAATTCGCCGACCAGCAAGACCGGCGAAGCGCTCGAGGCGGCATGCTGAACCTGCTCGCGCAGGTTTTGCGTGATTTTGCTCTTGCCGATCGGAACGGCGAGGCTCGATCCTTGCGTGCGCTCGGACAGGCGCTTGCGGCGCCCGGCGTCGAGTGCGCGCTCGACCGTCCTCAGCAGCTTCGTCAGCGAGAGCGGCTTCTCGACGAAATCGAAAGCGCCGAGCCGCGTCGCTTCGACCGCGGTTTCGACCGTCCCATGTCCGGACATCATGACCACCGGGCAGTCGTAGCCGTCGGTCGCCGACCATTCCCGCAGCAAGGTGATGCCGTCCGTATCGGGCATCCATATGTCGAGCAGAACCAGGTCCGGCACCTGCGTCGCGCGGGAGGTGCGCGCTTGGGTGGCGTCGGCCGCGACGTCGACCTCGTAGCCCTCCTCGGCCAGAATTTCCTTGAGTAAGCCGCGGATATCCGCCTCGTCATCCACCACCAATATTCTCGAAGCGGTCATACGCGTTCTCTCCTGTGTTCGCCTTTTCGCGGTTCACGTCCGCCGACGGAGCGTGCGCCGTCGCCCAACGGCAGCAGAATCCGCACGCGGGCCCCGCCGCTGCGCTGATTATCCGCTTCTATCCGGCCCCCGTGCTCTTCCACTATCTTCTTCACGATCGCAAGCCCCAAACCCGTGCCCTTGGGTTTGCTTGTGACATAAGGATCGAAGACGGTCCCGATCAGCTCGCGTTGGAACCCCGGACCGTTGTCGGCCACCACGATCGCCGCCACCTGTTTGGGACCATCCTCGGCGACATGAGTTTCGATTTCCACGCAGGCGCCGGCCTTGCCTTCGAGGGCCTCGAGCGAGTTGGTCACCAGATTGTTGAGGATCTGACGTATGCGAATCCGGTCCGCCGAGATTTGCGGCAAATTCGGGCTGAGCAGCAGCTTCAGGTCGGCGGCGCTGTCCTGAACACGATACAAATCCACCACTTCGGTGATCAATTGGTTCAGATCGAAGCGCGAAAAGTGCATGTCCGGGGCCCTCGCGTATTCGCTGAAGGCGTTGACCATCTGCTTCATCGCATCCACCTGCGCCACGATCGTGTGGGTGGCACGTTCGAGCACCTGCGCATCCTGCTCGTTCATGCTGCCGAGAAACCTGCGCCGCATGCGCTCGGCGGACAGCTGGATCGGAGTGAGCGGGTTCTTGATCTCGTGCGCGAGACGTCGCGCGACCTCGCCCCAGGCGGCATCGCGCTGTGCCTGCAGCAAGGTAGTGATGTCGTCGAACACCAGGACGACTCCCGACGCGCCCCCCACCTCGTTGGGCAGCGCCGTGCACGCCACCATCAGCACGCGCTTGCCGGACTCGGAGAGGAGTTCGATCTGCTCCCGCCAATCGAGCTGCTCGGCGCCGAGGCGCGACTTGACGGCGGCGATGAAATGCGTGAACAGCGTGCCGTCGCCGATCGATTCGTCGAATCGCTTGCCCACCGCCGCCTCGAGATCGATGCCCAGAATCGCGCTGGCCGCCTGATTCGCGGTGCGCACGGTAAGGTCCGCGGCGAGCGAGACGACGCCCGTCGACAGGCGCGCCAGAATCACCGCCAGTCCCGCGCGTTCGGCTTCCACCGCTTGCTGACTGCGCCGGGTTTCCTCGCGGGCGCGGCCCAGGCGCTTGGTCATGTCGTTGAACGAGGTCACCAGAAAGCCGAGTTCGTCGCGTGAATGCAGGGGCAGCTGCGTATCGTAGTTGCCCTTGGCGACGGCACGGGTGCCGGCGATCAAGTCCTGAACCGGCTGCACCAAACGCTGAGCGGCGAAGAATGCGCCATAGACGGCCGCTATGAGCGACATCAGCACGACGAAAGTCAAAATCAACACGAACGTCGTTTTGAGCGGTTGCCGCAATTGCACCAAGTTCGCGTACTGGGTGTAGGAGCGCTGTACGGTATCGGCGAGCTGGCTGAGCTGCTGCGGAACGGGGTAGAGGGCGATCAGCACTCGCGGGGGCGAGTTGGCATTGGGATCGAGCGGCGCGGCGGCGCGAATCACGTATCCGCCCACCGAATCGGTATCCAGGCTGACATAAGGCCGGCCCCGCCGCACTTGCAGCAGCATCTCGTCGGTCGCCGGCACGGGCAAGGCATCCATGGGCCGATCCGAGCTGGTGGCGATGATGTGTGTTTGCGCTCCCACCACGGTGAACTCCAGCGCCGTGCTGTCGCGCCGCTCGCGATCCAGCGTCCCGATCAGGTTGAAGTCCGGCTGCGCCGACAGCTCATGTGCGACGACCTCGGTGTGCTGCAGAAACTCGCGCACGCGCACCTCGAGCGCCGCATGCGACAACTCGCGGGTATCCTTCAGGCCCTGGCTGACCTCGAGCTCGAACCAGCTGTCGATGCCGCGATTGAGGAACTGCAGGGCGAAGTAATACACCACCAGGATTGGCGCCACGGCGAGGGCGCTGAAGATCGCGACGGTGCGCCCCTTCAAGCGTGAGCCGGGAACATGCCGGCGGTAGTCGCGCACCAGGCGAGAGAGCTTCGTCGCCAGCAAGACCAGCAGAGTCAGCAGCCCCGAGATGTTGATGAGCAAAATCCACGGCAGCCAGCGGTCGAATTCCGCCGAATTTTGCGCAGCCGACGCGAGGAGATACAGCGCGACGACCCACAGCGCGACGCCGAAGGCGCCGAGCACCGTCGAGCCGTACTTGCGGACTACGGTTGCAGCGTCCATGTGTACCAGTCGGTTTCGCGGTGCCATTCACTCACCCAGAACATCAGCACACGCAAGCTGAAGGGCACGCTGCCATAATCGATTTTGGCGCGTACGCTCGCCTCGTAGCGGCGATCCGGCGACAGCAAAGCCTTGTCGAGCACCGGCAGGCCGCGCACTTCGGACAGCAATTCGAGCGCCGCATCGACCGTACCCAACGATTGCTGCTGTCCGCTGTTGTCGTTGCGCAGGATGTAGCGGGCGCTCACGGCGTTATATTGCAGATGGTAGCGCTGCGTCAGTTCCGCGACGCGCGAGTTCGGCAGCAACTGGCGTACCCGTTCGACATCCAGGTCGAGCTCCACACTCAGCGGCACCCCCTCCGCCAAGCCGCGCCGGACTGCGTCGCCGACCGGCAGGTCAACGCGCGCATTTAGGTGATAGACGCCGTCCTTGAGTTCGAGATCGGCGGAGCGGACCTCGGAACGTCCTTCCAGGCCTTCGGCGCGGCACGGAGCAGCCAGCACGCTCAACAGGCAAGCGGCCGCCACCAGCCGACGCGTCAGCCGCATGAGGTCCGGAGGGCGGAAATGCCGATATGTCGGGAAGCGGCTCATTGTTTGGTCAGGGCAGCATAATAGAAGCCGTCGGCACCCGCCTCACCCGGCAGTATTTGACGCCCGACCCCGTCGTCCTCGCCGAACCCCGGCCAACCCTGCCATTCCGACGCCGGGAGGTTGCGCGCGTCGGGGGTCCCGCGCAAGAACGCCGCCACCACCTCGCGATTCTCGCTGCGGGTCAGGGTGCAGGTGGCGTAGACCAGGCGACCGCCGTGAGCGAGCAGAGGCCAGGCGGCCGCCAGCAAGCGTGCTTGAAGCAAGGGTAATCGATCGATTTCCGCCGGCGACTTGCGCAGGCGAATATCGGGATGGCGCCGGATCACCCCGAGCGCGGAACACGGGGCATCGAGCAGAATGCGATCGAACGGCAGGCCATCCCACCACGTTTCCGGCAGCGCCGCATCGGCGCAGATGACCTTGGCGTGCAGTGCTCCGCGTTGCAGATTTTCACGCACCCGCAGAAGACGTTGGGGGTCGATGTCGACGGCGACCAGCTCGGCGAGCTGCGGCTCGCGCTCGGCGATGAGCGCAGTCTTGCCGCCGGGCGCCGCGCAGGCATCGAGCACCCGCTGTCCTGGTCCGAGCCCGAGCGGAAAGGCAACGCACTGCGCCCCGAGATCCTGCACGGAAACGATACCCTCGGCAAAACCGGGCAATTCGTGCACGTCGCACGGCGAATCCAATGCCAGCGCGTGAGCTACGCGGGTCTCGAGCTTCGCGCCGAGGCCCGCTTCGCGAAGCCGTTGCGCATACTCCGGCGCCGTCGTCCGCCGGCTGTCGACGCGCAGCCACATCGGAGCCTGGCGCTCGCCCGCCGCCAGCAGCTGCGTCCAGCGCACCGGCCAATCGGCGCGGAGCAGGTCGGCCAGCCATACCGGCGAGGCGTGACGTGACGCGGGACTGCGGGCGATTTCTGCATCGAGCGCTTTGCGCTCGCGCAAATAGCGGCGCAGCACGGCGTTGATCAGCCCGCCGGCACGCGCGGCGTCCGTCGCCTTCGCGGTCTTCACGGCCGCATCGACGACGGCGTACTCCGGCGTGCGCGCGTCTTCAAGTTCGAACAGCGCAACCGACAGCAAGGCTCGAACCAAGAAGTCGAGAGACCGTACCGGCTGAGACAACAGACGCCCGAGCAAGGCCTCGTGCCGGTAGTAGCCTCGCACCGCCCCGTAGCTCAAGGAGCGCACAGCGGGAGCTAGCGCGGCTGGCGCGGAGCACAGCGCATCGCGCAGGGCGGCATCCAGTGTCACTCCCTCGCGCAGTACCCGCGCCACCGCGTAGGCGGCCAGCGAACGCGCACCTGCGGCAGCGATGTTCATGAGGGGCCAAATGTGGCGGCCGCCAGCGAACGCGCCTGGATGAAGTCCCGAGCGGCCAGCGGCTTGCGACCTGCGAGTTGCAGGCGAACGATGCGCACCTGACCCCGGCCGCACGCCACCACGATACCCCCAGGGTCGGCGCGCAGCACCGTGCCCGGTCGAGCTCCGGGTTCCTCCGGCACCACCGACTCCGCTTCCCAGATACGCAGCTGCACGCCGTCCAGCCGCGTCTCCGCCACGGGGGTGGGATTGAAGGCTCGGATGCGACGCAGCACTTGCTCCGCGTCCTCGTGCCAATCGATCAGCGCCTCGCTCTTGCTGATTTTCGCCGCATAGGTGATACCGATTTGCGGCTGCGGCACCTGCGAAACTCGACCGCTCGCGAGCGCATCGAGCGTTTGACAGAGAAGCTCGCCGCCGAGAAGGGCAAGGCGATCATGCAAGCTGCCCGCCGTGTCGAGCGGCGAGATTTCGATGGCACGTGCAGCCAATGTGGGGCCGGTATCGAGGCCCGCTTCCATGCGCATGATGGTCACACCGGTGTTCGCATCGCCAGCCAGGATGGCGCGCTGGATGGGAGCCGCGCCGCGCCAGCGCGGCAACAGCGAGGCATGCACGTTGAAACAGCCGAGTCTGGGAGTTGCGAGCGCTGTCGGCGGCAGGAGCAACCCGTACGCCACCACCGCGAGCGCATCCAACCGCAGGCTGCACAACATCTCGTGGGTCTCCGGGCTCTGGAAGCTTGCAGGTTGATGGACGGTGATCCCGAGCTGCAGCGCGCGTCTCTTGACCGGACTCGGATGCACCGTGCGTCCCCGGCCGGCCGGCCGATCGGGCCGCGTGAACACGGCCTCTATGCGATGCGCCGAGCGCGCAAGGGCATCGAGCGATGCAACCGCGAACTCGGGCGTGCCGGCGAAACCCAGCCTCAACGAGCAGGGAAGCGTGCTCAAGGCTGAGGAGCCTGTTCCTAGAGAGCCGGCACGGAAGCGCGGATATCGCTCCCCGCGGAGCGCTGTCGACGCTCCTTTTCCAAGCGCCGCCGGATGAATTGGCGCTTCAGTTCGGATAAGTAATCGACGAAGAGCTTGCCTTCGAGGTGGTCCATCTCGTGCTGGATGCATACCGCCAGCAAACCATCGGCATCCATTTCGAATTGCTCGCCGCTGCGACCCAGGGCGCGCACCCGGATATGCGTCGCGCGCTGCAATTTCTCATAGATTCCCGGCAGGGATAAACATCCCTCCTCCCCCGGTCCACGGCCCTCGGCCGCGAGAATTTCGGGGTTGATGAGCACCAACGGCTGATTGCGCGCTTCACTCAGATCGAGCACCAGCAGTCGCTTGTGCACGTCCACCTGGGTGGCGGCAAGGCCGAGCCCATTGGCCGCATACATGGTTTCGAGCATGTCGTCCGCCAGACGACGCAAGGCGTCGTCGACGAAGGCCACCGGCTCGGCCTTGTTCCGCAGTCGCGGGTCGGGATACTCCAGAATTACGAGCTTTGTCATGGGAGTAATGAGAGCAATATCGTGTTTTTGGCCGAAGATAGTTGCTAAAGTTCCGCCGCTGCTTAACTTAACGCCCGTTTCCGCAGCGCGTGCGGCGCTGGCAATCGGCAAAAACGGGCGACACGTCCCAGTCTTTGGCGGCAGGCCGGCAGTATACCAGCCAGCCCGGCACCATAAGGCAGGCGACTCAAGGGAGCGAACGAATGCAACGCCATTACATAATTGCCCCACTACTCTCGATCGCGCTGATCGCGGGCTGCCGGACGCAGAGTCCGCCGTCCGCACCGCTACCGATGCCGTCCGCCGACACCGGCATACAAGGCACGGTGGTCGGCGACGACCGGACGGCGATGGAAGCGGCGGTCGACACGGGCGGGGCTCCGAGACCCGCGGCCCCGGCTGCGGACTCCCAACCGCCGCACGAAGGCGTTGCATTGGCCCCCAACGCGCCCGACAGCTACGTCGTCAAGCACGGCGACACCCTGTGGGGCATCGCCAAGGTGTTCCTGCGAGATCCCTGGTATTGGCCCGAGATCTGGCAGGTGAACCCACAGGTCAAGAATCCGCACCTCATCTATCCGGGCGACACCCTGCGCTTGGTGTACATCGACGGTAAACCGCGCCTCGTGCTGCAGCCGGGTCTCGAGCGCGGCAACGGCGCGCGGGTGTTGCCGCGCGTGCGCAGCCAGCCGCTGGAGGCGGCGGTGACCTCGATTCCCTACGAAACCGTGGCAGCCTTCATGTCCAAGCCATCGGTGCTGGAGAAAGATCAGATCAAGCATGCCCCCTACGTGCTCGCCACCCGCGACCTGCACGTGGTCATGGCCAATGGCGATACGGTCTACGCGCGCGGCTTCTCGGCGCCGGTCGAACTCGGTTCGCATTACAACCTGGTGCGCGTCGGCGAGGCACTGCGCGATCCGGATGACAACCGTCTCCTGGGATACAACGGCGTGTACACCGGCTCCGGTCACGTGACCCGGGTCGGCGATCCGGCGACGCTGATCATGACCGATTCCACGCGCGAGACTTATCCCGGCGACAAGCTGTTCCCCGGCACGGTGGATGTCCCGCTCGATTTCATTCCGAGCCCTCCAAGGACCAAAATCGACGGCCGCATCATCGCAGTTTCAGATGGGGTCACCGTCATCGGCCAGTACCAGGTAGTCGTCGTCAATCGCGGCGCCCGCGACGGCCTGGCCCCCGGCAATGTGCTTGCCGTATTCGGTGTGGGGGGCGCGGTGCGCGATAACATAAAGCACGGCTATTTGACGGGGGTGTCGAGCTTGTTTGCGAAGAACGTGCGCCTGCCGGATGAGCGTACCGGCACCTTCATGGTGTTCAAGACGTTCGATCGCATGAGTTACGGGCTCATCATGGAAGCCACAGACATCATCAGCGTTCTGGACAAGGTCGAAAACCCGTAGGAGCCTCGCGGCAGCGTCAAGCGCAAATCTCGGCGTTGAGGCGGGTTTTCCGGAGAGTCCTCGGGCGGCGCAGGCGCGACAATCCGCCGCATGATGCTGAGCGAAGACGTCCTCGCCTGGGTGCAGCTCGCCCGGGCGCCCGGGCTCGATTCATCCGCGCTCGAGGCGGCGCTCGACCTCCTGGGATCCGCGAACGCCATCTTCACGGCACCTGAAGCCCTCCTTCAGCGCACCGGCATCGGTGCGGCAGCGCGGGACTTTCTGCTCAATGCCCGTTCGCCGAGTGCCGCAGAGCAGCGCTGGCTTGGCGATGCGCGCCGTCACCTGCTGCCCTTTACGGATCCGCGCTACCCGCTCCTGCTGCGTGCCCTCCCGGACCGCCCGATCGCACTGTACGTTGAGGGCAATGTCGAGGTTTTGGGCGACCCGCAGCTTGCGGTGGTCGGCAGCCGCAACCCCACTCCCCAGGGACGCGATACGGCGTTCGAGTTCGCCCAATATCTTGCGGAGCGGGGCCTGGGAATCATCAGCGGGCTGGCGCAGGGTATCGATGCGGCTGCGCACCGCGGTGCGCTGGCCGCGCAAGGAATCACCCTCGCGGTGTTCGGCAGCGGTCTCGACGTCATCTATCCCCGCGGTCACCGGGACTTGAGCGAGGCGATCGCACAGCAAGGCGCGCTGGTGAGCGAGTTTCCGTTGCGAACTGCACCGCGACGCGCGAATTTCCCGCAGCGCAACCGCATCATCGCAGCGCTGAGTCTCGGGACATTGGTGGTCGAGGCGGCGCGCAGGAGCGGCTCGTTGATCACGTCGCGCTGTGCCAATGATCTCGGCCGGGAGGTGTTCGCGGTTCCGGGCTCGATCCACAATCCCCTCAGCCGCGGCTGTCATGAGCTGATAAAACAAGGTGCGAAGCTCGTCGAATCCCCGCATGACATATTGAGCGAGTTGAACTTTTCAGCCTTTTTCGCCGGCAACCATCCGGCCCGCACCACCAGCGCCCCGGCACGCCGGGCGGCCGCGGGCATGGACAATGAGCACAAAATCTTGTTAGATGCGCTCGGCTTTGATCCGGCGGACCTCGATAAATTGGTCGTCCGTACCGGATTCAAACCAGAAGCCGTGTCCTCGATGATGCTGATCCTCGAGCTCGAAGGCCACGTTCAGGCCGCCCCGGGGGGCCGCTACTCCCGAGTCGCGAACAGGAGAGCCGGAGGTGAAAGATAACGTTCTCGATCTGCTCATCTACCTTTTCGAGAATTACATGAGCGCCGATGATGAACCGCGACCCGACCGCAATACCCTGAAAACCGAGTTGGACAAGGCGGGATTCGCGGAACCGGACATCGAGCGGGCGCTGGAGTGGCTCGACGGGCTGTCCGGTGAACAGCTGGGCAAGGTCGCCGAGGCCACGGCGCGCGCGGTGCGCGTCTTCAGCGGCCAGGAATTGCTGCGCCTCGACACCGACGTACGCGGCTACCTCATGTACCTGGAGAACTTGAGAATACTATCGGGGACGCAGCGCGAGCTGGTCATCGACCGTTTGATGGCGCTCGAAGCCGATGAAATCGACATCGAGCAGGTCAAATGGGTGGTCTTGATGGTGCTGTTCAGTCAGCCCGGGCAAGAATCCGCCTACGCGCAGATGGAAGACCTCGTCTTCGAAGAGCGCAGCGACGCCCTGCATTAGACGACCCTTGAGCAGCAATCTCGTCATCGTGGAGTCGCCTGCCAAGGCGAAGACCATCAAGAAGTATCTCGGCAAGGATTTCGAGGTGCTCGCCTCCTATGGCCACGTGCGGGACTTGGTGCCGAAAGAGGGCGCCGTCGATCCGAAGCGCCATTTCGCCATGAAGTATCAGATCGTCGAGCGCAATAAAAAGCACGTCGATGCGATAGCACGCGCGTTGAAGAAGGCGAAATCGCTTTACCTCGCGACCGACCCGGACCGCGAGGGCGAGGCCATTTCATGGCATCTGTATGAGCTGCTGAAAGCCCAGGGTGCCCTCAAGGACAAGGAGGTGCAGCGCGTCGTTTTCTACGAGATCACCAAGAACGCGGTGCGTGAAGCCATGGCGCAACCCCGTGAGCTGTCGGTCGACCTCGTCAATGCGCAGCAGGCCCGCCGCGCGCTCGACTTCCTGGTGGGATTCAATCTATCGCCCTTGCTGTGGAAGAAGGTTCGACCCGGTTTGTCGGCGGGCCGGGTGCAAAGTCCGGCGCTGCGGATGATTTGCGAGCGCGAAGACGAGATCGCGGCTTTCGTACCGCAGGAATATTGGACCATCGATGCCGAGTTGGAGCATTCAGAACAGAGGTTTCCCGGCAAGCTGGTCGAATACCTGGGCAGGAAGGTCGAGCAGTTCACCTTCACGACGGCCGACGCTGCACACGAAGCGGAACGCACCCTGCAAAACGCCGCGCACGGCGAGCTCACGGTCCTCGGCGTCGATCGCAAGCAGCGCCGCCGCAATCCTGCGCCGCCCTTCACCACCTCGACCCTGCAGCAGGAAGCCGCGCGTAAACTCGGGTTCAGCGCCCAGAAAACCATGCGCGTCGCCCAGCAGTTGTACGAAGGCGTGGACATCGGCGAGGGCGCCGTCGGTCTGATCAGCTACATGCGTACCGACTCGCTCAACCTGTCGCAGGAAGCCATCGGCCAGATTCGCGACGTGATCGTGCAGTTGTACGGAAAAGAGGGGCTCGCTGAAGAGCCGCGGATCTACCGCACCAAGTCGAAAAATGCGCAGGAAGCCCACGAGGCAATCCGTCCCACGGCGGCGAGCATTCTGCCCGGCGACATCGAAAAGAAGATCGAGCCGGACCAATACCGCCTGTATGCTCTGATCTGGAAGCGCACCGTGGCCTGCCAGATGGCCCCCGCAGTCTTCGATACGGTCGCGGTCGAGCTGCTGGCCGGCCGCGATCCCACCCAACAGCCGCGCACGGTGCTGCGGGCAAACGGCTCCACGCTGGTCAAGCCGGGCTATATCTCGGTTTACCAGGAGGGGATGGACGACGTCGTTCAGGATGACTCGGACCATGTGCTGCCCCCCATGCAGGAGGGTGACCGGATCAAGCTCCTCTCGGTTCTTCCGTCACAGCACTTCACCGAACCACCGCCGCGTTTTTCCGAAGCCTCGCTGGTGAAGGCATTGGAGGAGTACGGGATCGGCCGTCCCTCGACGTACGCCTCCATCATTTCGACCCTGCGCGACCGTGAGTACGTGGAAATCGAAAGCCGGCGCTTCACGGCGACGGATATCGGAAAGATCGTCAGCCGATTCTTGACGCAATACTTCACCACGTACGTCGACTACGACTTCACGGCCAAGATGGAGGACTCACTCGACGCGGTTGCGACCGGCGAGCAGGAATGGGTGCCGCTGCTCGATAAATTCTGGAAGCCGTTCATCAAGCTCGTCGATCACACCGAGAGCTCGGTAAGCCGCGAAGAGGTGGCACAGGCCCGCGACCTCGGCACCGACCCGGCGAGCGGCAAGCCGATGAGCGTGCGCATGGGCCGGTTCGGACCTTTCGTGCAGATCGGCACCAAGGACGACGCCGATAAGCCGCGATTCGCCGGCCTGCGACCCGGCCAAAAAATGGATCAGATTTCCCATGCGGATGCGCTGGCACTGTTCCAACTGCCGCGCAAGCTCGGCGTCACGGAGCGGGGCGAGGAAATCACGACCAATACCGGACGCTTCGGGCCCTACGTGAAGTACGGTGCGAAGTACGTCTCGCTGAAGACCGACGATCCGTACACCATCACACCGGACCGCGCGCTGGAAGTGATTCGCGACAAGGAAATCGCCGATGCCAATCGGCTAATCCTGGATTTCCCCGACCTGGGAATCCAGGTGCTGAACGGGCGCTACGGACCCTACATCACGGACAAGACCCGCAACGCGAAGATACCCAAGGACAGGGATCCCAAGAGTCTCACGCCGGCCGAGTGTCAAAGCCTGCTGGCCGCCGCTCCGCTGCGAAAATGGGGCCGCAAGTCCGCCAAGGGCTCGGGCAAGGGAGGAGCGGCGCGCGCGGGTTCAAAGCCCGCAGCCGCGGCGCCCGGGCAACCCGGAGGCGAATCGCGGCCTGCCGCATCGGAGGAGGCCGCAAGGGCCGCTCCGCAAAAGCTCGCCGCCAAGGCTTCGAAAGCCGCAGCGAAGAAGCGCGCGCCGGCACAGTCCCCGGAACCCGCTCATGTGAGTCCGAAGGCGGCGCACAAGAGAGCGGCGCAGAAAAAACCCCGCAAGGCGAAGCTCCAAAAGACCAACCCCCTCAAGAATAAAGCCCACGAGTCGAACGATTAGAATGTCGGATCCCAAAGGAACGGCGTCGCCTATATCAGCAGCGGATACCGGCGCGGTGAAGGCTTACCTGACGGATTTGCACGACCGCATCACCGACGCGGTGGAAGCGCTCGATACGGCGAGGTTTCGGCGCGACACCTGGCAGCGTCCCGATGGCGGCGGCGGCGAGAGCCGTGTCCTGACGGACGGCGCGGTGTTCGAGAGAGCCGGCGTATCGTTTTCCAGAGTGTACGGAGAGCGGATGCCGAGGTCGGCTTCTGACCTGCGGCCGGAGCTCGACGGCGCAGCGTTCGAAGCCATGGGGATCTCGCTGGTGATTCACCCAAGAAATCCCCATGTGCCCACCACCCATTGCAACGTCCGCTTTCTCATCGCGACGCCGCGGAGCGCGCCGCCGGTCTGGTGGTTCGGCGGAGGCTTCGATCTCACCCCGTACTATCCCTTCGACGAGGACGTGCTGCACTGGCACCGAACGGCGCGCGACGCCTGTCAAGCGTTCGGCGTGGACCTATATCGGACGTTCAAAGAGTGGTGCGATCGCTATTTTTTCCTGCCGCATCGCAATGAGACGCGTGGAGCCGGCGGGTTGTTCTTCGACAATCTCAACGAAGGCGGCTTCGCTCGCTGCTTCGGTCTGCTGCGCAGCATCGGCGATCATTTTCTGCCCGCCTACATGCCGATCGTCGAGCGCCGGCGCCACCAGCCCTGGTCAGAGCGTGAGCGCAATTTCCAGCTGTATCGGCGCGGTCGTTACGTCGAATTCAATCTGCTCTATGATCGAGGCACCCTCTTCGGGCTGCAGTCGCGAGGCCGCACGGAGTCGATCCTGATGTCGATGCCGCCGCTCGCGCGCTGGGACTACGACTGGCATCCGCCGCCGGGCTCGCCGGAGGCGCGGCTCGATGAGTTCCTCAAGCCGCGCGATTATCTCGCCGAACTCGACCGCGGCTAGCGATCTGTGAAGGGTGCCGCGGAGATGTTCGACGCCTGTGCCGATCTCACCGATCTACCTGTTTCGCAAGTCCTGCGTCACGCTCCCCATCTTTAATATTTCCTCCTCGTGCGGTGCGTCGCGGAATTTTTCGTCGAGCGCCGCCGCATACCAGTCGCGCATCGATTCGAGCCGCAGCAGGCGCGCTGCGTATCCGGCGGCGGCGGCATCGAGCTCGAGCGCGTATGTCTGCACCCGGAAGGCGACCGGCGCAAAAAAGGCATCGACGGCCGTGAATGCCCTGCCGCCCAACCATGGACCGCCGAAGCGCCCGAGCCCGTCATTCCACAGTGCGCCGATGCGGGTGATGTCCCGCTCGAGCGCGGCGGGGATTTCCTTGAGCCGCATTCGCACTCCGCAGCTCATCGTGCAGCGGTTGCGCAATTCGCCGAAGCCTGAATGCATCTCCGCGGCCGCGCTTCGTGCCCAGGCCCGGGCGCGCGAGTTCGAGGGCCAAACCCCTGCGTGCCGTTCGGCCAGGTACTCGGCGATCGCGAGCGAATCCCACACGACGGTATCGCCGTCGATCAAGCACGGGACTGTGCCGCTCGGTGCGATCTTCCGGAAATCCGACCAGCTCGAGCTCTGTCCGAAGCGCAGCAGGTGTTCGGCGAATTTGATCCCGAGCTCGCGCATCAGCACCCATGGGCGAAGCGACCAAGAGGAGTAATTCTTATTCGCTATGTAAAGCTCATACATCGGGCGCTTCTCCAAAACACCGCTCTCGGAATGACCATTTTAAGGCACGGCGGCGGGCTAATGCGCAACGCCGCGAAAGCGAGGCACAATGGCCGCCGCCATGAACTACAAGCACATCTACCATGCCGGTAACTTTGCCGACGTGGCGAAACACGTTGCCCTGCTTTACTGCCTCGAGACGCTGAAGCGCAAGGATGCGCCGTTCTTCGTGCTCGACAGCCATGCCGGACGGGGGTTTTATGACCTGCAGGCGGCCGAGGCGGCCAAATCCGGCGAGGCGCAGCGGGGCGTGCAGCGTTTGATCGATAGCAGCCTGGGCGAAGAGGTGCTGGCGCCCTATTTCGCCGCCATTGGCGCCCGCCGCGGCAGGCGGCTGGCGCGCTATCCGGGTTCTCCTGTCCTCATCGCGGGCAGCCTACGGGCGCAGGACCGGGCGTTATTCGTCGAGTTGTTGCCCGCAGAATCTCGCGCTGCCGAACGCGAGGTCGAGTCCGCGGGGCGCATCCGCGTTCAAAACGGGGATGGCTATGCCGCGCTCAAAGCATTCTTGCCCCCCGACGAGCGGCGCGGGCTGGTGTTGATCGATCCACCCTACGAGAGCATCGATGAGCTGAAAAGCATGCTGCGCGCGTTCGAGGAAGCCTATCGCCGCTGGCCGACCGGTATCTTTTTGGCGTGGTATCCGATTCGCAGTGCATTGCAGCGCGGTAGAGTGCATGCGCGCTTCGAAGCCTTGAGGATACCAAAAGTGCTCTTTGCCGACCTGGCCGTCCACCCGGATGACGCGGGAGTGGGTCTCGCGGGCAGCGGCTTGATGATCGTCAACCCACCCTATGGCACGGATGAATACTTGCAGCGTGCCTACGCGGCGATCCGCAGCGGTGTTGCCGATTCCGGCGCCGGTTACGTGGAAGTCGCGCGCCTGACCGCCGAACGAGTGGCACAATGAGACTCTTTCTTTCGAGGACTTGACCATGGATCCGAACGCATTGCGCGATCAGCTCGCCAAGTTGCACGAAGAACTCGGGAACGTGCGGCGGGTGGATCCGAGATCGAGTCACCTGTTGGGCGAGCTCTTGCAGGACATCAAGCGGCTCCTGGATCAACCCCGCACGGACACACCGCGCACGCTGCCCGAGCGCCTGGAAAAAGTCGCCGTGCAGTTCGAAGCGGACCACCCGACCCTGGCGGCGAGTTCCCGCAGGCTCATTGATTTGCTGGCAAAGCGGGAGTCTAGACCCGAAGGTGCATCAACTCGTCCAGAGGATTGCACCCTGCACGCGCGAAGCAATCTCCCTGACCGCACTGAGATCCCGCCTGCTGGTCGTGCACGAGGACCGCCAGGCTCCCGTGGCCGGGCACGGGAACGATGACCCCCCGATAGCCTTCCTCGTTGAAGGGGACGACTTTGCCTACGGATTCATGCACGAGCACCATGACGGTGACTGGTCCCATGCTCGTTTGAACCACCAAATGCGGCACCCGATGTCCCCGAAACAGACAGCTGGCGGCATAACTGACCATGACTGCGTCCGGGCCTGCGTCCGCCTTCAAACGCATGTGCGTGTTCTGCAGTACGCGGGCGAGGTCCGGTGGCCGTACCGGCACGTCGGTTCGAGCCCATGCTTGCGGTTCTCCCGCCATGTGGGCGACGACGTCCGCCGCCAAACTCGGTCCCGGCGCCCCGAGCCATAGCCCCCCCGCCACTACCAGGGCGATCAGTACGCTGGCGGCCATTGCCAACCAGCCCACGGCGCCTCCGCCGGTGCACGGAATCGATCGGCCGGCGTAGCGACACGACACGTCGCCGGAGCGGCGGGCGCGGCCGGCACCCGCAGCGCGCGCTCCAGCAGCGCCTTCGAAGCGCAGCAGCCGCAGCGTGTACTCCCGGCAATCGGGGCAGCTGTCACGGTGCGCGCGCAGCTCCGGATCGCAGCGTGAGGATCCGCGAGCATCGACTTTCGATAACTCGCACAGTCCATCATTCTTCACGGATCCGAATTGGTGTCTTCGCCGCACAACGCGCGCAGCCGTTTGCGGCCCCGGAACAGGCGCGTCAGCACCGCGGCATTCGAGAGCTTGAGTTCTGCGGCAATTTCCGCGGTCGAGAAACCCATCAGCACCTGCATGCACCAGCGGCTCGCGGTACTCTTCCGGCAGCTTGAACAACGCCGCCCGAAGCTCGGCGAGGTCCTGGTCCTGCGCGGCGGCCAGCATCGGCTCTTCCTTCGCGATCAGTTCATCGACGTCCACGGTCGGAACGCGCTTGCGCTCGAAGGTGCGCGCATATTCCCGGCGGATGATGGTCAAGAACCACGGTTTGGCGGCCGCCTTCGTCCATGAGCGAATCCTGCGCCTTCCAGGCGCGCAGCATCGTTTCCTGAACCACGTCCTCGGCCAACGCCCGGTCGCGGGACAGCCAGAATGCGAAGCGCAGCAGATCCGGACGAAGCGATTGGCAAAGCGCCTGGAAGCGGGCGCGCTTCAGATTTCCGCCAACCGTCATCGTTCATGTATAAATCAGCACCCGGCTTGAGATATCGTCGACGCGATATTACCGCGATGATGAGCACGCCGCTCGACTGCCGACGGGCGGCCCGGTTTCGCCCGACGTGGACCGGCCAGGTGCGGCCCGGCCTGGCTCGGCCCGCCATTGCAAGGCTGAAACTGCTGTTAGGAGTCACAGTCAAGATGACCGGAAGTCCAGCTGATTCATTTCCAAACACCCGCCTGCGGCGCATGCGGCGCGACGAGTTTTCGCGCCGGCTGATGCGCGAAACGCAACTGACGGTCGATTCGCTGATTTACCCGGTTTTCGTGGTCGAGGGAACGCAAACAGCGGCAGCCGGTCGCCTCCATGCCGGGGATCGAGCGGCTTTCGGTCGACGAATTGCTGCGCGAATGCGCGTCGTTGATGCGGCTGCACATTCCCGGCGATCGCGCTGTTTCCCGTCGTTACGCCCGAGAAAAAGTCCCTGGACGCGCGGGAATCCTGGAATCCGAATGGCATCGCCCAGACAGGCGGTGCGGGCCGTCAAGAAGGAGTTTCCGGCCCTCGGCGTCGATCACCGATGTGGCCCTCGATCCGTTCACGACCCATGGGCAGGACGGCCTGATCGACGACACGGGTTATGTGCAGAACGATTTGACGGTGGAGACCCTGGTGCGCCAGGCGCGGTCGCATGCGGATGCGGGCGCCGACGTCGTTGCTCCGTCGGACATGATGGACGGACGCATCGGCGCCATCCGCGCCGCATTCGAGGCCGCCGGTCTCGTCAATACGCGGATTCTGGCCTATGCCGCGAAATATGCCTCCAGCTTTTACGGCCCGTTTCGCGACGCCGTGGGCTCGGCCAAGCAGCTGGGCAGCGGCAGCAAGCACACCTACCAGATGGACCCCGCCAATTCCGACGAGGCGCTGCGCGAAGTCGCTCTCGATATCGCCGAAGGCGCCGACATGGTGATGATCAAGCCGGGCCTGCCCTACCTTGACATCGTTCGACGCGTCAAGGATCGATTCGGGTATGCCCACCTTGCGTCTATCAGGTGAGCGGCGAATACTCCATGATCATGGCCGCCGCGGCAACGGCTGGCTCGATGAGCGTGCCGTCGCGCTGGAAGCGCTCTGTCGCATCAAACGCGCCGGGGCGGACGGCATTTTGACCTATTTTGCGAAGCGCGCGGCGGAGTGGCTGGGCAGTGAACCTGCCGCACGAAGCGGGCGCGCCCGATCAGTACGGGATCGTGGGACACCCGGTCGCCCACAGCTGGTCGCCGTTCATCCACGGAATGTTTGCAAAGGCGACGGCGCAGAATCTCGTCTATCGGCTGTTCGACATCGCGCCCGGATAATTTCCGGCGCGAGACCTTGCGGCTGTTCACGAGCGGCGTGACGCGGCCTGAATGTCACCGTGCCGCACAAGCAGGCGGCGGCGGAATTGGTGAACGAATTGACGCCGCGCGCCGCGCGCGCACAGGCCGTGAATACGATCGCTTTCTTCGACGATACGACTCTGCTGGGCGACAATACCGACGGGCTCGGGTTGATCTGCGATCTCGAGCGGAATCTCAGGTTGAGCTCGCCGACAAGCGCGTTCTGATGCTGGGTGCGGGCGGCGCCGCGCGGGGCGTAATCGGGCCGCTGCTGGAGCGCGAACTTCGCTAGCTCACCATCGCCAACCGCACCCCGTACAAGGCCCGCAAACTCGCGGAGGAATTCGCCGACATGGGGCAAATCACCGGCTGCACGTTCGCGGAGCTGCAAGGGCCGCCGTACGACCTCATCATCAACGCCACCTCGGCCAGCCTGCAGGGCGAAATGCCGGACATGCCGGCCGGCCTGGTCGGCGAAGAGACGCGTTGCTACGACATGGCTTACGGGCGCGGCCACACGCCCTTCACGCTCTGGGCGCAGTTCGCTGCACGCCCGCCGCACCACAAAGGATGGGGCATGCTGGTCGAACAAGCCGCCGAGTCGTTCCTGCTTTGGCGCGGCATACGGCCGAGCACGGAGCCGGTGCTGGCAGCGCTGGCGCAGCACTCCTAGGAGCTAGCGCATGGTCACGAGCTCTTCGGAGCTCGTCGGATGAATGGCCACGGTGTCGTCGAAATCGCGCTTGGTCGCGCCCATGCGGATCGCTACCGCAAACCCCTGCAGCATTTCATCGGCGCCGGCGCCGATGATGTGACAGCCGACGATCCTCTCCTCCGGTCCAACGCAGACGAGCTTCATGTCGGTGTGCGTTTTTCGGGTCGTCAAGGCGTGATACATCGGCGTGAAGTCGGCGACGTACACCTTGACGGCATCGCCGTACTTCAAGCGCGCCTCGCTCTCGCTCAATCCCACGGTGCCGATCGGCGGGTGCGTGAAGACGACGGTCGGAATCATCTCGTATTCCAAGTGGCGCGTCGCGATTGGCGCCGAACAGACGATCGCTCAGCCGCCGGCCGGCGGCGATCGCCACCGGCGTCAGGGCGGCCCGCCCCGTGACGTCACCGATCGCATAGATGCCCGCGACCGGGTGTTTTGGAAGGCGTCGGTGGCGACGAATCGCTTGCTCATCGAGCACCACCCCGGCCGCCTGCACGATTGAGACCCGCGACATTCGCAGCAACGCCCGATCGCCCACAAGCAGACAGTCGAAGCCGGAGAATTCGCGCCCGTCCGCCGCGATGAGCGTCTTGAGACCCGATGACTCGCGTAGTGCCGCGGGCACGACATGCTGGATGGACGGACGATCCCCTCGGCGAGCACCTCGCGCATCAGCGATTGCCCGAGCATCGCGTCGAAATGCGTGAGCAGACGATCCTTGCCGGATGAACATCTCCACCCGGCTGCCGAGCTCGTGAAAAGCGCTGGCCAACTCGCAGCGCGATGTAGCCGCTGCCGACGACCGCCACGCGCAGCGGCCGCCGCTCCAGCTCGAAGAATCCGTCCGACGTGATGCCGAGCTCCGCTCCCGGCAACGGCGGCACGATCGGCGACGCTGCCGGTGGCGATCACGACGTGCTGCAGCGCGGCAAGCGCGCGCCGTTCACCTCCAGGTGTGCGTTCGTCGACGAAGCGGGCCGCGCCATGCACGTACGCCACCCCTTTGGCGGCGAGATTGCGCGCGTAGATCGCGTTCAAGCGCACGACATAGGCGTCGCGCTTCTGCTTCAACACGCTCCAGTCGTTGTCTCCAGCCTCGGCGGCGAACCCGTAGTCCCTGGCATCGGCGAGCGCCAGAGCGATGCCCGCCGCGTTCCACATCACCTTCTTCGGGACGCAGCCGACGTTTACGCAAGTGCCGCCCAAGCGGTGCGATTCGATCACGGCGGCCTTCGCGCCGTACTCGGCCGCTCGCTGCGCGCAGGCGAGGCCGCCGCTGCCGCCGCCGACGCTGATCAGATCGAAAGCTTCGGTAGGCACTGTGAACTCCATCCAGATAGAGGCCGAAGCCGCAATGATATACTTCGGCGGTCGTCAACTCGCGAATTGGGTGCTGCTTGGTCGGTCTCGTGATTTCGCTGGCGGTGATCGTCGCCCTGATCGTGTACGCCATCGGCATCTATAATGGGTTGGTGAGCCTGCGCGAGAACATCAAGGTGTCGTGGGCGAACATCGACGTGCTGCTGAAGCAGAGGCACGACGAGCTGCCGAAACTGGTGGAAACGTGCAGGCGCTACATGCAGTTCGAGCAAGACACGCTCGAGAAAGTGATGCGCGCGCGCGCCTCGGTCAATCAGGCGAGCCAGGCCGGCAACGTGGCGGGGCTCGGCGTTGCCGAGCAGCAGCTGCGCGCCGGCATGACCACGACTGTTCGCGGTGGCCGAGAATTATCCGCAGCTGAAGAGCGACGAGACTTTCAAACAACTGCAGGCGCGCATCACGGCTCTCGAGGAGTCCATCGCCGATCGTCGCGAGTTCTACAACGACCAGGTCAATCTCAACAATATCCGCGTCAAAATCTTTCCGGACGTCATGATTGCGCGGCGTTTCGGTTTCCTGCCGGCGCACCTGCTGGAATTCGCCGCTGAGGAGAAGGCGCGACATCGACGTCGGCGCGCTGTTCAGGGCCTGAGCCTCGGGCTCGCGCGGAATACCCCGACAGGCGCCTCGAGTCCGGACATGTCCGGCAATCACCTCAGATACTTGCTGCTGCTGTTCGGTTTCGCCGCTACTGCGACCTATTCCTTTTGGTACGGTTTCAAAGCCTGGCGCGAAAACCGCATGGTCGAAGACACGCCGAGCTCGCGGGTGCGCTCGGCAGCCCAGGGCTACGTCGAGCTCACGGGCCATGGAGTCGCGGGCCCCGGGCACGAGAGCCACGGGCCGCTGACGAGGAAGCCGTGTACGTGGTGGCGCTACAAAATCGAGGAGCGGAGCTCGACCGGCCGGTCGCGCGGCTGGTCGACGGTCGACAGCGGCACCAGCGAGTCGCCGTTCATTCTCGATGATGGCACGGGGCAGTGCCTGATCGATCCGCGGGGAGCGGAGGTTTTCCCGGCGGCCAAGGATGTCTGGTACGGCGCCACGGTGTGGCCGGAAGTGCGTATCCCCGACGGACAGGGGTTGTTCGGCAAGCTCGCCGACCTGCTGCTGTCGGGCGGCGATACCGATACACCGAATACCGCCTGCAGCCCCGGGAGCCGGTTTGTGCGCTCGGCGCATTCCGCAGTCTCGGCGGTGCCGGTGTCGAGAGCCCGGATCGCGCGGTGGCGGAATTGTTGCGCGAATGGAAACAGGATCAAAAGACGCTCCTCGAGCGCTTCGACCGCAATCACGACGGCGTCCTTGACGCCGGGGAGTGGGATCAGGCGCGCGCGGCCGCGCACCGGCAAATCGTCGACGGCATGGTGAAGCAATCCGCAGCGCCGGGAATCGGCGTATTGGCGAAGCCGGCTGACGGGCGCGCCTTCCTGCTGTCGGCATCAAACGGCCAATCGCTGGCGCGGCGCCTGCGCCGCAACGCGGTAACGGGCCTCGCCGCCGCTTTGAGCAGCGGCGCCGTCCTCCTCTGGATGGTGAAGCACGTCTGATAGAATCGCGGAGTGAATAACCCACTTCTGCAATTCGATTCGCTGCCCGCCTTCGATCGCATCGAGGCCGCTCACGCGCGCCCGGCGCTCGAGCAGGTGTTGTCCGAAAACCGTGCCCGGCTGGCCGAATTGACGGCGCAGCCGCATCCCACCTTCGACTCGCTGGTGGTCCCGGTCGAAGAGTTGAGTTATCGGTTGAGCCGCGTTTGGAGTCCCATCGGTCATTTGAACGCGGTCGCCAACTCCGCGGAAATGCGGCAGGCTTACAATGAATGCGTCCCGCTGTTGACGGCGTATTCGTCGGAGCTCGGTCAGAACCAAGCCTTGTACTCGGGCTACGCGCACGTTCTCGAGCATGAGGGCGCGGCGCTCGATCCGGCACAGCGCAAGGTCGTGGAGAATGCACTGCGCGATTTTCGCCTGGCCGGCGTCGATTTGCCGGCCGACCGCAAGGCCCGCTACCGCGAGGTCGTGCAACGCCTCGCCCAACTCGCCACCAAGTTTTCGGAGAACGTTCTCGATGCCGGGCGCGCCTACACCCGCACCGTGACCGACGGTTCGGAGCTTGCGGGACTGCCCGCGAACGCGCTCGACCGCGCCGCCGCGGACGCCCGCGAGGCGAATCAGCCGGGATGGCTGTTCAAGCTCGATCAACCCACCTACATGACGATCATGACGAGCGCGGAGAGTACCCAGCTGCGCCGTGACATCTACGAAGCATGGGTCACGCGGGCATCGGAACTCGGCCCTAGTGCGGGCAAATTCGACAACACACCGCTCATTGCCGAAATATTGCCTCTGCGTCACGAGCTGGCCCTGCTGCTCGGCTTCAAGAGCTTCGCGGACTACGCGCTCGCGACTCGCATGGCGAAGAACAGCAAGCAGGTGCTGGGGTTTCTGGAGGATCTGGCGCGGCGCTGCCTGCCGGCGGGGCGCCGCGAGTTCTCGGACCTCGAGGAGTTTGCCGGGCGAAAGCTCGAGGCGTGGGACTTGGCGTACTTCGGCGAACGGCTGCAGGAGAGCCGGTTCAAGGTCTCCCAAGAGGCGTTGCGGCCGTATTTTCCATTGCCAAAAGTATTGTCCGGCCTGTTCACGTTGACCCAACGGTTGTATGGGATCACGGTGAGCGAGCGCACCGCTGTCAGCGTGTGGCATCCGAGCGTGCGCTACTACGACCTCAAGGACGCACGCGGTCAGACGGTTGCGGGCTTCTATCTCGATCCTTATTCGCGCAGCGAAAAGCGCAGCGGTGCCTGGATGGACGAATGCATCATCGCCAAGACGCTGCCCTCGGGCAAGGCGCTGCCGGTGGCGCAGCTGGTGTGCAATTTCACCGCACCGGTCGGCGGCGCCCCCTCCCTTCTCACGCACGATGAGGTCACGACGCTATTTCATGAATTCGGCCACGGACTTCATCACATGCTCACGCGTGTGGCCTATCCGAGCATCGCCGGCATCAATGGTGTGGCCTGGGATGCCGTCGAGCTTCCGAGCCAGTTCATGGAAAATTTCGTATGGCGCACCGAGGTGCTGCCGCTGATTTCGGCTCACGTGGCCAGCGGCGAATCCCTGCCGGTCGACATGCTGCAGCGGCTGCTCGGTACGCGCACGTTCAATGCAGCGCTCGACACGCTGCGGCAGATCGAGCTCGCCAGCTTCGACTTCGAATTGCATGCGAATTACGACCCGCAAATTGGTGCGCGAGTCGGGGAGACCCTCGAGCGGGTGCGGCAACGGGTGGCGGTCGTACCTGCCGCACCCTTCAATCGGATGCCGACGAGTTTCGCCCACATATTCGCCGGCGGCTATGCGGCGGGATACTACAGCTACAAATGGGCCGAAGTGCTGGCCGCCGATGCGTTCGAGGCGTTCGAACAAGCCGGCGTGTTCGACAGCGCCACCGCCGCACGCTTCGTCGATTCCATTCTCGCGCGCGGCGGCAGCCTCGATGCCATGGAGGCGTTCGTACGCTTCCGAGGCAGACAGCCGGACGTTCGGCCCTTGCTCAAGCAGACGGGAATCGCCGCGTGAAGTGCGCCGCCGGTGCGCTCGCCTTGGCGCTGCTGGCGGCAAATGCGAGGGCGGCGACCGCCTATGTGAGCGATGAGCTCGTACTCGGGGTCTATGCGGAGCAGAACAACCAAGGGCAGCGCCTGACGACGCTGCATTCGGGGGCGGCTGTCGACACACTATCGACCAGCGGGGAGTTCACCCAGGTCCGCTTGGCGGACGGGACCACCGGATGGGTCAAGAGCACCTACCTGACGACCCGCGAACCCGCCGTCGTACGAGTCAAGCAACTGCAGGAGGAATTGGACCGCAGCCGTGCCACGACCCCGGCACTCGCGGAGGCAGCCGCCCGCAGCGAGGAGGAACGCTTGCGGCACGAACTCGAGGCCAAGCAATCGGAACTCGATGCCGCCCGCGCAGGGCACGTCGAGCCGGCGACGGTTGCAGGTGCGGTGCCGGCCGGGGCCAGGCCTTTCCCGAGCGTCGCGTCCGTTTGCGCCGCGCTCATTGCGGCCGCCGGCGGCTTCTGGTTGGGTTATGCCACTCTGGCCCGGCGCATCAGGCGGAAGTTCGGCGGCATCAAGGTTTATTAGCAAATGGGCTTTGTTTATTAGCAAATTGAGCTTTGACATATCGGCTTTTCGCCGATGACGTTAATCCAAAAGAGAACCAGGTCCGTGGCGGCTGCGAGGTTAAGGGCTTAAACTCCCCCGGATGCATGACTTCCGCCGTAACGACTACGACGTTACAAACTCCGTCCAAGTCAGTTCCACGGCCGCAGTGAGCGCCGCGGTTCGTGAATTATTCGCCGCCGGCTGGCCGGGCGAATCCTTTGATCGGGTCGCGACGGCATTCGAGGAGTTCGAGCGATTGTTCGCCGGCCGCATGCCCGGGTATCACGGCGTCGACACGGTGTACCACGACCGCCAACACTCTCTCGACATGACCCTCGCGATGACGCGTTTGCTGGTGGGCTACGAAGGGAGCGTCGAGCCGCAGCAGCGCATCGGAGCCGAGCGGGCCGTCATGGCGCTCGTCACGTCCCTGTTCCACGATGCCGGGTACATACGCGAGTTCGACGATCGGCAGCACCGCAACGGCGCGGAGTTCACGCTCTATCACGTGACCCGCAGCGCGCGCTTTTTGGCAAGATTTCTACCAAGCATCGGCATGGAGAGCTGGGTGCCGGTGTCCACCCGCATCGTGCATTTCACCGGTTATGAGATCCAACTGAGCCAGATCCATCTGGCCGACAGCCGGGACCGCAAACTGGGACATTTACTGGGCACGGCGGACCTGATCGCGCAGATGGCGGATCGCTGTTATCTGGAGAAGTGCCGGGACCGTTTGTATCCGGAATTCGTCCTCGGCGGTGTCGCGGCCGCGCACGGCGATGACGGCGCGCTGCACGTTCGCTATAGCTCGGGACTGGATCTCCTGCGACAGACGCCGCGGTTCGTGCGAGAGACACGCACGCAGCGTCTGGAGGGGGAATTCGAACATGCCTACCGGTATGTGGAGCCGCTGTTCGGCGGTAAGAATCCCTATCTCGAGGCAATCGACCGCAACGTTGATTATTTGCAACGCGTCCTGCGCGCGGAACGCTGGCGATTGTTGCGCCGAAACCCGCCGTTGTTCACCTCCGAGGACAATCAACTCGGCCAGGTGCGCGGCCTGATGGTCAATCGCCTCAAGGCGCTTTGGGCCTAGCCGGTCACGGGCAGCCGCGACCGCGGCCGCGCTTCACGGCCAGTCGATGCGCGCGACGTAGCGAGCGTGCATTTCATCGAGTCGCGCGAGGACGCACTCCTTGCCGAGCAGCGGCGCATCCTTTAGCGCCTCGTGCAGCGTCTCGCAGGTCAGGGCGCGGCGCGCGGACTCCGCCAGCGGTGCGAAGCTGAAATGCCAGGGTTCCGGCTGCACGCCCGACAACACACCGCGGAAGGGCCGGAAAAAGCCGAAACGCGGCGCGTTGTCCTCCAGCCAGTGCGCGAGCCGTCCGAAGGGGCCCTCCGCGGCGTATTCGCGCGCCGTCAGCTGCAAGCGATATCCCGGAGCCATTGCTTCCCGATCGATGAGATCGAGATCCGTTCCCCAGTGGTGCCGGCTCGCTCCCGGCAAGGCGGACCACCGCAGAATTGCCGCGATGCGTTCCTCCGGCGCCAGCCGACCTGCCTCGAGCGTACGCCCCTCGGCATCGTAGAGCGGCTTCTCGCCGCTGAACTTCGCGTTCCAGATCGCCAGTTGGCGCGCAAAATCGCGGAAGCTGCTCACCGGCACCAGATCGAAGCCCTCGCTGCGGGCCTCCCGGCGAAGATTTAAGAATGGCGCGACGGCCCCCGCGTGCAGCGCGCAGGGTGGCTCGGAAACCTCGACGATGTGGGTCCGGGAGCGTCCAGTCAGCTCGAGCGGAGTCAAGGCGCCGCTCCACGCTCCGCGGCGAACTCCGCCACCTGATCGAGGATGCGGCCGAGCGTGGCAACGTCTTGGGCGCCCGAGAGGGTGTACTGGCGGTCGAACATGAAGGTCGGGACCCCGGTGATTCCGAGGGCCGCGGCGTGCCGCTCGGCGGCCACCACTCCGTCCTGACCTGACCGCAAGATGACCGCCGATCGGGTGTCTCGCTCGGAGAGTCCTGCCTCGACGCCCAACCGCACGAGCTGCTCGATGTCGCCGATGTCGCAGCCCTCCTCGAAATACCCGCGCATGACCCGCTCCATTACCCCGCTCTGCAGCCCATGGCGGCTCGCATGCGCGATGAGCAAATGGGACCGCCGCGTATTGGGAAGTCGCTCGATCAGATCGAAGCGAAATCGCAAACCCACGGCCTCGCCATGACGCACCAGCGCTGCCCGGGCCTCGGCGAGCGGCGCCGGGTCGGCGCCTTTGGCCGCGAGGTACGCGGAAAGTTCCACCCCCTCCCAGGGCAAATCCGGGTTCAATTCGAAGGGCCGCCAGGTCACCTGTGTCTCGTATTGCGGGCGCGTCGCCAACGCGAGCTCAAAGCGCCGCTTGCCGAGATAGCACCATGGGCAGCTGGTGTCCGAGAAGATGTCAATTCGCGTTGTTGCAGTCATCGGCGGTCGATTGTACCCGGCCCCTTATGGGCTTTGGTGCGAACGAGTATCATCCGTAGATGGCAAAGAGCCTGAAGACCAAGTACCTGCTCACTGCCCT
This sequence comes from uncultured Gammaproteobacteria bacterium, assembly GCA_963843295.1. Classification (GTDB taxonomy): domain Bacteria; phylum Pseudomonadota; class Gammaproteobacteria; order Steroidobacterales; family Steroidobacteraceae; genus Bog-1198. The sequence continues at coordinate 57,555 of CAWJJP010000004.1, read as the reverse complement.
TGGGGTGGGCGCCGTACTGTCGCTGTTGCTCGGCGGTTTTGCATATTACGCGCACCGCATCGAGACCGCCGACAGCAACCAGCTCACCTACGCGACAGTCGAGCAGCGGCTCGAGGGCGATCTGGAGGCGCGTGCCGACAGCGTGGCGGATGCGACCGGGGCGCTGCTCGCACCCGCGGTCGCCTCCGGCAACATCGCCGGAATCGCCTCGATCGCCGGGCGCCTGCTGCAGGAGCGGGACATCGAGCGGGTCGACGTGACGGACGCGCGGGGCGCAGTTTTGTTTTCCGCCGCCAACCCGCCGGGTGAGATTCCGCCGGCCCCGCAAGTGGCGCGGGAGCCCTTGATCGTGACGCGCAGCATCCTCCCGAGCGGCGCGGCTGCGACGCCGGGTTCCGGCACTCTGCAAGTCTGGGTGAGTCGGGCAAGAATGCAGGAGACGCTCGCCAGCATTCGAGCGCAGCTCGAGCACCACCAAGGCGATCAGATCAAACGGATGCGCGGCATGTTTGCGGGCATCACGCTGCCACTGCTCGCGCTCGGCTTGATCGGGGCTTGGTTCATCGCCCGCCAGCTCGCCAGGCCGATCTCCGCGCTGATCAAGTCCGCTGACCGGATCGGAGAGGGCGACTACACGCGTCCGCTCGACGTCGCACGCCGCGACGAGCTCGGCGAATTGCAGTACGCGCTCGAGCGCATGCGGCAAAAATTGTCGGAAACGACCATCACCAAGAATTATCTCGATACCGTCCTCAACAGCTTGAGCGACTCGGTTCTCGTGACCTCGCCGGACGGTATCATCAAGAGCTGCAACGAGGCGGCACAGGCCCTGCTCGGATACCCCGAAGCGGAGTTGTTGGGCAAACCGCTCGCGGGCTTCGTCGATGAAGCGCACCGCAGCGCCTTCGATCTCGCGAATCCGGCATCGGAGGCGCGCGAAACGGTGTTGCGCACCGCGAGCGGTCAGACCATTCCGGTTTCCATGGCCACATCGACGATCACCACCGCCGACCCGCAATTCCAGGGCAACATCTACGTGGCGCGCAACATCACCGAGCGCAAGCGCGCGGAACGCCGCATACGGTACCTGGCGCGATACGACACGCTCACGAAAATGCCCAATCGCATGCAGTTCCAGCACTTGCTGCAGCAGGCGATTGCGCGATCCAGGCGCAACCAGCGCTCCGTGGCCCTTCTCTATCTCGATTTGGACAGGTTCAAGGAGGTCAACGACACCTTCGGCCACGCGGCCGGCGACCGCACCCTCGAAGTCTTGAGCGAACGTCTGACGAGAAACTTGAGCAAGGACACGGTGATCGGGCGGCTCGCCGGCGATGAGTTCGCGATGTTCATCGACGATCTGCCTCTCGATGCCGACAATCGTCCCAACCTCGGCACGTTGGCGCGCACCCTGCTCGATGAAATCAGCCGCACCTTCTATGTGAATCAGCAGGAGGTGTATTTGACCGCGAGCGTCGGCATCGCGATTTGTCCGTACGACGCGGAAAATGTGATCGATTTGATCCGCAATGCCGATGCGGCGATGTATCACTCGAAGCAGAACGGCGGAAACACCTGCGCGTTCTACGTCCCGCAGATGAACGCCGCGGCGGTCGAGCGGCTGATGTTGAAAAGCAAGCTGCGCCGCGCCCTGGAGCGCGACGAGCTGGTGATCTTGTATCAATCCAAGGTCGACCTGCGCGACGGGCGAGTGGTGGGCGCCGAGGCCCTGCTGCGCTGGCGTTTGCCCGGCCACGGGGATATTTCACCCTCGCATTTCATTCCACTCGCGGAAGAGACCAGTTTGATATTGGACATCGGCGAGTGGGTGCTGAATCGAGTCTGTGCGGACTATCGCGAGTGGCAGCGCTCAGTTCCGGAGCCGGGGCGAATCGCGATCAACCTGTCGCTGCGTCAATTGAAGCAGGCGAGTTTCATCGCCCGCTGCCGCAGCGTGTTTCGCAAGCACGGGGTTTCGCCGACCTGCTTCGAGTTGGAGCTCACGGAAACGACGCTGATGACCGATCCGAAGAGGACGATAGGCCTCTTGAACGAGCTGTATGCGCTCGGATTGCATCTTGCCATCGATGATTTCGGCACCGGCTACTCTTCGCTGTCCGCCTTGCAGCAGTTTCCCATCGGCACGCTGAAGATCGATCAATCGTTCGTTCGCGACGTGGCGGTGGACTCCAATGACGCCGCGCTCGTTCGCACCATCATCGACATGGGCAAGAGTCTCGATTTGGAGGTCATCGCGGAGGGCGTGGAATCCAGCGAGCAGCTCGAGTTCCTGCGCCGGCACGGCTGTTTCTATGCGCAGGGGCGCCTGTTCGGCGATGCGATGGAGTCGAAGAAGCTGCTCGGGATCCTAGCGAGCCAAGCGAACGGATGCGCCCACCACGCGGCGCTGTGCGCTCCGCCGGTGCTGCGGCCGGTCGTCTCGTCTTCATCGGGTCACAGCCGCCTGGGTTAGAATGCCGAGCTATGCTGTCTGCCCGGGATCTCACCCTGCGGCGCGGCTCGCAGCCGCTGTTCGAGCAGGTCAACTTCACGATATTTCGCGGCAACAAGGTCGGGCTCACCGGCGCTAACGGAACCGGGAAGTCGAGTCTGTTTGCGGCCATTCGCACGGAGCTGCAGCCCGATCGCGGCGACATCGTCGTTCCGAACGGTCTGAAGATCGCCCACGTGGAGCAGGAAGTCGAGGCGAGCGACCGCGCGGCGATCGAGTTCGTGCTGGACGGGGACACCGAGCTGCGGCGGGTGATGGCGGCGATCGCGCAGGCTGAGCGGCGCGATGCGGCGCTGGAACTGGCGGAACTGTACGCCGCGCTGCAAGCCCTCGACGGTTATCGAGCCAGGGCGCGGGCGGCGACCATCATGCACGGCCTGGGATTCAAGCCGGTGGAGCATGAGCGCCCGGTCGCCGGGTTCTCGGGCGGCTGGCGGGTGCGACTGGCGATGGCGCGTGCACTCAATTCCAGGGCAGACCTGCTGCTGTTGGATGAGCCGACCAATCATCTGGATCTCGATGCCATCGTATGGTTGGAGGAATGGCTCACCGCTACTCCGAGCACGCTGCTGATGATTTCGCACGATCGCGAATTTCTGGACGCGATCATCGACCGGGTTCTGCATATCGAGAGCGGCTCGATCCGCGCCTATTCGGGCAACTACTCGCAGTTCGAGCAAAAGCGCGCCGAGGAGCTGTCGCAACAGCAGGTGCTCGAGAAGCGACAGAGCGCGAAGGTCGCGCAAATCACGTCCTTCGTGGTGCGCTTTCGCGCCAAGGCCAGCAAATCGCGCCAGGCGCAGAGCCGGCTGAAAATGTTGCGGAAGATGGAGCGCATCGTGCCGGCGCATGTCGACAGCCCGTTCGAGTTCGAATTTGCCGCGCCGCTGAAGACTCCGCGTCCGCTGTTGAGCCTGGAGGCCGCCGCCTGCGGCCACGGCCACCGCACCATCGTCGGCGGAATCGATGCATCGATCGGGCCTCAAGATCGCATCGCGCTGCTCGGCCCGAACGGCGCGGGAAAGTCCACGCTGATGAAGATGCTCGCGGGCGAAGCCGCTCCGCTCACGGGCCGGCGCATCGCGGCGGCGGATCTCGCGATCGGTTACTTCGCGCAGCAGCAAATGGAGCAACTGCGGCCGGATTGCAGCGCTTTCTGGCACGTGCGAACCCTGGGAGGCGCGGACTATGCGGGCGGCGAGGAACAGCGCGTGCGCGACCACCTCGGAAAATTCGGCTTTCAGGGTGATCGCGCTTTTGAATCCGTCGCGCGCTTCTCGGGCGGCGAGAAGGCCCGTTTGACCCTGGCGTTGCTGGTGGCGAGGCGACCGAATCTGCTGCTGCTCGATGAGCCAACGAACCATCTGGACATTGACATGCGCCACGCGCTCACCATCGCGCTGCAGGGATTCGAAGGCGGCCTCGTCGTCGTCTCGCACGATCGGCACTTGATCAAAACGGTGGCCGACACGCTGTGGCTGGTGGCCGACGGCAAATTGCGGACCTTCGACGGCGATTTGGACGATTATCAGGAGTGGCTCAAATCCCGCGGCAGAGAGCCGCAGGCGGTGCAGCGCCCGCAGCAGCCGCGCAGGGCACCGCAAAAGCGCGACACTCTGACCCGCTGGCGGCGCGAACTCGAGCAAATCGAGCGGCAGATCGCCGTCATCGCCGCGGAGCGAACGCGGCTCGAGGCGGCGCTTCGAAGTTCCGCCGAGCATGGCAAACTCACGCAACAGCAGGACTGCCTGATGCGGGACGCGGCCGCCTTGGAGGCGCGCTGGATGGAACTGGGAACGGCGATTGAAGAGGCGGAACAGCGGTCCGACGGTCGGTGATATGTCAGACGGCAGCGGCAATGCGGGGTATTCGATCAAGGCGGTCTCGCGGGCAACCGGGCTGACCGTCGAGACGCTGCGTGCCTGGGAGCGGCGCTATCGCGTCATAGAGCCGAAGCGGAATGAGAGCGGCCATCGCATCTACACCGCATGCGACGTATCGCGGCTGCGGCGCCTGCGCGAGAGCATCGAGCGAGGGCATCAGATCGGAAAAATCGCGCACCTGTCCGACGAGGATCTGGGTCTGCTCCTGTCCGGCGCCCAGGCCGGCCGGCCGGACGCCGCCGCGCAAACGCTCGTAAGCCGCATCTTGTGCTCGGTCGATCAGTTCCAGCCGACCGAATGCGAGCAGATCATGGCCATGGCGTTCGCGCTGCTGCCGGTGGCCGATGCGGCGCGCGAGGTGCTCGGTCCTGCGCTGCACGAGGTGGGTGATCGCTGGCACCGGGGCGAATTCACGATCGGCCAGGAGCGCATCGCCTCCGGCGCCGCGCGCCGCCAACTCACCGGCCTGTTGACCACGTTCGGCAGCGCCGCTCGCGGACCGGGCGTGGTATTTGCAACCGTCAGCGGCGAGCGGCACGAACTCGGTGCGCTGATGCATGCGGCGATCGCGGCGAGTCTGATGCTGCGCGCCTACTACATGGGACCGGACGTGCCTGCCGAGGAAATCAGCGATTATGCCCGGCGGGTGAGCGCCTGTGCCGTCGCCATCAGCATGGTCATGCCCGACGCCGTCGACACCGCGTTGCCGCAGCTCAAGATCCTGCGCAAGAATCTGCCCCCGAACGTCGAGATTTGGATCGGCGGGGCGGGGGCGAGCAGCGTCGACCCGGCGCATTTCCCCGCGGGGAGCACTCACATGGCCATCCGTGGAGATTTCGAACAGCGGGTCGCGTTATTGGCGGCGAGAGGCGCGGAGCCTCTGCGGCGGAATACTCCGGCAAGTTCTAGCGGCGGGCGAGATTGACGCTCAGAGCCGCGCTGCTCTCGGCGACCAGATGCGCGAGCGCCGCGTCCACCGCTTGATCGTAGGCCTCGACGATCGCAGACAGGCGGTTCTCCGCCGCCGGCCGCCGCTCGTTCGCTTCGAAATGACCGAGCACGCTTCGATCGCCCGACTCCCCCAGCACCCCGAGCAGATGCACGTGGACCACCGGCGCGCCGGAATCGATCCCGCCGGCCTCAGCCGGTCGGGCGGGATATTCGGCCTGAAAATCCACCACCTCGATCTCCAGCCAATAGCTTCCGCCGAACGAGGAAGCATCCGCATGAACGTTGTGCAAGGTGGCATGGGCACGGAATGCCTGCAGCGCCAGATCCTGCACCACCTCATCGAGCGGCCCGCTCCAACGCGCGTCCGCAATGTAGGTGAGGCGCCGATCCGGGTACAGCACGGCTATGAGATCGGTGTCGAGGCCGGTCCGCACCCGCGGCCTGAGCACCGTCAGGTCGACCGGCAGCTCCGCTGTGGCCTCCGATCCCGCCGTCCCGGACTTCACCGACAATAAATACACGGACGGCGCCGCGGTTTTGCTCTGAAACAGCTGTCCCGTGCAGGCAGCGAGGGCGAGCATCGACGATGCGCACAGCAGGCGCTTCACTTCGGCAACTCGACGCCGTGCTCATTCGACTCGTAGAGCAGCTGCGAAGGATTCTGCTGGAGCGACCGCGAAAGATCCCGAAAGTCCCGTGCGGCCGCCCGGCTCTCGCGCAGCAGCCGTTCGAACTCGGGCAGGCTTTGATTGGTAAACCGCGATAGTCCGGGCTCGTTCTCGGCCACGAAGCGATCCAAATGTTCCGAGGTGCTCGCCAGGGTTGCCGTGATCTGCCGCACGTTGGCCGCTGCGCTCTTGAGGTCCGGTGCTGCGTCGTGCGTCACTTCGCGTAAATCGGCTGCCGCGCTCTCCACTTCGTGGGAAGCGCGCCGCATGTCGGCCACCAACTGCTGCACGGCGCGCGAGGTCTCCGGCAGGCGTTCGCTCGCCAGACGGGCATTGTCGAGCGTGGTCTTGAAGGCGCGCACGTTCTCATCGCTGAATACACGGTTGAAGCGATCCACCAGTTCGGTGGTGTGAGTGGCGAGGGCCGGGAGGCTGCTCAGCAGGACGTCGAAGTCCGACGGAGCCGAGCGGATGACCGGATAGCGGTGCCCCTGCGCGAGCAGGCCCGGATGGCCGGCATCCGGGTCCTCGTCGAGTTCGATGAACAGCAGCCCGGTGACGCCCTGCAGGGTCAGCGTCGCGAGCGTGCGGCCGCTGATGGGCGCCGCCGAATCGATATCAGCGATCACCTGCACCCGCCTGCGGGTTTGCGGCTCGAGCGAGATGCGCACCACCTTGCCGACGTCGACGCCCAAATAGCGCACCGGACTGCCCGCCGTCAGTCCGCTCACTGTGCCCTGAAAATAGATCTCGTAGCGCCGATAGCTGCGTTTGTCCTGCTGATCGGTGTACCAAAAGACGAAAGACACGGCCATTGCAATGACCAGCAGTACGAACGCGCCGACCACCACGTAATTCGTGTCCCTATCCATGCGCCTGCCCTTCCGCCGCCCGGGCCCGGGATCCGTGAAAGTATTCGCGTATCCAGGGATCATCGTTTCGCAGCAACCCCGGCAGCGTGTCGGTAATCATACGGCCGCCGACGATGACTCCGACGCGGTCGCACGTGCGGAACAGGGTATCGAGGTCGTGGGTGATCATGACGACGGTGAGGCGCAGCTCGGAATGAAGGTGCAACAGTAGCTCATCGAAGGCGGCGGCGGAAATGGGGTCGAGTCCGGATGTCGGCTCGTCGAGGAACAGGAGCTTGGGTTCCAGGCTCAACGCCCGCGCGAGCGCCGCGCGTTTGACCATCCCGCCCGACAATTGCGCGGGGAATTTTCCGGCCGCCTCCGGGGACAACCCGACCAATGCCATATTCAGATGCGCAAGCTCGGCGAGATTCCGCTCGGTGAGCGAATAGTATTCTCGCAGCGCCAGCTGAATGTTTTGCGCAACGGTCAACGAACTGATCAAGGCCCCATTTTGAAACGTCACACCCCAGCTCTGCACCATGGCGAGGCGTTCCGAGGACGACAGCCGCTGAACGTCGTGACCGTAAACCCGGGCAGTGCCCCCCTGCGGGCGCCGCAATCCCAAAATCGTTCGCAGCAGGACGGTCTTCCCGGTTCCGGAGCCGCCGACCACGCCGAATATCTCGTTCGGCAACACGTCGAGGTCGAGCCCGTCGTGCACGACCTGTGCCCCGAAGCGGGTGACCAATCCGCGCACGCTCACGACGGGTTCGACGTTCGAGGCGGCCATCAAAAATCGATCTGCACGAACAAGATCGCAAACAGAGCGTCGGCGAGAATGATCAGAAAAATGGACTGTACCACCGCCACCGTCGTCAATCGCCCAAGCTCGCGGGCCGACTCACGGACCTGCGTTCCGCGGTAGGTTCCTACGACGCCGATGAGCAGGGCGAACACCGGCGCCTTGACCAGACCGGCCCAGAACGTCGTCGGCGCGAGCGCATCGCGCATTCGAACGCTGAATTGCGCGAGCGGGATGTGCAGCTGCACGAGGGACAGCAGTCCTCCGCCGGCGAGTCCCATCGCATCGGCGATGACGGTCAGCAATGGCAGCGCGATGATGAGCGCCAGCACCCGCGGTACCACCAGTAATTCCGTCGGATTCATGCCCATTGCGCGCAGCGCGTCGGTTTCCTCATTCAGCTGCATGACGCCGATCTCGGCGGCGAATGCGCTGCCCGAACGGCCTGCGACGATGATCGCGGTCAGCAGAACACCCATTTCGCGCAGCACCGCGATGGTCACCAGATCGACGACGAAGATGTCGGCACCGAATTTCGTGAGCTGCTGCGCGCCCAAATAAGCGACCACGACGCTGATGAGAAATGCGATGAGCGAGACGATCGGAACGGCAGTGACGCCGGTCTCATAGAGATGCCTTGCAATCGACGGTATTCGCAGCGCCCGCGGACGCGAAGGGACCTGACCAATGACGGTCGCGATACGGCCGAAGAAGCCGAGAACTCCGCGCGCTTCCCGGCCCTGCAGCACCGCCCAGCGCCCGAGCGCGCCGACCGGTCCATGCTCGTTCGACAACGGCTGCGGCGCCGCGCCGTGCAGCCCCTGACCCTCGACTTCGAGCTTTTCGAGCAGCCCTACAAGGTGCGGCGCGCCCTCGTGGCGGACTTCGAGATGCGCGGACCCGAGTTCCGTCAACCGGCTCAACAACGCCCACACCGGGCCGATGCCGGGATCTTTCGCCTGCGACCAATCGCAGATCAGGATGCCACCGATCGGGCCTTCGAGGGACCCGAGTTCGCGGTCGATGCGCGCCATCGAGGCGAGCGACCAGTCGCCGTTCAACCACAGCCTCCACTTCTCGCCGTCACGCTGCAGCGCCAACGCATTCATCGCTATATGCTAGCAGGCGTGGAAATGCTGCACGACGATCCGCTGCTACAAATCCTGATTTTGCTCGCCGCCTCGGTGCTCGTCGTCGCGGGCGTGCGCAAGCTCGCGCTGCCGGCAATCCTCGGCTATCTCGCGGTCGGTATGCTACTGGGTCCGCACGCACTCGCGCTCGTGGTCGACAACGACACCACGCGTCTGCTGGCGGACTTCGGCGTTGTGTTCCTCGTTTTCACGCTCGGGCTGGAGTTTTCGCTGCCGCGGCTGATCGCCATGCGCTGGGACGTGCTCGGGGTCGGCGGTGCGCAGGTGGTACTGACGACTGCGATCGTGGCGTTCGGCGCGATCGTGCTGTTCGCCATTCCGCCGGCGGTGGCGATCGTGGTGGGCGGCGCCGTGGCGATGTCCTCGACGGCGATCATCATCGCGCAGTTGACCGCGCAGTCCGAAAACAACCGCACGCACGGCCGCCTCGCCGTGGCCATCTGCCTCTTTCAGGACTTGAGCTTCCCGCTGCTGCTCGCCTTGCTATCAGCGCTGGCGGGCGCCGGGCAGGGCGCCTCCGCGCGGCACATCGCGACGGCGATCGTGTTCGCGGTGATCGCGCTGCTGCTCGTTCTCGCTGCGGGCCGGTGGCTGCTGCGTCCGCTGTTTCTCGCGATCGCTTCGGTGCGGTCCCCGGAGTTGTTTTCGCTTGCGGTACTGCTCGCCGTCCTCGCCTCCGCATGGGCGACCCGTGCCGCGGGTTTGTCGCTGGCACTCGGCGCGTTCCTCGCGGGAATGATATTGGCGGAGACCGAGTTCCGCCATCAAGTCGAAGCAACGATCCGCTCCTACCGCGAGGTGCTGCTCGGTCTGTTCTTCATCACCGTTGGAATGCTGCTCGATGTGGGCCTGTTGCTGCGCACCCTGCCGCTGGTGAGCGCGATTCTCGTCGGCATGCTCCTGCTGAAGACCGCGGTAGTCGCGATCGCGGCGCAACCAGCCACCAAGAGCTGGTTCAAGTCCCTGCGCACGGGCGTCGTGGTGGCGCAAGGTGGTGAATTCGGTTTCGCGCTGCTTATCTTGTTGCTCCGGCACGAGCTGTTGCAGCCGGCCATCGTGCAGCCGCTGCTGGCGGCCATTGTGCTGAGCATGGTGTTGTCGCCGATCTTGATCCGCCACAACCGGCGCATCACGCGCACTCTGTTGAGCGAGTCCGGGCCGCCGCGCAGCGAGGCGATGCGCGAGACTCAGCGCACGCTCGCGGTTGCGGAGCGCGATCACGTGGTCATCTGCGGTTTCGGCCGCGTGGGCCAAAATATTGCGCGCGTGCTCGAGCAAACCGGTTTCGAGTACATCGCGCTCGATCTCGACCCCTATCGGATCCGCCTCGGCCGGCAGGCCGGCGACCCGGTCATCTACGGTGATGCGGGACAGATCGAGGTGTTGGAAAACGTCGGGTTGGCGCGGGCAAGCTGCCTCGTTGTCACGTTCGCGAGCCCGGAAGTGTCGCTGCGGATACTGCATGCGGCGCGCCGGCTGCGCAGCGATGTTCCCATCCTCGTGCGCACGCAGGACGACACCAAGCTCGAGCTGCTGCAACGGGCCGGGGCGACCGAGGTCGTTCCCGAGACCTTCGAGGCCAGCCTCATGCTTCTGTCCCACCTCCTGCTGCTGCTCAAGCTGCCGGTATCCCGGGTCATCAGAACCGTGAACGACATCCGCAGCCACCGCTACGGCATGCTGCGTCAATATTTTCGCGCCGCCGGAGCCGAATTTCTCGATGACAGTCACGCATTCCGTGAAGAGCTTCACAGCGTCATCCTGCCGCCCCATGCTTGGGCCGTCGGCAAAAGCGTCGCCGAGCTCGCCCGCAGAGGCTCTCAGGCCGCCGTCAGTGCGGTGCGGCGTGACGGAATCGTCGGTCGGGAGCCGAGTCCCGACACGGTCTTCAAGGAGGGGGATGTCGTGGTGGTGTGCGGCACGCCCGAAGCGGTGGAGCACGCCGAGACCTTGCTCCTGATGGGCTAAAAAACCACTTTACTTCGCCCCCCACATGCTCGCATAGTAGAGGCGCTGTTTAAGGGCAAACCCGCCGAAAGGTGGGGACGCAAAACCACCGGTCTAAGGGGCTTCACGAGAAGCCTGACGATAGCGGGGTCGCCAGCAATGCTGATGCGCCGAGGCGCGTTCAGCGCCTTCCGGTTCAGTGCCCCCGGACAGCAAGCGGAGTTGTGCTTGTTTCGTGAATGGGGGAAGCATGGTAGTCAAAGTGAATCGGTCACGCGGCGGGGATACGTCCGCGTCCGGCTTGTACCGTCGGCCACGGCTCGTCACGCGCGCCAAGCGCGCAGAAGAGATCCCGGCCGTCCTGGCGAACATCAAATCGTACCCGACGCCCGTTCGCGTGCTCGGCGGCGATTATTCGCAGACGCGGTGCGTCGGCGGCGACGGCGGAACCACGGTCAATTTGAGTCCGCTCGACAAGATTCTCGAATTCGGCGAAACCACCGTTCGTGCGCAGGCCGGCGTGCGGGTGGGCACGCTTGCGCGCGCACTCGCCGAGCGCGGCCAGGAGCTGCCGCTCACTCCCGAAATGGGGCACATGTCGCTGGGTGCCGTTGCCGTGACGACCCTGCCGCAGGCGTCTTACGAAACCGGTGTCGCGCAGCTCTCCTCGTTGGTCAAGGAGTTGAAGCTGATCACCCCGCAGGGCAAGCAAATGACCGTGACTGAGCGCAACGCGGATCTGATGCGCGTGTTGAGTTCGAGTTTTGGTCTGCTCGGAGTGGTGCACGAAGTCGTGCTGCGGGTACAGACGCTGACGCCGGTGAGAATCGAATACCAGGTGCTGACGCTCAAGGAATTCACCGCGCGCTTCCCGAGCATCATCAAGGCCGAGGGAGCGTTGCGGCTGCACATATCGCCCTTCAAGGACCAGATCACCCTCGAGCGGCGCACGCTCGACGAAACCGCGAACATCAACCGCTCCGGCATTTGGCAAGTGCGCAAAACCGTCATGCGTAACGTATTGCCGGCATTCGGTTCGACCGTCGGCAGCGTGCTCGCGGCACCCGGCGTCGCCGGCGCCGTGGTGTCCGGGGTGCAGCGTGCACTGCGCGCGACGCTCGACCGCGCCGCGCGCAGTGTGGTGCTGTACGCTCACGAATGGATGCGCGACCTGCCGCAGGAAGCCTGGAAGTCGCGCTACACCTATACGTTGTGGGCGTTTCCGCAGGCGGATTTTCCGAAACTGCTCGTCGAGTATTTCGCGTTTTGCAGATCGTATTACAAACAGCACGGCTACCGCTGCAATGTGGTCAATGGTGCGAGCCGGCTGCATCAGGATCGCAACTCGCTGTTCAGCGTGAGCTTCTCGGGGCCGATGTTCACGTTGGAACCCTCTTCCACGGGCGACCGCGGCTGGGACGAGTTCTTGATCGATTTCAACGATTTTGCGTCCGCCTTGGGGGGCGTGCCGACCTTCAACCAGTCGCGTGCATTGAAGCCCGAGCACATCAGCAAGGCTTTTGGTGAGCGCGCCAAATTATTTCGTGCGCTGCGCCAGCGCACCGATCCGCTCAACAGGCTCTGCAACAGCTATTTCGCCCACCTGTTGGAATAACGGCGCGTAACCCGGGGGGCGGGAGATCCGCGCGAGCCCGTTGAAGGCCGCTACAGACCGGAAATTATTTTTGCCTTGATGCTCTCGAATTCGGCATCGCTGATGAGTTTTGCATCGAGCATTTCGCGCGCTTGACGCAGTCTGCGTGTGGCTTCCGATTCGCCGCCGTCCGCGGCCGCCGCGCCGGCCGCGGCGGATCCTGCGCCAGCACCGATTTGGACCCCGCCGGATCGCGCGCGCAGCTCTTCCAACTCGCGGACTCGGCGTTTCTCGCGCCACACCTGGTCGTGCTGCTGGCAGATGCGATAGATCGCCTGCGCCTGATCCTTGCACAGCCCCTGGAAGGTCCAGACGCGGTTGACCTCGGAGGAGATGTTCAGATCGGAGCTAGCCTGCGCGACCAGCGTCAAATCCGCGGCGATGATCCCGGCGCGGATGCGCGTCTCCTTCAGGTCCTGCCAGCGGATATCGGCGGAGTCGTACCCACCGAGCAAATGCCGGCTGAGCGAGATGAACCGGCCGCTGGTGGCCGCGATGCAGGCACGGCGATGCGTCAGGGCGAACAAGCGGTGCTGCACCGCCCAGGCCTCGAGCGTTTCTCCCGCCGTCAGGAGTCCCTGCAGCGTATCGAGCGCCCGCCGCACGCTGGGATCGTCTGCACTTGAAACACCGGGATCGCCCACCGGGAGCCTAGGCTTTGTCCTGCAGATGCGCTTCGAGGAACCACAGGTACTTGTCGAGATCGCGGGAAACGCCGGTGAACAAGTCCGCGGTGTCGGCATCGCCCAACTTGTCGGTGTCTTCGATGGAAGCTCTCACGGACTTGCCGAACGCCGCGATCTGGGTCGACAGGTAGAACAGGTGATCCTTGCCGGCGGTGATGCTGAGCGGATAGTTCTTCAGCTTGCTGCGCTTGGCGGCGACCGCTACGGTGCCCTCGGCCGTTCCGCCAAGGCTTGAGACGCGCTCGGCGATTTCGTCGATCTGTTCCAGTACCACGTCGGAGATCTTGTCGAACAGCTCATGCAGCGCGATGAAGTTGGGGCCCTTGACGTTCCAGTGCGCTTGCTTGACTTGACTCTGCAAATCGATCGCCTCGGCCAACCGGTCGTTGAGGATGACGATGACGTTGCGGCGAATTTTCTCGGAAAGATCGATCTTCGTCTTGTACATTCGGCGCTCCTTCGGCGTAACGGCGGGACCGGGCGCTATTTTGCACTGCTTGCCGGTGAATCCCAAGTGGCCGGGCGGATGGGCCGCTAAACCTCCGTCCGTCGCAGGCGCAATTGGACGGCACCATAGATGAGGACGAGTCCGACAATCAAGCCGATCCAGGTCGCCGGACTCGACAGGAAGCCGATCGGATTCAGCAGATGCCACACGCTGCTCGGAGTGGTGAGCGTGTCGCCGCCGACCACCGTGGTCGCCCAGGCCGAGGGGTTGGAATGATCGTAGAAGGCACGCGATACGTAGCCGAGCGCACGCTGCATCAATTGGCTTCCGAACGCGTGGCTGCCCAAGAACCAGGATTCGATCCAGTATAACGCGAGAGGTGGCAAAATGAGCCACAGCATGACGGCACGCTTCGCCCACGCCGAAACGAACAGCAGCCATCCGGTGAAGGGCAGATACCAAATGGCGGTGGTGACGATGACGTACAGCCACAACGCCTGAAGCTGCAGCCACAGATCCGGGTGCCATAGGGCACTGCCGAAGTACGAATGCGCCCGCAGCGAGACGATGAATGCCATCAGCAAGGTCGAGACGTCGGCCGCGACGAAGTACACCAAGGGGATGGCGACGAGGGCGGTGGCCAACTTCGAGATCACGGTGGCGACATCGCTGATCGGCATGGATTTCCAGAACAGGACGCTGCGGTCTTTGCGGTCCGCATACAGGCACTCGAGCAGATACCACGAGGAATAGATGGACATCACCACGAAAAAGGTTACGCCATACGCCAGCAGCACCTGCGGGCCGAGCAGGCGCTGCTGCTCCGCGGGGATGGCGGCGACGATGTCGATCTTGCCGAACAGCACTGCGAAGGTGAGGACCACCGCGATGGCCGCAGGCACGATCCAGATGGCCCTGTTCTCCCAGAACTCCCGGCGTATCAGCCATAGGCAGGTTTGCATGATGCGCACTCCCTAAGACAGCTTGGCGACGAATAGATCGCTAACACTCGGCGTCAGCACCTCGCCGAGGCTCTGCAGTCTGTCGAAATCCGGCCGCTCGAAGTACAACATCGTCTTACCAAGCATGCCGCGCTCGTGGAATGGATGCGCGCCGCGCGCCTCCTGCAGCCTGTCGTCCGAGACGGCGACCGCGGCGTAGCGCGCGGCGATGTCTTCGAGGGAGCTATCGAGAACGATCCGGCCCCTGTCGATGAACAGCACGTCAGTGAGCAGATTCTCGACTTCCTCGACTTGGTGGGTGGTGATCAGAATGGTACGCGTCGAATCCATGTAATCGTTCACCAGCGCGTCGTAAAAGCTGCGCCGGGCGAGGATATCGAGTCCGAGCGTCGGCTCATCGAGCACCAGCAGGCGCGCATCGATGGCCATGGTCAGCGCCAGGTGCACCAGGGTCTTCATGCCCTTGGACAATTCGCGCATGCGGCGCTTGCCGGTGATGTGGGTCTTGGCGAGCAGCGCGAGCGCCCGGTCGCGTCGAAAGCGCGGATGCACACCGGCGACGAAGTCGATTGCCTGATCGACCCGCAGCCATGCCGGCAGCACGGCGACATCGGCGATGAAACTCGCCTCGGTCATCAGCGCCGCCCTCTCGGAGAACGGTTCGCGCCCGAGCACCTCGAGTTTCCCCTCGTATCCGGTGAGTCCGAGGATGGCGCGCAGCGCGCTCGTTTTGCCGGCGCCATTCGGGCCGATGAGACCGACGATGCGGCCCGCTTCAACCGAGAAATCAACGTGATCGAGCGCGACGTTCGAGCCGTATTTCTTCGAGAGGTCGCGCGCTTGGATTAGAGGGGCCATGATTGCAACTCATTCTTCTTTGGCTTCGCCGCGGGGCGGCGGGGCCGGATGGGTGAGGGCCGGGGTCTGGGCGAACAGTTCCTGCGCGGAGAAGCCGAGGCGGTTGATCACCGCGAGAATCTGTGGCCACTCCTCGTGCAAAAAGCGTTCGCGTTCGCCCGCCAACAGCAGGCGCCGGGCACCGTCGCTCACGTACATGCCGCGGCCGCGGCGCTTTTCCACCAGGCGTTCGTCGACCAGTTGCTGGTATCCCTTCAGCACCGTGAGGGGGTTGAGCCGATAATCGGCAGCAACCGCGCGAACGGAGGGCAATGGGTCACCCTCCTTCAGCGCGCCCTCAAGGATGAGGGCTACCATTCGATCGCGCAGCTGGCGATAGATAGGCTGGTTGTCGTTCCAATTGGGGTCCATTCCTCACTCGATGCGATGGGCCCAATGTGGAGGGGCCATGTAGCGCTGTAATCTAGCAGAACGCCCGGGCGGCTCCGGTTCAGACAGCGGCCAGGGCCAGTACCGCGGACGGCGGACCCTGGATGTGATCACTGAACAAGTAGGCGATGCCGCCCATCATCAAGCCGTTGATCACCAATGCGATGCAGAGGACGGCGATCTTGGAAGAGATTTGCGTATTCATGTCTGGCTCCGGTGGTGACCTCGAGGTCCGAGGTGTTTCTGTTACATAGTGATATAGTACACTACATAACTGCTACATACAAGCACTTGGTATAAATGAGTGGCCACGACGGACCGGCGTGCCGCTTTTGGGGCCCTCTCGAACCGCGCTTCGGCTACCATTCCTTGGTTTTGCGCCACGGAGCCGAGTCATGAAAAAGCCAGTTACTGTCACGATCACCGGCGCGGCCGGAAACATCGGTTATGCACTCGCCTTTCGCGTGGCCTCGGGCCAAATGCTGGGCCCGGAGCAGCCGATCAATCTGAACCTGCTGGAAATCCCAGCGGCCGCCGCAGCCGTGCAAGGGGTCGTGATGGAACTGAACGACTGCGCCTTTCCGCTGCTCCACAAAGTAACGGCCGGTCACGATCCCGCCGTTGCGTTCCGGGATTGCAATTTTGCGATGCTGGTCGGCGCGCGGCCTCGGGGCCCGGGCATGGAACGCAAGGATCTGCTGCTGGAGAACGCCAAGATTTTTTCCGCGCAGGGAAAAGCGTTGGACGCGGTGGCCAGCCGCGACGTGCGGGTGCTGGTGGTGGGTAATCCCGCCAACACGAACTCGCTGATCGCTCAGCGCAACGCGCCGTCGTTGCCGCCGGACCGCTTCACGGCGATGACCCGGCTCGACCACAATCGGGCCCTGGCGCAGCTGACCGAGCGCGCAGCGGTCCCCCTTGCCTCGGTAAAGAAGGCGATCATTTGGGGAAATCACTCCGCGACCCAGTATCCAGATCTGCACCACGCGACGGTCGACGGCAAGCCGGCCCTGTCGGTGGTCGGCGAAAGCTGGTTCAAAGAGGTCTTCATTCCGACGGTGCAGCAGCGCGGCGCCGCCATCATCAAAGCGCGCGGGACCTCATCCGCCGCCTCCGCCGCCTCTGCCGCGGTCGACCACATTCACGATTGGGTGCTCGGCACCGCGGATGGCGATTGGGTCAGCATGGCGATTCCATCGGACGGCAGCTACGACATTCCCACCGGCGTCATCTATTCGTTTCCGGTCACCTGCAAGGGCGGCCGCTACAGCATCGTTCAAAACCTGAGCATCAATGAATTCAGCCGCGAAAAGATGCTCGCAACTCATCGTGAGTTGTGCGAGGAGCGCGACGGCGTCAAAGACTTGATCTAACCCAGCCGGGAGGCTGCACATGAACGACGCGTTGCCGGGAGCTGCCGCAGCCCTCGGCTGGTTTCTGGCGTTCGCCGTGCTCAATCTCACACTTGCCTATCGTCGCGTGAGCTTGCGGTGGACGAGCATCGCATGGACGGCTCTGCTCTTCGTAGGGCTTTTTGGGACCGCCCCCGCCTGGTGGAAACTGCTCGTGTCGATCCCCGTCGGCATGCTGCTGCTCCTCAACGTGAGGCGGTTGCGGATCCGCTTGATCACGCGGCCCTTTCTCAAGAGCTATCGCCGCTTGCTGCCGGCGATGTCGCCGACGGAGCGCGAGGCATTGGACGCCGGCACCGTGTGGTGGGACGGCGAGTTGTTCAGCGGCGGACCCCGTTGGCAAAGGCTGATGTCGGCGAAAGCGCCGGTGCTCACGACCGCGGAACGAGCGTTTCTGGATGGTCCGTGCGAGACGCTCTGCGCAATGCTCGACGACTGGGACATCACCCATCGGCGCGGGGATATGCCTCCGCAGGTCTGGGCGTTCATCAAGTCGCAGGGCTTCTTCGCCATGATCATCCCGAAGCGCTACGGCGGCCTGGAATTTTCGGCGTATGCGCATTCGTGCGTGCTGGTCAAGATCGCCTCGCGCAGCGCGACGGCCTCCTCCACCATCGCGGTGCCGAACTCGCTCGGACCGGCGGAACTTCTTCTGCATTACGGTACCGAGATGCAGAAGAACCACTACCTGCCGCGGCTGGCACGCGGCGAGGAGGTGCCGTGCTTCGCGCTCACCGGTCCGCGCGCCGGCTCGGATGCCGCGGCGATTCCCGATACGGGAATCATCTGCATGGGCACATGGCGGGGCGCGCAGGTACTCGGTATCAAGCTCAATTTCTCGAAGCGGTACATTACGCTCGCGCCGGTCGCGACGGTGATTGGGCTGGCATTTCGGCTGTTCGACCCTGACAAGCTCATGGGCGAGCGCACCGACCTCGGGATCACCTGCGCCCTCATCCCGCGCGATACCGCGGGGATCAGCATCGGGCGGCGGCACTTCCCCCTGAACATTCCGTTTCAAAACGGCCCGATCGAGGGACGGGACGTGTTCGTTCCCATCGATTCGATCATCGGCGGCTTCGGCATGGCCGGCCAGGGCTGGCGCATGCTGGTCGAACAGCTGTCGGTGGGGCGCTGCATTTCGCTGCCGTCGAATACCGCGGGCGGCGCAATGGCGGCCGTGTACGCCTCCGGTGCGTATGCGCGAATTCGCCGGCAGTTCAACATGCCGATTGCCGGCTTCGAAGGTATAGAACAGGTGCTCGCGCGCATGGCGGCACGCACCTACATCATCGACGCCGCCCGCTCCGTCACCGCTGGAGCGATCGACGGCGGGGAAAAGCCCTCGGTTCCATCCGCCATGATCAAATATCACGCGACCGAGCTCGGCCGTTCGATCGCGAACGATGCGATGGACATACACGGCGGCAAGGGCATCTGCCTGGGTCCCAGGAACTATCTGGGGCGCGGCTATCAGATCGTACCCGTCGCCATCACCGTCGAAGGCGCCAATATCCTGACGCGCAGCCTCATCATCTTTGGGCAGGGAGCCGTACGCTGCCATCCCTGGGTGCTGAGGGAAATGAACGCCGCGCGCAATCCGAATCACGAGCAAGGTCTGCTGGAATTCGACCATGCCCTCATGGGCCACGTGGGTTTTGCGATCTCCAACGCCGCCCGCTCGCTGGTCCTGGGCCTGACCTTGGCACGCTTCACCCGCGTGCCGCAGACGGGCGCGACCGCCCGGTATTTTCAGCACATCAATCGCTTCAGCGCCTCGTTCGCATTTGCAGCCGATGTCGCCATGCTGGCGCTCGGGGGGTATCTGAAGAAGAAGGAGAACTTGTCGGCGCGCCTCGGCGACGTGCTGTCGTTCATGTATCTGGCTTCGATGGTGCTCAAGCATCATGACAATCAGGGGCGCGAAGAGGCGGACTTGCCGCTGGTCGAATGGGCGTGCCGCAGTTTGCTCTACCAGGCACAGGAGCAGCTGCACCTGTTCCTGCGCAACTTTCCGGTTCGTCCGTTGGCCGCGCTCATGCGCGTGATCATATTCCCTCGCGGCCTCACGTACTTCGCTCCGAGCGATGCTCAGGGGCGGCAGATCGCGCGCCTCATCACACGTCCAAGCGACGCTCGGGAGCGACTGAGCACCTACATCTACAAGGCGCTGGAACCCTCGAATGCGCTCGGTTTGCTGCAGGAAGCCCTGCAATCGGCGGAGGCCGCGGAGGCCGTTGAGAAACGCCTGCGCGTGGAGGGCGTGAAGACCGGGCGTGTGACCGCCCTCGATCTGCCGGAGCAGATCGCGCAGGCCCTGCATTTCGGAATCCTGAGCGACGCCGACGCGGCGTTGCTCCGCGATTACGACGCCAGGGTCCTCAATATCATCAACGTGGATGATTTCGCACCGCACGAGCTCGGCGCAGACCCGGGACCGGAGCGAGAAGAGCAGCCCCGTCCGGGCGCCAAGATGGATCCCTGCATTGCAACGGAGGAGATGTGAAATGGTTCGTCTGATTCTCGCTTGGTGCGTGTGTGTGCTCGCCGCTGTGGCGCTCGCGCAGGACCGCACGCCGGCCGCCGCCGGCGCCGAAGTCTATTTCATCTCGCCGCACGACGGAGAGACCGTGCACGGTCCCTTCACCGTCCGATTCGGCCTCAAAGGCATGGGCGTCGCGCCCGCAGGAGTGAAGGTCGACAACACGGGACATCACCACCTGTTGGTGGATACGGACTTGAGCGAACTCAAGCCCGATGCGCCGCTGCCGGCGACCGACAAAGTGCTGCATTTCGGCAAGGGCCAGACCGAGACCGTGTTGACGCTGCGACCGGGTAAGCACACGCTCGAATTGGTGTTCGCCGACTATGCGCATATGAGTTTCGCGCCGCCGCTTGTGTCGCAGAAGATCACCATCAGCGTGGACTGAGGACTTTGCGAGCGATTCTGCACGTTGATATGGACGCGTTCTATGCGTCCGTCGAGGAACGGGATCGGCCGGAACTGAAGGGCAGGCCGGTGATCGTCGGCGGAACGGGCGGGCGCGGCGTCGTGGCGGCGGCGAACTACGCGGTGAGGCGCTTCGGCGTGCGTTCCGCCATGCCGTTGCGCGAGGCGTTGCGGCGCTGCCCAACCGCGATCTGCATACCACCGCGCATGAGCCGTTATCAGGAGGTTTCCGCCGAGGTCTTTGCGATCTTCCACGAATTCACTCCGCTGGTGGAAGGGCTGTCGTTGGACGAGGCCTTTCTCGACGTCACCGGCAGCACGCGGCTGCTGGGAAGCCCGGAGTTCATCGGCGCGGAGATCCGACGCCGGATTCACGCCGCCGCCGCCCTGACCGCATCGGTCGGAATCGCCCCCAACAAGCTGCTCGCAAAGATTGCGTCGGATCTCAACAAACCGGACGGCCTGTGCCGCATCGGGCCGGAGAACATGCACGAGGTGCTCGACGCCCTGCCGATCCAAAAGCTGTTCGGCATCGGTCAGCGATCCCTGCCGGCCGTGGAGGCGGCGGGAATCCACACTTTCGGCGATTTGCAGCGGGCAAGCGAAGAGATGCTGTGGCGCGCCTTCGGCAGGCATGGCAAAGCGATGCAAGCGAGGGGATTGGGAATCGATGATCGCCCGGTCGTGGCCGATCGGGAAGGGAAATCGATCAGCGCGGAGCACACCTTCGCCACCGACATACGAGACGGTGCGCAACTCGGTCGGGAATTGTCGGGACTCGCTGATCGCACTGCCGCGCGCCTGCGGGCTCACCAGCTCGCCGCCGGTCGAGTGACGGTGAAAATTCGTCGCGACGATTTTCGGACCTATTCGCGTCAGCAGGCCCTCGAGCCGCCGACGCAGGACACCGCCGTGGTGGCAGCCACGGCGCAGCGCCTGCTGCATGACTGGCTGCGCACGCAGCCGAATGCGGCAGTGCGGTTGCTGGGCGTGGGCGTCGGCGATTTGCAATCGCTCCATCAGGCCGACTTGTTTTCGGCCGCGGCACCGAGGGAGTCTCGGCTCGACAGCACCATCGACGGTATTCGGGAGCGATTCGGATCCGGTGTATTGACGCGGGCGAGCCTGCTCCCGCGTCCCTCCGACGGCGGCGGTCCGCAACGCCGCTGAGATTGGTATCATCCGGTGTAGCCATGTACCTAAGCTTCTTCGGCCTGAGCGAAAAGCCGTTCGCCATCACCCCCGACCCGCGCTACCTCTATTTGAGCGAGCGGCATGCCGAGGCGCTCGCCCATCTGCTGTACGGCATCAACGAATCGGGCGGATTCATCCAATTGACCGGCGAAGTGGGTACCGGCAAGACAACGGTGGTGCGTACGCTGCTGTCGCGCGTGCCGCATCATGCGGATGTGGCGGTGATCTTGAACCCCCGCGTCACACCGGTCGAATTCCTGCTCACGATTTGCGAGGAGCTGGGCCTCGGAGTGGACGAGGCCAACCGCAACAGCGTCAAGGAAATGGTGGACGCGCTCAACCGACGATTGTTGTCGGCGCACGCCGATGGCCGGCGCGTGATCGTGATCGTGGACGAGGCACAGAACCTCTCCGCCGAGGTGCTCGAGCAGGTGCGTCTGCTCACCAATCTGGAAACTCCGACACAGAAGCTTCTGCAAATCATATTGATCGGCCAACCGGAACTGCGCGAATTGCTGGACCGCACGGACCTGCGCCAACTGGCGCAGCGCATTACCGGCCGCTACCACCTCAAACCGCTGTCGCGGGAGGAAACGCAGCAATATGTTCGGCACCGCTTGCGGGTGGCGGGGGCCGCGGACGAAATTTTTACGCCTGCCGCCTTGCGCGAAGTCCATCGGCTGTCGGCGGGGGTTCCGCGAGTCATCAATGTGTGCTGCGATCGCGCGCTGCTCGGCGCCTATACACAGGAAAGACGCAAAATCACGCCGGCGTTGGTCGCCGTGCGGCGAGCGAAGTGTACGGCAGACAGTTCGCGCCGCTGTGGCTCGGATGGGTCGCAGCTGCAATCGTGCTTGCCGGTCTCGGCACCACCGCGTTGGTGGGCCTGCACGCCTGGCAACATCAAACCTCGGCCCGGCGCACCGCGCTTAAGGCGACGCCGCCCCTCGCGGCGCATCCCTCCGCATCTGCCGCATCAACCGGGCGCGCCGGCGCGGTGTCCGCCGGCGCAGTACCGGGTGTCGTGCCGTCCGCGGGAACGGCAGCCGCAGCTTCGCCCGCTCCGGCATCCGTGTCGATCAACGCGTTGCTCGCCGCCAATGCCGCCGGAACCACCGATGCGGCGGCTTTTCGTCGCTTGCTGTCTCTCTGGGGATCGGCCATGGCGAACGATCGCGACCCGTGTGGACAGGCCGAGAGGGCCGGACTCGCCTGCTTGGAACAGCGCGGTTCTTGGGCGCAGGTGCGCGCGCTGAACCGTCCGGCCATCCTGACCCTCACCGACGGTCAGGGACAGCGGCACCGCGTCGTGTTGTCCGGGCTCGACGATGAGTTTGCAACGCTGGATCTGGGCGAGCAGAGCGTGCGTTTACCGCTCGAGGAACTGTCGCGCGATTGGTTCGGGGAGTTCACGGTCGTGTGGAAGCCCAAGACTTCGCGCACGCGGCTGCTGTCGCTCGGCATGCACGGCGACGAAGTGCGGTGGCTGCGGCGCAGCCTCAACGCACTGCATGGCGCCGCCTCGGACCCGGAGCACAGCGACGTCTACGACGAGGATCTCGCCATCGCCGTGCAGAATTTCCAGCGCGAGCATCGCCTCAACGTCGACGGAATCGCGGGCGTACAAACCCAGGTGGTGCTCGACACGGCGTTGGCCGAGCCGGGCTCGCCGTTGCTCATGCACAATACGCCCCACGGCTAGGACCCCACATGTCGTTCATTCTCGACGCCCTCAAGAAATCCGAATTGGAGCGCCAGCGGCAGTCCATCCCTGGATTGATGGATTCCGGAACCCCAGGCGTACGTGCACGCTTTCCGCGGTGGGCAATCGCGCTGGTCGTGCTGCTCGGGATCAACTTGATCGCACTGCTGGTCGTCTTGATGCGCAGTGGTGCGCCGCCAGCGTCCGACCTGCACGCGACCACGGCGCCGGCGGCAAGGTCCGCGATGCACGCGCCGACCTCCGACCGTGCGGCAGCGGCGGAGCCCGCGAGCGCACCCACGGCCGCGGAACGCTTCAGTCCGCTGGACCCGGCGCCGGTATATGCGCCGGAAATACCGGCGGTCGGCGAACTCGCGGGCGGTGGAGCCGCAGCCGCAGACCCCGCGTCCGCCGCCGCGAGCGTCGCGCACCAACCCACGGGAACGCATCCGTCTTTGGGCGCAGGCAGCGTCAGCGTTCATGCGGCTCACCGCCGCGACCCGCTGCTCACGGATCAAGACTCCAAAGCCGAGGAGGAGGTGCTGCCCTCGATTAGCGAACTCAACCTGAGCGGTCCGCAGGCGCTGCCCGAGCTGCATCTCGATGTCCATGTGTTCGCGACCAAGCCGTCGGAGCGATTCGTCTACATCAACATGCGCAAGTACCGCGAAGGCGCCACGCTCGAAGAAGGTCCGCTGCTCGAGCGAATCCGGCGCGACGGGGTGATACTAAATTTTCAGGGGGTGCGCTTCGTGTTGCCGCGCCAGCAATAGGTGCGGCCGCTGGGTCCGCCCGCTGTATCATAGGCTCATGAGAAAGATTCTAACGCTGACGATGAGCGGCTTGGTGACGGTGCTGCCGCTGGCGCTGACGGTGTATGTGATCTGGTGGCTGGTGCACACGGTCGAGGGGTGGCTGCGGCGGGCGCTCATTGGATTGAACATCATCAGCCCGGAGCACTACTGGCCCGGACTTGGATTGATCGTCGGCTTCTTCCTGCTGTTGATCGTCGGCAGCTTGGTCAATGCCTATGCCGGGAGAATATTTCTCAAATACTGGGATGACTTTTTGGGCCGCATCCCATTCGTCAAGACGCTCTATGGAGGTTTTCGCGACGTGGTGAGCCTGCTGCCGTCGGGGAGCGGCGAGAAGCGCGATCTGCAGCGCGTGGTGCTGGCGAGATTCGCGGATGTGCACGCCATCGGCTTCGTGACCCGGGAGGACGTTCCGGCGGCGCTGCTCCCTCATGGCGGGCGCGATTGGGTGACGGTGTATTTTCCCATGAGTTACGCCTTCGGCGGCTACACCATTTATTTGCCGCGGGAACGGATACAACCGCTCGATATATCCGTCGAGGATGCCATGCGGCTGGCCATCACCGCGGGGCTGACCGCCGCGAGCCCTCGCGCCAAGATCAACTGACGAATTCCCGGGAGCCTGTCTGAGTGATGATCAAGCGATGCTGGCAGGCGCTCGCGCTGGCGATGATGTTGCCTGGGCTCGCGTCGGCGGCCGGCACCGCGCACAGCGCCGTGGCAGTGCCCGCGTCGGACAAGTATCAAACCTGGCGGGCGGCTGCGGCGCAAACGCTCATCGACTCCGGGGATGCGAATTCGCTCGCAACCGCCGCGGCACTTCGCCACATCGGGCTGGCGGCACGATCCAAGGCGGATTCCGCCGCACTCAAGTCGACTGTCGAATTGGCCGGCAAGGCGAGCGAGCTTGCTCCGGAAAATCCCACCATCCTCTGGCTGCGTTTGCAGCTCTGCGCCGCTTCGGCGGGTTGCGACATCCGCGACGCGGCAACTACCATGCGCTGGGTTGATGCCGAGAACGGCGCCGCCTGGATTGCGACGCTGGCGGCCGCGCAGAGGGAGGGGGACGCCGTGGAAGTCGATCGAATCCTCGCGGACATGGCCCACGGCGCCTACTTCGACTTGTACTGGAATCGGACCGTAGTGCTGCTGTTCGATGCGCTGAAGGGCGCCGGTGGCCGGCTACCCGCCCACTATATTCCGTCGGATGTGGCGCGGCTTCTCGAGGCAATGGAAGTCGCGAGCGCCGAGACAATTCCCTCACTCACACCGCTGCTCAACGCGTGCCGCGAGACGGCCGGTGCCGACCGGCGCGAATTGTGCCTCAAAGTTGCGAGGATCATGCAACGTGGCGACACGGTCGTCGCACAGCTGGCCGGTTTCAGCATCGAAAGGCGCTTGACACCGCCGGACAGCAAGGAAGGGCGCAGCGTCGCCGAGCACCGCCGCGTCTTGGAATGGCGTATATCGAACGCCAGCCGGTTCGACCTGCCCGTGCTTCCTTGGCTGGTCAATTCTCGCGCCCGAGCGCGCATCGCGCAGATGCGTGCCATGCCACGGGAAGAGGACGTCGACATTGCGATACTGCGCGGGAATAAAATACCGCTAGAGCCGCCGGAGGAGCATCGATGATCGACCTGTACTATTGGCCGACACCCAATGGCCACAAAATTACGATGTTTTTGGAAGAGACGGCGCTGCCCTACCGCCTCATTCCCGTCAACATCCGCGAGGGCGAGCAATTCGCGGCGGAATTCCTCGCGATTTCACCCAACAACCGCATGCCGGCAATCGTCGATCACAGCCCCTTGGACGGCGGCCCGCCGATTTCCGTGTTCGAATCCGGCGCCATCCTGCTCTACCTCGCGCAGAAGATCGAGCTGTTCATCCCGGCAAGCGTACGCGGCAGCGCCGAGGTCATCGCATGGCTATTCTGGCAGGTCGCAGGGCTCGGGCCCATGGCCGGGCAGAACCATCATTTTTCGCGCTACGCAGCAGAGAAGATCCCCTACGCGATCGACCGCTACGCCAAGGAAACCAACCGCCTGTACGGGGTGCTGAACAAGCGTCTCGCCGATCGCGAGTTCGTGGCCGGGGACTACTCCATCGCCGACATGGCGGCCTATCCCTGGGTGGTGTCGCACGAGACGCTGGGTCAGGATCTCGAGGATTTCCGCCACTTGAAGCGCTG
The DNA here is from genome assembly GCA_963843295.1 of uncultured Gammaproteobacteria bacterium. Taxonomy (GTDB): domain Bacteria; phylum Pseudomonadota; class Gammaproteobacteria; order Steroidobacterales; family Steroidobacteraceae; genus Bog-1198. The sequence continues at coordinate 31,486 of CAWJJP010000004.1, read as the reverse complement.
GTTCGAGACGATCGCCGCGCGGCCCGCCACGGCGCGCGCTTACGCCCTGGCCGCGAATTTCAGCAATCCCCCGACCATGACCGATGAGCAGAGAGGGATTCTCTTCGGTCAGACGGCGGCCTCGATCGCCAGGCGCTCGCCCACTTAGGTTCCTACGGCGGCGCGTCGTGGGCGGCGAGCCAGGCCAGGACGTAACTTACCTTGGCTATCAGCAAGCTCGGCCGCGCCGAGATGTCATGCGAGGCATTCGGCACGCGCACCAGCGCCGTGTCGACCTTGCGCAACTTGAGCGCCTCGTAAAACTGCTCCGCCTCGCTGGAGGGCGTACGGTAGTCCACCTCTCCGGTCATCAGCATCGTCGGTGTGTGTACGTTGCCGACATACGCCAGCGGCGAACGCTTCCAGTAGGCCTGCAGATCATCCCACGGATAGACGTCGAACCAATAGCGGTAGAAATAATTGGTCATGTCGGCGGTGAGCACGAAGCTCGCCCAGTTGATCACCGGCTTGACCACGACCGCGGCGCGAAACCGGTCCGTGTGTCCCACGATCCAAGCCGTCAGGACGCCGCCGCCGCTGCCGCCCGTCACGAACAGACGACTGGGATCGATGTAGCCTTTCCCGAGAGCCGCGTCAACGCCCGACATGAGGTCATCGAAATCCCTGTCCGGGTAATCGTGATGGATCAGATCGGCGAATTGCTCGCCGTACCCGGTGCTGCCGCGCGGATTGAGATAGAGCACCACGTAGCCGGCCGCTGCGTAGAGCTGAATTTCCGCCGCAAAACTCGCCCCGTAGCTCGCAAACGGGCCGCCGTGAATCTCGAGCAACAGCGGATATTTCTTGCCGGCCGTGAAGTTGGGCGGGCGCACGATCCAGCCCTGGATTCTGCGGCCGTCCACGCTCGAATCGAAGCCGATCTGCTCGACGCCGCCGAGCGTGCGCGCACCGAGCATATTCTCACCGAGCGCCGTCAGCGTCGCGATGTCGCGCGCCGAAGTGCCGCTGGCAAGCGCGGGCGGAGCGGTCGGCCGCGCTTGGGTGTAAGCGAAGCGCACACTCGTGCCGCGCGCCGCTCCCGCAACTGAAAACGAGCCCTCTGTGTAAGGCCGCGTGATGTCCTCGCCGCCCACATCGGCTGCGAGCTGGGTCATTTTCCCCTCGAGGTCGACGACGGCGAGCCTGATCGTTCCCTGGTCCTCGTACTGGAAAAACACCCGCCGGGCGTCGCCGCTCCAACGAGGCGCGGCGGCGTCACGGTCGAGCGCGGCCGTCAGCGAGCGGACGTGCGTCCCGTCGATGTCCATGACGTATAGCTGCGTCGCCTGATAGCCGAGCCGTCTGTCGTCGAACCCCAGATACGCGACGTGCCTGCCGTCGGGCGATACCACCGGGGTGTGATCCGGCCCGCGTCGGTCGGTCAGTGCGTGAATGGAGCCGTCCACCAGATCCACTCGATATATTTCCGTGTCGATGGGCTCATAGGCGGCATCCTCCCGTCGATTGGCCGTAATCAGCACGCTCTTTCCGTCGCCGCTCCATGCAGGGGTGCCGCCATGCTCGAAATCCCCTCGCGTCAGCTGCCGCGGCGGACCGCCATCCGCGGCGATGACGAACAATTGACCGAAGCTGTTGGGCACGTAGCCTTCACCGTCGACGCGAAAGACCAATCGATCGATCAGCTTGGGGGGGTCCGCCCATTTGGCGCCCTTCGGCGGCTCCGGCAATTCGACTTTCAGCGGCTTGCGCTCCGCGGGGACCGGCATCGTGAATGCCAGGGAACGCCCGTCCGGCGACCAAGCGACGCTTGACGGGGACTCCGTGAAGCGGCTGATCGCCGAAGTGACGTTGCTGTCGACCCAGTACATGAAGAGCTGTTGCGAACCGTCGCCGCCCGTCCCAAGGTACGCAATGCGGGTGCCGTCGGGCGACCACCGCGGATGCGAGCTCGAGTCCGCGCTCGACAAGGGACGCGCATGCTTACCTTCACTGTCCATCAGCCATATCACGCCGCGCGGCTGGTCGGTCTTGAGGTCCATGCTCATGCGCACGTAGGCAATGCGGCGGCCGTCCGGGGAGATCTGCGGATCCGCGACCCATTCCAGCTCGAACACATCAATGGGTTTGAGCGCGGGCTTGAGCGGCTCCGCAATGCCGGAAACGGGCGCTGACGGAAGAAGAAACGCCGTGAGACACAGGGCGACAGCCCTTCGTCCCGCGCGGCGGCAGGCGCTCGCCTCAAGCATCTCGGCCGCGCCTGGTCACCCAGCAGTAGCGCTGGTGCTCATCCAGGATACCCACCGCCTGCATGAAGGCATGGCAAATGGTCGACCCGACGAAGCGGAAGCCTCGCTGCTTGAGTGCCTTGCTCATGGCATCGCTTTGCGGTGTCGTTTGGGCAAGCTCGCCGAGATGCAGCGGGCGCCGCCGCCGCACCTTGCCGTCGGTAAATTGCCAGATATACGCATCGAACGAGCGATGGCTCTCGCGGATTGCCAGATAGGCGCGCGCGTTACCGATGAACGCATCGACCTTGAGCCGATTGCGGACGATACCGGCATCCCGCAACAGGCGCCTGCGCTTCGCGGCATCGTAGCGGGCCATCGCTTCGGCGTCGAAATTGTCGAAGGCCAGCCGATAGCTCTCGCGCTTTCGCAAAATGGTGAGCCAGCTCAGCCCCGCCTGCGCACCCTCCAGACACAACATTTCGAACAGCCGCTGATCCGCGTGTACCGCAACACCCCACTCCTTGTCGTGATAGTCGATGTACAGCGGATCTGCGGTACACCATGCACAGCGCCGCTTGCCATCGGCATGAAGTTGCGCCAACGTCATCAGCTGCGCTTAGGAAACGTGCAGACGCACGGCGTGGCGATCTTTGTAGACCAATTCGATGCGATCGACGCCCCGGGTACGGCGCGCCGCGCCGCGGATTTCGTGCATCAGCTTCAGCAGCACTCGCGTGTTGATATCCGGCGTAGCGCTCAAGCGCGGCGCGACACCGAGGTGCAGCACGACGAATCGGTCTCGCGCGAGTCGGACGAATACCGCGACCCCGAGCGGCCTGCCGACGGCGGAGACCGCAAACAGCGTCTGAACGCCGTCGATGTCGCCGACGCGAATGCGCAAACCGCCATCATCCTCGTAAATCTCCGGCGCGCCGTAGGTTTCGATGGATTGCTGGATACCCACGCGGACCCGGTGCTGATTGACGTTGAAGAACAGCAATTGCTCCAGGGCAGCGCGCTGATCGAGCGGTAGTTTGCATGTGATGCCGATTGGTTCGCTCAATGCCTCCCCACGATGAGCGCCTTCGCCCTGATTGAGTGTCCGGTCACAGAATCGGTATGACGCGACGCAGCACACATTGTCTGCGTCGCGAGACTACGTATCGTATAGCGTCGCCGCCGTAATGACACTAGCCTAGCAGTCACCGACTCCCAAGGGCGATCCACCGACGAGCCTCAAGGTGCGTGAATGCAAGGAATCGACCAATGCTAGCACCCGAGAATGACGGCCCCGCGATGGACGCGCTGAGGTTCAGCATGGCGAGCGACATCGTGGAGTTGGTGGTTCTGACCGAGGACGCGGTGTTTCTGCAGACGCTGCGCGAAGCGGTGGGCGAGACGCGCCGCCTGTGGCACGTCCCGTCCGCGGACAAGGTGAGCGACTTGCTGATCGCCGGTGGAGTCGGGATCCTGGTTTTGGATGCTCAGTCGCTGCGCGAGGCCGCGCGGTACATCACCGAAATCAAGCGTCAATTTCCCGATCTGGTGGTGTTGGTGGCCGGCACTCGCGAGTCCGAAACCTCGTTGGCGCGCCTGATCAGCGGTGGCACCGTCTATCGCTTCATTCACAAACCCATGTCGCCGCCCCGGGCACGGCTGTTCGCCGATGCGGCGGTCAAGAAATATGACGAGCAGCGCAACCGCAACCGGGCCGCCCACCGGCCGGCGAAGCGCAGCCCACCGGGCTTTACCCGCCCACAACTCATTGCGGCGCTCGTCGTCGGGGCGTCGTCTTTGATTTTGGGCGCCCTGTGGTTGATGCATTCCGGATCGCACGACGCGAGCGCACCCTTGCGGGAGACTCCGCCGCCCGATGCGCGCCCTGCCAACTCCTCTTTGCTCAGCCGTGCGTCACAGGCCCTCACCACGAATCGACTCATCGCCCCACCGGGTGATAACGCGTTGGAGTTGTATCAGGAGGTGTTGCAGCGAAATCCCGCCGATGCGGATGCACGGGCCGGGCTTGCCGAAGTGCATGAACGCCTTTTGGCACTGGCGGAAAACGCGCTGCTCGAGGAACGCCTCGATGACGCGGCCGCAGCCATCGAAACCGCGCGCAAGGCGGGCGTCGATGGCAGCCGTAGCGCCTTCCTCGCGGCGCAGCTCGCGACTGCGCGCGAGCAGATCAAAGCCGCCCGCTCGGCGCGCCCGAAGACGGCTTCCGCCTCCGGCGACACCGCGTCACCTTCCGCGCAGGCCGATCAATTCGCAGCGCTCGCCGCACAGCGCATCAGCGAGGGGCGGCTCGTCGATCCCGAGCGCGACAGCGCGCGCTTCTACGTGCAGGAGGCTTTGCGGGCGGACCCGCACGGCGAGAAGGCGAACCAGGTCGAGCATGCGCTCGCGCAAAGTCTGCTGGCCGCGGCGCACGCCGCCATCGATCGCCGCGATTTCGCGGCGGCCGCGAACTGGCTCGAGGCCGCGAGCGGTATTGCCGCCCCGCCCAATCTCGCAAATCTGCAGGCCTCGCTCGCCGCCGCACGCAGCCGCGCCGATACCGAAGCATGGGGGCAGCTGCTGAAATCCGCCGAGGAGCGTCTGCAGCAGGATCGCCTGGTTGAACCGGCCGAGGACAGTGCCAAGCATTACTGGTCCGCCTTGCGCGGCTTGAACCCGAACAACCCCGATCTCAAGCTCCTGACCGAGGAGCTCGGAACGCGTTTGGTCGCCAAAGCGCGGCGCGCGTTGACTCTCAAGCAATATGAGGCCGCCCGCAATTGGTTGGACGAAGCAACCTCGATCAGCTATGAGTCCGCCGAGACGACCGCCGCGCGCGCCGAGCTCGAAACGGCGCTCGCGCAACAGCGATTGCTCGCGAACGTCGTTCCCGCCAACGAACTCTCGCTGGTGAAGTCGGTGAAGCCGGTGTATCCGCGCGGGGCGGAACAGAAAGGCACCGAGGGCTGGGTGGAGCTTGAATTTACCGTGGCCGAAACCGGCGCGGTAACGGATGTTGACATTGTGAACGCCAGCCCGCGCGGTGTGTTCGATCAGGCGGCCGCCGGCGCGCTGGCGCAATGGCGCTACAAGCCGATCATGCACGATTCGCAGCCGACCGCTCAGCGCGCGCGCATCCGCATCCGCTTCACCTTGGGCGAATAGGCCGCTGGGTTGGCGGCCGGCGCAGGTTCCTCAGGCGGCGGAGATGCGCGCGTGCGACTCGGCCGGCGGTTCCCGGATGAGGGCGCCGATTTCCGCACCGAGCGCCAGATCGTCGGCCGCACCGAACGTGTGCTTGCGGATCAGCCCGCACCTGTCGATCAACACGAGGCTCGGCGTGCCACGCATTTTATAGCGCTCCATGGTGTGCGGAATGGGGCCGGCCGGATTTGCGCAATCAAGCGCGACCGGAAATTTCAGCCGATACTCGTGGAGAAACGCGTTGAGCAGCGCAGGACCGTAGACGTCGTGGTGCTCGAAGGTCGTATGCAAGCCGACCACCGTCACATCGTCGGGCGCAAAGGTTTCGAATATTCGCCGTGCCTGTGGAATGCCATGCGCGATGGAGTTGGGGCACAGCACCTGGAAGGCAACCAGCACCACCACGCGGCCGCGCAATCCCGAAAGGTGCAGCGGTCGATCGGTATTGAACCAGGTTTGCACCATCAGTTCAGGTGCCGTTGAGGCTGCGCTCGACATTCGCCATTGTAGCCTCGGCGGGTCGGATGCGGGCACCCAACTATTGCCGATTCCCGCAAACGGCACCCGTCAGGTACCCGGGCGGCGGCGGGCCATTCCTAGGGCACCTGCCCGCAGCTGGCGGGGGAATTCAAGGCTTGAGCTTGGGGCGGCGATCGGAACCGGAACCCGCGCCCTGCGCCGTCCTCGAGTCCGCGGATTCGCGGTCGCGGCGCTTGCGCTCGGCGATCTCCTCCCGGTCGACCGCGATGTTGCGGGGAGCATTGATGCCGATCCGCACCTGGGAGCCATTGACGGCCATCACCGTCACTTCGATGTCATCGCCGATCCGCAGCGCTTCTCCGGCGCGGCGCGTCAGAATCAACATGGGTAGGCCTCGTGGAATGGCGCAAGCACGGCTGCATTCGGCCACTACCTTCGCCCCGAGCCAATGGCTGGTCCTTCCAAATGCGTGTAGGACATAGGATGACACGCGCGCAGTGTGCGGGTCTCGTCGATCGCCCGGGAGTTCAACCGGTCAGCGACTTTTCCGTCGGCGCTTTTTCCGTCGGCACCTCGACGTCGGCGCTCCAGGTATTGACCGTCGCCTCGTAGATGGCGAGTTCCTGCAACAAATCCTCGAGCGGCTGCGCCTTGCCCATGGCGAATCCCTGCCCGTAGTCCACGCCCAGATCCGCCATCCGTGCGCGCAGGGCGTCGGTCTCGACGTACTCCGCGATCGTCTCCATGCACATGACTTTTGCCAGCTGGGCGATCGCTTTGATCATCGACTCGGACCGCGTATTGACCAGCGAATCGCGGACGAAACTGCCGTCGATCTTCAAGTAGTTCACCGACAGGTCCTTCAAATAGGCGAGCGAACTCACGCCGGTGCCGAAATCGTCGAGCGCGAACTGACAGCCGAGCTCCTGCAGCGTGCGCAGGAATTGTTGCGCCTTTTCCAGATTGCCGATGGTGGCCGTTTCGGTCAATTCGAAGCACAGGACATTCGCCGGCAGACGACTCGACTTGATCTCATCGACCACATACTGCAGGAACGATTCGTCCTGCAGCGACTGGCCCGAAAGATTGATCGCGAAGCGCGCGATTTCCTCTCCGACTGCGGCACTGTGTTCGCCGAGCAGCGCACAGGCTCGATGCACCACCCAACGATCCACCGTCGGCATCAATTGATAGCGCTCGGCCGAGGAGAGAAACTTCCCCGGCGGGATGATTTCGCCGCGGTCTCCCAGCATGCGGATCAGCAGTTCGAAGCGCGGCCGTCCATAATTGCCGCGTAGCGGCAGGATTGGCTGCGCATCGAGCCTGAAGCTGTCGTTGCCCAAGGCATCGCGCAATTTGCCGATCACCAGAATGTCGGTGTGGCGCCTGATGATGCTCTGGTCGGAGTCCTGGAAGACCTCCACCCGATTGCGTCCGCGGTCCTTGGCCGCTTTGCATGCGATCTCGGCGGTCGCCAGCGCATGCGCCAGGGCGTTGTCGGAACGACCCACCGGCGCGACGCCCAGACATACCGAAACCTCGAAGGATCCCTGCCCGGCGCGCGGCACTATCGCAGCGGCGGCCTCGCGAATTCGCTCCGCGATGGCCGCGGCCGAGTCCATCCCCGCACTGGGAACGAGCGCGGCGAGACGGTCGCCCGAGATGCGCGCCGAGAGCGCGGGGGCGGGCAGCGCCTTCGCCATGCATTCCGCAACGCTCACGATGACGTCATCGCCGACGTGCATCCCGAACGTCTCATTGATGACGTGCAGGCGGTCGATATCCAGATAAAGAATACTGTTCGTCGACGATGGGCTGGCGGATGCCAATAGTGCGGAGGCCTGGCGCTCGAACGCGTGGCGGGTCATGAGGCCGGTGCCGGAATCGTATTGCGCCTGAATGATGACCGTCACCCGCTTCGCGAGTAATTCGGCGACGCGCGTTTGGTGCGTATCGAAGTCGTGGGCGCTCGGCGGGTTAAAGAGCGCGAGAACTCCCATGACCCGCTCGGAAGGGTGGCGCACCGGACATGCCAGTATTTTGTACGGAGCCGCCACATCACTCGCCACCTTGGAAATGTGATTGACGACGATGGTACGTTGCTGCAGCTGCATCCACGCCATCAGATGGTGTTGCGCGCGCTGCAAGGATTCCGGCGACATCGGGTGGCCGCTGCGGGTCAGGGACAGCGCGATATTCTTGTCCGGAACCCAGAGCGCCGCGAGAGCGCAACCCATGCGCTCGAGGCCGGTCTTGAGGATGAGGTCGAATTCGTCCGCATCGCCGGTCACCGTTTGATTCGAGGACATCTCCAGCATCAGGGAAAGGTCGCGTTCGCGAATGTCGAGATCCCGCTCTCGGGACCCGAGTCTCGAACGCAGGGACAGCTCGCGACGCAAGCATTCCAAGCCGGGCTGCACCAGCTGGCGCACGTACTGCAGGGGGCGTCCCTCGGTGCGGGCGCCCGACAGGCGCGCCAGCAAACTGACTACGCCGAGCAGCTCGATATGCTCGCCTCGCATCGCGAACGAATACACCGCGCGATCGGCGTCGAAGCGCGCGATACCGGCGAACTCCGCCGTGTCGGCCAGGGCATTTGAAATGGCCCCGTTGACGACCTCGCGATCGTCTGCGAGATCCCAGTCATCCGAGGCCCAGATCAGGTTTGCAAAGCCGTCGTGCACGACCACACCGCGCAGGGACGGCATGAGCATTCTGAACAGACGACCGTAAGGCTCGAACGAGGCGTCGGGCGGCGCGCTGCCCTCGACGGCGATAGATTTGATGTCCAGCAATGCAGCCGCCTTGGGTAAGGTTGACCTGGGGGAACTCCTCGGCGAATGTGCGGCAAATGCCGCCTGCCATCCTTGACGGGCGTCGCAGTTCGACACGCGGGCTTTGCGGCGGCGGAGCGAGGATTGACAATATCGCGTTACGCCTGTGACCCAGGTCCGGGATTCATCGCGCACCGCGGGCGCGGCGCGCAATCAGCCCCAGCAGCTGGCGTCCGCCCGGAATTCGAACCAGGCGGAATATCCGCGTCCAGAATCGCCGCGCCGCCTCATCGAACCGCTCCAGGGGCAAGTCCTCGTAAAGGCGAGCCAAGGGCTCATGGATGACTGCATGGCGCGCCCTGATGCAGCGATCAGTACCCGCCGAGGTCAGCGTGAGGAGCACGCCGTCCGGGCGCCAGTCGATCTCGACCACGCCGGCTCCGCCGCCGGCACCGCGCAGCGTTTCGGCCGCTTCCGCTGCGACGCCCACCAAGTGGATCTCGGGGCCGCCCGGGGTGTCTGTCGACAGGCGCCAGACCCCGGAGCCCAAAGCATGTCCCGTGAAGCGTCCGTTCGTGCTGCGCAGCGTTTTCATTTTCATTCCTTCCAGCCACTTAGGTTACCCTCGCCGGTTCGACCTCGAGGAAACGCCCATTGGACGCGCTCAACGAACTCCTCCCCGGCCAGGTTTTGAGCTCGAGCGGGCGTCCGCGCCTCGACTATCTCGCCGTGTCGACCTTGGCGTTTCCGTTCATGTTGAACAGCGCCGTGCAAGCCGTGCTCAACGCGACGGATACCTGGTTCGTCGGCCGTTTATCTCCCGCGGCCACATCGGCCATGGGCGCAGTGTACTGGCCCGTGCTCGTATTCATACTGTTGTTCGGCGGCGTCGGCTTATCCGTGCAAACGTTGGTGGCCCACGCATACGGCGGCGGCCGCTACGCGCGAGCCGCGCAGGCGACATGGACGGCGCTCTGGGCCTCGTTGTTCACCGTGCCCGCATGCACCGCGTTGTCGTTGACGGGATTCTGGATCTTCTCGCCCTTCGGCATTCCGGTCGAAACCCTGCATCTCGCCCTCGCGTACTGGTTTCCGCGCATCCTCGCGGCTCCACTCGGCATCGCCCTGTGGTCGCTTCTCGGCTTCTTCAACGGCATTGGACGTCCCGCCATCACGCTGCGCATCACACTCATCGTCGCAGTCGTCAACGCCGTGCTCAATCAGATACTCATCTTCGATCTCGGGCTGGGAGTCGCCGGGTCTGCGTGGGCAACCGCCGCGGCTCAGCTCGTGGGAGTGGCCCTTGCGCTCGCGGGTTTCTTGAGCAAGACGTCCCGACTCCGGTATCGCTCGCACCTCACGACGCGTTTGCGGATGCGCGCGCTGCGGCGGCAGCTGAGCCTCGGATTTCCGATGGGGCTCTTGTCCGCCGCCGACATCCTGGGATTTGCCTTGTTTCAGCTCATGCAGGTGCGCTTGGGCAATGCCGACGGGGCGGCGACGCAGATCGTCATGATGCTCACGTCGTTTTGCTACATGCCGGCCGTGGGGATAGCCATGGCGGGCACCACGTTGGTGGGCCAGGCCATCGGCGCGAAAAATCCGGATTGGGCCGGCAAGGTCGGCAACGGCATCATCGCAATCGCGGTGCTCTACATGGGACTGATCGGTTTAGTTCTGGCGGCACTCGGTCCGTGGTTGCTGCCGCTGTTCATCAACGGGTCCGACCCCCAATCGCCTCTCGTCGTGGCGACGGGCTGCAAGGTGCTATGGATCGCCGCCGGTTATCAGTTGTTCGACGGCCTCAACATCAGCAGCGGCTCATGCCTTCGCGGCGCGGGCGACGTGCGCCTGCCCGCCCTCATGGTGCTCGGGCTGTCGTGGATCTTCTTCGTGCCGCTCGCGCACATTCTGTCATTCAAACCGGGTGCCGGATGGGTCGATTGGCTGCCGCAGGTCGGATGGGGCGCAGTCGGCGGGTGGCTCGCCGCACTCGCTTATATTTGCCTTTTGGGAATGATGTTGTTTCTGCGCTGGCACTCCGGCGCCTGGCGGTCCGTGGTGTTGCCGCCGCATTGAGCCGCTGTGCTAAGTTATGACGATGCGATCACGTGCGAGGATTCGGGGGTGGTGGGCACACACCGCGCTCGCGCTTGCGCTGGCCTCACCCGCCGCTGCGTTCGCCGTGCTCGGCACCCCGCCGCCCGTGGAACGGACCGCCGCAGCGCAAGGTCTTCCGCTGCGCGCCGTCAGCTTCGCGGTGGTCGATCTGGATTCCGGGCGGGTGGTCGCGAGTCTGAACGGCGATACCCCGCGCAGCCCGGCATCGACCATCAAGCTCCTCACCACCTTCGCCAGTCTGGACCTGCTCGGACCTGCGTTCGTCTGGCACACGCGCGCATTGGTTCGCGGCGAATTGAGCGACGGTGTGCTCGACGGGGACCTCGTTCTGCAGGGCGGCGGCGATCCCTACATGACCTTGGAACGCTGGTGGAGCTTCGTCCACATGCTGCGGGCCAAGGGCCTCAAGGCGATCCACGGTGACATCGTGATCGATAATACGGCGTTCGCGTTGCCGCCGGAAGATCCGGGCTCGTTCGATGGCCGGCCGAATCGCACTTACAACGTGCTGCCCGATGCGTTGATGGTCAACTTCCAGTCCATCGAGTTCCGCGTGGCGCCGAATGCGCAGATCGGCAAAGTCGAGATCGTGGCCACGCCGGCGCCCGTCAACCTCGCGATCGACAATCGCATCGCATTTGCGACAGGCCATTGCCGCGCCCCGGCTCACAGGGTGGATTTCGAGGTCGTCTCCGAGCAGTGGGATCACGTCGTTTTCGCCGGCGCCCTGTCGGCCGAATGCGCGGAGCGCAGCATCACCCGCGTACTCCTCAGCCCGCCCCAATACGCGTTCGGCACGTTCCTCGAACTGTGGCGGCAACTGGGCGGCGAGTTCCGCGGCGCATTGCGCATCGAAGCCACGCCGCAGGATGCCCAGCTCTATTTGAATTTCGACTCCTTGAGTCTCGGGGAAATCGTTCGCCTCACCAACAAGTTCAGCAGCAATTTGATGGCGCGCCATCTGTTGCTCACGATGGGTGCAGAGCGTTTCGGAGCGCCGGCGACGACGCAGAAGGGAGCCGACGCGATCGCTCTGTGGTCCCGGGAGCGCGGACTCGACCTTGCGGGGATGGACATTGACAACGGCTCGGGCCTGTCGCGTGCCACGCACATCTCGGTGCTGCAGATGTCGAAAGTCCTCGGTGAGGCCTACCATAGCCGCTTCGCACCGGAGTTCATTGCTTCGCTGCCCCTCGCCGGCATCGACGGCACCTTGAAATCGCGCATGCAACACTCCCCCGCAGGCTCGGTGCGACTGAAGACCGGCCACCTCGACGGCGTGAGCGGTGTGGCGGGCTACGTGACGACGGCAAGCGGTAAATCTTTCGTGCTCGTCTCGCTCGTCAACGACCTGCACAGCAATGCCGGTGCGGGTGACGCGGTGCATGCGGCGCTGGTCGCTTGGATGCAGGAAAATCTCTAGGCGCCGGTCAGACCGACCGCTCCATGTCCCAGAGAATTGCGGTGACGTCCCTGCGCAGCCACACTCCGAAACCCAGATAGCGGAACCGGCGCTTGAGGCGCCGCCGGTACCAGTCGCCCGGCCGCAGGTGCACGGCACGGTCGGTACGCTTGCGGTCACAATTCGCGCGCCAGTCTTCGCTGGTCAGTGCAGAGACATAGAGCGCCGCGCGCGTCAGCCGGGCGAGATTCGCGAGCGCACGCGAAGCGGTCCGGTCGTCCAGGTATTGCAGTACGTCGTAGCAGATCACGAGGTCACTCGGCGCGCGCGGGACGTAGTCCGCGATCGAGCCTCGTAGCCAACCGTAGCGGCTGCACAGATAATCGCTGGCCTCGAGGCCCGTGTAACGCGCCCGAGGCAATACTTGTGCGAAAGGCTTGCGCAGCAAGCCGATGCCGCAACCGGCATCGAGTATGGTACGGACCGGAATGCAGGCCTGGGAAAGGATGGCCGCGATCAGCCGGGCGCGGCCGCGCATCTCGGCGGCCGTCGTGACGCGCGTCCGGGCATCGAAGTAGAACTTTCGGAAGTACGCGGGACCGAAGATCAGACAGGCTCCCGGGGATTACTCGACCGTGAGGCTCTTGGCGAGATTGCGCGGCTGGTCGACGTCGGTACCCTTCAGAACGGCGACGTGATAGGCGAGCAGCTGCAGCGGAATCGCGAAGACCACGGGGGCTTGCAGCGCGCTTGCCCTCACAGGCATTTGAATGACCGTGACGCCGTCGGCGCTGGCCATCCCCGCATCGGGTGCGGCGAACACGAACAGCTTGCCGCCGCGGGCGCGGACTTCCTGCAAATTCGACTTGAGCTTTTCCAGCAGCTCGTTGTTGGGCGCGACCGCGACCACCGGCATGTCCTCATCGACCAGCGCCAACGGGCCGTGTTTGAGCTCCGCGGCAGCGTACGCCTCGGCGTGAATGTAGGAGATTTCCTTGAGCTTCAGCGCCCCCTCCATGGCGATGGCGTGCAGCGGCCCGCGCCCCAGGAACAATGCATGGCGTTTGTCGGCAAACGCTTCGGCGAGGCCGCGAATGGCATCGTCGAGCTTCAAGGTATTCTCGACGAGCCCGGGCAGCTGCAGCAGCTGCTCGACGAGCTCCCGCTCGCGGGCGGCGCCCCCGCGATGCTTGGAGAGTGCGACGACGAGCATTCCGAGCGCCGTCAGCTGAGTGGTGAACGCCTTGGTCGAGGCGACCCCGATCTCGGGACCCGCCCGGGTCAGCAACACCAATTCCGATTCCCTCACCATCGAGCTCTCGGCCACGTTGCAGATCGTGAGCGTCGACAGGTACGCCGCTTTCTTGGCGTTGCGCAGCGCCGCCAGGGTGTCGGCGGTCTCGCCGGATTGCGAGATCGTGACGAACAGGGTGTCCGCCGTGATCACCGGCTCGCGATAGCGATACTCGCTCGCAATTTCGATGCGCGCCGGGATGCGGCAAATCTGCTCAATGAAATAACTCGCCACGAGCCCCGCGTGATAGCTGGTGCCGCAGGCTGCGATATGCACCGCCTTGACGCGGCTGAACACCTTCTCGGCGTGCGGCCCGAATGCCGCCTCCAGCAGTTTTTGGCCCGATACCCGCTCCTCAAGGGTTTGCGCAATGGCGCGGGGTTGCTCGTGAATTTCCTTGAGCATGAAGTGCCGATACTGTCCTCGCTCGACCGCATCGACGGCGAGATCGCTCTCACGCACGGCGCGCGAAGCCAGCTTGCCGCCGGAATCGAAGATGCCGATGGATTTGCGGCGAACTTCCGCGACATCGCCCTCTTCCAGGAACATGAACCGCCGGGTCACCGGCAGCAGCGCAGCGACGTCCGAGGCGATGAAATTCTCATCGATGCCGAGTCCGATGACGACGGGGCAGCCCTCGCGCGCGAGCACGATGCATTCGGGATCCGATTCGGCGACGACCGCCAACGCGTAGGCTCCATGCAGCTCGGCGACCGTCTTGCGCACCGCCTCGAGAAGGCTCGCCGAGGTCGCCATGTGATGATGAATGCGGTGGGCGATGACTTCGGTGTCGGTCTCCGAACTGAAGGTGTAGCCGAGGTCGATCAGGCCCGCCCGCAGTGCTTCATGGTTCTCGATGATGCCGTTGTGCACGATCGCGATTCCGTCGAGGGAGACATGCGGATGGGCGTTTCGCGTCGTCGGTACGCCGTGCGTGGCCCACCGCGTATGCGCGATTCCCACATGCCCGGCGACGGGTGCCGCCTTGAGCGCGTCCTCGAGGATTTTCACCTTGCCGACAGTGCGCAGACGCTCGAGATGATGCTCGGCGGTCAGGACCGCGAGGCCCGCGGAATCGTAGCCGCGGTACTCGAGACGGCGTAGCCCTTCCATGAGGATGGGCACCGCATTACGCTCCGCAACTACTCCGACGATTCCGCACATGGACGCTCGCTCCCGACAAGGCGATCTCAAAGGGCTGTCTAGTGTGCCCGACCGCGACCTAAATTCCACTAATCGGCCATGACGATCCGCCATGGCAGGAACTAACAGTTAATTGCTAACCCTAGTAGACGACCTATACTAGTCAGAATACAATACTGGTAAATGGACGATAGCAAAACCAAATTTCAGAAGGACCTGAATGGCGGACTAGTCGGGTTGGTGTTGCTTGCCGTGCTCGCCCGATCCACGGAGGACCTGTACGGATATGAAATTGCCAAGCGTTTGGCGGCGGCGAACGAGGGAGTGTCGATTTTCAAGGAAGGAACCGTTTATCCCGTCTTGCGGGCGCTGTCGGCCGCTGGACTCTTGACCAGCCGCATCGTGCCCTCCTACACGGGGCCGCCGCGCCGCTATTATCGTATTACCGAAGCGGGGCGTGCGGTATTGGCCGCCTGGCAGAGCATTTGGCAAAACACACGCAGTTTCGTCGATCGCTTCCTCGAAACCGCAGAACCCTCATGACCGCAGCAATTCCGGACAGGTACTGCATTCAGCGTGGCGACCCGGCGGGGGAGATCGAGCCGCCGAGCGCTTGGAACAAGGCGGCGGTATCGGCATAGCGGTTAGCGCGGGCCTGCGCGACCGAAACCACGGCTTGCTGATAGAGGAGTTCAGCGCTCAGCAGCGCCAGATAGCTCACCGAGCCGAGTTCGAGCTGATGATTCGCGACGCCCAGGCTCTTTTGAGCGGCATCCGCCGCTCGGCTTGCGGCATTGAGCGCGTCCGCATCGGTATCGAGCGCATGCAGAGCATCGGCCACATTTTGAAATGCGGTCAGCACGGTCGAGCGATACGTGGCTGCGGCCTGATCCAAAGCCGCATCTGCCGCGCGTTTCCGATGCAGCAGCGTTCCGCCCTCGAACAGCGTCTGCGTGGCATTGGCGCCGATCGTCCAGAAGCCAGTGCCGGGCTTGAACAGATCGCTCATCAACGTCGCGGAACTGCCGACGTTGCCGGTGATGAGCACCTGCGGCAGCATGTTCGCGATGGCGACCCCGACTTGCGCCGTTGCAGAGTGCAGCTGGGCCTCGGCGGCACGCACATCCGGCCTCCGTTCGACCAACTGCGAGGGCACTCCGAGGGGCAGATCCACCGGCAGTACCAAGCGCTCCAATTCGATGGGAGCCGGCGCGAAATTCGCGGGAAACCGGCCGGTGAGAACGGCCAATGAATCGCGCGCGAGATGCAGCTGCTTCTGCAGCGGCGGCAGCGTCCCCTGCAATTGGGCGAGCGCTGCATCCTGAGCATACACGTCGGCTTCGGCGACCGCGCCGAGTTCGAGTTGCCGGCGCAGCACGTCCAGGGACTGACGCTCGAGCGCAATCACCCGCTCGGTGCCCGCAATCTGCGCCCGCAAGCCCGCCTCCTGGATTGCGGTGGTGACCACGTTCGCCGTGAGGGTCAGGTAGGTCGCATCGAGTTCGAAGCGGGTGGCCTCGGCGACCGCAGCGAGTGATTCGACTTGGCGGCGGTTGGCGCCGAACACATCGGGCACGTACGTCACGGCGACCTGCGGCGTATACAAATTAAAGAGTGAGGTACCCGATGCGAGAGTGGGGGCGAGTACACCGACTGCGTTCTTCTGGCGCTGCGCGTCGAAGCCCGCCTGCACCGTGGGGAAATAGACGCCCCGCTGCGCAGCGGTATTTTCCTGGGCCTGACGCAGCGCCGCCTGCGCAGAGGCGACATCGGGGTTATGGTCCAGCGCCTGCTCGACGAGCGCATCGAGTTGCTCCGATCCGAACAGCACCCACCAGTTTCTGGGCACGTCCTGCTGCGCGAGGAAGCGCTGCGCGGCGCCGCCGTCGCCCGGAGCCGATGCCGTTGTGGCGGCGAGAGGCTCCTCCGTATAGCGCTCGACCGAAGGCGGCGCCGGACGGTGAAAGTTGGGACCCACGCACGCGCTGAGCGCCACCGCCGCCACGGCGGTCCCACATGCCGGGACTCGCCGCGGGCGCATCATTCGTCCGCCTCGGCCGGAATTTCCCGCGCCGTCGAGAATCTCAAGATCAGCACCGGCAGCACCAGCAGAATCAGAACGGGTGCGAGCAGCATTCCCCCCACCACCACCAACGCGAGCGGCCGCTGGACTTGCGACCCGATGCCGGTGGAGAAGGCCGCGGGTATCAAACCGACGCAGGCCACGATGCACGTCATCACGACCGGCCTCAATTGGGTACGACAGGTCTGCAGCATGGCGCTCGCCCGATCGAGGCCCGACTCCAAACTCAAGTGGTAATACGACACCACCAAAATACCGTCCATGGCGGCGATCCCGAACAGGGCTACGAAACCGATCGCCGAGGAGACGCTGAATGCGGTGCCGGTGAGCCACAGTGCAAAGATGCCGCCCAGCAAGGCCATGGGGATCACGCTCGCCGCGAGCAACGCATCGCGCAAGCTGTGAAAATTCAGGTACAGCAGCAGAATGATCAAGGCGATCGACAGCGGCACCGCGACGCTCAAGCGCGAAATCGCCTCCTGCAGGTTGCCGAACTCTCCCACCCATTCCAGGCGGTAGCCGCCCGGAATGAGAACCTGCGCATCGACGGCTCGCTGCGCCTCGAGAACGGCGCCGCCCAGATCGCGGCCGCGTACGCTGAACTTGATCGGCACGTAGCGCTGCTGCTGCTCTCGATAAATGAAGGCCGCGCCGGAGACCAGATGCACATCTGCCACATCTTCGAGCGGCACCTGGATGAGGCCGCTTCCGCTGCCGGCGGCGCGGGCGACGGCGACGGGGATGCGCCGAATTGCGGCAAGATTCTCCCGATAGGGACTTGCAAGACGCACCATCATCGGGAAATGCCGATCGCTGGTTCCTTCGTACAAGTCGCCGGCGCTCTGGCCGCCGATCGCGGTTTGAACGACCGCATTGACATCCCCCGGCGCCAGGCCGTAGCGCGCGGCCCGCGATCGATCGACGTCGATGCGGATGGTTGGCTGGCCGAGTGAACGCAGCACGGCGAGATCGGTGATTCCCGGCACTTTCGCGAGCGCCGCCGCAACCGCGTTGGCGGTCTTTTCCAGCGTCTCCAGATCGTTGCCGTAGACCTTGACGGAATTCTCGCCCTTCACCCCCGACGCCGCTTCTTCGACGTTGTCCTGGATGTATTGCGAGAAGTTGAAGTCCACGCCCGGAAATTGCTGCTCGAGTGTCTCCGTCATCTGCTGCGTGAGCTTTTCCTTGTTCATTCCCGCCGGCCACGTCTCGAACGGCTTCAACGGCACGAAGAATTCCGCATTGAAGAATCCAGTGGCATCCGTGCCGTCATCCGGCCGTCCATGCTGAGATACGACGTTCCGCACCTCCGGATACTTGCTCATCAGCAAGCGCATACGATTGACGTACCCGTCGCTGTCGTCCAGCGAGACCGATTGAGGGAACGTCGCGCGAATCCAGAGATTCCCCTCCTCGAGCTTGGGCAGAAACTCGAGTCCCAGCGAGCGCACCGCGAGGATCGCAAGCAGAGAGATCAGCGCAACACCCGAAAAGGTGATGATGCGGTTTGCGAGCATGAACTCGAGCGCGGGCTGGTACACCCACCGCAGCGCGCGGACTACCGGCGTTTCCCGCTCCGACACCACCTGTGGAAACAACAACAAGCTCAAGGCCGGTGCGATCGTGAACGTTGCGATCAGACCCCCGGCAATGGCGTAGGCATAGGTTTTCGCCATCGGCCCGAAAATGTGCCCTTCGATCCCCGACAGCGTGAACAGCGGCACGAAGCCGGCGATGATGATGGCCGCCGCGAAGAAGATCGACTGGCTGACCTCGGCCGACGCGAGCGAGATGGTGCCCATCTTGCCGCGAAAGCCGCTCGGCACGCGCATCCGATGCAGGTGGCTCGGGCCGGTGCCGAGGTGAGCCGAGGCCTCCGCCAGATGCCGGAAGATGTTCTCGACCATGATCACGGTGGCATCGACGACGAGCCCGAAATCGATCGCTCCGACGGACAGCAAGTTGGCGGATTCGCCGCGCAGGATCATCAGTCCGATGGCGAAGGACAGCGCGAACGGTATGGTCATGGCGACGATCACCGCGCTGCGCACATTGCCGAGAAACGCCCATTGCAGCAGAAATATGAGCAGGATGCCCGCCATCATGTTGTGCAGCACGGTGTGGGTGGTGATGTGGATCAAATCGCTGCGGTCGTAGATGCGTTGGATGCTGACGCCCGGCGGCAAGATGCCGCTCTTGTTGATGTTGTCCACTTCCGCTTCGACACGCTTGATGGTGGGTACGCTTTTCGCACCGCGTCGCATGAGCACGATTCCCTGCACGATGTCGTCGACGTCGTTGAAGCCTGCGATGCCGAGGCGCGGCAGATGGCCGATGGTGACCGTGGCCACATCGCCGATGAACACCGGCGCACCCTGGTTGTTGACGATCAGGGTACGGCGGATTTCGTCCGCGGAATGAATCAGGCCGACTCCGCGCACCACCGCCGCCTGCGCGCCGAAGTTGACGGTCTGTCCGCCGACATTGATGTTGGCATTGTTGAGCGCCGTGAGCACCTGCGGCACCGACAATCCGTAGCCCATCAACTTGTGCTGATCGATCGCGATGTCGTAGGTCTTGGTCTTGCCGCCCCAACCGGTCACATCGATGACTCCCGGCACCGCCTTGAAGCGCCGCTCCAGCACCCAATCCTCGAGCGTCTTGAGGTCGGTGACCGAATAGTTGGGAGGACCGACCACCCGATAGCGGAAGATCTCACCGATGGGGCTGGTGGGGGAGATCTGCGGCTGAGCCCCGTTCGGCAGGGTTCCGAGCTCGGACAGCCGGTTGATCACCCACTGCTCGGCCTGGTAGTAGGTGAAGTCATACGTAAACTGCACCTTCACATCGGAGAGACCGAACAGCGATATGGTGCGGATCGCCTGCACGTTGGGTATGCCGGCCATCTGAATTTCCAGCGGGATCGTGATGTAGCGTTCGATTTCCTCGGCGGACTGGCCGGTGCTCTGGGTGACGACGTCGACCAGCGGCGGCACCGGATCTGGATAGGCCTCGATGTTGAGCGCAAGAAAGCTCGCGACGCCGGCGCCGAGCATCATCACCAGCAGCACGACGATCAGGATGCGCTGCCGTAAGGCGAAGGAAACGATCGCGTTCATGAGGAGCCGGGAACGGCCGCCTGATCGATGAACAGACCACCTTTCGTGACGATGCGTTCTCCCGGCTTCAGCCCCTCGAGTACCTCGACCAATCCGTCATTGCTGCGACCGGTGCGTATGGCGCGATAGGTGAGCAAGCCCTCGCCGGCAACCACCCAGACATGCGCGGCATCGCCTTCGTAGACCACCGCAGCTTCGGGTATGGCGGGAGATTGCGAGGTGTCGCTGGTCATGATGCGGAAATTCGCGAACATTTCAGGCTTCAGCGCCAGATCGCGATTGTCTATTTCGGCCCGTACCGGCAGCCGATGGGTCACCGGATCGACGAGCGCCGCCACATAGGTGATGCGCGCATCGAAGGCACGATGCGGATACGCGGGTACGTGCACTTCCATGGGCTGCCCCGGGTGCACCGCACCGGAGTCCGCCTCGCGCACGTTCGCCAGCAGCCACACGCTCGAGGGATCCGCGATGGTGAACACCGCCGTGCCGCCGCCGGCCTGCAAATATTGGCCCGGTCCGACCTGGCGGTCGACGACCACACCCGCGATCGGCGCGGAGAGCGTCGCGACGGGATTGATGCCGCGGGAGGATTCGAGAGCATCGATTTGCGCATCCGATTGGCCCAGAATCTTCAGCCGATTGCGTACCGAGTGCAGAGCGGTCTCCGCCGCGGTCAGATCGGCCTGTGCTTGCTGCCAGTCTTGCAGGCTGCCACCCTTCGCCTCGTACAGTGCGTGCTTACGCCCCTCGTTGATGCGTGCGAGCTTGACCTGAGCGGCGGCCGTGGCGAGATCGTTCTGCGCCTGGACGAACTCCGACGCCTCGATGGTCGCGAGCGGCGCGCCCTTTTTGACCGTATCGCCGAGACCGGCGATCACCCGGGTCACCCGGCCCGAATAGGGGGAGAACAACGGAGTGGCCCGATCGCCGTTGACTGCGATCTTACCCTCGGTCAATTCCTCGCTGGCGAAGCCGTGCATGCCGACGGCGGCAACGGTGAACGTCTTCATCTGCTGCGCCGTGGCGCGGAAGGTACCCGGCGGCGATGGCGGCTCGCCGGCTGCCGCCTCGTGTTTGCCGAGGAATCGACCACCCAGCCAGAAGACCACGACGACCAGGAGCGCGACCACCGCCGCGCCGCCCACCGCGCGAAGCTGCCGTTCGCGGGACCATGCGCGACGCTCGATCGCCGCCTGGCCGGTCGGCGGCTGCTCCTGATCTTCTGGCGCTTGGCTCATGCATGGACCCCGTTCGAACACCGCTCCGCACTCAAGCGGCGCTTCCCTGCGGTCGTGGTGCTAGTCAACGGCGCAGTGTGCCACAGTCATCAGAAGTGCAAAATCGCGTCCGCCGCGATCATGGCCTGCGAATGCCGGCCGCCTTCGGGCGACCCCGTGGGATTGTCATAGGCTCGGGCGTCACGGGCGTGCTCGAAACGAATCTCGGGCCGCAGCTCGATCACATCGCCCACCCAGTGGGTGTAACCGAGATCGAACTCGTAATACCGCGTCTTGAAGCCGGTTCTTTGCGCCGTGGCGTCATTCATGTAATCCGTACGCCAGGTCACCATGTCTCTCGGCCCTATTTGATAATTGAGGTAATTGACGGCGGCCCACTCGTAGGAGTAGCAGAACACCACCACTGGATTGCACTGCGCGCCGGAGGGCGCACCGATGGTCAGGTACGCGTAGCGTTGTGCGATGAATGCGAGCCCGGCCGGATTGTCGACGTTGGGGGTATGACTCTGCCACATGTACCAGACCTCGGTGTCCATGTGCCACCTGGCATCGAATTTGTGATACCAGGTCATCACCGCGTGTTGAACGTTGTTCCAACGCCAATTGCCGTCGTTGAGACCGTTCATGCAGGGATAGAGACTGTCCTTGCCCGAATTGGAGCTCCAAATCACGCACAGCGCCGGTGTCAGATGACGCTCGCTCTTGATCCAAGGCGCGACGTCGTTGCCCGCGGACAGTTCGGCCTGCACCTGCCAGTTCTTGCTGAGCTTGGTGGTGCTGACGACGCCGTTTTGCGTATAGGGATCGTAGGTATAGAGCAGTGAGTGGCTGTAGGTGAGATTATTCGGCGCGAGTTGCGCTTCGATATCTGGAATGGATATGTACCGCCCGACCCGCAGGTTCTCGCCTAGCGCGATCTTGGGAAACCAGAAATCCAGGTAATACATGACGGGATCGAAGCCATAGGGCTTTGCGCTGTTGAGGTATTGGTTGCTGAAGATGCCGTTGCTGAAGGTGTACTTGTAATCGGTGCCATAGAGCCCGGCGAAGCGGCCGCCCCAGTCGAAATGGTCGCGCTGGATCTCATCGGGCGTGCGCTCGAAATAGAGCGCCATCTGGTCGAGCTGGACGGTATTGGGCTCGTAGGAATACGCGGCGGGATAATTCCCGCCGCTGCCGGATTGGAAATTGAAGCGTGTGTGGGAGGTGCTGATGTTGCCGCCCGGCTCGACCCAGCCATAAATGGTGAAGCGGCTATCCTTCAATCCTCGTCCGCCGCGACCGCAGTACAGCGCATCCATCAGCGCGCTGTAATACATGTTCTCGGCACCGATGGCCTCCGAACCGCCGATGTTCCAGGTCGAATAGGGCCACGGCGGGTTGGATTCCGGCACTTCCGCGCCCCCGACCACCATGGCCGGGGGCGCATTCGGATCCCCGCCGTTCCAAGCGAGATGCGCTTGGTAGCTCTCCTTCAACCGCGAATAGAAGCCCTGCCTATCGGAGCCAGGCGCGCACCCCTGTGCCGCGGCGTCCGGGTCAACGCTGCCCCCAGCGACCGCCGGGTTGGTCGCGTCCTCGCAAAACGCAGCGGGTGCGGCCCAATATAATAGAGCTGTAGCGAGGGCGCACGACCACGAAGGAAGGCGGCTGGGCGGCAATTCAGCTCATCCTGTCGCGGCAAGCTCCGCGTAAACGGCACAGGCGGGCAGGTTGGCTCGAAGGGTGTCAAATTGATGTCATGGTTGCCGCGCGCCGTGAAAAAATCCCGTAAAGATTCCGTGGGATTCTCCGGCGGCCGCTCACACCTTGGGGTGTTTGATCGTCCGCTCGACGACGGCGGCACGCTCCTCGTCGCTGAGTTTGCGCGGGCGGTCCCATTTCGCGATGGTCACTTGAGGCGGCCGTGTCAGCGTGAGCTTGGATTCCGGCGCGTTGGCGGCGATCGTCGAGCCGGCGCCGATGGTGGCGCCGGCCCCGATTCGCACCGGCGCGACCAGCATGCTGCCCGAACCGATGAACGCTCCGTCATCGATCACGGTCGGCCACTTGTTGGCGCCGTCGTAATTGCACGTAATGGTCCCCGCACCGATGTTGACGTCCCTGCCCACGTGCGAGTCGCCCACGTAGCTCAAATGGTTCGCCTTGCTGCCGGATGCGATGTCGCTGTTCTTGATCTCCACGAAATTGCCGATGTGCACGCCGCGATGCAGAACCGTGGCGGGCCGGAGTCTTGCGAAAGGTCCGATCCTGCAGTGCTCGCCGACGACCGCGTTGTCGATCACGCAATTCGGCTCGACCTCCGTATCGGCACCGATCGTCGAGTCGCGGATGTAGCAGTTCGGCCCCACCTTGACCCGCGCAGACAGGTGAACTTTGCCGACCAACACCGTGTTGATGTCGATGAACACGTCGCGCCCGACCTCGACGTCGCCGCGAATGTCGACGCGCGCGGGATCGGCCAACGTGGCGCCCGCCAGCATCAGGCCCTCGGCCCGACGGCGCCGATAACAGGCTTCGACATGCGCAAGCTGCAGTTTGTCGTTGACACCCATGACCTCTGCTGCGCTCTCGGCCGGCACCGCCTCGACTCGGGCGCCCGAACCGACCGCGCCCGCAACCACGTCCGTGAGGTAGTACTCGCGCTGGGCGTTGTCCCTGCCCAAACCCAGCAGCCACTCCCGCAATCGGATCGCCGGCGCTGCCAGAAGGCCGGAGTTGGCCTCGCGAATGTTTCTCTGTTCGGCGTTCGCATCGTGATGCTCGACGATGGCTTTCACATGCCCCTTCGCATCGCGCACGATGCGCCCATATCCGGCCGCCTCATCGAGCTTGACGGACAGTATCGCAAGCGCGCCCGCAGCGGCGATCGCAATCAGCTTGTTGAGGGAGGCCGTGCCGATCAGCGGTACGTCCCCGTACAGCACCAGCACCGTGTGATCGTCGGGAATCACGGACATCGCCTGCATCACGGCATGCCCGGTACCCAGTTGATCGGCTTGGAGCACCCATTCGACGCGCTCGAGGTGCAGTGCCGCCTGCACCTGGGCGCCGCCATGACCATAGACGACGTAGATGGTGGCCGGATGGAGCGCGCGCGCGGTGCGGATGACGTGCTGGAGCAGCGGCTGCCCGGCCAACGGCTGGAGCACCTTGGGCAGATCCGAGTGCATCCGCTTGCCCTGCCCCGCGGCGAGTATGACGACGGAAAGCGGCATTACAGCTCCTTTGGGAGAAACGCCCTAACGTCTGCGAAACGCCCTAAATGTCTGCGAACGACCTTAACGTCTCTTGCGCAGCCGCTCGATCGCCCGCAATTGTGCCACGGCGCGAGCGAGTTCCGCCTGGGCCTCGGCGATTTCCAGCTTGTCGCCGCGGCCGCGCATTGCTTCCTCCGCCCGCTGCTTGGCGGCCAGGGCGGCAGCCTCATCGAGATCGCGTGCCCGCGCGGCCGTATCGGCGAGCACGGTGATGAGATGCGGCTGCACTTCGAGGATGCCTCCGCCGACGTAAAACACCTGCTCTTCGTGGCCCTCCGACTGCACGCGTACTTCGCCCGCCTTCAGCGTGGTGAGCAGCGGCGCGTGACGCGGAGCGATGCCGAGTTCGCCCTGCGAGCCCGGCACGAACGCCATGGTCGCGTCGCCCGAAAAGATCTGTCCTTCGGCGCTGACGATGTCGACGTGAATGGTGTGGGCCATGAAGCTGTCGCTCGCTGTTAGGTCAAGGTCTTGGCTTTTTCGACCGCTTCTTCGATGCCGCCGATCATATAGAACGCCTGCTCCGGCAGATGGTCGTACTCGCCGGCGATGATGGCTTTGAAGCCGCGGATCGTATCCTTCAACGGCACGATCTTGCCGTCCTGGCCGGTGAATACCTTGGCCACGTTGAAGGGCTGCGACAGGAACCGCTGGATCTTGCGCGCACGGTACACGCTCAGCTTGTCCTCTTCCGAAAGCTCATCCATGCCGAGGATGGCGATGATGTCCTGCAGCTCCTTGTAGCGCTGCAGAACCGCCTGCACGCCGCGCGCCGTCTCATAGTGCTCATCGCCGACCACAAGCGGATCCAGCTGGCGGCTGGTGGAGTCGAGCGGATCGACTGCCGGGTAAATGCCGAGCGAGGCGATCTGCCGCGACAACACCACGGTGGCATCGAGGTGCGCGAACGTGGTCGCCGGAGACGGATCGGTCAAGTCGTCCGCGGGGACGTACACCGCTTGAATCGAGGTGATCGAGCCCGTCTTGGTGGAGGTGATGCGCTCTTGCAGCACGCCCATCTCCTCGGCGAGCGTCGGCTGATAGCCCACGGCGGAGGGCATGCGGCCGAGCAGCGCCGATACCTCGGTGCCGGCGAGGGTATAACGATAGATGTTGTCGACGAAGAACAGCACATCGCGGCCCTTGCCCGACGCCTGCTTCTCGTCGCGGAAATACTCCGCCATGGTCAATCCCGTCAGCGCGACGCGCAGTCGATTGCCGGGCGGCTCGTTCATCTGGCCGTAGACCATGGCCACCTTGGAATTGCTGAGATTGTCCTTGTCGATGACCCCCGATTCGATCATCTCGTGATAGAAGTCGTTGCCTTCGCGTGTGCGCTCACCGACACCCGCAAACACGGACAGACCGCTGTACTGCTTGGCGATGTTGTTGATGAGTTCGAGCATGTTCACCGTCTTGCCGACGCCGGCGCCGCCGAACAGGCCGACCTTGCCGCCCTTGGCGAACGGTACCAGCAGGTCGATCACCTTGATGCCCGTGACCAGCAGGTCCTGGCCGCCCGCCTGCTCATCGTAAGCCGGTGCCGGACGGTGGATGGGCAGGTAATGCGTGGTCTTCACCGGACCGCGCTCGTCCTGCGGCTTGCCCAACACGTCCATGATGCGGCCGAGCGTACCCTCGCCCACCGGCACCGTGATGCCCTTGCCGGTGCCCGTGACGGCAAGGCCGCGGCGCAGCCCCTCGGAGGGACCCATGGCGATCGTGCGCACGATGCCGTCGCCCAGCTGCTGCTGCACTTCGAGCGTCAAATCCACATCGTCGAGCTTGAGCGCGTCATAGATCTTGGGGATCTGATCGCGCGGAAATTCCACATCGATGACCGCGCCGATGATTTGCACGATTTTGCCGCTGGACATGTCTATTCACCTTTCAATGGGGTTGCTGCGCAACCCCGTGCAGTAGCGGCGCTGCGCGCCGATTAAATTGACCCGAATAACTGAACTTGACCTTGTACTCAATCCGATCTAAACCGCGGCCGCGCCGCCGACGATCTCCGAGAGCTCCTTGGTGATCGCCGCCTGACGGGCCTTGTTGTAGATTAATTGCAGCTCATCGATGAGCGTGCCGGCGTTGTCGGAGGCGCTCTTCATGGCCACCATGCGCGCCGCCATTTCCGAAGCGACATTCTCGACCGCGCCTTGAAAGACCTGGGATTCGATATAGCGCATCAACAGAATGTCCAGGATCTCCGCCGCATCGGGCTCGTAGATGTAGTCCCAGCGCTCCTGCAGCTCGCTCTTGTCGATGGTCTGCAGCGGCAGCAGCTGCGATACCACGCCCCTCTGGGTCATCGTATTGACGAATACGTTGTGCACCAGGAGCAATTGATCGATCTTGCCGTCGCGATAGAAATCGAGCATGACCTTCGTGGGCCCGAGCAAATCGGCGACGTGGGGCCGATCGCCCAGATGGGTGGCCGAAGCGGACATCTCGACCCCCGCCAGGCGGCGGAAGAACTGCAGCGCCTTCGAACCGATGGTGCACATGTAGACCTTGGCGCCGCGGCCTTCGGCTTGGCGGATCGCTCCGAGAGCCGCCTTGAACAAATTCAAGTTGAGCGAACCGGCCAGGCCGCGATCGGTGCTTATGACGATGATGCCGACGGCGCGCACCGGTCGTTCCACGGTGAAAGGATGCTTGTAGTCGAGATTCACCTGGCGCAGATGCCCGACCATCTTGCGAATCTTCTCCGCATACGGGCGCGCCGCGCGCATCCGGTCCTGTGCCTTGCGCATCTTGCTCGCCGCGACCATTTCCATGGCCTTGGTGATCTTCTGAGTATTTTTGATACTCGCGATCTTTCCGCGGATCTCTTTTGCGCCTGCCATCGTATGCTCTTACAGGGAGGCGAAGAATTCGTCGCAGCACTTCCTGAGCGCGGCTTCGACTTCCTTCGTCAGATCCGGTTTGGCGTTGATGCTCTTCAGCAGCTCGGCGTAGCTGCCACGCGCAAAGGACTGTAGTGCGGCTTCCGTCTCGACCACCTTGCGGCGGTCGACCTTGTCGAAATAGCCGTTGTTTCCCCCGTACAGCGAGAGCGCCATCTCGGCCACGGACATCGGCGCGTACTGCTTCTGCTTCATCAATTCGGTGACTCGTTGACCGCGCTCGAGCTGCCGGCGCGTCGCTTCGTCCAGGTCCGAGGCGAACTGCGAGAAGGCGGCGAGCTCGCGGTATTGGGCGAGCGCCAAGCGGACGCCGCCGCCGAGCTTCTTGATGATGTTGGTCTGTGCCGCGCCACCGACGCGCGACACCGAAATGCCCGCGTTGATGGCCGGGCGCATACCGGCGTTGAACAAGTCGGTCTCGAGGAAGATCTGGCCGTCGGTGATGGAGATGACATTGGTCGGAACGAACGCCGTCACGTCGCCCGCCTGCGTCTCGATGATAGGGAGGCCGGTCAGCGATCCGGTCTTTCCCTTCACGCGGCCGTTGGTGATTTTCTCCACGTACTCCTCGTTGACGCGCGCCGAGCGCTCGAGGAGCCGCGAGTGCAGATAGAACACGTCGCCGGGGTAGGCTTCGCGGCCCGGCGGGCGGCGCAGCAGCAGGGCGATCTGGCGGTAGGCCACGGCCTGTTTGGACAGATCGTCGTACACGATCAGCGCGTCCTCGCCAATGTCCATGAAGTATTCGCCCATGGCGCAGCCGCCGTAGGGTGCCAGGTACTGCATGGCGGCCGGCGTCGAAGCGGACGCCGCGACGATGATGGTGTGCGCCATCGCGCCATGTTCCTCGAGCTTGCGCACGACGTTGGCAATCGAGCTCTGCTTCTGCCCGATGGCGACATAGACGCATTTCACGCCCGTGCCCTTCTGATTGATGATGGTATCGATGGCGACCGCGGTCTTTCCGGTCTGTCGATCGCCGATGATGAGTTCGCGTTGGCCGCGCCCGATCGGCACCATCGCGTCGATTGCCTTGAGGCCGGTCTGGACCGGTTGGGACACGCTCTTGCGAAAGATCACGCCCGGCGCCACGCGCTCCAAGGGGGATTTGAGCTTGGCATTCACCGGACCCTTGCCGTCGATCGGCAGACCGAGCGCATCGACCACGCGGCCCAGAAGTTCGGGACCGACGGGCACTTCGAGGATACGACCGGTGGTCTTGACCTCCGAACCCTCCGAAATGTGCTTGTAGTCGCCGAGCACCACGGCACCGACCGAATCCTGCTCGAGGTTCAGCGCGAGACCAAAGGTGTTGCCCACGAACTCGAGCATTTCGCCGTAGCGTGCGTCGGCAAGGCCGTGGATGCGTACGATGCCGTCGGTGACGCTCACCACCGTGCCGACATTGCGCGCCTCGGCGTTGGACTGAAATTTTTCGATGCGCGCCTTGATCAGGTCGCTGATTTCCGATGCCTTGATGGACATATCAACCTCTTGCTGCGAGCCCTGACAGGGCCGCGCGTAACCTAAATGTTCAACTTGCCAATTCTGTTCCAAGCCGCTCCAGGCGACCCTTGAGCGAGCCGTCGATGACGAGATCACCGGCGCGAATCACGGCGCCGCCCAGGAGCGACGCGTCCACGGAATTCTGCATGCGCACCTGGCGGCGCAGCCGGGTATTGAGCGCCTGCTTGAGCTTCTCGGTTTGCGCGGCATCGAGCGCCACGGCGGAGACGACCTCGACGTCGACCGTATTCTCCACCTGCGCGCGCGCTGCCTCGTAATGCGCCGCGATCTCCGGCAGCAACACGAGGCGGTGATTTTCCGCGAGCACCCGCACGAAGTTCTGCATGGCCGCATCGAGTTTGGAACCCGCCGCATCGATGACGAGGCCGGCGAGATCCGCGGCCGTCCAGCGCGGGTCGTTGACGAGCTCGGCGACGCGCGGATCCGCGACGATCTCAGCGGCGCTCTTCATCCCCAGCGACCACGGCGCGAGGGCATTCGCGGCACGGGCGTACTCGAACGCCGCTTTCGCGTAGGGGCGGGCGATGGTCGCGCGCTCAGCCACGGGCGATCTCGGCGGCGAGTTTATCCAGCAGCTCGGCGTGGGTCTTCGGATCGATCTCGCGCTGGAGCAGGCGCGATGCGCCCTCGACGGCGAGCTTGCCGACTTCCCGGCGCAAGCCCTCGCGGGCACGAGTGCTTTCGCGCGTCGCTTCGTCGCGCGCCTGCGCGAGCATGCGCTGCGCCTCGGAAGAGGCTGCGCCCTTGGCTTCATCGACCATTTCGTTGGAGCGCTTGCCCGCCTGATCGAGTATCTGCGCCGCGCGATCACGCGCCTCGCGGACGATTTCCTTGGAGCGCGCTTCGGCCTCGCTCAGATCCTTCTCGCTCTTGGCGGCCGCGGCCAGGCCTTCGGTGATTTTCTTCTGACGCGCTTCGATCGCTCCCATGAGCCATGGCCAGAAGAACTTCATGACCGCCCAGGCGACCAGGAAGAACACGACCCCTTGGATGACCAGCGTAAGTGCTAAGTTCATGACCTATTCCTCGCCTGGCGCCCGCTCGGACGCCATTCAGCGCTGCTTACTTGAGGCCCAGGGCGCCCAGGAAAGGATTGGCGTACAACAGCAAGAAGCCGACGGCGACGCCGATGATCGGCACCGCATCCAGCAAGCCGGCAACGATGAACATCTTGGTTTGCAGCATGTTGGTGAGTTCGGGCTGGCGAGCGGAGCTCTCGAGGAACTTGCCGCCGAGAAGGCCGAAGCCGATGGCGGCACCCGCACCACCCAGGCCGATCACCAGGCCCGCTGCAATTACGGTGGAGCTCATGAGTTGAGCGATTTGGGTCACATTGTCCATTATTGTCTCCGGTCTTTAATGTCTTGAATGAATCTCGAAACTAATGCTTCTCTGCCGAAATGCCCACGTACACGATCGTCAGGACCATGAAAATGAACGCTTGCAACGTGATGATGAGGTAGTGAAACAGCGTCCAGATGACACCGGCGCCGAACTGCGCGACACCCAGAAAGTAGGTCGATATGTGATTGAGTGCCGCACCGAGCGTGAAACAGGCGATCAGCAAGAATATGAGCTCGCCCGCATACATGTTGCCGAACAACCGCATTGACAGAGACAGCGGTCTCACGACCTCTTCGATGATCCGAAATGCGAAATTGACGGGTGCAAGGAGTACTTTTAGGACCGGGCTATGAGCGTGAAAAGGAGCGGTGAACCACTCACCGGCGAACGTTCCGAACCCCTTGTGGGTGATGCCGACCCATTGGATCAACAGAAACACGCCCAATGCCATGCCGACCGTCGTGTTCAGGTCGGCGGTGGCCACGGTGCGCAGATGCTCCACACCGAAAAGCTTGGCGGCCGCAGGCAGCGCATCCACCGGCAGGATGTCCATGAAGTTTTCCAGGAACACGATGCAGAAGATCGTGATGGCGAGCGGCGCGATGAATTTGTTCGAGCCGTGGTACGTCTCCTTGACCATACCGTCGACGAATTCCACCAGCATCTCGATCGCGGTCTGCAGCTTGCCGGGCACACCGCTGGTGGCGCGGCGCGCGACGATCGAGAGGACGAGTATGAAGATGAAGGAGATGAAGAGAGTAAAGAATATGCTGTCGATGTGGATGGACCAAAATGCGCCGCGGCCTGTCTCCACGGAGAGATGCGTAAGGTGGTGCTTGATATAGCCCGTCACCCCGCCCGTCACGTCTTCTTCGGCCATCATTCCGAACCGCATATCCACGACCTTCATTCGAGCAATCGTCACTTCAATCGAATCAATCCAATCCAATAACCCATTTGAGCGGCCGCCATCCCAATCAATAGCGGTGCCGCTTCCAGTTTCAAGCGCGCGAACGCGAAATACAGCGCGAACGCGAACCATAGCCATTTCAGTGCCACGCCGACATACATCGCGCGCGCGACGACGGCGGCGCCCGCGATCCCCGGCGCAAAGGCGCGCCAGCCGAACACGGCGCTGCCGATGGCCACGATCATTCCTCCCGCCAGCGCCGCAACGCCTGACGAGGAGCCTCGATAGGCAAAAAACAGAGACGCGATCAGCAGCGCGCTCCCGATTTGCAGGAGCACGACCCGAACGACCAGCCGGTAACCCCGAACCGGGACATCACTCATCGCGAAGAGAACCGGACCGCATCCGGTGCACGACGGCGCGCTTGCTTCGACTTGCACATATCCGCCG
>CAWJJP010000003.1:0-133928 GCA_963843295.1 uncultured Gammaproteobacteria bacterium | reverse complement strand
CGATCGCCTGTGGAGCGGGGAGATCCAGCTCGTTGACATCGAGAAGCGCTACCGCCGCAAGGACGGCAGCTTCCTGTGGGTGCGTACGAGCACCGCGCTGGTGCGCGACGGCAGCCGCGCCGAATGCTCGGTCGAATACCTGCGCGACATCACCCATCGCAAGGAGCTTGCGGCCGCGCTGCTGCAGCAGCAGACGCTGCTCGAAGCGGTGCTCACGGATTTGCCGGTAGCTCTGCTGGTCTGCGACGTCGCGGGAAACATCACCCATTATAACCGCGCCGCGGTGGATCTGTACTGCATACCGAAGCACACGCCGTCATCGCAAGACCCTTATCCGCTGGCGGCGGACGTCTATCTCATGGACGGGGTCACCGCGGTCGAACGGGCGGACCGGCCGCTGGCGTGCGCGTTGCGCGGCGAGACGATTACCAACCTCGAACTATTGATCGTGCCGCGCGACTCGAGACCGGCGCGCTCCACGTTGTCGAATGCGCGGCGGCTGATCGGCCCGGACGGTCAGACCCTCGGCGCTGTCGCCGTCATTCAGGACGTGACGGATCTGAAGCGCCAGGAGATGGAACTCGAGCGCGTGCACAAGGAGCTGATGACGGCCTCTCGCCAGGCAGGCATGGCCGAGGTCGCCACCAATGTGCTGCACAACGTCGGCAACATACTGAACAGCGTCAACATCTCGGCGAGTCTCGTCGCCGAGCGCGTCAGACAATCGAAGGCGCCGGTGTCTCGCGCCTCGCTGCGCATGTTGGTCGAGCAGGGCCCGCGCGCGGGCCAATTCATCACCGACGACGAACGCGGGCGGCGCATACCCGACTATCTCGCGGCGCTCGGGGAACAACTGCTCACCGATCAGCGGACGACCCTGCAGGAGCTCGCATCGCTGCGCGACAACCTCGAGCACATCAAGGACACCGTCGCCATGCAGCAGAGCTACGCCAAGCTCTGCGGCGTCACCGAGACCGTCGAGGTGGTCGATCTGGTGGAAGACAGTCTGCGGTTGAACGCCGGCGCATTCGCCCGCCATGGGGTCACGCTCAAGCGCGAGTTCAGCAACGTGCCGCCGATCATGGTCGACAAGCACAAAGTGCTGCAGATTCTCGTCAACCTGGTGCGCAACGCAAAGTACGCGTGCGACGATTCCGGCCGCTCGGATAAATTGATCACCCTGCGCATCGAGGGCACGGAGACCGGAGTGCGCATCTCCGTCATCGACAACGGTATCGGCATCCCCGCGGAGAACATGCGGCGGCTGTTCAGCCACGGCTTCACGACGCGCAAATCCGGGCACGGTTTCGGGCTGCATAGCGGCGCGCTCGCGGCGCAGGAGCTCGGTGGAGCCTGCGGGCCGAGAGCGACGGGCCCGGCAAGGGCGCGGCCTTCATCCTCGAATTGCCCGGGGCACCGGCCGATTCCGGTTAGCTGAGCTTGGAGCTATCGGGATACACCTGTAGCGCGGGTATCTCACCGCGCAGCAGCTTCTGCTGCACCTCTTCCCAATACTCAACCGTCAGCAGATCGGAGTTCTCCTCCCGAAAGCAGCGCCGCGCCTTGCGGTTCATGAGCTGCATGCCGTGCTCGAGTTCCTCGGGCAGAAAAATCACGCCGCTCTCGAAAAACCAGGCCGGAACCGCCTCCTCGCCGGGCTCGCGGTCCGAGTTGGTGCGGATCTTCACGTCGGTCAGCCTTTCGACAGCATCGTAGTCGAACAGGAACACACGGCCGTAGCGGCCGACGCCGTAGTTCCTGGAATCCAAATCCTTGTTGAAGATGTTGGTTGCGGCGTTGTTGCGAATGCAATTTCCAAGGCTGATGATCACCTCGCGTGTCTCGGTCTCATCGGCGGTCTCCAGATATACCGGCAGCGGAATGATCTTCATCTGCACGATCAGCGAGCGCAAAAAAACGCCCTCCTGCTCCACCTGCACGCTGCCTGCCGCCTGACGACAGAAGCTCATCGAGAAGGGCGGGATCGAACATGTCGCGATCGAGCCGGAGATTGAAGTACATCACGTTGTCGAGCATGCTGCCGGCGCGGTTGATCTCGTGAACCAGACGGTATTTGTCGATGATCGCGGTGACTCCGGGGAACTCGCCCCACTTGTACGAGGCGGTGGGCTGGTCGCGAATCACCTTCAGATGGTACTCGCACGCCCGGAACGTAAAGCCGAACGCAACCGTCCCCGGCGCGCCGGGCGAACGCTCGAACCGCTCTCCGCTCTGCCGCATCTGTTCGAGGATCTCGTTCAGGATGGCGACCTTTCCGACGTGGTTGAAGCCGATGGTGGAGTAGTGGTGCCCCAAGGGGCGGCGCGGCATCAAGCTGAAGAGAAACACGCACGTTTGGTAGTAAAGCCGGTCGTGACGTGAAAGTTGGCGAGGGCCGAGCTGAACAAGCCGTGAATATCCGCAACCCGATGCAGGAGCGCATCGGCGTAGATGCCCGCCGGACTGTTGAGCAGCGCCACCACGAAGGGGACGAAGCCGTCATTTTGCAGCACCCACCGGCCGACCACGAATGCGCTGCGGTCGCGGAAGAAACCGGCTTCGACGACGTCGAGCGCCACGGGCAGCGGTCCGTCGGCAGCCCCATACAGCAGCGGCTCGAGCCGCTCGAGAATCCTCCGCGCGTCCTCTTTCAGGTCCCTGAACGGCACGGAAAAGCCGGGCAGCCGCAGTGCCGACGCCACCAGCTCGACGTCGACCCGCGATTGCACCGGGAAGCGACGGTGAACCGACGCCATCGAGAAGGCGCGCAGCTTGCTCGGCGGCGGAAAGGAGTACGCCACGGGCCGCCAAATTTCGTGGCAGATGTTGCGGCGAAGCGAATGCGCAAAACTGAATGCCGTATCCGCCTCGTAACGATCGACGATCATCGCCACGAAGAGGGTGTCGAGCGCATCCCAGACCTTGGAGTCATCGGTGAGAGGCGGGAATGCCGTGGCGATCCTCGGTCCATGTTCGGCGATGTAGCGGCTGTAGAGTCCCAGCCGTTCCTTGCTGATGCGGATGGAAGCATGGGGATCCATGCTCTCGAAGGCGCATTTGGCCCGATACGGGTATTCACACAGCAGACTGTAGAATTCGTCAAAGATCGCCAGGATGAGCTGGGCGGTAGCCATGATCCGCGCCGGGTCATCAGCGCATGCGGCAACGCGGGAATATGCCCGATCCACCAACGACTCGCTGTCGAGGGATAAGGGGGCTATCCGCTGCTGGTTCATCGGTGTGGATTATCCGCGTGCTGTCGAAGCCCGGTACAATGAGGTATTAACCGTGGACTGGATAGAGAACTTGTCTATCTTAATATATAATATATCTAGGCTGGTCAGATCTACTACGAGCGTGTTTCCATGAGCGATGCAGCGCCGCGGCGAGTCATCCCTATCAAGGTCGAACCGCCCTCCTCCTTGAGCGCCGAGGAGCGCACCGCGGTTCTGGAGGCGTGCGCGCGGCTGAAAGCACTGCCCGGCGCGCTGTTGCCGATCCTGCACGCGGTGCAGGAGGCGTTGGGTTTCGTGCCCAAGGATGCCGTGCCGCTGATCGCGCGGGAACTGAATCTATCGGTCGCCGAAGTGCACGGGGTGGTCAGCTTCTATCATTATTTCCGCAAGGAGCGCGGCGGCCGTCATGTGCGTGCATCCTATGCCGCGCGGAAGCCTGCCAGGCGCTCGGCGGCGTCGCCCTCGAGGCGCATGCCAAGCACAGCTTGGGCATCGATTTTCACGGCACCACGCCCGACGGCGCGATCCGCCTCGAGCCGGTGTACTGCCTCGGCAACTGCGCGCTCGGGCCCTCGATGATGATCGACGAGCAGCTGCATGGGCGCGTATCAGCAGCAGCGCTTCGATGAATTGATGAAGCATTGCGGGCGGACCACCCAGGAGCACCATGAGCGCAGTCAGGATCTACGTGCCGCGCGATGCGGCAGCGCGCTCGATGGGAGCCGAAGACACCGCGCAGGCGATCGCCGCCGAGGCGCAGCGCCGCGAGATCGACGTGCAGATCGTCGCAATGGCTCGCGCGGTCTGCTGTGGCTCGAGCCGTTGGTCGAAGTCGAAGTCGGCGGCGCGCCGCTACGCCTATGGACCGGTGCAGCCCGGAAGATGTCGCGGGGTTGTTCGACGCCGGCTTCCTGGGGTCCCGGCAGCCGCATGCCACCGCTTGGCGCAAGGTCCGACCGAGGAGATCCCCTATTTCAAGCGGCAGGAGCGGCTGACTTTTGCCCGGGTCGGCATCACCGATCCGCGCCTCGGTGAACGATTATCTGCGCATGACGGCTATCGCGGGCTGACGGCGGCACTCGCGATGGAGCCGGCGCAGATCGTCGCAGAGCGTGACGGCATCGGGACTGCGCGGCCGCGGCGGCGCCGCATTTCCCGCCGGCATCAAATGGAAGACGGTGCTCGGCGCTCCGGGCGACCAGAAATACGTCGTCTGCAATGCCGATGAGGGCGACTCGGGCACCTTCTCGGATCGGATGCTGATGGAAGGCGATCCGTTCGTGCTGATCGAGGGCATGACCATCGCCGGACTCGCCACCGGAGCGACCCGCGGCTACATCTATTTGCGCTGGGAGTACCCGGATGCGAAGCTTGCGCTCGAGGCGGCCATTCGCGCCGCCTACGCGGCGCACTATCTGGGCGAGAACATTCACGGCAGCGGCAAGCGCTTCGATCTGGAAGTGCGCCTGGGCGCCGGCGCCTACATCTGCGGCGAAGAGACTTCGCTGCTCGAGTCCCTGGAGGGCAAGCGCGGTCAGGTGCGATTCAAGCCGCCGCTGCCGGCGCTGCAGGACTGTTCGGCAAGCCGACGGTGATCAACAATGTGATCACGTTCGCCTCGGTGCCGATCATCCTCGATCGCGGCGCCGAGTACTATCAGCATTTCGGCATGGGCCGCTCGCGCGGCACGCTGCCGATGCAGCTGGCCGGCAACATCAAGCACGGCGGCCTGGTCGAGATCGCCTTCGGAATGACTCTTGCGCGAGCTGCTCGTACGACTACGGCGGCGGCAGCGTTGAGCGGCCGGCCGATCCGCGCGGTACAGGTGGGCGGCCCCCTGGGCGCGTATCTGCCCGAGTCGCAATTCGACACCCCGCTCGACTATGAGGCGTTCGCCGACATCAAGGGCATGCTGGGCCACGGCGGCATCGTGGCATTCGACGACAGCGTCGACATGGCGGCGCAGGCGCGCTATGCCATGGAATTTTGCGCCATCGAGTCGTGCGGCAAGTGCACGCCGTGCCGCATCGGATCGACGCGCGGCGTGGAGGTCATCGACCGGCTGGTCGCCGGCGAGAATTCCGCCGAGCAGGAAATGCTCCTGCGCGATCTGTGCGAGACCTTGACCTACGGCTCGCTCTGCGCGCTCGGCGGCCTGACGCCCTACCCGGTGCTGTCGGCTTTGAACCATTTCCCCGAGGATTTTGTCAAACCGGCGGGCGCAAGCGCAGCGCCTGAACTGCTTTATTCTGGAGAGGTTTCCCATGTTATCGATTGCCGAACACGATCTCGGCACCCCCGCAGCGCGACAGCGCAAAGCTCGTCACGCTCACCATCGACGGGCGCGAAGTGACGGTGCCCGAGGGCACCTCGGTGATGCGCGCCGCGGCGCTCTCGGAAGTCAAGATCCCGAAGCTCTGCGCCACCGAGCAGCTGGAGGCCTTTGGCTCCTGCCGCCTGTGCCTGGTGCAGATCGAGGGCATGAAGGGCCTGCCCGCCTCCTGCACCACGCCGGTGGCCCAGGGCATGAAGGTCCGCACGCAGAACAAGCAGATCGCCGACATCCGCCGCGGCGTGATGGAGCTGTACATCTCCGATCACCCGCTCGACTGCCTGACCTGCCCGGCCAACGGACATTGCGAGCTGCAGGACATGGCGGGCGTCGTGGGTCTGCGCGAAGTGCGCTACGGCTACGACGGGCGCCAATCATCTGGATGCTCCGAAGGACACCAGCAATCCCTACTTCACCTTCGATGCGAGCAAGTGCATCGTCTGCTCGCGCTGCGTGCGCGCCTGCGATGAGCAGCAGGGCACCCTGGCGCTGACCATTCAGGGCCGCGGCTTCGATTCCACCGTGTCGGCGAGCCAGAACGTGTCCTTCATGGACTCCGAGTGCGTCTCCTGCGGCGCCTGCGTCCAGGCCTGCCCGACCGCCACGCTCTCGGAGAACACCCTGATCGAGAAGGGCCAGGCCGAGCACAGCGTCACCACCACCTGCGCCTACTGCGGCGTGGGCTGCTCGTTCCGCGCCGAGATGCAGGGCGAGGAAGTGGTGCGCATGGTGCCGAACAAGGACGGGCACGCCAATCATGGCCATTCCTGCGTCAAGGGACGCTTTGCCATCGGCTATGCGACGCATCGCGACCGCATCTTGAAGCCGATGATCCGCGCGAAGATCTCCGATCCCTGGCGCGAAGTGTCCTGGGAGGAGGCGATCGGCTATGCGGCCTCGGAGCTGAAGCGCATCCAGAGCAAGTATGGCCGCGACTCGATCGGCGGCATCACCTCCTCGCGCTGCACCAACGAGGAGACCTACCTCGTGCAGAAGCTGGTGCGCGCCGGCTTCGGCAACAACAACGTCGACACCTGCGCGCGCGTGTGCCACTCGCCCGACCGGCTACGGCCTGAAGAACACCCTGGGCGAATCGGCGGGCACGCAGAATTTCGACTCGGTGATGAAGGCCGACGTGATCTTCGTGATCGGCGCGAATCCGACCGATGGACATCCGGTGTTCGCCTCGCAGATGAAGCGCCGGCTGCGCCAGGGCGCGCACCTCATCATCGCCGATCCGCGCCGCATCGACCTGGTGCGCACCCCGCACATCGCGGCCGACTATCACCTGAAACTCAAGCCGGGCACCAATGTCGCGCTGATCAACTCCCTCGCCCATGTCATCGTCACGGAGGGTCTGGTCAAGGAGGAATTCGTCCGCGAGCGCTGCGAGATGCGATTCCTTCGAGAAATGGCGCCGCTTCGTCGCCGCAGGCGCGCAACTCCCCCGAGGCGATGGAGGCGGTCACCGGCGTGCCGGCTGCGGACGTGCGCGCGGCCGCGCGCCTGTACGCCACGGGCGGCAACGGCGCCATTTACTACGGCCTCGGCGTCACCGAGCACAGCCAGGGCTCGACCATGGTGATGGGCATCGCGAACCTCGCCATGGCGACCGGCAACGTCGGGCGCGAAGGCGTGGGCGTCAATCCGCTGCGCGGACAGAACAACGTGCAGGGCTCCTGCGACATGGGCTCCTTCCCGCACGAGTTCCCCGGCTATCGGCATGTCTCGGACGATGCCGTCCGCGCATTCCTTCGAGACGCCTGGGGCGTCACGCTGCAGAGCGAGCCGGGCCTGCGCATTCCGAACATGTTCGAGGCGGCGCTCGATGGCGAGTTCAAGGGCTTGTACATCGAGGGCGAGGACATCGCGCAGTCGGACCCGAACACCCAGCACGTCACGGCGGCCTTGCAGTCGATGGAATGCATCATCGTGCAGGATCTTTTCCTGAACGAGTCGGCGAAATTCGCGCACGTGTTCCTGCCCGGTTCCTCGTTCCTGGAGAAGGACGGCACCTTCACCAATGCCGAGCGGCGCATCTCGCGCGTGCGCAAGGTGATGCAGCCGAAGGCGGCTACGCCGACTGGGAAATCACCCAGCTGCTGTCGAATGCCGTCGGCTACCCCATGAACTACACGCACCCGTCGGAGATCATGGACGAGATCGCGCGCTTGACCCCGACCTTCACCGGCGTGAGCTTCGCGCGCATCGATGAGCTCGGCAGCATCCAGTGGCCGTGCAACGCGCAGCATCCCGACGGCACCCCGACCATGCACGTCGGGGAGTTCGTGCGCGGCAAGGGCAAGTTCCTGGTCACCGAGTACGTGCCGACCAACGAAAAGGTCAACGCCCGGTACCCGCTGATCCTCACCACCGGGCGCATCTTGAGCCAGTACAACGTCGGCGCGCAGACGCGGCGCACCGAGAACAACCGCTGGCACGACGAGGATCGCCTCGAGATCCATCCGCACGATGCCGAGGAGCGCGGCATCGCGGAAGGCGATTGGGTGGGCATCGCGAGCCGCGCGGGCGACACGGTGCTGCGCGCGCGCGTCACCGAGCGGGTGCAGCCGGGCGTGGTGTACACCACCTTCCATTTCCCGGAGTCCGGCGCCAATGTCATCACCACGGACAATTCGGACTGGGCCACGAATTGCCCCGAGTACAAGGTCACCGCCGTGCAGGCAACCCGCGTGACGCCAGCCCTCCGAGTGGCAGAAGCGCTTCCGCGAGTTCAGCGACACCCAGGAGTCGCTGCTGAAGAGCGCCGGCGCCGATGTCTTTGCAGGCAAGTAGCCCTGGGGGCCCGAACGACGCCGCGGGCAACGCGGCGCATGCCGACGGCGCGCATCACCTGGTGCAAATGGCCAACGACATCGGCAATTTCTTTCGCGCCGAGGAGCGGCGGGAAGATGCGGTAGCGGCCATTGCCAACCACATTCGCAAGTACTGGACGCCGCGCATGCGCGAGAAGATCCTCGCTCATGTGAAAGCACACGGCCCCGATGGGCTCGACGAGTTGCCCCAGGCAGCGCTGCGCAGCCTCGCCGAGGTGCCGAACGCCAAGCCGCACGAACCCCCCGGGGGAGACGCCGGATAGCCTGGAATAGGCCTTATCTGACAAGTGTGGCGGACCGCAACTGACGATGGCGCAACCCGTGCCGCCGTATGATGCACTTACTACTACAGCTAACGCCTCTCGCAGGCCCCTGCGCCGCGCCCGTGGAGTAATGAATGTCGAAGAATTGGAGACTCTCGGTACTGTCCGCTTTGCTGCTCGCCTTGCCGGCGATCGGCCTCGCACAAGTCGGGATCAGCATTTCTGTGAACACGCCGCCCCCCGAGCTGCCGGTGTACGATCAACCACCGATTCCGGATGAGGGCTACTTGTGGACCCCGGGCTATTGGGCCTGGAGCGATGACATTCAGGACTATTTTTGGGTCCCCGGTACCTGGGTGATGGCGCCACAGCCCGGATATCTTTGGACCCCGGGGTATTGGGGCGGCGAAGGCGGGGTGTTCGTCTGGCATCAGGGCTACTGGGGACCCCAG
This sequence comes from uncultured Gammaproteobacteria bacterium, assembly GCA_963843295.1. Classification (GTDB taxonomy): domain Bacteria; phylum Pseudomonadota; class Gammaproteobacteria; order Steroidobacterales; family Steroidobacteraceae; genus Bog-1198. The sequence goes on along the minus strand of CAWJJP010000003.1, from coordinate 124,808 downwards.
GTCGGATTCTACGGCGGTATCAACTATGGCTACGGCTATGGGGGCCGCGGTTATGAGGGTGGTTACTGGCGCGATAATCGTCTTTACTACAACCGCTCGGTAACGAACATCAGCAACACGAACATCACCAACGTCTACAACAAGACCGTGATCAACAATGTGACGGTGAATCGGGTGAGCTACAACGGCGCGGGTGGCGTTCAGGCGCAACCCACCCAGGCCGAACAAGCGGCCGCCCACGCACGGCACCTGCCTCCCACGTCGGCGCAGCAGAACCACGTGCAGCTTGCGCAGGGCAACCCCGCACTGCGCGCGGGCGAAAATCACGGTGCTCCGCCCATCGCAGCGACACCGCGGCCGGCCGTGTTCTCCGCCCCGGGAGTGGTTGCGGCGAAACATGGCGGCATGATGAGCGTCTATCACCAGCCTGCACAGGCGGCGCCCGAGCACGCCGCGCCTGCAACGCCGGCCCCGCAGTCGCACCCAGGCGCAGCGCAGCCCTATTCGCCTCAAGCTCGACCGGTCCCTCCGCCGGTGACTCACCCGGCACCTCCGCCACACCCGACGGCGCAGCCATATGCGCCTGCGCCTCGTCCGGCAGCGCCCCCGCCTGCGTCGCACACGGCGCCGCCGGAACAGCAGCGCGCCTCTCCGAGGGAAGTACCGCCCCAGCCCCGTCCCTCCGAGCCGCCTCGTCAGTCAGTCCCGGAACAGCATCACGCACCGGAGACGGCTCATCCGTCGAGCCAACCGCCGCGGCCTCCCCCGGAGCACGACCATGACCGAAGTTAATCACGACGGGGCGGCGCACCGCTTCAGCGCCGAGGTCGAGGGCCACCAGGCTCTGCTCGACTACACACTGGTCGGCGACGTCATGACCATCACCCATACCCGCGTGCCCGCGGCCATCGGCAGGCGTGGGATTGCTGCCGAGCTGATGCGCGCGGCGTTGCAGCTGGCCCACGAATCGCACTGGAAAGTCATCCCCGCCTGTTCGTATGCGGCCGCCTACATGCGCAGGCATGGCGGTCACGGCGCCACTCACGTTAGTGACGATGATGCAAGACAGCACGAGGACGAGTTATTGGACGAGGCGCTCGAGGAGACTTTCCCGGCGAGCGACCCGCCGGCGGTAGGCGGTAGCTCCTAACAGGAGGCTGTTACCGGAGGGAGGCTCGCGGGATCGTAGCGCGCGTACCCTACCGAGACTTTAACGCCTCTCCTTCGCGGGCGACGAGCAGATCGTGCATGTCGTTGGCGTGCTCCTCCTCCACCAGCAGGATTCCCTCCAGCATCACGCGTGTACCGGGATCCCGGTCGCCGAAATAGCGGATGAGTTCGCTGTAGTGCTCGATCGCGATGCGCTCGGCGATCAGATTCTCCTTGATCATTTCCAGCAAATCGCCGGCGCTGCCGTACTCGGACGCCGAGCGCGATGCGAGGCCCGTCGGGTTGAAGTTAGGCGTGCCACCCAGCTGGTTGATGCGCTCGGCTACTTCCATCGCATGTTCCTGCTCTTCCTTGGCATGCTGGGCAAATTCGGCCTTGACTCCCTCGCTCGAGATGCCGGTGGCGGCCACGGCATGCATGGTGTAGCGAAGTACGCAGACGAGTTCCGTGGCGAGAACTGCCTGCAGGATCTCGATGGTCTTCTTCACATCGCCTTGATAAGACGGTGTGACGCTCCCGTCGCCGATGTTCTGGCGGGCACGATCACGCAGCGTTTGTACGTCGGTGAGGAAAGGCCGGGTGTTGCCATTCTGTTTGTCCGCGCTGCGATTGTTGGTCGTGTCTAGGCTGTCCACATGGTTCTCCTCTGAACGGGGGGCCGCATCGTCGAGCGGCTATTTATACCCGATGGCGGGATATCCCCTGTCGGTAGCGGGGAGGGTCGATCGTAGTCCGATGTGCCGATCATGTGTCGGCGTGCGACCTACAGCACGTTCTAGCGTGCGCGCAATGCCTCGTCGAGTCCGGCGACCAGCGGTCCGAGTTTCGGCGGGCTGGCTTCGAAGGAGGGTTTGATGCCGAATTGCATCAGGGCGCGGGAACACACCGGACCGATCGATGCGACGATCACACCGCGCAACAGATCGGCGAGCTGGCCTGTCCGATTCGCACCCTCGGCCACCGTGTTGAGGTTTTGAACCTGCACGGCGCTCGTGAACACCACCGCGTCGACGCTCGACGAGGCGAGCGCATCGAGCAGCCGTAGCAGCGGCGCGGTGTCGGCAGGCAACGCCCAGCGGTAGGTCGCAAGCTCCTGCACCGTGGCGCCGCGCGCACTCAACGCCTCGCACAGCTGCCGATTCGCCGCTCCGTAGCGCTGCACCAAGACACGGCTCTGCCCGAGATCCACGCCCGCCACCGCCCCCAGCACCATCTCGGTGGTGAACGGCGTCGCTGCGCGGATGTCGATGCGCACGTGTCGGGCACTCAGCTCGCCGACCGGTTTCGGGCCGCGTACGACGACGAGTGCGGGTTCCAGCAGCCTGAGCAACTCCGCGCTCGAGCCGAGCGAATCGGTCATTTGAAAGAGCGCGCGGGTGCCCACGCCCGTCTGAAAGATCACCATCTTGAACGCATGCGCGCGCCACTGCTGCAGCAGGTCGATGACGGTCTGTGGCTCGACATCCGGGACTTCTTCCAATGCCGGTGCGAGCATCGGCACCGCGCCCCGGCGCGCGATCAACTCCGCCAAATGTGCGCCCGTGCGCGTCTCGAGTATTGCCACAACTTTGGACTTCATCGGGAACCCTTTACTTGAACGAACCAGGGGGAGTGCGAGGTGCGGCTCAATTTCCGCCGATCAGGCCCGCGGTCACGTTGATCGCAAAACCGAGTATCGAGGCATTGAAGAGGAACGAAACCAGTTCGTGAATGAGGACCACTTTGCGGATGGAGCCGCGCGTGGTCAAGACGTCGGCGGTCTGACAGGCGGCGGCGATGGTGAACGAGAAATACGCGAAATCCCAAAAGATCGGCATTTCGGTTTCCGGAAAACGCAGCGGCCGCTCCCGCTCATCCGCGCTGTAGAACATGTCGGCATAGTGGGTCGTGAACATCGTCGGCACCAACAACCAGGAGTTGATCAGGGTCACGGCCGCCAACACGAAGTGGGCGAGCCGTTCGCCGCCGGTTACGTGTCTGAGAGTCGCCAGTGGTTCAACGATGGCGATCAAGCTCAAGAGCGCCGCCACCGTGACGAAGACCAGGATGAACGGTGCCGATGCGTCCTCTTCGATGTATCGGGAGCAGATTTGCCTCGCGGTCAACCCCGCCATCCACACGAAGATCAGCCCCAGGAACAGCAGGACGCCGCAGTCCCAGCTCACCAGTACCCGCGTGACCGGCGACCAGCGCACCGGAAGGAATAAGAACGTCAGGCAACCGACGGCGAAGGCGATCCATAGTCTCGGATGATTGCGCAAGAGCTTGTTCATGAGACGGGGTCCGATCGCGGTGCTGCGAGCCGATGCTCAAGACTCGACGACAATTCTAAACATTCCTTTGCGCAATTTTCGCCTAATCTTCGCCCTCCCTCCGACCAAACGGTGCCAGGTTTGAGCAGCCCAGCCTCTCCGGATCTTAAGTAGTGCAGCCGCCCGGAAGACCGTACAGTACGCGCTTTGAATAGCGTGCGTGGTCCCTCATCGGTGGTGAATTCGTGATCAATGACAAAGAAGGTCTTGAGGCGCCCGCCCCTGCGCGTACCAGGCGCACTTTGCCGCGAAAGTATGTGATCGCGTTGATCATCGCTGCGGCGGTGTTGCTGCTCGTTTTCCTCATAGCCAGAAATGTGCAGCATAAGACCCCCGCGGCACCCCCCGGCGGAGGACGCGGCGCCGGCGGGCAAAACGGCCCGGTTCCGGTGTCGGTCGCCACGGCGGCCTACGGCGATATTCAGCTGCGCATACCGGCGCTCGGGACGGTCACCCCGCTGGCAACCGTGACGGTGAGGACGCAAATCAGCGGCATCCTGCAAAAGATCGCCTTCACGGAGGGGCAGATCGTGCACCAGGGAGATCTCATCGCGCAGATCGATCCCCGCCCCTATGAGGCCGCCGTGCAGCAGATGCAGGGCAACCTGCGCCGCGACCAGGCGCTGCTGGCGGACGCCAAATTGGATTTGAAGCGCTACGAGGGGCTGGTCAAGGAGGATTCGATCGCCGTGCAGCAGCTCGATACGCAGCGCGCGCTGGTCGACCAGTACATCGGCACCATCGAATCGGATGAAGGCCAGTTGAAGACGGCGCAAGTGAACCTGATCTACACGCACATCGTTTCGCCGGTCAGCGGGCGGGTGGGGCTGCGCCAGGTCGACCAGGGCAACTATGTGACGCCCGGCGATGCGAACGGCATCGTCGTGATCAACCAGGTTCAGCCGATCACGGTGATTTTCCCGATGCCCGAGGACAACGTTCCGGCGGTCACCAAGCGGCTGCGGGCCGGGGACGCGATGACGGTCGAGGCGTACGATCGCACCAACAGCGCGAAGCTCGCCGACGGCAAGCTGCTCACGCTCGACAATCGATCGACACGACCACCGGCACGGTCAAGCTGCGCGCGCTGTTCGACAACGCGGACGGCGCGCTCTTTCCCGAACCAGTTCGTCAATATCCAGTTGCTGCAGGAACTGCTGCAGCACCAGATCATCATCCCCAACTCCGCGGTGCGCCGTGGCGCGCCCAACGGCGTCGTGACGACGTTCGTCTACGTGGTGAAGCCCGACAGCACGGTGGCCGTGCGGCCCGTCACCCTCGGCGTCGTCGACGGCGAGCGCGTCGGCGTCACCGCGGGGCTCGCCGCCGGCGAGATCGTGGTGACCGAGGGCGGCGACCGGCTGCGCGACGGCGCACAAGTCATCCTGCCGCAAGCAACGCAGGCGCGAGCCGGCCGCCGCCGTGCCGGGCTCGACCCGCGGGCGCGCGTCCCGGTGCCGCGAAAGGCAGCGCGCCGCACGCACCCGCGCCCCAGACCGCATCGCAATGAACCCTTCGCGCATCTTCATTCTGCGCCCGGTCGCAACGACGTTGCTGATGGTCGCGATCCTGATCGTGGGCGCCATCGCCTACAAGCAGCTGCCCCTGTCGGCGCTTGCCGGAAGTCGCCTATCCCACCATTCAAGTTCAGACGTTTTATCCCGGCGCGAGCCCCGAAGTCATCACCTCGGCCATCACCGCGCCGCTGGAGAAGCAATTCGGGCAGATGCCGGGGCTGAATGAGATGTCCTCGACGAGCTCGGCTGGCGCCTCGGTCATCACGCTGCAATTCAATCTGGCGCTCGCCATCGATGTCGCCGAACAGGAGGTGCAGGCGGCGATCAGCGCCGCGCAGAACCTGCTGCCGCAGGATCTGCCGGCGCCGCCGATCTACGCCAAGGTGAATCCCGCCGATGCGCCGGTGCTGACCCTCGGGATCACCTCGAAGGTCATGCCGCTCACCGAAGTGGAGGATCTGGCCGATACGCGCATCGCGCAGAAAATCTCGCAGCTCAAGGGCGTCGGCGTCGTGAGCATCAGCGGCGGCCAGCGCCCGGCGGTGCGCGTCGTGGTGAATCCCGCGCGCTCTCGCGGCCTACGGACTGAACCTCGATGACCTGCGCACCACCATCAACAACGCCAATCAAAACGGACCGAAGGGCACGCTCGACGGTCCGACCAGCGCCTACACGGTCAACACCAACGATCAGATCCGCAATGCGGAGGATTACGGCAACATCGTCATCGCCTACAAGAACGGCGCCGCGGTGCGCCTGCGGACGTTGCCACACTGGTGTCGGGCGCGGAAAACGCCAAGCTCGGCGGCTGGATGAATTCGACGCCGGCACTGATCATGAACGTGCAGCGCCAGCCGGGAGCCAACGTCGTCGACGTGGTCGACAGGATCCAGGCCCTGCTGCCCTCGCTGCAAGCCGCGCATGCCCGCCGGGCGTCGATGTCGCGGTGCTCACCGACCGCACGACCACCATCCGCGCCTCCGTCGCCGACGTCGAGTTCGAATTGACGCTCGCCGTGGTGCTGGTGGTGCTGGTGATTTACGTGTTCCTGCGCAACGTTCCGGCCACCATCATTCCGAGTCTCTCGGTGCCGCTGTCGCTCATCGGCACGTTCGGCGTCATGTACCTCGCGAATTTCAGCCTCAACAATCTCTCGCTGATGGCGCTGACCATCGCGACCGGATTCGTCGTCGACGATGCCATCGTGATGATCGAGAACATCTCGCGCTACATCGAGCTCGGGCTGCCGCCTCTCGAGGCGGCGCTCAAGGGCGCCGGACAGATCGGCTTCACCATCATCTCGCTGACCGTCTCCCTGATTGCGGTGCTGATTCCGCTGCTGTTCATGCAGGACGTGGTCGGGCGGCTGTTCCGCGAGTTCGCGGTGACGCTTGCGGTGACCATCCTGATCTCGGCGGTCGTGTCGCTGACGCTGGTGCCGATGTTGTGCGCCAAGCTGCTCAAGCACCGCCCGCAGGGCGCACAGGCGCAGACCGATTCCGGACACTGGTTTTCGACGCTGGTCGAATGGTACGGGCGCAGACTCACCTGGGTGCTGGAGCACCAGCGACTCACCCTGTACGTCGCCACGGGAACGCTGGCGCTCACCGCCGCTGCTCTACGTGCTGATTCCCAAGGGATTCTTCCCCGACCAGGACACCGGCTTGATTCAGGGCGTTTCCGAGGCCGGCGAGTCGATCTCCTATGCGGCCATGGCGGACCGGCAGCAGGCGCTCGCTGTGGCCATCCTCACCGATCCGGATGTCCAGAGCCTCTCCTCGTTCATCGGCGTCGACGGCAACAACGTCACGCTCAACAGCGGCCGCTTCCTGATCAACCTGAAGCCGCGCGACCAGCGCACCGCGAACGTCGCCGACGTGATCCGCCGCCTGCGCAGCGAGACCGCCGGCATCGCCGGCATCACGCTCTACATGCAGCCCGTCCAGGATCTGACGCTCGACACCACGGTGAGCCGCACCCAGTACCAATTCACGCTGGAAAGCGCCGATTCGGCGGCCTTATCGACCTGGACGCCGAAACTGCTCGCTCTGCTGCGTCAGCAACCCGAGCTCGCCGACGTGGTCAGCAACCAGGAGGACAACGGTCTTGCCGCCTACGTCACCATCGACCGCGACAGCGCCGCCCGGCTCGGCATCAGCGTGGGAACGGTGGACAATGCTCTTTACGATGCGTTCGGGCAGCGAATCGTCTCCACCATTTTCACGCAGTCGAATCAGTATCGGGTGATTCTCGAGGCGGACCCCGCATCCTATCGGACCGTCGATTCTCTGGCCTCGATCTACGTGCCGTCGGCCGCCGGCGGCCAGGTGCCGCTGTCGGCGATCGCCAAGGTGGACGTGGAGACGCGGCCGCTGCTCATCAATCATCTCGCGCAATTCCCTGCAACCACGGTGTCGTTCAATCTCGCTCCGGGCGCATCGCTCGGCGCAGCCGTTGCCGCCATCGAAAATGCGGAACGTACGATCGGATTGCCGCAGAGCATTCGCACCTCCTTTCAGGGCGCCGCGCTCGCGTTCCGCAGCAACCTGACCAACGAACTGCTGCTGCTGGTGGCCGCCGTGCTCGTGATGTACATCGTGCTCGGCGTACTGTACGAGAGCTTCATTCATCCGATCACGATTCTCTCCACGCTGCCCTCGGCCGGCATCGGCGCGCTGCTCGCACTGATGCTGGCGGGGGACGATCTGACCATCATTGCGCTGATCGGCATCATCCTGCTGATCGGCATCGTGAAGAAGAATGCGATCCTGATGATCGATTTCGCCATCGATGCCCAGCGCTTTCAGGGGCTCTCGCCGCGCGAGGCGATCTACCAGGCCTGCCTGCTGCGGTTTCGTCCCATTCTGATGACCACGGTGGCCGCCATCTTCGGCGCCCTGCCCCTGATGTTCGGCACGGGCACGGGCTCGGAGCTGCGCCATCCGCTCGGCGTGAGCATCGTCGGCGGACTCCTGGTGAGCCAGGTGCTGACGCTGTTCACCACGCCGGTGATCTACCTGGCCTTCGACCGCATGGCTGCCCGGCTGCGCGGCCGGACGGCCGGCGCGCCCGGGTCCGGTCAGCTGGCGGACTCACCGACGTGAATATTTCGGCTCCGTTCATTCACCGTCCGGTCGCGACCATCCTGCTGACCATCGGCGTCGCGCTCTGCGGGGCCGTCGCCTTCATGCTGCTGCCGGTGGCGCCGCTGCCGCGCATCGACGTACCCGCCATTTTCGTCTCGGCGCAGCTGCCGGGGGCGAGCCCGGAAGTCATGGCAAGCACGGTCGCCACTCCCTTGGAGCGGCATCTCGGCGCCATCGCCGACGTCGATGACATGACCTCGACGAGCAGCGTGGGTACGACGAACATTCAGCTCACCTTCGGCGTCGACCGCGACATCGACGGCGCGGCGCGCGACGTGCAGGCGGCCATCGTCGCAGCGCACGCCGATCTGCCGAGCTCGCTGACCCGCAATCCCACCTATCGCAAAATCAACAGCGGATTGTTTCCGGTCATGGCGATCGCGATGACCTCCGATGTGCTCACCCAGGGCCAGATCTACGATGCGGCGGATGCCGTGATTTCGCAGCGTCTGTCGCAGATCCAGGGCGTCGGCGGCGTCAACGTCAACGGCAGCGCACTGCCCGCCGTGCGCGTGGAGATCAATCCGCTGTCGCTCTCCAAGTACGGCATCGGTCTGCAGGACGTCCGCGCCGCCATCTCCAACAGCAACGCGAACGCGCCGAAAGGCGCGATCGAGTCCGACCAGCTGCACTATCAGATCTACACCAACGACAATGCACGCGACGCGGCCCCGTACCGCAATTTGATCATCGCCAATCGCAACGGCTCGACGGTGCGGCTCGGCGACGTCGCCACTGTGCTCGACATGCAGGATGGCGCGACCGAAAACATCCGCACCTACGGGCTGTACAACGGCAGACCGGCCGTGTTCGTGACGATCTACCAGCAGCCCGGCGCCAACGTCATCGAGATGATCGATGCCGTCAAGGCCGAGCTGCCGCAGCTGAAGAACTCGATCGACCCCAAGATCGATCTCGTGGTGACGTTCGATCGCTCGATCACCATCCGCGCCTCGCTGCGGCAGGTCGAGCAGACGCTGTTGCTCGCCGTGGCCATGGTCATTCTGGTGGTTTATGTATTCCTCAACAGCGGTCGTGCCGCGCTGATCCCCGCGCTGGTGGTGCCGGTGTCTCTGATCGGCACGTTCGGCGCCATGTATCTGCTCGATTACACGCTCGATAATTTCTCGCTCATGGCGCTCACCATCGCGACCGGTTTCGTGGTGGATGATGCGATCGTCGTCATGGAAAACACCACCCGGCACATCGAGGCGGGCATGCCGCGCGTGCGCGCGGCCCTGCTCGGCGCGAGCGAGGTGGGCTTCACCGTCGTCTCCATGAGCCTCTCGTTGGTCGCCGTGTTCATTCCTTTCATGTTCGCGGGCGGCATCGTCGGGAAGATATTCCGCGAGTTCACCGTCACGTTGTCGGTGGCCATCATGATCTCGCTGGTGGTTTCTCTCACCACCACGCCGATGATGTGTTCGCTGCTGCTCGAGCGGGGCGGCCGCCGCGTTCGTTCACGCTTCGCCGAATGGTTCGAGCGCAGCTTCGAGCGTCTGCGGCGCGGCTACCTGCACTCGCTGGAGTGGGCGCTGCACCATCCACGCACGATGATGCTGGTTCTCTTCGCAACGATCGGCCTGAACGTGTATTTGTATTGGGTCATCCCCAAGGGATTCTTTCCGCAGCAGGACACCGGTCAGCTGCAGGGCGGCATTCGCGGCGATGCGACGAGCTCGTTCCAGCTGATGAAGGGCAAGCTGCAGGAAGTGGCGGCCATCATCCAGCAGGACCCCGCCGTCAGTACGGTCACCGGATCGGTGGGCAGCGGCGGTTTCGGCGGCGGCGGCGGCGCGAGCGCCAACGTCACGATTGCGCTCAAGCCGCTTTCCGTGCGCCGTATCTCGGCGGATAAAGTGATCGCACGGTTGCGGCCGAAGCTGGACCGCGTCACCGGCGTGAGGACTTATCTTCAGTCCATACAAGACGTACGCACGGGGGGCCGCTCAGCCAACGCGCAGTATCAATACACGCTGCTCGGCGACGATCTGAACGAATTGCGGACCTGGTCGCAAAAGCTGCGCCTCGCCATGCAGGACATGCCGGAGGTCACCGACGTGGATTCGGACATGCAGCCGGGGGGGCTCGAGGCCGATCTGGTCGTCGATCGCGACACCGCATCGCGCCTCGGGCTGACCGAAGTACAAATCGACAATGCCTTGGGTGATGCCTTCGCGCAGGCGCAGGTGTCGAACATCTACAATCCTTTCAGCCCGCAGCAATATCACGTCGTCATGGAAGTGGCACCGGAATTTTGGCAGCATCCCGACGTCTTGCAGGAACTCTACGTCAGCACCTCCGGCGGCGCCGTAACCGGCACACAAGCGACTCAGGCGGTCGCCGGAACGACGCAGCTCACGCGGTCGGCGCCCACCGCGACATCGAGTGCAGCCGTCGCTGCCGACGTGGCGCGCAACCTCGCCGCCAACTCACTGGCGACCGGCGGCAGCGGCAATACCTCGACGGGTTCCGCGGTCAGCGTGGCGCCGGAAACGGTGGTTCCGTACGCCGCCTTCAGCCACTTCCTCACCTCGACGACTCCGGTGAGCGTCAACCACACCGGAACCTCCGCATCGACCGCCATCGCGTTCAACCTGCCGGAGGGCGAGTCGCTGAGCACCGCGCTCGCCGCCATCGATCGCAAGATGAGCGAAATTCACGTGCCGGTCAGCATTCGGGGCGGCACCTATGGGACGGCCAACCTTTTTCAGCAAAGCAACAGCAATACGCCCTTGATGCTGGCCGCCGCGCTGGCGGCGATCTATGTGGTGCTGGGCGTGCTGTACGAGAGCTACAGTCAACCGTTGACCATTCTCTCCACCCTCCCCTCCGCCGGCGTCGGCGCGCTGCTTGCGCTGATGGCGACCGGTACCGAATTCAGTCTCATCGCCTTTTTGGGTATTTTATTGCTGATCGGAATCGTGAAGAAGAACGCCATCATGATGGTGGACTTTGCACTCGACGCGGAGCGCACTCTGCAGATGGATCCCCGGCAGGCGATCGCCCACGCCTGCTCGCTGCGCTTTCGACCCATCATGATGACCACGTGCGCCGCAATCGCCGGTGCGCTTCCGCTGGCAATCGCCTACGGGGACGGCACGGAGATGCGCCGCCCGTTGGGCATCGCCATCGTCGGCGGACTCATCGTCAGCCAGCTCCTGACGATCTACACCACACCGGTCGTTTATTTATACGTGCATCGCTACTGGAAGCGCCACAGGCGCGGCCTGCCCACGCCGCCGGCTCGCAGCGCCGGCGGGCCGCCAGGCGACGCGGACTATGGCCCGGCCGCGGCGGGGAGCTGACCATGCCGGCACGCACGCTTCGGGTCATCGGCGGCGCGCTGGCGATCGCCGGCGGTATCGCCGTCATCGGCGCCTGCGCGGTCGGGCCTGATTACAAACGGCCGCCCGTGGCCGCTGCCGCGGATTACAAAGAACAAAGCGGATGGAAGCCGAGCGAGCCGAACGATGCACTCGGCCGCGGACCTTGGTGGGAAATCTTCCATGACGAGACGCTGAACGGACTCGAAGCGAAGATCAACATCTCGAACGAAAACGTCAAGGCCGCGCTGGCGGCCTACGAGCAGGCACAGGCCCTCGTCGATCAGGCGCGCGCCGGCTTTTGGCCGGACGTCAACGTGACTGCCGACAGACTGCGTAGCGCGAGCGGGTCTCATGGTGTCGCCACTGTGACCACCGGGGGCTCCTCGGGAAGCGGCGGCCTGTCCACGATCAGCAGCAGCGGACACACGACCACCACTTATAGCGTGGGAGCTTCCGCGAACTGGACGCTCGACATCTGGGGTCAGATTCGCCGTACCGTCGAAAGCGATCGGGCGTCGGCACAAGCGAGCGCCGCGGCGCTCGCCGCCGCGCAGCTTTCCGCACAGAGCACGCTCGCCACCGATTACTTCGAGCTGCGCGCACAGGATCAGCTGCAAAGGCTGCTCGACGACACCGTCGTTGCCGAACAGCTGTCGTTGAAAATCACGGAGAGCCGCTACCGCTTCGGCGTCGCGGCCAAGGCCGACGTGGTGAGCGCCGAGGCGCAGCTGCTCTCCAGCCAGGCGCAGCAGATCAACGCAAAAATTCAACGCGCCCTTCTCGAACATGCCATCGCCGTCTTGATCGGGCAGCAGCCGGCGGATTTCTCCCTGAGCCCCACGGCGATGCGCATGGACGTTCCGACCGTGCCCGCCGGAGTTCCCTCCGCGCTTCTGGAACGTCGTCCGGACGTCGCTGAAGCCGAGCGCAAGGTTGCGGCCGCCAACGCACAAATCGGGGTGGCGACTGCGGCGTATTTTCCAAGCCTGACGCTGTCCGGCTCCGATCAGTACGCGAACAGCACGCTCACGAAGCTGATCAGCCTGCCGAATCGCGCGTGGTCGTTCGGACCCTCGCTCGTCGAAACCATTTTCGACGGCGGTTTGCGCCGCGCCCAGGTCGCTCAAGCGCGTGCGTCCCACGACGCGAGCGTGGCCACCTATCGGCAAACGGTGCTGTCCGGATTTCAGCAGGTCGAGGATGAGATCGCCACATTGCGCATTCTCGAACAGCAGGCGGTCGTCGAAGATGAAGCGGTGAAGGCGGCGAGAGAGGCCGAAGCGCTGACGCTCAACCAGTACAAAGCCGGCACGGTGCCTTACAGCAGCGTCATCACCGCGCAGACCACCCGGCTCAGTGCCGAGGAGACCGCGCTCACCGTGCTGTCGAGCCGGCTGCAGGCCAGCGTGGCGCTGATCGAGGCCTTGGGCGGCGGATGGAACTCGAGTCAGTTGCGCTAGGCGACGGTGCCGGACGGATCATCCAGCTGCACGAGGGCCGCCGGGACGTGGCGGCGTAGCACCGCATTGCGCGCATCCCACTCCTCCTTGGGCGAGAATTTCTCCAAAAATTGCACTTCGCCCGCCGCGTAGGTCGCGACGGGCAGTCCATCGAGATACAGCAGCCGATTACCGGTCAGCGAGGGCAGCCGTGCGCCGGGAGTGACGATGCCGAGCAAATTCAGCGGATCGGCGCCGGACAGCGATACGTACTGCCGGGTGTACGGCCGGCGGCGTATTTCACGCAGCAGCGGCACGGCGTCCGGCGCCGCATACTGCTCACCTGAAAAGCCGGCGATGAAGCGTCCGCCGCGAAGCTCGCCACGCGCCTCCAGGCGGCGGCAGCACGTGAGAATCTGCCGCCACGGCGGAAGCCAGCCCGCCTCGCGCGCGAGAAGCTTCCAAAAAATGACGCCCCAGCGCCGCAGCAGCGTTCGCACCACGTGCTCCACGGCTTCATCGTCGGGCTTGCCGGACGATGCGCCGGCGGTGCGGCGCACGATGGCCCAGCGACCGGCGTCCGCCATCGTGAACAGGGCGACGTGTCGCTTGCGGCGCGTTCCATGGGCCGCCGGTCGGCCGCGCCGGTTGCTCGGCACCAACAAGGCCCGCAGGCCGCCAAAACTATCCGAATTCACGATGCCCGAGCGCCGCCAATTCCGCGAGCGCCTCCTCGACTTCGAGCGGCAGCATGGAGACGTTTTCTGCGATCTCATCGAAGAACGACGCTCCATGGACCTGGATAAAATCCATGACTGCGCGCGCCTTCGAAGTGAGCTGCTCGCAATCGTACCCGTCGGTCAAGGTCGACCAGGCTTTTACACTGCGCCTGGCGAGCAGGGTAATTGGCGTCGATCGGATGGGAGCGGCCCCGCGTTCGCGCTCGAGGGTGCGGGCCGCAAGCCGGACCCATACGAAGCGCCCGGACCGGCAATGTTCGTCGAGCCATTGCGGCTCGTACTCACTAACGCGCGTGGGCAGAATGTCGGTTTCCCAGGCGGCAGCGGCAGCCTCGAAGCCCTCGAGCTGGGCCAGTATGGCAGCCACCGCATCCGAGCCCTGCATGCGCGCATCGGGCAGCACCCGCTGCCATTCGAAGAGAAAGCGCAGGAAATCCCTTGCCTGCACCGGCTCGATCTCGGCTCGCAGCCGCTTGACGGTATAGCGATGAATGCGCGCCAGCAGTCCCCGCTCGCACCATTCATCCTCCATCGCCGCCGGTGTGAAATGCCCGCGCAGTGCAAATCCCTCCGTTTGCAGCGCGAGGAGCGCCGCGTTGAGCGGCTCGATGGGTAATCCCAGCGATTCGGCGAGCGTGCTCGCGGTGACGGGACCGAGACCCTCGAGCCGCCCGCGAACGATCTCCCTCAGGGCTTCATCCGAGGAGGGCAGTGCCGGCTCGAACAGCGCGCGTCTCTCTGCCGGTATCCACAGCGTCCTGCCGGCACGATCGGTTGCGCCAATGACGCGGCCCTGCGCCGCGAGCTCGCTCATCAGGACCGGCCAGGCGGGATTGCGGCGGCATTCCTCCTCGGTCAGGAACGTCAACCACGACAGCGCGTCATGCAGCTCATCCGCTGTCGCCGCATCCGGCCACGCCTCCTCGCATACCTTGGCGATCGCCTGGGCGTCCAACCGGCCGAGATCCGCCGCCGAGGCCGCATCGATCCAGCGGCGACTCATCACCGCCTGCGTGCGGCGCTCTTCCAGCGGGGCGTCGTCGAGATAGGCGTACGGGCGCGCATTGAGCGCTTCGAGCGCCAGCGGCGAGGGCTCGGTCAGATCGCGCGCCACCGTGCGGATCGCACCCATTTCGAGTCCGCGCAGCAGCCCTTCGAACGCCTCGACGTCCATCGCATCCTCGAGGCAATCGCGGACCGTCTGGCGCACCAGCGGATGGTCGGGCACCTCGATCTCGCCCGGCAGATTCTCGGCACAGGCCACCTGGTCGGGGAAGACCGAGGCCAACAGATCCTGCGCCTGCATGCGTGCAATCTGCGGTGGAATCTTCTTGCCGCCTCGGAAGCGCGGCAGCGCCAGGGCGATCCCCGCGTCCCACCGCCAGCGCACCTCGAACATTGGCGCGGCGCACAGCGCCTGCACGAGCACATGGCGCGCCGAGTTCGAATGCAGATACCGCGCGACTTCCCCCAGCTCGAAGCTGTGCGCTTGCGTGAGCGACAGCACGATGTGATCCTCGGTCGCCGCCGCCTGCAGCTCGAAGTTGAACGTGCGGCAGAACCGCTTGCGCAGGGCGAGGCCCCACGCGCGGTTCACCCGGCTGCCGTAGGAGGAGTGAATCACGAGCTGCATGCCCCCGGACTCGTCGAAAAAGCGCTCGAAGATGATCGAGTCGAGCGTCGGCAGGCTTCCCAGGGCGGCGCGCCCGGCGGCGAGGTATTGGAGCAGCTGCAGCGCGGACTCCTCGTCGAGCGCGACGGTTTCGGTCAGCCACTGCCTCGCCGCCCCGGGCCCCGCGGCCAGATGCCGCTCGATTTCGCTTCGCAGCCGGGAGACGGCGAAGGAGAGCTCATCGCTTCTTCCCGGCGCCTCTCCCAGCCAGAATGGAATCGAGGGTGGCTGTCCATGTGCATCCTCGACGCGCACGGTGCCGCGCTCGACGCGCAATATTCGATACGACGTGTTGCCCAGCTGGAAGACGTCGCCCTGCAAGCTCTCGACCGCAAAATCCTCGTTGACTGTGCCGACCAGGTGCCCTTCCGGCTCGAGCATGACTTTATAGTCGGCGTTGTCCGGAATGGCGCCTCCCGAGGTGATCGCAGTGAGCCGGCCTCCTTTGCGCGGACGAAGCAGCCGATTGACCGCATCGTGATGAATCAAGGCGCCATGGCGCCCGCGTCTCGTGCTGAAGCCCTGCGCCAACATGCCGATGCACTCGTCGAATTCCGCGCGCGGCAAATCACGGTAGCAGTACGCCCTGCGCACCAGATCGAACAGCTCGTCTTCCTGCCATTCGCGCGAAGACACCTCGGCGGCAATCTGTTGGGTCAACACGTCGAGCGCATTTCGAGGCACGACGAGGCGATCCAATTCCCCGCGTCGCACGGCGTCCATCAGTGCCGCGCATTCCACGAGCTCGTCCCGCGACAGCGGGAAGAGCCTGCCCTTGGAAGTGCCCCCGACCGAGTGGCCGGCACGCCCCACGCGCTGCAAAAATCCATTGATCGAGCGGGTGGAACCTATTTGACAAACCAGGTCCACATCCCCGATGTCGATGCCGAGTTCCAGCGAGGCGGTCGCAACCAAAGCCTTCAGCTCACCGCGCTTCAGACGCTGCTCGGCGTCGAGGCGCCGGTCCCGCGCGAGACTTCCGTGGTGGGCGGCAACGTGTTCCTCCCCGATGCGCTCCGAAACATGGCGCGCGACGCGTTCGGCCAGGCGGCGGGTATTGACGAAGACGATGGTCGTGCGATGTTCGCGAATCAATTCGGCCAATCGATCATAGATCTGCGTCCACACCTCGCCCGACATCACCGCCTCCAGCGGCGCGGGCGGAAGCTCCAGTGCGAGGTCGCGGTTGCGCGTATGGCCGCTGTCGATGATCGTGCAGAATGCATCGCCGTCGCCCACCGCACCGCCGTGGCGGACGCCGATCAAGAACCGCGCCACCTCCTCGATCGGCTTCTGTGTCGCCGATAGTCCGATGCGCACCAGCGGCCGCCCGACAAGGGCCTGCAGGCGCTCGAGTGAGAGTGCCAGATGAGCCCCACGCTTGTTGCCGGCAATGGCATGAATCTCATCGACGATGACGGTGCGGCAGGTGCAAAGCATGTCCCGCCCCGATTGCGAGGTGAGCAGAATGTAGAGCGATTCGGGCGTGGTCACGAGGATATGAGGCGCTTTGCGGCGGGCTTGGGCACGCTCCGACTGCGGCGTGTCGCCGGTACGCACCATGGTGCGGATCTCCACGTCCCGCAAGTCGAGCGCCGCCAGCTCTTCGCGAATGCCCTCGAGCGGCGCCTCGAGATTCCGGTGGATGTCGTTCGACAGCGCCTTCAGCGGCGAGACATACACGACCCGGGTCTCATCGGGCAGCTCTCCCGCGACACCTTCTTGGACGAGCTGATCGATCGCCGCCAGAAACGCGGCAAAGGTCTTGCCGGACCCCGTGGGGGCGGCCACCAGGACGTGTTCGCCGGATCGAATCGCCGGCCAAGCTTGCGCCTGCGCCGGAGTCGGCGCATCGAAAGTCCGCGCGAACCACGCGGCAACGGCGGGATGAAACGAATTGAGTACGCTCATGGTGCAGGTCCGGGGGATGTGGCTATCATACTCCCGGGACGGCCCGCCACCAACGGTACGGGGAAGTTCCTGATTATCATTCCTTGAAGAGGCTCCAGAGGACGACGATATGAAAACGAAAGCGGCCATTGCATATGCCCCCGGCAAACCACTCGAGATCGCCATGGTGGATCTGGAGGGGCCGCGCGCCGGCGAAGTTCTGATCGAGATCAAGGCGACGGGCATCTGTCACACGGACGAATTCACCCGCTCGGGCGCCGACCCGGAGGGGCTGTTCCCCGCCATTCTCGGCCATGAAGGCGCAGGTGTGGTGGTGGACGTGGGACCCGGCGTGACCTGGGTCAAAAAAGGCGATCACGTCATTCCCCTCTACACTCCCGAATGCCGCCAATGCAAGTCCTGCCTGTCGCGCAAAACCAATTTATGTACGGCGATCAGGGCGACGCAGGGCAAGGGCGTCATGCCCGATGGCACCAGCCGATTTTCCATCGGCAAGCAGATGATCCATCACTACATGGGGTGTTCGACGTTTTCCAATTTCACCGTGATGCCCGAGATTGCCGTTGCGAAGATCCGCGAGGATGCGCCGTTCGACAAGGTCTGCTACATCGGCTGCGGCGTGACCACCGGGGTTGGCGCCGTCATCAATACCGCCAAGGTCGAACCCGGCGCCAACGTGGTCGTGTTTGGGTTGGGCGGCATCGGACTGAACGTCATCCAGGGTGCAAAGCTGGTCGGCGCGAACAAGATCATCGGCGTCGACCTGAATCCTCGCCGCCAGTTGCTTGCCGAGAAATTCGGCATGACGCATTTCGTCAATCCCAAGGAGGTCGGCGGCGAGCTCGTCGCACACCTCGTCAATCTCACCGATGGCGGCGCGGATTACAGCTTCGAGTGCATCGGCAATGTTGACGTCATGCGTCAGGCGTTGGAGTGCTGCCACCGCGGATGGGGCGTCTCCGTGATCATCGGCGTGGCGGGAGCCGGACAGGTCATCCAGACGCGGCCGTTTCAACTCGTGACAGGACGCGTGTGGAAAGGATCGGCCTTTGGCGGCGCCCGCGGGCGCACCGATACGCCGAAGATCGTCGACTGGTACATGGACGGCAAGATCAACATCGATGACTTGATCACGCACACGATGCCGCTCGAGAAGATCAACGACGCGTTCGATCTGATGCACAAGGGCGAGTCGATTCGCAGCGTGGCGATCTACTAGCCGAGGCGGCCACAGCGGCCGGCCGACGCCACACGGCCGGCCGACGCCGCGGCGCCCGTCCGCCCCGCTACTGCATCTTGACGAACTGCGCCTTGGCCTGTGCCAGCCGCTCGAGAACACCGCGCTTTTCGGCCGCGTTGTTCCAATCCGGATAGCTCGTCACACCCTCGCTCAGCCGATCGATCCACGCCGCGAAATATCTGGCATCCAGGGGCGAATGCGGCGCGGCGCCGGCGATCGTGACATAGATCGGGCTCGTCGTCGCATAGACGTAGTTGTCCAGCACCTCCTCGCGCGCCGCCGCGGTCGAGGCCCGCAGGACGCACCAGCCGCTGGCGCCGATGGGAATCGTACCCTCGAAGTCGCCGTGATCGATCGGCGCGCGCTTGACGAAGGATCGCATCACCCGTCCGTTGCACAGCAGGTCCAGCTGATCGACGGGGACGATGGACCTCAAATGCACGGAAAAGGAAACCCGCGGCTGTGCGCCCGCGAATTTCAGCTCATCGCCAACCGCGGCACTGCCGAGACGCAATCCCAGCAAAGGTCCGTTGGTCGCAAAGCTGCGTCCCTGCTTGAGCCCCTGCAACCACTCCGACACGTCGATGTCGCCGTCGGGCACGCGCACATACACGCGGTTCATGCCCACCGGCCCGCGCAGCGAGGCAAAGTTGGCCATGGCATCGGTGCCGCCGGCGGCCGGTATGCGAAATCCGAGGTTGAGCAGCCGGTACCAAACCGAAGCGGTGATTTTATGGTCGCTGAAACCCAATATCTCCATGTAATCGACCTTGCCGAGCGCAATATCGACCGGCAGTTCATTGGTGAGCACCTGCCGCGGTTCGGCGAACGGGTCGGGATATTCATCGAAGGGATGCACATAGCCCACCAACGCGCCGCGTGCGTGCGCCATATCCGCCACGTCCGCATTCATCGGATACAAGCTCGATGCGGCGGTGTCGGGATACCCTGCGTAGCCCGGAAGAATGATGCCTTCCGCGATGTCGAGCAATCCCAGGTGGCCCCAGTAACTCGTGTGAAACTCCTGTCCGTGTATGACGACGGCGTCCGGTTGGGACGCCGGATCCCGCCGCATGCCGCTGTAGGCGATATCGGGGAAACGCTGCTCCTTGTTGACGATCACCGCGTGCACCAGACCCAAATTCTCGGCAAGCGCCTGGGTCACGAGATGCGCGGGCCAATTTCGATACGTGCCGCCGTAATTCATGTGCACGTGCACGTCGCCGCTCACCCAGTGCCCGGCATCCGGCACCGACCATGTGCTCTCACCGAGATTCACGACGAGGGTCGCCATTTGCTCCACCGAGGTCGCGACGCGGCGCTCCTCGATCTTGCGTTCGAGCCCATGCACGACTTGCACGCTCAGGACGCCCACCGGAACATCGATCGTGGCCTCGCCGCGAGCGTGAAAGTAATGCGCTTCGAACGGGCGATGGCGCCGATCGAAGCCATCGTCCGCGTGGATCCAAGCCGACGCCGGCGCATAGAACCGGCCGGCCGCATCGGTGATGCTGATCCGCGCCGAGGCCGGATGTCCCTGCGCATCCTTGAGTTCGAGGTGCAGGTGCGCCATGGGATTCAGGTACCGGCGTGTGGGTGCGGCGAGAGTTTCGATGAGCCCCCCGGGGATTCTCACGATGCAAAGCTCGGTGTTGCCGCTCTTGTTCGAAACGAACGCCACCCGCGTCCCGTCCGGAGACCAGCGCGGATAGGTCATATCCCAGTCACCGTAGGCGATCGGAAATGCATCCCCGCCGCCCGCCGGCATCAGCCACAGATTGTGCCAGGCGCGCCCGAGATAGGAGCTGTACACCAGCCGCGAACCATCGGGCGAGACATCGGGACGGGACTTCCAATTCGTCTCCTCGTAATGAAATTCCCGCGCGTCGCGGGTGGCGTCGCCGGCCGCGGCGCCGCTGCGAGAATTCGCCGACGTGCGCCAGAATCCGCCGGTGCCGTAGATGTGGTTGCGGTTGGACACGTAGAGAATGTCGTGCCCGTCGCGGGTCCAGACCGGATTGATCTCATGATCGTACGGGCTGTAGTAGTAACGCGGCACATCGCTCTTGTGCTCGCCCGTCAGGCGCTGGATGTTGGCAAGCCCGCTCTGGCCGAAGTCCGCCGTGAACAGGTGAAAGCGCTTGTTGTACAGCGTCGAGGTGAATACCACGCGTTTGCCGTCGGGCGAGAATCGCGGTTCGACGTTCACCGCGCCGTTCTTGGTGAGCGGCCGCGCAGCACCGCTCGACAGATCCAGAATCCACAGCTCCACCGCATTGCCGTCGTAGGCGCAATAGATGACCCACCGACCGTCCGGCGACCAGTCGGGCTGATAGTCGTACGCGGCGGAAGCGGTGAGTTGTTGGGCGACGCTCGAACCGATCTTCTGCCGCCACAACGAGCCCGCCATCGCATAAATCAGCTCGGTGGAATCGGGCGACCACGCCACGCTGCTCGGTCCGCTGGTCAATTGCGGCAGGTACATCTCCCGATAGTAGTAAGGATGCGGCAGGTCGATCTGCGGCAGCACGGGTGCACGCTCGGCGTGCACGAGCGTGCCGGCCAGAAGGCCCGCCAGGAGTACGCTGCAGAGACGCATCTTGACCGGCAACCCGGGCTGGCGGGCCGCGTGGCCCGCCAGCGAGTCGGCGTTCAGAACTTCTGTCCTAACTTGAGCCAGATGGTGCGCGGCTGCGTCGGGATGATGTAGGCCTGACTATCGTTGGTCGGGCTCGTCTGCGTAAAGCGCGAGAGCTGCGCGCGCTTATCCGCCACGTTGGTCACGACCAGCTGAACCATCGTATTGTCCCTCTGTGCACCGCCGGTCAAATCCACCAGGCCGTAGGCCAATTGATTACCCACGACCGGCGCTTGATCCACCCGGAGCGTCTGCGTCGACTGGCTTTGATAAACCCAGGCGGCCTGCCCGAAGGGCTTCCAGCCCAGAGCCTCATCGAACTGGTACCGAGCAATCAAATTGCCCTTGAACTTTGGCGTGATGGGCAGATTGGTGCCTGACGGAGCCTGCGGCCCGATCAAAGCCGGAGCTCCGGGCCCGAAGTTTACGGTCGTTGACTGCGTCGGACAATTCGTCACGCCCACCGTTCCGCAATAATTCTGCGTCAGCCGCGGATCCAGGAACGTGAAGCTGGTGCTCAGCGTGAGGTTATTGCTCGCAGCCCACTCGAGTTCATTCTCGATACCTTTGATGCGCGCGTCACCGCCATTCACGATAATGGTCACGCTGTTGGGGCCGAGGAAGGAAAACTGAAAGTTGTTCCAATCCTCCCAGAACACCGCACCGTTCCAGCGCAGGCGGTGGTCCAGCCACTGCGTCTTCCAGCCGATCTCGTAATTCTTGAGGTAGTCGGTCTGGTAGGGACCGATGCCCGGCTCTGAGGTGCGGTTGACGCCGCCCGGCCGGAAGCCTTTGGAGAAGGTGGCATACACGAGTTTATCGGCATCGAACTTGTACGTGACGTTCGCCCGCGGAACGTTGCCGCTGCCTGTCACCCGGTTGTTGAGGTTCGTGCAGGGGGCGTATGGCGTCGTGGGTGGGCCGAAGCATTGCTTCACACCCGAAGAGAAGGGGTAATTCAGCGAGTATCCGTAAAAGCCCTGCAGGGTATTGTCAAACGTGTAGTAACGCAGGCCGCCGTTCAGCGACCAGTTCGACGTGATATCCCAGGTCACCTGCGCGAATGCCGCTTCGTCGTGGTCGACCCGCGTCTCGTCGGTAAGCCAGATGGTATTCGCGAGGGTGGGAATCGAGAGCGCTTGCGACAATCCATCCGGATTGGGAGTCGCCGAATTGAGCGTGCCGTAGGGATTCGTGAAGCCGAAACCCGGCATGACGTATTGCTCCCAAATCCGATGCTGCTGACGCTCAACGAATAGGCCGGCCGTTGCGTGGACGGGCAGGTCTTGCGGGGTGCTCAGTCGAAGTTCCTGGCTCCATTTCTGAAAGTAGCCCTTCGTGACCACGAGTTCCTGCGGCATGATCGGCTTGCCGGCGGCGTCGGTCCAGTAAGCTCCCGAGCCGAAAACCCGATCGTAGAACTCCGAGTAGTCGCTGTAGTCGGCAATTGAATGAGTGTCGCGCTTCATGAATGCGCCGGCGTAGGTGAGATCGAAATTGTTGAACTTGCCTTCGACCGTGAGCGCCGACTGGGTGAAGGTGTCATCGGATTTCTCGGGACCGAAATGCGCCAGTTGCAGATCGCCGACCCCGGGGTCGTAGCCGAAGAAGCCGTTGGCCTCGAGAGACTGGACCATGGCGGAGGGGGTCACGCTCCAATTGTCATTGATGTCCCATTTGATCGCGGCGCGGCCACCCTTGTTGAACACATAGTTGTAGTTGTCCTGGACGTAGGCGCTATTGCTGATCGCTCCGGCGCCGATGACCCCCGGAGGGGGACATGGGGCCACCGCCGGGTAGGTGCTGGCCTGCCCCGACCAGGTGGGGAAGGTGCGCACGCCGTTCTGGATGCAAGCATTGCTGTTGGTTCCCGCCACGTTGCTGATATAGCCACCGTCCTTCTCATAGAAGCCGACGAGACGCACTGCGAGGGAATCCGTGATCGGTATGTTGACGTATGCGTCCGCCCCGTAACCAAAGGCCCCGCCGACACTGATGCGGTTCATTTGCACATCGTAGCTCGCCGAGAACTTCGTCGGGTCCGGCTTGTTGGTGATGATGCGCACCGTGCCCGCTTCGGAGCTCGAGCCGTAGAGCGTGCCCTGGGGACCTTCGAGGACCTCGATGCGCTGAATGTCATACAGATGAATATCGGGCGTACCGTCGATCGTCGTCACGGGTTGTTCATCGAAATAGGTGCCGACGGTCGGCTGCGATCCCGAGTGGTTTTCGTTGGCGGTGCTGACCACCCCGCGCATGTAGATGTGCGAGCTGCCCGGCTGACCGTTGCCGCCCTGACCATCGCCTCGCGAGTAGGCGATGCTGGGTGAATACTTCACATAGCCGTCGAGGCCGCCGACGTTGAGTTCTTCGAGCTGCGCACCGCTCAACACCTCGATGCTGATCGGCACGTTTTGCAGGTTCTCGGTGCGCTTCTGCGCGGTCACGACAACCTCTTCGAGCGTGGCATTTTCGGTTTCGTTCGCGGCATGCACCGCGGGCACCCCTCCGGCGAGGATCGCCGAAATGGCGGAAGCGAGCGGCAGCCTGCGCAGCACGTGGCTACGATGGACGCGCGGGCGAGCGGCGGCATTTGGGCGGCGAGGCCCGGCGGTAAATCGGCTACGAGTCATGATGTTCCCTTGCTCCCTTCAGTAATAATGATCGACGATTTTGAAAGATAACTGCTGGCTAAAGCTCCGGCACCAGCGGATAGCATTCGAGCACGGGCCCTAGCGCCTGCTTGAGCGGCCCCAACCACTCCTCATAATGCCGCCAATGATCCATGGCATCCCTGAAAATGGGCTGCCGCACTTGCTCGGAACTGGGCGTGCGCACGGCCCTGTCGGTCTCGTAGAAACGCAGGCATTGCTGCTCGAAGCGCAGCCCGCAGTAATCGAGGAGCCGGCGAAGCTCCGTCTCGGTATTTTCGATCATCGACTCATAGAACACGCGATGCACCCGCCCCGGCAGCACCGCATCGACATGCGCCATGAGGTCCACATAATCGCGATAGTATCGACCTAAATCCCCGAGATCGTAGGAAAAGTTCTGCCCGCGGGCGAACTGCTGTTTGAATCCCGACAAGCAGCAGCCGAGCGGATGACGCCTGGCGTCGATGATCCTGGCGTTCGGCAGGATGAGATGAATGAAGCCGGTGTACAGAAAATTGTTCGGCATTTTGTCGACGAAGAACGGCGCCGCTGTCTTGCGATGAACGCGGGTGGACTCGAGATAGCGCTCGCCGAGGCGCCGCAACTCCACGGCGTTGAGTGCTGCGACGGCATTGAAAAAAGGCGCCTCGTGCACTTCACCGTTCCTGCCCTCGCGTCCGGCAAGCTCACGCACGAGTTGCGGGATGTCAGGCAGTTCTGCGGTTCCTTCGACCAGCGAGTGGCTTGCGAGAATTTGCTCGAGCAACGTGGATCCCGCACGCGGCAGCCCGACAATGAAAATGGGCGCCCGGTCCGGGGAGCCCGCGCCGGCCCGCGCCGCGAAGAACTCCGAGGTGTATTGGGATTTGCAGCGACCGACGTACCGCGTGTTCTCCTCGGCGCTATACGGATGCAGCCCTCTGCGGATGGCGTTGCCTTCGGCATAATGCTGGAAGGATCGTGCGTAGGACTTCGCATCCTCGAGCGCCTTGCCCAGCGCAAACTCGAAATGCAGGCGATCCTCTTGCGAGAGATCGGTCCGCTCGAGAGCGCTACGCATGGCGGCCAGATCGGCATCGGAAAACCGGAACGTCTTGAGATTCGCGAGGCTCCAGTACGCTTCGGCCAGCGTGGGCTGCATGCCGATCGCGTGGCGGTAGGCGGCTACGCTCTCCTCCAGACGTCCGGCGGTCCTGAGGGCATGCCCGTAGCTCATCCAAACCTTCGGCTGGCGCGGATGCTCGCGCAGCACCGTCTCGTAGATCTCGATCGAATCTGCATAGTCGCCAAGGTTGGCGAGGATCGCTGCCTGCAGATTCAAATAACCGGGATTGCGAGGCTCCTTGTCGAGCAGTCGCTGCACCTGCGGTAGCGCCGCCGCGGGTTTCGCCTGCCGATTGAGCACCACGGCGTAGTTGTGGCGGGCCGCATCGAAGCTCGGCGCGAGTTCGAGGCAGCGCTCGAGCAGACCCTGCGCATCCTGGTACAGACGCAGCCGCCCGGCGACTTCCGCCAGCATGCGCAAAGCCGCTACATCGGTCGGGTGTCCTCGAAGATGCGCCCGCAGGCGTGCATCGGCGACCGGGAGATTGTTCTCGACCAGCGCCGCCGCCGCCTCCATCAACCGCGGATCCTGGGTCGCCGCCTTGATGTAGTGCGCCCTCGCTTGGTCCGCCCCCTGGGCGTCACCTTGTGCATCGAGGCAATCGGCGAGCAGCCGCCATCCATCGGCCGAACGGGGCTGCAACTGTACCGCTCGGCGAAAGGCAGCGATTGCCTCGGGTCCCCCGCCGGTCTCTGCGCGCGCAACCCCGAGTTCGAGGTGCACCGCTGCGGAATTCGGTTGCTCGCGCGCGAGAGGCTCGAGAATCTCGATGGCCGTTTGTGCCCGCCCCGCACCGCGATTCGCGGCCCCGAGAATGAGGCGGGCCTGCGGATGGCCGGGAAAGACATGCAAGATCTCACGCGCCTGCTCCGCGGCGAGTTCCGGATCCTTCTCGAGAAGACGCCGCGCATGGGTGAGCGCGACGTCGATCGCCCCAACCGGCTGTGAGACAGTATTCAACGGCGCATCCTGAGCGAGTCCCCATGTCGTTTATCGTCTTATAAGAAACGCCTTCCGCCCCTTTGTCAAATGCCGTGGTGTTGCGCAAAAGACTCACACGGACGGATCTCCTCGAAGCGAGGAAGCCGGCGCCGATACTCCCTCGCGACAACCCATGCTTCGCGCTATGCTGCCAGCTCGAGCAACTTCATCCGCAGAGGTCAGAATCGAGTCATGGGAAAGATTTTCGGGATTGCAATCGTGATGGGTCTGTTTGCCAGTGCCGCTTTCGCGCAGGCGCCGAGTCATAAGTCGAGCCACCATAGCCACCACAGCCATCACCACCAGACACATCATCAACACCACAAGCACACGGCGAGCCACTAGACTTGGCAAGGTCGCCGGCGCACGTGGGCGTGCACGGCGGCTGTTTTTTGATCGGGTTATTTGCTGATAACTGATTGATTTCGCTCGGGAACGCCATTCGTGCGGCGGCACCACGTCGGTGCAAATTGCCATCTCCCGAAACTCCGAAGCGATCGCCGTCAGCAAAGGACGACAGGGCCGCGCGGGTTCGGCCGATAATGTTGGCTGTGAATCAGGCCCAAACTCGGATGCGCTGCATCGAGAACCAATCCGGAGGGTAGTGACGCGATCCCCACAGTCGTCCTGCTCCCGGGCGAACTACCCATCAGTATCCGCCGGACTTTCTCGATGCAGCGCCGGCGCCCGCCCCGCCGACGCCCGCCTCGCACCTTGCATACGCCTTGGGCCGTGTGCCTCAGGGCCTCTCACCATTTTTTTTGTGACGTTTTGGAACTAAGACGTCAAAACGTCGAATTCCCATGGGGTGTCCCCGCCCCCGGGCGGCCCGTTGCCCGGGATTTCGTTCTCTGCGACCCTTGCCGTCCCGCCACAACAAAGACTAGCCATGTCCCTGACAACCCGCGTCTCCGCCTTACTGGTGCTCCTCGCCGGTTACTCAACGCACGGGATGGCAGCCCCGGATGCGCCGAACTCGAGGGCGGCGGGCGTCTCGCCGATAGCCGATTCGCCGGCGCCTGATTCGCCGGCGGCCAATGGCTTCCTTTCCACCTACTTCGATCAACGTGGGCGCGACGACGTGCTCGGCGGCGGAGCGCGCCTAATCTCGATCGCCACACCCAAAGGGACGTTCCACGTGTGGACGAAACGCGTCGGCAACAACCCCCGCATCAAGGTGCTCATTCTGCACGGCGGGCCCGGAATGACCCACGAGGCCTACGAAGCATTCGACAGCTATCTTCCCGGGGCGGGAATCGAATACTACTACTACGATCAGCTCGGCTCGGCCTACAGCGATCAACCCCATGACGCCTCGCTCTGGGAACTGGATCGGTTCGTCGATGAAGTGGAACAGGTGCGTCAAGCGCTGCACCTCGACCGCAATAACTTCTATCTCTATGGACACTCCTGGGGCGGGATGCTCGCGATCGAATATGCGCTCAAGCACCAAGACCACCTCAAGGGGCTGATCATCTCCAATATGATGTCCAGCA
This sequence comes from uncultured Gammaproteobacteria bacterium, assembly GCA_963843295.1. Lineage (GTDB taxonomy): Bacteria > Pseudomonadota > Gammaproteobacteria > Steroidobacterales > Steroidobacteraceae > Bog-1198. The sequence continues at coordinate 97,458 of CAWJJP010000003.1, read as the reverse complement.
TTCCCGACTACAACGCCTATGCCGCCAAGGTCCTGATGCCGCAAATCGATCCTGCGGTCCTCGCGGAAATCAAGGCGATCGAAGCCAAGAAGGCCTACGACGATCCTCGCTACCAGGGCCTCTTGATGGAGCACGTCTACACGAAGCACCTGCTGCGCATGCCCGCGGCGGATTGGCCGGACCCGGTCAACCGCTCCCTGGCGCATCTCAACCGCGAGGTCTACGTGCCGCTGCAGGGTCCGAGCGAGCTCGGGTCCACCGGCACCCTCGATCATTGGGACAGGCGCGCCGACCTCCACAGGATTCACGTCCCCACCCTGGTCATCGGCGCGCGCTACGACACCATGGACCCGGCGCACATGGAGTGGATGTCGAAGCAGATCCCGCACGCGCGCTACCTGTACTGCCCGAATGGCAGCCACTTCGCGCTCTACGACGCTCAACGCGTCTATTTTGCCGGCTTGCTCGGATTCCTCCGCGATGTGGATCGGGGACGTTTTTGAGCGACCCGTTCAATCTACAGCGGTTCCTCGAGGCGCAGGATGGGGTTTTCGAGGAGGTCTGTGCGGAGCTTCGCAACGGGCGCAAGACCAGTCATTGGATGTGGTTCATATTCCCGCAGATCAAAGGCTTGGGTCGAAGCGCGACGGCTGAAATGTTTGCGATCTCCTCCCGCGAGGAAGCCGCGGCCTACGCGAGTCATCCCATTCTGGGGGGACGCCTACTCGCGTGCACCCGCCTCGTCAATTCGATCGCGGGCCGCTCGATCCGTCAGATTTTCGGCGATCCGGATGATCTGAAATTTCGCTCCTGCATGACCCTGTTCGGCCAAGTCTGCAAGGAAAATCGACCATTCCTGGACGCCGTCGAGAAATATTTCGGCGGCAAGTTCGACCCGCGCACACTGGAACTGCTGTAACGGTGACCTGCCGCGCCGCGGCGAGCGCAGTCGGTTGCTCCTGCGCATACCTGCCGATAGAGGACGCCAATCCGTTTGATAGAGAGCGCCAATTTGACTCCCGCGGCCCCGGGGTCTACCGTCCCCGCGGAATTCATCTAAATTGCTTCCGATTACCGGTCGGGAAGCATTTGTCAATCGGAAGGAGTTAGCCGTGAATCTAAAAGGTAGCAAGACGGAAAAGAACTTGAAGGACGCCTTTGCGGGCGAGTCGCAGGCAAATCGGCGCTATTTGTACTTCGCGGCCAAGGCGGACGTGGAAGGGTTCAACGATGTCTCGGCAGTATTCCGCTCGACGGCCGAGGGTGAAACCGGCCACGCCCATGGACATCTGGAGTACTTGGAAGCGGTCGGCGATCCGGCCACCGGACTACCCATCGGCGCGACCAACCTGAATCTGAAGGCGGCCATCGCCGGCGAAACGCACGAATACACGGATATGTACCCGGGCATGGCGAAGAGCGCCCGCGAGGAAGGGTTCGGCGAGATTGCCGATTGGTTCGAGACCTTGGCCAAGGCCGAACGCTCGCATGCCAATCGCTTCCAGAAGGCGCTGGATAACCTCTAAGACCAACCTCTACCGCCGGACGAAACCATGGGGGGCGGCTCCTTCGATAGGAGCCCGCCCGTTCGGCCGGGGAGATGCACCGTGTCCGACGGAGACAACAAATCAGGCCGCGAGGGGAGCCTCGAGGCGCCGACACGGCATGCTCTGGCCTGGCAGGATCCGCAATTCTACGATGCGGATGCGCTCGATAAGGAACTCGAACGGGTGTTCGAGATTTGCCACGGCTGCCGCCGCTGCTTCAATCTGTGCAACTCCTTTCCAACGTTGTTCGATTTGGTCGACGAGTCGAAGACCGGCGACCTCGACGCCGTGGACAAGAACGACTATTGGAAGGTAGTCGATCATTGCTATCTGTGCGACATGTGCTACATGACCAAGTGTCCCTACGTCCCGCCGCATCCTTGGAACGTGGACTTTCCCCACTTGATGCTGCGCGCAAAGGCGGTCAAGAACCGCCGTGGCGATACCCGCTGGCGGGACAAGGTATTGAGCTCGACCGATACGGTCGGCATGCTTGCCGGCATACCGGTGATCGCCGAAACCGTGAATGCCGTCAACCGTAGCGCCATGGGCCGCAAACTCCTGGAGGTGGCGCTCGGTGTACATCCTGCGGCACCGATTCCTCCCTACCACTCGAAGACGCTGCGCAAGCAACTGCGCGCGGCGCGCGCAACGCCCGTCGCCCCGCAGGCAGCCGGCACGACATCCGGCAAGGTGGCACTGTTCACCACCTGCTACGGCAATCGCAATGAACCCGAGATCGGGCTCGATCTCGTCCGCATCTTCGAGCACAACGGCATCGAAGTCGCCCTACCCGAGCGGGAGAGTTGCTGTGGAATGCCGAAGCTCGAATTGGGGGATTTGCAGGCCGTGGCGCAGCTGAAGGAGAAGAACGTACCTCCTCTGCTCGAGATGATCGCGCGAGACTATGACATCGTTGCGCCGATACCCTCCTGCGTGCTGATGTTCAAGCAGGAGCTGCCGTTGATGTTCCCCGAGGATGAGGACATTGCCGCCATCAAACGGCGAATATTCGATCCGTTCGAATATCTGGCGATACGCCACAAGTCCGGTTTGCTGCGCACCGACTTCAGCCGTTCCCTCGGCAAAATCGCCTATCACGTTCCCTGTCACTTGCGGGTGCAGAATCTCGGGCTCAAGACCCGCGATGTCTTGCAGCTGATTCCAGGGACCACCGTCGAACCGATCGAACGCTGTTCGGGTCATAACGGGACGTACGGTGTCAAACGAGAATTTCGCGACACGTCCATGAAGATCGCGAAACCCGTCGTCGAACGTGTGCAGAAGAGCGGCGCCGACTTTTACTCGAGTGATTGTCCGATGGCGGGCCATCAGATCGAAAGCGGCCTGGAAAACGGCGTGCCGCCGGTGCACCCGCTCACGCTGCTACGCATGGCCTATGGTTTGTAAAGAGACGGCAAGCGCATGCAAAAATTAGCACGCCAGGACTTGATGAGCCTCGAGCAATACGCTGCCGAGCGAACCCGGCTGCGCAGCGAAGTGATCGCCCATAAGCAACTTCGCACGTTGCAGGTGGGCCCCAACATGACGTGGTGTTTCGAGGACCGCACGACCATACGCTATCAAATACTCGAGATGCTTCGGGCCGAGCGTATCTTCGAAAGCGAGGGCATACAGGAGGAACTCGATGCCTACAACCCGCTGGTCCCCGACGGCGCCAACTGGAAGGTCACGCTGCTGATCGAATTCACGGATGAAGCAGAGCGGCGCGCGGCGCTCGAGAAACTGATCGGAGTCGAAGACCGCTGCTGGGTTCGGGTGAGCGAGCTCGACCGGGTGTTTGCGATCGCCGACGAAGACATGGCGCGCGAAAACAATGAAAAGACTTCCGCAGTGCATTTTCTGCGATTCGAGCTGTCGGGCGCGATGGTCGGGGCAATGAAGAGCGGGGCGACGCTCTCGATTGGCGTCGATCACGAGAATTACCGGCACTCGCTATCTCCGGTACCGGCTGCGGTCGCGGGCTCGCTGCGCAGCGATCTCGACTAGGTTACCGGGCCTCTCCCGCGCACCGCTCATAGACCACGCCGCCAGATATCAGGAGGCGCCATGAACCTTGGACGGTTTCCACGAATTCGCTTCGCTCATCTGCGGCGAAGCTCGGCATCGCTTGCCACATCCTGCTCGAGGACCGCACCGGAAATCGTGCATTTCGGCACAATGGGTGATCGAACAGCGCCGTGATTCGGGAAAACCGGCCGGGAGAGCAGAATGAAAAACAACGACAGCAGGGCCGCCTCGCTTCTGTCCGCCATCGCTTTGCGCTGCTGCGCGTGGTCCGAACGTTGGTTTCCCGACGCCTTCGCATTTGCCGTTGTCGCCGTGGCGCTCGTGGCGGTGGCCGCCGTCGGCATCGGTGCATCGCCGCTCGGCGTCGCGCAGAACTTTGGCTCGGGCTTTTGGAGCCTGATTCCCTTCACGATGCAGATGACCTTCATCATTATCGGCGGCTATGTCACCGCCGATTCCCCGCCCGTCGCGAGAATGGTGCGGTGGCTGGCTGCGGTACCGAAGAGCGGCCGCGCTGCGGTGGCGCTCGTGGCCCTGTTCAGCATCCTGCTGTCCCTGATCCATTGGGGCCTGAGCGCGGTGCTGGGAAGTCTTCTGGCGCGAGCGGTAGCGCAGCGCACCGAGTTGCGGGTGGATTATCGTGCTGCCGGTGCGGCGGCGTGCATGGGATTGGGCTCCGTATGGGCCCTGGGATTGTCCTCCTCGGCGGCGCAGCTGGAAGCGAATCCGGGCAGCATGCCTGCGGCGCTGCTCGCCGTGACCGGCGTCATTCCGTTCCGCGAAACGATTTTTCTGTGGCAGTCGCTGCTGATAGCCGGCGTGCTGACGTTCACCAACACGTGGATCGCGTGGAAATCGGCGCCCGACGAGCTACACGCGCAGACCGCGCAGCAGTTGGGCATCGATTTGTTCAAGCGCCGGCCTACCCTGCCGCCGCGGGCGCGCCCCGGCGAATGGCTGGAGTACAGCCCGCTGCCGACGCTGTTCATTGCCGCGCTGGGAATCGCCTGGTTGGCGAGCGAGTTCGTCGCAAAGGGGTTCGCCGTCGCGATTTCGAATCTCAACACGTACAACTTCATATTCATCGTCGCTGCGCTCCTGCTGCAGTGGCGCCCGCGGCGCTTCATCGAATCGGTCGGGCGCGGCGTGCCGAGCGTGGCCGGCGTTCTCATTCAGTTTCCATTCCTCGGCTCGATTTCAGCCATATTGACCGGCGCAAAGAATGCCGATGGACAGACCCTCTCCGGCATGCTCGGGACCGCGTTCGCCCACATTGCCAGTCACGCGACGTTTGCGCCCATCATCGGAGCCTATTCGGCCATGCTCGGGCTGTTCATGCCCTCGGGGGGCGGCAAATGGATCGTCGAAGCGCCGTATGTCATGCAAGCAGCCAATGCCCTGCATTACCATCTCGGCTGGGTCGTGCAGATCTACAACGCTTCGGAAGCCCTGCCCAACCTCATCAATCCATTCTGGATGCTGCCGATCCTGGGCATCCTCGGCTTGCGCGCGCGGGATTTGATCGGCTTCACTTTCGTGCAATTCATGATCAATCTGCCGCTGGTGCTCTTTCTATTGTGGCTGTTGGGGACCACGCTCACCTACCACCCTCCGTTGCCGGCGCACTAGATGGGTGTGGATCGGCCGAGCGGTTTTCTGGCCTGAAGATATGCCACGCGCTCGATGGTGATGCTTCTTCCCGACTCGACCGTCGGCCGGACGATCTGTTCGAAGAACTGGCGCTCCTCGGCGGTGAATTGCTCCGCGAGGATGCGCTCGAGCGTCGGCGCCAGGGGGTGGGGCGAGGATCCCAGGAACACTTCCCACGACGTGATGAGCGAGGGCATTTCATCGATGTGCAATTGCAGGTGGATCTCGGCAAAGCCGCAACTCCTGAGCATCTGCAGCAGATCGCGTTCGGAGTAGTTGGCGATCGGGCTCGTGGCGCAGGCCTCCTCCGTGTCGGGAAACTGTGCCGCTTTCCAGCGATGCAAGAGCGGCAAGAAACGGTCGGTGGGCTTCGATGCTTGCGCTTCGACCCGCTGCCTGAGCGCCCGCGCGTAAAAGGCGTCGTCTTGGAGGATCGGTTCGGCAAGGGAAATACGCCCGCCGGGCTTGAGGACGCGAAAAAATTCGCGCAGCGCGGCGCTCTTGTCGGAAACGTAGGCGAGCACCGCGCGGGTGACGACGGCGTCCGCCGAAGCGTCGCCCACGGCGCCGAGCCTTTCCGCCGAGCATTCGTGAAACGTGCACTGGCTCCTCACCCCGAGGCGTTCGGCGACGGTCTCCGCGTGGCGAAGCATCGGCGCCGAGATATCGGTAAGCGCGACGCGCAGCGATGGTCCAACGCGTGCGAGCGCGCGGAACGCGAGAAGCCCTTCGCCGGCACCGACATCGATGAGAGTCGCTCCCGCGGCCAGTCGTGCTTCATCGAGCACCCGGTCGGCGACGCGCTCCATCACCTCGCCGATGACCCTTGCATAGGCAGGGTCATCTGCATGGCGGCGGTGCAGCAGCCAGTCCGACCACACGTCCGCTTCTTGAGACCCTGGTCCACCCTCAGCCAAGATTGAACTCCCTCTCGAAGTGTGACACCGCGGCCGGGAGTTTTATTGAACACCCGCCCGCTGGACGAACCGTCCCAACGCCGCTCTGCCGTCCTCCCACACGGTAAACGGCGTGTCGAGGCGCTCCTGCGGCATTTGCACGGCGAGATCGCGGCTCGACGCGATGAACCGCAGCGTCGCCGCATCGATCGGATAGGCGTGCGCGACGACGTCTCCGTGGTCGGGCACGTGAAGCTCCCGGCGCCGGGACAAGCTTACCGGAATTTGCTCGAGCGGCAGCAAATCGATGGTCCGTCCTTCGGCCAGGATTCGCAGTTCACCCGCGCTCGGATCCGGCGGCGAGGACATGCGCCGGTCGACCGTCGACCACCGATACAGAAGCAGAAAATCGCTGTATTTTCCGGACTGATCCACCTCCACCGCGACCAACGTGGCGTAGTCGCGCGCATAGGCAGCGACGTCGGTGCGTGTACGCGCGAACACCAGCGGCTTCGCGACCACCAGCAGCGTATTGCCGCTTTGCTCGTCGAGGATTTCCTGGGCGGGCGCGCTCGGCACACTGCTGCAGGCCTGCAGCGCGGCAACGGCCACGATCAAAGCCAGGCGGATATGCATAGGTTCTAGAAGCGCAGCCGGTATGCGAGGGAAATATACAGGGAACGCTGATCGAGCGTACTTGCCTGAATCTGGCCCGGTAACAGCTGCTGCTGCTGTTGTTGCAGCTGGTAGCCCGCGATGACCTCGAAAATCGATTTGCGGCTGGTCCAATCGCCGCGCACCTCCGGTAGATAGATCCACTGCTTGCCGCCGAGCTCCGGATTATTCAGCTGCTCGACGCTGAATCGCGGGCCGACGCGCCACGCGCCGGGTAGTGGGAAGCGCGCGTCCCACGTCAGGGTGCTGCTGCGCGAGGTCGGTGAATCGTCGAACCGAACCGCAAAGATATGCAAATCGTTCGCCATCAGCAGGCTCGAACCGGACATTTGCACGGTCGCGTTCTTGTCGAGCCCGGTCGATGGCGTTGCCGCCACGCCTCCGGAGGCCGGCGTACCGCCAAGGCGAAGCCCCGCGACGTCCAACAGGATCTGCCAGCGCTCCCCGAGCGGCCGGCTGCCCGATAGTATGAGCGTGTCGCTGGTGGCGGTGCGGTCGAGTGCCAGCTGCTTGATCTGCGAAGGCGTGAACTCGGTCTCGAGCGTCGGAATATCCGGCGCACTTTGGCCGATGAGCGCATTGGTGAGGAGCAGCAAGGGGCTGCGGCGATGGTCCGCGTCGAACCCGAGGATCCAGGACTGCCCAATCTTGAGATTGCCGATCAGCGTCGCCGAGTTCAGCTGCTTGAAATAGACGTCATAGTCGATCAATCCCACCGCCGAGCGCCCTGCTTCCGAATAGCGCGTTTGGAAGCCGATGGCGCGCCGGTCGGTCGTACTCGCGACCGTTTCATCGAAGAGGTAAGTATCGAATACCCAGCTCTGGTAGGGAGTGTATTCGGCGGTCACTGTGCCGAACTTCTGCTGCGTCGAGAAGGACGAGTAGCTCGTGTAGGCTGGGTAGCCGCCCGCCGCACTGACCGACCACGTCGAGTTGACCTGATAGCCGACGAACAGGCCGTCGAACAGGCCGATGACGCCCTGGTTGGCAAGCGACTGGCGGCCGAAGCGTCCGGTCAGACCGAGCGAGCGATCCGTGAGCTCGACAAAAGCCGCGGTGGTGCGGTCCTGGCTGCCTCCAGCGGTCGTGACGATGTTCTGTGTATAGCCCGCATCTACCCGGGCGGTGAAGTCATAGCGCTCGCCGCGATCGCGCACCAGCAGATCACCGTATACCAGAGCGGCATTGACCGCGGTGGTCGTGGTCGTCGTGCCGGAGGAGATCGTCTGTTCCTTGCCATATTGGTAGGTGAGCGCCGTGCTGCCGGCAAGGGTCCAATGGTCATTGGCGGCTGCGCCGAACTCTCCGGTCGATTTTGGCGCGATCGAAGCCGCGGCGAGTGCCTGCAGGCGCGCGCGGACGCGCGCCGCGCCAGGACGGTCGGGATAGCGCCGCAGGTACGCCTCGTATTCGGCCTTGGCCTGCGCCAGCTGGCCGGCCCGCTCGCGCACCAAGCCCATGAGTTCCTGCGCATCGGCGCGTGCCGGGTACTCGGGCTGCCGCAACAGACGCGTCAGCAAGTCGATCGCTTCCGGATATTGATGCTTTTCGAGCGCGGTGCGCGCATCGCGCAACAGCTGGGCGCGCTCGGCATCCGGGAGAGGCGGATCGGTCGGCCCGCTCGCAGCCGCGGATTGCACGCCGGCACGTTCGATCGCGGTGAGGTCGGTCTGCTCGTCGTTGATCGCGAGCCATGCGCGCGGATAGTCCTTCTGCGCGATTTGCAGCACGCGTTCGGCTTCGGCACGGGTGGTGAACGGGCCGAGGCGCAGCCGATACCAGTGCTTGTCCTCGATGTCGGTCTCGGACACATACGCCTGCGTCTTGAAGCTTGCCGCCGCCGCCTCGACGGTGGCGCGGTCGAACTTGGTCAACGAGGAGTCGAGATTGACCGCATAGCCTTCGGGCGCCTGGACTTCGGCGACGAGGCCGCTGCCCTTGCGAGGGCCCGTGGCCGTACCGATCAGCCGCACGCGCAGACCGAGCCCACCCGCGGTCGGTGCCATGACGAAGTCCAGGTCGCGCGCCCAGCTGAGTTCCAGAGTCACTTGTCCCGGGACGATCGAATCGAGACGTGCCCCGGTCACGAGATTCCCGCCTCCGCCGACCAGCGGCAATTCCGGCGGAACCGTGCCGTTCGGGTTCCCGCAGTCCTGTCCCAGCCGCAGCGTGATGGTCGTGCTGCTGCCGTGATTGGCGGGCGTATTGGCCACGTAGAACACGGTGCAGGAAAACTGCACCGAAATGTCGGCGTGATCCTCGCGCTCATCGGTGTCGATGAATTGCACCAGCGGTCCGGATTGTATCGGCAGAGGCACGTTGGCGGCGTGGGTGTATCCGTTCAGAGTCAGCAGCCCGGCACACACCACGAGCAAACGCCACGGCCAGCGCCTGCGCACGCAGAGCTCTAGTTCGCACGGTCGATCACTTGTTGGAACCGCCGGGTGGCAACCTGCCGGGCGTCGTCACGCCGGGCGTCGCCACGCCGGGCGCACCGACCGCGCCCGGCAGCGCCGGCCGCCGCGGTGCCGGCTGGGCGGCGACACTCCAATTCACGGTGTTGTGGCAGCGCCGCAGTCGCGCGTCGTGACCACGTGCTGAATCTGCTTGCCGATGGCGGTGACGCCGTTGTGGCAGCTGCTGCATGGTGCCGTGAGCCCGAGGTGGCTGAAGCTCACCGCCGTCCACGCGATCGTGCCATGGCAGGCGCTGCAATCCTCGCTCGTTTGGATGTGCTGGGTCGGCTTGCCGGAGGCGAGCACGCCGTTGTGGCAGCTGGCGCAGCTTGCCGTGACGCCGTGGTGATCGAACCGCGCCGGCAGCCAGCGCAAGCGTCGTGTGGCAGTTCTGGCAGGCGCTGTTGCTCGCGATGTGCGTGGCTCCCTTGCCCGGCGCGAGCACGCCGTTGTGGCAGCTCGCGCAATTGCCGGTGACGCCGGCATGGGACAGACCCGGCTGTACGCCGCGACCGCGGGCGCGCGCCGTGGCAGACGCCGCGTGGCGTCGCACGGCCGATCGGCGCCGTCGCGGCCGCGTTACGACGACCGCGATAGGCGGCGCCGCACCACGGTGCTGACCTTGCTGCTGCCCGCCGCGGCCACTGTCACGACCGCCTTTTTCTGCGGCGCCGCCATCCCAGTTGTTCGGGTTGTGGCAGCCGCTGCAGTCCTGGCCGACATGGTGGCCGTTCGGCCGCGTGGTCAGATTGGTCACACCATAGAAACTTCAAGGTCGACAGGTCGTGACACGCATCGCAGGTCTTGCCGATCACCGCGAACATGAGGGTGTGCTTGGCGGCGCTCATGGTCGTGCCGCTGAACGCGGTGAAGCTCACCGCGTGGCAGCTCTCGCAGGGCGTGGTGCTGGTCGGGATGTGTACCGGCGAGAGCATCGCATCCTTCGGCGTGTAGTTGAGATAGAACACGGGCGGAGCCGCGTTCGGCGCGCCGTGGCAGGCGATGCAGCCCGAGGTGATGCCGGTGTGCAGAACGGTGTTGGCCGCCAGCGTCGCGTAGTTGGCCGGCGCCCCGGTGTGACAGACGGTACAGGCCTGATTGCCCGGATTCGGCATGTGCCCGGCCGGCAGCGTCGTACTGTTCCAGTTCGCCGTCGTGTGGCAAATGCTGCAGTCGTTGGGCGCCACCATCTGACCGGAGGTGTGGTCGGCCGGTCGACCCTGCAGCGCAGGACTGGCCGCGCCCATGTAGAAGCTCAGGCCTGCCTCGTGGCAGGTGTCGCAGGTCGTCGCCACGAAGGCATGCGTGGCCTGAGTCATGTTCATCGGCCCGAAGCCACCGACCGCATACGTCGTCGTGGAATGGCAGGAGCCGCAGCTCGCTCCCGGCAAGGTACGGAATGTGCGCGGGCGTGAGCACCGCATCCTTCGGCGTGAAATTGTTGTACCAGGTCAGCGCGGTCGTGCCGCCATGGCACTGGGCGCACTGACTGCTCGTGATGCCGGTGTGCAGCACCGCATTGGCCGCGAGCGTCGCGTAGTTGGCCGGCGCCGCCGTATGGCAGACGGTGCAGGCCTGATTGGCCGGATTCGGCATGTGGCCCGCAGGCAGCGCCGTGCTGTTCCAGTTCGCCGTCGTGTGGCACAGGCTGCAGTCGTTCGGGCGCCACCATTTGCCCGGACGTGTGATCCGCCGGTCGGCCCTGCAGCGCGGGACTCGCCGCGCCCATGTAGAAACTCACCCCTGCCTCATGACAGGTGTTGCAGGTGGTCGCGACGAACGGCGTGCGTGGCCTGGGTCATGTTCATCGGCCCGAAGCTGCCGGCGGCGTAAGTGCGCCGACGTATGGCAGGAACCGCAGTCGGTGCCGGGCAGGTACGGGATGTGCGCGGGCGCGAGCACCGCAGCCTTCGGGTTGTGATATTGTTGTAGCACGTCAGCGGCTGTGGTGCCGCCATGGCATTGCGCGCAGCCCGTCGTGATGCCGGTGTGCAGCACGGAGTTGGCCGCGAGCGTCGTATAGTTGCGTCGGCGCCGCCGTGTGACAGACATTGCAGGCCTGGTTCGCCGGGTTCGGCATGTGCCCGCGCGGCAGGCCGTGGTGTTCCAGTTGGCCGTGCGTGTGGCAGAGACTGCAGTCGTTCGGCGCGACCTGTTGGCCTGCGGTGTGATCCGCCGGCCGGCCTTGCAGCCCGGACTCGCCGCGCCCATGTAGAAGCTCAAACCCGCTTCATGACAGTTGTTGCAGGTGGTCCCGACACCGGCGTGCGTGGCCTGGGTCATGTTCATCGGGCCGAAGCCGCCGGTGACGTAGTTCGCCGCGTGGCAGGAGCTGCAATCCTCGTCCCGTGAAGGCCGGGATGTGCGCAGGCGAGAGACCCGCTGCCGCCTTCGGGTTGTCGTTGTTGTTGTAGAAGGTCAACGCCGTCGCGCCGCCGTGGCACTGGGCGCATCCGGCTGCTGATGCCCGTGTGCAGTATCGGAATGCTCGCCATCGTGGCATAGCCGGTGGGCGTGCTCAGATTCCCGTGTGGCAAACCGTGCAAGTCTGGTTGCCGGGAATCGGCATGTGGCCCGTCGGCAGCGTGGTGGCGTGGTCCACACCGTCGTGTTGTGACAGAGCGAGCAGTCGCCCGTGGCCTGCGAGCGGCGGGTTGGGCGCAGAAACGTGTCCCGCCGGCCGGCCCTGCAGGGCCGGAGTCGATGCGCCCAGATAGAAGCTCAGGCCCGCTTCATGGCAGGTATCGCACGTCGTGGGCACGAACGCGTGCTTGGCCGCGCTCATGTTGGTGGGGCCGAAGCCGCCCGCGACGTAGTTCGTGGCATGGCACGAGCTGCAATCGGTGCCGTTGAGATACGGAATGTGCAACGGGCGACAGCACCGCCGCCTTGGGGTTGTCGTTGTTGTTGTAGAAGGTGAGCGCTCCCGAGGGGCTGCCGTGGCACTGTCCGCAGTTGCCGCTGATCCCGGTGTGCAGCACCGCGATGCTCGCCAGCGTCGCGTAGCTGGCGGCGTGCCGCTGATGGCCGTATGACACACCGAGCAGGTCTGGTTGCCCGGATTCGGCATGTGCCCCGCGGGCATGACATTGGTCGTCCAGTCGGTCGTGTTGTGACAGCCCGAGCAATCGCCGGTCTGCTGTTGCGGCGTACCGGTGGGGCTCATGTGATCGGCCGGCCGGCCCTGCAGGGCGGGCGTCGAGGCGCCCATGTAGAAGCTCAAGCCCGCTTCGTGGCAGGTATCGCAGGCCGTGGGCACGAAGGCATGCTTGGCCGCGCTCATGTTGGTGGGCCCGAAGCCCCCGGCGACGTAGTTCGGCGCGTGGCAGGAGCTGCAGTCGGTGCCCGGCAAGTACGGGATGTGCGCCGGCGTCAGCACCGCCGGCTTTCGGGTTGTCGTTGTTGTTGTAGAAAGTGAGCTGGGTCGTCGCGCCGTGGCACTGCCCGCAATTGCCGCTGATGCCGGTGTGCAGCACCGCGACGCTCGCGAGCGTCGCGTAGCTCGCCAGGGTGGAACCGATCGCCGTGTGGCACACCGCGCAGGCCTGGTTGCCGGGGTTCGGCATGTGGCCGGCCGGCAGCATGTTGCTGGTCCAGTCGGTGGTCTGGTGGCAGCCCGAGCAATCGCCGGTCAGCCTGCTGCGAATTGCCGCTCGCGAGGTGATCGGCCGGACGGCCCTGCAGCGCCGGGGTCGAGGCGCCCAGGTAGAAACTCAACCCGGCCTCGTGGCAGGTGTCGCAGGAGGTCGGCACGAAGGCATGCTTGGCCGCGCTCATGTTCGTGGGGCCGAAGCCGCCGGACGCGTAGTTCGTCGAGGATGGCAACTACTGCAGTCGCGTGCCCGACAGGTAAGGAATATGCGAGGGCGTGAGCATCGCATCCTTGGGCGTGAAGTTGTTGAACCAGGTGAGCGCCGTCGTCGTGTTGCCATGGCACAGACCGCAGTTTGCGCTGATGCCGGTGTGCAGCACCGCGATCGCGGCGAGCGTCGCCGGGCGTGTAGTCGCTCGGCGCGGAGGCATGGCACTGCGCGCAGGTCAAGTTGCTCGGATTCGGCATGTGGCCGATCGGCATCACGGTGCTGACCCAGTCCTTGGTCTCGTGGCACACCGAGCAGTCGCTGGTCGCCATGCGCGGGTCGGTGCTGCTGACGTGATCCGCCGGCCGCAGCTGCAGCGCCGTGCCGCTGCCGACGTAGAAGCTCTTGCCGGTGTCGTGGCAGGTATCGCAGGTCGTCGGACACGAACGCGTGCTTCGCCGCGCTCATGGCCGTCGCGGGGCCGAAGCCGCCGGCCTGATAGGCCGCACCGTGGCAGGCGCTGCAATCGGTGCCGGCGAGGATCGGGAATGTGCGGCGGCGCGAGCGGCGTCATCTTGGTCGGCGACACGCCCGAGATCGACATCGGAATGTAGGGCGCCGGGCACGCCCGCGAACGTCTCGCCCGGCGTGACACAGCAGGCAGTTGCTCACCGGCAGTCCGGTGTGCAGCGTCGCGATGCTCGCCGCGAGCACCGTCCAGGTCTCCGCGGCCGGGTTGTTGCCGTGGCAGACGCCGCAGTCGATGGCCGAGGGAATCGGCGGCACGTGATTGGTCGGCTGCCCGGAGACGAAGCCGGTCGTGATCTTCACCGTGCCGCTATGACAGGTCTGGCAGGTCGTCACCGTCATCTGCGTGTGATCGAACAGCGAGGGCACCCAGCTCGGCGTCTTGGTGCCGATGCCGGTGGTATGGCAGTTCTCGCACAGATTGGTGGTGGGCATGTGATTGCCCTGCTTGCCCACCGCCTTGCTGCCGTTGTGGCAGCTCACGCAGCCGCTGCGTGATGCCGGTGTGATCGAAGCTCGCGCCGAGCCAGGTGGTCGTCAGGTGGCAGTCGCCGCACTCGAGATTCGTGGCGATGTGGTCCGGCGTCTTTCCCGGCGGCCTGCACGCCGTTGTGGCAGATGATGCAGTAGCCCGGCGACGGCGAGCGGGATCTGGGTGTGATCGACCGTCTTGGGCGGATTCCAGCTCATCACCGTATGGCAGGCGGCGCAGTCCTGGCTCGTGGCCGGATGCGTCGGTCCCTCGCCCTGCGCGATGGTGCCGTTGTGGCAGCTGACGCAGCTGCCCATGACCTCGCGCGTGGTCGAAGTGCACGTCGGGCCGGAACGAGATGGTGTTGTGGCAGGCCGCGCAATAATTCGTGCTGGGGATGTGGTCTGGCGTCTTCGGCGTCGCGTTGAAGGGCGAGCCGTTGATGTGGCAGGTGCCGCAATCTCGCGGCGTTCCTTTGAAGACCGCATTGAGGTGGCAGGCTCTCGCAGGGCAGATCGCGATGCACGCCGTCGAGCTCGAAGCCCGGTGGTCAGGTGATCGAATGGCACGGTGATCGGCGGCGCTTCGGCGGCCGCAGCGCGCGCGCGGTGACGAGCCGCCAACAGCAGCGCGAGCAGCGCCAGGGCAAGCGGCGCGATACATTCCGATGCGCGTGCGAGATTCATGTGCCCGCGACCTACTGGATCCTCGCGCCTTTCCACGAATAGTTCGTATGGCAGCGCTCGCACTGCGCGCCGTACTCACCCAGATGCCGGTCATCCTTGTGGTGACACACGCCGCATTGCTGCGAGAGCTTCACCGTGCCGGGAGGCTCGCGATGGCACGCGGCGCATTGCAGCTTGGCGTGCGCGCCGAGCAGCGGGAAATGCGCTTCCTTCGCGTGATCGAAACTCCACAGCGGCCAGCCGTTCGGCGAATGGCAGCTCGCGCACTTCTTGCCGAGGCCGCCCTTGTGCACGTCCTCGTGCGAATGGCAATCGACGCAGGCTCGATGGCGCCCGGCTGAAGGCCAGCGTCGAGTGGCATTGCGCGCAGCTGACGACCCGGTGCAGCCCCAGCAGCGGGATAGTCGGTCAGGTCGTGATCGAAGGCGATCTCGGAGCGCCAGGTCGTCTGCCCGTGACAGGTCTCGCACCCGCCCTGCAGCTTGCCGCCGTGCGGGTCCTCGCTGCGATGGCAGCCGGCGCAGTCCTTGGCGAGCTTCTGGGTAGAGGCGACCCCGGTGTGGCAGACGTCGCAATCGATCTTGGCGTGCGCACCCATCAGCGCGAAATTTGTGCCGCCCGCATGTGATCGTAGGTCCACCGGCTGCCATCGGTCGTTGTCATGGCAGTCGCTCGCACTTGGCGCCGAAGCGCGCGGCATGAGCATCGTCGGCGCTGGTGGCAGCCGGCGCAGTCCTTCGGAATCTTGTCCTTGTAGTTGCCGCTGCGGTGGCAGGCAAGGCAGTCGATCTTCGCGTGCACGCCGAGCAGCGCGTAGCCGGTCTCCTTCAGATGATCGAACTTGGCGGTCTTCCACTCCTTCGTCACGTGGCACTTGGCGCAATCGGCACCGCGCGATCCGCGATGCTCATCGTCCGTCGCGTGACAGCCGACGCAGCTCCTCGGCGTCGCGCTTGTAGCGTCCGCCGATGTGACAGGCATTGCAGGTCACGGTGGCGTGCGCCCCCGTCAGCTTGAACTCCGTCTTGTCGTGATCGAACTTTCCCCCGCTCCAGCTCACGGAGCTGTGGCACTCGCCGCAGGGCTGCGGTCAACTGCCCGCGGTGCACGTCGTCGGCCTTGTGGCAGCCGGCGCAGGCCGCGGGCGCCTTGCGCCACGCTTCGCGCGTCTTGTGGCAGCCACTGCATTCGAGCGCGGCATGGGCGCCCTCGAGCGCGAAAGTCGGTGAGGCGATGATCGAACTGCGCGCGGCTCGAGCTGCACGATGTCCGCCTCGCGGCCCTTGTGCTCCGTGTGGCAGGCACGGCACTCGCCGACGCCGGAGTTGGGCATGCGGCCGTGAAACCGCAGATGATCGCCGCACGTCGCCTGCGATCTCCTTGTGGCAGTCGAGGCACAGCGAGGTCTGGCTGCGGACGTTGCGTGCGATCGTGGCAGTTGGCGCAGGTCTCCTCCTGCTTCATGTGCGCGCGGCGTAACCTTGCCCGGCATCAGCAGCGTCTCAACCGTTAGCTGCGAACACGTGACACCGCGAGCAAGAACACTGCCGTCATCCACGACGATACTGCGGCTTGTATGACAACCTCCCTGTTCACGCATGACCTTTGACGTCAGTACACGTTGATCGCGACGACGTGCACGATGCCGGCAATCAGCAGCATGAAGAACAGCGGGATGTGCAGCACATGCCAGAATGAAAACAGCCGTGCGTACATCTGATACTCCGCGACACGGCCGGCCGGCCTCCAGGCGCCGGTCGGCGTAGCGGCGCGCCACCATCGCGATGCGTTGCGCATGCCGCGCGATCAGCGCCGATTCCTGCTGGGCGGCCGTCTCCACGGCGTGGCTGATTTCTCGATGTACCTGCCAGCGTGCCAGGGCTCCGCGGGGGCCGCCCGTAATCAAATGAAAAAAGCGCCCCACGAGCCCCTTCGGAGGCGCAATCAACCGCTCCTCCACCCGATCGATGGCATCCAGCAGACCGGGCAGAAACGAGATCGACGTCGTTTGCGAGCGCAGCCGCTCGCCCACCGCCTTGAGCTGTTCGAGCGTGTCCTCGTTGCCGTCGAGTTGCGCGTGCAGGCGCGTGTAGATGTAGCGCCCCACCACGCCGCTTCCGGCGACCACCAACATGCAGATGAGCGCAACGTTGCTGTTCGTCGCGCCGAGGCTGAAGTTGGCGTGGAACAGCACCAGCATCGGACCCACGACGCCGAGCATCATGTGAATCTCGAACCAGGCGGGGATTCCGCCGAGCCAGCGCAGCCACGCGTAGCCGCTTGCGCGCCGAATAGATCAACAGCAGCAGCATCATCGAACCGCCGGTGATTCCGAGCCAGTAGCCGAGGCCGCGCTGCGGCGTGATGTAGCGCTCGAGGTGGGCTGGCTGCCCCACGGATCAATAT
Source organism: uncultured Gammaproteobacteria bacterium (assembly GCA_963843295.1). Lineage (GTDB taxonomy): Bacteria > Pseudomonadota > Gammaproteobacteria > Steroidobacterales > Steroidobacteraceae > Bog-1198. The sequence goes on along the minus strand of CAWJJP010000003.1, from coordinate 80,311 downwards.
CGCGACCACCACGGTCCACACGACGGGCCACTTGATTCGTGGTGCCTTTGAGGATGGAACGGCGGCGGCCACGATGCTCATGAGATCACGTGATCGATGACGATTTTGAGCGGCCGGCCGTCGGACGGATTGATCACAGCGCTTGAGCCCTGCAAGTCGCCGGCGGCCGGCATCGGTTGTCCGGTTTGGGAAATACGCGCCTCGATCGTGACGCGGCCGGCGCTCGACAGATTCCGCCCCGGAAGCATGGATTGCGAATCATCGAGGGTGAATTTCACCGGCCACGCTCCCACCTTGCCTCGCAGGACCGCCACCGGCATGCCGGGCGAATCGACGGATTTTGCAACGATGAACAGCGTGGCACCGGCCAGTGCTTTGGAGCTCAAGGATGCGGCGAGCGACACCTCGCCGCTGACGGCGGCTGCCTCCGGCGCGGCCGCCGTGGCCGACCCCGACGCGGGTTCGTTCGAGGCGCCTGCGATCCCGTCGGTCGGCAAGGGAGGCAACTCGTGCGCACGCGCCTTGCTCGCATCGTCCGGTCGGCCGAGAAATTCATACGACTTCGCAAGCAGCTCCCAATCGTCGGCGCCGCCGCCACCCTTCGCGAGACGCGCTTGCAGCGCCGCGATGGCGCTGCTCATGGAACCGGCACCCGCCGCGGACTTCGGTGCATTCACCATCGCCGCGGCGGCGGAAATGTTCTGCGCCGCCCGCGAGATCGGCTGATTCGCAAGCTCCGGGTGGCCGAGCCAGCGATACACACCGAAAGCCAGCGCGACGCTGAGCGCAGCGCCGGCGGCCACGGGCCATGGAACTGCGGGCAGCGAACTCAGGCGCGGAATCCTGCGCAGCCACGGCGATAGCATCAGGAGTGTGGCGAGCGTCGTCAGCACACCGGCGAGAAACCAGAACAGGTTCAATGCAAAACTCCTCTGACGAGATGGGTTCAAAACCCGACAGGAGCGGGTTCTCTGCTAGCCTCGTGCCACACCATTTCTTTGTATTGCAAAGAATTGTAATAGTGCGCGATTGAATCACTCTAATGTGTGCGAAATGCGACACTTTCGCGACCGCCGAGTAGTGACCAAAATCACAGAATGCAGTCATTACGATCCTTTAGCCTAGGCAAACCAGCCTCTTTCACCAATTGAGCCCGCACAGCATGGATGGACTATGGTCGCTCGCTCTCTACGGGCTGCCGCTGGTGGCGATCCTCGTGGGGTACCTGCTTCGGCAGCAGCGCATCGAAGCGCGCCATCGCCGCGCGCATGAGGAGTCCGTTGCCGCCGGCATGACGGAGCCTGCGTCTCTGCATCCGCTCATCGATGCGAGCAAATGTCTCGGCTGCGGAGCTTGTGTCAAAGCCTGCCCGGAGCAGCCACACCATGAAGTTCTCGGTCTGATCAACGGCAAGGCGGTGCTGGTGGGCCCGACCGACTGCATCGGTCACGGGGCATGCAAGATCGTCTGTCCGTTCGACGCGATCACGCTGGTTTTCGGCACCGAGCGTCGAGGTCTCGATATTCCGGTGCTCAAGCCGAATTTCGAATCGAATGTTCCGGGCATCTACGTGGCCGGCGAGCTCGGCGGTATGGGACTGATCAAGAATGCGCTCCTGCAGGGCCAACAAGCGCTCGAGGCGATCGCAAAAGCAGGGGTGAAGCGCGCCGGCGCCCTCGACGTGCTGATCGTCGGCGCCGGGCCCGCCGGTCTCGCCGCTTCGCTCGCCGCCAAGAAGCTCGGCCTGAATTATCAAGCCATCGAGCAGGAGTCGTTGGGCGGCGCGGTGTTTCAGTATCCGCGCGGCAAGCTCGTGATGACTGCTCCGGTGGAATTACCCCTCGTCGGCAAGGTCCATTTTCGCAACACTTCCAAAGAGGCGTTGCTTAAATTCTGGACGGATGCCTGCAAGAACAACGGATTGAATATCCGCTATCAGGAGCGTGTCGAAGCCATCGAAACCAAGGACGGCGCCTTTCACGTCCGCGCGAGCGGACACGAATACGTCGCCGCGACGGTGCTGCTGGCGATCGGTCGGCGCGGCACGCCGCGAAAGCTCGGCGTACCGGGCGAAGAGTTGCCGAAAGTCGTCTATCGGTTGATCGATCCCGAGCAGTACAGCGGCCGGCAGGTGATCGTAGTCGGCGGCGGCGACAGTGCGCTCGAGGCGGCGGCCAGCATCGCCGAACTCGGCAACACCACCGTCATGCTCTCCTACCGGGGCGAGGCGTTCCAGCGCGCGAAGCAGCGCAACCGTCAGCGCGTCGATGAAGCGAGCGCCAAGGGTCAGCTCAAGGTGCTGCTCAATTCGCAGATTCGCGAGATTCGCCCGCAGGAGGTCCTGTTGCAGCAATCCGGGAAGGAGCTGAGCCTGCGCAACGATGCGGTGATCATCAGTGCCGGCGGCATTCTGCCCAATGATTTCCTGCGTGCGATCGGCATCCAGGTCGAAACCAAGTTCGGAACCGCATGATGCGAATGTGCAGCCCATGGTCCGCGCCGATCGCCGCACTTTGCTGCATCGTCGGCCTGTGCGCGGCAGCGGCGCCGGCGAAACAAGTCAAGCCCAAGGACCCTTTGGAGCCGGCGCGCGCGGCGCTGCGTACGCTGCAATTCAACAAGGCCATCGAATTGCTCGGCGCCGCCGGCAACGGCGGAAATGCCGACGCCCAGTACTTGCTTGGCCTCATGTATTTGAACGGGGTCGGCGTCGCTTCCGACACGGCGCACGCGCGCGCGCTGCTGCAATCGGCCGCCGAACATGGCCAAGCCGCGGCGGCCTATGTACTCGCGGCCGAACTCGTGCACACAGCGGATGCGCCGGTCGGTTCGGCGCAACGATGGCTCGAGCGTTCGGCGCAGCTGGGTTACGTACGCGCCGTCGAGGCGTTGCGATCGGGCCGTCCGCTCCTCGATCGCGAGTATTTGGGAGCCTCGGATCCGACTCTGTTGACCGCATGGGTCATCGAGTGCGCACGCAAGGACAACGCCTCCGAACTGAAGAGGCTGGGCGCCGCGGGAGCCGGCGTTCGGGATGAGTTTGGGCGCGGAGCGCTCTCGTACGCAGCGGCAGCCGGCAGCCTGGCGGCTGCCGAGGAGCTTCTGAGACTGGGCGCCGACCCGAAGGCCGCCGATGTGGCCGGCACGACCGCGCTGATGATTGCGGCGGAGCGACCCGATGCGGTCGCGGTCGACCTGCTGCTGCAGCATGGAGCCGATCCGCAGGCGACCGATGCGGAGCAACGCACCGCGCTTTTCTATGCGGCGCGGGCCAACCAGCCGGCTACGCTCAGGGCTCTACAGCACGCCGGCGCGCTGCTCGATGCGCGCGATCGGCGCGGGTACAATGCGCTCGACGCGGCGCTCGCCGTCAACGCCGAGACAGCCGCCGGCGAGCTGCGCTCCTTGGGGCTTCACGCAAATCAGGTCACTGCCGACCCGGCACGCCACAGCGGCAAGTTCGATCCCTCGAGGCCGGGCGACATCTATCGCGGATGGCCACTCCTCGCGCTGGCGGTGGCTCGCAACGATGAGCCAGGCGTGCAGCAGCTGCTGGCGGCCGGCGGCGATGCGAATCTGCGCGTGCCACCGGGCGATCCGTTGCTCCAGGTTGCCGCCGATGCGCATGCCGTGCAGTCAATTCCACTGCTGCTGATACGCGGCGCCAATGCGGCCGCCGCCGACCATGCCGGCCACACCGCGCTATGGCTCGCCGTAGCCCGCAACGACCGAGCCGTGGTCAAAGCGCTGCTCGACGCCGGCGTTGCGGCGGACATGCATGCCGCCGCCGAACAGGCACCGCTTCTCGAGGCGGTGCGCGCCAGGCAATCGGAGGTCGTCGAGATGCTGCTTGCCGCGGGCGCCAGCGCGGAGTCCACCGACGCGCAGGGCCGTACTCCCCTGATGCTCGCATCCGCCGGCGGCCAGATCTCGCTCGTCAAGGCGCTGCTCGCCCGCCGCGTTCGAGTCGACATCGAAGACCATGTCGGCCGCTCCGCGTTGTGGTACGCCGCCGCCGCCGGCTCCCGCGAGGAAGTGAGCCTGCTGCTGGCCGACGGCGCCACGCAGGAGTCGGCCGATGCCCAGGGCGTCACCGTCCTGCATGCCGCCGCTGCGCAGGCCGATGCCGCCGTCCTCGAGCCGCTGCTCGCCTCCGATGCGCGCCTCGACCGGCGCACGGCCGGCGGCGACACACCGCTGCTGATCGCCGCAACGAGCGGCCGCGCCGAAGTGGTACAGCAGTTGCTCGCTCGCTCACCGCAATTGAACGTGCAGAACAATGCCGGCGATACGGCGCTCATCGCCGCCAGTCGCGGCGGCTACCAGAGCATCTGCCGCATGCTGCTCTCGGCAGGCGCCAACAAGGCGCTGCGCAATGGCGCCGGCGTTTCGGCGGCGGATGTGGCCTCCGGCCGCGGCTTCACACCGCTTGCCCAGGAAATAGCCGGCAAGAGCTAGGGGAATCGGCGGCGCGATTCAGTAGGCATAGTAGGGCCCCGTGTAGATGCCTGCGACCCGCTGATCGATCCCGAGGTAAACCTTGCGGCCGTAGAAGAACGGCATGCCCCACGTAAAACTGGTCGAACCGCCGCCGCCGCCGAGATCCATGAAAGCAGCAGCGTTGGCGACGAAAGTCGTCGGGTCGGCGATCGCGAAATCCACGATGTTGCTGGCATTGTTCGTGCCAACCCCGGTATTGACCGCAAACGCGCTCTGCGGAGCCGCCGCCGGGCAGTAATAGCCGACGAAAGCCCCCGTCGAGCAGACCGCGATGCTTGGATCATTGAAGGCATACGCATCGTTTCCCGAATCGATCAATGCCGGCATCACCGCCGTGGCGCCGTTGTAGGTCGCGGTAAAATCGCCGTGTGCGTCGGCGCCGAGCACCGTGAGTCCTGCGGCGGGGAGGGCATTGTCGCTTTGCGTGGAGAGACCGAACGTCAACTCGCCTTGGACCGACACGTCGCCGTTCGCGTTTTGCAGATTCGGCAATGTCACGATGATGCCGTTGTTGTCGGCTGGAAACATCGCTACCGGATTCGTAACCTGCGCGTCGAGCGCGACGTTCTCCGCGGTGCATGCCCCTGCCGCGGTGCAGCCGTAATAGAGCGGCAGGGGTGTCGCGGCGGATACGCACGATTCTCCGCAATCCTGTGCAAAGACACCCACGCCGAGCACCCCGTTGGCCGAGAAGCCGGAAACGCCGTTGATCAGCGTGCCATTGGCCCCACACGGCGGCGGCGGCGCACCCGCCGCCGTGTCATCCATGACCTGCACCGGCAATTTGGACGCGGTTTCTCCGGCGAGCGAGATATCCGCCAGCGCCACGGGCCCCCAGGTTTGACCGCCGCCGAAGCTCACGCACTCTTCGACGGTCCGCCCTTGGGAGTCGGTCTCGGCGCTGAGCGTAACGCTGTGCGCGGTAAGTACGGAACGCACCAGGCGCAGGCCCCAAGATCCGGTGTCGAGCAGCACATGATCGATGCTAGAGCACTCAGTTTGGCTGCCCGCAGCGCAGACCTTCACCGTCACATAGGCATGGTTGATGGACCCGGTCGCACCGGCCGGCCCGCCATCCACCGTCAACGCGACGGTGTTCAAGGTCGGCACGACCGGGTCACCGGCCGCAGCCGTCGTGCCGCTGCCGCCGATGCAACCATGGAGAAGCATCGCCCCGAGCGCAGTTCCGATTGTGATGATCGAACGCATGGACTGCTGTGTCTCGGGACTCAGCGCAAATCCGTCACGGCCACGCCGGCCGGAATCAACGCCGGCAAATAGGCCCGGCCGGTATAGGCGCGCAAATGACCGCCGGACTCGACGACGAGATCCGGGGAGGCGAAGCGCACCGAGCGATGCAGTCCCGGATGATTCAGCGCCGCGAGTTCCCCAGAGTACGCGGCATAGTGCGCTCCCAGAAGCGGCCGCAGATCCGGCATCACCGGGCCGCTCCAACTCACCGCGAACACGACTCCGCTCGGATTCAGGAATTCGCGCACACGAATGCCCGGATCGGCCGTGATCTCCGCCATGTCGAACTGCCGGCCGATTGTCGAATTCAAGACACCGCGCAGTTGGGCCGCGTCACCGAACACGCAGGCGATATCGCCGCCGAGGCCCGCGCGGGCAGCTCCGCTGTGAAGCGGACCGGTAACGATGATCACAAGCAGTAGCACGCGACCGATGCGACGGATCATGCGCGGATTTTGCAACACAAGCCGCCCGCCAGACACTGTCATCTCTGAGCGACAGGTCACATATTGTAGACTTGGCCGCCAGAGGCGGAGGCGATATGGATTTGCATTTCAACTGCACGCAATGCGGCCGGTGCTGCCGCAACGTCAAGCTGCCGCTGACCCCGGCGGAAGCCGTGGCCTGGCTGGCCGATCGTCACGCGGTACAGCTCATTTGCGAGGCGGTGCCCTGGCTCGAGCAGCCGGGCGTGGAAGATCCGAAGACCGCGCATCGACGCCGGCGTTCCTTCCAGACACTGAGCGGTTCAATGCCGGTGCGAGTGATCGTGATGCTCGTCGCCGATCTCGCCGGCCAATGCCCGAACCTCCAACCCGATATGCGCTGCGGCATTTATGGACGCCGGCCGCTCGTGTGCCGGATTTATCCGGCCGAGATCAATCCGCTGGTGCAGCTGGAGCCGGCGAAGAAATGCTGCCCGCCCGAGGCATGGACGGACGATCACCCGCTCATCCAACGCGACGCCCTGGTCATCGACCAGCGAGTCCGGGACGATATTCATCGATGGCGCGACGCAGATGGAAGCGGCGCGCGGATCATGCGGCGGCTGTGCGCGGCGTTGCTACTCGATTCCGCGGCCGTTGCGGATGAAGGTTTCGTCTTGTACTCGCCCGACTGCGCGGTGCTCTCGGCGGCGCTGGCTGGCGCCCTACGAGATTGCAATGAGGACGCGCCGCAACCGCAGTGGCGCCTCGTTACAGACCGCGCGCAGACGCTCGAGTCCCTCGCCTCCCGCGGAGCGCTGTGCTCCAGCGCGGGCGAAATGGGAGATGCCCGCCTCGAGTACCTCGGGTTTCAAACCTAGAACCGCTTGGAGAATCCGACGGACAAGCCGCCCGGCAGGATCTGGACGGAAAGCGGTATTGCGCGGGTCGTACTCCAATAACCGACGCCCGTACCCAGAGCCCACCCGGCGATGACGTCCGTTTGCCAATGCGCCTGGCTCTTCAATCGCGCGACGGCATCGTACACCGGCAGAATTTCCAGGCCCCAAACCCAGGGATTTTGGCGCGCGTAATTCACGATGAACGGTGTCACGAAGCTTGCCTGCAACGTCACCTCGCCGCTCGGAAAGCTCTGACGGCCCGATCCCTGGAACCAAAGATTCGGATTGTTGCCCTGATCCGGGCGCGCCCGGCTGAAAGCGACTTTCAGCCCAAGCGCGCCGAGTCCGGAGATCACCGAGGAATCGACCGTCTGCCAGAAGGTGTGGCCGATTTCGTCGTTGTTTCCGTACCATAAGCTGCCGGCGACTTCGAGCGCGACCACCCCGTACTCGAGTCCGTTCTGGTATTTGCGGGCCCAGATGCCGTTTTGATCCAGCGGCAATTCATGATCGAACCCGGCGTAGGCGCAGCCGGCATACAGGGAGAGGAGCAGCAGCACGCGCGTGACCCCGCGATGTCCCGGACGCGCCGCATATTTCGACCGCTTCATAGTCTTTTCCTGTCCAGATCTTGCTTGATACATAGTAACTTTGCGGTACAAAGTACATGCAAGTTCATCTTTCACGCAAGTATCTGTCAGCAAATACCCACGCCGAGCGTGGTCGACTCCCCTCGACGCTCTTACGGCTTCAGCCAGCCAAGGCCCACGGCGACGGTAAGGATGGCAATGATCACCGCCGTGGTCGATGCGAGAAGTACTGCGCCGGCGGCACAATCCTTGGCGGTCTGAATGGCGATGTGATTTTCCGGATGCAACCGGTCTGCCAGACGCTCGAGCGCAGTGTTCACGAGTTCCAGAGCGAGCACCAAACCAGCCGATAGAACGCACAAAGCCACCCAGACGAGAGGGGGCCGCAGTAATGCCAAAACCACGGCGGCGGCGACTCCGAGCAGCAATTGAGTCTGAAAACTTGCCTCATCAAGAATTGCCACGCGGATGCCGAGCAACGCAAATCGAAGACGCTTGGGAAAAGACTGGTTTTTCATGATTGTCCGCGCATATCCTTCGTCCAGAACATGACCATACCAGGCGCCGGGGCTGCAGGCGTGCAGCTTACGCGGTGTCGGGCGCCCGGGGGTACGGGGGCCATCCGGCCGCAAAATGAGGCGTGAGCGCAGCCGGCATGCCACAGTCCGTGTCCGGAATCGGATTTGCAATGACCGGTGATTAAACTTAGATTGCGAAAAAACGATTACAGCCATGCGCCATGGGCAGTGACTTTGCGCCATGCCTATTCATAAGTCCGGCTTAAAGGTGTCAAGCATGTCGAATCTCAATGAAGCGTTGGCGGAAATAAGCGCCATTCGGAGCCAGATCGCACGGGAAACGGAATTTCGCGGCTACGGTCCGGCGTCCGTTGCGACCTCCGGCATCATCGCATTGCTCGTCGCGGTGCTTCAGGCTCATTGGCTGAGGAGTTCCGCTCACGACTTTCGAGCGTACCTCGCGATCTGGGTCGCCACCGCTGCGATTTCCCTTCTCTTGTCAGGCATCGAAACGGTCCTGCGGGCCAGACGGGTCCATTCCAGCTTCGCAAATGAAATGATCTATCAAGCCGCCGAGCAGTTCCTACCGGCCCTGGCGGCGGGCCTGCTGCTCACCGTGGTGGTCATTCGTTTCGCCGCTCACAGTGTGTGGATGTTGCCCGGTCTATGGCAGGTGATGTTCAGTCTGGGAATATTCGCGTCGCGCCGCTTTCTACCTCGCCAAATGGTTCTCGTCGGCATGTGGTACCTCGCCGCGGGGCTCATCTGCCTTGCAGTCGCCACCGAGAACGGTCCCTTCTCTCCATGGGCGATGGGTATCCCATTCGGGATCGGGCAACTGCTGGTCGCTGCGGTGCTGAAATACGGCTATCGGGAATGAGCCGTCGGCAGGATGCCCGGGCACCGCGCGGATTGTGATAGAGGGTAACCGTGGCGCTCATCGGAGCATCGAATATAGATCAATCTGCCGGCTATCGCCGATGACCCGCTCGAAATCGAGTCCCAGAGTTTCCAGCACCGGCTCCGCCACCGGTTTCACCTGCTTGAGCACGTAATGCTCGCGATCGAGCGGGTGCTGCACGCCGTCAATCGGCTCCGGCCCGGCGGTGGTGACGACGTAGCTCACCAATCGACCCACCGGCTGGATGGACTTGCGCGCCGCGACGACATGCGGAGGAGTCGTGGCGGTGTACTCGCCGGCGTCCTTGCGCAGATTCTTGCGATACACGAGCGCGTCATCCAGGTCGCCGTGTCTCACCCTCCTCACGACCTCCGCGAGATACTCATCGACCGCCTGGTCGGTAAACAGGCGATGATAGAGTTCACGTTGAACCTGCTTCGCCAGCGCAGTCCAGTCTCGGCGCACGACCTCCATGCCGATGAACTCGACGTTGTCCGCGGCGGCGCCGTGGCGAAGACCGACGTAGCGTTTGCTTGCACCGCGCGTACCGTGACGCGATCGCGGCAGAAACAGCTTCAGATATAACTTTTCGAACTTGAGTTCCAGGCGGCTCGTTACGCCCCACCGCTCACGGACGTGACCGGTAAGATCCTCGTTCAATGCCTCAGCCAGACAGCGACCCTGTTCCCGCATTTGATCCGGATCGGCGCCGCGCGATTGAACGAACAGACTGTCGGTGTCCCCGTACAGCACCTGGAATCCCGCCGTTTCGAACCAGCGCTTCGACCACAGCAGAATATCGCGACCCGTGCCGGTGATCGAGTTGCCGAGCGCCGGGTTGTAGAAACGGCACGCAGAAGTGCCGAGAACACCGTAGAACGAATTCATCAGAATCTTGATCGCATTCGATCCGACGTCGTCGCCTATTTTCCTGGCCGCTTCGCGCCGCGGAAAGAGTTCGTCGAGCATGCGAGGCAGTATCGCGGGCTCACGGCGAAACGCGCCGGCCGGCGTGCGAATCAGATCCGCGTCCCGGGACGGATCGGGGACGTAGGACAGAGGATCGATGTTGAAGGTGCGGATGATGCTTGGGTACAGGCTCTTGAAGTCGAACACCCAGACGCCGCGGTGCAGGCCGGTCACGGATTCCAGCACATGGCCGCCCTGCTGAGCGGCATATACGTTGGAGTCACCGGAACGCACGGTGGGTGCGACGATGCCGAGCTTGTCGAGCTCGCTCAGGTAGAGAAAATCGAACGACGCGATGCTGGCGGCGACGCGATCCGGCGTCATGCCGGCCAACTGAGTGCGCGCGAAGGCGAGCCGGATTAGATTCGACTTCTGCACGATCTCGAAAGCGAGCCTCGCGTCCGTACGCGCATAGAGTGCAAACGCCGCCAGGTCATGGCGGTAATTGTGGGTGATCTCGGCCATGCGATCATTCACGTCGCCGGCGACGGCCTTGCCTTCGCCGAGAACCTCGCGTGCCACGGCGTCGAGGGAGTAATCGTCCATGCGGATGAACGCACCGCGAAGCAAATCGATGCCGTCGAGAACCAACCGGCCGGGGATGCTCGCCTGACCGCTGCCGAAATAGCCCTCGGCTTTACGGATGCGAATCGCGCCGCGGTCCCGGCCCAACACGAATGGATGTCGCACACGCGCGGCGATTCGCTGCAGTACCGTGAGATCGAAATCGATGATGTTCCAGCCGGTCAAGACGTCGGGATCGAATAGCCGGATGCGCTCGCAAAATGCTTCCAATGCCGAGAATTCGTCGATACAGCGGGTCGCATGATCCGGCATCGGGCGCCCGCTGCCGTCCACGATGAGCACTTCATCGATGCCGGGGGCGTACATGGAAATCGCCAGCAGCCGTTCGGCCTTGCCGTGGGTTTCGATGTCGAACGACAGCACGCGCGGCTCGACCTTCACGTCCGCGGATCGCAGCGACGGGTTGTCGAACACCCAGCCCACGCCCTCTCCGGCGCTCGCCTCACCTTCGATCTCGCAGCCTCCCTTGATGCGGTGCTCGATGAGATAGCGAACCGCGAAGCGCACGTCGGCCTCGAACGTGTCGATGCCGGCCGCATGCAGCCGATCCCGGAGAGCCGGGACGTCGGATGGAACGTCGACTTCGATCGAACACGCCTGCGCGCCGTCAAACGTGCGCTTCTCGATCCGCTTCGGTTGCCGCGTGCCTAACGCCCGCGCTCGCTCTGCATCGGCAGCACGGATGAAAAAATGCGGCCGTTGCCGGTCATCGCGCACCAGAAACGTACCGCCGGTCTCAAGCCTCCCGTACAGATGTACGACAGGAACGCGCCGTCCATCGGCACCCGAGGCAACGCGATAGCTGGCTTGGAGGATGAAACCGCGGACTTTCATCCGGCTATTTTGCGCCATTGATGCCGGTGTGGCACGCTTGACCCGGCGCTCCGGGCTGAACGTAATGTTTTCGGGGATGCATGGCACGATCCGGTAAAACCCTCGCCAGCCTGTTCCTGCCGCTGAGCGCCAAGAACTCGCGCACGCGGCGTCCTTCGCCTGCCATCAATGAGAATCCCTCGATTCAGGCCATCTGGGACGCGGTTTGTACGATTCCGCGCGGCCGGGTGTCGACCTATGGAGCGGTCGCCCGCGCCGCCGGACTTCCCGGTCGCGCACGACTGACCGGATTCGCATTGCGAAGGGCGCCAAAGGACATCAATCTCCCCTGGCATCGTGTGGTCGGCGCCGGCGGACGCATCGTGTTCCCGAAGTCATCTGTAGAGCATCGGGAACAAGCCAGGCGCCTTCGGGCCGAGGGGGTCACCCTGAAAGACGGCCGCGTGCGCCGTGATTGCATCACGGACCTGGAGGAGATCTAGCCCTCCGCACGATCCTGGTCGTTTGCCCGGTGACCGCTAGTGGACCAGGCCGTCCCGGCGCAAACGAGCTGCGATCAGGCCCGTGATCGTTTCGACGCCGGAGGAACTCGAGTCGATATCGTCGGATTTCGCGTCGGTGTCCAACGTGTAGACTAGGCTCGCATCGCGCGTTTCGAACACCTTCGTCAGCACATGAATGTTGCCGGTGAGCATCGTGATCGACGGTGTCGTTTCCAGTTGGACGAAGGCGACCGGCACGCCGTACTCACCCAATGGTCCGGTCATCCAACCCTGACCCGTGACCTGATAGTACGGGGTCGCACGCGTATCCCTGCTGTTGCCTTGCTGGCCGCCAAGCTGCATCGAAACCACCGCCGTCGTCAACACGGCGTCAGCTCGATCCGTTGCGACGAGGCGATCGATATTTGCACGGGTCAGCGGGTCCTTCGAGGTCATCGAATCGCAACTGATGAATACCTGGGTCGAGTCGCTCGCGATCTGCTGTGACATTGACCATTCGAACGCGCAGCGCTGAGTGAAGTTCTTGCTGATGCCGACGATCAGCACCCGCGAGAAAGACTGATGCCCCGCGGTGGTACCCTGCCAGGCGCTCTTTTCCGAAGGTTGCCCGGCGCATCCGGAAAGCCATGCCAGGGACAGGATCAGATACGTGCACCCGATGGCGGCACTCTTAATCGGCAGATGACGGGGGCCGATACTTTGCACTCGATACTCCCTGTGTGGCCGCTACCGGCCCGAGGATGAAGGACTTGGGGATCAGTATACCTGAGCGGGCCGCTGCCTTCGGGACAGCAAGTCGTTCGTGTTTCATGTATCTTTGGGCGGTCGTTTCAAGGGGTGAGGATGTCGAGCAGGATCGTCGAGAACGCTCTCTTCGAGATTATCAGGCCCCCCGAAGCCATCACACCCCGCAGTCGCGGCGGCACGCGAGTGCGTTGCGTATGTCCGAGAACAGAGGCCACCTCCGTGTCGCTGGTTTGACCTGCGCGGGCAGCGGTTGATTCCCGTGGATGCGACGACGCCGGCGCTGAAGGCGAAGATTTCGCCCGACCCTCGTGCGGTACGCCAGCCTTGGCGGCGATGGAACTCCCCATGGGCCGCAGGGGCTCTATTGTTCTTGGTCTACGTCACCACCGCTGCCGGCATCGTGCTGTTCGTCGAGCGAGGGGGAACTTCATCGCTCTTGTCCATGTCGATTGCCGCGCCATGGCTCGCAGTCGGGGTCGGCGTGGCCGGCGTGTTGCTGGGTGGCCCGCGGCTCTGGCCCGCCATCTTCGCGGGCTCGTGGGTTGTTTGGGGTGTCATCGTGCGCGACCCGCCTGCATCGGTCACGATTGACGCGGTGGCGGAGACCGGCAGCATACTTCTAACCGCCCACCTGCTATCCGTCTGGGGATTTCATCGCAGCTTCGATCGCTTTCGCGATCCGCTGATCTTGCTGGCCGCAGCGACTGTCGGACGATTCATCGACGTTTTGGTCGACTTGGCGAGTGGATTTTCATTGGCGTGGCTGGCGCCCGACTCCCTTGCGCCCTTCTATCGTTCGATCATGACTGACCCGACCGGCGCCTTTCCCTCTCTCACCCCGGAGATGGCCTCGAACAGCATTCATTGGGCGGCGAATTCCATCGCCGGCATCATGCTCGTCGTACCCCTCTTCAGTACGAGATTGGAGACCCTGCGGAACTGGCATCGCCGCCATCCGACAACTCTGCTCGCACTGGGTCTCACGCTGCTCGCATGGAGCGCCGCTGCGCTGACGCTCCCCATGTCGGCGGCGCAGCCCTTGCTGATCACGGCGCTGATGCTGGTGGCATGGACAGCCGTGCGCTTCGGACCGCCGGCGGCCGCGTTCGCGACGCTGACGATGTCGCTGGTCATGACGGCGGGGGTCGGCATGCGCTTGGGTCCGCTCGCGGCCAGCAGCCCGATCGAGAACATCGGACTGCAGTGGGGATTCATCGCGCTTCTCTCGCTCACCGGTCTGTCGCTTACGGCGCTCCTCGCCGAGCGCCGGCGCGACCTGGATGAGCTGAAGGTCGTCGCCGAACTCTACCAGCGGCTGTTCAAATCCAATCCCTCGCCGTTGTGGGTCGCGGAACCTAACGGCGGCCATATCCTCATGGTCAACGACGAGGCGCTGCGCCACTACGGATTCAGTGAGGCGGAGTTCCTCGCCATGACCGTGGCCGAACTGGCGTCGGACTCCGACACGATACCGGCCACCGCGTCGGGTCGCGGTGTGAGTGATGGCGACGGCAATACGGTCCGCCATCGCACCCGCGCCGGCAAGATCATCGACGTGACCCTCCGGTCGACACCGATCGAGCTTGATGGCCGCCCGGCCGAGGTTTGCTACGCCGTCGACGTCACGGACCGCTTGGAGCTTCGCTCGCGGATTCTGACTTCGATGGATCTGGAGCGCGTGCGTCTCGCGCAGGAACTTCACGACGGGCTCGGACAGGTACTCACGGGCCTCAGCCTCGGTGCCAGGGCGGCGGTGGTCCGCGCCTCACGCGATGTGCGCATCGATGGCGCCTTCATCGACTTCCTCGTCGACAACAGCAACCAGGCGGTGAAGTTGTGCCGACAGTTGACTCGAGGCGTCTCGCCCCTTCAAGACGCGAATGGCGACCTTCTGGAGGCGCTGCGTCGCCTGCCCAATACGGTGCCACCGGATTCCGGGCCGCGCCTCGAGGTCCGGATCGAGTCTCGAGCGCCGCTCGGCCTTTCGCTCGAGCGCAGCGAACACTTGTACCGCATCGTGCAAGAGGCCGTCACCAATGCGCTGAGGCATGCGCACGCAGCACACATCGACGTGCGTGTCATCGTTACGGCGGAGACCGTCCAAGTCGATGTCGACGATGACGGCGTGGGTATTCAAGGCGCGCTGAACGGCTTTGGAATGCAGTCGATTGGGCTGCGCGCCGCAGCCGTCGGGGCGACGATCGCGGTGCTCGCCAAACCGGACGGCGGCACGCGCATCCACGCAGATTGCCCGCAGCAGGAACAGGTCGGAAGCTGCCTACCTGCGCAAGTGGCGCAAAGCGACCCCGCAAACGAGCCCGGCGGGTCCCACGCTGAGCGAACTCCGCGATCTGCCACAATTCAACCGGTACCGGGCTGCATCGGGAGGTGCGCGCTGCTCGCGGTCGGGTGCTTCGCGGGCCTTGCCGTCACCGTCCTGCTTGCCGGAATCATCGATCCCCGACTCGACGTGACCAGCTCGCGGTTGGCAGTGCCCTCGCTTCTGGTAGGACTCAGCGTGGGAGGCCTGATTCTGGGCGGGGTGCGCCTCTGGCCTGGAATTTTCCTTGGAACGCTGGTGGGCACGGCCGTATTGCTGAATCAACCCTGGCTCTATGGCATTTACTATGGGGCGGACGCGACCGTGGCGGTGATGGTCATCCTCTGGCTGTTGTCGCGCTGGCGATTCAGCCGCGCCTTCGATCACTGGCAGGACCCGCTGCTGTTGTTTGGTGCTGCGGTCGTCGGCGCCAGCGTGATTCAAGCACTCGACTTCGTCGGCCTGATGACCTACCAGTGGCAGCAACCCGGTGAACTCGACCCGGGGGAAATTGCCCTGATGACAAACGCGGCGGGCACAACTCCGGTCGTGACCGGGGCCTTTCTGTCCGCTCTGGGGCGTTGGTGGTCGGACTGTGTAGCCGGGGTCGTTTTGTTCGTACCGCTGCTGGTTGCGACCCCGCCGCTCTTGCGCACGGTGCGGGGCAAGGGCGCCGAGGCGGGTTGCTTGTGTCTTGCATTGCTTGGCTGGGTGGCAGGCATGTTCATGCTGGGCGCAGCCGATGTACGCCTGCCGCTCGTGGCGATGGCGCTGGTACTCCTCGTCTGGGCGGTCGTGCGCTTTGGAGTGGCAATGGCCTCGATCGTCACCTCCGTTTGCGCCATGGCGGCCACTCTGAGCTTCGCCTTGCAGCGGGGTGTCCTCGCGACGATCGGCGTCAACGAGGGCATCGACACGCTGTGGGGTTTTCTGGCGCTGTTGATGGTGACGGGCATGTTTCTGACCGTATTGCTCGCCGAGCGCAATCGCAGATCACACGAGCTCGCCGCCGCCGCGGAACGACATCGGCGGCTGTTCGACGACGGACCCCACCCGATGTGGGTACAAGATGGCGCGGCCGGGCGCATCCTCATGGTCAATGCGCAGGCGATCCGTCATTATGGCTACTCCGAGGACGAGTGGCTGGCCCTGACCGTTGACGACTTCGCGGCGACACCTGTCCGCACCGAGATGGGCGCTCCACCCCCCGGAGACGGTGTGGTCGAGACGCGCCATCGCCTGAAGGACGGCACGGTGATTGACGTCGAATTGTCGCATGCCCCGATTGAGATGGACGGCCGGCCAACGCTGCTCTGCTTCGCGGTCGATGTGACCGAGCGCAACTCCTTGCGCCGGGAGTTCCTCGAAGCGACCGACCTCGAGCGCAGACGGCTCGCCGATGAGTTACGTCACGGCTTCGGGCACACGCTCGGGGAACTGGAGCTCGGAGCGATGCGCCTGGAACAATCGGTGGGCGCCGGCAAAGTGGATTCCGCGGCCATCGCTCTCATTGCCCGGAGCAGCCAACGGGCCGTGGAGGTCTGTCGACAAATCGCGCGTAGCGCGACCAGCGCCCCCGGTATGACTCTATCGACCCATCTCGGCCAAGGCGTCCAGCAATGGGGCACTGGAGACTTGCATCCAGCCGGCATAGGGCTGATTCATCTCGAGGATGAGAAATATCGCACCTGCCACCGACAGAGCCCCGACGAACAGCGCCGCAACGACGGTCACGTTGAAGCGCGCCAACAGACCGAACCCGAAGAACAGCACGCTCGCCCACGACACGAGGACGATGAGAAACGGCCTCGATAGCGCACCGCTCGATTGTTCGACCAGGAGACGCCGGGTCTCGCCCACACTGGAGAGCAACTGCAGCGCGCGGCTCTGACCGAACCGCTGTAAATCGGTCTTCGGCGTCAGGCTTGCAACGCTTTCAAAAAGCGCCTCGGCTGCCATTTGTGCCGTCAGTGGTGCGTGCATCGCCGCCGCACCACCTTGATTTTTCCAGATCCGGGTGACGTCCGCGGTGACCATGTCGCGCAGTGCCTGGCGCTCCTTGGCAGCATCGGGCCCGAAGTGCGCCAGAATACGATCGATTTGATACAGGTGCACACCGAGTTGCTGCAGCTCGGACTCTTGGGCATCGTACGCGGAATGCGCCGAGGAGATCAGCAGCCCGAGCACCAGCGCGGTAATCGTCGCGACCAGGCCGAGCACGAGCTTCACGAGGTCTTTGGAATCTCCCTCGAGATGCTGCGCCGGCAGTAAGCTGCGGATGAACAGCGCTGCAAGGGCGGCGCCGAAAGTACATCCGAAGGCGACCAGCACGACGATCGTAGAGTTCAACGTAGCGGTCTCCCCGAGGGCTGGGGCTTTGACGCCTGCGCGATCCGCATTCGTGCCTTCCGGCTCGCCACCTCACCTCGTTGGCGGGCGCGATTGATGCTGCCGACAGGCATGCTGTCGGGTACCGCGTTGCCCGTCACATCGAAATAGCTCGCTTCGGCGCCGTCATTGGAGAGTTCCGACTTCGCCACGAGGGTGAGTCGTCCGACCGTATGGAAAGGCGCTTGTGCTTCCTGCCACTCGATGCTCGCATTCTCCGTCCAGAATCCTGGATCCAGACGCTGGCCCCAATACCTCATTCGCTCGGCGTCGAGGAACTGCACGCCGAAGTCGAAGCCGCTCATCGTGAGATCTTCTTTGAGATGGCGGACCAGTTCATCCTGCAACGCGTTGCTGTTGTGACGCTGCAGGGGCTGCGCCGGGTTATGCGAGAGGGGAATGGCGGCATACTTCACGACCTCGATGGGACCGTGCCGGAAGGGTACGTTGCTGCCGTAACGCAGCTGCTGATAGGGCTTGATCTTCTGATGGGTTTGTACTTGCACGAGCGCAAGCGTTCTCAATACCCGCAGCTTGTCCTTGAACGGCAACGCCCACAACCCCGCGGCCGGATTCGATGCCGTGAGCAGCTTCATGATCGCGAGGAACGCTTGGGCATCGTTGATGGGCAGTGTGGTCGTGTTTTGCAGCGAGAAATCCTGGCGACCGGTCGTGCCGGGCGGTATCGCGCCATCCCGAGTCAAATCGACCGAGAATGACAAGGACCGGACATCGGCCTTGAAATCGGAGTTCACCTTCGGATCGGAATTTGCGAACCGTACGGTCGCAGGATAGATGCCGGGCGCCGCGAAAATGCCCCGCGCGAGCCGCGCGCCCAGGCTCGCGTCGCGTCCCGTCTTGACGTCGTACACTTCGAACGCGGCTCGTGCACATGTGCCCTTCGCGTGAGTGCCGCGACCGAGGGACCGGTGCTGCTCGACGGCAGCTTTTGTCTGCATCGCGAGTACCTTTTCGACGATGGCCTCGATGCAGGCTTCCTCCGCGCCGAGATCCCGTTCCGCCTCGCTCCCCGTCACGCCGAATAGTCGCGTCAGGAACAGCATGCTCAGCTCAGCGCGGCGATGAATCTGATCGCGGTGATGCTCGGCAGGAAGCAATACGCGGCGGCCCGCGTCGTCACGAATGGCGAGAAGCCGGTGACCTTGATCGGTGGCGCGCCGTTCGCCTGCGGAATCACGAATATGCTTTCCGTGGGATCTTGCGTGCCGATCATGGGGTCTTTGGATCGGGGGGGCAACCGGACCGATCCCGCGAATTCGCTGTCATTCACCCACTGACGCAGCACGAACTCGTATTGATTCTCGAGGTTCGAGTTGATGAAGTAGCCGAGGAGTCCGCGCTCGATAGCGTCGTAGGGCAGCGTCGGATCATAAACCGGCCCGTAAGGCATCCCGCGCCGGATCAGCCGGTGGGTATTGTTGCTGCCGCCGGCTTGCCCCTGTCCCGTCACCGGCTGGCCGCGTGGGTTGATGCGGCGCATGTGCGCTCCGACCGGACACCGCAGACCTTTGGGGTCGCCTGAGCCATCCGCGTTCACGTACTCGAAGTTATTGAGTTGCTCCCGCGAGATACCCTCCGGAGGGCTGTCCGTGTCGGGCGACAGCGCCAGGGGAACGCCGTTGCGCCATCGTCCGCATAGTTTCGCGGCCAGCAGCTCGGGGTCGATCTTATCCTTGTTCGATTGCAGAAAATTCTCGAATCCGACGACATCCGTCCGAATCATCTTGAAACAGGCAAAGCTGCCGTTGAGCCCAAGCTCTCGAGGCTCCGGCACATAGTAGTTCTCCGCCTCATCGCGCAGCACGAACAGCCACGGTTCGCAGGGCCGCTGATGATCGGGTGGATAGTGCTCGGGACCGCCCTGAATGGTGGTCATGCTGATGCCGTCGTTGTAGCCGAAATGAACTTTGAAGGTCGGCACCGGCTTGCCGTCGTGCATCTCCATCAGCGCCATGCCGTCTTGACGCCAAATCTCCCGAAAGGCGTTCCCCTCTTTGAACAGCGCCGACAGCCGATCGCTGTAGCTCGTCATGGCCTCGGGACTCAAGGCATGCAGGGTCATCAGGAGGTGATCGCTCCCCTTCCCGAAACCACCGATCCAGTTCTCGGGTCCACTCGCTCCGGTATCACCCACCAAATTCGCCCGCCCCGCCGCGCCCTCGATGAACACTCCGAAGGATTTGAAGGACAGCGTCGGAACGCGACTCTTGATTTCGAGCGCAACCATTCCGGGCCAGGTGATGCCCACGTTCAGGCAATAGTCGGGCTTCAGGCGGGGTGCATGCGCCGGGTCATCGGCGGGTCCCGGTGCGAATCCGACGTGCCAGTCCTTGGCCGTCGTGATCTGTGGCGCGTCGGACTCGTCGTCGCTGACTAATCGCCCGAGGAGCTTGCGCGCATTCGCCGGATCGCCCACGGCGAGCAAGAAGTGCCGCACCATCGGCATGCGGTAGCCGCGGAGAATGAATCCCTGGATATCGGAGAGGTCGAGTGCCGCAGCACCGACGCCTCCCGGATGCGGAGACGCAGTCTTGTGTTCACCGCGCCCGAAAAGACGTCCCAACAGCCCTGGACCGCTACTGCCGGGCGTGGCCTTGGCCCCGCCGTTCTCGCTCATCGCGAAACTGCTTCCGGCTTGCGATCGGCAATCAGCGCATGAATATCCTGGACCGATAACCCCGGATAGGCCTGATAGAACCCAATCGGGGTACGGTTCGCGCCGGCTGCAAAATCGATGAACTCCTGCAGATGCTTTCTGCACGGCGAGGGCGGCGCGCCCTTGGTGAACTTGAACAACAGATCGAAGACCTGCCCGATATTTTTCGTGAAATCGGCAATGTAATCGTTAAAGGTTCCGTCGTAGACCGTAAAGAAACCAATCTGGTTGTCTTCCAGCGGGATGAATTGCGCGAAATGCGGCGTCCCCACCGTATCGAGGTCATGGGTGATTCCGCGCCCTCTGACACGGAGAAGCAGTTGCGTCTCGAAGAAAGCGATACGCGACTTCGTCGGCAGAATCACCAGGAACGGATGGAGTTCGCCCGCGCCCTCGATACCGGCCTCGGCCGCCATCGCCTTGATCTCTTTGACGGTCACTCCCGGATAGGCGGTATAGAGATTCGCGGCCTCGAGCAGGTGCTCGACGGCCCATTCGACAAACGCCTGTGCTTGGCCGGCGACCGGCGTGGGCGGCGGCTTATCCACATGCTGGAAAATCAGATCGAACACCGACCCGGCCTCGCGGGCAAGAGCGGTCATGAGCGGGACGAATTCGCCGTCGAAGTCGCCGAGAAAGAGCAGCGTCTTATCGCTCAGAATAGTGAAGCGCGCATAGTGAATCGTGCCGATCATATCGGCCGCTTTGAACAGCGCGGGCATCGCGGGTGGAAGCCCCTCGGCGAGCGACTTCGCGTCGGCGGACGACTTCAAGGGGAATCGCAAGGTGAAGTGGTTCTGACTCATTGCTTGATCTCCACGGATCAGTCGCGCGCTCTGGCGAGGGCCCTCTGCATCGCATTGCGATCCTCGGCCGTCAGCTGCTCCGGTCCGAGCTTGAAGGTCACCTTGTTGATCGTACCATTGAAGCGGAACGGCACCTTGTAGCTGTCGTCGACCTCCGAGCGCGTATCGATTCCCACATCAAAGGTTTCGTCGATGGTCATGAGGAGTGGAATCGTGTGCTCGATCGTCTTGCGCGCCAGCTCCTTGCCGTCAACCGACAGCACGCCGGTGCCGCCCTTGCCGGGCCCGGGGCCGTTGTACTTGAAATCGAACGTGATCGTGTGCTTGCCGGGCTTGAGCGAGTCGCCCAACCAGTCCTCGCCACCCACCCCGCCCTCCCAGCGAAAGCGTTCCAGATCGAGCAAGTTGTAAACGAAGACCGGCTTGCCCTTGAGCAGGTACAGCGCATAACCACCGAAGCGGCCGCCGAGCGTCACGATCATGCCCTCCGCGCCCGTTTTGGGAATCGTCACATCGGCGGTAATCGTGTAATCCTTGTCCAGAATGCTCGGAGCGTTGCCGAGCGGAATACCGGCATTTTCACCCGTGTAAGTGAACACCGTGCGGCCGGCGACCGCGCTCGGCCGCGGGGTCAGGAGCCGTGCGAAGCCGGTGTTATCCAACGGGAACACGTTATATTTCCCCGCTTCGGTGACGAACAAGGCCTGCATTTCCTTAAGCTTGTCCGGCATCTTTGCGGCGAGATCGTTGAATTGCGAGTAGTCCTCCGTGATGTGATAGAGCTCCCACTGGTAGCCGGTGTTAAGGTTGGCCAGCTTGCCTGTTCCTAGCTCCCAAGACGGGGAGGGAGGAGTGGTGTTGGCCATCCACCCGTCATGGTAGATGCCGCGGTTCCCGACCATTTCGAAGTACTGCGTGTCGCGCTTGGAGGGTGCGTTGGCATTCGCCTTGTCCAGCGTGTACAGCATGCTCACGCCTTCGATGGGTCTCTGCTTGATGCCATTGACCTGGTCCGGCGCCTTGATGCCGCTGGCTTCAAGGATGGTCGGAACGATATCGATCATATGGTGAAACTGGGTGCGAACGCCTCCCACGTCTTGGATGTGACCAGGCCAGGAGATCGCCAGGCCCTGGCGCGTGCCGCCGAAATGCGAAGCCACCTGCTTGGTCCACTTGAACGGCGTGTCGAACGCCCACGACCATTGCACCGCCATATGCGGGTAGGTCTTATCGGAGCCCCACTCTTCGTAGTGCAGTAGCTGCAGGGGTTCCGGAGTCTTGAGAATGCCGTTGTAGGCGATAAGCTGATTGTAGGTGCCGTACAACGTGCCTTCGGCGCTCGTGCCATTGTCGCCGACGATGTAAATAATCAGCGTGTTGTCGAGTTTTCCCTCGTCTTGGACTTCTTGGATGACCCGGCCGATCTCGTGGTCGGTATAAGCGGTGTAGCCGGCGAACACCTCCGCCTGGCGCGTTAGGAGTTTCTTCTCGACCACTGAGAGCGAGTCCCACCGCGGCAGCTTTGCACCCCCATATCCCGCCTGTCCGTCAGGCCAGGGGGTCAGCTGCGTGCCCGCCGGAATCACACCGAGCCGCTTCTGGTTGGCGAATATCTGCTCGCGCAATTTCTCGTAGCCCATGTCGAATTTGCCTTTGAACTTCTCGATCCACTCCTTGGTCGGCTGATGTGGCGAGTGGCTGCCGCCGGGTACGTAGTAGACGAAAAACGGCTTGTCGGGCGCAGCCGCGTTCAGATCACGCATGTGCTTGATGGCATCATCCGCCATGTCGGTGATGAGGTTGTAGCCGGGTTTGCCGATCCAGGGAAATACCTGGGTGGTGTTGCGAAACAAATAGGGTGTCCACTGATCGGTTTCGCCGCCCATGAAGCCGTAGAAATACTCGAAGCCCATGCCGATCGGCCACTGATCGAAGGGCCCTGCGGCGCTGTATTGGAAGCCAGGCGTGTTGTGGTTCTTGCCGAACCATGAAGTGGCGTAACCGTTGTCCCTGAGGATCGTCCCGATGGTGGCGCTCTCGGCGCCAATGACGGAATCGTAGCCCGGGAAGCCGGTGGATAGTTCGCCGATGACGCCGAATCCGACGGAGTGATGGTTGCGGCCGGTAATCAGCGCCGCACGCGTTGGCGAGCAAAGGGCGGTGGAATGGAATTGCGTGTAACGCAGTCCAGCCTTGGCGATACGATCCAGTGCCGGTGTCGGTATCACACCGCCAAAGGTGCCGGAGACGCCGTAACCCTGGTCGTCCGTCATGATGAGCAGGACGTTGGGGGCGCCCTTGGGCGGAACGACACGCGGCGGCCAGTACGGTTTCGAATCGAGGTAGCTCTCCTTGATCACGCCGCCGAACTTCGGGGGCGGGGGCGGGAGCTGCTTGCCGTCGAGTGTGGTGGTCGCGCTGGGTGAACCCAATTCGCCGGTAACTTGCTGCGCATGGGCCGGTGCAACGCAGAGCAAGATCGTGACCATCGGTGCGAGCACGAGTTGCGTAAGAGCGGCTCTCGTGGCCGCCGCGGCGGTTCTCTGTTCCATGGTCCGTACTCCTGCTGTGCGACCTTCGGCCATCCCGTCAGGCGTGCGCTCTGCCCCGAGCCGCCCACTCGTCCGTGCGACCTGAGTCGCGGGCGCCACCGCTGCACCCATACGAATCGTTGCACGAACGAAAAACCCCCGTATATTGGTATAAAGGTCAATAACGGCGCGCCGCCTCAGGCGCGAAGCTGCGGGTGCACACAGCGTGCGGCGACGGGGTTTTCGTGAACTCAAGAACCGTTGGAATCTGCCTACTCGGTGTCCTGCTGGCGAGCGGCGGCCTCACCGCCGGCGCTCAAGCGCCTCAATCTTCCCTACCGGAGCGCATCGCTGCTCTCAAAACCACGCTCGCCGCCAGCCAGGCGAGTCTGAGGCATTACGAATGGATCGAAACCACCATCGTGAGCCTCAACGGCGAAGAAAAGTCGCGCAAGCAGCAGCGCTGCTACTACGGTGCGGACGGTGTGCTGCAGAAGGTCATGATCGATTCGTCACCGCCGCCGGCGACGAAGCCGGGCCTGCGCGGCCGAATCATTGCGAACAAGAAGGCGGAACTGACCGAATACATGCAAAGTGCCGTGAGTCTGGTGAAAACATATGTACCGCCCGACCCGTCCAAGATTCAGGCGGTGAAGGATGCCGGCAAGGTTGGTATCGACGTACTGGAACCGGGCAAGCGCGCGCTGATCAATTTTCGGGACTACCAGAAGCCTGGTGACAATTTGGGCGTCGAGATTGATCTTGCCAACAATCGAATCGCACGTGTCACGGTAGCGACTTACCTCGACAGCAGCGCCGATGTCGTCACACTGAACGCGGGTATGGGGCAGTTGGATGACGGTACCGCCTACGCGTCCGCCATCACCCTCAACGCGCAGGCCAAAAACCTCACGGTCACGGTACAGAACACCGGCTACCGGCGGACAAACTAGAGCCGCGCCAATCCGGCGCCGCGCCGATCCCGCAGACTCGGACTATCGCAGCAGATGGTGCTGATGCATCCAAGCATCCATCGATTTGCGAAGATCCGTATCGACGACCATCGCCCAGAGAGCCAGCACGGCCACGAGAAACCCCACGATGATCGAGTTGGTGCGCGCCGTCAGGTGCGACGAAAAACCCAGCACCCAAGGCGAGACCATGAGCCAAAGTCCAAGCCCGGCGTGCGTCCCGTCCTGCCAAGGATCCGGCAACTCGACTATGAGACGGCCTGCCGAGACCAATACGATTGCCGCGCCGACCAACCAGGCATTCCACAGCGCGTCCGAATGGATGCCCGCATAGCCCAATACCAGATGAGATATCAACATCCACAACCCGAGCGCCGCGATCACCCAATGCTGCCATCGGTGCGTTTTCATGAGCCCTCCTTTCCGGCCGTCCGGCATTCAACTTCAAGCGCAACGAGCCAAAGAGTCGGGTCGGATTTTAGTCCCTTCGGTTCGACAATTCACTCGAAGCTTTTCACGCGTATTTTTCGGGATCTACGGCGCATCGCAGCAACTTGTTGGGCGTGTCGCGGCGCGACACGGCAGAAATCAGGCCACTGCGGTCGGCAACGTGAAATGAAACGCCGCTCCGCGCTCGGAGTTGTTGGTGGCCCACAGCCTTCCCCCGTGTGCGGCAATGATCGAGTGACACACGCCGAGTCCCAGCCCCAACCCGCTTTTCTTGGTCGTGAAGAATGGATCGAATATGTGTGCCAGTTGGTCGCGATCGATGCCCATGCCGCAATCGCGCACGGAGGTGCGAACTCCGTGGTGATCTGAATCGAGAGTGATGATGATTTCGATCCGCCGGTCGCCGCTAGCATTTGCACTCATCGCTTCGCAGGCATTGAGAATGAGGTTCAGAAATACCTGATGAAGTTCAACGCGGTTTCCAAGTACCTGCGGTGCGTATTCATCGATCTGCGAGTGGACTTGAACGTTGCGCTCCGTTAGTGTGCCGCGCGCCAGCTTCAGCACGTCGCGCAGAACATCCCCGATCTCCAGGAGCTGCGTGTCCACTTCGCCGCGCGTCAGAAGTGAGCGCAGATGCTGGATGATCTGCCCGGCACGCTTATCTTCGCAGACGATATCCTGGAGTATGTCGCGCAACTCCTCGACGTTGAAGTGCGCTCTGGCGGCCAGAAGCTGCGCCGCCTGGGCATTGCACATGATCGACGTCAACGGCTGCTGCAATTCGTGCGCGAGCGCTCCGGAGAGTTCCCCGAGCATCGCGACGCGCGTCAGGTGGGTGATCTGTTGCTGCTGTCTGAGCGATTCCATTTCCGCCCGCTTGCGTTGGGAATCATCGATGACGCAGCCGACCACTCTCAAGAGCATCCCTCGCTCATCTCGATAGGCATTTGCCTTCACGGTGATCCAGCGCATCTCGCGATCTTGCCCCACCACGCGCAGCGCCATGTCAACCGTATCGGTATGGCGCACGGTTGCGCTGATCGCCCGTACCACATTTGCACGATCCTCCGGGTGAATGGCGGCCAGCAGCATATCGCGTGTCAGCGGAGACCCCGCCTCGAGTCCCAGGATACTGCGTGCGTGCTTGCCCGCCCGGACCCCATCGGTGGCTCTACTCCAGCGCCAAAATCCCAAGCTGCTCATCGGCGAGAGCAGCCTTAGCTGCTCCCTCACCCTGGCAAGCCGCCGCGCGGATCGACGTCCTGTCGCTCCTCTCACGAACATGGCACGGAGATTTGAACCTGCGCTCTTGGTGAAGGGCAGCTCTGGATTGCCGCCGGTGGATTGCCGTCCAGACGATATCTTAGGGCGGCTGCGACCCCACGAGCCGGCTCCCTTACGATTCCAACTCTGGCGCACAGCTGCACCAGCTCTGCAACGGATCGCACGGCCATCTTCGCCATCACGCGTCCGCGGTGCACTTTTACCGTCTTTTCGCCGATCCCCAAGTCCGCGCTGATCTGCTTGTTGAGTCGGCCGGAGATCACGTGTTCCAATACCTGCCGCTCTCGTGCGGTGAGCGAGTCGAGATGCCTTTCGATCGCGCGTCGAACTGCGAGTGCCGCACGCAGTTCGCCGTCGCGGCGAAACGCCTGGTCGATTGCGTCGAACAGTCGCTCTTTGTCGATCGGCTTCGTCAGAAAGTCGATCGCTCCCCGCTTCATTGCATCGACGCTGATTTGTATATCTGTCAATCCGGTCATGAATACGATGGGGCGCGCGCTGCGCGAAGTGACGAGCCGGTGCTGCAGTTCAGCGCCGCTCAATCCCGGCAGGCAAACATCGAGCAGCAGACAGCCCGGCGCCCCGGCGTCTTGCTCGTTCAGGAAGCGCTCCGCCGATTCAAACGAGCGAACGTGGTATCCCGCGGCGGTCAACAGGCGGGACAGTGACACGCGAACATCCAGGGTATCCTCGACCATGAACACCGTGGGCACTAGATCGTCCATTGCATCCCTCCAGCTGCTGTCGCAGACTGTTTTACGATGACTTGGCATTTGACGACTGACCGGGCTGTTGGCGATCATCGACTTCCCCGAACGGGGCGCAAATTGAATCAAGGTGCAGAGCACACTGCACCAAGGTACAGGGTGGAGAAGTGCCCCGCTCACGCCGGCGTCGAAGTCAGGGAGTGATGGTGCCTCGATTAATCTTCCATTTCGGCAGTGTTCGCGATGATCGGGTGGCGCGACGGAGCATGCCGCGATGGCTGGCCGTTGTCCCGGCACTTTGTCTGGTTCACTTGGCGGTCGCTGCCGAGGCGAAACAGGTGCTGGTGCTCTATTCCAACAATCGACTATTACCCGCGAACGTCGCGTTCGACACGGGCCTGCACGAGGCGATCAGGGTGGATTCGGCGAAGCCGGTCAAGATATTTTCCGAGTTTTTGGACGAGCCCGATTTCGCCGGCGACCGGTACGAACTCACCGTTGCCACCTACCTGCGCGAGAAGTATGCGGATCGGCCGCTCGACGCCGTGCTCGTCGCAAGTGGCGATGCGCTGAAGTTCATGCTGCGCTACCGTGATCGGGTCTTTCCCCGGGTGCCGGTAATCCACGTCGCTGTGACGCCCGCGACTCTGCAATCGCTGGGACCGCTGCCGCCAGATGTCGTCGGCACGCCGATCGCCTACGACATTGCCGGCACCGTCGAGCAGGCGCTCAAGTGGCATCCTCGCGCAACGCATTTGGTCATCGTGACCGGTCGATCGGTTGAAGACGCCCGCTTGAAGACGCTGCTGCAGACCGACATCGCTCCGCTTCTGGGACGCGTACAGGCCGAGTATCTGGATGGGCTCCCGCTGCCGGCGCTGCAAAAGCGGCTACGCGAGTTGGGAAGCGATTCCGTGGTACTCACGGGCGGCTTTTTCCAGGACGGCGATGGGCGGCCCTATACGCCGCGCGACACTGCCGCTCTCGTTGCGGCGGCATCGTCCGCACCAGTGTATACGTTTGCCGAAACATTCATGGGTACGGGCGTGGTGGGCGGACGCATGCTCAGCTTCGAGCAGATCGGCAGGCACACGGCACAGATCCTGGAGCGCTTCTTCAGCGGGGACGATTGGCACGGTATGCCGGCCGCCGCACCTTCCGTGCTCGAGGTGGATTGGCGTCAAGTCAGGCGCTGGGGAATCGATGAGAAGCAGATTCCGCCCGATGCGCTGGTGCGCTTCCGGACGCCGACGCTCTGGCAAGCGTATCGCAATGCAGTCCTCAGTGCCGTGACCATCATTCTGCTGCTGAGCGGGCTGGTCGCCTCGCTGTTGCTGGAACGGCGCCGTCGGCGCATGGCCGAGGTCGCCGTGCAGAAGCAGCATCTGGCGCTTGCGCACGCCTCACGACTTGCCGTGGCCGGCGAACTCACCGCGGCGATCGCGCATGAGATCAATCAGCCACTGGGCGCCGTGCAAACCAACGCCGATACCGCCGAAGTGCTTCTTCTGGCCGGCGGCGATCGGCGTGAAGACCTGCTGCGCCTCGTCGGCCGTATTCGAAGTGACAATCTGCGCGCCAGCGAAGTCATCAAGCGCTTACGCGCTTTGCTTGCCCGGCATGAAGCCCGCCGGCAGCCGCTCGATCTGAATGCAGTGCTGACCGACGTGGAAGCCTTCCTCAGGCCGGAGTTGAAGCGGCGGGATATGGCGCTGGCACTTCGATCGACGCCGGCGCTTGCGCGCATCCTCGGGGACGAGACCCAGATCCAGCAGGTTTTGATCAATCTCATCCTCAATGCGATGGACGCCCTGGCCGACGCACCGCTCGACCGTCGCATCATCGTGGTTCAGGTCGAATCCACCACGGGAATCAACGTCGTTTCGGTGAAGGACCAGGGGCCCGGGTTCGCGGACGACGACTTGTCGAAGCTCTTCGATTCATTCTTCAGCACCAAACGAACCGGCATGGGGCTCGGCCTGCCCATCGCGCGCACGATTGTCGAGGCGCACGGCGGAACCATCCGCGCCGAGCACAACCCGAACGGCGGCGCAGCATTTCATGTGGAGCTGCCCTCGCACGATATGTCGGAGAGTAGGATATGGGGACTCCAGTGAACACGCGACCGCTGATCCACATCGTCGATGATGACGATTCCATGCGCACGGCACTCATAGAGCTGCTCGGGCACACGGGATTCGATGCGATCGGTTACGCATCGACCGGCGAGTTCCTGCTGAATACGATCCCCGATCAGCACGGGTGCCTGTTGCTGGATATTCGCCTACCGGGTCCATCGGGCCTTGAGTTGCAAGCTGCCTTGCTACGCAAAGGGATCGCGCTGCCGGTCATCTTTCTGACGGGTCACGCCGATGTGTCGAGCAGCGTGCGCGCAATGAAGGCCGGGGCGATCGACTTCCTGGAGAAGCCGGTGGTGCGCGAAACGCTCCTCGAAGCACTGCGGCGCGCGTTGGAGGCGGACCTTGTGCGCCGCAACGCAGTCGACGCCGCGCGCCGTCACCGGGCGCGTTTGGATTTGCTCTCGCCACGAGAACAGGAGGTTTTCGAGCGGGTGATCGCAGGCATGCTCAACAAGCAGATTGCCGATGATCTCGGCATCAGTCTGCGCACCGTCAAGGCGCATCGCGCACAGATGATGCAGAAGCTCGGGGTGTCGACGCCCGCAGAACTCGGCAGGCTGGCGGGCGAAGGCGCCGAAAGCGGCGAGAACTAGCCGCAGCCCCCATTCTCCGCCCCGGTCGATTGTCCTTTGGGGCAGACCATCTGCACCCGGGATCAATAGCCGGTCAATCCGTTCGATGCGAGGATTTGATCGAACGCCGCCGCAGGAATGCTTGTCGGCCCAGCCCCCTTGTGTCCCCTGGTGTCTCCTCAGGCGGGTGGAAGACCTTCGCAGCATGTCTCAGCAGAAGATAGTACTCGTGGTGGATGACGATGAGAGCATGCGCGATGCCATCCACCACCTGTTGAACGCGACGGGTTTCGCCAACGCCACCTATGCGTCTGCCGAGGAGCTGATAGCGGACGGGCGCATCGCTGAGGCCTTTTGTCTGATCAGCGATTTCAAGCTGCCGTCGATGTCCGGGCTCGAGCTGCTGAGTGAACTACGCCGCCAGAACATTCAATTGCCGATGATCGTGATCACCGGTCATGACACACCCGGGCTTAGTCAAGAAGCGGCTCTTCGTGGCGCCGTCGCCTATTTGTTGAAGCCGTTCAGCGGGCGCGCACTGCTCACGGCGCTGGAGAATTTGCAAAGCGAGGGCAAGCGGGGGGAGATCTAGGGGGGCACCCCAGGGACGAGTCCGGAATTCAGGGTGGGGCCTGCTTCCCGCCTCCGCGCGCACTGACGATTCCGAGAGCATAGGCACTGGCCACGGCTTCTGCGCGAGTCCTCACGCCGAGCTTCTCGAGGATCGCTGAAACGTGGTGATCTATC
Source organism: uncultured Gammaproteobacteria bacterium (assembly GCA_963843295.1). Lineage (GTDB taxonomy): Bacteria > Pseudomonadota > Gammaproteobacteria > Steroidobacterales > Steroidobacteraceae > Bog-1198. The sequence goes on along the minus strand of CAWJJP010000003.1, from coordinate 49,989 downwards.
GTCTTGGTCGAGCGATGCAGTCGGCGCCCGAGTTGCGCATTGCTGTCACCGAGCGCGAGCAGGGAAAGGACTTCGACCTCCTTGGAGGTCAGGCCTTGTGGGTTTGCGCGCGTGGTATCGCGCGGACCGCGGGGCACACCCTTCGCTCCGCGTTCGCGCAGGCGTCTGCGCACAATGGCGGCGAGCGACCCGGCGCCGAGATCATCGAGGATGCCGAGTGCCTCGCGCAAAGCCTCCTCGGGTCCTTCCGCAAGCGCCAGCGCCCGCTCGTACGGCATACCGATGCACTCCCATGCCGTCGCGGCGGCCCGCCAATCACCCGCGAGCATGAATTGGAATGGCGGCGCGACATCGGTGGGGATCGCATCAAGGGGCTGCGTGCGGGATTGCCACCACAGAAGCTCGCCCTTGATCCAGGGCGCCGTGTGGCCATTGAGATGGCTCAACCCGACCGCCGCTTCTCTCGCAACTCGATCAAGATCGCCCCGATACCACGCGTGTTCGGCACGTGCGGCCGCAACGCGGCCGACGCGGTTGAGCTCGCAGGTCGGTAGAGCGAGACCAAAGGCCTGATCGAGCAACTGCTCCGAGCCGGGATCGTCGCGGCGTATGCGCACGAGCGCGAGTGTGACCATCAGCGTGATGCGTTGCTGAACCCCGGATATGTCGGGGCTGCGCAGCAGCTCCTCGGCCATGGTGGCGGCCTCCGTCCAGCGGCCTCGATCGAGCTCGCAAGGGGCGAAGTACGCGCGCATATAGGCGCTGTGTGAAAGGATTCCCCGCTCCTCACAGTGCGCAACGCCTTCGCGAAATAGCGGCTCCGCTCGCGCAAAATCATGGATCAGAATGGAATAGAACAGCAGGGTGCGATACGTGTGCGCCGCCTGATCCTCGAGCGCATGCTCGAATGCCAAGGCGAGGCTCTGTTCGAGAAACGCATACCCGGCGCGATCGTTCTTGCCGAGAAGCGCCGCGCCAATGTTACACAGCGCGAGAGATTCGGTCGCATGATCGCCGGCCTCGCGCGCGACGGCGAGCGCACGCTGCCCAAACTCGAGGGCATCCCGGTCCCAGCCCCTGTTCACCGCCAGCGAAGAGCGCGCGCTGTAAGCCATCGCCAAATTTACCCTGGACGGATGCGCCTCGACGAGCTCGATCGCTTTCGAAACACACTCGTCCGCTCGAAGCTTATCCCCCACCGTGCGGTATTCTTGCGACAAGACGCACAGCACGCGCACCTGCGCGCACAGATTTTCGCACCGCTGCCAGCAGGCCACCGCTGTTCTCGCCGATTCAATGGACTCGAGCGTCAAATTTGCGAGGCTGCACTCGCGGGAATGCTGTTCGAAGAGCTCGGCCTGAACGGCGGTCGTCAATTCGACGGCGTAGCGCAGGGCGGCGCCCAAATGCGCGGCAGCTTCGCGATGAGCGCCGAGCCGCGCCGCCTCCTTCGCTGCGCGCGGTGCATATTCCAAAACGACGGCCGCCTCATCGGCAAGCGTGGCGTGATGGACAATGCGAGCCAGGTCGGCGCCCCGTGCGATCAGGGCCCGAAGCACTTTTTGGTGCAAGCCGCGCGCCTTCTCCGGGGGAATGATGCTGGCGACCGCCCGCCGTGCGAGCTCGTGGCGAAAGCCGACCGAATCTGTCAGCACATCGAGCAGCCCGCGGGTTCCCGCCTCGTCGACCGCGGCTTGGCGTGAACCGAGCACTGATTCGATCAGCCACGACTCCGTTCTTCCGGGCGAAACCGACGCGAGCTCGGCCAGCTCGCGCGTAGCCGGAGAGCAGCGCATCAACCGGGCGATGACCGCATCACGTACTGTTTCTGGAACCCGCTCACCGGAACTCGCCAGCAATTCACGGATGAAGAACGGATTGCCACCGGTAAGTCGGTGCAAGAACGCCGGGTCCCGGCCGCTGTCCTTTGCAAGCACCTCGACGGCGGCGAGTGAGAGAGCCGACAAGCGCATGCGCAATATATGATGCCCGGCGAGTTCACCGAGCGCGAGGCGGACGGGGTGGCTCACGGGGAGTTCTTCGTCGCGATATGTGGCGACGAAGACGGCGCTGGTGCGTTGAATGCGCCGACCGATATAGCGCAAGAAGTCGAGGGTAGCCTCGTCGGCCCAATGCACATCCTCGAGCACCACGACTCTGGTTCGCTCCGGTCGCGCGAGATCTTCGAGCAACGATTGGAACAACCAATCCCTCGATCCATCCTCCCGTGCGGCACGGCCGGTGAAGATCGCCGTCTGCGCTGCGATCTCGTGGATGGGTGCGAGTGCGCGCGGTGTGGCGAGGGCGTCGCAGCTGCCATGGAGTATGCAAGCATCCCGGCGGTGCTCTGATACGAATCGTTCGACCAGCGAGCTTTTGCCGAACCCGGCCTCACCGGCGATGAGCACCAGCTTGCCTGATGCCCCGCGCGCCTCCTGAAAACACCGGTTCAGCACCTCGAGTTGATCCTGTCGCTCGAGCAAGTGCATGAGCGGCATTATCCAACATTGCGCACTGCGCAACACCAATCTGGGGATATCAGGGGCAAAAAATGGGTAAAGCCCCCGCTTCGGGAAGTCGATGTCCGCATGGCGGCTGCCGGCCCTGTTAACCGGTTGAACGCGAAGCGAAACCCCACCGGCGGTTTCGCAGAGAGGTTGCGACAATCCACGCGGATGCGGCTAACAGCAGCGTCAGGACGAGCTCGGACCACTGGTTTTTGGGTGGCGTTGCCCATGCCGGTGGGGGCTGCGCGAACAGGCTCGGCACCCACACCAGAAGGCCAAACAAGCTCATCATGACTGCCTCGAGAGTGGCCGCCAGACGCGGGAGAATCCCGACAACGATTCCAATTCCGGCCGTGAGGTGAGCGACCCCGGTGAAGTAAGCGAATCTCAATTGAGGCAGCCAGGTGGGCACCATGCTCGCGGTCAAATCGGCGTAAGCGAAGTGCGCCAGTCCATATACGACGCAATTGAGGCCAAACAACACTTGCGCTGCGTGCACGCTGCGCGCGACCAGCGACTTCTCCGACCCAGGCGATCGCCCTGGCAACGAGGTGTAGAGGATCCAGGCACCCACAAGCGGCGTCAGAGCTTCACAAAAGCCATACCACGAGCCAATGCTGAGTGGCCGAAAGGCGATTGGGGCTGCACGAGTCACGGCCCAGGCCACCTGGTATGCGGTAAGCAGTAGCGCGCTCGGCAACGCCGTGCTCGAGAAGCAAAGACCAGCGCTCGCGGCCAACGCCAGCAGCGCGAAACCGTAGACCCAAGTGTCCCGCCAGGGAATCCAGGCGGGAAGCGGCTGCCATATGGGCGCGAACTCACCGTAGGCGAGGCTCCAGATGGCGAGACCAATTCCTGCCAGAGCGAACAAGGCATGACCGAGTCCAACAATGCGCATAGCCCTCCCCTGCGACTGAGTCTACCGAACGAAGCGCCAAACCCCAATCAGCTGCCACCGGATGCGGGCGTCGCGGTGACCGGGCCGTCGCCTGCGCCTGGAACACACCCTCATGTGATAACTTCCAACGCGTCGCGACGGACGTCGCGCGGGCCCCGCGAATCATCCGGACATTGGAGGGAGCTTGAACGCCATGACATGCGGTGAGGCGGTGATGAAGTTGCTTTCGGCCTACGAGGTCGACACTGTATTCGGCATGGCCGGGACGATGACCGTCGAGCTGTATCGCGGCATCGCACGTTCAGGAATCCGCCACGTGCAGTGCCGCAACGAGCAAGGTGCCAGCCTCATGGCCGACGGCTACGCGCGCGCGAGCGGCAAGCCCGGCGTTTGCACCATCATTGCCGGTCCGGGCGTCACCAACGCGGCGACCGGCATTGCCCAGGCTTACTGCGATTCGCAACCCCTGCTCGTGCTGTCCGGGGCGTGCACCACACACACGCAGGGGAAGGGCTGGGGAGCGATCCACGAACTCACCGACCAGGCCGCGGTAACAGCCGGGTTCACCGCCTTCAGCGCCATGGTCCGATATCCGGAGGAGCTGCCCGAACTGATTGCTCGCGCCTATGCGGTCTTTCGCGGTAGCCGGCCGCGTCCGGTTCATTTGTCGCTGCCACGGGACGTCCTCCCCGAAGCCGTGGAGGTCGACTGGAAGACCCGCCGCGCACCGTCCTTGCCGATGCCCGATCCGGCATTGATCGAGGAGGCAGCGGATCGTCTCGCACAGGCAAAGCGCCCTCTGATTTTCGTCGGCGGCGGCGCGCTCGGCAGCCGCAAGGCGCTGACGGACATCGCCGAACGGATCGGAGCTCCGGTTCTGTCGAGTAATGCGGGCAAGGGGATACTTCCGGAATCCCACCCCTTATCGCTGGGCTGCTCTGTGCTGCTCGAAGCAAGCCAGCGGGCCCTGGCGGATGCCGACGTGGTGCTCTTGGTTGGCTCGCAAGTGTCGGCGGGCGACCACTTCCTGCCCAAACTCGAGATATCGGGCGACATCATTCGCATCGACATCGATCCCATCGAACTGACATCGATGTATCCCGCCGCGGTACCGATTCAGTCGGACGCCCGGGCCGCGATGCTCGCCCTGTCGTCCGCCCTCGCTGGCCGGGAGCCGACGCCGCAGCGCTCGCAGGGCGAGGCCCGCGTGCGGGAGACGCTCGCGCGAAACGCTGCGAACATGACCGACCTCGAGATGCTGCACGCGCGGGTATGGAAAATCCTGCGTTCAGCCCTTCCAATGGATGCCATCGTTATTGGCGACGCCTCGCAGATCGTCTACTCCGGTACCTTTGCGATGCCGATGGAAATGGAGCGCTGCTGGTACTACTCGGGCACCTATTGTTCTCTGGGCGTCGCCTTGCCGATGGCCATCGGCGCGAAGATCGGCGCGCCGCATCGCAGCGTGGTCGCCGTCGCGGGCGACGGCGGAATCATGTTCACGGTCAACGAGCTGGCGACGGCAGCGGAAGAAGGCCTCGCGCTACCGGTCATCGTGTGGAACAACGATGCTCTGAAGGAGATCGTCGATCAGATGGATCGGCGGCAGATTCAGCGCATCGGCGTTGAGCCCAGGAGCCCCGACTTTCTGCGATTGGCGGAGAGCCTCGGCTGCCATGGGATTCGCGCCGCGAGCGCCGAACATTTGGCGCAGGCCGTACGAGATGCGCTCGTCGCGGATCGTCCGACCCTGATCGAAGTTCGACAGGACAGCCCCTGGCTGAGGATCTAGCTCAGCCCGGATGCAGCGCGCGGGGACGTCGCACCGGATTCTGATCGTTGATCTCGTCGCGCGGCCTGTAGGGCGCCTCGAGGAAAGACCGCTCGCCGGCATCGAGCTGCAGTCCAAGAGCCTCCACGGCGACCTCGAGGTGCGCCGTCTTTGCAGCGCCGACGATCGGAACGTTGTGGTTGGGGCTTGCAGCGACCCACGCCATCGCAACGTGTGCCACGCTCACGTCCCGGCGCGCGGCCACCTCCCGCACGCGCCGTGTGATCTCGCGATCAATCTCATCGCCGTAGAATTCCTGATAGGCATCGTGGGCCGTGCGCGCCGTATGTGTCTCGCGTGCGAGGTAGCCGCGCGCGAGGGGACTGAAAGTGGTGACGGCGATACCCTGATCGCGGCAGTAAGGGAGCATCTCGCGCTCTTCCTCGCGGTAGAGCACGTTGTACTGGCACTGCATGTTGACGAAGGGCGCCCAGCCGTTCATCGCCGCCACATGGTTCATCTTTGCGAATTGCCACGTATACATCGTGGACGCGCCGAGATAGCGCACCTTGCCGGCGCGGACCGTGGCGTTCAGCGCCTCCATCGTTTCTTCGATGGGCGTATCAGCATCGAAGGCATGGATGACGTAAAGATCGACGTAGTCGGTCCCCATCCGCGCGAGCGACCGGTCGATCGAGGTCGCGATATGCTTGCGTGAGAGACCCCGATCGTTCAGGTCCTCGCTCATCGGGTAGTAGACCTTGGTCGCGAGCACCAGACGGTCGCGTGCACTCATCCTAAGCAGGTTCCGGCCGACGACCTCCTCGTTGCGGCCCATCGAATACCAGTCGGCCATGTCGAAGAAGGTGATGCCAAGGTCAAGGGCACGCCGCAAGATGGGAATCGAATCGTCCTCATCGAGCACCCAGCCCTTCCAGGCAGAGCTGCCCATCGACATCGTGCCGAGGCAAAGCCGCGATACCTTGAGGCCCGTCTTTCCGAACTGGATGTAATCCATGCGAAGCCCCCTCCGCCGTGTGGTTTGATTCAGCGGTGCGGTGAGATTCTGGCACGGATCCGGGGCACACGTGATTTTGCGGTCAGGCAACGGTAGGATTGGCACGTAAGATTCCCCGAAAGCGGCCGGACGCCATGCGACGAAACGGAGGCGGATGTCGCCAATGAGACGCCGATTCTCGCCACGTCGTTATATGGCAGGAGCACTCTGCGCTCTCCTGCTCTTGTCCGGCTCGTCGTGGCCGTCACCCGCCCCCGACGCAAAGCCCGTGACCGCAATTCTCGTCATCGCGCGAGACGATCTGCCCGATGGTGATTTCGCCGACTCGGTTGTGCTCGTGATGAACAACCTCGGTCCCGCCCCGGTCGGCATCATCGTCAACAGGCCGACGTCGGTCCTTGTCTCGAGTCTCTTTCCTGATCTCAAGCGCCTCGCGAACATGCCCGACAAGGTGTACTTCGGCGGGCCCATTGACTTCGGGTCCGTGTGGTTCCTGTTTCGCGCCACCAACCCGCCCGAGCACGCGCTTCAAGCCTGTGATGGCGTCTACTTGAGTGCGGACCGGCCGCTGCTGCTAAAGCTGCTTGGCCGCGAAAAGCCCATGGATGGTCTGCGGATCATCGCCGGTCACGCGGGCTGGGCACCGGGTCAGCTCGAGACCGAAATCGCGCGGCACGATTGGACTCTGAAGCGCGCCGAGGTCGAGGCGATCTTCGGCGCCAAGCCTGAGCACCCCTGGCCTTCGTCGCGGGGTCCGAAACTCAGCACTTAGCGACCGGCGTCATATCGACGTACCGGTGGACCTGCTTACAGCTCCCTGTTATTTTTGAGCCGACAAATGGGAACAGGCTCGGTCAAGTGCGACGATGGTGTCCGGTTGGTCTACGAGACCGACGGCGAAGGTCCTGCGATGGTTTTTGTTGCGGGTCTTGGCGATGATCGACGCAGCTGGGCAAACCAGGTGGCGCATTTTTCGACCGATCATACGGTCATAACATTCGACAACCGGGGCTGCGGCGAGAGCGACGTGCCAGCGGGTCCCTATTCAATCGGGCGGCTGGCGGCGGACGCGCATTGCATTGTCGAAGCGCTCGGCCTGAGAGGAATCAGCGCTGTGGGATCGTCGATGGGCGGGGCAATCTGTCAGCGTTGGGCACTGGACCACCCGGCGGATATCGAGCGGCTGGTCATCACCAATAGCTGGGGCGAACGCGATACGTTCACCGACGCGCTCTTCGAGCATTGGATCAGCCTTGCCGACTCGGGAAGTGTCGCATATGTTCTGCAGAGCTTGCTTTTGTTCTGCTACTCGCCCGAATACCTGACGCGTCATCCGGAGACCGTTACTGCATTTCTCTCATCGCCTCCACCGAATCTCCCGGGATTCGTGGCAGCCGCACATGCCTGCCGGAATCACGACACAGTGGCGACCGCCGGTCAGATCAGCCAACCCACCCTGATTATCGCAGGTACGTTCGATATTCTGACGAGGGCGATACTTTCCCAACGACTTGCCTTACGCCTGCCGCGAGCAACGCTGCGGAATTTGCCGACCGGACACATGGTGTTTTGGGAGATGCCCGACGCGTTCAATGCGTTGGTCAGGGGCTTCGTCACATAGCAGCACTAGCCTCCATCATGTGAATTGGGTACCCGATTCAAATTGTCAAACAGGAGTAATCAGACATGGCTTCCCACACTATCCGCGATAATCCGGAATCCGTCCGAGCGATCGAAGCGGTCCGGGAGCGCTGGCCGGTGCTATTCAATAGCAAGCGCATCGTCGAACTGGGCAATCATTTCTACGCGGCGGATGGAGTCTGCATCCCGCCCGATCACGAAATCGCGATGGGCAGGCCCGCATGCATCGCCCTTCTGCAAAGTTACGCCGACGCAGGAGACGTCACCTTCAAGCTCGGGGTCATCGAGACCCATGCCGACGACAAGACCGGCTACTTGATCGGTAACTACGTCTTCTATGATCGCCGCGGCCCGAAGGAAATGACCTACGAGGGCCGTACGCTGGAGGCCTATCGCAAGGAGGCCGACGGCTCTTGGAAATGCTCCGTTGACATGTGGCATCACCTCGATCCAGCGGTCATCGAGAAGCCGATGCCGCGGTAAGTGGCGCCCAATCGCCGGGCGAACCACGTCATTGCGGCCCGCAGCGCGAGCTTCTCCGCCTGCCGCCAGTCCCACGCTGCAATGGAGAACTTGCGCTATTATACACCTTTTGGTGTAATGTTAATATGAATCAACTTACCGACGTGCTGACGGCCATTTCGCATCCCTCGCGCCGGGCGATCATCGAGCAACTGTCAACTGGTCCGGCGCGGTTTACCGATATTGCCAAACCATTCGACACCGCTCTGAATTCGGTGACCAAACACCTAAAGGTTCTCGAAAGAGCGGGATTGATCGAACGGAGAAAGCAAGGGCGGGAAGTGTTCATCTCCTTTCGAGGGGGCCCGCTCCGACAGGTGGCCGGCTGGGTGCATGAGTACGAGCGGTTCTGGAACGCACACCTCGATCAATTTGAACGCTATTTCACGAAACAAGAACAGAAAAAGCAACAGGAGAAAAAGCGATGAAATCGATGAAGACGCTGGAGTTCAAGATTGAACGGACCATCGCCGCTCCGCCCGGTGAGGTGTACGACGCCTGGCTGGATCCAAAGATTCCCGGCAATCCCTGGCATGAAAGCGACAAGCTGATCCTCAATCCGGTGGTCGACGGATTGTTTTACTGGCTCCTCAGGGGGACTCCCCATTTCGGGCGATTTATGGAGACCGAGCGGCCACACCGTATCCAACATACCTGGATGTCACCGAACACCTTGGGCGTTGAGTCGACGGTTACGGTGACCTTCAGGAGACAGGGAGAAGACACTCTCATGACCCTGGTGCATTCCGGTCTTCCGGATGATGACTTGGCGAAGTCGCACGAGAAAGGCTGGAACTACTTTTTGGAACTTTTCCCCAGTCAATTCGGCGGTGGCCGACCCAAACGTCAAACTTGATACAGACGGAGGATTCAAGTCTACGATCGCAGTTCGCCCGGAGACTCAACAGGATGAAGCTCTACATCTTTCCGCCATCGGCGCGCGCACTCGGCATCGTGGCTCTGAAAAACCATCTCGCGCTCGATTGTGAGATGCGATCCGTTGACCTCGGACGCGGCGACCAACTAACTCCTGAGTACATCGCTCTGAATCCCAACAGGAAAATGCCAACGCTCGAGGACGAGGGCTTCGTGCTTTGGGAGTCGAATGCAATTCTGTTTTATATGGCGGCCAAGCGCCCTGACACAGGCCTCTGGCCGTCAGATCTGAAGGGTCAGGCGGACGTTCTACGTTGGCTCGCGTGGCAAAGCGCGCACTGGGACGCCGAATCATTGGGAATGGTTGCTTATGAGAAAGCCTCGAAGGCTGTGCTCGGCATCGGTCCTCCGGACCCAGCCTTCATCGCGCGCGGCGAACAGAACTTCGGCCGCTTCGCCGCTGTGCTCAACGAGGCGCTGCGAGGCAAGACCTGGGTCATTGGCGAACGGCTCACGATCGGCGACTTTTCCATCGGAGCGCTCGTGCCAACCGCCGAGCGCATGCAGCTTCCCGTACGGGAGTTCCCCGAAATCCTGCGCTGGTACAAGGGACTCGCAACGTTGCCGTCCTGGCAACAAGCCCTTGCAACCAAAGACGCAGCAATGGCCGATTGGCAGTCGCAAAGAAGTGGCCGGGGCATGCGTTAGAAGGCATATGTACACTTTGAAAAGAACGCTCCGAGCGGCGCTTCTCATGCTCGCGCTGCCACTGCTGACGTGGTCCCCCGGGGCACTTACGGCGGACGCACCGGCCAACGGTGGATCAACGCCTGTGCCCGCAATGACCGTACCGCTGTCCGATTACCTGACGCCGCGGGCTAAAGAAGTGATCATCACTCATGATGCGTGGGATTTGAACGGATTTACCGCGCCGAGCGGCGATCCCAGCGCGCAAGTTGAGTCAAGAGACCTCCACGCATCCTGTGCTGCTCATTCCAAGCGGATCATCGAGGGGCGGCTCGATAAGCAGTATCCGGCCATCATCGAACACAAGACAATCGGCGGCGTACCCGCCGATGTGGTGACGCCCAAGAATGGCATCGCTGAACGCAATCGGAATCGTGTGTTGATCAACATGCACGGTGGCGGATTCATCGGCAAGTGTCCCGACGGTCTGGTCGAGGCGTTGCCGATCGCGGGTACGGGCGGGTTCAAGGTAATTACGGTCGACTATCGGGAGGCCCCCGAAGCGAAATTTCCCGCCGCGAGCGAGGATGTGACGGCGGTCTATCGTGAATTGCTGAAGAGCTATGCGCCCGGGAACATCGGACTCTACGGTTGTTCCGCCGGGGGCGTATTGGCGGGCCAAGCCACGGCCTGGATCATCACCCACCAGCTGCCGCGGCCGGGAGCCATAGGCGTTTTCTGCGCCGGATTGGCGGACTGGGGCGGGGACTCAATGTATACGGCGCGGTTTCTGCCATCGAACCCAACGACCGGAATCATGCATCTGATGACCTATACGAAAGACATCGACACGACCGACCCGACGTTGTACCCGGCGAGTAATCTCGATCTATTGGCCAAATTCCCGCCAGTGCTGTTCATCACGGGGACGCGCGACATGGCTATGAGCGTCGCAATCTACAGTCATAACCAGCTGGCGAAAGCCGGCGTCGAATCCGACTTGCATATCTGGGACGGTCTGGGGCATGCATTCATCATTGACGATCTGCCGGAGGCCGAGGACGCCAACAACATCATCGTCAATTTCTTCGACAAGCACCTCGGCAGGAAAGCGTTGAAGAGCACTCCGCCCGGCGCCCCAAGCGATTGAGCCGCATCGAAATAGCAGCAATTTGTCCATCGCACCGCGAAGCATTTCAAGAGCTGCCATCAGCTGTCGCTGTGGGAACCCATTATCGCTTCCGCAAGTGCCCCGAAATCGACCGGTTTAACCAGATGAGCGTTGAATTCGGCGGTGCGGGTCCGCCGATCGTCAAGACGACCGTAGCCTGTCAATGCAATGATACGGACCTGGTCGAAGCCAGGCATCGCGCGCAATCGTCGGGCGACTTCGTAGCCATCCATCATCGGCAACCCGATATCCAGCAATATGGCGTCCGGCCTAAAGGTGGCGGCGTCGGCGACCGCCCCCTCAGCCGAATACGCGACGTGCGTTTCGTGCCCATCGAGAGCCAGCATCATCGCGAGGGAGTCGGCTGCGTCATGGTTGTCATCAACGATCATCACGCGGCGTGCCTTGATCTTCAGCCGCCCCGGTTCGGGCACCGCTGCAATTCCATGGTCAGTCAATGGCAGCCAAATTCTGCAGGTACAGCCTTGCCCGATTCCCGCGCTCATACAGGCCACCTCCCCCTGGTGCATCTCGACGATTTTGCGCACTAGCGATAAGCCGACACCCAAACCTCCTTGTGCCCGGTCTAACGCGCGCTTGCTTTGTGAAAATAGCTCGAACATTCGCGGCAGAAACTCCGGTACCACGCCAATGCCATTATCTCGAATTGTAATGAGCGCCATCGCTTTATCGACGCTCAATTCGACATGGATTTCGCCGCCCGGATCCGTGTACTTGGCGGCATTGTTCAAGATATTTACCATGCATTGCACGAGCCGCGTTGCATCCCCATTCACATAGAGAGGCCCGGTAGGATACGCGACCGATACTCGATGCCGTCTTTCCTTCATTAGGGGCTCAACAGCCTCGAGTGCCATGGTTACGACTGGCGCGAGTTCAATCGGACTGAGTTTTAACTCGATCTGCCCTCGTGTGATACGGGCCACGTCGAGCAAGTCATCCACGAGCCTGGTGAGGTGACTCACTTGGCGTAGGATCATCGCAACGGCGCTTTGGGTGCGCGAATCCTCATGAGAAGCTCGCGCCAGCAGTTCGGCTGCGTTTCGCACGGGCGCCAGCGGATTGCGCAGCTCGTGTGCCAGCATGGCAAGAAACTCATTCTTCTGTCGATCCGCCTCCTCCAATTCGCGCTGTATCCGTTTGAGTCCCGTTACATCCACGTGAGTGCCGATCGCACCGCGTACGTGCCCGTCCGGATGGAATAGTGGCGCTGCGCTCACCATTAAAGCGATCATGCGCCCATCTGCAAATTCCACGTCGAGGTTGACGTCGCGTTGTTCCTGCCCGGTGCGCGCCGCCAGTTGCATCGGCAACTCTTCCGGGGGTATGACTTTGCCGTTTCGAAGACATCTAAATGCGCTCTTTGGGCCATCCTCGGCGCTGAGGGATAAATTCTGAAGCGTAGATACCCCCAAGAGCTCGGCGAGCCGAGTGGATGCCGTCATTTGATTGCCGAGTGCATCGTGAGCAATCGCAATTCCCACCGGCAGGAGGTCGAGCATTGTTTGGAGTTCCTCACGCTGCTGTTCCAGCTCCCGAATCGTCAGCTGCAATTTGGCGTTTACTTCGGTGAGTTCTGCGGTACGGGCTACGACCTCCTGTTGAAGCTGGCGCGGCGATCTAAGTTGGATTGCATGAGGCATGATGCGAAAAAGTGCCAGCGTCGTGGCAATCGACACGATGCCCGTGAGCAACTTCAATGCGCCGCCGAATCGATAGTCCGGGTTCCACACCGTCCAAATCTCCATGACGTGTGTCGACCCGCAGAGAAGAATGAAAGCGGCGAACATAAGGAATATCCCGCGGAAGGGGATGTCGGCGGTGCGGCGTCTCACAAAATCATATAGCGAGAACGGAATGACAAAATATGCCGCAGCGATCAGCGCGTCAGAACCTACGTTCAGCCACATCGTGCCCGGCTGCCAGAGATAACAATGGCCGTGCGGCATGAATCCCTGGGAGGAGAACATCCATTTAAAAAGCTCGTTCATGCATTCCCCACTTCGCGGAGCCAAAATTTGGCGCTCGATGGGCCGCCAAAACTACATAAAACTACCCGATTTTCGGATCGGTCGCAGATGGTGGCGACCAAGGCTGAAATTCAAAGCCGCCACACGTCCGGCTCTCCTGTTTTGAAGCAGACATGCCTCTCTCGGTTCAAGACCCCGCGTAGCGGGCCGCTACGGCACCGCGCCGTAGACGATCCTGCCGCCGAACATCGTCCAGAGAACCTTTGCGTCCTTCACCTCGGCCACGGGAACGGTGAGCACGTCGCGGTCGACGAGCACGAGGTCGGCTCGCTTGCCGTCGGCGATCGAACCGATCTCATCGAGCTGGTTGAGGACCTTCGCGGAATTGCGCGTGTAGGCGAAGAGCATCGCCGCGCGGGGCATGCGCTGGCCGGCATCGAGCACCCCCTGGGGGCCGGCCCGCGTCTCCGCCTGATAAATGGCCTCAAAGGGATTGGCCGTACTCACTGGCCAGTCGCTCGCGCCGGCGATGGTGGCTCCGGATTCCAAGAGCGACCGTGCCGGATACATCCGGGCGTGGATGGCCGGATCGATGTACGGCTTGACCTCCTCGTTGGTGCTCGGATCCGCGACTGCCCATAACAGCTGGAGCGCGGCGATGACGCGGTAGTCCGCGAAGCGCGGGACGTCTTCGGCGTCGACGAACTGCAGATGCGTCATGGTGTGAGGCAGCGTACCGTTGGGATTCGCCTTGCGTGCCGCACCGAAGGCATCGAGCGACGCCTTCACGGCGAGATCTCCGATCGCATGGATGTGCACGATCATGCCGCGCCGGTCGGCTTCCACGACCAGATCGTTGAAGCTCTTCGGGTCGAACAGCACAGGGGTGGATTTGCCGGTGTTCAGATACGGCTTGGTCAGCGCCGCCGTCTGAGAGGGATACTCGACCACGCCGTCGGCGAACACCTTGGGGCCCGGGATGGTCAGGTTCGGCACGTCAGCATACTGCTTGCGCAGAGCATCAACGACATCGAGCTGCTGCACGCCATCGTTGGGCCTGATCACCGGATACGCCGCCACATGCGCGGTCAACTCACCGCGCCGGGCGAGTTCCCGGTACACCGGCAACGCGCCCTGATCCTCGAGGGTGAGCGGCAGGTCGCCGCCAACCACGCCCGCCACGGCGGCATCGAGCCAACCCGTTATGCCTAGCGCATTGAGATAACGAACCCCGGCCCGACCGAAGGACAGCTGCGTTTCCATCGACGCAGGGGGCAGGCTCATCCGCAGACGCGTGAGCCCCACGTCGACGACGAAGCCATTGGGCGCAAAACCGGGACCAAATCCGTAGTAGGCCCGCTGCGCCGGCGCCAGCTTGCGCAAGTAAGCCGCGGTGATGCCCGCCCGAGCCCGGGCCTTTTTATTGGCCCAGCCGGTGTGGCCATCCGACCCAAATAGGACGATGGGGACTTCCGCAAACCGTCCGCCACTCAATGCCCCATCGATATCGGCCGCGTGGGACCAGTAGCCGATATCGAGCCCGTTGACGATGACGGTATCGCCCATCAGGCTGGCACGCGAATCGATCGTTTTGCCGACGAAGCTCACCAGATCCGGGAGCGAATCGCTGGTATCCGGGAAGTTCGCCAGCACCAGAATGGCGCCGCCGCCCAGCACTTTCCTGCTGCCGATGGGATGAGCGTGGGCATCGAGCATGCCGGGCATGAGAAACCGGCCGCCGAGGTCGACCCGCCGCGCGCCCTCGCCGGCAGCCCTTTCCACCGATTCCAGCGCACCGACCGCCACGATGCGATCGCCCCGGATCGCCACCGCTTCGGCGTAGGGCGCATTCGGCTCGGCCGTGAATACATGAGCGTTGTAGAACAATATCGTCGAATCCGGCACATCCGCTGCGAGCGTCGAGGATGCGGCGGTGAGCACCAATACCCCGACGAAACCTGCGGCGGCGCGGATCATCGCGCGTGTGAAGCAACTCTTACCCATTCAGTACTCCTGGACACGACAAACCCCGGAATGACCCGGGTTATGAGGCAACTGGGCATCAACGCATGCCAACAGTCTACCGAAAGTGCGGGTTCACCGGTTCACCAGCGCGAACATGGTCTTCTTGTTCGATGCGCGGTTTCTGCGAGATCGACTTCCTCCGGCCAGCCACCGATGGCAACTGATCTGAATGAGGCGATGCTCGATGTCGCACGGTCAACGTTTCGAGCCGAAGAACGGGTGAGCTTTCCGGGCGGCGGATGCGACCGAATTGCCGTTTCCTGAATGCGCATTCGACTCCGTCGTGTGTCAGTTCTCACGCGGCGATAGTGCTGGGTGACGTATAATCCTGGGAGGGCGCACCTCAGCCGGGGGCGGTGAGCGTCGGCAACGATTCGTCCAACAGGGCCGTCAGCGCTATTTTCAACTGGGGATACACTGAGTTGTGGTATCGGTCGGCGAGGTCTTGGCACACGAAACGTTGCATGTTGGCTTTCATCGCCGCCCTTGCTTCATTGTCCACTGCCGGTTGCGCGGTGGGCCCCGACTTCAAGAGACCCGCATGCTCCGGATGTCAGCGATTACACGGTCCATCCGCTCGCGACCACCGTCACCAGCTACGGGCGTCTCCGGCGGGGAAGCGCAACGCTTTACCAAGGGAAGCGACATCTCCGCGGATTGGTGGACCTTGTTTCATTCCAAGCCGCTCAATGAGCTGATCGAACATTCGCTTACGAATAATCACGACCTCAAGGCGGCGCAAGCGGCATTGTCGGTGGCAAGGGAAAATGTCCTGGCTCAACGGGGCGTTTACTATCCGAGTGTCACGGCAGGCTTTTCGGCCAGCCGGCAGAGGCAATCAGGACAAATCGCACCCGCGCTCAACTCAAACACCTTCCTATACAATCTTTTCACCCCGCAGGTCAGCGTTTCGTATGTGCCCGATGTTTTCGGCCTGAACCGCCGGACCGTGGAGTCATTGCAGGCGCAGGAACAGGAAGTTCGGTTCCAAATGATCGCGACGTACACGACGTTGACCGCCAACGTCGTGGTCACGGCGATTCAGGAGGCCTCGATGCAGATGCAGATCGACGCGACCCGCCAGCTCATCGACATCAACTCGACACATGCTTCAAATCCTGCAATACCAATTCGACAAAGGCTATGCCAATCGGCTTGATGTTGCCGCGCAGGAATCGCAGCTCGCGCAAGTCGCCGCCACCCTGCCGCCTCTGCTCAAGCAATCGGCCCAGCTGCGCGACCTTCTGGCAGTTCTGGCCGGCCGCTTTCCGAACCAGGCGCCGGACCAGAAATTCGAGCTTTCGAGTCTGCAATTGCCGCAGGATCTGCCGGTGAGCCTGCCTTCGGAACTCGTGGCGCAGCGTCCGGATGTGCTCCAGGCCGAGGCGAACCTGCACGACGCCAGCGCCAAGATTGGAATCGCCATAGCGAATCGGCTGCCCAATTTCGTGCTGACCGCGAATGCCGGCAGCACAGCGGCGGCCATGGATCAGTTGTTCACTTCGGGCACGGGCTTTTGGGGTTTGGGCGCGGCAGCGACCGCGCCGATTTTCCAAGGCGGAACGCTGCTGCACCAGGAGCGCGCCGCGAAGGCGGCCTACGTTCAGGCCGCCGAACAATATCGCAGCACGGTCCTGACCGCCTTTCAGAACGTCGCCGACACGTTGACGGCGCTCGAACAGGATGCCGAGGCTCTGAAGGCGGCCGCGCGCGCGCGGATGCCGCGAAGGTGACGCTGGATCTGGCACAACGACAATTGCAGGACGGCTACGCCGGCTATCTTGCGCTGTTGAGCGCCGAGCAAGCCTATCAGCAAGCCGGATCAACCTGGTGCAGGCGCAGGCCAATCGCTACGCCGATACGGCGGCGTTGTTTCAGGCGCTTGGCGGTGGCTGGTGGCACCGCGCGGATTTACAGGATAAACATGAAAAATAGGATCACTGCACGGGATGCCGGCCTGCACGCCGAGTCAAACTCCCGCGCGCATCTGCAGTCGCGATCGTCGCGATCCGCGGCGGCATGTCATGCATCGGCTGCTCACCCAAAAATGACGACAGCTGCACAGACATCGGTCGTGAAGGCCGGCAATGTGACGCTGACGGCGGCCCAGCGCCAAAACATCCACCTTTACACCGTCGAGTCGTCCAAATTTCGCAAGACGATCGAGGCCACCGGGGCCGTCGATTTCGACAACGATCAGGCCACCAGCGTGTTGGCACCCTTCTCCGGTCCGGTGTCGCGATTGCTGGTTTCCCTCGGCGATCAGGTCAAGAAAGGAGACCCGTTGGCGGAGGTGGATTCACCCGACTTTGCGACGGCCATCGGCGCTTATCGCAAGGCGCTCGCCACCGCCAAGACCGACCGGCGGCTTGCCGACCTGGACAAGGATCTCATCCAGCATCACGGCGTTTCCCAGCGCGAAGCGGAGCAGGCCGAAACCGACGCGGTCAACGCCGAGGCTGACCGCGACGCGGCCCTGCAAGCACTCATCTCGCTGAACGTTCCGCCGCAAACCATCAAAGATATTCAGGAGGGGCGGCGACCTCGCGCCCCGAGGGAATAATTCGCTCGCCGATCGCAGGAACCGTGGTCGAAAAGCTGATCACTCCCGGAGAGCTTCTCGAGGCGGGAAGCACGCCTTGTTTTACGGTTGCCGACCTGTCGCGCGTCTGGGTCATGGCGCAGGTATTTGGTTCGGACCTCGCCTCGGTCAGCCTCGGCGATTCGGCCGAAGTGATCACCGGTATCGGTTCAACAATCCTCCCCGGAACGGTGGACAACATCTCGGCTCTGGTGGATCCCGACACCCGTTCGGTGCTCGTGCGTGTAGTCGTCGAAAACCCGGGAGACGTCTTCTGAAGAAGCAAATGTACGTCCGCGTGCGGATTCAGGCCCACCAGGAAGCACCGGACTGCTGGTCCCGGTTTCCGGCGATTTTGCGTGACGACGAGAACCTGCCGTTTGTCTATCTCGCCCAGTCCGACGGCAGCTTCGCGCGTCAGCACGTGACCTGTAAGCGGTCGTACCGGGGACCAATACGATATCGCCGACAGGCCTCAAGGCCGGCGAGCAGATCGTGGTCGACGGGGGCATCTTTGTTCAATTCATGCAAAATCAATGAGCGAGCCTTTGCCCCCGGCCGGATCCGCGCCGCGAAGTGCCTTCGATCATGAATCGAATCGTGGCCTCTTCGTTGCGCCAGTCCTTTCTCATCGCCCTGATGACGGTGGTGCTCATCGGCGCCGGATCGCGCTCGCTGATCGCCTTCCGGTGGATGCCTATCCCGATCTTTCGCCTCCCATGGTCGAGGTCATCACCCAATGGCCCGGGCGCGCCGCCGAGGAAGTGGAGCGGCTGATCACGGTACCCGTCGAAAGAGAGATGAACGGCATCCCGCAGATGACCACGATCCGCTCAATCTCGCTGTACGGATTGTCCGACGTCATCCTCACGTTTCAAAATAGCACGGACAATTACTTCGCCCGCCAGCAGGTTTTCAACCGGATCGGCGACCTCAGTCTGCCGACGCGGCGTGACCCCGTCGGTGGCGCCGATGTCAGCGCCTTCGGGTCTCATCTATCGGTACGTGCTGCAGAGTCCCGACCGCTCGCCGATGGAACTCAAGACTTTCGAGGACTGGACCGTCGAACCCCAATACAGATCCGTTCCCGGCGTGGCGGATGATTCGGGGTTTGGCGGGGGAACCATGCAATACCAGGTGCTGCTCGATCCGGCGCGGGTTGCTTCGGTTGGCTTGTCGGTGCCGCAGGTGGAGAGCGCCTTGACGGCCAACAACGACAACTCCGGCGGCGGGTTCTATTCGCAAGGCGGCCAGTTCTACTACGTGCGCGGCATGGGGCGCATGCACACGCTGGAGGACATCGGCAACGTGGTGGTGGCGGTGCATAACGGCACCCCGGTGTTGGTAAAGGACGTCGGGCGCGTGGTCATCGGCATCGCCCCGCGCCTTGGCGAGTTCGGCTACGAGAAACAGGACGACGCCGTGGAGGGCGTCATCCTGCTGCGGACGGGCGAAAAAACCCAAGACGTCCTGAAGCGGGTTGAAGCGAAAACCAAGGAACTCAACGATGAGATCCTGCCCAAGGATGTCAAGATTCTTCCCTTCTACGACCGCAGCGACCTGGTCGCGCTGACGACGCAGGTGGTGGAGCGGAACCTGCTTCGGGGCATGTTGCTGGTCGTCGTGATCCTGATATTTTTCCTCTACGATTTTCGCGCGGGACTTGATTGTCGCCACCAGCATCCCGCTGGCGCTGCTGTTCGCCTTTATTTGTCTCGATCTCCAAAACGCCTCGGCCAATCTGCTCTCCATCGGCGCAGTGGATTTCGGAATCCTGGTGGATGGCGCGGTGGTCATGGTGGAAAACATTTTCCGCCAGATTGTCGCGCGCAAGGGAACTCCGCTCAACGTCAAGGAGATCATTCAAGATGCAGCGGCGGAGGTGGATCGCCCGCTTTTCTACGCGGTCGCGGTAATCGTGGCCAGCTTCCTGCCGATCTACGTCCTGTCCGGGCCTTCCGGGACGCTGTTCAAACCGATGGCGGACACCATGGTTTTCGCGTTGGTCGGTTCCTTGATCGTCACGCTGACGTTGCTGCCGGTGCTGTGCGCGTGGTTCATGCGCAATGGCGTGCGGGAGCGGCGCAACGCCGCTTTTGAAGCCATCAAATCGGTCTACACCAAGGGCCTCGATTTTTGTCTCGCCCATCCCTGGGGGACCACGTTCGCCTCGGCCATTCTGCTGGCAGGTTCGCTGCTGCTCATTCCCCGCATCGGCGCCGAGTTCATGCCGCAGCTGGATGAAGGCGCGCTGTGGGTGCGCGCCACGATGCCCTACACCATTTCGTTCGACGAGTCGGCGAAGATCGCGCCGAAGGTGCGGGATATATTGCACTCCTTTCCCGAAGTCACCACGGTCGCCTCGGAACTGGGCCGGCCCGACGACGGCACCGATCCGACCGGCTTTTTCAACGTCGAGTTTTACGTTGATCTCAAGCCCTACTCGCAATGGACCGGCCCTTATCGCACCAAAGCCGGGCTGATCGAGGCCATCAACAAGAAGCTCGAGGCATTTCCCGGGATCAATTTCAATTACACCCAGCCGGCGGAAGATGCGGTGGATGAGGCGGAAACGGGCTTGAAAAGCGCCCTGGCGGTCAAAGTCTTCGGCTCCAATTTGGATACGCTTCAAAAAAAGGGCAAAGCCATCAAGCAGATCTTGGAAAGGGTGCGCGGAATCCGTGAGGTGACCTTGGTGCAGGAACTCGGGCAGCCGAGTCTGACCATCAATATCAACCGCGCCAAGATTGCCCGTTACGGCTTGAACGTCGCCGACATCAATGGCCTGATTCAGACCGCCATCGGCGGGGACGTGGCTACGCAGGTGGTGCAGGAGGAAAAGCAGTTTGATTTGATCGTCCGCCTCGAACGCCAGTACCGGGACAACCCCGAGGAAATCGGCAATATCCTGGTGGCCACGCCCGCCGGACAACAAATTCCGCTCAAGGAATTCGCGGACATCCAGGTGACGAACGGCGCCTCGTTCATTTACCGCCAGGACAATTCGCGCTACATCGGCGTCCAGTTCTCGGTGGAAGGCCGCGATCTGGCCGGCGCGGTGGGCGATGCCATGCAGCAGGTCAGCGCAAAGGTTACCTTGCCGCAGGGCTATCGTTTGGATTGGGGCGGAGAATACACGGAATATACGGCTTCGCGCCAGCAACTGAGTGTCATTTTACCGCTGACCTTGTTCCTGATTTTCCTGCTGCTCTTCGCGCTCTACAGCAATTTCAAATTCCCGTTCATCACCGTGCTCGGCGTGCTGCTGTCGGCGCCGGTGGGCGGCATCGTGGCGCTCTGGATCACCGGCACGCCGTTTTCGGTCTCTTCCGGCATCGGCTTCCTGGCCTTGTTTGGCGTCTCGGTGCAGACGGCGATCGTCTATATCTCCTATGTCAATGAACTTCGCGGCAGCGGCACCGCGCTCGCCGAGGCCATTCGTGAAGGCGCGATCCTGCGGTTGCGTCCGATCATGATGACCGCGCTGGTGGCGGCATTGGGCTTGTTGCCGGTGGCGCTGGCCACCGGTGTCGGCACGGATTCGCAACGGCCGTTTGCCCTGGTCATTGTCAGCGGTCTGTTCACGCGACTCTTGATCAGCATTTTTCTGATGCCGGCCCTCTATGCCCTTGTGGCCCGTTCCGGAGATCGGCTGGAAGTGTGATCCGCTGCATGTGCGTTGGCACACAAAAACCGCGACTGTATCGGCCGTGGCGGACGGATCTTGAACTCCCGCGAGTTAAACTGCGACCTGGTTCAACGTGCAATTGAGCATAATCCCTAGTATCTGCCACATGAAGACAGCAATTGCCTTGAAGACCGTGTTGGGCGCAGCGTCACTGGCGCTACCGCTCATGGCGTTCGCGGAATCGAACGTTCAGACGGGTGCCGCAACCGCCGCGCCGGGCGCGACGGCCCACGTGGACTTCTCCATCGTCATTCCGAAGATTCTTTATTTGCGCGTCGGTACCGGCTCCTCGTACACGACCGGCGCGCTGAGCTCGAACCCGGCCGTCGATCTGATCACCTTTTCACCGACCGCCGCTCAAGTGGGCAATGGTACCGCCGTTGCCGGTACCGGCGGCGATCTCACCGGCGGCGTCGAGACCGCGGCTGTCGTGAGCAACAGCGGCAACGTTACGCTCAAAGCCACTGCCACCGGAGCGCTCAGCGATGGCGCGGGCGATACGATTCCCTACTCCCAGATTACCACCACTGCGACGACGCTGACCTCCGCCACGGCGCTGCCCGCGCCGGTGCTGACCAACGCGACGAGCGCGAATGTCGTGCTCACCGCGCCGGCCACCAAGGTCATCGTGGAAGATGCGAAGTGGACGTTCGCGTATGCCAACACCGCGACGGTGCCGACCGGTACCTACGGCGGTGTCAACACGAACAACAGCCGCGTGATCTACACCGCGACGATGCCGTAGAGCCGTCCCGCAGCAATCATTTAGACCTTACGAGTGGGCGCCTCGGTCTCGTCGACCTTCCGCGGCGACCGAGCGAGATTCTCGCGTACGAACTGCATGTGTTCCCGCAAGACGTAGAGTTGCTCCGCGTGCGAGCCTGGTATCTTGTGGGCTATCACAGACTTCTCGATCTGCGCCAACCCCTCAATAAGCGCCGCCCGCTGTTCTGGTGAGAGAGCCCCGAGAGACTGACGCTCGAGGGCCATGATTTGCCGATAGCGGCGGCTGATGCGCCTCTGCACACGCCAGTTGTAAAGAGCCGGCAGATAGCGCAGCGCAGGAATCACCACGAGGAATATCGGTAACAGCGCGACCACTGCGCGATCAAGCAGGCTTGCAATCCAAAATGGTAGATACCGATAGGTGAAGCTTTTGCCCGACTTGTAGTAGCGCGCTGCATCGGAACTGATCGGCAGATCGTGCATCAGAGGAGTCGGAAATTCCCCGGCATTCTGCATCAACGTGGCGCGGCCGTGTACTTCAGTGGCCGCTTCGATGAGCAGGTCGGACAGCGCGGGGTGTAGGCTGGCATGCGCCACCAGCTCGGCCGTCGGAGCCAGCATGGTGAGCCGCGTCGGCGGAAGATTTTCCCCCAGATCGAAAGAGCCTTGCGGTAGTTCGAGCTTGTTCAAATAGTGGAAGCGACGAACATAGGCGTCAGCTTGTGAAAATTCGAAAAGACGAATGCTCGGCGAGTGGACCAATTCGCGAATGGTCTCAGGCGCAGCCGAGTCTCCCGTTAAGAATATGGCGTCCGCCTGTTGCCTGAGCAGCGCCACCCTGGCCGTCTCCCCCTCCAGATCAAGCAGCTGCGTCTGCTGCCCCTCGGCATCGATCTCGTTGGCCTTGAGCAGCGCCAAAGCAAGAAATCGCGTGCCTGTCCCGGGCGGGCCGATCGCGATACGAAGGCCGCGCAGTTGTGACAGCCGCTCCAGTACCGTTGGACTTCGGTAGAAAATAGTGAGCGGGACATAGAACATGCTTCCCAGCGATTTCAGATCGCTAGTTTCTATTTCTGCGGCGGTTGCGATGCCTGACTGTACAAGAGCTATGTCCACGCCTGAATGCGCCGATAACAGTCGATGCAGGTTGTCCAGAGAACCTTCGGTTGAGACAATTTCGAGCTTGATGCCATTGTGCGCAAGGATCTTTTGGTACTGCTGAGCCACCAAATTGAACCGGCTTCCCGCAGGACCACTGGCTATCGTGATTTTTCTGGGTGGGCCAGAGCGCACGAAGTGCCAACCCGCGAAAATGATGATGGCGCTGACCACCAGTACCGGCCCCAGCGTCCGCGCCAGGGTGAGCCAAGAAATTTGGAGATTCCTCAGCCGATCCAGAATTGCCTTTGACTTGGATGTGCCCGCGATTGGGCGGCTGTCCTCTCTCATACCAATCCTCCGTACGTGCCCCTGTAGGATATCCGCTATATCGGTGCATACTTCATTCGGCACGGTCGTGGTCGCGGCACTCGCGGGCAAAGTCGGGTGGACCCCGTGCGATCTTGCAGAAAAGCTCTCAGGCGCTGCCTCATGCGAAAAGTCAGATCATCAACAATCAACGGGAGAAGACATCATGAGCATTGGATCGGAATTCAAGGCATTCGCCATAAAAGGCAACGTGGTCGATTTGGCGGTAGCCGTCATTGTCGGTGCGGCCTTCGGAAAGATCGTCTCCTCGTTGGTCGGGGACGTCATCATGCCCCCGCTCGGACTGCTGATAGGCGGTGTGAATTTTAGCGATCTCGCGATCACCTTAGGCACAGACCCGAAGGGTGCACCGGTGTTGCTCAAATACGGCTCTTTTTTGCAGACATTATTCGACTTCTTCATCATCGCCGTTGTGATTTTCATTGCAGTCAAAGGAATCAACAAGCTTAAGAAGCCACCCGCTCCCGCAGTTGACGCGCCGCCGCCGCGTCAAGAGGTGTTGCTCGAACAGATTCGGGACGCGCTCACGAAGCGATAATTGCACGTCTCGATGCAAAGCTGCCGTTCTCCGATCCGTGTGCTAGGACGCGAATCGTGCCTTTATGTGAGTGCCACCGTGCACTTCGTATAAGAACACGGCGTGCAGGTGGTTGAGGTCTTCCCCCGGTGGGCGGAAATATCTTCGCACCTGCTCTTACGCTGCACTTACGATGGAAACCTCGCGTTGCAGCACCTAATTGCTTGCAGTCATGAAGCCCATCGATCTCATCCACGCCGTGAATTCCTCGAACCATAGATCCGACGTCAATCCTTGCTTCGCCATTCCAAAGCCGTGCTGACCGGCACTGTACACATGCAGTTCGACCGAGTGACCTCCCTTGATCAATGCGTCACCGGCGCTCATGACGTTAGACAGGAGAAAATCATCCGCGGCCACGGCGAGAAACATTGGCGGTGTCTTTGCAGGCCATGGGCGGTCGCCCGCGGTACCAGCGTAAATCTGGCCGCCGAAAGCCGGTCGTGCCGCCTCGTCCGCCTGCATCACCAATGCGTTGACGATGAAGCCCCCAGCGCTGAAACCCACGACGCCGATCCGAAAGCCATCAACTCCCAATACACCGGCGTGCTCACGCACGTAACGCAGCGCAGACAGGCCGTCGGCGATGGCCGGGTTGTGCGCCGGGTCATAGTCTATTGAGGGTATATATCCGCCCGGGCCCATTGCCGCGGCGCGCGCCGAGTTCATGGTCTTTAGGACCTGCCCCGCGAATTGCGTCTCATCGTCGGCGGTGGTTAACAACCGATACTTCAACACCAGCGCCGTTACGCCTCTGGCGGTGAGCGCGCGCGCTACATCATAGCCTTCATTGTCGATGGCCAGCCAATGAAAACCGCCGCCTGGAATCACGATGACAGCGGTGGGCACCGCGCCGCGCGCATTCGCTGGCTTGAACTCCGTAAGGCTGGGCACCGACACATTGCGCACCAGGCGACCCCATGGTTCCCCCCATACCGACATGGAGATTTTCTCGTGAGGGATCCGTGAAGATGCGGGCTCATCGCCGGCCGTGACCTGGAGTTTGAACACGCCTGCGGCGTCCTTAGGCGGCTCTTCCTCGTGCGGGGTCGCAGGGTCGGCAACAAGCAGGCCATTCGATGTCGCGAATAGCACGACGGACAGTATCAGCCGGGCTCCTGCGTGGCTCACCGGGCCCTCCCAAGCGTGTCATGCCGATCAATCACGAATTTCCTCCAAGGAGCGCATCGAATTTCGCGTATCCAGTGGCCGGCTGATCCTACGTGATCCTCCGCTCCTCTACCTAAATTCCATACGACGAAAGACAGAGCGGCATCACGTTACTGATTCTAATGATTTTTCTTACCTACCCTAAGACTATCGGTAGGAATCGGTGCTTGAGTGCGATTTATTGTCCCAAATTGAAGCCCACGGCCATGGCGCAATCACACACCTGCTCGACAGCCATGGTAACTACCGATTGGGCTTGGCGGCTATCCCGTCGGCGCGACGTCCCGCGCAATCACTTCGCACGCAGCGAATCTGCTAGGCCGGTGAGGTTCTGAGGATTCACGTGAAAAATGCCTCCCCGTGGGAATTCCACGTCAGCGATGAGCAGGAACGAGACGGACAAAAGAAAGGGTAGTACCACCGGAAGAATCTTCGGCGACTTGATATTGTGTGCGCCATAACCAAACAGCACGTTGGGGATCACGGCGACTAAAGCCATCAGAATCCATGCAGTCCAGAGAAATGTAATAAATCAACGTGGTGAACGGTCAGCTCCCTGTCCCCAAGCGTTCGGAGAACATATGAAATCCTCTATTGCTGCAGTGTTTTCGGTGGTGTTGGGCCTATTTGCGACCTTCGCCGTCTGCGCCGAGCTGCCATTCACTCAGGCTCAGTTTGATGCGGCACGATCGGCCGGCGAGCCGGTCGCGGTGGTGTTTCACGCCGATTGGTGCCCAACCTGTCGGGCACAGGCGCCCGTGCTGAAAGAATTGGTGCAAACGCCGGCTTTGAAATCCCTGACGCTTTACGTCGCGAATTTCGACACCGAGAAGGCGCTCAAGAAATCTCTCGGCGTCACTCAGCAGAGCACGATCGTCGTATTCAAAGGTGGAAAGGAGATCGCGCGCTCGACCGGGGATACGCAGCGAGATAGCCTAGCCGCGCTCCTGCGGCAAGCCGTCTCCTAGTACTAGGAGGCTGCGATGAGCTTCGGGCCCACCACGTACGGGCTAGGTCTACTAGCGGGTGCCCTATCGACGTTGTCACCTTGTGTCCTACCGCTGGTGCCCGTGTTGCTGGCCGCCGCCGTGAACGCTCATCGCTGGGGAGCTCTGGCGCTCGGCGTAGGGTTGGCGCTGTCCTTCACGCTTGTCGGGATCTTTATCGCCACCTTGGGCGCATCGCTCGGCCTCGACCCCGATACTTTTCGCACGGTAGGTGCCGTGATACTCGCCATGTTCGGCCTGATCCTGGTGGTGCCGAAGTTGCAAGATCTGTTCGCGCGCTCGACCAGCATCTTGAGCAACTCTGGCAGTCAATTGCTTGCGCGCGTCACGGTCGAAGGCTTCAACGGCCAACTCCTCGTCGGAGTGTTGCTCGGTGTCGTGTGGAGTCCGTGTGTGGGTCCTACGCTCGGGGCCGCAACGACTCTGGCAAGCCAAGGCAAGAACCTCGCTCAAATCTCGTTATTGATGCTGATTTTCGGTATCGGCGCAGCCGCGCCGCTGGTGCTACTGGGATTCTTGTCGCGCTCGAGCATGATCAGGATTCGCGGCCGCCTCTTGAGTCTGGGCACGCATGGTAAGCAATTATTCGGTTTTGTTCTGCTGGTCGTGGGGGTTCTAATTGCGACTGGCGCTGATAAATCGCTGGAGGCGTGGATCCTGAATCGAACGCCTGATTGGCTCACAGCGGTGACCACCAAATATTGATGTGGTGGAATAGCCTTTGTTTGATGAAGGGTAGGCTGAGACCACGCGTGGTTAAGTCATCGAGACTCTGTGCCGGTGAGAGATTGTTGCTGCCCCGCCGATGGCCCTCGGCGCGGGGAGTCAATCGGGGCATTCTGCAGCAAATATTGAGCGAGTTGCTCGGCGTGCGCCCGAAGTTCACCGACAGCGGTCGCCTCCCAGTGATCCGCGCGCCACCAGCTTCTCGACTAACTGGCTGCAGGTCGTTTGATGGATCGAAAGACGGTGTGCGAGCTCGGAGACGGCGATTCCCGGTGCTCCTTGCAGATCATGAAGCATCCAGAGCTGTGATCCGGATATCCCACATCTCTCCTCGATCTGATGGAAGTGGTGGCGCACGGAGCCGTAGATTTTCATAAATATAATGGATTGCAATGTAACTGTACATGAGGGGAGTCGGGGGAGCCGTCCGCACTCATAAAGCCGTCTCGAGTTGTCCGTGAGAGCACCACAAATTATGCAATAGCGCGGAACTAATGGCGCCCGGGCGGGTCGAGCCAGCGGCACCGGTCGATGACAACGGGCGCCGACGGTCTTGGTGAGCGGATTCATAATGAACTAAAAGACATGTTTATCGTTCGACTGACTCTCTACCTGTAGGAAACGAAAAGACGGGTCCTATGGGTGCACCAAAGCCGCCGACATTGCGTGGGTGGGGTCGCCGATCGAACGACGGCCTGTGCGAAACTGCTATGGTTAGCTGTGCCCCGCCATGGCAAGGACGTACGCACGTTTGGGCTGTGAACGGAATGGCTGTACGGCGACCCACATTTGCGCCTGTATTCCTCCTCGTATGTTTGGCGCTGGCATGCGAGTTGCTCGCTAGGCCCGCGCGGGCGACATGGCCTGCAGGTGAGTTTCAGCGCCGGCCTTGCAACGCGCACCAAGAACGACCAATCACTGAATGAAGTCATTGCCGCAGCCGATGCGGCGCTCTACGAGGCAAAGAATGGCGGACGAAATCTCGTCCGGCTCGACCATGAGACCTACCGCGTTGCCGCATCGCGCGTACTCCGAGCGCTATATGACAGAGCCTGACGAGGGCACCCATGCGTGAGGGCATACAATCGCGGAAACTGTGATCCAATTCTGAAGAATGAGAGCGGTAAGTAGCAGAAGCGCGGCGACGACCGCAAACTCTAGACTCAACTCTGCAGTCGACAGGTACTGTGGTCTAACCAGGAGCAGATCATAGGGTTCCCAGAGATTCCATGAATTTACGATCCCTAAGTCTAGTACTGGCGACTACCTTCGCTGCGGCGGTCCACGCCGGACCTGCGCCGTTTGACCTTACCGGTCCCGTCCTCGAGGTCAAGGTGACGCGGGGTGCGACGAGCCTACCAATATCTGAAGTGCCGAACCTCGCCGCAGGCGACCGGATATCGATAAGAGCTGAGCTGCCAGCGAACCAGTCCAGCCACTACCTGATGGTGATCGCATTTTTGAGTGGATCGACGAACCCACCCCCCGAGACTTGGTTTTTCCCCTGCAAGACTTGGACGGGTCAATGCGCACGCGATGGGCTGACGGTGAGCGTGCCGCAGGATGCTCAACAGGTACTGGTATTTCTTGCACCAGAAACCGGCGGCGATTTCAGAACGCTGGTGGGCGCCGTGCGCGGACGGCCGGGGACCTTTGTGCGCGCTTCGCAAGATTTGAATCAGGCCGCACTCGACCGTTCCCGATTGGAGCGCTACCTCTCTTCGATTCGAACCCTTAACGACAGCGATCCATCGAAGCTGAAAGCGGCGGCTCCGCTTCTCGCACGCAGCCTGGCAATTAGGGTGGACGACAAGTGTTTGGACCGAATCCCGGAGCTGCAAGCGCCATGCCTGATGCACGGCGAGGAGTCGCTCATTCTTAACGACGGGCATAGCACGTCGATCGTCGAGGCACTCACCTCGGGTCCGGGTAGTGATTTGGCCATGGAGGCGAGCTACACACCACAGCTGAGTTATGGCTACTACAGTCCGTACATTGCTTCGGTACTCGATATTGCGCGCCTCCTCGATTCCTTTCACGTCGCTCGGTATCAGTACATTCCGGCGCTCGGTTCATTGCAAGGAGATCAACTCGCGCTGACGTTGAATACGGCCCCATCGTTTCAAAATCCCAAGTCCGTATTGGTGGCGGCACTACCGGCAGTGGAGCAGCCACAGCCGCCGCCGCTGCACGCGGTGGACCCTAAAGAGATCTATTGCGCGAGACGCACGACTCTCGTGTTGCCGGTGGAGGGTGCACCACTCGTGTTTTCCACTAATTATGCGCATGACGTTTCGCTGAAGTTGATGGGTGCGGGCGGCAGGACGATCAACTTGCCTGCCGCAGCCGATGCACTTAAGGGAGGTTACGTCATCGACACCTCCGCTCTACTTTCCGCCGATCTCGGAGACACGGTACAAGCGTCGCTGCAGGGTCGGTGGGGTTTCGATACCTACGAGGGCCCCGGCTTCCGATTAATGAATGCGCGCACAGTCGCCTGGGAGCTTGCTGCGAGAGACGCGGGAGCATTGATCGTCGGGCGCCAGGATACCGTCCACTTTCGCGCGGACAGCGTCAGCTGTATTGACGGCATCATGCTAAAGGATCCTGCCGGCAAGGAATTGAAGACCGAGTGGAAGACGGTAAAGCCCAATGAGATTGAGGTAAAGCTGCCGCTACAAGAATCCCAGCCGGGCACTATGACGCTCATGGTCTCCCAATACGGCGTCAGCCAACCACAACCGATTCCAATACATGCCTTTTCCGAGGCTGGACACTTCGATGGCTTCAGCATCCACGCAGGCGACTCGCAGGGCATCCTGAAAGGCACTCACCTCGATGAGGTCGCGAGCTTATCGACCGGAAATTTGGTGTTCGTGCCTGGCGATCTGTCGACGCTTCGCAGCGTCGACGAGCTGCCGATGGTGCTCCAGGACATGAAATCCGTGGGCGTCTTAAAATCCGAACGTTCCGTCGCGGCGAAAGTCACGCTGAAGGATGGGCGCGTGTTCCCGCTCGTCGCATCCATCGACGCCCCACGACCTCGCGTCACTCTCCTCAGCGAAACTGTGCAGCCATCGCCCTCCATCGAGACGAGCAACATTCAACTCGCTGACTCAGGTGAGCTGCCGCAGGATGCGATACTGGTATTCTCCCTGCGAACGCAGTCGCCGACCGCGTTCTCACACGACGAGAGTATTGAGGTGGCGGCGATCGACGGGTCGTTCACGACGACTTTGAACTTAAGTAATGGCGGCATGACGCTTGAGAATTCTCGGGTGGCAGTGGCCACACTGAATCCGGAGAAGGCATTCGGTTCATCTGCGTTCGGAGCTTTACAATATCGAGTTAAAGCACAAGGCGTTACCGGAGACTGGCAACCATTGGCCACCTTGGTGCGCCTGCCGGTGCTGAAGGACATCG
The DNA here is from genome assembly GCA_963843295.1 of uncultured Gammaproteobacteria bacterium. Taxonomy (GTDB): domain Bacteria; phylum Pseudomonadota; class Gammaproteobacteria; order Steroidobacterales; family Steroidobacteraceae; genus Bog-1198. The sequence goes on along the minus strand of CAWJJP010000003.1, from coordinate 19,496 downwards.
TCTGTCCTGCCGCAGCGGAACTCGCGTGTAAACTCACTGGAACCAACTTATTCTTGATCGACTCCGTATCAAGCGACCCGCAGTTCACACATCCCGTACAAGTGCCTGACGGGTTCTTGGGGTACGCGCTGCCGGTTCCGCACCCTGTCGGCAGTTCCTTCTACGTGAAGCTTCGCGACGACCCGAGCGTGATCAATCCGGCAACACTGTCAGCGGAGCAATTACCGCCCTCCTCCGAGGATCTCGCGCGATCAGCCGCCCGGCAAGCAGGGCTCGACACGAGCAATCCCGCGAACGACGATTCGGGTGCGAACCCTCCTTTGACAACCGCGGCAACGCAAAATACGCCGGTGCCGCCGGAACCGCCGACTCAAAACAGCATGCAACCTTCGCAGAATTGATGAAACGAGCGTGACAGGCTCCGTGGATCTCGTAGGTGCCATCGATCTCGTTAGGTGACACAGTCGAACCGCCGCGCTATTTTCTCGGCCGTTCTGTGTAAGCAAACTTCTCGCCCGAAATATCGGCAGCGAACATAAGGCCGCCCTTCGCGATGGTAAACACCGCCATGCCAATCTGGTAATCGCCGTGGGTTGTGGCATCGCTTTTTCCACTACTCACTCCCGACGAGACGCGATCGGTGCCAACACTTGCATAGGCTCCCGTCGTGATGGCGACGGCGCTGGCACTAGCCGCAAATTCGAATTTACCGGATTCGAATTCGTCCAAGGTTTGTTTGTCTTGGAAGAATATGATTTCGCTATAAGCTTTGCCGCCCGCCTGAAGCCCGATGCTCAACTGCGTCATAACCGCGTCGCCAACGAGCCGATCATGCACATATACCTGACCCTCGCCTCGAGCGCCGCCCACGATGAGACCGCCAGCGCCAACGGTTGGAAAGACTGCGTATGCATAACAGTCGCTGAAAAAGACGGCACTCTCTCCGGCATGTTTGAACAGGTCGATCGTCTCATCGTATTCGTTGGCGTAGACAACACCAGAACCCAGCAGTAAGACCATTGTCACCTGTAAAAACCGAGTCAAGATTGTCATATAAGGGTCTTTGGCAGTTGACGAGCGGAATGCGATTCGAACGTATGGAGCATGGCCGCCTACCTGCAGTCGCAGCCATCACACCAGAGTATACAATGGCGCGATGGGGTACCCGCATCGCGTTGTCATGCCCATAATGCTCCTCGCAACAGATGCTGAGCGGAGGGCTGGCCGCATGCCTCCTACTCTGGCCAAGGGAACCGGAGAAGCGTAATAAAGGGTGGACGCCTGTTAGGTATGGGCAAGTACGGCAAGCAGCAATTCAGGGTTGGTAATCGCCATTGCCCAAGACGGCTCCTCACTAATTGTAAGCTGATTCCTACACGTGGGGCTGCCGTCTGCCGTTGGGGGTCGCGCGGTCACAGCGAAATCTGAGGGACCGGACAGCGAACAGCGCGGGGTTTCGGGCAACGTCACATCCGCGAATCCAAAGCACCCATCGCACTCGGTCCTACAATTGCCATGACGTACTCGACAATGGTGTTCACCATCACCGCACTGGCTGGAAGATGACCGAACAACGCCCGAAAATAAAAGGGTGCGGTGAGCATATCGATCAAGACGTCGATATCGAAACCACGACCACTCTCCCCCCGTGCCATGCCCCGCTCGAAAGCGGCGCGGATCGATCGCCGGCGCGCCATCAGCACGTTTTCCCGAATCATTCGCGCGAGGACAGGATCGAGCGCCATGTCGGCGACGAGTCCCGGAACGGCTTTTCCCAATGGTCCGCTAAAGGCAGTCAGCAGCGTTCCCACCGCGGCCTTAAGATCCTTGCGCAAGGAGCCCGTATCGGGCGCAGGCTGGGCCCCCAGCTCGGCAACAACCGCATCTGCAACCAGATGACGTTTGCTTGGCCAACGGCGATAGAGGCTCGTACGGGCGCGCTTTACCTGACGCGCGATCCCCTCGATGGTCACTCCCCGATAACCGCGCAGGCGCAGGCCTTCGAGTACCGCGGCGACGACCTCAGCATCGATACACTCATCTTTTGGCCGGCCGCGGCCTCGAGCGCTCCCTGGGGCAGACTTGAACTCCGATCGCCTGCCCGATCGCGCCGCTACTGTTCGCCTCGTCCTACTGGTCATGGGCTGTAACCAAAAAAAGGTTTGCAAGGGGCGGATGTTTCCTAGCCGCCGGGACGGTACCCGTTCCGCGACAGAATTTTAACCCGCGAACTGCCGGTTAGCACGGGTGGCGCCGAAGATTCTCGGACAGGGCGCAGATTCGACCGGATATCCGCATCCATCGGCGTTTGAAGCGGGCATGTTCACAATTTGGGACGGCCGAGGACGGCTTTCCCGCGCATGCATAGGAGTTGCTCAAGTTATGGGATGGCGGGCGCCGGATAGGCTGGTGCCGGTGGTTCATTGACGGTCGCCGCCATAGCGAGGACCCATACACCTAAACCGATAATCGTAAAGCTAAGCAAGATGGCCCACATGGTTCTATTCATGACATCGCCTCGCTAACAATTTGGTGAAGGACCGTTTGCTTGCAGCGCTGAAATCAGCACACAGTTCTCAGGTCGACCCAGCGGCCTCGAGCACCCGACGCAGCAGATCTGCCTTCCATCGTGTGGCTGCCGCGCGTGGTCAGTGCGGTCGTCTCTCTTAACTGGACATCGTTGGTGCTAATTGGTGCCAAAAATGAATCCTTCTTCATGTGGAACTTTACCATACAGTGTGTATCGTATATATGTGCTCAACACAAGCACGGGCTGGGCGGACTTGACGGAATCGGCTCATTTCTGGATGGCTTGGCTTTGCTTCAAATCGACTGGAGGTCTCAAATGAAAAATCACTACAAGTACTTTCTGCCTGTGGCGCTCTGTGCTGCGCTCGCGATGACGGCGTGTAGCACGGCGAACAAAGATTGGGCGGATGCGAGCGCTGAGAATACCGTTGCGGGCTATCAGGCCTTCTTGAACAAGCACGCTGGCGACCAGCACGACCAGGAGGCAAAAACCCGCATTGCGGCGCTGCAAGACGACGCAGCGTGGAAGACGGCGCAGGACGGCAATTCCCTCGACGGCTACCGGAATTACCTCCAGTCCGAGCCGGCAGGTACACATGCGCAAGCGGCCCGCGATCAGATAACGGGGTTGGAGCGCGCGAGCGCGTGGAAGACAGCGCAATCGGATGGCTCGGCAACGGCTCTGCAGGCATTCCTGCAAAAGTACCCGCAAGGACCGGAGGCGGATCAGGCGCGGCAGAAGCTCGCTGCAATCCACTCTGATTATCGGGCCGAGCTGGGCACCTTTCACAACGAGCGCGCCGCCCAGCGCAAGCTCTCAGAGCTGCGATCCAGATTCAGCAATGTGCTCACAGAAGTCGACGTGCTGGCGCCCGATTCCGCCAACAAGCGCTATCGAGTGATGTCCGGTCTCATGGATCGTCAAAATGCCGATTCGACCTGCGCCTCACTAAAGCGAGATCACCAGAGTTGCGAGGTTGTGAAAGCCGATCAGGGACAGAGCTGAGCGCAAAGTAGCGTGGTGGCGTGCAACAGGGGCGCCCGCCAAGCAACAGCGGGCGCCCGCTAGTGCTTATTGCATCGAAGGCTCCACAGTCGGATTAACCTCGACGGTTTTCTTCTTGCTCTCAGAATTTGCGCTCCTTGTATGGCGTGGCAACGGCCCTCTCTGTTACGGTTAGCAAGAGAATTGGTTTGGCGCCTCTTGAATCGATACCGGGCAGAACAGTGACCAAAGAAACAACCCCAGCGGTAATCGACGCAGAGGAGAGCCAGCGATTATCGTTGGCGCATCTTTCACTCCTCGCCTTGGGCCTCGGCCTTGTCACCGGCCTTGGAGCCGTACTCTTCCGAGATTTGATCGGGCTAATTCATAATTTGCTCTTTACCGGTCATGCGGTAGTCCATTACGACGCCAACGTCTTCACCGCGCCCTCACCATGGGGCGTGCTCGTGATCTTTGTGCCCGTTCTGGGCGCCTTCGGCGTCACTTTCCTGGTGGATAACTTCGCGCCCGAGGCCAAGGGGCACGGGGTGCCGGAAGTCATGGACGCGATCTACTATAAGGGGGGAGTCATCCGACCCGTAGTGGCGTTGGTCAAATCGCTGGCGTCGGCCATTGCGATCGGTAGCGGTGCGTCGGTTGGACGGGAAGGTCCGATCATCCAGATCGGCTCGGCGCTCGGTTCCACGTTTGGCCAGATAGTCCGCATGCCGGCGGGCCAGCGGATCGCTCTGGTCGCTGCGGGTGCCGGCGCGGGCATTGCGGCCACCTTCAATACGCCAATCGGCGGGGTGATGTTCGCCATCGAGCTGATGATGCCTGAGGTGAGCGTGGAGACGTTCCTTCCGGTGGCGATCGCGACGGGGACGGCGACATTCGTGGGCCGCTGGTTTTTAGGCGATGCGCCCGCTTTCCTTGTGCCGCCGCTTCAAGCCATGGCGGTCGATGCGAACGCACTGATTGTCCTTGTACTGTTCGCTGTGTTGGGCGCCCTGAGCGGCGTCGCGGCGGCAGGTTTCATCCGGGGGCTTCATCTCGCCGAGGATCTCTTCGATCGGATCAAGTCCCGCTATCTACGGCACATGCTTGGCATGCTGATCCTTGGCGTACTCATGTATGTCCTATTCCGCACCCTGGGTCAGTATTTCGTCGATGGCGTTGGCTACGCCACCGTTCAGGCGGTACTGGCGGGGCAGATCTCAACGTTCTGGCTGCTGGGGCTGCTGGCGGTATGTAAGCTCTTGGCGACCTCGCTCAGCTTGGGATCGGGCTCCTCCGGCGGTATCTTTTCGCCCTCGTTATTCATGGGCGCTACTCTTGGCGGGGGCTTCGCGGCGCTGCTGAACACCTTTCTGCCGCTTCAGCTCAGCGTCCCCGCCTTTGCCATGGTCGGCATGGGAGCGATGGTTGGTGGTGGTACCGGCGCGGTGATGACCGCTGTCACAATGATCTTCGAAATGACTCGCGACTACGGCATCGTGATGCCGATGATCGTTGCCGTCGCCCTGAGCACCGGTGCTCGCCGAATGCTCTCTCGCGAGACCATCTACACCTTGAAACTGGTGCGTCGCGGCCGTGCCATGCCGAAGGCGCTCCATGCCAACATGTTTCTGGTCCGCCCCGCGCGTGAGGTAATGGACACCGACATCCAGGTTTTGCCAAGGGATGCGAGTTTTGATGACTATCTGCGGCAGCCCGAGCACGCCGGGCGCTTGCGCCACGTCGTGGTCACTGATAAAGGTCACATCCACGGTGTGATCCGCGTCAACACTGGCCTTCGCCGCGGGTTGGAAGGTGCCCATACCGGTTTGAGCCTAGGCGATGTCGCCAGCCGCAACTTCACCGTGGTTGGCGAGGATGAGACCGCCTTCGATGTTATCCGCCGCATATGGCGTCGGAACGCCATCATGGCGGTCGTCGTGCGCGGTCGTCGCGGTGTGCCACGCGGGACCGACGTGGCCGGCGTGATCACCAAAGAGCACGTCGCTGACTCGGTCGCCGACAGCATCAAAGCCTACCCGCGATAGATCGCGCCAACTACTCATCAGCGAAATGAGAGCCTACCCATCGGCCCCCGCCAGCCCCTTGCCTTATCGTGCCGCGGCCGTTGTCTGCGTGCCTTCTTCGTGGCTGGGCGCCGAGGGATCATCGGCTTCGAGACCGACCGTGGCGATGACACCATCGGCCTTCTGCAACACCTCACGCGCGTAGTCCCAGTGAATGGCGATCGTCGTATCGCCCACAGCTTCGCGTAGCAGGTCGGAAAACCGATCGACATCAGGTTCAAAGGTCTCGCCTTGCGCATTGACCGGCGGGTGTGCTTCGAGTAGGAGCTCGCCCCCGATCCAGGCCACTTTCACCGGGACATTGATGAGGCGCACCGATGTGCCAACCGGAAGGAGCGGATACAGCGCGGCCACGTCCTCTGGGTACATGCGAATGCAGCCATGCGTAATCGCTAGTCCGACCGCCGTTGGATTGTTGGTGCCGTGGATCTCGTACGTGCCATCGCCAAAGCCAAGTCGTATCTTGAAATCACCTAACGGGTTATCAGGTCCTGGACCGACGACTGCCGGCAATGGATCGCCAGCTTCGGCGTGTTCCTCGCGGATTGAGGCCGGCGGATACCACGAAGGGTGCTCAACTTTGGCAATGACGTGAGTTTGGCCCAGCGGAGTGTTTCGACCCAACTTACCGATGCTGACTGGGTAGGTAATGACCACCCGCTTGCCATTCTGTTTCGACTTCGGGAAGTAATAGAGCCGGTGTTCAGGCAGGCTGACGATCACTCCCTCATGCAGACCCGGAGGCAAAATGCGCCGGCCGGGCAACAGTATCTTGGTGCCTTCACCGGGCAACCACATATCGACACCGGGGTTGGCTCGGATAATTTCATCGTATCCCAGGCTGTATTTCCGGGCGATGTCCAGCAAGGTGTCATTGAAGTGGGTTGTAATCGTGGTGTCAGCTCCAACGACCGCAGAGCCGTCGGCTGGCAGAGCGAACACGCTTGCGCGGCTTGGTACACTCCACAGTGTGAGAGCAAGACCAAATGCTGCCGAGAACAGGAAGACACGCGCCCGACAGGGCATGCCACTCAATGCTCGACCGTGCGCTACAAAGCGGTATCGCCTCATGAGTTTCCAGTGGCCTAAGACAGTTTCTTCCAGAGAGCCTATATGCTTCTCCGCCGTACATTTCAATAGACTGGATCTCGAAGGTTAACGAACCAATCAGCGAGGAAGGGCTCGTGCTGCTGGACAAAGCGGCGGGCCCGGCGGGCGCCTATAGGGACGCCCGCCGGTATTGGTCCGCCTATTTCAGCTCCGCTACCTGCACGGTGTCCGTGCCCAGCACAGTGCGAATCTTGGCGCGATCCGACTGGGCCTGATTGGCCTTCTCGACCGAGCCTTCAATCTTGGCGCTCACCTGATCAAGCTTGCTGCCGAGATGGTCGAGCGCCGCCCAGTTCTTGTACTCGGTGACGAGTATGATGTCGGCATCCTGCGGGTTGTGCGCCTGAGCGACCAGCACTTCATAGCTAGTGATGAGGCCGGCCGCCTTGGCCGCTTCCTGCTGTTTCTTGTAGGTTGTCGCAAGCCAATGCATGTAATCGTCGAAATGGCCATCGACGGTGCGGATGAACGTGACTGTCTGGACCGGTCCGTCGTTAAAGTCGCGGCCGTCTGCGTAGGTCGTCGTAGCAAGTGCCGCGAGTGAAAGTAGTGCGCCGGTGGCGCAGATCGCGCGGGTTATACGTGTCATGAATGAGTCTCCCAAGTTAGTCGTGGTTTGAGTTTATTCGAATTATACCGAGCAGCTGACTTGTCCGGCGGCGCGGCTGAACAGTCGAAGCTACCCCACCGCCACGTCCCCTGCAAGTACTGTCCGCGAGCCAGGTTGCAAGCGCCACGGACACGAATGAGGAGTGAACATGGAATGTCTGCTTCGCAGCAAATCATTTGACGCGCCGAATTTCGGCTTTTGGGCCGGTGGACTAAACCGCTCGCGGTAGGGGTGGCTTCGTTTCTGGGCCTCGAGGTAGCTGAGGTCTTTGGCTTCGTTTCGTATGTTGCACGGTGGGGCGATCCGCCTCGCTTTACGACAGGAAGCACAGCCATGAACGAGTCCACTCAAGGCACCTCCGTGCTGCGTCAACGCATGATCGAGGACATGCGGATGCGCAAGCTCTCACCGAAGACCCAAGCCACGTACATCCGCAGCGTGCGACAGTTAGCCGTCTACCTCGGCCGCTCGCCCGATACTGCCACGGTCGAGGATTTGCGCAACTACCAGTTGCATCTGGTCGATCAGGGCACCTCGCCGATCACACTCAACGCCACCATCACGGGATTGAAGTTCTTCTTCGACGTGACGCTCGATCGCAGCGACTTGATGGCGAAGATGAAGCCGGTGTTCGTGCCGCGCACGTTGCCCGTGGTGTTGAGCCGCGAGGAGGTCGTGCGCCTGATCAGCGCGTGCAGAAACCTCAAGCACCAGACAGCCCTCTCGGTCGCCTACGGCGCAGGTCTTCGTGCTAGTGAAGTGGCGGCGCTCAAGGTCGGTGACATCGATAGTACGCGTATGACGCTGCGCATCGAGCAGGGCAAGGGCGCGAAGGATCGCTACGCCATGCTCTCGCCCGTGTTGCTGCAACGGCTGCGCACTTGGTGGCGGGTGGCAAAAGCCCAAGGCAAGATGCTCGAGGGCGGGTGGCTGTTTCCGGGCTTGAACCCCGTCGAGCCCTTGAGCGCGCGGCAACTGAACCGCGCCATACATGAAGCCGCTCTCGCCGCGCGCATCGACAAGCGCGTCTCGATGCACACCTTGAGGCACAGCTTCGCCACGCACCTGCTCGAGCAGAAGGTCGATATCCGGGTGATCCAAGTCTTGCTTGGTCACAAAAAATTGGACACGACAGCGCTCTATACCCAGGTGGGCACCGAGATCCTGCGCCAAGTAATCGGTCCGTTGGAGCCCGGCGCCGCACCGTAAAGCCGCTCCGTGCATCGTCCCGCCCTGGAGGTCGCGGATATCTTCCGCGCCCACGGGCCGACTCTGCGCCAGCACCAGCGGGGGCACTTAAGCCTCGGCCAGTTGAAGGTCATGTCGGCCATCGAGCAGTGCCGCAGCCTTGCGCTCGGCGGCCATGCGCTGCGCTGTTCATCTTGCGCAGAACCGCAGATCGCCTACAACTCGTGCCGCAACCGGCACTGCCCGAAGTGCCAGAGTAGTGCCGCGCAACGCTGGCTCGAAGCACGCCAGGCGGACCTCTTAGCGGTGCCGTACTACCACGTGGTGTTCACCTTGCCCGCACCCATCAGCGCTATCGCCTACACCAACAAGGAGATCATTTATGGCTTATTGTTCGACATCGCCGCCGAGACCTTGCGCACGATCGCCGCCGATCCGAAGCACTTGGGTGCCCGGATTGGCACGACCCTCGTGCTGCACACTTGGGGCTCGGCGCTGACTCACCATCCGCATGTGCACGGCATCGTGCCCGGCGGCGGTCTCGCGCCGCACACTGATCGGTGGGTGCCGTGCAAGCCAGGGTTCTTCCTCTCGGTCCGCGTGCTCTCGCGACTGTTCCGGCGCCGCTTCCTCGAAGAGCTTCAGATCTCCCATCGGAACGGTCAGCTCAAGTTCTTCGGCGAGCACATCGATCTAGCCGACGCCGATGCCTTCGCTGACTGGCTCATGCCGCTCCGTCAGTGTGAGTGGGTTGTCTACGCCAAGCGCCCGTTCGCTGGACCCGAACAGGTTCTCGCCTATCTGTCGCGCTACACCCATCGGGTGGCGATCTCTAACTCCCGCCTCGTGGCACTGGATGATCGTGGCGTCACCTTCCGCTGGAAAGATTACCGGGCACACGGCAAGACGCGCTACAAAACCATGACCCTGGCCACCGAGGAGTTCATGCGACGCTTCCTGCTGCACGTGCTGCCCTCCGGCTTTCATCGCATCCGCCACTACGGTTTGCTCGCCAACGCCAACCGCAAGCACGATATCGCCACCGCTCGCGAGCTTCTGCATCAGCCGGCGCCCACGCCTCCCGCTGAGCCCGGCAATGGCAGCGCCGATCCCGGCTGCCCCAGACCCACCTTCGTGTGCCGGCACTGCGGCGCCCCGATGCTCGTCATCGAGACCTTCGCGCGCGCTCAGCACATCCGTGGGCCGCCGGGCTCATCGATCTCACTATGATCGACATCGCATCCATCAACCGAGCTTCCCCGGCGGCATTCTCCTCAACGATGCCGTCGCAAACGCCCGTGGCCTCATTCTGCCAAACGTTCCACTCTCGGCACGACAATCGCCTCTTGAACGCACAGTGCCGCTGCGTGCTTGGCACGCCACCGACTCACATCGCTCACGCAGTCCCGACTATCTTCGCCTCACTGAGTTCTGCCGACCTTCAAATCCCCATAGATCCGCGACTCTGCTGATCGGCATCAGCACGCCCCCGCGGTTTCCTCCCTCGGCGCTTGCTCGACGTCTGCCCTCACACCTCAGCGCGCATGCCAGCACCAGCGTTCACAGGCAGACGACGAGCAACCCTTAACGGACTCAGCCGGTGGATGCTAGCAAACTCCAAGTTCTGGCTGATCGGCTCGTGTCGACCCCAGATGCGAAAGTCGGCTTTACAGCCCTCCGGCTTCGTCAGTACACGGAATAGCCGCCGTCGACCGGCAGGGTCACGCCCGTGATGAAGTCGGCTCCGCGAGACGAGAGGAAAACGGTCGCTCCAATGATTTCGTCGGGTTTTCCCCAACGCTTGGCGGGTGTGCGCGTGATGATTTCGTCGTTCATCGGCGAGCTACGAACCGCAGCCGTCATGTCCGTTTCGATCCAGCCTGGCGCGATGGCGTTGACCTGGATGTTGTGTGGCGCCAACTCAATCGCGAGCGACTTGGTCAGCTGAACGATAGCGCCCTTAGCTGCGCTGTAGGAAGGCACGAGCCCAGATCCGAAGATCGAGTACATGCTCGCGAGATTGATGATCTTTCCGCCGCTCTTGCGCTTGACCATTGATTTGGCGACCAGCTGCGACAACAGAAAACAAGCGTTCAGATGGGTTTCGATCGTCGTGTCCCAGATATCCACGGTTTCGTTCAGCACCCCACCCGTCAGCGCAACGATCCCCGCATTGTTGACCAAAATGTCGATGCCGCCGAGGACCCGTTCTACTTCGGCAACCGCGGGCGCCAATGCTGTCCGATCCGTGACATCGAGGGGCAGCACCAGCGCCGGTTTGCCGATGCGCTGCAGCTCTGCGAGTACCAGTTGATTATGTTCCGCGTTGCGCGCGAGAACTGCCACGGATGCACCGGCGCGAGCCAAGCCCAGCGCCATGGCGCGGCCGATTCCTCGATTGCCACCGGTCACGGTAGCGACGCGGCCACTCAGATCAAAAAGCGAGCCACTGCCAGTCATTGTGCCTCCGGGGCATTTGCGTATAGAACAAGAAGCCGAGCTGCGCGATACATATGGGCATGCGAATTCTCGGACGAGACTATCGGAGATGAGGCGCGCACGCCTCGGAGAATACCGCCCGATGATGTCACGGTCTCAATTTGGCCGGTCGTATTCACCGACCAACGGCGGGCAGCCAGGGCCAACGGCTAAAGTCGACCCATTACTGCCAGCGGAGGATGCCTGCTCTCGGGAAGGGAGAAATATAGGGGGCTAATAAGGGCCTACCGCGGCGATCTTGTACCCCTTCGGCGTCGGAAACTCGTCCGCGATCCGGAGACTGATAAGCTCGGTTTGATTTCTATAAGATGTAGCTCGATGCCTAGCCGCCAACTCTCAACTCCCGGGATCCGCGCTTCATTCGCAAGACCGTGGCTCAAGTGGACCGTGGCTTTGTTGGCATGCTTGGGGATCTTGGCAGTCGCCGGGTATGTGACGCGATGCAGCCTGCTGTTAAATGTCGCGAGGATTGTGCTGAACCACGACTCTGCATTAGTGGCGCAAGAGCGAGCCGATGCGGTAGCGATTGTTTTTGCAGAACCACCGCCTGTGTGGATTACGCCGATGAAGAATCAAATGAACGACATATGGGAGCCGATAAAGGCGAATGGCGTGAATTACTACATGTTTGCGAAACCGCAAACCTGGTTCAGGACCTACAGTGAACGTTCGAATCCCATCTCACCGTACTATCAAGCCTGGGTTGGCGGATATGTGATCAAAGCAAGGGATGGCTCAATTCCTACAGATTTGGAATCCTTAGCGTGGCAGGTCACCGCGCTCGATCAACGTTCGTGGTTATCGGCGATGGGTGACCCCAGTCCGATCGCCGATTCGTCTCCGGCGACTCGCGCTGGAAGTATTACCATCGACGGTCATAGCCTTCCACTTTGGCACGGTACCATGCGAAGCCATAGCGACCTCAGTGCTCGCCCGAGCGGTCCACTTGCGACTTTGCTCGGAATGCCGCCCCAGTCTTTATGGCCATCCGGAGTCGATTCATTTCACGATGTGAGTTTGGACGGCTACTTTGCGTGCTGGGTTGACTCACAGCGAAAGGTGTCGGTTGTTGTTTACGCGGTGGCCGCCAACTATACGGCGCAAACTGTAGAACACCGCAATTCCGTCCGGATCAATGATGAAATGCTGGGATTGATGAAATCGGCCAAGCTCGAAGCGGTGCATTAGTCAGAATTGGGAGCGTCCTGTCTCGTCGATCTGGGAGTGCGACGGCAAGTTATGAGCGACCGCTTACGGGCGGTCTTCCAAGCCTGCCAACTGATCGCAGTTGTTAAGGGTTGTCCGATTCCTGCCCTTCGTGACTGAGCATACCGAAGCCGACGAGGTTTGAGGGCAGGCGTCGGACAAGCCCCAAGGGAGGAAACCGCGGAGCCGTACTGAGGGTGTCAGCGGAGGCGAGGAGCTATGGGGATTTGAACGGAGGCAGTGGGCTCGGCAAGCTTGATGGCGGGACCGAAGCGACGGCCAGAGCGGCGCGGCTTGCAATGTCCGGTCGGCAGGAACCGGGTTTTGGCGGTTGTGGCGTGCAAGAAAGCTGGACAACCGCAGCCATGACAATGGGCGTTCGTGTCAGCCTGGTTTGATGAAGGCGCTGAGGGGGAAGCTCGATGGGGTGAGCGGCGGATGCTCATGGTGGATGCGATGAAGGCGGCGATCCGCGGATATGCTGAGCGCGCGCGAAAGTCTCGATGACGAGCATCGACGCCCCGCAATGCGCGAACGGTGGCGATATCGTGCTTGCGATTGGCATTGGCGAGCAAGCCGTAGTGACGGATGCGATGAAAGCCCGAAGGCAGCACATGCAGCAGGAAGCGGCGCATGAACTCTTCAGGATCAGAGTCATCGTTTTGTAGCGCGTTCTGCCGTGAGCGCGATAGTCCTTCCAGCGGAAGGTGAGGCCGCGATCCTCATTGGCGATGAGCCGTGAGTTGGAGATCGCGACCCGATGGGTGTAGCGCGACAGATAGGCGAGGACCTGCTGCGGTCCTGCGAAGGGACGCTTGGCGTAGACGACCCACTCGCACTGGCGGAGCGGTGCGAGCCAGTCGGCAAATGCATCGGCGTCGGCCAAATCGACATGCTCGCCGAAGAACTTCAGTTGAATTGCCCCCGATGGAGTACGCCTGAGCTCATCTTGTTCGTACCCTGGCGGGTCCCATCCATTTGTAGTACATTGTAATACATGAGCACTCTCACCCTGCGTGTCCCGGATGATCTGGACAGGGCCCTGGAGCGCCAGAGCGCTGCTCTGGGAATCTCCAAGAGCGATCTTGCGCGCGAAGCCTTGAAGCGCTACCTACGGGTGGCGGAATTTCGAACGCTGCGGACCAAGCTGGTTGCGCGCGCGCAGGCCGGCGGGATCAATACCGACGAAGACGTATTCGAAGTACTTAAGAAGAAGTGAGGATCGCACTCGATTCCTCCGTACTCATCGCGGCGCACATCAGCCGCGCCGGCGTTTGCGCAGAACTCCTCGAAGATCTCTTACTGCACCATGAGCTCGTGATTTCCGAATTTATCCTCGCGGAACTGAGACGAAAGCTCAGCGAGAAGTTCGAATTTCCCTCGCGCGAGGTAAATCAGGTCGTCGCCTTCCTTCGTCGCGTTTCAATCATCGTACTGCCGGCCGATCTCCCACCGGACCTATGCCGGGATCCTACTGACGCTCCGGTGCTCGGTACTGCGCTCGCCGGAGAATGCTCGCTGCTGATCAGCGTGGATCGCGATCTTCTGGATATGCGTGCCATTCAAGAAATTCCCATTGTTCGTCCAGGCGAGTATTGGCGGCGCACAGCTTTGATCGAATGATGCCGGTCCCATGTTGCGCCAACTATTGCCTCCCACCGGTGCCTGAGCTTCTGAGCTACACGATTCCGATTGGCCGCTTACGCGCACCAGCTTACGCGGCATCGCCACAAGATCAGCCTATCGGCGGCGAGGCGTCGCCATCGTCGCCCAGGTCTTGCACGAGACAAAGACGTGGAGACGCGCAGCCCAAGCGCTCAAGATTGCCCGCGCACTTTTCGTCACGGGTATCAACGTAGACGCCGTTTCGAAACTTAAAGGTCATTCGCCCGGAAAGCGTGAGCCTTCCTCGGGCACTGGTAGAACGGCTTTCATGGGAGGCTCAGACTGCGGGCAGCAACCGAAGCTATGCACTTATAAGTGCAAGTGCAATGCAACTCAGGCGCATCTCAGCGTACTGGTGGGTGTCTTCTAGGTAGCACGCATGCCCAAGCCGGCACTCGACCGTTCAAGATCGGCGACGGAGACTTGCGCGGTTTCCTTCTACGCATTCAGCCTTCGGGCGCACGTTACTACGTTGTTCAAATTGGTCGCGGACGTCGCGTCACGATGAGACCTATCGGCCACTTGACACCGACTGAAGCACGTAAACGCGCGGAAAAGATATTGGGTAGTCCGGCTCACGGCCTTCCAGCAGATTGCAATGAGCGGAACCAAACATCTGCGTTCGCATGAACCTTAGGCCCAACTTCACATGGCTCAGAGTCTGACGAAATAAGGAATAGCAATAAGCAAAATTCCTACTGCGATGAGCAGAAAAGTATCGGATACGAAATAGGGAAAGATCATTAAAGCCAAGCCGCAGACCAATGGTACAACCGCCCCTTGTTTTCGGCCGTAGATGAAAAAACCAATCCCGATTGAGCCGAATAGCAAGCCCCAAAGGAGCGACGAGGTATTCACTCGACCGAAGATGCCGAACGATCAGATTGAGCGACGTGCAGCGTCGCCAACCGAAGGCGTTGTATCTCAATCATCGATCTCCTCCTTACTTCGCCGAAGCCCCGAGCCGATCGCTCGAACCAGTCGTCGTCTAACTATTAATTAGACGACACAAATGCTGTAATGCAACGCGGGAAAAGTCCGATAACATCCACCAACCTCCGCTTGAGTGTAATAGATCACTCGCCGCGCAGCCGGTGAACATCGGAGCCGGGGAGACATTGGTAATCAAAGCTTATCGTCGGATGACTGCAAACCGGAGGGGATTTTCTCGAGGTGAATGATCGCTGTGGCGGGAGTTGCCCTTGAGCCCAAAGGACGCCAGTCGTTGGTCATGTGCCAGGTATTTGAGCGGAATACGCGGCCACAGCGGAGGCCTCTCGGCTACAGCGAACACGCGTCCCCGCAGGGTATTCGTAGCACACATGAAGTACCTAGTTGCTGCGGCGTTTTCATGCGAACGACCTCCTTGCAGCCGACCGACCTGACTCGAGCCTGCGGCCGATGCTTGATGGATTAGGGTTGCACCGTGGTCCAGTCCCATAATACAAACCAGGCACTTGGAATTCGAGGCGCGAGGTTTGCAATGCCTTTTGTTTAAGCGAACAACTCAGCTTGCCTCGATTTCCGCGCACCGCGACGATTTATAGTTCTGGTGAAACTCAACGATACGTGTTCTCGTGGCTGAACTTCCTCTCATGTCGAGTCCCAAGAATTCTGAGCTCGGCCCAACCAACTTGTGACAGAGAACGACAGCACCTGTCGTGAGTTCGAGAAGTCTATGCGGCTGCCTGATGCGGGGAGAGGTCGGGATCAATCGTGTCTCTGTTTGCGCGTCCGCGGTTACACACACTCGCGGAGCAGATCCGAGATCACCCGTCCCATCTGTTCGAGCGCGTCGATCTTCTCGCGAATATTCGTTAGTCGGTCGCCAGCAATCTTGCGAATAGCATGGGAACGAGATGATGTACAGCGCGTCCTAGCGCGAGCTCGCATCGCTCGGATTTGCATAAATTCGCGGGTGAATGGAAATAAGTTCCCGATCCGGACGGTCTCACTCTACACCTTCACATATCAAGGAATGAGATGAATTCATTGGTTCGTTAACCGATCGGATGGCCCGAACCTTTCCCTTGACACTTGCAGTGGGTCGCGCCGTTCTTTGCCGCCCCCCCTTGGAGCTGCTCAAACGAGGATCAAATGCAGACGCAATTCGCCGGCAACCATAAAACTTCGTTTCTCGCCAAAGTGGCAGCGGGTGCTCGGACAGTCCCGAAACTGTGGACGTCCCTGTTCGGCGGAATTGCGTGGCCTTACATCGAATTAGCGATTCGCCTCTGGATCGCCAAGCTCTTTGGTTCCTTCGGCTTCATGCAGATGCTGCACTGGGAGACCACGCTGGCAGTGGCGAGCCAGGAGAACCCGACCCCGTTCCTCGCGCCGCACTCGGCGGCGCTTCTGAGCACGGTGGTCTACATCGTGTGCGCAGCACTGCTGTCGATCGGCTTCATGACTCGATACGCCGCGCTGCCGCTTCTGCTGCTGTCGTTGATCACGCAACTTCGCTACACCCCATTCGACACCCAGCTCTTTTGGATTGCGCTGGCAGGTTGGTTTGCGATTTACGGTGCGGGTCCGATATCGGTCGATAACTTGCTGCGCAGGGGGTTGAACGACAGCGCCATCCCGCTCATTCCACGAATTATCGACTTTTCCAAGCGCCTGAGGAGAGACGGTACGCCGCTGTACATCTCTTTCGTCCGGGTGTGGTTGGGAATCGCTTTGCTCGTGGCGGCTTTTTCGCGCTCATCGGGCGCTGAGTTCAAGGGCCTCCAGCAATGGTTGCCGCTGGACGTAGCCATGCGCGTTCCGCTAGCTGGCGCCTGGGTGGGCGGTGTCTTACTCCTCACGGGGCTGGCGACGCGCTATACCGCCGCACTTCTGCTTTTTGGGCTGTTTGGCTATTCGATGATCGACCCGCGGGTCACCGACTCGATCTATTTGCTCATGTTCCTGGCGATTCTCGGCGTGTACGGTGGAGGATTCGTGTCGCTCGACGGACTCCTCGTGCGTTTGCGCGATCGCCTTTTCCCTTTGACCAAGAGGCGTGGTCTCGATGCTCTTCGAGGATTACCGAGAGTCGTCATCGTCGGAGCAGGCTTCGGCGGCCTGCGATGCGCGCAAGGCTTGCGCGACGCTTCTGTGGCAGTGACGCTCATTGACCGCACGAATTATCACCTGTTCCAACCGCTGCTCTATCAAGTCGCCACGGCGGCCTTGTCTCCGGGTGATATAGCGACGCCGGCGCGCCAGATGTTCCGAAACTCGCCATCGATCCGGCTGCTCCTCGGCGCCGTCATCGGAGTGGATACGCAGCGGCAAACGGTGTCGACGCAAAACGGCGACATTCCATACGATTATCTGGTGCTCGCTACAGGCGCAACCCACAGCTATTTCGGAAGAAATGAATGGGCGCGCTTCGCACCGGGCATCAAGCGCATCGAGGATGCCTTGGAAATTCGGCGCCGGATTTTGACAGCATTCGAACGCGCCGAAGGGGTGTCTATCGAGCAAGAACGTAAGGGATTGTTGACCTTCCTGATCGTCGGCGGCGGCCCCACGGGCGTGGAACTCGCTGGGGCAATCGCGGAATTGGCCCGTTTTGGATTGGAAAAGGATTTCCGTGCGTTCGATCCGGCGCAGGCCCGCGTGATTCTCGTCCAAGCCGGCCCGCGATTGCTGCCGAGCTTCCCGGAGCGGCTGGCGCAGATTGCGCAACGCTCGCTAGAGCAACTGGGAGTGGAAATTCATCTCGGTAGCCGGGTTGATCATATCGATGAAACGGGGGTTGCCGTTGACGGAACGCGCATCGAGGCTAGTACAGTCCTTTGGGCTGCCGGGGTGGCCGCATCACCGGCGGCGGCGTGGTTGAACGCGCCCGCCGATAAGGCGGGACGCCTCATTGTGGGCGATGACTTGCGGGTACCGGGGCTCGCCAATGTATTCGCGATCGGCGACACCGCGGCGAGCAAGGCTTGGAAAGGTGAAACCGTGCCTGGGTTGGCTCCGGCGGCCAAACAAGGCGGAACGTACGTGGCAAAGCAAATTCGGGCGATGGTCGAATCGCGCAGGCCAGTGCCGGCATTTCGTTATCGTCATTTGGGCTCTCTTGCCACCATCGGCCGCAAGGCCGCCGTGGCGGATTTCGGCATCTTGAAGATTTCGGGCGCGCCCGCATGGTGGCTGTGGGGAATCGTGCATCTCGCTTTCATGCTGGGCGTCAGAAATCGACTCGCGACATTGACCAACTGGTTTTGGGCGTACCTTAAGTTTGGCGGCAGTATCCGCTTAATCACCGGTGGTACTTGGTCGCAGCAATAAACCACCGGACCAGTCGGTCATCTCTCATGACGCAGATTTCCTCTATGCCAGTTCTGCACAATTAGGACCCTCACGATGCATGTGCTCCGAAGCCTTTCGATGATCGGATTCTTGGCGGTCGGCGCCGCCGGCGCCGCGGTGCCCGACGATCCACACAATGTAACCCCTATCGACGTCAATTCGGCGGCGCCGAAGTTCGTCGCCAAAGAGGTCGATGGTCGAGCCTACCAGTTCGATCCCGCGTCGCTGCAACAGCCAACGATGATCATTTTCTACCGGGGAGGATGGTGCCCCTACTGCAATGCCCAGTTGCAAGATCTTCACACGGTGGTGCCGCAGATCGTTGCCATGGGATATCAGGTTTTGTTTTTGAGCACCGATCAACCGAGCTTCCTGTACTCGAGCCTCAAGCAAAAAGTGGACTATCACCTGCTGTCAGATTCGTCGATGGA
The DNA here is from genome assembly GCA_963843295.1 of uncultured Gammaproteobacteria bacterium. Classification (GTDB taxonomy): domain Bacteria; phylum Pseudomonadota; class Gammaproteobacteria; order Steroidobacterales; family Steroidobacteraceae; genus Bog-1198. The sequence continues at coordinate 890 of CAWJJP010000003.1, read as the reverse complement.
CGCGGCGCACGCCTTTGGGGTCGCTTTTCACGTCGATGCGGCGACGCTTGCGAAAATGAAGACGTATGGGATCGATCTCGAGGCGACGCAAGGGACCGCGAGGCATGAACTACCTGTGCCCTCCGTCTTCATCGTCGATCGCAGCGGCGTGGTTCGCTTTCGCCACTTCGACCCCGATTACACGGTCCGCCTCGATGCGGCCCATGTGCTGGCGGCAGCAAAAGGCGCGCAGAAAATTGCGAGCGGCACTTGATGCGCGGTTCGCACACCGGAAGTAGCTCGAATGACGGGGACCCGCAGTTCAGCGATTTGAGCCGCGTCGATTTGAACTGAGGACCTTAAAATTTCTTAAAAATGCACAATTTTGCACTTACGGCCAAAGACGCAAAATGGTCACCCCATGTAAGTCTTTGTTTTCATTGGTGGTGAGAGAGGCGCCCGCAATCTGCTCCTAAGCGATTGAACCACATGGTGGCCGGCGTCAATTACTTCTTCCGACGTGTTGCCTCATGAAAGATTGTTACCGGGTTGCCTCATGCCAAATGTTACCCGCGGATCATAGTCCGAATTACATTTCGACGATGAACCATCGCGCGATCTGCCGCGTCAGCGGCAGAAGCTCTAAGACTTTTTCATGTCGTTCGGGAAATTCGGAACGCATGAGAAGCTCTAGGAGCGGCGATCGGGACCATGCTGTCACCTTAGGTACCCCCAATATTGGTGGCTCATCCCGTGACGAGGTGTGCAGTCAACGAGGACAAGCCGGAAACTGTTGCGGTGCTGTCTACACCAAAAACCAATTCGCGTGCTTTCTGCGCCCGCCATTGACACACTCGCCGTTGCAGCGTGCGAAGCTGATTGTCCGGAAACGCGCCGGGGTGTGAAAGAAG
>CAWJJP010000002.1:0-301381 GCA_963843295.1 uncultured Gammaproteobacteria bacterium | reverse complement strand
AATGGGAAGGTCGACGCGAATCCGTCGTGCTGCCATTCCTTATAGGCAAACACACCGATGTTCAGGAATCCTTTATAGGGCGCCAAAAAATCGGCCTGCAGACCCCCTTGAATGGAGCGTTTGGCCGATCCCAATGTGGTGTTGTCGGTATTGAGATCAGCGCCCAGCGCGAACTCTATGTTGGTCAACGGGCCGATGGCGAAATACTTGGTGTTGAAAATCTGATTCCATCCAAAGGTGCTGCGAAAAAGGCCATAGATCTCCGTATATCCGGGGCAGCGCTCCGAGCCGGGAGGATCAAGCGGACCGTTTTGATCGCAGGGTGAAGCAGGTGTGCCCAGGGTTGGAGCCTTGGCGTTGGTCGCCTCCAGCCAATCGATCGTAAAGAAATTCGTGCCATACGCCCGCACGTCGAAGTGCGTGAAATTCACATCATTCTTCGGCGTCTCGCCCGCGCCCGGGTTGGTCGCGTTGAACGCATAGGCATAGCCGACCGAATTGTCATTAACGAAGAACAATGGCGCTGCAGCGGCAGGCGGCGGAGCTTCTGCCGGCAATTCCGTCGCCGAGGCATAGCAGGATATCGCCCCCAGCAGGGTGACGGCTACAAGAATTGATTTTGTTTTGGCAAACATGAAATAACGAAACCGCTATTCCGCGGTGCTTCGCAGCTCGGCGCGATTGAACCGAGGGTTGAGCCATCCCACCAGCAGAATGAGCCACACGGTCAGCACAAAGCCCGAGGCAAGGGCGGGCGCGACCCCGAGGCGGCTGACAATGCTGAAAATCCAGGTCGCGCCGAGAGCGGCCAGGGCCGCGAAGCGTAGATCGGTGGAAATCAGGGCATAGGTTGCAATCGCAGCGAGAACGGCGTTGAAACCGACGAAACCGCTGTTGATGGCGGTCCCGGGGGCTCCGACATGCGCCGCCAGCGAGGCCGCCAGCGCAGCGCCCATGAGTGCCACAACGGCGTGGCGCCAGTTGCTGACGAGCACGCCGGCGAGAAAGATCAACCCGACCACAGGTCCCGAGGCGAACAGCGTCGCGCCGAGCGCCGAAACGGTCGCCGCGATGAATGTTACGGGGGCATGGGGAAACGCCCCGAGATCAATCTTCTCCAGACCCATGACATCCGCGAGCGGCCACAGTATCCAGAACGTAACGATGAAGGGAGCGGCCAGGAACGGAAATGGCAGCCAGCGGGCCATCGCGATGGTGAGGGCAGCGACCAATGCCGCCAGAACGGGCACCCAGCACCATAGCGCAAGGCCGGGGTGAAAAAAATTCGTGAGTGCCAGTCCCATGAGCCCGGAATTGAACCCGTAGAGTCCAAGGCCGAGCAGTTCGGCGTTTGCGCGCAGTAACTTGGCGACGAGGGTGGCGACGACCACCGACACGACATAGGCGGCGCCCATGCGCCAGTTGAAGAACGTCGCCGCCGTGATGAAGAACAACGCGGTGAGTTCATTCGCCTGGAAGGCACATTGCGAGAAGCCGCGCAGCACCTGTCTCCAGAATGGCGCCCGGCTCGGATCGACTTCCGGGAGAAGGGGGATTCCCGCGAGCTTCATGGTGTCAGGTCCTTGTTCTTGGGCGTACGGATGCGGCCGGCCGAGTAGGAACGTCTGTGCTGATGATGCGGGTTCCGGAGCGACCTTCAATCATTGCGCGCATCTCTTCCGGCAGCCCGATGACGCCGACCGCGCCGGGCGTGTTTGCGACGAAGTCAGCGACGGCGGCGACTTTTGGCTCCATGCTACCGGCACCGAATTCGCCAGCCGCCAGATAGGCGCGCGCCTGCGCCACGGTCACCGTGTCGAGCCACTGCTGCTCGGCGGTGCCGAAGTGGATGGCGACGCGCGCGACACCGGTGGGGATGACCAAGAGGTCCGCGGACAGCTCGTGGGCGAGCAGTCCGCTGGCGAGGTCTTTGTCCACGACGGCTTCGACGCCGACGACGGTACCGCCGGCTTGCACGGACACGGGGATTCCGCCGCCACCGGCCGCGACGACCACGGCGCCGTTGTCGAGCAACAAGCGGATGGTCTCGCTCTCGAGAATGCGCTGCGGACGAGGCGACGGCACTGTGCGCCGCCAGCCGCGTCCTGCGTCCTCCATGATCGTCCACCCGAGCACGGTCTGCCGGGCGCGCGCCGTGGCTTCGTTGAGGAACGACCCGATGGGTTTCGTTGGATTCTTGAAAGCCTCGTCGGTGGGATCGACGACGGACTGCGTAATGATGGCGACGACGGGCCGGGCGAGGCCGCGCCGGGCGAGTTCGTTGGTGAGTGCCTTGACGAACATGTAGCCGATAGCGCCCTGGGTGTCTGCCACGGCGTAGTCCACGGGCACCGGGTCCACCTCGGACTCGGACAATTCCGACCGGCGCAGGATGAAGCCGACCTGCGGCCCGTTGCCGTGCGAGACGACGAGCCGCCAGCCCTGCTCGATCAAATCGACGAGATGCGAAACCGCACGGCAGACGGTCTTGTACTGCTCGGGGATCGAGTCGTGCTCGGCGTCGGTGACAAGCGCGTTGCCGCCGAACGCGATCACCGCGGTCTTGTTCAAGCTGTGCCTCCGACACGGTGCGGACCGGCGTCTAGTCCGGTGGCAAGCGCGGCGATGGAGTCGTTGAAGCATTCCATCGGCGCCGTCGTAATCCCCGCGCCGATCTGACCGACGCCCGCCTTGCGGTGCGCGATCCCGGTGTTGATGATCGGCAGTACACCGCGAGTCGGTCACCAGCCGCGCGTCGATGCCGGCCGGCGTGCCGCCGAAGTTGAGCGGCGGCAGAGTGAAGGCGGGATTGCTGCCAAGCGTGATGCTCAACATCCGCCGACTGTTCGCCGTGGCATCGGCGGGAGTGCCGCCGACGAACTGCACGATCGCGGGCGATGCGGCCATCGCGAAACCGCCGAGGCCGTTCGTCTCGGTGATGGCGGAATCGCCGAGGTCCGCTGCGGCATCCTTCACGGTGTAGCCGGGGAAGTAGAGTCCATCCACCGGGTTCGCCGGCGCCTGGAACCAGCGATCGCCGGTTCCGCTCAGGCGGATACCGAAGTTGACGCCGTTGCGCGCCATGACGGTGACCAGGCTGCTGCCGGGAACACCGTGTGCTGCGTCCGACATCGACTTGCACGCCGCCATCGAGATGTTGAGGAAAAAATGGTCGTTGCCGGCGAGGAAGGTGAGCGCACGTTCGATGGCCGCGCCGCCAAGCTTGGAGGTGAGCAGGGCGAGCGTGAATCGCTTGAAGAGGAGGCCGGAGGCTGCGGCGTTGCGATTGTGAAGTTCATCGCCCATGTGCAGCGCCTGCGCCATGAGCGGTTTGAGGCTGTTGTCCGCCAGAGCGCGCACCGCGACTTGCATCGTGGTGAAGAATTCGGAGCCGAGCCAGCGCAGCCGTTCGATAACCTCGGGCGAATTGGCGCCGAACCGCAGCACTTTTCCGAGGCCCTCGTTCAGATTGCAATAGGCGCGATTGCCGCGATCGGTATTCTCCACCACCCAGACCGGCATCGATGGGCTGATGATGCCTGCCATGGGACCGACGGCTGCGTGCTCGTTGCACGGTTCGAGGGCGACCGCGCCGGACGCCGCCAGCTTCTCCGCCGCCTCGAGCGATCCGGCCCAGCCTTCGTAAAGGATCGCGCCGGTGATCGCGCCCTGCTGCGGTCCGCACATGTCCGCCCAGTCGATGGGCGGACCGGCATGCAGAATGCGCCGTTCGCCCTCTGCGAGTCCGGGGATGGCATCCTTTGCGGCGACCAGGTCAACCAGGTGCGGCTGGGCGGCAAGGTAGCGGCCATAGGCGGTGCGGTTGGCTGCGGCGATGCGCGCATCGCCGATGAGGCACGCGAGCTGCCATCCAAGCGCGGCGTCCGCTCCCGCAGGCGGCGCCCAGCTCAACTGCGTGACCTGGCCGCCGGCGGCGGCGATGTTGTCGGCAAAGCCTTGCAGGCCGACGTTCGCCACTTTGAGGTCCTGCTGGAATAGTGATTTCATCTGCTTGCTGCCTTACGGTCGGAAATGATCGCCGCGGACCACACCGCTGCTTCCGCGTTCGACGACGCGACGAATACACCGGCGGATTTGAGTGTCGCCACGATGGCGGCGCGGTTCTGCGGATCCTGGTCGGTGCCGCAGACGTAGCCGATGAACGCGACGCGACGCCCCGCAGCCTGGGCATTCGCTTTGGCGCTGCTGATGATGCCGATGAGCCCCGCCGTTGGATCGGCGGCGGAGCCGTAGCCGAGGACCACGTCGAAAAGCACCACTGCCGTGGACGGGTCGGCGACCTCCGCTCGAATGCGGGCGTCGCGCAGCGAAGGGTCAATCATCGGGTGCGGGCGACCCTGGGTAAAGGCGTCATCACCCATGTCGATGATGGTGTTTTCCAAACTCTTCCCGACCTGCTCGAGCTTGCGGTTCCCCGCGGTCGGGGCGTTGGAGAACGCCGGGATGCCCGCCGCGGCGTGAATGAGTTGCGCCTCGAAGCAAAACGTTCCACCGGAAAAAATGCCGCGCACGTAGCGCTGTTCGGGTGCCATGGCGCGGGACACTTCAGTGATCTTGCGTCGAACCTCGTTCGTCAGCCCGATGGGTTTACGCTCTGGTTTCTCACCCTTCGCCAGTGCGACAGCCATATCGGCCGCCTGCGCGAGGTGAGCGGCGCCATGCACTCCGTTGCGCGTGATCGACTCGGGGTCGGCGCCGAGGAAGATGGCGACCACCGGCTTCGCACTCGCTTCGGCGGCGCCGAGGACGGCCGCGGCGACGTCGGGCGCCGGTGGCTTTGAGACCAGCAGGATGACCTTCGTGTCCGGATCTTCATCGAGTGCTTTAAGCCCATGCAGCATGGAGATGCCGCCGATCGAAGCGGCAAGGTCGTGTCCGCCCGTGCCGAGCGCCTGCGAGACACCCGAGCCGAGCTGATGGATGCGCACGGTCACTTCCTGGGTGCCTGTGCCGGAGGCGCCGACGACGCCGATCGGACCGCGCCGCACCACGTTGGCGAAGCCGAGCGGGACGCCGTTGACGATGGCGGTCCCGCAGTCGGGTCCCATCACCATGAGATTGTGCTCTTGCGCATAGAGCTTCAAGGTGCGTTCGGATTGCACCGGGACGTTGTCGCTGAAGATCATCACGTCCATGCCGAGCCGTAGCGCCTTCATCGCCTCGGCTGCAGCGTAGTCGCCGGGGACGGACACGAGCGCGAAATTGTGGGCCGGGTCCTTGCTCACCGCCATTTGCAAGCTGGTGATCGGCTGCGGCGCTTCGCCGCCTGCATCGCCGCCGCCTGCGGCGCTCTCCTTGAGGAGCTCGTCGGCCCTCGCGAGTGCCTCGACGCAGGCCTCCTCGCTGCCCGATACGGCGACGATGAGATCGTTCGGCTTCACCTCGTAGGTGCCCAGGCCGGCGGTGGCGAGATTTTCGATATTGGTGGCCGAGGCCATGACCACCGACGCCGTCTCGATTCCGGGAATCGCCACGACTTGTGCCGACACCTTCATGAGCGAGACGGAATCCTTGTAGAGGTTGGGATAGAAGCGGGAATTGACACTCATGCGGCGAGTCCTTCCATATCGGGGAACATGAAGTGGCAGGCGGTGGTCAAGCCCATGCAGGCATCCGCCCCGGAAGTGCAGCCGTTGTCGAGCGCGAGATCGAGCGTGTCCGCCAGTACATCGGGAGGCGCGCCTTCCATCAGCACGTGGCCAAGATCATGCAGTGCCCGACCAGGAAGGCCGCGCGCTGCTTGGTGCAACAGGTGGCGGCTGACATCCGACGTCCCGGGCAGCACGCGCTGCATGGCGTTGACGAGTCGCGACGCTGGCCCGCTCTCCCGCCGCTCCAGCAGCGCCGGACGTGAGAAGCGCGAGGATGCCGACGAGCACGTCGTCACCCGCTGGCGTCAGCCCCGGCCCACGACCCACCGTTCGCTTCACGGCGCGGGCGAGCTCTGCGTCCGAGCCGCGCAGCGCGTCAGTCACGTCACCGGCCATGGCGGCGGATTCGTCCCAGGCCTGGCATCGCGCCGCAAGCTCCACGGTGGCGAGTCGGGCGGCGAGGCCCCTCGCTGGTCGCGCCCAACGCGTTGGTGTCCAGCGCGATGCGCACCGGCAATCGAGGATCGTGCGTCCGATGCTCACATATCCCGCCCTGACATTGACCCGATTCGCAGCCCGCACACCGAACCGGGCATCGCCGTGAGCAAGCCGAATGCCGAACGGGCTGTCCGTTCGCGCCGCGCCGAGCACCGTCCACAGTTCCTCATCCGAGGAGCAGATTGATGGCACGCTCGAAGACACTGTGGACCACCCCGCTGCGAGGACTCCAGACATCGACCTCCCCGCCGAGAGACAATGCCTGCAACGGCATCACGCTGGCCCGTTCATGCAACGGCGGCGAGGAAGTTCTTCGCGTTTGATACCCAGCCGAAGATCGCGCCCTGTGCCTTGATCATCTCGAGGCCCACACGCTGGAACTCGGGGAAATAGGACGCGACGCAGTCGGAGAGCACCACGCACTCGTAGCCGCGGTCATTGGCTTCGCGCACCGTGGTATGCACGCAAACCTCGAGGGTCACGCCGCAGACGATGAGGGTCTTGATGCCGCGATCGAGCAATATCTGGTGCAAGTCGGTCGCATGGAAGGAACCCTTGCCGGGCTTGTCGATGATCGGCTCACCCGCGATCGGGTAAAGTTGATGGATGATGTCGTGGCCCTTCTCGCCACGCACGAGGATCCGGCCCATCGGGCTATCCGTACCGATGAAGGTTTGGCCGCCGCGGGTGAGTTTGGCCGGCGGGCAATCCGAGAGGTCGGGACGGTGACCTTCGCGGGTGTGGATCACCAACATGCTCTTCGCGCGCGCCTTGGTGAGCACGCGCTCAATGGGTTCGACCGCGGCCAGGAGCAGCGAGGTATCATTGCCGAGCTTCTCGCCGAAGCCACCGGGCAGAACGAAGTCGCGCTGCATGTCGATGATGATCAGCGCCGTGGTCTTCGGGTTGAAGTCGAGGTCGAACGGTTCCGCCTGAATTTTTGTCATTGATCGGTATCCTTCGGTTGGGGTGTTAGGGCGTGGTCGGTTGCGTTGCTCTCGGTTCGTGAGGAGGGACAACGGCCTGCCTTACGCTCAAAATTTTTCCGGCACTTTCTTGTAGCTGCGATTCGTCGGCTCCTTGTACCCCTTCGCTTTCTGCCGATCGGGCAGCTTGATTTTGTCGCGCTTGACTTCCTCATAGGGAATGACGCTGAGCAGATGCGAGATGCAGTTGAGACGAGCGCGCCGTTTGTCGTCCGCGTGGACGATGTACCACGGCGCGAGGGGCGTGTCGGTCTTGAGCAACATGTCATCCCGCGCGCGCGAGAAGTCGTACCAACGCCGGTGCGACTCGAGGTCCATCGGGCTCAACTTCCAAAGCTTGCGGCCGTCGTTGATCCGAGCTTCAAAGCGCCGGGTCTGCTCCTCCTGACTGACCTCGAACCAATACTTGATAAGAATAATGCCTGACTCAACGAGGACTCGCTCCCACAACGGGGTTAGCAATAGAAATCGCTCGACTTCGCGCTCGGTGCAGAAGCCCATCACCCGCTCCACTCCGGCTCGGTTGTACCAGCTGCGATCGAAAATGATCACTTCGCCGGCCGCCGGAAAGTGTGGAATGTAGCGCTGCAGATAGAGCTGGGATTTTTCGCGCTCCGTTGGCGCCGGCAGCGCGACGACACGAAATACCCTGGGGCTCACCCGCTCGGTGATGCGCTTGATGACTCCGCCCTTGCCCGCAGCGTCGCGCCCCTCGAATACGACGATCACCCTCAGGCCCTTCTTCTGCACCCAGAGCTGCAATTTCACGAGCTCGACGTCGAGCTTTTTCTGCTCCTTCTCGAATTCCTTTCCGCTGAGTTTTTCCGGCTTCTTGTCAGATGCGCGGGCTGCGTGCTTCGTGGCCTTGGCCGCGGCTTTCGCCGGTGCATCCTTTTGCGACTTGTCGTTCATTCATGCCCCCTCAGTGCGGCTGTGCCCACTCGCTATCCTTCAGGTTCCACCCGCCGCCGAGCGCCTTGTACAAGTTGACCACCGCGAGCAACTGATCGCGTTGCGTTTGCGCCAGGGCAGTTTCCGACGGAAACAACTGCTGCTGTGCTTCGAGCACCTCGAAGTAGCTCGCCCGACCGGCTGTGTAACGCTGAGTCGCGAGATCCACGGCTTCCTTCAGCGCGACGACTTGCCCTTCAATTGCCGTACGCTGATCAACGAGCGTTTCGCGCGCGATCAGCGCATCGGATGTCTCGCGGAAGGCGACTGTGATCGTCTGCTTATACTGCGCGATCGTCTGGTCCCAGAACGCCTGTTGTGCTTGATAGGCGGATTTCAGCCGGCCGCCCTGAAAGATTGGGCCGGCCACGGAGCCGCCCAGGCTCCAGATGCTGAATGAGCTCTTGAACATGTCGTCGATCTTCTGGCTTTGACCGCCGAACAATGCGCCAAGGCCGATCGTCGGATAGAAGTTGGCCACCGCCACGCCCACCTCGGCATTGGCACCGATCATGGCCTGCTCGGCTTGCTGGATGTCCGGGCGGCGCTTGAGCACGTCGGTCGTCAGGCCGAGGGGTGTTTGCGGTGTGACTTGTTCCGTGAGCGCCATCCCCCGATTGATTGCCTTGGGGTACGCGCCCAAGAGCACGCTCAGCGCATTCTCCTGCTGCGCGATCGCTCGATTCAAGTTCGCGATGCTGGCGTCGCTCGAGTCGTAGGCGGCCTGAGCGCGCACGACCCCGAGCTTCGAGTCCCTTCCGGCATTGAAGCGCGATGTAAAGAGGTCGAGAGTCTGCCGATAAGCGTCCTTGCTCTCCTTCGCGATCGCCAGTTCCCGATCGAACTCGATCAACGAAGAAGTAACTTGCGGCGACGCTGCTGACGAGCGTCAGCATTACGCCGCGGCGCACATCCTCCTGGGCATAAAGATTCGCGCGGGCAGCGTCGGTCGAATAGCGGATGCGCCCCCAAACATCGATTTCCCAGGCGGCGTTGACCAAGCGCGCCAAATGTGTTGAAGCTGACATTGCCCGTCGAGCCCTCGAGGGGCACGAATGCCTTTTCGCGTCCGGCAAATCCTTGGTAGCCGACTTGCGGATAATAGTCCGCTCGCGCGACGCCGACCAACGCTCGCGCCTGCTCGATGCGCGAGACGGCCACTTGCAGGTCGAAGTTATTGGTCAGCGCCTCCGTAATCAACGACTGAAGAGCTTTATCGTTGAAAATGCTCCACCATGGCAAATCCGCGATCGAGGTCGCCTCCGTGGGACCCACCTGGGACCTGAACTCGGCGACCGGCGTGACATCCGGCCGCTTGTAGACAGGCCCCACAGCGCAACCCGCGATCGTGGATGCCGCCACCAGCGCCGCGAGTGATCTCGAAGCCATCAATTTTCTAGAACAGTGCGTACTCACGGGTAACCCCATTTACTGAATCGCGGTTAACATTTTTCGGAACCTGGAAAGCGTGAACAGTGTGTACGCCGATCCGATCAAAAACATCTTCGTCAGAGCCGGCCATACCATGCTGAGGTCTGCGTTGCGGAACAGCACCGCCTGGGAGAAGCTGACGAAGTGGGTCGACGGCACGAATTGCATGATCTTCTGCAGGGCTATCGGCATGCTTTCGAGCGGCGTCTGACCGCCCGACAGCAGACTCATGACGATGAACACGGGAAACGCCAACAGCCCAAACTGCGGCATGGAGCGAACCACCGTGGCGAGCATGATTCCAAGCGCGGTGACCGAAAAGAGGTACACCACGAGCCCGCCGGCGAAGAGCGGAGTCGAGCCTGCAATAGGCACCCCGAGCGCGCCCTTGACGACCAAGAACAGCGAAGCCAGCGCCGCGACCACGACGACCAGCCCGTTCGCCCAGATCTTGGCGAACATGAGTTCGTACGGCTGCAGCGGCATCACCAACAGATGCTCGAGCGTTCCATGCTCGCGTTCCCGCAGCACCGCCGCGCCGGTCAAGAAGATCGCGAGCACCGAAATGTTATTGATGATCTGGTTGACCGCGACGAACCAACCTTGCTGCATGTTCGGATTGAATCGGGCGCGGGTGTTGAGTTTGAGCAACGATTGATTCACCGGATTTCCTCGTCCGCTCCAAAACGGCTGCGCCTCCCGCTCGATGATTTTGCTGATGTACTCCGGTCCGCGACCCGCCTGACTCATCGCGGTGGCATCCGCAATGACCTCGACCGTCGGTGCGACGCCCCTCGAGAGGTCTGACTGAAACCTGGACGGTATGTCGATGATGAACGTAAAGCGCCCTTCGTTCATCGCCCGATTGATCTCGCTGAACGGCAATTTCACGGCCGGCAGGAACAGCGGCGGCAACAACGCGTCGGGTATTCGCCGCGAGGCCTCCGAGTCATCCTCATCCACGACCGCCACCGATGCGTTCACGACGTCCATGACGGCGCTTTTTGCCGGCGTATACACGGAAAACGTGAACGAGTACGCGATCAGAAACAACAGCACCGGATCGCGCGCGAGACTCAGCAGTTCTTTGAATCCGAGTTGAATGATGTGGCGAAGATTTTGCACCTTAGTTCTCCTGCTTCTTGAGCAGAAGCACGGATACGGAGAAATAGATGAGCGCGATCACCCCGAGGGCGACAAAGTTCGGCCACAGCGAGGCAAATCCAAGCGCTTTCGTGAACGTGCCGACGCTGATGGCCTGAAAGTAGGTGCTTGGAAATATCTTCGCGGCTACCCACGCGCCGGCTCGAGAGGGAAGACACCGGCACGAACATTCCGGAGAATTGCGTCGCGGGGAGAATGGTGATGATGGCAGCGGCAAAGATCGCCGCCGTTTGCGTGCTCGCGAACACCGAGATCAGCAGACCGAACCCGGTGCTCGCCATCAAATAGATGATGCCGCCGAGCATGAGCGTTGCCCAGCTGCCTTTCAGCGGTACTTGAAACAGCAGGATCGCGAGCGCCACGAGGGTGGCAAACTGAATGAGCGCGACAGCGAGATATGGGAGCTGCTTCCCCAATAGAAACTCGAGTCTCGTCGCCGGTGCGGCGTAGAAGTTGGCGATGGAACCCAGCTCCTTCTCACGCACCACGCTCAAGGCCGTCAGCATGCTCGGAATCAAGATGAGCAGGAGCATGATATCGCCCGGTACCATGGCGTAAATGCTCTTGAAGGCCTGATTGAACAGCGCTCGCACCTGGAAATTGATCGGCCTGGAGACCTGCGGAATTCCCTTCTGATCGCGCAAAACATTCTCATAGGTGTTTTGGGCATTCTCGATGTACCCGCGAGTAGTTTCCGCGCGGAAAGGCACGGCGGCATCGATGATGGCGTTCACCTCCGGCCGACGTCCGCGCTGCAGGTCATTCTGGAATCCCGGCGGAATCTCCATCGCAAAGCGCAGCTCGCCGTTGCGCAGGCGCCGGTCCAGCTCATCGTAGCTGTATAACGGCGGCTGCTCCTCGAAGTAATAAGAACCCCGGAAAGTGTCCGCGTACGAGCGACTGGCAGCGGTCCCGTCGTTGTCCAACACGGCAAACGGCAAATGGTCCACGTCGAGGGAGATGCCGTAGCCGAACGCGATCATCAAGAGAATGGGCCCGAGCACGGAGAACATCAGCCGCACTCGGTCATGCTGCAACTCGACCGCCTCGCGGCGCGCGAATGCCCAGATGCGGCCGATACTGAACTTGCTCGGTGCCTCTGCGGCGTGGCTCGCGGGACCCGGCGTCTGCACGGGTTCAGCTGCCTGCGAGGCTGCGGCAGCGGGTGGCGTTGGTGCAGCCGCCTTGGCGGCCGCGGCCGCCTCCTCGAGGTAGCCGATGAACGCCGCTTCGAGATTCTTCGCCTTGCGCTCGGCGACCAGCTGCGCCGGCGGTCCCTGCGCAAGCACCTTGCCGGCGTGCATCATCGACATGCGGTCGCAGCGTTCCGCTTCGTTCATGAAGTGGGTGGAAAGGAAGATCGTGACTCCATTCTCGCGCGACAGGCGGATCAGAAGCTCCCAGAACCCGTCGCGGGCGACCGGGTCGACGCCCGAGGTCGGCTCATCGAGGATGAGCATCTTTGGCTCGTGAATGACGGCGACCGCGAGCGAGAGCCGCTGCCGAATGCCGAGCGGCAGGCTTTCTGCCAAGGTGTCGGCGACCGACTCCAAAGCAAAACTCTTCAGCAATTCGTCGACGCGCTGGTGCGCCTTTTCATCCGGCAAATCGAACAGGCGCGCGTGCAGCATCATGTTCTGCCGAACCGTGAGCTCGGTATATAGTGAAAACGCCTGGGTCATGAAGCCGACGTGGCGGCGCGATTCCACATCGCCCCCTTTGACCGGCTTGCCGAACAGCAGCGCAGTACCCTCGGTGGGCGGCAGCAGTCCGGTCAACATCTTCATGGTGGTCGTCTTGCCGCATCCATTGGAGCCTAGAAACCCGAAGATCTCTCCCGGCTCGATGCGAAAACTCACGTGATCGACCGCGGTGAAAGCACCGAACCGCTGCGTCAGCCCCTCGGCTTCGATCGCCGGAGTCCCCCCGCTCGATTTCCAAGGCAGGATTACCGGTTCCTTGTGCCCGCGGCGTACCTCCTCCGGCAGGAGCTTGATGAAGGCGCGTTCGAGCGATGTCTCCTGCCCGTTGCTCTTGATCTCATCGGGTGTTCCGGTCGCGAGGACCTTGCCGGCATTCATGGCCACGAGCCAGTCGAAACCTTCCGCTTCATCCATGTACGCGGTCGCGACCAACACGCTCATCTGCGGCCGCCGGATGCGGATTCGCGCGATGAGTTCCCAAAATTGCCGGCGCGCGAGCGGGTCGACCCCGGTCGTGGGCTCGTCGAGTATCAGAAGATCCGGGTCGTGAATCAGCGAGCAGCACAGACCGAGCTTCTGCTTCATGCCGCCGGAGAGCTTCCCTGCGGGCCGATCTCGGAACGCGCGTGAGATCGGTGCTGTCGAATAGGTCCTTGATCCGCCATTCGCGCTCCTCGCGCGATTGGCCGAACAGCCGGCCGAAGAAGTCGGCATTCTCGAAGATCGAGAGCGTCGGATAAAGATTCTTGCCGAGGCCCTGGGGCAAATAAGCGATGCGCGAGGATACCGCGGTACGATAGCGCGCATCGTCGATGTTCCCACCGAGCACCTGCACCTCCCCACTCTGAAGATGCCTGACACCGGCGATGATGCCGAGCAGGGTGGACTTGCCGACCCCGTCCGGTCCAATCAAGCCGATCATCTTCTCCCCGGGAATGTCGAGGTTGATGGCGTCGAGCGCGATGGCCGCCCCGTAGCGTTGACTCACGCCCTTGACGCTGACAACCGGCTCGCTCGTCACGCTTCGCATCACTGTGTGCCGGACGGGCCTGTGGTGGGTTTGCCGGTGGAGCCGGCGGGGCCCGTACCGGTGTTGCCGCCCGTCGAGCCTGTACCGCCGGAGCCGGGGAGCTTGTATCGGTGGCGCCTGTGGAGTTCCAGGGTAACTGCGGCGGATTCGGATTCACCTGAAGCTTCGGCGGCCATGCGGCATTGTTGTCGAAGCGAACGTATCCCATGCCGGGAATTCCGACCTTCACCATACTTTCGTATGGACGCAGCCGCTCCTTATCGATCTGCAACTTCACGCGGAACGAAAGGTTATGGCGTTCTTCCGCGGTTTCAACCGTTTTGGGCGTGAATTGTGCGCTGGGCGAGACATACGATACCAGTGCTCGAATGGGATATTCCGGAAGGGCATCCAGCACGATTCGCGCTTCCGAACCCAATGCCAACTTCCCAGAGGTGTTCGCAGGCAAGAAGACGTACATATAGACGTCGCTGAGATCCGCCAGCGACAGCACCTTGCCGCCGGCCGGGAGAACTTCACCGGGTTCGGCCATACGCGTCTGAACCCGCCCCCTGAGGGGACTTCTCAGCGTATTGTCTTTTATTTGCGCCTCGAGCCGTTCGGCCTCCGCTTGCGCGGCATCAATCGCGGATTGCGTTTGCCCAACTTTCGCCTTCGAACCCACCAAGCCGCCCGAGTTGCGTCGGCACGGGCCAGATCGACGTCCCGCTCCTGCTCGCTCACGGCACCACGCACGACGAGGTCTTTCGAGCGCTTGTATTGCTGGTCGGCATAAGTGAACTCGGACTGCTTCACCGTCACGTCGGCGAGCGCGGTATTGCGATTGTCCTGGGCCTCGCGAATCTTGGCCTGGGCCGAACGCAATTGCGCCTCGAGATCCTCAGTGTCCATCGTCGCAACCACCTGACCTGCATCGACCGTGTCCCCTTCGTTGGCGAGGACTGTCTTTGATGCGGCCCGATATTTGGTGGAGATGTCGACTGTTTTCGCTTCGAGTCTGCCGTTGCCACCGGCAAATCCGGGCGGCAGCGCCGGCTTGGAAAGCATCCACCATGCGACCGCCCCGCCGACCGCGGCAACGATTACGAGAGAAATTAGGACTTGCTTTTTTGACATTGACGCATCCTCTACTGCGGGGAACCGCTTACGATTATCATCATTGCTTCGCATCCGCCCGGTGTCTGTACGTGGAAACGCCTACTAACCTGCGTGGCGACCGTACCGTGCGGGCGGCGAGCGCTTTCTTTCATGACGGCACTCCCGTCTGTTGCTTGATCCGTTGAGTTCCACGCCAGCGTTGGCGAGACGAAGCGATGATCGGCGAAGGCCTCGTGTATGGCCGTGATGAGGTCGGAGGCCAGGCGCGATTTGATGACGTAAGCTGCGCCGCCCGATTGCAGCGCGGCGTGCACGTAATCCGGATCCTCATGCACGGTCAGGAACACCAGCTTTGCGCGGCAGCCGGAACGCTTGAGCCGCCGGGCTGCTTCGATGCCATCCAAGCCCGGCATCGTGATGTCGAGCACGACCACGTCGGGGTCGAAACGCTCTACAGCCTTGATCAGGTCCATGCCGTTGGCAACCGACCCGACAATCTCGAACTCACCGGCCAACATGTTGCCGGTCTGTGCCAAGATTTCGGGATGATCGTCTGCCAGCAGCACGCGCACGACATTAGTCTCGGTATTCATATGCTGATGGCATAGTGGCCCCGACGGCGCCCACAGCCTACTGTCAGTCTTGACAGGTCGGGGCGCTAATTCTACGTAGCGACGCGACTAACCGCGCGGAGTCACCAGGTGATGCTTAACGGCATACTGCACCAGTTCAGCGCTGGTCTTGATACCGAGGTGTTCCATGATGGCGTATTTGTGGAAGGCAATGGTGCGCGGGGTGAGATTCAACATATCAGCCGCTTCCTTCATCAACTTTCCCTCGGCGAGCAACTGGAGGACTTCGCGTTGGCGCACTGTTAGTTTTTCGGCGCAAGGTCTCGCCGCTTCGTCGAGGAACACGCCGAGGGGTGTACCTCTGGTAATCAAAGGCGTGATATAGGTCCGGCCCGATAACGCGCATTCAATAGCCAGAGTCAGTTCGGCGGACGCGGAACTTTTCAACAGAAACGCCGACGCGCCCAATCGGATGGCTTCGGCGGCGAGATCCGCGTCCTCGTTAACGGTGAGGAAAACGAATTTCGACGTCGGGCAGTTTGTGCCGCAGTTGAGCGCAGGCGTCCATACCGTTCAATCGCGGCATAGAGATGTCGAGGACGATAATTTCCGGGTTGGTCTTCAATGCAAGCTCAATCAGCGCACGCCCATCGCACGCCGTGCCGACGATCTCGCATTGCGGCTCCAGCAGACGCCGGAAGGCATCCAGCAGCATCGTATGATCATCAGCCAAGACAATGCGGGGTCGATGATTCATGTGTGCGCTGGATGTTTTGATTCGGCAACCGGACATTGCACGCAAGGTCGACCTGCCGGCATGCTGCCAACCGGTAATCCCGCCCTTCCGCCCAGGGGAACCTGCACCTCGATCCGCGTCCCTTCGCCCTTGCGGGACTCAACGGAAATCTGTCCTCGCACCAGCCGCACCCGCTCGCGCATGCTGACGAGTCCCAGCGAACCGTTTCGCGTCGCCGCCATCGAATCGAATCCGCAGCCCTGATCCGAAACGATGAGACAAAGCTCATTTTCATTCGATATCAATTCCACTTTTGCGGTTGCAGAACCGCTATGCTTGATGACGTTTTGAAGCCCCTCTTGGACGATGCGGTATAGACAGAGCGCAATCTCATCGGGCACCAAGCGCGGCACGGCATGTGGCTCAAATTCAATGGCGATATTGCGTGCCGCACCAAGTTCCCTGCAAAGGCCGCGCACAGCTGCCACCAGACCCAATTGTTCCAGTTTCGCGGGGTGCAATTCATGTGAAAGGCGATGCACACTGGACGACAAGTCCTTTGACGTGCTCGGATAAGTCCCGCATGCGTTCGCTAACCTCGCTGCCGGTGGCGGGCGGTTTCTGGCCCAACATGTCCAACTCGATGGCTAGCACGGCGAGGCTTTGGTTCAAATCGTCGTGCAATTCACGCGCAAGCCGTGTCCTTTCGGCTTCCTGCGCGTGGATCAACCGTCCGCTCAAGGCTTTCGCTGCTTCCTCAGCCTGCCTTCGCGCCGTGATATCGAGCGAGGCACCCTGCATCAGAACCGGCCGGCCCTTGCTGAACTCGACGCGGCCGCGGGAAGCGATCCACCGTATCTGGCCATTCGGAAGCATTACCCGGTATTCACTCTCGTAGTGGCCGGTGTCCTCAGCATTCGCGAACGCCTGACGGATTCTATCCCGATCGTCGGGATGCAGCCGTTGCATAAAACATTCGAGGTCCAATCGCTCAGATTTCGTGAAGCCAAACAACTCGCGCCATTTGTCGCTCGCCCAGATTTCGTTTCGTGGTAAGCCACGAGACCAGATGCCCAATTGCGCAGCCTCGGTGGCCAGAGCCATGCCGCTGTTCGCTCTCCCGTAATTCGCGGCTCACGTGCGCCGCGCGCAGTAAATCTTTGCTCAACTCATAGCCCATCGCCAGGACCACACCGAGGAAGGGAAAACTCAAGATGAAGGGCATCCGCAGCAACGCCCGCCGCGACGAGCCAGGACTGCCCCACGGCGAGTGACGATGAAAATCGCAAACGCTCCGCCCAGAACCACCGCGCGACTTCGCGATCCGGGCGAACCCGTGCGCCACAATCGGATGGAGGCATCCACCACATAAACAAACTGCGCCAACGAAGATAACAGCGCGAGTCGCATCCACGGACTCGGCACCCACTCGCCGAGCACGGATACTTGCTCGCCAAGGAAGGTGATTTTCTGCAGGCTGTGGATGACAGTGAAGTGCGCGTTTACTCCCGTGGTGAAAGTTCGCCAACACAACCAGCAGTCGGAGGCCGATGGCCAGCGCCAGAAGCCACCTCCTTCCGGTGCCAAAGTAGAAGTGAATAAATCCCAATGAACCCACAAATCCAATCGCATAGACGAAATGCGTCCACCGGACTGCCCGCCCGAAAGCTTCTGGCGACTCTGCGTGCATCGTGGCCATCTCGCCGAACGCGAGCCCGAGCACCCCAATCACGGTGAGAAAAAAGCACAGGTTCGCCCACGAGCGCCGATTCTGGCTCCAGACGAGCAAGTACACGAGCCCCATCACCAAGCTCGCGCCCACCGTTGCCGACCAGATTGCGGTGATCCAACTCATGTGACGCAACGCGACATGCTGGAGCCGGCGTCAGAAGACGTGCACCGGAGGTAGTACCCGGAGAAGACTCCGTTCATGTTTGGATACCGCCGCCAAGTGGATTCAGGGGGACGTTGTATTTCTTGGAAACAAAGACGGGAAAATCCTCCCTTCGAAACTTCGCTCCTGTGCCGAAGGAGCGCTCAAATAGTTTGGGCGCATACACAGTTACTCTATGTTGTTTATGGCGCCGATACACCTGGACTTAGGGCTTACGTGAAGGTACGTAATCGCCACGCGTAGGTAGCAGTTGCCACGGGATCGCTCCTGGCCCAGCGGGGTGGGGCGGTCGCCGTCATTGCAATCCGTGCGTGGCGGCCGTACCTTGCCGGCAATAGGCGCTGCGCACGCTCTCGGTTCGACCCGATTGCTGGCGAGACGAGGGCGATATCGACCCAACGCCGATATAGGAAGCTGCACCAATGACAGATCAAGCTACGGACAGCCAGACAAAAATCGATACCGCAACGAAACTGGCTTACCAGCGTACCCGCCTCGCCCAGGACAATGCGGTGCTGGCGTGGATCAGGACAGCAACCTCGCTGATCACGTTTGGATTCACCGTGTACAAATTCTTTCAGATTGAACTGCAAGGAAAAGATCGCACACGCAGCTCTTCGGACCGCGTGGGTTTGGATTGACGATGATTAGTCTCGGACTACTATCAATCTTGCTTGGCACTCTTGAACACCGTCGAGCGATGAAGGAGTTGTATGCGCAGTATCCGGACATGCCCCGGTCAACGGCGGGCATGCTCGCATCCCTGATGGCGGGGTTGGGGATCGTGGCGCTGTTCGTGGTGATCTTCCGGGGATGATCGAGAACCGTAATACCTGTACCGGCATGCACAGCTAGAGGGAATATGAATCTATCGAAGATCGGAGTCATCGGTGCCGGTACCATGGGGAATGGCATCGCCCAAGTGAGCGCCGCCGCGGTCTTGGAGGTGGTGATGGTGGACCTATCGACGCGGTTAGCGTCAAGAATTCTCCCGGCTTCGCCGTCAACCGCATTCTGTGTCCCATGATCAACGAGGCGATCTTCGCGCTGCAGGACGGCGTCGCCGCCGCGGCGGACATAGACGAGGCTTTGAAGCTCGGGTGCAATCATCCCATCGGCCCGCTGGCGCTCGCGGATCTCATCGGTCTGGACACGCTGCTGTCGATCATGGAGGTGTTCCAGCGCGACTACGGCGATCCGAAGTACCGCCCGGCGTCGCTGCTGCGCGAAATGGTTGCGGCTGGCCTGCTTGGACGCAAGAGCGGAGAGGGATTTTTTCGCTACATTTAGGTCGAGGCGGGCCTACTCGCCGTCATTCCGATCCGTCGAGACCATTGCCAGACAAGACATGCAGAGGATCACCAAGGACAGGAGGACACCGAGTGTCAAGGCACCTTCTGTGTTCAGACTGCTCCAAGCCTGCAGCAGAGCTGTCATCCAGAGGGCAGTGAAAAGGAACGACAGGAGCATCCAGGGTTCAATGAGATCACGCGGGTGCCGGAACCATGGACAGACCCAGGAACCCCTCCACCAGGCTTCGATCCTCTTGCCAGGCCATCCCACGAGCGGCAACTGTTCCTCCTTCAGCGTCCCCCGTTTGGCTTGCCGGCCAAGGAACCGGAGATACCCTCGAGCCTGGTAGCTTTGGTAAAGCATCACGAAGGCCGAGAGCGCGAGAAGAATCCCCGCAAGTTCAAGCAGGAAATTCGCTGATGACGCATTGCTTTTCACAGATACCCATGCGTTGGCGATAAACCCTTGACCCACGAGCAACCACATGATGCGGTGATTGGTCAGGTCGTTTTCATGCCGGATCATTTCACGGATGACTGTCGCGTACCGCTCTCGCGGCACGTCACATGAGGCCTCGCTCATAACGCTCTCACCTGGAACACGTGGCTTTTCCACGGCCCCAGATCAACATACAAACCCGGATTCCGCATCTCTCTGCCGTCCCGGTCATAGGCTTGACCGGACAGGACATCATTGAGGCGCCATTGCTTTCCTATCAGTTCGTCCCATGGCACGTGGACACGCGCTTGGGCGGCTTCTTGCCCGAAGTTGATGACGACGAGGTAGCGTTCATCCTCCCTGGTCCAGCACCAGGTGAGAAGATTCTGACAGCTCTGATTGTCCGGCCAGCCGCTGCGCTCACAGAGACGCCATGCACCGTTGCGAAAGACATCGCGATCGAGGCCCTTCAGGAGGCGGTCATAAAAGGTCACGAGTTCCTGCTCGACCGGCTCTTCCGGCCGGCGGCCCAGAAACACGGGCAAGCGGATCTTTCTCCCCTCGAATTGCCCTTCATGAAGCAGCTTCGCCCCCATGAGAGTGAGGATTGCCACCGCGGCCGCGCGCCCTTTTCCCGACGGAAAAGTGGCGGCAGCCCGGGGCTCGTCGTGGTTCTCGATGAAGCGGACCATTTTATTCTGGTAAGAGAAATCCGCGAGGAGGTGCTGGCGTACGCTCTCCGGATCCGCGTGCTCCATCCGGTCATAGAGTTTCTTGTCGTAGCAGAAATCGAAACCCTGTTGTTGCAGTTCCCACTCGAGGTCCCAGTAGGCTTCGGCGATGAACCTGAACTCCCCGTGCTTGCTTTTGACCGCCGGAATCACCGTCCTCCAATAATCCTTGACTGGTCTTTCCCCGGCTCGAGTTCCCCAGGTTCGCTCGAAGACATCGTTGAGCAGCAGCATCGCCATGTCGCATCGGATGCCGTCACACTGTTCGGCGATTTCCGAGATTGTCTCGATCACCGCCTCCCGCAGTCCCACTTGGAAGGCGTTGAGCTGCAGCACATCCGGCCAAGCAGGGAAGTACGGATCACGTCCACAGGCGAAAATTTCTCTGCCAGTTTCATGAAAGGATGCCGGCTCTTTCTCGATGTCTTTCCTGTCTCCCCGAATGAAATATTCAGGGTGATTGACGACCCACGGATGGTCAGGAGCGACATGATTCGGCACGAAATCGAGGAGAAGACGGATGCCGCGCTTGGCGAGCGCCTGACGGGCTGCGCCGAGCCCTTCGGGTCCACCGAGATGTTGGTCGACTACGTAGCGGCGCACACAATACGGCGAGCCGACATTATCCTCGGCTGAGAAATCAGGGAGCGCTCGGCTGAAATCCTCGAGAAGCCCCTTGTTGCGCCTGGCGATTGCGATCCCGGCGGGACTCCGCTCCCACACCCCCATGAACCACACGACATCAAATCCATGGGCAGCAATCGCATCCCACTCCGAGTCCGGAACCGTCGCGAGGTTCACCGCGCGCTGATATTTCCGGCTCAACTCCCACAACCAGACCCACGTGTTGATCTCATAGATGACAGGATGCTTGGACCAGGGTTTCATCGCTTCGCCATTGTGCACGCCAAACGCGCGTTCCGAACCTCTGTCCGGTCGTTCCTAACCGTCGGTGCGGGCTTTCTCGGACATCGCTTGCACGGCACCCATCGCTAGGATTTTTTTGGGATCCAGTATGCCGTAGACCTCGATGAGCTTGGCCACGAGCCCGGTCCAGCCGGTCTGGTGGCTGGCGCCCAAGCCTGCACCATTGTCGCCGTGGAAGTATTCATAAAAGAGGATGTGGTCGCGCCAGTGGGGATCGTTTTGAAACTTTTCCGTGCCGCCATAGACGGGGCGCCGGCCGTGCTCGTCGCGCAAGAAGATCCGGGTGAGCCGGTCTGCGATCTCTTTGCTCACCTCGAAGAGGTTCATGAGCTTGCCGGATCCAGTCGGGCATTCCACCCGGAAATCGTCCCCGTAGTATTGGTACAAGTTCAGCAGCGAGCGGATCAGCAGCACGTTGATCGGCATCCAGATGGGCCCACGCCAATTCGAGTTGCCGCCGAACATACCGCTATCCGACTCCGCCGGCGCGTATTGCACGCGGAACTCCTCGCCTCCCACTGTGAAGACATAGGGGTGCTCCTGATGGTAGCGAGAGATGGACCGAATGCCGTAGGGACTTAAGAACTCCGACTCGTCCAACATCCGCGATAGCACCCGGCGGTACTTCTGTTCCGTCATCAAGTCGAGCAGCCGAGTGCCACCCACGCCGTCCGTCTGCGCCGATTCGATTGACATGGATTTCGCCAGCTGAGGGTGTCTTTCCAAGTAGCCGGCCATATTCCGCACAATTTCCGGCATATTTTTCCTCACTTTGCCGTGGAATACCGTTGCGGCGCAGATCGGCAACAGGCCAACGAGCGATCGCACCTTCAATCGAGTGGAGCTCCCGTCCGGTAGCTGGAGAATGTCGTAGTAGAACCCATCTTCCTCGTCCCACATGCTCGCACTTTCTTCTCCCATATGGTCCATGGCAGAGGCGATCGAAACGAACTGCTTGGAGAACGTGATCACCATGGGCTTATAGACGGGATCATGCAACGCCAATTCGATGGCGATCTGCAGCATGCACTGGCTGAAGAAGGCCATCCACGCGGTACCGTCCGCCTGTTCCAGGTGACCCCCCGTGGGGAGCGGGGCGCTGCGGTCGAACACGCCGATGTTGTCGAGCCCCAGGAAACCTCCCCCGAAGATGTTCCTCCCGCTGGGGTCTTTGCGGTTCACCCACCAGTTGAAATTCACCAACAGCTTTTGGAACACCTCCTCGAGAAACGTCAGGTCGCCCTGGCCCGAGACACCCCTCTCCGATTCGTAGACTTCCCACGCGGCCCACGCATGCACCGGTGGGTTGACATCACCAAAGTTCCACTCGTAGGCCGGAAGCTGGCCATTCGGATTCAAGTAGTCATCACCCAGTAGCAGAAGAAGCTGCTGCTTCGCGAAGTCCACGTCCACCATGGCGAGCGCAACGGAGTGAAACGCCAGGTCCCACGCCGCGTACCACGGGTACTCCCACTTATCCGGCATGGAGATCACGTGAGAATTCTCGAGATGGGTCCACTCGCTATTCCGGCCACGGTATTTCCGCTGACTACGTTCCCTGCTCCAGCGCTCGACGTTGTAAGCGTAATACTGCTTGCTCCACAACATTCCGGAGAGGCCTTGGCGCATCACCATCGCCGCATCTTGACTCACCGACTTCGGTGTGATGGAGGCATAGAACTCATCGGCTTCTTTCAGACGCAACGCCATGAGTTCATCGAAGCTCTCTCCGAACGCTCCGGCATCCTGCTTCTCGCCTGGAGCAACCGGTGTCAGCCGCAGCCGGATCACCCGACTTTCTCCGGGCGGCACCTCCAACTGGTAATGCGGGCATGCTTTGGTCCCCGTCCTCTTCGGATTCACCTTGTCGGCTGTGCCCGTGAACGACGTATTCGTTGATTCCATCCTTGACGTACGGAGTGGGATTGGGCCTTGCCGAACACGCGCTCCTGATTCGTCTCATTCTCTGTGAAGAGCAGAGTCGCGGAACCTTCGCAATAGAGATAACGAACGCCCAAGTCGGGATGGGAAGCGACAATCACCGCCGCGTCCAGCGACCCGGGTCTTTGCTCCAGGACCGGTTTGGCGGAATTGTCCCCCCACGACCAGGTGTTGCGGAACCACAGGGTCGGTAACACGACGAGACCCGCCTTTTGCGGCCCACGATTCGCAACCGTAATGCGGATCAGCAGGTCTTCCGGCGATTCCTTCGCGTACTCGACGAACACGTCAAAGTAGCGATCGCCATCGAAGATACCGGTGTCGAGCAGCTCGTATTCCATGTCGCCACGATTGCGCCGCTTGTTCGTCTCGACCAGATCGCCATAGGGAAACGCCCCGTGAGGATACTTGTACAGGTACTTCATGTAGGAGTGCGTGGGCGTGCTGTCGAGATAGAAATAGTATTCCTTCACGTCCTCGCCATGGTTGCCCTCGCTGTTGGTAAGTCCGAACAATGCGCTCTTTGAGGATCGGGTCCGCGCCATTCCACAGCGCCAAGGCAAAGCAGAGAATTTGA
Source organism: uncultured Gammaproteobacteria bacterium (assembly GCA_963843295.1). GTDB lineage: Bacteria > Pseudomonadota > Gammaproteobacteria > Steroidobacterales > Steroidobacteraceae > Bog-1198. The sequence continues at coordinate 277,799 of CAWJJP010000002.1, read as the reverse complement.
TTGTCGTCGCAGAGCCCGGCGATGCCGTCTTCGCCCCAGCGGTAGGCGCGGGAGCGAGCCTGGTCATGGGTGAAGTAATTCCATGCGTCGCCCCCTTCGCTATAGTCCTCCCGGACCGTGCCCCACTGTCGCTCACTGAGGTAGGGTCCCCACTTCTTCCAGGGCACGCCCTCCTCGCGCGCGCTGATCAATCGCTTGTGTTCTTCTGTTGAACTCATGTTTTTATTTCCTCTTATGATCGCAAGGTCCCGTACGGAGGGTCGGCGGCCTACTTCGGCTCTTCGATAACGGCTTTGAGCTTTCCACTGCTGATCGCACGCTTGAGCGCCGCGTGGTCCTTGTCATTCTGGTCGGCGTAAGCAACCGAGAAAGCCTCGATAGCCTTATCGAATGCGTCGCTCTTGCCCAGGTAACCACTGATCAGGGCCGGATCGCCGGAGCGCGCGTGGGAAAGCGCCAGCGTGTGGCCACACCACCCGGCGTCCAGGAGCATCTCGGCTTTGCCGAACGTCTCGACTGCAAACTTGATCTTGATGTCTCGTAGCTGGCGAACATAGAAGTGACGCCCGCGCCTCGTCTTGGTCCATCCGAGAAAGATGTCGCTGACCGGCTGCATGAGCCGCTGGCCGTTCACGACGCGCTGTCCGTGGTTGGGGAAGACACTCTTGCCGGCATAGGCCTCCAGCACCGAGGCGCGTGCCTCCTTGACCTGGAGAACGAGACGATTCCCATCACCGTCCGTCAGCAAGAGCACCGCGCAAGCAGTGCCGACGCTGCCGACGCCGACCACCTTGATCGCGGCATCCCTAAGTTCGTAGCGATCGAGCAGGGCTCGAGTGGATGCCGCCAGGCTATCGCAATACAGAGCGAAGCCCTCCGCGGTGTCCGGGTGGATCTCCCCGGGGTGGTGCCCCTTCCAGTGAAAGATCGTCGGAGGCTGGTCTTCGATGACCGGTGTCTTGCCCGAAGCTTGCTTGACAGTGGGAAAGAGATCTTCCTCGACGCGGCGCGCCTGCTCTTTCTCCATGCGCTTGATCCCGCGTCTGCGGAACTCGGGGTCGTCAATGGTCGCGAGCAGCATTTCCGAGTCGAGGGCAAAATACCATAGGTCCAGCGGATTCATTTCGCTGAACTCGGCCATGTGCTCGCGGTACGAGCGCACACAGGTGAGGACCGCATCCCTGGCGGTGGATTCGCTCAAGCCGTTGTTCCGGCAGGCGACCACGAAGCTCGCCGCGAGACGTTTGAGGTCCCACTCCCACGGCGCCGGCAGGGTCTCATCCAGGTCGTTGATGGCGAAGATGACGCGCCGCTCCGGGGTACCCAAGCCGCGGAAGTTGCCCAGGTGGGCGTCTCCGCAGCATTGCACGCAGACGCCCGTGGCCGGAGTAGTCGCGAGGTCCACCGCCATGTTGAGCGCCGAGCCCCTGTAAAAGGTGAAGGGCGAGAGGACCATGCGCCCGTGGCGAAGGGGCAGCAACTCCGGGATGCGCCCCTTGTCGGCTTCCAAGACCAAGCTGACCGGGTCCGGCCGGCCGGCGGGCGCTTTCCAGACGGCGTGCGCTTCCCGCGGGCAAACGTCCCGCAACTTCTTGCCCGCTGCGAGACGCTCGGCCCGCGAACGACGGTGAGCAAACAGGCGGTCGCGTTTGGATTGGGCTTGCCGCGACGCCGAGCGCGATTTTATCGGTTCCCTTGCCATGGCTTTTTCGTATCTGCTCTTAGGCTCATTCGTCGAGCGTGATCACGGCCCGATAACCGTCGACTCGCAGTCCCACCTACTCAAGTTCTTTGAGCGGCAGTGTACCGACACCTACATACTGGGCGAAATACGTACATTCCGCGGATATGGTCGACAATTGGCGGAAACGTGACCAAAGAATTGGTCGGCTGAGTTTTTTTCATCGAGGATCGCGGCTTTTGGTAGAGCGCCTTGGACCAAAGGCTACTTGCAATCATCATTGACGGGCTCAGGATATGGCGTGACGCTGAAGGTCTGCGTTGCGCATGGACGTGGCATTTGTGGATACCAAGCTGCGTTCGCGATTTATCACAAGAGGTGAAATATGAAAACATTTTGGTGCGCATGCATTGCGATGACTCTGTTTGCACTGGCGGCGCAACCGGCAGTTGCCGATAATTACAGCGACACCACGGCGCTATTCAAGAATGCGGGCGCGAGCGCTGCATATTTCAGGTCCAGCTACGGCTACGCGGTTTTCCCGACGATCGGCAAAGGCGGCTTCGTGGTCGGCGGCGCGCACGGCACGGGCCGCGTCTACCAGAAGGGCAAGTACATCGGCGACACCTCGATGACCCAATTAAGCGTTGGTCTCCAGTTGGGCGGGCAGGCATACAGTGAAATGATCTTCTTTGAAGACAAGCGGTCACTGGACGAGTTCACGTCCGGCAACTTTGAGTTCAGCGGGAACGTGAGCGCCGTTGCAATTACGGCGGGCGCCTCAGCGAGCGCCGGCACCGGCGGCACCACTGCCGGGGCGAGCGGCGGCAAGAAGGACGCGACAACCGCCGGCGATTATCAAAAGGGCCTGGCCGTATTCACCATTGCGAAGGGCGGCCTCATGTATGAGGCATCGGTTTCCGGACAGAAATTCTCCTACAAAGCCAAGTAGCCGCAAAACCTGACCTGGCGCGGGGATGGCTCACAAAGACATGTCCCTTAGGACCTAAGACATGATGAAACTCAAAATTCTTTCCGCATCGCTGGTTGCGCTGGGCTCCGTCGGCGCCGCGCAGGCGCAGGACGTGATTACCACCGCGGGCACCGATTGGCGCGGCTTCTTCGTCGGCGCGAACATCGGCGGCGCCTGGAATCACACCTGCCAAAGCTGGACCCCGGGGCCCGGCATCACCGGCAATCCGGCCTTCGCCAATGCCTTCTACAACCGCGACTGCCCGAACAATGGCAATTTCATCGGCGGTGTCGATCTTGGCTACAACTTTCAGCACGACCAGTGGGTGTGGGGCCTGAAGGCCGATTATGATGCGGTCGGCAACAAGAGCATCAACCGCTCGTACGCCTATACCTCGAGAGGTCCTACCGATCCGTTCCCGAGCGGCACCTATGCCCTTAACGGCAAGGTCAGTCCGAACGGCATCGGGCTGTTGGGCCCCCGGGTCGGCTACGCGATCGACCAATGGCTGCCGTTCTTGCGGGTGGGCGGGGCGTTTGCCGGCGGACAACATGAGAGCACGCTCTCCTTCACGCCGGCGGCCGGATCCACCGCGGGCCCCGCCTCGATCAGCGGCGGCAAGAACTTCAAGTCGAGCGGCTACAATGTAGGGGCCGGCTTTGATTACGGGATCAGCGGACCGTGGTCCTTCACCGCCGAATACAACTACGTGAACCTCGGCAAGGGGAGCAACTCCACCTTCACCTGCTCGACTGCGAAGGGAACGGTGCCGCCGATTTGCACGAACTACGCGAATTTCTCGCTCGATAACATCCACAACAGCTTCACCATGAATCTGTTCCGGGTGGGCTTCCACTACCGGTTTGGCGGCAGCGAAGCGCCGGCCGCGGCGCCGCCGCCTCCGCCTCCGCCTCCACCGCCCCCGCCGCCGCCTCCGCCTCCTCCTCCACCGCCCCCGCCGCCGCCGCCGCCTGCAGCGATTTGCCCGGGAACGCCGCCGGGTGTCGCGGTCGATCGGTTCGGCTGTCCGTGCGATATGACGCAGGAAGTGCACTTTGCGACCAATTCGTCCGTGCTAACGGACCAGGACAAGGCACTGCTCGACAAGATGATCGTGACCCTGAAGCGGCTGAACTTCGTCAATGGCGAGGTCGACGGTTACACCGACTCGACGGGGAGCGCCAAATACAATCAGGGTCTCTCCGAGCGGCGCGCGCAGTCGGTCGCGGACTATCTGACCAGCAATGGCATTACCACAGGTCGCCTCTCGGTCAAAGGATACGGCGAGGAAAATCCGGTCGCGGACAACAAGACTGCCGAAGGCCGTGCGCACAACCGCCGAGTGGTTCTGCACCGAACTGACTGCGGTAAGTAACAAACAGTGCACGGATGCATGCGGCGGCGGGCTTCGATACAAGCCTGCCGCCGTCCCGCTGCCCCCGTCCCCGTCCCCGTCGAACTTTGAATTTTACATCTGAGGTGTCGTTCTATGAGGAGTTGTTCTAAATGATCGCTGCACGAAGCCTTGCTCCGGCCGCTTGGCGTGCGACGATTCTATTCGCCGCTGTCCTCAGCGTTGTGAGCATCGGTTCGCTTGTGGACGCTGGGGCGGCCCTCGGAGCCGATCCCAAACCAGTCGTGAATGATAAGTTCGCCGACCTCGAGCCGGCGATTGCGGAGTTGCGTCAGGAAGTCGGTCAGGACCGTCGTGAGATCGTCAGAGTCAACATGCTCCTGACCAATTCCGAAGCGGTTATGTTCTGGCCGCTCTACGATCAGTATCGGGACGCGCGCAACGCACTAGCCGACCGTAAAGTCCGGTTGATCACGGACTTCGCCGCCCGCCGAGACTCGATGAGCGAGGAAGAGGCGCAACGTCTGACGAATGAATTCCTTGCGATCGAGAAAAAGAAGGTGGCGATCAAGGAATCTTACGTCGCAAAAATGTCGAAAGTACTGTCGGCACGCACCGTCGCTCGATTTTTTCAGATCGACCAAAAGCTCGATGCCGCGGTTGATCTGGCTCTGGCGACCCAAATTCCCCTGGTGCATTGATCTCGTGAAGGCAACGATTGATGCCGGGAATTGCACTCGTGCGTTTTCGCTCGGGTTCTCGGCAGCAACGAAGTCACCGTAGGCGCCACTCGAATCCGAGCGGTTTGGAGCTTGGACAGTTGCCGTAATGCTGTATAAGGCGCTCCGCCAATCGGGCGGTCAAGCCGACTAATTGATGACTTTGACTAGATTTGAGTATTGCACCCGGAGTGATTATGAGGGCCGCTGTTCGGTGGAACTCACGGGTTTCATTGTTGGCGGAGAGGGTGGGATTGACTCGGGCCGTCCCGGCCCTCGCCCTTCGGGCGCGCTTCGCGCGTCCAAAATCGCTCCAGGCGATTTTGTCGAACTCACGGGCTTCAATCTTGGCGGAGAGGGTGAGATTCGAACTCACGAGACTCGTGAGAGTCTGCCGGTTTTCAAGACCGGTGCATTCAACCGCTCTGCCACCTCTCCATTTCTTCTAAAATCAACGGGTTGAGCTTCGTGGTGCTTGAGTATTATCCCGATTTTTTGAGGTTTATGCTCCCATTTTGTTTGCACGCACCGCAGACAGCAGCGGCAACCAACTCATCGATGATCACTACCTCCGAGGCCCCAGCAAGACGGAGCAGTTCTGCGCGCGGTCCGTTCGCCCCGGTCACCGCGATCCTCAGCGTCGGGTTGCGGGAGTGGGCCATCAGGGTGATCGAGAGCTTCCGATCCGGATCTTCGGTCGACACGACGAGCGCCTTGGCCTGATCGATGCGCGCACGGTCAAGCACGGCATCATCCACACCGGCCTCCCCTTGAACCACGAGGTAGCCGAGACTCGAGGCCTGGGCCGATTGGTCGTCAGATCGATCGATGATGACCACGTGCTCGCCAGCCTCGCGCAGTCGACTGGCGACCAGGCGACCGAGCGGGCCGAAGCCGATGACAATCACATGGTTCGCGAGACGATCGAGCGTGGCTTCCATCACTTTGTTCTCCCGCCGGGCTATTACGGCATCGCTTGAAAGGAACCCGGACAAACTGGAAATTGCGTAACCGCCGATCGCCAGGAACGCGATCATCGTCGCCATCATGAAGAACTTCTCGCGCGGATCCAGGCTGGTGAAATCCCCTAGGGTTGTCACCAGGTTGAGCGCATTCCACAGCCCACGGGACAACTTTGCAGGCCATAGAGCTGCGGAGGTGTCCAGCGAGACCATCCCGATGGTGCAAACGGCGAGCGCCGCGAGCAGAAGAACCACGGTATGCAATAAGCGGCGACGCCACTCGCGTACGTGAAGTTCGCCCACGCGGGGCTCCAGCACTCGATAGATTGGCATGGGTCTTCACATCTTGCGGCGGCTGATCACCCAGGCGCCGAGGGCGAGAGCGGCATCGAGAAGCGCGAACGCCAGGACGGCGTGCGGAAAAACACCGGAAAGCGCGACGGGAACGGCGACCGCGGGAACGAGTATCCAACGATCGAGCACAGACGCTGCGACGACCTGTCGGCCTCCGGAGCGACCGCCGAATAAGTACAGCCAGCCGATGACCGCAATCGTCAGGCCAATGAGGCGGAAGAGCGCTCCCTCGTGACCCGCGAAAGGCGCATCCAAGAAGAGAGTCTGCACGGCGCCAGGCCAAAGAATGAACAAGGCTCCCAGTGCAAGGTAGATATAGCCGTTCATGACAGTGTACTTCGAAGCGGCCGAGAGGCTGGCAGGCTTCTCCAATAGATCGCCCATAAACGACATGTCGATGTCTCCACCGTGATTGCGTTACCAACTCTTTACCGCTTCGCGGACGGTCGTGCCAAGAGAACTTGGTCCACTAGACTTTCTACACGGTCATTGAAACGCAATCATTCAATGGGATAAGTGCGGTACCGCACCGACGGTGGGAAGCGATTGTCGATAACTTTATCTTGTCCGGCCCAACTGCAGGAAGCAACAACATGAACCGGGACGCTCCACCCCGCGAGTCATCCTTCCCAACACTCAGCGGAGCAGTGTGGGACAGGCCAGCGGAACTCGATGAGGAAAAAAACGCAGCCGCTGAACCGCCTCGCGCGGACGAATCCGATCCCGTGACCGAAAACTCTCAGCCGCCGGCCTCGACCACCGGCGAAGCAGACTGAGCGGGCTGAACTGTCGAGGCGCGCAGCGGCTGCGGGCCGGCGTCATCAGGCGGGGAGGAGCAGCCGTGCGTGATTTTGCTCCGTCGCATAGCACTGCCCGCTGCAGAACTCCCTCGACGTAAATGCGCGATTTCCGCGTGCACGATGAGAAGGCGCGCAGCACGATAATAATCGGCATCAATCTCTTGCAGCAGATCCTGCATAGTGGCTCGGATCGTTGCGCATGTTGCATTGCGTTGTCTGTTCGCTAGCGCACTCTACCCCTGACGTTGCCGTCGGCGGATGCGCTAGGATGACCGCACTGCAACGCGAACGGGCGGGCTACCGAAACGACATGAGTAGAAAAGACGAGGATCGCATCCTTCACGGCCTGTATTACTACCGGGAGAACATCGACGAGGAGATCGCCGTTACCGGGGATCAGCTGCTTTGGCTCGCCGTGCATTCGTGCACCGAAGGCAATGGCTGGTTCGCGAACGATCAGCTGCAGAGCTTCGACAGCTCCGCCGTACCGCTCGAGATCCGCGACAAACTGCTCGCCTCGAAGCTCGAGATCCCCCTCCGTTACCTGCAATATCGGCGGCTGATCAAATATACGCAGCCCGACGACAAGTTCTATCAGGTGGCGGTCACCTTTGCCGGTGCGGACCGTGCAATGCGCCTGCATACGCGTCTGGGCCGCATGGATGTGTGGTATCAGGAGCACAAGGACGGGTTCGTGGGGATCGTAGTCACCATCGCGGTGTCGATGGCCACGGCGGTCGTGACCGTGCTTGCCGCCGCCCGCTGGTTTTGGCGCTGAACGAATTCCGCGGGCTCGGGAACACCCAAGAGGTTGGTTTTCGCGCTTGAACGCCCAACCGGCGGCGTTCCAGCGCTTGAATGCCCATCCGGCAGCCCAATATTGCCTTTACAGGCGTTTCGGCCACCTCCGGGCGGCGGTGGTAAACTAGCGCCTGCAGACGAATTCAGCAGAGGACAATGCATTATGGCTAATTTTCCGAGTAACAATGCGGCCTTCCCGGGAACCGGTGTCGACAGCCGCAGTGTTTTCATCACGCGCACCTACACCCATTTGGTGGCCGGCATCCTCGGCTTCATTCTGGTGGAGCTCGGACTGTTCGAATCCGGCCTCGCGCCGCAAATCGCGCGCTTCATGCTCGGCTTCAATTGGATCCTCATTCTGGGCGCTTTCATGCTCACCGGGTGGCTGGCCTCGCGTACCGCGCAAACCAGCAGCTCGATCGGCATGCAGTACTTTGCCTATGGCGCCTACGTCGTGGCGGAAGCGCTCATCTTCGTGCCTCTCCTCTACATTGCGGATGCAAAGGCCCCGGGCACCATCGACAGTGCCACCTTGGTAACCGCGCTCGGTGCCGGCGGATTGATGTTCGTCGCACATCGCACGCGTAAGGACTTTTCCTTCTTGCGCGCGATTCTGCTCTGGGGAGGCGTGCTCGCGTTGCTCGCGATCGTCGGCGGCCTGATCTTCGGCTTTCAGCTCGGCACCTGGTTCTCGGTGCTGATGATCGGGTTTGCGGGCGCCGCGGTTCTCTATGACACCTCGAACATCATTCACTACTATCCCGAGGATCGCTACGTGTCGGCTGCCATGCAGCTGTTCGCGTCGATTGCCCTCATGTTCTGGTACGTGTTGCGGCTCATGATGGGGAACCGCAACTAAGCGAGCTCTCTGGTCAGCAGCTTCGCTCCCCCCATGTAAGGGGCGAGTGCGGACGGTACCGCAACGCTGCCGTCCGCCTGCTGACAGTTCTCCAAGATCGCCACCAATGCGCGGCCCACGGCCACGCCGGAGCCGTTGAGCGTGTGCACCGGTTCCGGCTTTCCCGTCGTCGGGTTGCGCCAGCGCGCCTGCAGGCGGCGCGACTGAAACGACTCGCAATTGCTGCACGAGGAAATCTCACGATAGCGCTGCTGCGAGGGCAGGAAAACCTCGAGATCGTAGGTCTTCGCGCTCGCGAAGCCGACGTCGCCGGCGCACAGCGCCATCACCCGGTATGGCAACTCCAATGCCTTGAGCACCGCCTCGGCATGGCCGGTGAGCTCCTCGAGCGCCGCATAGGAATCCTCGGGCCGCACGATGTGCACCAACTCCACTTTCTCAAATTGATGCTGGCGAATCATGCCGCGCGTATCCTTGCCCGAGGAGCCGGCCTCGGAGCGAAAGCACGGCGTGTGCGCCACGTATTTCAACGGCAGCGCAGCGGCGTCCAGAATCTGATCGCGCACCAGATTCGTGACCGGCACTTCGGCGGTGGGAATCAAGAAAAATCCCGGATCGCCGCTCACCGAGAATAGATCCTGCTCGAACTTCGGCAGCTGCCCGGTGCCCACGAGCGCCTCGGCGTGCACGAGGTACGGCACATAGGCCTCGCGATAGCCGTGCTCGCGCACGTGCAAGTCGAGCATGAATTGAATGAGAGCGCGGTGCAGCTTCGCCAAGCCGCCGGTCAGCACCACGAACCGCGCGCCGGAGATTCGACCCGCCGCCGCGAAATCCATCCCGAGCCGCTCGCCGATCGCCACATGATCCTGCGGGGCGAATGGCAACCTCGTCACCTCGCCCCAGCGGCGCACTTCGACATTCGAGGACTCATCGCCTCCCTCGGGCACGCTCGCGTGCAGGATATTCGGCAGCCCCAGCTGCAGATTCGCCAGTTCCGCCTGAATCGCCTCGAGCTGCTTCTCGATGCCCTGCAATGCCGCGCCGAGCGAATCGCCCACGGCCAGCAAGGGCGCGGCATCCTGCCCCTTCGATTTCGCCTGCCCCACGGCCCTGGCATTCGCGTTGCGCTCTGCGCGCAAACGGTCGGCTTCGATCTGCAAGGTCTTGCGCTGCTCCTCGAGAGCTGCAAATCGCGTGACATCGAGTTCAAAGCCGCGGCGCGCCAGTTCGGCGGCCACACCCGGTAGATTAGTGCGCAGCAGCTTCGGATCGAGCACGTTGGAATCCCTTAAGGGTTGACGGAAGCCGTCATTCTAGGCGAGACGCGGCAGCGTGCGTCACGATTCTTGCGCGCTGCGCCGTGCTCGATCCCGTTCGCGGCGCGCCGTGAGCGCCTCGCCGATCTTGATCTCGAGACCGCGCGGCGCAGGTATGTAGTAGCGCCGGTCCGGCATGGCGTCGGGAAAGTAGCGCTCGCCGGCGGCATAGGCGTCCGGCTCATCGTGCGCATACCGATAGCCCTTGCCATAGCCGATTTCCTTCATGAGGCGCGTGGGCGCGTTACGCAGATGCAGCGGTACTTCGAGCGAGCCGAGGCTCGAGGCATCCTCCGCCGCGGCGTTGTATGCCGCATAGACCGCATTGCTCTTGGCGGCGCAGGCCATGAAGACGATGGCTTGTGCAATGGCCAACTCGCCCTCCGGGCTCCCCAACCGCTCGTACACGGCACAGGCCTCGAGACTCAAGGTGAGCGCACGGGGATCCGCATTGCCGATGTCCTCGCTCGCCATCCGCAGTGCGCGGCGGGCGATGTATAACGGATCGCAGCCGCCCGCCAACATGCGGCACAGCCAGTACAGAGCGGCATCCGGGTCGCTGCCACGCACCGACTTGTGTAAGGCGGAGATCTGGTCGTAGAAATTCTCGCCGCCCTTGTCGAAGCGCACGTACGTGCTGCCGATGACGGCGCGCATCGCATCGACGTCGAGCCGATGCCCGTCGCCATCGGCTACGCTCAAGTCGGCGGCCGTTTCGAGCAAATTGAGCATGCGCCGCGCATCCCCATCGGCAGCCGCGACGAGCAGCTCGCGAGCCGCGGGATCCAAGTGCAGCTGCAGCTTTCCCAAGCCGCGCTCCGCATCGCTCAAGGCCCGATCGAGGAGCCTGCTCAGATCCTCCGCCGTCAAGGGCTTCAGTACGTACACCCGCGCGCGCGACAACAGCGCGTTGTTCACCTCGAAGGATGGGTTTTCGGTGGTCGCTCCGACGAAGATCAACGTGCCGTCCTCGACATACGGCAGAAAGGTGTCCTGTTGAGATTTGTTGAAGCGGTGTACCTCATCGAGGAACAACACGGTGTCACGCGTACCGCGCAAACCGCGCGCCCGCTCGACCACCGCCCGGATGTCCTTGATGCCGGCCAGCACCGCGGAGAGTGCAATGAACTCGGCATTGGCCCGGCTCGCGACCAGCCGCGCGAGGGTCGTCTTGCCGGTCCCCGGCGGACCCCACAGGATCATCGAATGCGGACGGCCGGACTCGAGCGCACGGCGCAGCGGCGCGGCGGCGCCGAGCAGATGCGATTGCCCGACGAACTCATCGAGCGTCTGTGGGCGCAGCCGATCCGCCAGCGGCCGGTAGGTGCCGTCGCCGACCGCGTTCACTGCGGATCGCGTCCGATCACATCCACCCCCGGCGGCGGCGAAAAGGAGAACAAATCAGGCGCGAACTTGGCGTTGCGGGTCGGGTGAGTGAAGGTCAGCTGGGTCACTTGATTGAGCTTGTCCGCCAGAAACATCGACGCCAGCTCGCCGTCCTTGTCGAAGCCGATGCGCACCAGCTGAAAATCGGTGTCGCGGTGCTTGGGGATGAGCTGGAACCAGCGCAACCCCCCGTTCTTCGGCAGTTCCGTGATGTCGAACTGATCGCTGACCGAACCGTTTCCGGACAACAAGCTCGCCGGGGTGCTCGCGAGGGTGGTATCCATGTTGCGCACGTTGGCCTGCGCGAGGTCCTTGTCGTAGAACCAGATCTGTTTGCCGTCGGCCAAAACCAATTGCTCCGAAGGCTCCGAGTAGTCCCAGCGAAATTTTCCCGGACGCTGCAGATAGAGCTTCCCGGCGGCGCTGCGCATCACCTTGCCGTGGCCGTCGTCGATGGTCTGCTGAAAGTCCGCGGACCAGGTTGCAAGGCCCGCGAGATATTTCTCGACTTCGCTCGCGGCCGAGGCCGCCGCTGCCGACGCGGTGGCGCCTGCCGTCGCCGCACCGAGACCCTCTACGCCGAGCGCGGCACCCAATATTCCAACCGCCCAAAGGGCGGCTGCCGCGGATCGGCTTCTGCGCACCATGTTCATTCCTCCGGCGGGGCGGCACCGAAGACTTCGCGCGCGCCGTTCGATTGCAGCGGACCCACCAAGCCGGCCGCCTCCATCGCCTCGACCAGGCGTGCCGCGCGGTTGTAGCCGATCTTGAGACGCCGCTGAACGCCGGAAATGGAGGCTTTGCGCGTTTCGGTGACGATACGCACGGCCTCATCGTAGAGCGGGTCCGCCTCCGCATCGGCGGGTCCACCCTCACCCCCGTCCTCCTCGTCAGACGGAAAGCCCGGAATGGGATTGCGCGGACCCTCCAGGATCTCATCGATGTAGATCGGGGGCGAGGCCGCCTTCAGGCCCGCGACCACCCGATGCACTTCCTGGTCGGACACGAACGCCCCGTGTACGCGCGTCGGAATGGAGGTTCCCGGCGGCAAATACAGCATGTCGCCGTGCCCGAGGAGAGACTCGGCGCCGCTTTGATCGAGAATGGTGCGCGAATCGACTTTGGCCGAGACTTGAAAAGCGATACGGGTCGGGATGTTCGCCTTGATGAGCCCCGTAATGACGTCCACTGAGGGCCGCTGCGTCGCCAGGATCAAGTGGATACCGGCGGCGCGCGCCTTCTGCGCGAGGCGCGCAATGAGCTCCTCGACTTTCTTGCCGACAATCATCATCAAATCGGCGAGTTCGTCGATGATCACGACGATGAAGGGCAGTGTGGTCAGATCCGGAACATCCTCCGCAACGACGCCGGGCACGCCTTGGACGATCTTTTGCATCCGGATCGGATCCTTGATCGGCTTGCCCTCCTCCGCGGCCTCCCGCACCTTGCGGTTGAAGCCGCCGATGTTGCGCACGCCCAAGGCGGACATGAGCTGATAGCGGCGCTCCATCTCTGCGACGCACCAGCGCAGCGCGTTGGCGGCCTGCTTCATGTCCGTCACCACCGGCGAGAGCAGATGCGGAATGCCCTCGTACACGGAAAGCTCGAGCATCTTCGGATCGATCATGATCATGCGCACGTGCTCGGGTGTCGCCTTGTAGACGAGGCTCAACACCATCGCATTGATGCCGACGGATTTGCCGGAACCCGTCGTGCCCGCGATCAACAGGTGCGGCATGCGCGCAAGATCCGCCACCACGGGAACGCCGCCGATGTCCTTCCCGAGCGCAAGCGCCAGCGGCGAACCCACCTCATCGTAGGGCTTCGATTTGATGATTTCGCCGAGCGTCACGATCTCGCGCTTCTCATTCGGAATCTCCAGGCCGACGACGGACTTGCCTGGAATGATTTCCACCACCCGTACGCTGATCGCGGAGAGCGCTCGCGCGAGGTCCTTGGCGAGATTGCTGATCTGGCTGACCTTGACGCCGGGCGCCGGGCGCAATTCGAAGCGCGTGATCACCGGGCCCGGCTGCACCGCCACCACCTCGGCTTCCACGCCGAAGTCACGCAGCTTGAGCTCGACCAGTCGGGACATCGCCTCCAGGGCCTCATCGGAATAGGACTGCTCGCGGACACCCGGCTCATCGAGCAGCGACAACGCGGGCAACTCGCTCGATTTAGGCGCATCGAACAACGGCACCTGGCGCTCGCGTTCGACCCGCTCGCTCTTTTGCGGCATCGGGCGCCGGCGGCTCGATGCGCGGCGGCGGTCGGCTCGCAACCTTCTTCTGCTCTTCGCGCACCACCTCCTGGCGCGCCTGCTTGCGCTGCTGCCCGAAAGCAAGCTCCCGCCGCTGCTCCATCTTGGTACGGGCCCAATCGATTCCTTGCAAGACACAGGCACCGATCTTGTCCATCACCTCGAACCAGGACACCCCCAGGAAGAGCGCCACACCCGCGAACCACAGGCCGAGCAGCAGCAAGGTCGCGCCGAGAAAACTCAGGCCCTTGGCGCTGTCCTGGCCGACCAGTTCGCCGAGCACGCCGCCCGCGCTGTTGTTGGGTAGCGCGGAGCCGTCCCAATGCAGTGTCGCCAGGCCGCAGCTCGTGAACAGCGTCAGCACGAACCCCGCCGCACGCAGCAGCGTATTGAGACGCGAGCGAGACTCCGGCAGCGCCCGTTCGCGATGCACGAGCCATCCGGCGTAGGCCAACATGACGGGAAACAAGTAGGCGGGGCGCCCGAACAAGAATAAAAAGAATCCGGCCAGCCAGGCCCCGATCGGGCCTATCCAATTGCTCACCGGCCCGGGCTCGCCGGTATCGGAGAATCCGGGGTCGTGCGAGGAATACGTCAGCAGCGCCAGCAGCAGCAGCAGCGCGACGGCACCCAAGACGAACAGCGTGCCCTCGCGCAGCGAGCGCGCCACGGCCGCAGAGAGCTTGACGTTTTGTTTCGGCTTTTTGAGGGCGGCAGCTTCGGACAAGTCTAGACCTTTAGTGATATTGTGTTCTTAACTGGTTGAATATTATGCGATAGTACTCGAGTCGGCGGTGGCGATCCAACACCAACTCGCCGGCCGATCGGCGCTCGCTTGAACTGGCTGGCGCCCACGGATTTACTTACCATGAGCCAGCGGCGCTACGCAGGCGGCCGGCATTTGAGAAGAGGCAAATTATACATGAGCATCGTCAGGCACAGTCGTCTCCTTATTCTGGGATCCGGCCCCGCGGGCTATGCGGCGGCAGTGTACGCGGCGCGGGCCAATCGTACGCCCCTGCTGATCACCGGCTTGGAACAGGGTGGGCAGCTCATGACCACCACCGATGTCGACAATTGGCCGGGAGACGTGGAACACCTGCAGGGCCCCGAGTTGATGGAGCGTATGCGCCGCCATGCGGAGCGCTTCAACACGGACATCGTGGCCGACCATATCAATCGCGTGGAACTGCGCCAGAGGCCGTTCCGCCTGTTCGGCGATAACGGCGAATATACCTGCGATGCCCTGATCATCGCGACGGGCGCCTCGGCGAAATACCTCGGCCTGCCCTCGGAGGAAGCATTTCGCGGCCGAGGCGTCTCCGCGTGCGCCACATGCGATGGGTTTTTCTATCGCGGCAAGGCGGTCGCGGTCATCGGTGGCGGCAACACCGCGGTCGAGGAGGCACTGTACCTCGGCAACATTTCCTCGCATGTCACGCTCGTACACCGCCGCGATAAATTGAGATCGGAGAAAATCCTTCAGGATCGGCTGTTTGCGCTGGAGGCGGCCGGAAAGGCCGCCATCCTGTGGAATCACACCGTCGATGAGATCCTGGGCGATGACGCTGGCGTCACCGGCGTCCGTCTGCGCGCCACGCACGGCAATGCTTTGCACTCCCTCAAAGTCGACGGGGTGTTCATCGCCGTGGGCCACCAACCGAACACGCAGCTGTTCGAGAAGCAGCTCGACATGCGCGGCGGCTACATCGTGGTGAAAGGCGGCAGCGACGGCGATGCCACGGCGACGAGCATCGCGGGGGTGTTCGCCGCCGGCGATGTCGCCGATCACGTCTACCGTCAAGCGGTAACCTCGGCCGGCACCGGCTGCATGGCCGCGCTCGATGCCGATAAATATCTGGAACGGATAGAAGCCGAGGCTCACCTCAAACCGCGCGCCGTCCACGCGTGACCCCTTCGCGCGCGCGCTTTCTCACCAGCATCGCCGACATTGATGCGGCCACCTGGAACGCCCTCACGCGCGTGACGGGCCCGGGCGCGGCTGGCGGGGGCCAGCCCTTCCTGCGGCACGAATTCCTGCTGGCTCTGGAGGAATCGGGCTGCGCCACGGCACGCACCGGCTGGGCACCACAGCATCTGGTGCTCGAGGATGCGCGCGGCCATGCGCTCGGCGCACTGCCGCTGTTTCGCAAAGCCCATTCGCGCGGCGAGTTCGTGTTCGACTTCTCGTGGGCCAATGCGTATGCACAGCACGGATTGAAGTACTACCCGAAGCTCTTGTCGGCAGTGCCCTTCACCCCCGTCAGCGGACCCCGCTTCCTGGTGAATCCGGCCGCCGACGCTCCCGTCGTGACCCGCGCCATGATCCGCTTGGCGAGCGACTTCGCACGCTCGGAAAGGCTCTCCAGCTGGCACGTGCTGTTTCCCTGCGAGAGCGATGCCCAGGCATTGGAAGGGGCGGGCCTCATCCTCAGACGCGACTGTCAGTTTCATTGGTATAACCGCGGTTACGAGTCGTTCGACGCCTTCCTCGCCACCTTCACGGCCGAGAAGCGCAAGAAGGCGAAGCGCGAACGGCGGCGGGTGGCCGAGGCGGGCATCGAGTTCGATACCCGTTCCGGGGACGAGATGACCGAGGCGATGTGGCGTACCGTCTATGAGTTCTATGCGGATACCTTCTATCGCCATGGGCACGAGCCCTACCTCAATTTGCAGTTCTTCAAGCGAATCGCCGCGACCATGCCCGAGACCTTGATGCTCAAAATCGCCCGTCTCGGCCGCGAGCCCATCGGCGTGGCGATCTTCTTCGTGGGCGAGGATGCGCTCTACGGGCGCTACTGGGGCGCGAGCGGCAACTACCATAGCTTGCATTTCGAGACCTGTTACTACCAGGGCATCGAATATTGCATCGAGAAGAAATTGCAGCGATTCGAGCCCGGCACGCAGGGCGAGCACAAGGTGCCGCGCGGATTCGTACCGACCCTCATCGAGTTCGGCGCACTACGTGCAGGATGAACGCTTCGCCGCCGCCATTCGCGAATTTGCCGTGCGCGAGGCGCGCGGTGTCTACAGCTACGCTGCGGCCGTGAATGAGCACGTTCCCTATCACCGGGCGCCCGATGAGGAGTTGCGGCTCTGAGCAGGCTGGTTTGGCTCGGGGAGCAGACCGACCCGGCGTGGTTCCCGCCGCTCGATCAGGCGCTCAAGGAGCCCGCGGGGTTGCTCGCCGCCGGCGGCGACTTACAGCCGGCGCGGCTGCTGGCCGCCTATGAACGTGGCGTCTTCCCCTGGTATTCGGCCCAGCAGCCGATCCTGTGGTGGTCGCCCGATCCGCGCATGGTGCTCTTTCCCGAGGAGTTCAAGATCTCACGCAGTTTGCGCAAGACGCTGCGCAATGGACCCTACACGACACGGGTCGATGAGGACTTTCGGTCGACCATCGAGGCGTGCGCGGCGCCTCGGCGCGGAGCGCCGGACACCTGGCTCAATACCGACATGATCGAGTCTTACGAACAGCTGCATCGACTGGGGTTCGGCCACTCGATCGAAACCTACCTCGCCGGCCGTCTCGTCGGTGGCCTGTACGGCATCCAGTTGGGGCGGGTGTTCTTCGGCGAATCGATGTTCAGCCTGGAGCGCGATGCCTCCAAGGTGGCCATGGCGCGCCTGATCGAGGAGTGCTCCGCTCGTGACATTCAACTGATCGATTGCCAGGTGGCGAGCGCCCACTTGGCGAGCTTGGGCGCCCGCGAGATCGCGCGTAACGAGTTTGTCACGTTGCTGCGCCGCTACGCCCGGCGTGCACCGCGCGGCAGCTGGGCCGAGACGCCGGCTTAAAATTGCATTAGCAGGGTCCTTTATGCACAATGCGCGCGGCTTATCCCATCCGAAGCGCACAACAAGGACGCATGTCAAAAGAAGAGGCAATCCAATTCGAGGGCGAGGTCGTCGAGACCCTGCCCAATACCACGTTTCGGGTGAAGTTGAAGACCGGCCACGTGGTGACCGCCCATATTTCCGGCAAGATGCGTAAAAACTACATTCGCATCTTGACAGGCGATCAAGTCACCGTGGAAATGACCCCCTACGACCTGACCAAGGGCCGCATCGTCTATCGCGGTAGATAAAGATCCGTCCCGGCCCCGTAGATTCGGCGCGCAGCGCCTAAGAAGATAGCAGCGCCGGCGTATTTGCCGGCCGGGCCTCGAGCTTGAGTTTCTCCCCGTCCTCGCTCAGGGTCACTTCGACGTGGCCGCCATTGACCAGCTTGCCGAACAGCAGCTCCTCGGCCAGCGGCCGCTTGATGTACTCCTGGATGACCCTCGCCATCGGTCGCGCGCCCATCTTCGGGTCATAGCCGCGCTTCGCAATCCAGCGCCGCGCCGGCTCATCGACCGAGATCGAGACGCGCTTCTGCTCGAGCTGCGCTTCGGCTTCGACCAGCAGCTTGTCGACGACGCGCTCGATGGTGTCCTGGTCGAGGCCGCCGAACTGGATGACGGCATCCAAACGGTTGCGAAATTCCGGTGAAAACAAGCGTCGAATCGCCTCCATTCCGTCCGAAGCCGTATCCGACTGCGTAAAGCCGATGCTCGGCCGGCTCATCTCGAACGCGCCCGCGTTCGTGGTCATGATGATGATCACATGGCGGAAATCCGCCTTGCGACCGTTGTTATCGGTCAGGGTGCCGTGATCCATCACTTGCAGCAAGAGATTGAACACGTCCGGGTGCGCCTTCTCGATCTCATCGAGCAGCAGCACGCAATGCGGATGCTTGGCGATGGCCTCGGTGAGCAATCCGCCCTGATCGAATCCCACATAGCCCGGCGGCGCGCCGATGAGGCGCGATACCGTATGCCGCTCCATGTACTCGGACATATCGAAGCGCACGAACTCCACGCCCATGGCGATGGCCAACTGCCGGGTCACCTCGGTCTTGCCGACACCGGTCGGACCCGAGAACAGGAACGAGCCGACCGGGCGGCGCTGATCGCCCAATCCGGAACGCGACATCTTGATGGCGGCGGACAACGCCTCGATCGCCTTGTCCTGGCCGAAAATGGTCAATTTCAGGTTTCGCTCCAGGTTCTTGAGCACATCGCGATCGGACAGCGAGACGTTCTTCGGCGGAATGCGCGCAATGCGGGCCACCACGTTCTCGATTTGCGTCACGGTCACCGACGGCTCGCGCTTCTCGACCGGCTGCAGGCGCAAATTCGCGCCCGCCTCGTCGACCACGTCGATCGCCTTGTCCGGCATGTGCCGGTCGTTGATATGGCGCGCCGCCAATTCAGCGGCTGCCCGCAGCGCATCGTCCTCGTATTTGATGCCGTGATGCTCTTCATAGCGGGATTTGAGCCCGCGCAGGATATCGACCGTGTCCTGCACCGAGGGCTCGGTGATGTCGATCTTCTGAAAGCGCCGGGCGAGCGCGTGATCCTTCTCGAAGATGCCGCGATATTCGTTATAGGTCGTCGAACCGATGCAGCGTAACTCGCCATTGGCGAGCGCCGGCTTGATGAGGTTGGAGGCGTCCATCACGCCGCCCGAAGCCGCGCCGGCGCCGATCACGGTATGAATCTCATCGATGAACAGAATCGCCCCCGGCTGCTTCTTGACCTCCGCGAGCACGGCCTTGAGACGCTTCTCGAAATCGCCGCGATATTTGGTGCCGGCAACGAGCGATCCCATGTCGAGCGAATATATCGTCGCATCGAGCAGCACGTCCGGAACCTGGTTCTCGACGATCATGCGCGCCAGTCCCTCGGCGATCGCGGTCTTGCCGACACCGGCTTCCCCGACGTACAGGGGATTGTTCTTGCGCCGCCGGCACAGAATCTCGATGGTCCGCTCCACCTCGAGTTTGCGGCCGATGAGCGGGTCGATCTTGCCCTTGCGCGCGGCTTCGTTGAGATTGGTCGCGTACTTCTCGAGCGCGCTGCCGTTGCCATCGCCGTCGCGCTCCGCCTCGCCCGAACTGCCGCTGTCCTCGCGCTCGCTGCGCTCCTCGCCGCCCGCCTTAGAGAGGCCGTGCGCAATGAAATTGACGACATCGAGGCGCGACACGTCCTGCATGCTCAACAGGTATGCGGCGTGGGACTGCTTTTCGCTGAAGATCGCGACCAACACGTTGGCCACGGTGACCTCTTTTTTGCCGCTCGATTGAACGTGGAACACCGCTCGCTGCAGCACCCGCTGAAAACCGAGCGTCGGTTGCACGTCGCGATCCTCGCCCGTCGGCAGCCGCGGCGTCGTCTGGTCGATGAACTGCTTGAGCTCCGTCTTGAGCTTGGCGGTATCCGCCCCGCAAGACTTCAGGATCTCTCGGACTTTCGGAGTGTCGACGATCGCGAGCAACAGGTGCTCCACCGTCATGAATTCATGGCGCGCCTCGCGCGCGCCGGCGAAGGCATCGTTCAAGCAAAACTCGAGTTCTTGACTAAGCACTGGTTAAGCCTCTTCTAGCGTTGCCATCAGCGGATGCTGATGTTGTCGCGCATATGCGATCACCTGAGCCACCTTGGTCTCTGCGATCTCATAAGTAAAGACTCCGCACACTCCTTTGCCCTTGGTATGGACCTCCAGCATAACCCGGGTGGCCTTGGTGCGGTCCATCGCAAAGAAGCGCTGCAGGATGTCGACGACGAATTCCATAGGGGTATAGTCGTCATTTATGAGCACTACTTGATACAGAGGGGGACGCTTGAGCTTTGGCGCCGCTTCCTCGACGACCAAGCCCGTTCCTTCCTGTCCTTCCCGCCCGCGTTCCACGTCGCTCATGAATGAATAGTTTATAGGGTGCACTTTGGCGCTTTACAAGCGCGGCAAGCAAAACCCTCGACCAAAATCCAGTGTCGCTATTCGGTATCACTTTACTTTAACAAGTAAAAACAAATGCTTGAGCGGGCTGGGCGCTGGCCCTATCATTACCGACCAGGTTCTCCGGGGGCAAGCGGTACGCCCGCTCGCGCATTTTCCAACCACATAGCGACGGGCAGCACGCACGATCTTCACATGCAGGGTACGCCCACGAACGAATGGCTTTCCCGGCTGCAAGGCAACGGACCCACTCTGGTATCGCTCGTGCTCGCGGCGCTCATCGCCGTGGAGCTGGCGCGAATCGCCATATCTCTTCTGAGCGGCCCCGTGAAATCGCCGCAGCCGACCATCGCAAGCGCCGCGCAGACTCGCCAACATCCGGCGGTGGACATCCAATCGGTGGTTTCAGCGCATCTATTCGGCATTGCCAAAGCCGACCCTAGCACGCAGGATCCCGCGAATGCACCTCTCAGCAGCGCCAATCTGGTCCTCGCCGGCACGATTGCCACCGAGGATCCGAAGCGCGGCATCGCCATCATCAGCGACGGCGGTCCCTCGAAGGTCTATTCGGTGGGCCAGAATGTGAACGGGGCCACACTGCATTCGGTCTATCTCGATCACGCCATTCTCGACCGTGGCGGCACTTTGGAGACTTTGCTGCTACCGCGGCAGCTTGCGGGCGATCGCAACCGGCCCTCGCCGGCGCCGGTGCGCCGGATCGGTGCCGACCCGCGCACCGTGGCGGCCGTGGACAACATTCGCCGCATGGTTCAGCAGGATCCGGGACTTCTGGATCAGGTCATGCGCACCGTGCCCTCCTATGACAATGCGGCCGGCAAGCTGCGCGGCTTTCGCGCCTACCCGGGTCGAAACAGGGCAATTTTTAACAAACTAGGTTTGAAGCCTGGTGATTTGGTCACGGCAATTAACGGCCAAGCCCTCGATGATCCCCAGCACAGCCAAGAGGTATTCAATACGATCCAGACGTCGGATCATGTCACGGTCACCCTCGAGCGAGGTGGCCAAAAGCAGGACATCACTTTGAACATTGCCCAAGTTGCGAGCGAGGCCACCAAGGATCTGGAAGGCGACGCGGGTGGCGGCGGCGGATCCGGGTCCAACGGTACACCACCGCCTGCGGGTCCCGGCAGCAACCCCCAGCAGCCCTTCAAGGCAAGCACTTACGGGAATCTAAACGAATGACGCACACGCCGGTCGAATGGCCGCACCTCCACTGCGTTCGAGCCACGGGTACCCCATGACGCCGAAGTCTTTCCATCCGCGACGCGCAGCCCGCACGACGGCGGTCTGTGTCCTCTCGGTGCTGCTCGCAGCCGTCTCCGTGCCGGCGGCGGCGCAGTCGCGCGGACAGGAACGCCCGCAGGAAGGGGCAACCATCACGCCGAATTACAAGGACGCCGACCTGAGCCAGATCATTCAGGCGGTCGCCGAAGTCACGGGCAAGAACTTCATCATCGACCCGCGCGTCAACGCCAAGGTGACCATGCTGTCGGCGACGCCGATGTCCCCGGCGGCATTCTACGAGGCGTTCCTGGCCGTGCTTCAGGTCTACGGCTACGTCGCGGTGCCCGCCGGCAAGGTCATCAAGATCATTCCGAATACCGACGCGCGGCAGCTGCCCTCGATCGATCTGCCGAATAACGTCAGCTCGACCTCGGATGAGATCGTCACGCAGATCATCTCCATGAAGAACGTGAGCGCGGCCCAGCTCGTGCCGCTGCTGCGGCCGCTGATACCTCAGCAGGGGCATCTCGCCGCCTATCCGAGCGGCAACATGCTGATCATCTCGGATCGGGCAAGCAACGTCAGCCGCATCATGAAGATCGTCGAGCGCATGGATGAAAGCGGCGACGAGCCGATCGACGTCATCCCGCTGCATAATGCGAGCGCGACCGAAATGGTGCGCACCATCAATCAGCTGAATCAAGGAGCCGGCGCAGAGGCCGGCGGCGCGGCGGTCAAAGTCGTCGCCGACGAGCGCACCAACAGCGTGCTGATCAGCGGCGAAAAGTCTCTCAAGTTGAAGGCGAAGGCGCTGGTGCTGAGTCTGGACACTCCGCGTCCCGGCGTCGGCGATACCGAGGTACGGTATCTGCTGTACGCGGATGCCGAGAAATTGGCGGACAAGCTGAAGGGTCAGGCCTCGGCGTCGTCCAAGGCACAAGCGGGTCCGGGCGGGCCGGCCGGCGCGCCCGCGGCGGGAGGGGGCGGCAGCTCGAACGTCGATGCGAGCGTCACCATTTGGGCCGACGTCCCCACCAATGCGCTCATCATGACGGCACCGCCCAAGATCATGAAGAATCTCATGGCGGTGATCGACAAACTCGACATCCGCCGGGCGCAGGTTGCGGTGGAGGCGCTCATCGTCGAAGTCGCGGTCAACAAGACCGCGAACATCGGCGTGCAATGGCTCCTCGATGGCGGCAACAATCTGGGATACGGCGTGACGAACCTGCCCGGCGCTACCGGCACCAGCATCGTCGATCTGGCCGCGGCGGCAGCGAACGCCTTGACCGGCAATCTCAGCACCACGGTCACCGGTACCAACACCAGCGGCGCCACGTCCAGTCTCACCGCGGGAACGAGCGTAGCCTCTCAGATCCCGACCGGCGGCACGTTCGCGATCGGCACGTACAACTCGAACACCAAGAAAGGCTTCGCCGCGGTCATCCAGGCCTTGCGCAGCGACGGCACCAGCAACATCATCTCGACTCCGCGCATCATCACCATGAACAACGAGGAGGCCGAGGTCAAAGTGACTCAGGAAATCCCGCTGGTCACCGGCCAGTACACGAGCTCGACGGCGGCGGTGAACGGCACGACGAGCCCATTCGAGACGATTCAGCGCGAGGAGGTCGGCACGATTCTGAAGGTGACGCCGCACATCTCCGAAGGCAATACCATCCAGCTCAAGGTCGAGCAGGAAGACTCCTCGCCGGGCGCCAAGCTCGCCAATTCGGCGGACATCTCGACCAACAAGCGTTCCATCAAGACGACGATTCTCATCGAGGACGGAGGCATCATCGTCTTGGGCGGCCTGATGCAGGACACAGTCACGGAGAGCGAGGATCGCATACCGGTCCTGGGAGCGATCCCGCTGCTCGGCAACCTGTTCAAATCACGCAGCGGCTCGCGCCAGAAGAGCAATCTCCTGGTGTTCCTGCGGCCGAAGATCCTGCGCGATCAGCCGGCGACCGAGGAAGTCAGCGACACCAAGTACAACGAAATACGCCAGGAGGAGCGAACCTTGCACAAGGGCAAGATCTGGCTCCTGCCCGGCGAGAAGCAGCCGGCAATTCCGCCGATAGATCCCGGGGCGAGCGGGCCGACGCCGCACGGCACGACACACCTTGCTCCGGCGCCGCAACCCGTGCCCGCGCCCCAGCCTGTGCCGAGCGCACAGCCCGCACCGGTCCCGCAGCCGGCACCCCCGAGCGCACAACCGGCCCCTGCTCCGCAGATCGCGCCGTCCCCGCAGGTGGCCCCGACGCCGCTGCCGGCTCCCGCACCGCAACCCGCGCCGGCGCCCCAGCCAACCGTTCCCCAAGCGTCGGGCTCGCCATGAGCGCCGAACTGCAAGAGCCGGTGCAGCCGCGGAAATTGTCGTTTCCGTTTGCGAAACGGCATGGCGTGCTGGTGCGCGGCGTCACCGATGAGTGCGCGGACACGGTGTGTCGCCCGGGCGTCACGCCGCAAGCCCTCGCCGAGGTGCGTCGCTTCGTCGGAGTCCCCTTGAAGCTCGAGCGCGTCTCGGTGGAGGCGTTCGATTCGATGCTGCGCGTCGCCTATGAGGCGGGTTCGGGCGCCGCCATGCAGATGCTGGAGGGCCTCGACGACAATACCGATCTTGCGCATCTGGCGGAGGACATTCCCGAGTCCTCCGATTTGCTCGAGAGTGACGACGAAGCGCCGATCATTCGCCTGATCAATGCGTTGCTGACGCAGGCGGTCAAGGAAAACGCCTCGGATATCCACATCGAACCCTATGAGAACCGCCTGGTCATCCGCTTCCGCGTCGACGGAGTCTTGCGCGAAGTGCTGCAGACCAAGCGTGCGGTGGCGCCGCTCGTGGTCTCGCGCATCAAGGTCATGTCCAAACTCGACATTGCGGAGCGGCGTTTGCCGCAGGACGGCAGAATCTCGCTGCGCATCGCCGGGCGCGCGGTCGATGTGCGTGTCTCGACCCTGCCTTCGGGGCACGGGGAGCGCGTGGTGCTGCGCTTGCTCGACAAGCAGGCCGGACGTATCGAGCTCACCTCGCTCGGCATGGACGCGCGCACCCAGGAGGTCATGGATGACATCATCCACAAGCCCCACGGCATCATTCTGGTGACCGGTCCCACCGGCTCGGGCAAGACCACCACGCTGTATGCGGCGCTCGAGCGCATCAACGACAACACCCGCAATGTCATGACGGTCGAGGATCCGATCGAGTACTACATCGACGGCATCGGCCAGACGCAGGTCAATACCAAGGTCGAAATGACCTTCGCGCGCGGGCTGCGGGCGATCTTGCGCCAGGATCCGGACGTGGTCATGGTCGGCGAAATCCGCGACCTCGAAACCGCCCAGATCGCAGTGCAGGCGAGCTTGACCGGCCATTTGGTGCTCTCCACCTTGCACACCAATACCGCCGTCGGCGCGGTCACGCGACTGCGCGACATGGGCATCGAGCCCTTCCTGCTGTCCTCCAGCTTGATCGGCGTGCTCGCGCAGCGCCTGGTGCGCGTCTTGAACCCGACGACCAAGGAGCCGTTCATGGCCGGGGAATATGAACGGCGGCTCCTGAATCTGGATCCAAAGGGTCCCCCGGTGGCGCTGTATCGACCGAGCAGCGAGCCGGGCACCGGCTATCGCGGGCGCACCGGCATCTATGAGCTCATCGCGGTCGACGATCACATGCGCACCATGATCCATGACGGCTCCTCGGAGCAGGAACTGGAGCGCTACGCACGCACCGCGAGCCCCGGCATTCGCGATGACGGGCGCCGCAAGGTCATGGCGGGCGAGACGACCCTGGAAGAAGTGCTGCGCGTCACCCGCGAAGACTAGGCACGAGAGAGCCGGGCTAATGGGTGCCTTCGAATACACGGCGCTTGACGCTCAGGGGCGGGAACGCAAGGGCCTGATCGAGGGGGATACCCCGAAGCACGTACGGCAGCTGCTGCGCGACAAGCAGCTGCTGCCGATGGAAATTCAAGAGGCGGCGCAGCGCGAGCTGAAGCAGAGCCGGGCCCGCGGCTTCATGCGGCGCGGCCTCTCGAGTCTGGATTTGGCGCTCTTGACCCGCCAATTGGCGACTTTGCTGCACTCCGGCCTGCCATTGGAGGAGTCGCTGCAAGCGGTTGCCGAACAGACGGAAAAGCCGCGCGTTCAACGCATCATTCTCGGCGTGCGCGGCAAGGTGGTCGAAGGACACCCCTTGGCGGATGGGTTGCGGGACTTCCCGCAGGCGTTCCCGGAAATCTATCGAGCCACGGTCTCCGCCGGCGAGCAGTCGGGCAAGCTCGATCAAGTGCTCGAACGGCTCTCCGACTACACCGAATCGCGTCAGGTCATGGGGCAACAGGTGAGCAACGCGCTCGTCTACCCGATCGTGCTGCTCGTGCTCTCGTTCGCCATCGTCTCCTTCCTGTTGGCATACGTGGTGCCGCAGGTGGTCGCGGTGTTCGAGTCCGGTCATCAAGAGCTCCCCATCGCCACCCGGATCCTCATCGGCACGAGCGATCTGATCCGGCACTATTGGTTCTACGCGCTCATCGTCATTGCGGCGGGGACTTGGGGCTTCTTGCGCTGGCTCCGGGCGCCGGAGGCGCGCCTGCGCTTTGACCGCTTCCTGCTGCGCCTGCCGCTCGCCGGCAAGCTCATCCGCGGGCTCAACACGGCGCGGTTTTCCCGCACTTTCAGCATTCTCACCGCGAGCGCGGTGCCGGTGCTCGAAGCGCTGCGCATTTCGGCCGAAGTGGTCAACAACCTGCCCATGAAGCGGGCGGTCGAAGAGGCGGCCCTACGGGTGCGCGAAGGGGCGCCGATCGGCAAGTCCCTGGCGGCGCGCAAACTCTTTCCGCCCATGATGATTCACCTAATCTCAAGCGGCGAGAGCAGCGGCGAGTTGGAAAAGATGCTCGAGCGCGCGGCGACGAATCAAGAGCGGGAGATGGATGGACTCCTGTCGACCATGACCAACCTGTTGGGTCCGTTCATGGTCGTGTTCATGGGCGCAATTGTAATGTTCATCGTAATCGCGCTATTGCTGCCGATTTTTCAACTCAACGATCTTGTCAAATAGCGCAGTGTGCGCCAGGGTATTGCGCGCAAGGCGCCTTTCCGTTTATAAACCGCGCGTGGTTGATTCACAGGTGAGCCGCAAGCCTCCGTAGCATGAGCGAGAAACCCGAATCGGATGAGTTCGAGGAAGAAGACGCCGAGGACGTGGCGCCGGGTGACGATGTTGACGTCGATCACATCATGCGCGATGTCGAGTCGCAGCGCCGCCGGGCCCCCAAGGGTGCCGAACCGGCATGGCGGCGCCTCGAACGGGTGATGGAAGAGCGCCGCACCGCCGAACTGCTCAGCGACTTCGATGACTACGAGATCGGCGACGCCGCAGAGGCGGATGCCGACGAGGAGCCCTCGGAAAAGCCCGTTCGCAAGAAAAAGAAACTCCGCTGATCACCGTATTCTCCGCCGATCACCTCCTGCGCAGCGCCCGCACGGAACTGTATGGGGGCGAATTGGTGAGTCCGCACGAATGCCCCGAGCGGGTGCAAATGGTGCTCGAGCGCGTGCATGCGGTCGGGCTCGGCGAGATCCGGGCGCCGGTGCGCTTCGGCCTCGCGCCGGTTCGCCGCGTCCACGACGAACAATTCATCGAGTTTTTGAGCAGCGCGTGGACCGAGTGGGCCGCCGCGGGCAATCGCGGCGAGGCGATCCCGGATTGCTGGCCCGCCCGGCGCATGACGCAGCGAGTCCCGTCCGGAATCTCCGGCAAGCTCGGCTATTACGCGATGGCCGCCGAGACTTCGATCAGTGCCGGCTCGTGGGAGGCCGCGTGCGCTGCCGCCGATGTGGCCTTGACCGCGGCGGATCTTCTTCACCGTGGTGCGCCTGCGGCGTTCGCACTATGCCGGCCTCCCGGCCATCATGCGGCGCGGGATCTGTACGGCGGCTACTGCTTTTTGAACAACGCCGCCATCGCCGCCCAATACCTGCGCGACCAGGGGGCCGCACGGGTGGCGATCCTCGATGTCGATTTCCATCATGGCAATGGAACTCAGGACATCTTCTTCGACCGTGCCGACGTGCTGTATGCCTCCCTGCATGGCGATCCGGCCGAGGCGTTCCCCTATTTTTCCGGTTACGCCGACGAGACGGGCACCGGCGCCGGTGCGGGCTACAACTTGAACCTGCCGCTGCCCCGGGCCACGGGGTTCTCGAGCTGGTCCGCCGCGCTCGCGACGGCGCTGCGTCGCATGCGCGATTTCGCCCCCGACGCCCTCGTGGTCTCGCTCGGCGTCGATACCTTCGCCGGCGATCCGATCAGCTTCTTCAAGCTCCAGTCGGAGGATTTCTCGGCCTACGGCCGCATGATCGGCGCCTGCAAACTGCCCACCCTGTTCGTGTTCGAAGGCGGCTACGCGGTGGCCGACGTCGGCGTGAACGCCGTCAACGTGCTCATGGGCTTCGAGGGCATCTAGATCTCGCGCGCGGAGGTTTCCGCGGATGCGCTGCGCGCCAGCGTCGCGGCTTCGATGGCATCGGGCACCGCCCGGTGCCCGCTCACCTGCTCGATGTGCACGCGGTAGAAGATCGGCGGCCGCTGTTCCCGTTTCTCGGTGGCGATGCAAGCGGGCTGCCACCACATGTCGCGCTTCTGCAGAATTTCGAGCGCATGCGCACGTGCCGCCTCGTGTTCCGGCGCATCCATCAATTCCTCGTAGCGTCCGAAGACGACGACGCTGGTCCACTGAAAATGGCTCGTCCTCTCATCGATTTCCACGCAGACCCGCGGGTTGGACCGCATCCACTCGATTTTCTGTCCGAACGTCGTGAGGCCGTATAGATGCGTCCGGTCGTAGGAGAAATAAATCGGGACGATGTAGGGCTGCTCATCACGCACGCACGCCAATCTGCCGAAATCCGCCTGTTCGAGCGCGGTACTGCATTCGTCCGCGGTCATCTCCTGAATCAGCATCTCAATCCCTCCGTCCCGCCCTCCGGGTGACCCCGCGGTTGGACTAATCTCTTATGGGACGGGCTTTTGCACGCGATGCGGCCCTGCTTGCTGCAGCGGCACAAGCCGCGGCAGGGCACGCACTGTGAAAAAATCGCTCTGATACTCTAGACTGTGACCCACATGTCATCAAGCGCCCCCGCAGCAAAACAGGAACCCGGTCATAAGGACGAGCGCGAGGTCGAATGGCAGCTCGCGTGCGCCGATCTCGGCGCCGTGCGCCGCTGGCTGGCCGACCATGGCACGATCGACGGTCTCGTCGTCGAACCCCGCTCGCCCCTGCAGATCTTCGATACCTACCTCGACACCGATGACTGGCGGATCCATCGCGCGGGGTATGCGCTGCGCATCCGGTCGGAGTCCGGAAAATCCGAAGTGACTCTCAAGTCGCTTCATTCCGCCAGCACGGAGATGGCGGATCGCCGCGAATTGACCGAGGAGTTGCACAATCCCGAAGAAAGCGAGTCGATACGACGATCGGCGGGCCCCGTCGGCACGCGCGTCCATGCCGTGAGTGGTGCGCACGCGTTGGTGCCGCTGTTCATGGTGCGCACCGCGCGGCAGAGATTCGCGGTGCGCAAGAAGGACGAGGCCCGACAGCTCGGCGAGATCGCGCTCGATGAAACCGTCATCTCGCGCCCACACGGCGAGCCACAGACCAGTTTGCAGCGGATCGAGGTGGAGTCCCTCACGGAGACCCACGAGCCGCTTCAAACGCTGGTCAAGACGCTGCGCAGTGACTGCGCACTCGAGGCGGCGACCGATTCCAAATATTCTCAGGGTCTCAAGTCGGTCGGATTGGCGCCCGCACCGGCGCCCGAGTTCGAACCGACGGCGGTCGAGGCGTCCATGTCCATCGTCGAGGTGGCCCTGGCGAACCTCCGCCGCTACCTGTCCGCCTGGTATCTTCACGAGCCCGGGGCCCGCCTCGGGGACGATCCGGAGGAATTGCACGATTTGCGTGTCGCGGGCCGCAGGTTGGATGCCATTCTGCGCCAGTACCGATCCTCTCTATCCCCATCCCTGCTCGGAATTCGGCCGACTCTCAAGAGCGTATTGCGCGCGCTCGGTCCCGTGCGCGACCTCGACGTCGCGCTGAGTGAGCTGGAAACGTTCGGCCGCGAATTACCCAAATCGGAGCGGCTTGGCGTCGAACCGTTGAAACGCTACCTCGCCTCGGAGCGCACCCGGCTTCGCACCCGCATGTTGAGCGTTCTCGATTCGGTTCCGGTGCAGAAGAGTTTTCAGGAATTGACGTCGCTCCTATCCGCACCTGCCGCGCAATCGGATCAGCCGGTGTCGGAGCCGGCGCTCGAGGCGGCGCCAAAATTGATCCGGCAACGCTTCCGCAAGCTACGCAAGGGCGCGGATCTTCTGACATCGGATTCCTCGATGGAGGCGTTTCACGAAGTGCGCGGCCACGTGAAGAAGTTTCGCTATGCGCTGGAGGCGGTTGCCACGATCTATGGCAAGCCCGCCGATGAAATGCTGCGATCGTTGCGCCGTTGGCAGGAGAGCCTCGGAGTGCAGCAGGATGCCGCCGTCGCGAGCCACCGGTTGAAAACCCTCGCCGGCGCGCCGCCCAAGGGAATTCCCCCCGAGACCTTGTTCTTGATGGGGCGGCTGGCCGAGCACTATGCGAGCGATGCTCTGCGGGCGCGCAAGCTCCATGCCAAGGGTTATCGAAAAATACGCCGGCGATGGAAGAAACTGCGGATGAAATTCGCGGATTCATCGGTAGCGGAGAGGCCGGACGCTCCCGACCCCGGGCCGTGACCTGATGGACTTGTTGATCGTCCGACATGCGATTGCATTCGAGCGCGATCCTCACCGTTGGAGCGACGACGGCACGAGACCATTGACCCCCGAGGGGAAACGGCGCGCGAAAAAAGCCGCGGACGGACTCAAACGACTCACCAACCCGCCCGATCGGCTGCTGACGAGCCCCTTGGTTCGCGCCCGGCAGACGGCGCAGATCCTTACGGATGTCGCCGGTTGGCCGCGGGCCGAGGAGGCGCCCGAACTCTCTCCCGACGAGGCCCCGCAGGCTCTGCTGGCGCTGCTCAGCAAGGATCGCAGCAAGCTGGTTGCGGTCGTCGGCCATCAACCGGCCCTCGGTCACCTGCTGAGCGCCTGCCTGCTCGGCGAGAGCCGAAACCTACCCATCGACCTGAAGAAAAATGCGGTTGCCTGCGTGTCGTTTCGGGGCTCGATACGCGCCGGACGCGCGACGCTCAAATGGCTCGCTACACCGCGCATGCTGCGCGCGCTGCGAAGCGACTGAGCAGACAGCAACCTCGTCGAAACAGGCGGCCCGGCCCCACCCCGGGCCGCCTATCCAGCTCAGTGAGCCACTTTTTGGACGGCTGGCAGATTCGCGCTGATCGAAGACACATTATCCACACCCGCAATCTTGCAGATCGGGTGGGAAAAGTCGTTCGCAAGGCTCGGCACCGGAACGAGCGTCTGATAGTTGATGTTGTCGTCCCCTTTGGTGCTCACACCGCCTGGCACAAAGTCGAGATTGAGCGTATGACGCGTGCGCCACGAGATGTTGTGATCCGCACAGGATGTGTCGCCGCTCACGCCGATCCCACCGATGAGCACGCCCTTGGAATTGTAGAGCCCGAGCCCGCCTCCGAAGACATTGACGCCGCCGATCCGACGGCCAACCATCGGATCATCATCCTGGCCGAAGTCGGACGCCGGGCCACGATAAGCGACTGTCGTATCAACGGGATTGCTGTGCTGGAGACCGTAAAGCGTGCCTCCAGGCTGCACCGCCGCGTACAGGTCTGCGGTCGACAAGGCGAGGCCCGGAAGGCTGAAGGCATTGGCCGTGTTGGCCTTCTGCGCGGAGATCGCGCGACTGCCCGGCCACTGCGACCCGCGATTCGCTCCGGTGAAGGCAACTTCGCACACCACGCCGTCGCGATTCACGACGGTGGCCCACATATCCAAATTGAAGCCACCATTGCTTTGATCCCGCGCGCTCTCAAGCGCCGTCCGAAGCTGATGGTGACTCGGCAAACCCGCGCAGGACTGGTCCTCGTCCGCGACAGCCGCGGCACCCGCCAGGCTCAATGCAATACCGGCCAAAACTACTCTGGTCGAACGGTCGAACATGAAACTCTCCTTGTGATTGATTGTTGTCTCGCCTGATGTGAGGAAAAGCAGAGCTCGGACGTTGCAGTGAGTGAACGACATCCGCCGATGATTCGTATATTTTCGGCGCGCGACCCCGGCCGAGGAGGGCTGACTATAATTAGCAACGCGAATGAGCGCAAATCGACGGTCTGGGCAGATCGATCGCCCGATGCGCGGAGCACATTCAAGACCACCGCGCGGATTTGCGGACCCGCGTGCGTAGTGTAAAGTCCACGGCGCTCAGAAGATGTCCTGGTCTGCACACATGCGGATCTACAACAATTAAGGGGTGTTATGCGTATCAGTATGATTGTATTGGGATTGTCCATTGCCTTGGGTTCGACGGCCGCGTTTGCGGATCTCGAGCCGTGGAAGGACTACACGGTGAGCGACGCGGTGTGGCAAGTCACGACCATCAAAGTGCACTCGAACATGGACGACGCCTATCTCGAGGGTCTGAAGAAGACCTGGGTGGCGTCGAGCGAAGTCGCGAAAAAACTCGGTCAGATCGAGGAGTACCACATCTATCGCAGCGACCTCCCCGAAAGCGGCGCCTTCAATCTGATGCTCGTGGTCAAATTCAAGAACAACGAGATGCTGGGGCCGAACAAGGCTCGGTATGAGGCGTTCATGAAAGAGTGGGGCGAAGAGCGCAACAAGAAGACCACCGACATCGCGCAGCACGCCTATCCGGCGATGCGCGACATCACCGGTGACTACAACATGCGCGAGATCACCATCAAGTAGCGATCGGCCGCTGAGGCGGTGAGGCTGCGCCCGGCCCGAGGCCCGGGCGCGGCCTCGTTTTGCGCCGGATGCAACGAGCGCCTCCCTTTCAGTAGAGCTGGTTGACCCAGCGCTGAGCCGACTTCTTCGGCCGCTTGTAGCCGGTCTCCTCCTGACGCGGCGGCAATTCGAGTTCGATTGGATGCAGGTTCTTGTAGGGCACCTGCGTGAGCAAGTGTGCGATGCAGTTCAGGCGCGCTCTCTTTTTGTTATCCGCATCGATGATGAACCACGGTGTCTTCTTGTGATCCGTGTACTCGAGCATGACGTCCTTGGCTTTCGAGTACTCGACCCAGCGCTTGCGTGCCTCGAGGTCCATCGGGCTCAGCTTCCAACGCTTGATGGGGTTTCGCATGCGCTCGGCGAAGCGACGTTCCTGCTCCTCATCGCTCACCGAGAACCAATATTTGACCAGCAGAATGTCCGATCGCACGAGCATCCTCTCGAACAGGGGACAGGAGCGCAGGAATTCCCGGTACTCGTCGTCGCTGCAAAAGCCCATGACGCGCTCGACGCCGGCGCGGTTGTACCAGCTGCGATCGAACAGCACGATCTCCCCCGCCGCGGGCAGGTGGGGCACGTAGCGCTGAAAATACCACTGGGAGCGTTCGCGCTCGGTGGGCGTACCCAGAGCCACCACGCGGCAGACGCGAGGGTTGAGGCACTCGGTAATGCGTTTGATGACACCGCCCTTTCCGGCGGCATCCCGACCCTCGAACAGGACGCAGACCTTCAGGCCCCGAAGACGCACCCACTCCTGCATTTTGAGCAATTCGAACTGCAGGCGCACGAGCTCGTCGACGTATTCGTATTTCCTGGGGCGGATCGTCGGCGGTTTGGCATCGCCAAGTATCTTCCAACGCCCTTCCAGCAGCGCCTGTTCCTCGGCATCGCGTCGTAATTCACCGTCGACGCCGTCGACCGGTGTACCCGGCTCCCCGCCGTTGGCGTTGTTGTTCCGACCTTTAGCTCTGACCACCGTATTCTGTGCCATGGCTCATTCTCCTTATCCCGTGGCTACGTATGTTATCCCGGCTATCGTATGCAAACTTGCGCGAGGCTGCCCCACCGACCCGGTCAATGAAAATTGCGCGACTCGACCACGAGGTCTCCGAGCATTTCCGAAAGATTCGTCAGGCGCCGCGCGATCACGTGCAGCACGTCGCCCTCGCGTTGCAGCTTGCCGCGCACCTCGAGCAGCCGCGATTCGAGCAGGGCCGCGCGCTGCGCCGTTGCGACGCGCTCCCACACGATCAAATTCACATAGCCGAGCTCATCCTCCATGGTGACGAAGGTGACGCCGCCGGCGCTGCCCGGCCGCTGCCGCGTAATGACCAGGCCCGCCGTCGTGACCATCCGGCCATTCGGCAGATCCCACAGCTGCTGTGTGGGAATGACGCCGCGTTTCTCGAGCTTGTCCCGCAGCAGTGCCAAGGGGTGGCGCCGCAGCGTCAATCCCGTACTCGCGTAATCCGCGACGATGTCGTGAGCCTCGTGCGGCGCGCGCAGCAGCGGAATGCCCTCGCGCGCCACCGTTTGCGCAGGCAGCAACGGCAGCGCCCGCTCCACCCCGCTCACCTGCCAGACCGCCCGATGCCGGTGTCCGACGAGGTTCGCGAGCGCGTCGCCCGCAGCGAGCGCCTCGAGATCGCGGCGATCGAGTGCCGCACGTTCGGCGAGATCGGCGATATGGCTGAAGGCGCCCGCCGCCCGCGCGCTGAGCAGCCGTCTCGCGCCCTCCTGAGACAGATGCTTCACCAGCCGCAAACCCAGCCGCAGCGCCGGACGCCCATCATCCCGCCGCTCGAGCGTGCAATCCCAGTCGCTGAATGCGACCGCAACCGGCAGTACTTGCACACCATGTGCGCGCGCATCGCGCACCAATTGCGCTGGTGCGTAAAAGCCCATCGGTTGACTGTTGATGAGCGCGGCGCAAAAGGCCGCAGGTTCGTAGTGCTTCAGCCAGGCGGATGTGTAGACGAGCAGTGCGAAGCTCGCCGCGTGGGAATTGTGGACGACGAAATGATTGGCCAGGAAATTGTGATCGCCTTCAATCTGCAAATCGTAAGTTTCTCGATTCCCGATTGCCTCGATTTCCACGATTCTGTCCCAATAGACATCAGACCCCGGCACCGGCATATGACGCGCTGCCGCCACGTGGCCACCAATCTCGAGCTTCCCCAACTGCACCCAACCCGTCATGGTCATGAATGGGTGCTCGGCCGTCGCGATAATCTCATGGCCGAGTGCCGTGCGTAGACGCCGTACGGGTTTCACGCCGCTTCGCATGACGCGCAGCACTTTGCGCTTCCTCAAACGCAATTCACCATCGCATGCAAGCGTGTTCTCAAGTTGCGCCCGGCCATCGATAATTTCATCGATGCTCAACCATCCCCCGGTATCGGCATTCACCACACGCGTCTCGCCGACGACACACTCCGGAAAGCCATATTCGCCGAACCCCAGGATCTGATTGAATATCTGGTTTGCAAAGCTTTCGGGATACCCTCGCTCGCGCATGCCGTCGATCAATTGGCGCTGGAAGGGTTCCAAACCGCCCTTGCGCTTCCAGGCCGCCATGGCACGGCGCAGGCGGTCCGCCTCGCCGGGCGAGAAGCCGGCCGCCACGATGGCGAGCTGCATGACCTGTTCCTGGAAAATGGGGACCCCGAGGGTGCGCTTGAGCACCGACTCGACGGCTGCGCTTGGATAGCTCACCTCCTCTTCCTGGTTGCGCCGGCGCAGGTACGGATGCACCATCTCGCCCTGGATCGGGCCGGGGCGCACGATCGCCACTTCGATGACGAGATCGTAGAAATTGCGCGGCCGCAAACGCGGCAGCATGGCCATCTGGGCACGCGACTCGATTTGAAAGACGCCGGTGGTATCCGCACGGCAGATCATGTCGTACACCGATGCATCCTCGCCCGGCACCGTCGCAAGATTGAGCTCTCCATCGAGCGCGGGCGAACCGCCGAAATCGTTGATCAACCGAAATGCGCGGCGGATCGCACTCAGCATCCCGAGCCCGAGCACATCCACTTTGAGCAGCCCCAGCGCATCCAAATCGTCCTTGTCCCACTCGATGACCGTGCGCTCGGGCATCGCCGCATTCTCGATGGGCACCAGCTCATCCAAGCGGCCGCGCGCGATGACGAAGCCGCCGACGTGTTGCGAGAGATGGCGCGGAAATCCCAGGATCTCCGCCGTGAGCGCCATGAGGCGGCGCGTTCTCGGATCTTGCGGATCAAAGCCTGTGGCGCGGATGCGCTCCGGATCGATGCGTTGACCATCCCACCACTGCATGCCGCGCGCGAGCCGATCGACTTCACTCAGATCGTATCCCAATGCTTTGCCGACATCGCGCAGGGCACTGCGGGGCCGGTAGCAGATGACGGTGGCCGCCAGGGCCGCGCGTTCGCGGCCATATTTGCGATAGATATATTGGATCACCTCTTCACGACGCTCGTGCTCGAAATCGACGTCGATGTCGGGCGGCTCGTTGCGCTCCTTGGAAATGAAGCGCTCGAACAGCATTGCCATGCGCGAGGGATCCACCTCGGTGATCTGCAGGCAATAACAGACCACCGAGTTGGCCGCCGAGCCCCTGCCCTGGCAGAGGATGTTCTGCGAACGGGCGTACTGCACGACATCGTGCACGGTGAGAAAGAACGGCTCGAACTTGAGCTCGGCGATCAAGCGCAATTCGTGCTCGATCGCTTCGCGCACGGCGTGCGGCGCACCTCCCGGCCAGCGTTTGAGGCAGCCGCGCTTCACCAGGGTACGCAGGTGACTGGTCGGGGTTTCGCCCGCCGGCACGATCTCCTCGGGGTATTCATAGCGCAGCTCATCGAGCGAGAAGGTGCAGCGCTCTGCGATTTCGAGCGTTTGCGCGAGCAGCGCCGGCGGGTAGAGCTCCTGCAGGCGCGACATGGGCCGCAGGTAACGCTCGCCGTTCGGAAACAGCTTCAATCCTGCGCGCTCGAGCGGGGTATTCAAGCGAATTGCCGTCAGCACGTCCTGCAACGCACGGCGGCTGCGCCGATGCATGTGCACGTCTCCGGCGGCAACTTGCGGCAACTCGAGCGTTTCACCGAGCGTATCGAGGAGCTCCAAGCGGCGCGCGTCGAACCCGCCGGTCAGCAATTCCACGCCGATCCACAAGCGTCCCGCGAAGCGCTCGCGCAGCCAACGGCCGTCCTCGAGATGCCGCGGCAGCGCCGCCCTGCCGGCATCCGGCAGCCAGACGATCAAGCATCCGTCGAGGGCGTTCTCGAGATCCGTGCGCTCGAGGGCGTAGCTGCCCTTGGGGCTGGCGCAGCGTGCACGACTGATCAAACGGCTCATCGCCCCGTAGCTCGCCCGATCGGTTGCGAGCACGACGAGCTTCAGTCGATCGGCACAGCTGAGCTCGGTGCCGATGACGAGCGGCAGAGCGTGCCGCTTGGCGGCGACGTGCGCACGCACCACTCCCGCAAGCGAGCATTCGTCGGTCAGGGCGAGCGCCCGATAGCCCAGAGATTTAGCTCGTTCGACCAGCTCCTCGGGCTGCGAAGCGCCGCGCAAGAAAGAGAAATTGCTCAAGGCATGCAGTTCGGCGTACACGAACCGGGAGCCTCAAGCGAACACGCCGTGCAAATACCAGCAACGCGAGCGCCGTTCCTGAAAAACCCACAGTCGCGCGCCACCCGCTTGCCGCGCGATGTAGTAATCGCGTGCAATATCGTTGCCGTCCCACCAGCCGCTCTCGATCCGCTCCGGACCCTGCTCGAGCACCAAATCATTCCGCCGCAGCTGCTGCACTTGCGGTGCCCCGAGCATGACCGGCGTATCGAGCAGCCATACGGGCCGTGGCATGTCCTGCCCGGGTATTTCTCGATGAGCCATCGAAGTGCGCGCGCGCAGCGCGCAGTCGAGCGGTAGTGCATGGACCCGCTGCCACGCCGCCTCGGGCCGGTGTTCCGCAATCGAGCACAGGCCGTAAACCGCTTCCTCGCCGAGCCGCGCGCGCAAACGCTCCACCAATTGCGGCACCGTATCGCCGCCGCCGGTGATGCCAAGGGGAGCGAAGACATCGAGCGAGCCGGCCGGGAGCGGCCGCAGGGTACCTGATAGGAGTTCCATGCCTCGAACCGGCGCCGCAAGTTCAAGCCGGGACAGCTTCTGGCTCACGACGTCAATCAAACGACGGCGCTCACCCGTGATGCTCGCGAGCCCCACACGGACTCGCGTGGCAGGCCGGGCACGGTGCGTCAGCCTCAATTCCAAAGCCTGCACGCCCGCCTGCCGTTTGCGAAGAAATCGCGCGCAGCGCTCGAGCAGCGGTTCGAGCGCCTTGAGCAGATACGTGACGGTTTCGATCTCCATCTCGAAATCGCAGCGCTCGCGAAAACGTTCGCGCGGCACGAATGCCCTGCGCGGCGCCGCTTGCCGCGCGAGCGCGATGTCCAGATCGAGCACCGCTCCAGGACTGAAGCGCCGTGCCACACCGGTACGCGGCAGACGCAGCAATTCACCCACCCGGATCACGCCCATGGCACGCAAGGTGTGCAGCCGCTCCGCATCCCAGGACGTGCATGTCATGGGCAACTCAGCCAGTGCACCCGCCAGCAAGCCGGGATCTTCGATGAGTACCCGCTTGCCGGCGCGGGCGAACCACAGTGCCGCCAGAGGCGATGGCGCCGTCGCGCTGTGGGCGCGCAGTTTCAGCCCATCCCAGGAAGCATCGATGTCCGCATGCAACGCGGCGAGCGAACCGAACAACTTCACACTGCCTTTGATCTCCAGCAACAAGGCGTCGGGCATTTCCATGCTGACCAGCGAAGTGAATTGCTGCGCATGCAGGCAAAGGCGCTGGAGTACGGCGGCTGAGTTTTCGATCTCGGTAAGCTCGGGGAACACCGCCGCATACCACAGCTGTTTCGGACGCGATCGGGTGGCAGGGGGCGGCGGCGCGGCAGGAGCAGGCGTCGGGTGATGCGCAGGCGCCGGTGCATACGCAAATAAATCCGTCGTCGCGGACCTCGCCGCGCGTTTCATGACACTTGCTCGACGGGACCCGGCCGGCCGCCCTGCACTTTCAGCAGCTCCAGATGCGGCTCATGCTCGCCCTGAGTCAGCAACAAGCGCAAGGCGGCGGGCGAGGACTCGAACCGATGCCGCTCGGGACGAAACAGAATGCCGAGCGCACCGCCGGCCTCGGCCGCCAATTTCAAACGCCGTAGCCAGCGATCATCGGTGCCCTTCAACCATAGCAGCACCGCTGCGCAGACTCCCGAACTCAACGCCTGCTCAGCAGCCCACAACGCTTCCGTCGCGGTGCTCGGCCGCACCACCAATAAGCGGCGCAGTTCAATTCCCTGCTGCGCCAAGGAGGGGGCATAAGGCTCATGGGGCGGAGCAATCCAGACCAGCCACGGAGGCTCACCGTCCGTCTTGCGCTGACATTCCACCAGAGCCGGCAAAAACAGCTGGACTTCGCCGAGACCGGCCGCATCGAGCAGCACCTCGACGAGCGAGGCTGTCGGCCAGCCACCGCCCGGCAAGCGCGCATCGAGCGAGCTTCGACCGGTGGACCAAACCGGACGAGACGAAGACGGACGAAGGCCGGCCGAGGCGTCCTTTAACTTCCAGACACGCGCATCGGCCAGCAGATCCGCAAGCGCCATCGACTCAACGATAGTCTCACGCGGCATCCACGTCTTTACCGCGACGAAGCACCCCGACCACCACTCCTTCGATGATCATCGGCTGTTCTTTAAGATCGATGCGAATGGGTTGGAAATCGGAATTTTCAGGCAGCAACCACACGATCGAACCTTCTTGCCGATAGCGCTTGACGGTCACTTCGCTTTCCAGGCGGGCAACCACGATTTGGCGATTGCGCACTTCGGGCGTGCGATGCACGGCGACCAGGTCGCCATCCAAGATCCCCGCGTTCTTCATGCTCATGCCCTGCACCTTCAGCAAGTAGTGCGGCTGCGGCTGGAATAATTGCGGATCGATTTGATAGCGCGATTCGATGTGTTCTTCGGCCAGGATCGGGCGACCGGCAGCAACGCGCCCGATGAGTGGCAAGCCCAGTTGTTCCCGCAGAATATCTTTGAGTTGAATGCCGCGCGAAGCGCCCGGAATCAGATCGATGACGCCCTTGCGCTGCAAGGCGCGCAGGTGCTCCTCCGCTGCATTGGGGGATTTGAAACCAAGAGTGCGCGCGATTTCCGCGCGCGTAGGCGGCATGCCATTTTCAGCAATGGCATCTTGAATGAGCCTGAGGATCTGTGTTTGACGGGGTGTAAGGTCCGACATGCGTCACCTGTATATGTAGCCAGTATCTGTTATTATATACAGCCGATCGCCGGTGGCAAGTGGGCCGTTAAGGCTCAGGCGGCCTCTTCAGCTGGGAATGACTCGAATGCGTTCCGGACGCGCCAGCACCGCGCGGCCGGGCGGTATTGGCGCTCTACGAATCATCACGGATGGAGCCGGCGGCAATGGCTCTGTCTCTAGTTGACTCGATTGCGCTCCAAAGCAGAGCGGGAACCGATGCATCGTGAGAACCGACGCATCGTCAGAACCAATGGACATCGACACTGCGGCGCATCCACGCGTCGAAAAAAGATGCCTTGATCGATATCAAAAGTTGGTCGTCTCGAGCTCGGGATCGCGCGATCCCGAGCTCGGGACCGCCGTGAGTTACGGAAAAAACCATCTGAGGCCATGCGACCAAGGACTAATGGTTGATCGGCTGTAAAACTTACATGCTTGCGCAAATTCTTAACGGCGATTTTAATTTTGCGTGTCCAAAGTAGGGCAAAATCGTCGCGTAGAACAGACAAAACGCGCTTTTCAGTTGCAATCGAGGCGCGAATTTGGCTTGATGTGCGACTGTGTTGCAACGCATTCGAGCCCGACACTGCGACTGGGCCCGTCTGTGACGACACATCGGACTTTCCGCAACGAATGACTAACAACCCTAGGGGAATTTTATGAACTTTTCTACGACACTGAAGGCCTCTGCGGCCGCGGCCTGCCTCATCGCGTTCGCAGGATGCACGGACCTGAAGCCGATTCAAGCGCAGATCGATGACCTCAAGTCTCAGGTCTCCAAGCTTCAGAGCGACACGGCGAAGAACGCGAGCGATGCCGCTGCCGCCATGGCTGCCGCGCAGAGCGCCCAATCTGCGGCCTCAGGTGCCCAGAGCACGGCGAACCAAGCCTTGTCGACGGCCCAGCAGAATTCGACGGCCATCGAAGCGATCAACGAGAAGATCGATCGCATGTTCAAGAAGTCCGTGTCGAAGTAAATCGAGCATTTCATGCACGCATGAAACGCCGCGGTTCAACCGCGGCGTTTTTTTGGCGTCTTTTCCGCAGCTTGCGCCCGAAATCAGCGCGCGGCGGTGGTTGCCGGTGTCACCCAGCGATCGACCGAGATGCGCGCCGGCGTACCGCTGGCTTGTTGGAATACCTGCTCCGCCGCATCCCAATCGATGATGACGCGGCGCTGTGCGGTGGCCGCCACGATGTTGCGGGTGAGCGCCGTCAGGTCCTCCACATCCTTCGGATCCACGCCATCCAGCGGATGGTGCACCTCGAGATACAAGGCGCCGTCGACCCAGCCGGTTTTGATGCGCTGGTTGACGATGCGCACCGCCATGCCGACGGGTACTTCTGAAAATAGTTGTTGGATGTCTTCGGGGTACAGGCGGATACAGCCATGGGTGATCTGCATGCCCACGCCGACGGGCTTGTTGGTGCCGTGAATCAGGTACGAGCCGCGCGTGATCCCCAGACGCATGGCGTACTCGCCCAACGGATTGTCCGGCCCCGGCGGAATGAACGCCGGAAGAATGTCGCCGTCATCCTTGAGGTGCGTCTCGCGCACCGACTTCGGCGGATACCAGATGGGATTGCGTTCCTTCTTGACGATGGAGGTCACTCCCAAGGGCGTCTTCCAGTCCATTTTGCCGACGCTGATGGGATACGCCTCGACGACATGGTTGCCGTATGAATCGGCGTGGAAGTAATACAGCCGCCCATCGGGCAGATTCACCACGATTCCGGTACGCGGAACGTCCGGCAGCAGATGCTGCATGGGCAAACGGATGACGGTGCCTGCTCCCGGCAACCAGGTGTCGACGCCCGGATTCGCCGTGACGATTTCGTCATAGCCCAGGTGATACTGGCGGGCGATGTCGGGAAGCGTATCTTTCTGTTCGGACTCGGTCTGACCGGCATCGCCGATCATGTCCTGATCGGGCTCCAATGGATACAGTTCCGCGCGGGCCGTGACGGCGAACAGTCCCAACAGCAAAAGCCACTCCGTCCTTCGCATAATTCACCGCAATCAATAGCGGATGAGCGCCGAGCCCCACGTGAAGCCACCGCCGAAAGCCTCGAGCAACAACAACTGGCCACGCTTCACGCGGCCATCCCGTATGCCCGTATCGAGTGCCAACGGCACCGAGGCGGCGGATGTGTTGCCCTGATCGCTGATCGTCACGATGACCCGTTCCATCGGCAAGTCCAGCCTCCTGGCGATCGCCTCGATAATGCGAATGTTTGCTTGATGCGGGATCAACCAGTCAAGTTGGTCCTTGGTCACATTGTTCGCATTGAGGGTTTCGGTCACCAGCTGCCCCAGGGTATTGACCGCGACCTTGTAGACCTCGTTCCCCTTCATCTGCACCCCGGCCTTGCCCTCGCGCACCAGGTGGAAACCCTTGGAAACGCCGTCCGGGTACATCAAGAGGTCCTTGTATCGGCCGTCGGAGTGTAAGCGAGTGCTGATGATCCCCGGCTCGGCCGCGGGCGTCAGCACCACCGCGCCGGCGCCATCGGCGAACAGCACGCAGGTTCCGCGATCATTCCAATCGACGATGCGCGTCAAAGTCTCCGCGCCGACGACCAGAGCGCATTTCGACTCGCCGAGCCGGACGAATTTGTCCGCGACGCTCAATGCGTAGACGAAACCCGTGCAGGCGGCCTCGAGGCTGAAAGCCGGACAGCCATGGTGAATACCGAGCCGATCCTGCAGCAGCGTGCCGACGTTCGGAAACACGAGATCCGGGGTCGTGGTGCCGACGCAAATCAGGTCGACGTCCGCAGCGGTGACTCCCGCCGCCACCATCGCACGGCGCGCGGCGTGTTCCGCAAGATCGGTCGTGGTCTCCCCTTCGGCAACCACGTGGCGGCGCTCGATGCCCGTGCGGGACCGAATCCACTCATCGCTCGTGTCGACCAAGCGCTCGAGATCCGCATTGGTCAGGACCTTCTCCGGCAAGAAGCTGCCGGTACCGGCGATGCGTGAATACATTGCGTTCCCTCGAGCCTTAGGAGCCCAGTCGTTTTGCGATTCTCGCCGGTACGCCGTTCCGCGCTTCGAGCACCGCGACTTCGATGGCACGCTGAAAGCCGAAGATGTCGGCGCCGCCGTGACTCTTGATCACAATCCCCTTCAACCCGACCATGGTGGCGCCATTGTATCGTCTCGGATCCAAGCGCGTTCGCAGCGCCCGAAGGCTCGGGCCGGCGGCGAGCGCGCCCAGCTTTCGCGCCGCGTTGCGCGTGAACTCCTCGCGCAAGGTATCGGAGATCAAACGCGCGGCGCCCTCCATGGTCTTCAAAGCCACGTTGCCGGTAAAGCCGTCGGTGACCACGACGTCCACCTGATCGGAAAATATGTCGTGGCCTTCGACGAAGCCGACGTAGTTGATGTCGGTGGCCGACATCAACACGTGGGCGGCCTGCACGGTTTCGTTGCCCTTGATTTCCTCTTCGCCGATATTGAGCAAGCCGATCCTCGGGCGCTCATGAGCACCCTCGAGATCGGCCGCCAGGATGGATCCCATCACCGCAAACTGGCAGAGTTGCGCGGGCGTGCAAGTCGCATTGGCGCCCAGATCGAGCATGTAGGTGTGGCCGCCGCGGGACGGAATGAGCGACACGATCGCCGGCCGCTCGACACCGGGCAGCATCTTGAGAACGAAGTGAGCCATCGCCATGAGAGCTCCCGTGTTGCCTGCGCTCACACAAGCATCGGCTTCCTGCGCCTTGACCAGATCGAGGGCGCGGCGCATCGAGGAGTCCTTCTTGCGGCGCAGGGCCTCGCGCGGGTGGTCGCTCATCTCCACGACTTCGGCGGCGAACAGGCACTCGAGATTCTCGGGCTTGAGCGCGCCTGCGCCGGCGTGCGGGC
This sequence comes from uncultured Gammaproteobacteria bacterium, assembly GCA_963843295.1. Taxonomy (GTDB): domain Bacteria; phylum Pseudomonadota; class Gammaproteobacteria; order Steroidobacterales; family Steroidobacteraceae; genus Bog-1198. The sequence continues at coordinate 234,161 of CAWJJP010000002.1, read as the reverse complement.
TCTGTGCCAGTTGGCGTTCCAGATCGGCTTGCCGCCCCGTCAGCGTGAAGCGCACATCGGGGAACTCGCGCGCAGCCGCGAGGGCCGCGGGCACGCAAACGGAGGGACCACAATCGCCTCCCATGGCGTCGATGGCAATATGGAGCAGCGCCGACACGGGTGCGTCAGGAGCCTGGGCGAGCGACGACCATGTCGCCGGCCGGACCGTTGGAGCTTATTCTTCGGCCGCCGCCGCGTCCGCCTTGGTCTGAAGCACCTTGCGGCCGCGATAGAATCCTTCTCGCGAGATGCGATGGCGTGAATGCGTCTCCCCGCTCTTCGCGTCGATCGACACCGCCGGTATTGCCAGGGCCGAGTGGGAACGGTGCATGCCGCGCTTCGACGGGGTCTTTCTGCTTTTTTGAACTGCCATGAGTGCTGTGTCCTATCAAGTTTTCTTCAACAAATCCTGCAAAGCGCTGAACGGCCGGCGCATCTCGCGCGCCGGTTCGGGCGCGTCCACATCGGCGACGAGGATCGGCGTGCGACCGCAATCCTGCGGCGCGCTGCACACCGGCGCCAGCGGCAACGCCAACAACAGCTCTTCCTCCGCCAGTTCGCGCAACGACACCCTGCCGCCGTTCATCTCATAGAGCTCCCGCTCCACGCTCGACCCGGAGGCTTCCTCGTCATCCGAAAATTCAACTTCGCTGCCGCCGCTCACCGGGAACGCGAACCCCTGCATGCAGCGCTGACATATCAGCTGCGGCCTCGCGCTAATTGCAATGCCCGCCGCGGCACGGCCCGAGGAGGCCTTCGAAAAGGCAAACCTCGCGGTCAATCGACCCCCGTTCTCCGCCAGCAAATCCTGCAATCGCGGCAGCTCGCCCAAGCCGTAGACGCGCTCGATCACCGCCGCGTCCTCGGCCAGGCGCGCGCAATCGACCAAGTCTGGCAAGCCGGCTGCCATGGGCCGCGTATAATAGGGCCCGCATCCTCCTCTGTCAAAAATGGATCTGGTGCAAGTCATTGTTTTTGCAGTCTCCACCAGCGCTCATACTCGCGTCTACCTCGCGCTACCGGCGTGAGCTCCTGGCACGGGTGTATGAGCCCTTCGAATGCCGTGCGCCCGGCGTGGAGGAGGTCCGCCGCGAGCGCGAGACGGCGCTTGCCATGGTCACGCGGCTTGCGCTCGCCAAGGCGCGCAGCGTCGCCGTGCAGTCTCCCGACGCCTGGGTCATCGGCTCCGATCAAGCCGCGGTGCTCGTGAATGGTGCCCGCGAACCCGTGATTCTCGGCAAGCCGGGCACCCCGGCACGCTGCGTCGAGCAGTTGAAAGAGGCCTCGGGTCAAACGATCACCTTTCTCACCGCGGTCGCGGTAGCGCGCGGTCGCGACGATTCCGCGTTCGAGTTCCTCGATAAGACCCTGGTCACGTTCCGCGCGCTCGACGAGGAGACCATCGGGCGCTACGTGGCGCGCGAGTCCCCGCTCGATTGTGCCGGCGGCTTCAAGTGCGAGGGACTGGGGATCAGCTTGTGCGAGTCCATCCAAAGCCTCGATCCGACCGCACTCGTCGGTCTGCCGCTGATCCGACTCTGCGGCACATTGCGGCAGGTCGGCTACTCGATCCCGTAATACCGCCCCCTCGCCGCGGTCCCCTCAGCGTCTCGGGGCGGCTTTGCCGCGGGCGGTGCGGCGCGCGGGCTTGCGCTGCAGCGGTGTGACCGCATCGAGCACCGCGGCAAGCTCCGCCGGCAGCGGCGCGCTCGCGTGAAAGGGCACCCCGGAGCCCGGCCACTCGAATGCGACCGACTGTGCATGCAGAAAGGTGCGCTTTAAACCGAATTGCTTGAACTTCGCATTGCTCTCGCGATCGCCATATTTCTCATCGCCCAAGAGCGGATGCCCGGCAAACGCGGCGTGGACGCGAATTTGATGCGTGCGCCCCGTCGGAATATCCACCTCCATCAAGGTCGCGAGCGGGCCGAAGAACTGCACCGGCTTGAACACGCTGACGGAGGATTTTCCAGCCGCCGCCACACGCACGTGCCGTTCACCGTGCTCGCGGTTGTCCGTCGCGAGCGGCGCATCGATGCGCTTGGTCCCCAACTGCCAGCTCCCCGCCACCAGCGCCAGGTAGGTCTTGTGCATGCCCGAATTTCGGATCAAGGCGTGCAGCGCGGTGAGCGTCGACCGATCCCGGGCGACCAGCAGACAGCCGCTGGTATCGCGGTCGAGGCGGTGCACCAACTCGAGGGTCTCGCGCGGCCGCGATGCGCGCAACGCCTCGATCACGCCGTAGCTCATGCCGCTGCCGCCGTGGACAGCAACGCCGGCCGGCTTGTTGACGACGAGCAGATGCTTGTCCTGGAAAATCACCGCCCGCTCGATCAGCTCGACGAGGCTGTGCGAAGGGCGCCCCGGCTCCTCGCTGCTATCGATGCGCACCGGCGGCAGCCGCACCTCATCGCCCGCGGCGATACGGTATTCCGCATCCACCCTCTTGCGGTTGACCCGGACCTCGCCCTTGCGCAGCAACCGGTAGACGCGGCTTCGCGGCACCGCCTTGAAGTGCCGCATGAGGAAGTTATCGATTCTCTGGCCCGCCTCCTCGGCGGTGATCGTGTGCAGAACCACGGGACTTTTCGGTCCCTGGAGTCGCGGAGCGGCGCCAAATTCGGCTTTCATAGTCGGAAATCTTCGTTTCTGCAGTCTCTAAGATATTGATTACATTGACCCCTGGCGGCCTGTCATGATAATCTTTCAAAGCCGTGTCAGGCGCTGAACCATTTTTTTTTCGGAAAGGGCGGCGAATTCTTCGCCCTTTAGCATGAGTTGCCAGGTTGACACCGGTTTCGGTGACGCCCCCATCTTACGGGAGCGCCGCATATTAGTTGGTTCTGGATTTCCAGACCATCGCTCGGCCGATGAGAAAGCCGCACGCGAGCCCTCGCTTAAGCTCCTGCGTCTGAACAAGCGGTTAACCGAGAACTAGGCCCCGGGCTTGCCGTATATATTTTGGCAGAATTGGGTTGTATCGATGCCGATCGCGTGGCTCGCGATCGGTGCTGCCCTATTCATATCTGCGACCATGGGTGTCGCAGTCCCGGCTTCTATTCTCAAACTCTCCTCGGCCCCTACCACATTAGTTGGGGCACATGAAAAGAATGCTCGTCAACGCAGTTCAAGAAGAAGAGCTGCGAGTCGCTCTCGTCGACGGTCAGAAACTCTACGACCTATCGATCGAGATCCCGTCCCGGGAACAGAAAAAATCCAATATCTATAAAGGCCGAATCACTCGCGTAGAACCGAGTCTCGAGGCTGCCTTCGTCGAATACGGCGCGCAGCGCCACGGGTTCCTGCCGCTGAAGGAAGTCTCCAAGGAGTATTTCCGCTCGCAACCCGCGGCCGGCGGGCGGCTGAACATCAAGGACCTGCTGCAAGAAGGTCAAGAGTTGATCGTACAGGTGGAGAAGGAAGAACGCGGCAACAAGGGTGCCGCGCTCACGACGTTCATCAGTCTGGCGGGCCGCTTCCTCGTGCTCATGCCGAACAACCCGCGCGCCGGCGGCGTGTCGCGCCGTATCGAGGGCGAAGATCGCGATCAGATGCGCGAGGCGATGAATGGGCTGCAGATTCCCGACGGCATGGGCGCCATCGTGCGCACCGCGGGCGTCGGACGCTCCACCGAGGAACTGCAGTGGGACTTGAACAACCTCAAAGTCGCCTGGGATGCAATCGTCCAGGCGAATGACGGCCGGCCGGCGCCGTTTCTGATTTTTCAGGAAAGCGATGCGGTGACGCGCGGCCTGCGCGATTATTTCTCGGACGATGTCGGCGAATGCCTGATCGACCAGCCCGAGGCTTTCCAAAAAGCTCAGGAATACATGCAGCGGTTCATGCCGCCGGATGCGCAGCGCAAGCTCAAGCTCTATCAAGACCCGGTGCCGCTGTTCACGCGCTATCAGATCGAGAGCCAAATCGAGTCGGCGTATTCGCACAAGGTGATCCTGCCCTCGGGCGGCAGCCTCGTCATCGATCACACCGAGGCGCTGGTCTCGATCGACATCAACTCCGCGCGCAGCACCCGCGGCGGCGACATCGAAGCGACCGCACGCAACACCAACCTCGAGGCGGCGGAGGAAATAGCGCGCCAATTGCGGCTGCGCGACATCGGCGGCCTCATCGTCATCGATTTCATCGACATGGAGTCCCAGGCCAACCAGCGGGCGGTCGAGGACATGCTGCGCGATGCAGTCAAGATGGACCGCGCACGCATTCAGCTCGGGCGCCTGTCGCGCTTCGGGTTGCTCGAATTATCGCGCCAGCGGCTGCGCCCTGCGCTCTCCGAAACCACCCACATCAACTGTCCGCGCTGCAGCGGCATGGGCACGATCCGCGGCGTGGAATCGATGTCGCTCGCCCTGTTGCGCTTGCTCGGTGAAGAAGCCCGCAAGGAGCGTACCGGGCGTGTGATCGCGCAGGTTCCGGTCGACGTCGCCACCTACCTGATCAACGAGAAGCGGGATTGGCTCAACCAGATCGAGGCGCGCGACAAGGTGTCGCTGGTCATCGTGCCCAATCCGCATCTGCAAACGCCGGCCTACAACCTGCGACGGATTCGCGATGACGAGAAGGAGCTGCCGGAGAACACCACGGTGAGCTATCAGTTGGCGGACCAGCCGGTGCTCGATGACTCGAACATCGGCAATCGCGACAAGAAACCGCCGGGCGAAGCGCCCCTGGTGCCGAGCATATTGCCGGCGTCGACTGCGCCCATCATTCCCATGCCGGTACCCGACGCGCCGGTCGCCGTGCCGGCGGCCGCAGCCTCGCAAGAAGGCGCGCTGGTGCGCCTCTGGAGATGGCTATTCGGCACGCGCTCGAGCGGCGCCGCGGCGACGGCCGCAGCGACACCGGCACACCCGCACCGCGCTGCGCATCGCGAAGTGCGGCACGATCGATACCGCAGCGGCGGCGATCGGGATCGCAGCCGTGACCGCAACCGGGACGTGCGCCGCGACGGCCCGCGCGATCCGCGCCGCGACGGCCGCCCACGCGGCGACCGCCATGAGGGAAGTCCGCGGCGCGCCGATGGCGCAGCGGCGCCGGAACGAAACGCCCCGCGCAGCGATGCGCCGCGAGCCGATCAAGCCGCCCCTCGCAGCGAGGGCGCTCGCGTTGACGCGCCACGCGGCGAGAGCGCGCGCGGCGACTCTTCGATCCGCAGCGAGACCCCGGGCCGCAATGCCGAACAGCCGCTTCGTCCCGAGGGGGGCGACCGGTCGCCGGGCGATCGTCCGGAGCGCACCGGGCGCAGTCGGAGGCGGCGCGGCCGTGGCCGGCGCGACGGCGGTGAGGGCACCGGGAATGGTCAAGCGCAAGCGCAAACTCCGGATGGCGGTTCGCCCGCGGGTGCCAATGGGGGCCGCATTTCCGAGCCTGCGCCACGATCCGACTTCGCCTCGGGCTCGAGCGCACCGCCGGCTCCGGGCGCGGCGGGCTTTTCCCCAGGCGCTCCGCCACCGCCCTCGACGGAGGCCCCGCGGGAGCGGGAGGCTCCACGGGAGCGCGCTGCGGCACCTCCCATGTCCGAGGCGCCGCCACGTGCGGCCGATAGCTCGAGTGCCGGTGGCGAGAACAAGTACGTCGTGTGGTCATCCGCCCCGAGCGATGTGCCGCGCAGCGGCCCCGACGATCGATAGCCGGGAAGCGTAGCTCAGGTGTCGCCGCGCACGAGCCCCGGGACGGGGTCCGTGTGCAGGCGAAACCTCAAGACCGCGGTCACGCCGAGGAGAGCCGCGGCAAGGCCGCGCAGCACGGCGATGGCCGCACCGCTGAGTGGCATCTGCAAATTGGAAACTGTGCCCGGATGCTTCACCAGGAAGAACAGGCCGCTCAAGAGGAGCGCCGCGAACACGTAAGCGGCCAACCACGCGCAACGCTCACCGGCGCGTAAGCGGCGCTTCGCCGGCGACGCCTGCGGCGCGCCGCCGCGCAAACCGTACAGCATGATGACGAGGACCACGATCAGTCCGAGGAGCGAGCTGGCATCCTGCATCAACCGGGCGCCCATCAAGTGATGCCGTCCCAGTTGGACCATCGACTCGTCGAGCACCGGCAGCAGGCGCACGCCGCGGGCACCCTCATGGGTAAACGCGTCCCACACCAAGTGCGTGACCGCCCCCGCCAGCACGCCGCAAGCGGCCAGGAGCCACTGCCGAGGGCTTGAGTAGTCCGCTGGTGCGGCAAATGGCCGCCAGCGTGAATACGCCGCATTCGGAAGAACTTCCATCAAGGGCGCCTTGAGCAGCCGTTGAAAAATCCAGAATGTGGCCAGCCCAACCGGCAGAGCGAAGGTAAACAGGCTGAGTGTGCTATGGGTCTCAAACCTCGCCGGGCGCCACGGCATGAACCAGCCAAAATCGGGAACCATGCTGCCAATGACCATGGCGGAGAGCAACCGCCAGCGCGCAAGAGAGCGGGAAAACGGCAGAACGGCCGCGGCGTGTGAAATGGTAAACGGCATCAAATACCTGGGTTGTCATCGAAATGTCATGTAGCGGAACTATAAATCGATCGGCTAAAGAATAACCCGTCCACGACGCCCGCTACCTCATCGATTCGGTGACACAGATGTCGAATCTCGACGCAACCATACCGGGGCCGGTCGGGGCCTCACCCCTCATTGGACACAAGCCGAGTCCTTGGTTCAATGTCCTCGCAGGCGTGGTGGTCCTCACGGGCATCATATACGCAGGAGTCCACTTGGCGGACGACTTGTCCGTCGTCCGCTACACCCGGGCCTATCCCTTCGTCTTGCTCGGTATCGCGCTCTTCATCGCGCTGGGCTTCGAGTTCGTCAATGGTTTTCATGACACCGCCAATGCGGTGGCGACCGTGATCTACACCCATTCGCTGCCGCCGAATTTTGCGGTGGTCTGGTCCGGCACCTTCAATTTTCTCGGCGTGCTGGTGTCGAGCGGTGCGGTGGCCTTCGGCATCGTATCGCTCCTGCCGGTCGAGTTGATTTTGCAGGTGGGCAGCGGCGCCGGCTTCGCCATGGTGTTTGCCTTGTTAATCGCCGCGATTCTGTGGAATCTCGGCACCTGGTATTTCGGCCTCCCCGCATCGAGTTCCCATACCTTGATTGGTTCGATCATGGGCGTCGGCCTGATGAACCAATTGATGGCTGGAAACACCGGAACCAGCGGGGTCGATTGGAGCCAGGCTGCAAAGATCGGCGAGTCGCTGCTGTTTTCGCCACTCATCGGCTTCAGTGTCGCCGCGCTTTTGCTGTTGATCGCCAAGGCACTCATCCCCTCCCCCGCCTTGTTTCATGAACCGAAGGGCAATCAACCGCCGCCGCCGCTCATTCGGGCGTTGCTCGTGCTCACGTGCACGGGCGTGAGCTTCGCGCACGGCTCGAACGATGGGCAGAAAGGCATGGGTCTCATCATGCTGATCCTCATCGGCACGGTGCCGACGGCCTATGCACTCAACCGCACGATGCACGAGGAGGACGTCGCCAAGTTCGTGGTCGTCTCGGCGCAGGCGCAGGCCGCGCTGCAACGCTACGGCAGCGCCACGGCTCCAGCGGACGCGCACGCCGCCGCCGTCGAGATCGTGCGCACCCGCTCGATCAGCGCCGCCACCATCCCGGCTCTAGCCGAATTGAGCGGTACGATCGCCTCGGAAGTGGCGAAGTATCAGTCGCTCGCCAGGGTGCCCGCCGATGCCATGGTCAACATTCGCAATGACATGTACCTGGTGAGCGAGGGGCTACGCCTGCTTGGCAAGTCGAAGGGCATCGCGGTCTCCACAAGCGACCAAAAGATCCTGGCCAACTACAAAAAGCAGCTCGACAATTCCACCAAGTTCATTCCGACGTGGGTGAAAGTTGCCGTCGCGATCGCCCTGGGGCTCGGCACCATGATCGGCTGGAAACGGATCGTCGTGACCGTGGGGGAACGAATCGGCAAGACGCATTTGACCTATGCCCAGGGGGCGTCGGCTGAGCTCGTTGCCATGGTGACGATCGGCGCCGCCGACATGTACGGCTTGCCGGTGAGCACCACGCACGTGTTGTCATCGGGTGTCGCCGGAACCATGGTCGCCAACCGCTCGGGCCTGCAGTGGGCCACGGTGCGCAACTTGCTCATGGCGTGGGTCCTCACCCTTCCGATCTCCATCGCCCTGGCGGGCAGCCTTTACTGGCTGCTGCGCAGCTTTCTGCACTGAAGTTCCCGCGCGGTCGTCAGTTCCCGGCACGGTCGCCCCGCCCTGCGGAGCGTCAGGAGCCCTGGGGAGCGGTCTTCGGGCAGGTGAATTCCTTCTCGGCGGCGCTGTTTGCCTTCGGTGTTTCCTTCGTCCAACCTGCAGGGATGTCGAAGCGCTCCGGTGCAACGGCATCGGTGCTGATCGATACGGTCTCGATCGTGAATTGGGCCACCTGCACCATCGAAGCGAAGGGATCGTTGGACTTCTCCGCCACGGGCGTCGCGGCCGGCGCCGAGCTCGCATCCGGTGTTTTCTTCTTGTTGAACAGGCCGCCCATCAACTTGCCCACCGAAGCGCCGACGGCCGATCCCGCGATTGACCCGGCCAGACCCGAACCGGCGGCCCGGCTCGCAGCGGTTTGCGCGGCAGAGTTCCCCGCGCCCGCCGCGGTATTGGCACCGGCGGCCGCCCCTGCCTGCGAGGCGTCCACCAAGGTATTCGATCCGCCGCCCGCCGGAGCCTGATCCTTCATCTTCGCCGCCGACGCACAATGCTCTCCGCCGACGAGCACGCGCAGCCCCGTACGCAACGGCTGACCCTTGAGGTCGCTCGATTTGGCGGCGAGCTGTTGGATTTGCGAGTGGTATGCAGCGAGAAACTTGTCGACTTGTCCGCGCATCACTCCCTGCGGATCATCGAGGCCGAGCTTTTGAGCGTAGGCGTGCTGAAATGCCTTCTGGTCCGCACTTCCGGGCAACGTATCCTGGGTGAGCCAGAGATCGAACGCCACCACCGTATCGCAAACGTCGCCGGTCTGCTTGTCGGTGCAGCTCTCCGTCAAGGTGAGGAGGGTGCGCTGGGCGTCGTGCCCGGCGATGGTTTTACTCTCCTCCGTTTTATGCACGTCGAACTTCGGCGGCGACATCTCGCATTTCGATTTGTCGACGGCCGGTGCCGCCTGACTCTGCGGCACGGGGCATGAGCGCATCTTCTCCTGCATGGCCTCCATGCGGGCACGCATCATCTTCAATTGCTCCGGCGTCGCGAAGACATCCTCACGGTAGCGCTTCTTGTCAGGCTCCAAGTGCCAGGTCACATCCCGGTCGAGGCGCACGATCTCCCCGCCGTGCTGGTTGCCGCATACCAAGGACAGCATCCCTTCGCAATGCGATTCGGTGTCGTTGCGTTTCTTGTCGGCGACGATGCTTTCGGTCGTGGTGCCATGCATGCGAACCATGGAGGCGACATCGAGCGTCGTGTTCTGTTGGATGGTCACATCGGCGCGGGCCGCCGCCGAACATCCCAGCCACGCAAGGACGATCATTCCCGCGCAGCGCATCCCGGCAGCTTCCTTGTTCATGAGATCTCCGCTCCAAGGTTTGCTTGTTTTCTTCGAGCGCGGTGACGCGCCCCCCGTTACCCGGGCGATTTTATCCCTGCCGGGCGCGGTTGCCCAGCGGCTCTATCGACGGCCGAGCGCACCCTCTCGAGGTCCCGCGGCGTATCGACGCCGGCAGGCGGGGCTTGCGCCAACGCCAGCAGGTAAATGCTCATGCCGTACTCCAACGCGCGCAACTGCTCGAGTTTCTCGGCGATCTCGAGCGGGTGTCGGCGCCCAGGCGGCAAATTGCAGCAGACTTCGCACCCGATAGGCATAAATCCCGACGTGCCGCCAGGCGCCGGCGAAAGCGGCCGGCCGACCGTCAGAAGACCTCGTCCCGCGGCCAGGGCACCGGCGCCCGGCTGAAATACGAGCGCCCGACCGTCCTGCGCGCGCAGCGCTTTGACGTAGCCCGGATCGAGAAATTCCTCCAGGCTCCGAACCGGCGCAACCGCCGTCGCGATGTCGATCAGCGCGTGCCGCTGCAGGGCCGCGGCGACGCCGCTGATGATCGCAGGCGGCATCAACGGCTCATCGCCCTGCAGATTCACGACGATGTCATCGGCCTCGAGGCCCCTCGCGCGCGACCACTTCGGCGATGCGATCGGTGCCCGAGGCATGCCCCGGCGCAGTCATGAGGCACTCCGCTCCGAATCCAGAGACGACCTTCTCGATGCGCGCATCGTCCGTCGCCACGATCACCGAGGCTGCACCGCTCGCGCGCGCGCATTCCCACACCCATTGGATCAACGGCCTGCCGCCGACATCGAGCAGCGGTTTGCCCGGCAGGCGCGTTGCCGCGAAGCGTGCGGGGATCACGACATGGAACATGGCGCTTGGCGCCCGGCTAGCGATTCAGCACGGGATCGTCCGCGGCCAACACGCGCGCCTCCTCCGGAAGCATCAACGGAATACCCTCGCGCACTGGATAGGCGAGCCGGTCGGGGCGGCAGATGAGCTCGAGCGTGCCGCCGCTTCCGGCCGTGCTCAGCGGACCCTTGCACACCGGGCACACCAACAATTCGAGCAAGCGCTTATCCATCGATATGTCCTCGCGGAGGCGGTCCGCGTTTTGCAATGCCTTGCGTCACGATGTCGAGCAGTGTAGTCGATTCGTCAGCGTCGAAATACGCGCTCACCGGCACATACCAATGCGTCGCATCGGCAAGAGCCTTGCATTTTACGGCATCTTTCTCCGTCATGAGCACCGGCCTGCCGTCGCCAAAGGTGATGTCCCCGACGCCGATGCGGGCGTGATCCGTCAAGGGATGTCCCTCGACGGCGATGCCACGGGAGCGCAGCATGTTGAAGAAGCGTTCCGGGTTGCCGATCCCGGCAACGGCGTGCACCGCCGTGCCGGCGAATGACTGCAGTGGCATCGTGCGGCCGCCGACGAGGGCCACGGCGCTCTTCGCCTCGAGTCGCATGCTGAGCGCGCCTTCGAGCAGCGCCCGGGCGCCGTTGACGACGATGGCATTCGCGCTGCGCAGACGCGCGGGTGGTTCGCGCAGCGGGCCGGCCGGCAGCAGCCAGCCGTTGCCGAATCGACGGTCGCCGTCGATGACAACCACCTCGCAATCCCGCGACAAGGCATAGTGCTGCAGCCCGTCGTCGCTCACGATCACATCGCATCCGGCTCCGAGCAGCAATTGCGCCGCGGCCGGACGATTGCGGCCGACCGCAATGGGCACTCCGGTGCGCCGCGCGAGCAGAATCGGTTTCATCGCCGACCACCCGCGGGTCATCCGACGCCTCGACACTGCGCACGTCTCTCGAGGAGCCGCCGTAGCCGCGGGTGACCACCCCCGGCCTGAAGCCACGCTCGCCCAATCTCGCCACCAGCCAGCAAACCAGCGGAGTCTTGCCGGTTCCCCCGACGCTCAGATTGCCGACCACCACGACCGGACAGGACAGGCGCGTCGAGCGCAGCAGGTGCTTCGAGTAGAGCAAGCGCCGCGACCCGGATACGGCGCCATACACCAACGAAGCCGGCAGCAGCCACCACGGCGGGACGGTGCGGTCATACCAGATGCGATTGAACCAGGACTGGACCGACATGAGATTGGCGCTCGCAGCCTAGGCGTTGAACTGCATTCCATGGAGCGCGGCATAAAGGCCGCCGCGTGCGAGCAGTTCCCGATGATTTCCCACCTCGACGATTCGTCCCTGATCGAGCACGATGATCCGGTCCGCGCCTTCGACGGTCGACAAGCGATGTGCGATCACGAGCGTCGTGCGACCGCGCATGAGCGTCGCCAATTCCTGCTGGACGCGCCTCTCCGACTCGTTGTCGAGCGCGGCGGTGGCCTCATCGAGGATCAGAACCGGTGAATCCTTGAGCAAGGCGCGTGCGATCGAGATGCGCTGCCGCTGGCCGCCGGAGAGGTTCTGACCGCGATCCGACAGCGTGGTTTCGAACCCCTGCGGTTGCTGTGCGACGAATTCCATGACATTGGCGGCGCGGGCCGCCGCGACGAGGTCAGCCTCGGTCTTGTCGACGGCATTGAAGGCGATGTTGTTGCGGATGGTGTCGTTGAAGAGCACGACGTCCTGACTCACCAGACTCACCTGCGAGCGCAAATCAATCAGGCGGTACTCCCGCACATCGATCCCGTCCAGCAGCACCGACCCTCGCTGAACATCGTAGAAGCGCGGCACCAGGCCGACCAGCGTCGTCTTGCCGCTGCCGGAGCGGCCGACGATCGCGACGGTCTCGCCCGGCCGCACGTGGAAACTCACATCCTGCAGCACGTCCCCTTGTCCGCGCCGTAGGTGAAGCACACGTTGCGGAATTCGATCTCGCCGCGCGCACGCACAATGGTGCGCGAGCCGCCGCTGCCCTCGGTTGGCTGATCGAGGAGCTCGAACACGCTTTGGCCGGCGGCGATGCCCTGCTGCAGCGGGCCGCTCATGTTCACGAGACTGCGCAGGGGCGAGGGGATCTGCATCAATGCCGCGAGGAAAGCCAGAAATTGGTCCACCTGCATGTTGTGCGCGAACACCTGTCGAATCGCCACATACAGCACGCTCGCGAGCGCGATCGAGGCGATGCACTGCACCACCGGGTTGCTGACCGATTTGGCGCGCGCGAGCTTCATATTCGACGCGCGATTGAGTTCATTGACCTGCTCGAACCTCTCGGTTTGGTGGTCCTCGGCGTTGAAGATCTTGATCAAGCGGTGCGCATCGATCGCTTCTTTGGCGACCCGCGTGATGTCGCCCATCGAGTTTTGAATTCGCTCGCTATAGCGACGGAAGCTGCGATTGGCGACTTTCATCAGCCAGCGCGATCACGGGTGCGGCCGCGATGCAAAACAGCGCCAGCCGCCAGTTCATGTAGAACATGTAAGCCAGCAAACCGATGATGGACAGGCTGTCTCCGATCAGGGAAATCGACGCGCTGGTCGCCGCGGCCGCCACCAGCTCGATATTGTTGGTGAGTTTCGAGAGCAGATGCCCGGACTGCTGGCGATCCAAATAGGCGGTGGGGAGGCGCAAATAGTGTGAAAACACGTCGCGCCGCAAGCCCTTGATCACCTGGCGCCCGACCCAACTCGGATAAAAATTGGCGACGAAGTCGCCGATGCCGCGCAGCGTGAACAACACGACGACCGCGATCGGCACCTGCCACAGAACCTGCGGATCCCTTTTGATGAAGGCGCCGCTCACGAATTGTTTGACCACATACGCCAAACCGATATTGGTGGCGGCGAACAAGATCATTCCGAGCACGCCGATCAGGAACACACCGACATAGGGCCGCGCGTAGTGCAGCAGCCGCTTGTATATGGACCAGGCATTGTCATCGGACGCTTGGTAGGCGGGGGACCCCGCGGCGGCAGATCGCACTCAAGGAGAAGGTTCCTGGTGAACGGTCGCGATGTTCAGCTGCGCGAAGCCGAGCCGCCCGGCGACATCCATCGCCGTCACGACCGCCTGGTGAGTCGAGCGCGCATCCGCGCGGATCGTGATGGGGCCGCGCTCGGTGCCGGCCTCCTTGAGCAACGCCGCGCGCAAAGTGTCCGGGCTCGAGTTGATCAGCGTACGCTCATTGACCCGGTAGCCGCCCTCGGCGGTCACGGTGATCACCAAGGGCTCGTGCGAGCCGCGGGGCAGGGGAATCTCGCTCGCCTGCGGCAGCTGCACTTTGACCCGCCCCTCCTGATTGAAGGTGGTCGATACCATGAAAAAAATCAACAACACGAGCAGCACGTCGATGAAGTTGATCAAGTTGATTTCGGGATCTTCACGATTCCGCGGACGCAGATTCATTGCGGGCGGTCTCCTAGGTCTCGGCGGCGAGGTCGCCGCGCGCATCCAGAGCGTCCACGAGCTTCATCGCTTCCTTTTCCATGCGGATGACGAGGCGCTCGACCTTGCCGCGCAAAATAGCGGTAAGCGATCAGCGAAGGTATCGCGACCGTGAGGCCTGCCGCCGTCGTGATCAGCGCCTCGCCGATGCCACCGGAGAGGATGCGCGGGTCGCCGAGACCGTTCGCGGTGATGGCGTTGAATGCATGGATGATTCCGGCAACGGTTCCGAGCAGGCCCAGCAGCGGCGCTATCGCCGCAATCGTGCCGAGCGTGTTGAGAAAGCGCTCCAGATCGTGCACCACGTGGCGGCCGCCGTCCTCCAGCCGCTCCACCATCAAAGAGCGCGGTTTGTTGCGATTCGCGAGCCCGATGGCCAGCAGCTTACCGAGCGGCGAGTTTTGCTCCAGGGCGATCACCAGTTTCTCGCTGAGCTGATCCGCTTCGATCCAGTTCCACACCTTCTGCGACAGATCGCGCGGGATGACGCGGCTGCTTTGCAGGGTCCAAAGGCGCTCCAATATGATCGCCACGGACGCGATCGAGCAAAAAATGATCGGCCACATGAAGCCGCCGCCCGCGCGGATGATCTCCCACATTGTGTCCTCATTCGTAAGCCTTGTATCTGGCGGCATGATACTTGAGCGTGGACGGTTGAGATACCGCCATCGATTGAGGCGTACGTCGCTGTTTTGTGCGCCGGAGAAACCCCGGCGCAGCGCAAAAACGGCATAATGAGGCTTGGTGGGAGTGGATTGCGATTCATGCAACGCTGGCTCAAACGCATCACGCCGGATCGCCACGTGCTGGAGAAGCTCTGGTGCCTTAAGCCGTTCACCACGTTGGTGAGGGACCGCGGTTGCTGGAAATTCACGCGCACCAGTGTGGTCCGGGCGTTTTCACTCGGTCTGCTGATCGCGTTCATACCGCCCACACCGCTGCCGGTACATCTGACCCTCTGCGCGCTGTTCGGCATCCTTTTTCGGCTGAATTTGCCGGTATTGTTTGCGACGGTCTTTCTCAGCAATCCGCTCACCTGGGTCCCACAAGTGGTGGGCTCGCTGTGGGTCGGTGCGAAGCTCATGGGCATGGACCTCATCCCGCTCGCGCACCAGATCAGCCCCCGGAATGCATGGACCCAACTCGGTCACCTGTGGCCGCCGCTGCTGCTCGGAGCGCTGGTGCTCGGCCTCGCCGCGGCCGGACTCGGCTACGTGCTCGCGCAAGGAGTGTGGCGCGCCCGGGTGATCCTGCACTTGCGCCGGCGCCGCGCCCGCTCACGCACGCCCGCCGCGCCGCGCTCGAGCAGAACCCCGTCGACTAGAGTCAAGACCCGATCGAGGCGCGCCGCCAGGCGCTCATCGTGGGTCACGATCACGAGGCTGGTGCCGAGCTCGCGGTTGAGCTCGAGCATGAGCGCGAACACCTGCGCGGCGTTCATGCCATCCAGATTGCCGGTCGGTTCGTCCGCGAGCACCAGCTGTGGCCGCGTGACCAGTGCACGCGCCACTGCGGCGCGCTGGCGTTCACCCCCCGAAAGCTGCGAGGGGCGGTGCGTCAGACGCTCCGACAATCCGACCCGCGAAAGAATGTCCGCCGCCACCTGCCGCGCGAGTCTGTGGCTTCATGCGTCTCACCAGCAGGGGCATTGCCACGTTCTCGAGCGCCGTGAACTCCGGCAGCAGGTGATGGAATTGGTAGACGAATCCCACCGAGCGGTTTCGCAGCAGGCCGCGTTCCGTGTCGCTCAGCCGGTTCATGGCGGAGCCCACGATGTCGACCGTGCCGCTGGTGGGCAGATCGAGGCCACCGAGCAGTTGCAACAGGGTGGTCTTCCCGGACCCGGAAGCGCCGACGATGGCGATGCGCTCGCCGGCGCGCACCGTGATCGAAGCACCGCGCAGCACCTGCAATTTCACGCCGCCCTGGACGAATTCCTTGGTGAGATCCGTCCCTTCGAGCACTACATCGTTGGAGTTGGGCATACTTGCGAGCGATCCTCAGTCGTTGCGGAGCGATTCGGCGGGCAGCAACCTCGCTGCACGCCAGGCGGGATAGAGCGTGGACAGGCACGCCAGCACGAACGAGATTCCGCAGATGCGCATCACGTCCGCGAGCTGCACGTGCGCCGGCAGATCGCTCATGAAGTACACGCGCGCATCCAGGAATTTGAACCCGACGAGGTGCTCCAGCCCATGCACGAGCTGCTGCAGATTGTCCGCGACGAGGACCCCGAGAATCACGCCGGCGGCGATTCCGAGAACGCCGATCAGGCTTCCCTGCACGATGAACACCGACAATATGCTGCGCGGAGAGGCGCCGAAGGTGCGCAGGATCGCGATGTCGCGGCGCTTGTCCTTCACGACCATCACCATGGTCGACACGATGTTGAATGCGGCGACGGCGACGACCAGCGACAGGATCACGAACAGCATGCGCTTCGTGATCTCGATGGACCGGAAGAAATTCACGTGCTGGTTGGTCCAGTCGTCCACTTCGTAGCCGCCGCCGAGCGCCACGGCGGCGGCGCGCACGATGCGCGGTGCGGCGTACAGATCCGCGACGTTCAGGCGAATGCCGGTGATGTCATCGCCCATGCGCAGAAGCTTCGCCGCATCCTGCATGGCGACGAGCGCGATCCGCCGGTCGTATTCGTACATCCCCACCGACAGGATGCCGGCGACTTGAAAAGAGCGCATCCGCGGCAGCACCCCGATCGGCGTCACATCGCCCTGCGCCACCATGAGCACGACGCGGTCGCCGACTCTCGCGTTCAAGCTCTCGGCCAGGTCCTTCCCCAGGATCACCCGGTATTTTCCCGGCAGGAGGTCGCTCAGATGCCCCGCGAGCAGGTGGCGGCTCAAGTCGGCAACGCGGCGCTCCGCATCCGGCAGCACGCCGCGCATGAGAACCCCGGCGGACTTGTCGCCGCGAGTCATCAGGGCCTGCTCTTCGATATAGGGCGCGGCGGCCACGACGCCCGGGAAGTGCGACACCTGCTCGACCTGTGGCGGCCAATCCGCAATGCGCCCCTCGAGGCCGGAGATCGTCGCGTGCGCGGTGAGGCTCAGTATGCGCGTGCGCAGTTCCTCTTCGAAGCCGTTCATCACCGACAGCACGACGATCAGCACCGCGACGCCGAGGGACAGTCCGAAGATCGCGATGCCTGCAATGAGGGAGACGAAGCCGCGATTGGGCGAGGCACGCAGATACCGCAATCCCAGAAAGCCCTCGTACCAGAAGCGCATCATTCGTATCGCAGTGCTTCGGCGGGCTGTGTCTTTGCGGCTTGCCAAGCGGGGTAGACGGTCGCGACCAACGTGAGAAACATGGCGGCCGCCGCGATCCGCACGACATCGACGGCGTGCGTCTCGCTCGGCAGCCCCGAAATGTAATAGACATCGGGGTCGTCCATGATATGCAGCCCGAAGGTGTGCTCGAGAAAAGGCACGACGACATCAACGTGCAGAGCCAGAGACAGGCCGAGCGCGACGCCGAGCGCCGTACCGATCCAGCCGATGAGGACACCCTGGGTCATGAATACCGCGAGCACGCCGCGGGGACTCAACCCGAGCGTGCGCAGAATCGCGATGTCCGTGCGCTTGTCGCTCACGACCATCACGAGGGTGGCCACGATGTTGAATACCGCTACCGCCACGATCAGCATGAGGATCAATCCCATCATCGTTTTCTCGATCTTGATGGCGCGAAAATACGCTTCGTTCTCCTGCGTCCAGTCGCGCAGCTCGAGCCCCGGAGGCAAGCGCGATGCGGCGGCGCGCGCCAAATCGGGAGCGCGCAGCACGTCGTCGAATTTCAGGCGGATGCCGGTCGGACCCGGCAAGCCGCGAAACGCCTCCGCGTCCCCAAGGTCGATGAGGGCCAGTACGCTGTCGTGCTCCTGCAACCCGACCTCGAACAGCCCCACCACCTCGAATTCCTGCAGCCGCGGCACCATGGCGCCGCCGGCCCCGCCGCCCGGAATCATCACCGTCACCGTGTCGCCCACGCCCACTTGGAGCTGATAAGCGAGCATGCGGCCGAGAATGATGCGGTTCATTCCCGGCTGCAGATCGGCGAGCTTGCCCTCGCGCATCGACTCGCCAATCGTCGATACCCGCTCTTCGAGCACCGGATCGATACCGCGCACCACAGCGCCGCTCATCGCCGGAGGGTGGCTCAGCATTGCGTCGGTATCGAGAAAGGGTGCGGCACCGATGAGCCCGGTGGACCCCTCGAGTTGCCCAATGCGCGTCCGCCAGTCGGCGATCGCCCCGCCGTGCGCGCTCAAGGTCGCATGCGCCGAGAGGCTGAGGAGGCGGGTGCGCAGCTCGCTTTCGAAGCCGTTCATGACGGAAATCACGGTGATCAACGCCAGAACGCCCAGGGCGACGCCAAGCAGCGACACCCAGGTGATGAAGGAGACGAAAAAACTGTGCTCGCGCGCCAGCGAATATCGCAGGCCCACGAAAACTGGAAGGGGCTGAAACATGCGCCGCGATTAAACCATAGGCCGCCCGGCGGCGGTTGCGAGTCTCGAGGATGGCCTCCGCAGGCCCCCGCCAAAAAGCAATATAATCAGAGTGTTAAATCGGTCAACTATTGCCAAGTTGCAAGGGTAGTATATTGCCTGTCAGCCGTTGCGTCATGTGGGCAACAATCGAGGTGGGCCATGGATCATCGAACTTTGCTGGTTGCCGCGTATCTTGTTGCCAGCGTTGCCGGGCTCGTCGATTCGACCCGGGCTGAAACGATCGCGACGGATACCGGTGGAATCGCCGTCAGGGAATCGGACGTTGCCACGCCCGCCCGCGGCATGACCATGGATCAGGTGGCGAGCAAGTTCGGCGCGCCCGTGACCAAGGTCCCGGCGGTCGGCAATCCGCCGATCTCGCGCTGGGAATATCCGGGCTTCGTAGTCTATTTCGAGCACGAGCACGTCATCCACAGCGTCGTCGCGAATGCGGGGGCGCCATCGACCGACGCGCCATCGACCGACGCGCCATCGGCCGTTGCACCGGCGACGGTTGCACCGGCGACGGATGCACCGGCGGCGGATGCGGCGACGACGGATGCACCGGCGGCGGATGCGCCGGCGGCAAGCCCGGACCCGGCCGCGAATTCTTGACCCGTCAGATCGGGTAAGATTCCAAGTTCCTGACTTTGAGGCTCACCGCGACTCGTTCGCGGCGGGCATTTTTTGTTGCCCGCTTGAAATCAATGCCCCTACTAGACCCCGCGCTACCTTCCGCCGACTCGCAACTCATCAAATGGGGAAGGCTGTACGGCGCCGCCGCAGCGCTCGCCATCGCCGAAGCGGCGGCCAAAGCCCCCCACCCGCTCATCGTCGTGACGCCGAATACGCGCGATGCAGAGGCGCTCAGCGAGGAAGTCGCCTTCTTCGCCGGGCCCGGCGTCCCGGTTCGCGTCTTTCCCGATCTCGAGACGCTGCCGTATGACAGCTTCTCCGCACATCCCGATATCACCTCGGCGCGCCTAGCAACCCTGGCCGAGTTGCCGCACGCCCGCAAAGGCGTGTGGCTCGTGGCGATCGAGACGCTGTTGCAGCGGCTCGCACCGCGAAGCTACGTCGAAGCGTATTCGCTCAAAGTGCACGTCGGCGAGACCCTGGACATGGACTCGCTGCGGACCCAACTGGCGACCGCCGGATACGCGGCCGTGACGCAGGTGGTAGCTCACGGGGAATTTGCGGTCCGCGGCTCCCTGCTCGACGTGTTTCCCATGGGCTCGGACCGTCCCTACCGCATCGACATGCTCGACCGGGACGTCGACAGCATCCGGTTTTTCGATCCCGACACGCAGCGCTCGGGTGACAAGCTGGACCGCATTCAGCTCCTGCCCGCCCGGGAGACGCCGCTCAACCCGGACGCCGTGCGCGAATTTCGACGTCGCTACCGGTTGCGATTTTCCGGTGATCTGACCGAACAGCCGCTCTACAAGGATGTGAGCGCCGGGCAAGCACCCGGGGGGTTGGAGTTCTTCCTGCCGCTGTTCTTCGATCGTACCTCGCATCTTTTTGAGTACCTGCCGCCGCAAAGCATTCTGATCGACATGCACGAGGCCACCTCCTCGGTGCAGAGCCTGTGGCAGGGCATCAGTGAGCGGCACGAACAGTTGCGCCACGACCGCCGCCGCCCGATTCTCGATCCACCGGAACTGTATCTGCCCCCGGCGGAATTTCTGCGCGAGTTCGCCGCGTGGCAGCAGGTGCAACTGCGCTCCTTCGAATGGCCGCCCGAAACGGCGGGGCCGGTGCAAAATTTCTTGAGCCAGGCACCCGCCACGATTCGCATCGATCCTCGCGCCGCGCAGCCGGTCGAAGAACTCGCGGCGCACATTGCCGCGAGTCCCGGCCGGGTGCTGCTCGCCGCCGAATCCGCCGGCCGCCGCGAGTTGCTGCTCGATCTGCTGCGCGGTCGCGGCGTTCAGGCGAAAGTATTCGACAATTTTGCGAGCTTCATCGCCAGCGACTTGCAGCTCGGCGTCACCGTCTCGCCCGCGGTATCGGCGCTGCGCCTCGAGGCGCCTCCGCTCGAGATCCTCACCGAGTCGCAGCTCTTCGGCGACCGGGCGCGGCAGGAGCGCAGGCGGCGGCGTGCCGAGCGCGACCCGGCCAAGATCCTCAAGGAATTGTCCGACTTGCGGATCGGCGCACCGGTGGTGCACGAATCCTATGGGGTGGGCCGCTATGTCGGCCTGCAAACGATGGATGTGGCGGGCTACACGGGCGAGTTTCTGGTGCTGGAGTATGCCGACGGCGACAAGCTCTACGTGCCGGTGCAAGCGCTGCACCTGGTCTCCCGCTACACCGGCGCGCCGGCGGAAACCGCACCGCTGCACAAACTCGGCGGGGAGCAGTGGCAGAAGGCGCGGCGCAAGGCGGCGCAGCGCATACGCGATGTCGCGGCGGAACTCCTCGATCTGTACTCGCGCCGGGCGGCGCGTGAGGGCACTTCGATGCTCGCTGGAGAGGCGGAATATCGGGCGTTTCAAGCCGGATTTCCCTTCGAGGAAACCGCCGATCAATCCGCCGCCATCGATCAGGTGCTGACCGATTTGAAGTCGGGCAAGCCGATGGATCGCGTCATATGCGGTGACGTCGGCTTCGGCAAGACCGAGGTGGCGCTGCGCGCCGCGTTCGTCGCGGTGCAGGCGGGCAAGCAAGTGGCGGTATTGGTCCCAACGACGCTCCTCGCCCAGCAGCATTACACGACGTTCAGCGATCGATTCGCGGACTGGCCGGTGCGGATCGAGAGCTTGTCGCGCTTCCGGACCAACAAGGAAGCCGGCACGGTGATCGACGGAATCGGCTCCGGTGCGGTCGACGTCGTCATCGCCACGCAGCGCCTGCTGCAGGGCAAGGTGCGGTTCAAGGATCTCGGGCTCGTGGTCATCGATGAGGAACACCGCTTCGGCGTACGCGACAAGGAGAAGCTCAAGGCGCTGCGCACCGAAGTCGATGTACTGACGCTCACCGCAACGCCCATTCCGCGCACCCTCAACATGGCGATGGGCGGATTGCGCGATCTGTCGCTCATCACCACGCCGCCCGCCGAGCGCCTGGCGGTGAAGACCTTCGTGCTGGAGTGGAATGAAACCGTGGTGCGCGAAGCGGCGATGCGCGAGATCCGCCGCGGCGGACAGATCTATTTCGTTCACAACACCATCGAAACCATCGAGAAGACCGCGCAAGCCCTGCGCAAGCTCGTGCCCGAGGCGAGCATCGCCGTCGGCCACGGGCAGATGCGCGAGCGCGAACTCGAGCAGCTCATGCTGGATTTCTATCACCGCCGCTTCAATTTCCTCGTCTGCACGACCATCATCGAGAGCGGCATCGACGTTCCGACGGCAAATACCATCATCATCGACCGCGCCGACCGCTTC
Source organism: uncultured Gammaproteobacteria bacterium (assembly GCA_963843295.1). Classification (GTDB taxonomy): domain Bacteria; phylum Pseudomonadota; class Gammaproteobacteria; order Steroidobacterales; family Steroidobacteraceae; genus Bog-1198. The sequence continues at coordinate 212,362 of CAWJJP010000002.1, read as the reverse complement.
GGCCTCGCGCAAATCCATCAGCTGCGGGGACGGGTCGGCCGTTCGCATCACCGCGCCTACGCCTATCTGATCACCCCGCCCCGCAAGGCAATGACGGCCGATGCGGTCAAGCGGCTCGAGGCGCTCGAGTCGCTCGAGGAGCTCGGCGCGGGGTTCACGCTCGCCACGCACGATCTGGAAATCCGCGGGGCCGGTGAACTCTTGGGCGATGAGCAAAGCGGTCAGATCCAGGAAATCGGCTATAACCTCTACATGGAGTTGCTCGAGCGCGCCGTGGCCGGCTTGAAGTCGGGAAAGCAGGCGGATCTGGAAAAACCGCTCGATGCGGGACCCGAGGTCGAATTGCATCTGCCGGCGCTGATACCCGAGGACTACGTCCCGGACGTGCACTTGCGCCTGGTGCTGTACAAGCGCATCGCCGGCACCCAGACGCGCGAGGAACTCGACGAACTGAAGGTCGAACTGATCGATCGCTTCGGTCCGCTGCCGCAATATACCCAGTCGCTATTGCGCGCCACGCAGATCAAGCTGCGCGCCGCGCAGCTCGGCATCCGCAAGATCGACGCGGGAGCCACTGGCGGCTATGTTATTTTCGACGAGCAGAACAAGATCGACGCGAAGCGCGTCCTGAAACTGATTCAGGGCCGGCCCAAGGATTACCGCCTCGACGGCCCGCTCAAGCTGCGCTTCTCGCACGACGCCCGCACGGAGGAGCACCTCTTCACCCGCATCGAAATGTTGGTGGAGCTGCTGGCCTAGTGCGCCGCCGAGCCGTTAGGCCCTGTCTCCGACAGTCCCCTAGCCAATCGCACCGAGGAAATCGGCCTTTCCAACCTCGACCCCGTTATGGCGCAGCAGCGCGTAGGTCGCCGTCGAATGGAAATAGAAATTCGGCAGCACGAAGTCGGTGACGTAGGATCGAGCCGTGAACTTAAAGGTACGGTTTGGAGTCTTGATCTCGATCGATCGCCCTTCCGCATCCTTCATTTTCTCGGCACTGACGGTGGCAAGGAAATCCACGGTCTTGGCGATCCGCTGTTTGAGATCGGCGAGCGTGACCTCATTGTCCTCGTGCTTCGGAATCTCGATGCCGGCGAGACGCGCGGCCGCACCCTTCGCGGTGTCGCATGCGATTTGCACCTGACGAGACAGCGGAAACATGTCCGGGTACAGTCGCGCTTGGACCAGCACGGCGGAATCGAACTTCTTTTCCGCCGCGTGGGCGGCACCCTTGTCAAGCAGCACCGACAGGTTGCTCAAGCCGCGCAGCAGCACGGGAATGGAAAACTCATACAGGGATAGAGACATGTTTCAAGCTCCTCGATCGGAAATCCAGCCGGGGCGACACTGTAGCGAAAGATTGCCCGCTTGAGTGAGATTTTGGCCGCCCGTCAGCCGCCCAATCCCGCTCACCGGACGCAGCGCCTCATTCTGTTGCCTGGACTGGATGGCACCAACAAGCGCTACACCGACTTCATCAGCTCCCTCGGCTGCGCCACACAGGTCGAAGTCATCGCATATCCCTGCGATGAGCTCTTGGGGTACGACCAACTTGAGGCGCTGGTGCGCGCCGCGCTGCCGTCCGGGCAGCGCTATTTTCTCCTGGGCGAGTCATTCTCCGGGCCACTCGCCATTCGCATTGCCGCAAATCCGCCCGACGGGCTGGCGGGTGTCATCCTCTGCGGCACCTTCGCCAAGAATCCTCTTCCCTGGCTGCGCTGGGTGCGGCCGTTGGCCGTGCGCGCGCCGGTCAAGAGCCTGCCGCGCTGGCTGCGTGCACTCCTGCTATGGGGGTCGACTCAGCCGCGGCGAGCCCCCGCCCATGCCGACCGCGCCATAGCCGGGGTCGCGGCTGCGGTCGTTCGTCACCGCCTCGGCGAGGTATTTGACGTCGATGAGACCCCCCGCCTGGGCCGCATCGATTTGCCCATGCTGATTCTGAGCGCACGGGGCGACTTCATCGTGCCCCGCGCCGCGACGCAGTGGATGATGCAATCGGCCCGCGATGCGCAACTTGCCTTGATCGACGGGCCCCATCTGCTGCTGCAATCGCGCCCTGACGACTGCGCGGCCGCGGTCTTGCAGTTTCTGCGGCGATGGATTTGAATGAGGTCCCACGGTAAGGGTTGATCCATGCTGCCATTCTCCGAAGCCTGTGAACGCAATAAAGGTCCCATTCTCGCCGTATTGATGGAGTGCCTGGCGCAGCGCACTCAAGTGCTCGAAATCGGCAGCGGCACGGGTCAGCATGCCGTGCATTTCTCACGGCACCTGCCGCACCTCACCTGGCACCCCACCGAACAACTCACCTACCTGCCGGATCTGACGACGCGCGTGCAGCTCGAGGGCGGTAACAATCTGCGCCCCCCGACGCTCCTCGACGTTCGCCAGAGCGTCTGGCCGTTGCGTTCCGTCGATGCGATCTTCACGGCCAACACGCTGCACATCATGTCCTGGCCGGAGGTGACGGCGATGGTTCATGGGATCGGCGCTGTGCTCGCGCCGGGCGGAGTCTTGTGCGTCTACGGACCGTTCCGCTACGAGGGCCGCTACACCTCTGAGAGCAATCTCGAATTCGATCGCACGCTGAAGGAGCGCGATCCCGAATCAGGCCTTCGCGATGTGGAGGCCGTCGCTGCGCTGGCGGCTCTCTACGGACTGCGCCTCGTGGCCGATCACGATTTGCCGGCATTCAACCGATTGCTGATATTTGGCAAGGAGCCTGCGTGAAGGAGTTTCCCTACCGTAGCGCGTTGATCGTGGGAGCGGGTCCGGGCATCAGCGCCTCTCTCGCCCGTGCACTGCGCGCTGCCGGCGTCGAGGTCGCGCTCGCCGCCCGCCATGTCGAGAAGCTCAAGTCTCTCGCGGCCGAGTCGGGCCTGCATGCGTTCGCGGTCGATGCCACGCAGCACGACTCGGTCGTCCGTTTGTTTGCGGCCGTCACGCAGCGGCTCGGCGACATCGAGGTGGTTGCATACAATGCCGGCGCGCGCGTCGCCGGCTCTCTGTTGGACCTCGATGCCAGTGCCGTGGAGCGGGCAATCGCCGCCAATGCTTTGGGCGGCTTTTTCGTGGCGCAGCAAGCGGCGCTGCGGATGGTGCCCCGCGGGCACGGTGCCATTCTGTTTACAGGTGCGAGTGCGAGCATCAAGGGATTTCCGAACTCGTCGGCCTTCGCGATGGGAAAGTTCGCGCTACGGGGATTGGCCCAAAGCGCCGCGCGCGAATTGGGGCCCAAGGGCATTCACGTCGCGCATTTCATCATCGACGGTGCGGTGCGCTCAGCCGACCGCCAGGACCCGGCCGAACGTCCGGACAGCACGCTCGATCCGGATGCGATTGCGCAGAGTTACCTGGATGTGCTGCGCCAGCCGCGCAGCGCCTGGTCGCAGGAGATCGACCTGCGGCCCTGGGTCGAACACTTCTAACAACGCTTCTAATGATGCCCCGCCTGGTGGCGGGGTGGTATGTAATCTCTCGGCGGCGATGATGGACACCGGGAATTTGCACCAGTGGGTTATCGCTCAGGGCTTCGGCAGCATCGAAGCCGTCTACGAGGCCAACCGGATCCGGGCGGTTCGGAGCTTGGCCAGTTGCCCTATTGCTAGTATGAGACGCCTCGCCTATTTGGCGGTCAAGCCGAATAACTGACGTATCTGACCAGATTTGGATATTGCGCCTGGAGGGATTTCGTGGGGCCGTTCCGCCGCGGCTTGCATGGGCTGCGCCGCCCGCCTGCATGGGCTGCGCCGCCCGCGAGCGGCCCCGCGCGATAGCGACCGCGCGGGACCGCATTAGGCATCAGCATCAATCAACGTTCGACTCAATCAAGGCTCGACGACGATATCGTTGTGCACCGAAGTCACACCGTCGGTGTCTTTGGCAACCATTGCCGCAAGATCCTTCGCGTCCTTGGTCGGAGCTTTTCCGCTCAACCACACCGCCCCGTTGGCATCAGTATCCACCTTGACATTGGTCAGAGTGGACATGTGCTTGGCGGCGAGCTTGGACTTCACCTTCGTGGTGATGACGGAGTCCTTGACGAAGGTGCCGGGGTGCGAGCGATCTGTATCAGAACCGTACTGATCGGCGTGCACCGCCGGCAGATAGGCCGCGGCAACCGCGACCACACTCAATAACACGAGTTTTTTCATATTTCTTTCCTTTCCGCTGCTGCGGCTTCTTTTTTACGCCTTACCAATAACTCTATGCTTTGCCAATCGTTCGCCGGGCCTGGCTGGCTCCACCGGGCTTGGCTGGCACTGACCGGCTTTAGCTGGCACTCAACGGCTTATAAGTAAACTTCTGACCCGCGATCGCGGCCTGATACATGAGCCCGCCCTTCGCGATCGTGAACACCGCCATTCCCTTGTAATACTTCCCCTGCGTCACGGCATCCTTCTTGCCTCCGCTCGCACCGGACTCCTCGCCGGTCGTACCGACGCCTGCCCCGGCGGACGCCGTAATCGCCGTGACGCTTGCGTCAGCGCCGAATTCGAAGTGTCCGGACTTGAAATCCTCGAGCGCACTCTTGTCCTTGAAGAAAATGATCTCGCTGAAGGCTTTGCCGCCGGCTTGAAATCCGACACTCACCTGCGCGAGGGTTGCTTCGCCGACCTGATGTCCATGCACGAATACCCCACCCTTGCCACCGGCACCGCCGACCACCAGGGCGCCCTCACCTACCGTGGGGAATACGGCGTAAGCGTAGCTGTCGTGGAAGAAGTGCGCGCTCTGGCCTGCGTTCTTGAACAGTTGGACGGTTTGCTCGTACTGTTCGGGGCTCGGCGCCGCGTTGGCGGTGGCGAAGAAGCCCGCGAAAACTGCTGTGGTCGTCAATGCACGTAGGAGTATTTTCATGGTGTTGCCACGATAAACATCGGCGCACGCGCGGTCTGTAGGATTCGCGTCCAACCTGCCGGTGGCTTAGTCCCACAGCGCTGCCTTAGTCCCACAGCGCTGCCTTAGTCCAACAAGGCCGCGACCATCAGGATCCGCTCGACGCCGCCCGCGACCCCCGGCCGGCGCTAGCCCCGGCCGGAAACCCGCGCCAGGTTCTGTGCGGCGAAATCCCAATTCGCGAGCTTATCGATCAACGCATCCACATGATCCGCACGCTTGTTTTGATAATCGAGATAGTAGGCGTGCTCCCACACGTCGATCGTCAACAAAGGACTCAAGTTTTGGGTGATGGGCGTTTCGGCGTCGGCGGTCTTCAGCACTTTGAGCTTCTCACCGTCCACCACTAGCCAAGCCCACCCGCTGCCGAATTGCGCGACCGCCGCGGCCGCAAGCTCCTTCTTACAGGCATCGACGCTGCCGAATGAGGTTGCCATTCTCTGTTTGATCGCCGCCGGCGGCTCGCCACCGCCCTTGGGCTTGAGACACTGCCAGTAAAAGGTGTGGTTCCACGCCTGCGCGGCATTGTTGAAGATTGCGGCGTGATCGCCCTTGCCCGCCGTGGCCCTGACGATCTCCTCCAACGGCATCCCGGCAAATTCAGTGCCGTGAATGAGTTTGTTCGTGGTCTCCACGTAGGTGCGATGATGCTTTCCGTGGTGAAAGCTCAACGTCTTTGCCGATATGACGGGCTCCAAGGCATTCTCCGCATACGGCAGCGCAGGCAAGGTGACGGTTGCGGACATCGGTGCGGATTGGGTTGCAGTGGCCATGACACTCCTCGTTAGTACGTGGTTCGCAAAAGCCGCCATGCGCGCGGCTCGCGGGGACGAAATCAGCCTGCGCGGCATGCCGAGCATTGGGGGACTCTGGATTCCGCGGGGGAAAGCACAGGCTAACGCGAAGGCCTGGCGGACCTCCACCCTCGCAGTGCCCGATGAACTGTCAGCGCCCGCCGACACCACACTCGACTCCGGCGGCGAGTTGCGCGATAGTTGGGCTTATGCGCACTACCGCAAATCCTGACCCGCGGCGCATGCGGCGCGCGGCGCACCTGATGCTCCTGGCGATGACCGCCCTGGTTGCCTGCGCTGACGTGCGAGCACAGCAACCCGACATCTATCCTCCGCCCGAACAAGCGGCGGCCGATCTCGCCACCGCGCTCAAGCAGGCGGCCGCCGAACACCGGCGCATCATTCTCGATTTCGGGGGCAACTGGTGTCCGGACTGCCACGTCCTGGACACCTATTTTCATGATGCTACCAACAAGCCGATCCTCGATGCGAACTACATTCTGGTGCACATCAACATCGGGCGGGAGGATCGCAACCTGGACATCGCCGATCGCTACCAGATCCCGCTGAAGAAGGGTGTACCCGCCCTCGCCGTGCTGAATTCCAAGGGCGAGTTGCTCTACAGCCAGAAGGGCGGCGAGTTCGAAGCCATGCGGCGCATGGATTCTAGTGCCGTGACCCAATTCCTCGTGCAGTGGAAGCCCGGCAAGGCGTAGCAGTCCCACGGCGCTTCCGCTGCGCGGGCCGGCAGGCAGAAATCAGCGAGCCGTGGCACGCGGAAATCAGCGAGCCGTGGCACGCGGAATTCAGCGGGCCGGCCGCGCAATTCCGCCGGCCGGGGTGTCAGCCGATCAGGGACCGCAATCGCTGCGTGCGAGTACCACCGGTGATCTCGGCCGCGCGGCGCAACAAGTCGTGCGCGTCTCCCGCGGACAGGGCACGGCTGAACAGGAACCCCTGAGCCTCGTGGCAATCGTGCTCCTGCAGGAAGAGGAGCTGGGGAAAATTCTCGACCCCCTCCGCCGTCACATTGATGCGCAGCGAACGCGACATCGCGATGATCGCCGCGGCGATGGCGCGGTCATCGCTGCATTCGATCAGGCTGGTCATGAACGACTGGTCGATTTTGAGCCTGTCCACCGCGAAATTTCGCAGCCGGCCGAAGCTCGAGTAGCCGATGCCGAAGTCATCGATCGCCAGCATGACCCCCAATTCCTTCAATTGGGCCAATGCCTGTTCGGCCCAGGCTTCATCGTTCATGACGACCGATTCGGTGATCTCGAGCTCGAGCATCGAGGCATCGATTCCGGTCTCCTTGATGATCGAGGCGACCAGCAGCGGAAATTCCTTGAGCGCGAACTGCTGCCCCGAGACGTTCACCGCCATGCGCATCACGGGGAGGCCCTCCTCGCACCAGCTCTTCGCCTGGCGGCAGGCCGTACGCAGCACCCACTCGCCGATCCCCATAATGAGACCGGTCTCCTCGGCAATCCCGATGAAATCCGCGGGCGGCACTTGTCCCAATTCCTCGTGCGTCCAGCGCAGCAGCGCCTCCATGCCGGAGACCGCGCCCGTCTTCACGTCGAATTGCGGCTGATACTGCAGCGAGAACTCACCGCGCTCCAAAGCGCCGCGTAGCTTGGCCTCCAACGTGAACCGGTGCAACGCCGCGTCGTTCATGGACGTATCGAAGAAGGCGTACATCCCGGCGCCTTTGCGCTTGGCGAAATACATGGCGAGATCGGCGTTGCGCAGCAAGGTGTCGACATCCATGCCGTCGGCGGGGTAGAGCGCAATTCCGATGCTCGGCGTGATCACCAGGCTGTGCAGCGCCAGGCGCATGGGTTGCTGCAACTCGGAGATGAGCCTTGCAGCGACCGCGGCGGCCGCCTCCGGGCCGGCGACGCTCGGTAGGATGACGATGAACTCATCGCCGCCCAGTCGCGCTATGTGGTTGGTTCGCGGGCTCGGCAGCGTATCCGCGGCAGCGCCCTCGTCCGCCCGCAAGGACTGGCGCATCCGCGCCGCAACGAGGCACAGGAGCTCGTCGCCGACCGCGTGGCCGAGCGTATCGTTGACTCGCTTGAAATTGTCCAGGTCGAGATACAGCACCGCGAGCATGCGCTGATGCCGCTGGGCGGCCGCGAGCGCACTCGACAAGCGATTGCGCGACTGTTCGCGGTTCGGCAGCCCCGTCAGCGCATCGAAATAGGCGAGCTTCACGATGCGATGCTCGGCGCGCCATTTGCTCGCCAGCGAGATGGTCATCTGGCGAATTTCGTGCGGATGAAACGGCTTCTGCAGATATGAGAGCTTCTCCTCCGGGGGCACCATGGCACCCATGTCGCCGGGATCGACGTCGGAGTACGCGGTGCATAGGACTATTTCAATGGCCGGATCCATTTCGCGAATGCGCGCAGCAGCCCAGACGCCGTCCGGCCCCGGCGGCATCCGCATGTCGAGAAACGCCACCGCGAACGGATCATCCTCGGCAATCGCGTCGCGCACGGCGGCGACCGCCGCTTCCGCTCCGTCGCAAAAATAGGGCGCGAACACGGTATTGCGCGCCGAGAGCTTTTTCAACGCTTGTTCGGCGGCGGGTTTGACAAACAGCCGGTCCCGTAAGCTGCGCAGCACGGCGGTTTCGCCGTTCATGTCGGCTTCGACCAAAATCTGCCGGTACGCATCGCGCACCTCCGACTCATCGTCGACGATGAGTACGCGGATTACCACTCGCTTGCTGTCCGTCATGGATGCACCTCAGCAGTCTTCATCATGGCCATGGAGGTCTCCTGAACCGCCAGCGGCAAAATCAAATGCAACGACGCCCCGAGACCCGGACCCTCGCTCGCCGCCCAGATACGCCCGCCCAGGGCGGCAACCGCATTGGCGCACCAATGCAATCCGATACCGTAATTGGTATCCCGCGACTTGGTCGAAAACCCCTTCTCGAAAACGCGCTGCAGATTGTCCTCGGAAATCCCGACACCATTGTCCCGGCAGTGCAGGTGCAATTGCTCGCGGTCGGCTTCGCGGACGATTTCCGCAGCGACCCGCAGGTTCCCCTGCGTCCGACCGGCGTCGCGTACGGCGTCGGCGGCATTGATGATGAGGTTTTGCAGGATCAGGCGCAGCACCATGCGCGCCACGCGCACCACCCCCACCTTGGCGAGGGACTCATCGGCGTCGACGATGAGCCGCTGACGGCAGGTATCCGGCACGATCTCGAGCGTCTGTGTCACCAGCTCGGGGAGGCGCACGGCCTCGACGATGTGATCGTTGCGCGTCGAGCGCATCAGCTCGCTCAGAGCCGATTGCACGATGGTGGCCTGGCGCTGAACGAGGGCCACGTCCGCCTGCGCATCCCTCACCGTGGCGGCCATCGCCCGGCAACCGAGGCGCAAGAATTCCTCGAGATCGGCGCGGCGCGCCGAACCGGGCTGCTCCGTGGCGAGCTCGCTGCACGCCAGTTCCAGATCGGCAGAGGGCGCAACGCGCAAGCGCTCCTCCAAGGTCGCCAAGCGCACGCCCAACGGCGTCATGGCGTTGCCGAGATTGTGCAAGACGCCCTTGGCGAGCTCCGCAAAACCTGCCTGGAAGGACTGATCGACCAATTGGCGACGGCCCTCCGCGACGCGCGCCACCATGCGATCGAATTCATGCGCGAGACGCGCGATCTCGTCGCTCCCGGGCAGATGCAGGCGCGCCGTGAGATCCGCTCCCTCGCCGATCGACACCGCGTGCCGCGTGACCCGCGCAAGCGGCTCGAGCACGACGCGATTGAGCACGATCATCAGCACGATCAACACGGCGACGGCCGCGCCTATCAGATAGGCCGAGGCGTACGCGACGGCCTTCTCGCCGCGTGCCGTGATCTTGCGCGGAACGTCCACCCGCAGCTTCATCAGCGGCCGTCCATAGATGTCGTTGAACGACCGGTAAATCTGCGTCTGGTCCTGGGTTTCAACCATCTCGTCGCCGAAACCGCGAACCCCCTTCTGCATCGCGGGCAGAGGCTGCACCAGGGACAAGGCGGCTTGCGCCTGTGCGCCCAGGGTCTTCACCTGCGCCGGCGTCAACAGCCGGCCCATGATCACGGTGCCGATCGCCTCTCCAGCACCGCTGCCGTCGAGCACCGGGGCGGCTGCGATCATCATGATGCCGCGATTGGTTTGCATCAGGCCCTTCTCGTATTTTCCGGCGACCAGCGCCCGGCCCCAGGGGAAATCGTCCGGCAGGGTCTTGCGATTGGCGACGTCGAGATCCAATTCGGCACCGGACTCGAGTCCGCGAGAGCTCGACAGGAGCAGGTTGCCGCGAAGATCCGCAATGAGCAACGCATCGACTTGCAGCTGCTTGAGCGCACTCGGCGAGATGTTGGCATTCAGGAAGGCCGCGTTCGGCTTCTCGACGTAGTGATACACGTCCGCCCAATTACCCCAATCGGTCGCACTCAATGCCAGGCCGTCGAGGGTCATGTCGAGAGCGTAGCTGATGCGCTTCATCGACGTTTTAGCGTCGTCCCGCTCGAGCTCGGCGAAGCTCGGCATCAGGACCTCTTTCTGAATGGCCATCTCGACCATCGCCAGCACGACGAACAGCAGCGCGAGCAGCGAGAGCATTTTCGTGCGGATATTCATGATCACTTCGTATCAGATTCGCCGCCGCGCCGCTGCCGCGCAGTTCGATTTCGGCGCCGACTTGAGCGGCAAATTGCCAGGGATTGAACACCATCACACTGCCTGCGCAATCGGTGAGCAGCCGATCACATTCACCATCCGGGAGCTTGTCCGAGTATTACGCGTGGCTGCGACCCCGGGTTGGCCGGGGGAGCGTTAACTCCGCTTAATTCGCATGGCCAGATTGCCGTCTGCAACGTTGTCTCTACTCGAGAGCCGAGGAACGGGTAGCGATGCATCGGCTCGGGATAGACGGCAGTGCTTCAGCAACACGGAGTTCATTTATGTTAAATTCAGCTCGAAAGTCCCTCACCTTCGCCGCGGCGATGATCTCGCTCGCAGCACTGGTCGGCACCGCCTCGGCGGACACCACCTGGCAGAAAAACCATCCGCGCCGCGAGCAGGTCAACAACCGCCTTGCGAATCAGAACAAGCGCATTCACAACGATGTGAAGAACGGCACATTGACGAAGAGCCAGGCGTCCGCCCTGCACAATGAGGATCACCAGGTGCGGCAGGAAGAACGCGACATGGCGAGCCAGAACGGCGGCCACATCACCAAATCGGAGCAGCACGTCCTGAACCAGCAGGAGAACGGCATCAGCAATCAGATTCCGCCGAAGTAGCGGTTCAAAACCGCAGCGACAAACAGCTGAGGCCGCCGTCCATTTTTCGGAATTCGGACATTTCCAATGGAACGGGAGTGAAGCCCTTGTCGCGAAGTGCGCCGGCAACGCGCGGGTAGCCCTCGGCCACGAGCACCGCGTCGTTGACCCGCACACAGTTGGCAGCGTAGCGCTCGCCGGGGGCAACTTCGATCAGTTCAAGCACGGACGCTGCACCCGACCGCAGGACATTTTGGATGGCGCGGTCGGCCACCCACACGCCCTCGCCGAGATAGGCGAGCCCGCTCTTCAAGTGCAGCAATCCGTCGAGCGGGCGGATGTCCACGATGCCGGCCGTGTAGTGCATGTGGCGCAGATGCTCGGCCAACTGACCCGCGCCCGCCTCGCTCGTGCGCGCCGATATACCGATGAGAAAATGCCCGTCGGCCTCGCACACATCGCCGCCGTCGACGGTGCCGGGCACCGCAATCGGCTGCACATGACCGTAGAACATGCGTAACGCCGCCGCGACACTGTCGACTTCGCCGCTGCGGCTCGGGGCGCCCGGACGCGTCAAGATGGCGCCGCGGCCGGTCACCACGGCGGTATCCTCGACGAACGTGCCGTCTGGAAAAGCCTCATCCGGCTCGAGATAGGTCAGGTGCAACCCGCAGCGATGGAGCGCATCGCAGTAGCGGGCGTGCTGCTCGAGCGCCGCCGCTAGATCGGGGAGCCCTTCGTTCGCAGTGGTCAATCCGGAGGCGAAACTTTTCCCCGGACGACGCACGATGGCGCGAGTGAACCGCGGAGCACCGCCTTTCATGCAGCCCGGTTGCGCCCGAGCTTCTTCGCGGCCTTCAGTTGCTGCTGCGATTTCTCGACGAGGGTCACCGGACTGTCCTCCGCTCCCGGGATCGCGGCACATACACCGACACTCACGCTGATGTAGCGCAGTATCGCGGAACGCGGATGATGGATTCGCAGCTCCCGCACGCGCTCGGCCATCAACTGACCGAGCTGCAGAGCCTGGTCCAGGGACAGTCCGGGTGCGAACGCGATGAGACTGCCGCCCTCGATGCGCGCGGTGACGTCGCTCGAGCGGCGCAAACACCCCGACACGCAGTGCGCGACGCGCCGGATGGTCGAGTCGCCCGCCGCTCGTCCGAAGGTGCCGTTGTATAAATCAAGCGCGTCGATGTCGATCGCGAACACGGCGATGCTGCGGTGTTCACGCTGGGCGATGGTCCAATCGCGCTTGAGCAGTTCCTGCAGGTAGGGCAGCGTGAAAAGTCCCGTCAGGCGGTCGTCCCGAATGGCGAGGGCGGTGGGTTGGTGTGCGCCGCTCAAAGAATCGCGCGCCTGCTTCGGATCGATGCGCAAGCGCTCGCCGGCATCGCGGTGATGTCCCGTAAAATGCGTCACGCGGCCCTGGTCATCGAGCAGCGGCGCAACCGTCATTTCGTTCCAAAACAGCGTCCCGTCCTTGCGGTAATTGCGCAGCAGCACCCGGCAGGTCTCCCCCAGCCGCAGCGCTTCGCGCAAACGCTGCCGGCCGTCCTGCTCGCGGTCGTCGGCTTGCAGCAGACGCAGATTCCGTCCCTTGAGTTCGGCCGCGGTGTAGCCCGTCAACGCCTCGAACGCCGGATTGACGTAGATGACGGGATGGTCCGGGTGTAGCGCATCGACGAGCACGAGACCCTCGGGCGAGGTGTCGAGCATGCGGCGGAACAGATCGGCATCGAGGGTCGTCACGATTGCCCCTCGGTCAATACCAGCGGCGGCGCGGCCGACAAGGCAGCAATTCTCGCCACGGTTTGCTGCCAATGCCGGTTGTCCGTGAGCTTGGCCGGCGTCTCGCCGCGGGCCCGCATGCGCACCAGCCGCGCCTGCGAGGCCGGGCTTTGCCCATCCGGGTTGAAGTGCTCCAACACCGTGAGCACCGCCGGCCGGTCATTGCAAATCAGCAGCACGTCGCAGCCTGCGGCCATTGCCAGACGCGCGCGCGCGACAGCGTCGCCGAATGCGGCGGCGCCCGCCATGGAGAGGTCGTCCGCGAAGACGCAGCCATGAAAGCCCATGGATGCACGCAGGATGTCGGTGATCCAGCGCCGCGACAGGCTGGCCGGCAGGGCATCGACCGCCGGATAAACCACGTGCGCGGCCATCACCGCCGGCAGCTGGTTGTCGATCAGCAGCCGATAGGGGCGCAGATCCGCCTCCAGGTCGGCGAGGTCGCGCCGATCCACGGGCAGCGCGACATGCGAGTCGGCGACCACGGCTCCATGGCCGGGAAAATGTTTGGCGATCGCCGCCATGCCCGCTTCGCGCATACCCGACAGGTAGGCAGCCGCCAGCGCCGCTACCGCGTCCGCATCGCGGTGAAAGGCCCGATCGCCGATGATTTCGCTCACCCCGTACTCGAGGTCGACGCAGGGCGCAAAGCTGAAGTCGATGCCCACCGTCCGCAATTCGCTCGCCATGAGCCAACCGACTGCGTGGGCGAGGCTCAACGCCTCCCGATGGTCCTCATCGAAACGCCGGCCGAGCAGGCGTGAAGCGGGTAAGCGGGTGAATCCGTCGCGAAAGCGCTGTACGCGCCCCCCCTCGTGGTCGACCGCAATCAGGAGATGCGGCGTGCGCACGGCCCGGATCTCGGCGGTGAGCGCCGCGAGCTGCGCGGGGTCGCGGTAGTTGCGGCTGAACAAGAGAACGCTGCCGACGAGCGGATGGGCCAACACCTCTCGATCGTCGCCGCTCAGTGTCGTTCCGGCGAGGTCGACCATGAGCGGCCCCAAGCTCATGAAGCTCTCTCGAATGCCGCGACCGATTCGACGTGCGTCGTATGCGGAAACATGTCCATCACTCCCGCGCCGAACAGACGGAACCCCTGGGCCTGCAAGATCCCTGCGTCGCGCGCCAAACTCCCCGGATGACAGGAAATATACACGACTCGACGCGGCCCCCACTGTGCCATGCGTTCCATGATCTCAAGCGCCCCGGCACGCGGCGGATCGAGAAGCACCAAATCGTAGGAGTCTCCGGCCCATGCGCCAAAGTGCGCCGGTTCGAACAGATTTTCCGCGAAGAAGTTGGCATTTTTGACGCCATTGCGCCCGGCATTGGCCTGCGCCTTGCCGACCAGCGTCGCGTCTCCCTCGACGCCCACGGCCCGCCCGGCTTGCTGCGCCAGGGGCAGCGTGAAGTTGCCCAGGCCGCAGAACAGGTCCAATACCGTATCGGCCGGGCCCGGCTGCAACAGGCCGATGGCCGATCGCACCATGGCAATATTGACCTCGCGGTTGATTTGGACGAAGTCGGCCGGCCCGAACTCCAGGGTAAGTCCGTCATCGAGCGCATATGTGAGCGGCACGGCAGGCTCGGTGAGCGGCCGGATGGTCTCCAAACCCCCGCTTTGCAGGTAGATTTGCACCCCATTTTGCCCGGCAAACTCGGCCAATCGAGCCGAATCGTCCGCGCTCGGCGCCTCCATGACGCGAAACACCAGGGCCGAGCGTTCATCGCCGGCCGCAAGTTCGACCTGCGGCACCCGTTCACGAATGCTGAGCGTCCCGACCAGGGCAGCGAGTTGCGCCGGCAAGTCGGCGAACCGCCCTTCGAGGATCTCGCAGCGGCGGATGTCCGCCAGGTAGGGGCTCTGTCGCTCGCGAAACCCCGCCAGCACCCGGCCCTTCTTGTGGACGTATTTGACGCCCAGCCGGGCGCGCCGCCGATAGGCCCAATCCGGCCCCCGCAGGGGAGGCAGCACGCGCTCGGGCCGCACCCCTCCGATGCGCTCGAGATTGTCGAGCAATTGGCGCTCCTTGGCCGCGAGCTGGGCGGCCGGTGCCAGATGCTGCAGCGAACAGCCGCCGCACACGCCAAAATGCGCGCAGCGCGGTGTGATCCGATCGGGCGATGGCACGAGCACCTCAACCAGCCCCGCTTCGTCGAGCTGCCGCCGGCGCTTGAACACGCGAAAGCGCACCCGCTCCCCGGGTAGCGCCCCTTCGATGAAGACGGCCTTGCCGCCGACCCTGGCAATCCCGCGGCCGTCGTGGGCGAGATCGACCACCTCGGCCTCTTCGAGATCGCCGGGCTTCAATTGCCGGGCCACGCGGCCGCAAATTCCCGGAGGTGAGCCGCGGGGGAATCCTGCAGCAATTGCCGAACGCGCGCGATCTCCTGGGCGTGTTCGATGGCGTCCAAACGTCCGCGCAACAGCTCGAAACGCAGGTAAATCAGGTAGGTGTTGAGCACGTCGGTCTCGCAATAGTCGCGAATGCGCCTCAGGTCGCCCCGCAAATACACCTCCCACACCTGGGAACCATGCATGCCGAGCTTGCCGGGAAGCCCGAGCAGGCATGCGACATCCTGCAGGCTCGCACGACCACGGCCCTGAAAGCCGGACAAGATATCCATCAGATCCATGTGCCGCCAATGGAAGCGGCTCAAGTAGTTGCTGTAACGGAAGCTCGAATCGCCGTCGCCGGTCTCCCAGTAGCGTGCTGCGGTGATGCTGTGCAGGAGGCTGCGGTAATGCAACACCGGCAGGTCGAAACCCGCACCGTTCCAGGACACCAACTCGGGGGTATACCTGTCCAGGCCGTCGAAGAAGCGTTCGAGCAGGTCCTGTTCCGAGGAGCCCTCCTCGCCGAGACTCCACACCTTGAGGGAATCGCGCGAGCGCATGATCACGGAAATCGCCACCACCCGATGCTGTTCATGCGAGAGGAATTCACTTCCGGTTTCCTGGCGGCGCTTGGTGAACATAATCTGCGCCACCTGCTCATCGGACAGGTCCTTGAGCCCGTAGAGACGCCGGCCGAGCTCGGTGTCGGGCACGGTCTCGATGTCGAATACCAGCGTCGGCGCGGAACGCGCCGGTGTGCCGCGCGACGGGACGCCGCCGGCGCTCACGCCGGGCACATCAATGGCGAGCCTCGGGTGCCCGGCGCATCAACACCGCGACCGCCACCACCAGGCCCGCCTCGTCGGTGAGCGTGACGTGGCCTTCGCCGATGCCGAGACCATCACGCACCTTGGCGCCGCGTGCGGAATACACGACTTCCGGCTTGCCCCACGCGTTCTGAACAATGCCGACGTCGCGAATCCAGACGCCGTGGGCAAACCCCGTCCCCATTCCCTTGACGATCGCCTCTTTGGCGGCAAAGCGCATCGCGAGAAAACGCACCGGGCGTGCAGTACGCTCGAGTTGGGCGCGCTCTTCGGGCATCAGCAGATGCGACACGAAGCGTTCGCCATGCTTCTCGAATACGCGTGCGATGCGATCGACCTGCAGCACGTCGATGCCGATCCCGTAAATCATCGCGCCGCGCGCATGAGATCTTTCATGTCGCGAACGGCCTTCGCGAGACCGTCGAAAACCGCGCGCGCGATGATGGAGTGGCCGATGTTCAGCTCCACGATCTCGGCGATCGCCGCAATGGGCTCCACGTTGTGATAGTTCAAGCCGTGACCGGCATTGACGATCAATCCGAGCGAGGCGGCGAGCCTGGCAGCCGCACGGACGCGCTCGAACTCGCGCGCCCGCGCAGCGCCCACGGCATCCGCATAAGCGCCGGTGTGCAATTCGATCACCGGCGCACCCGCGCGCTTGGCGGCCTCCACCTGCGCCGCGTCCGGATCGATGAATAGAGAAACGCGGATCCCCGCGGCGCCGAGCGCCTGACATGCGGCGCCGATCCGCGTCAGTTGACCGGCGACATCGAGACCTCCCTCGGTGGTGATCTCGCGGCGCGATTCGGGCACGAGACAGCAGTCCTGCGGCAGCACCTGCCGTGCGATGCCGATCATCTCCTCGGTTACCGCCATCTCCAGATTCATGCGCGTCTGCAGAAGCCGGCGCATGACCGTCACGTCGCCGTCCTGAATGTGCCGGCGGTCCTCGCGCAGATGCAGTGTGATGCTGTCCGCGCCCGATTGCTCGGCGATCAACGCCGCGTGCACGGGGTCGGGATACAGAACGCCCCTCGCCTGCCGCAGCGTCGCCACATGATCGATGTTCACGCCGAGCGCGATGCCGCTCGCTCCAGGCAGATGGATGCTCACGGCTGCTCCCGGGACAGGGACTCTCGGCGCCGCATGGCGAGCATGACCTCGCGGGATTTCAAGGCGCGGCCGTCGAGGCAGGCATCGAGCGCGACGCGCAGCACGCGTTTCGCATCGCGCA
The DNA here is from genome assembly GCA_963843295.1 of uncultured Gammaproteobacteria bacterium. Lineage (GTDB taxonomy): Bacteria > Pseudomonadota > Gammaproteobacteria > Steroidobacterales > Steroidobacteraceae > Bog-1198. The sequence continues at coordinate 195,195 of CAWJJP010000002.1, read as the reverse complement.
ACGAGCGCGCATCCTCGAAGGCTTCGGCCTCCAGATCCGCCAACGAACGGCCATAGATGGCGCCGGGTGCCTCGGCCACGCAGGGTTGCGGTCCGCGCTGGGGCGCAAACCGATAGTAACGATCGGGCTCCACGGGCATACCCTCATCCGTCTGCGACAGCTCCAAACCATATCCCAAACGTTCCAGCAACCGCTTCTCGAAGCGGCGCAACGTGGGTTCCTCACCCTCGCCGCCACACAGCGCGGTGACGCAGGAGGCATAGGAGAGAAAAATCTCCGGATGCGGATCGCAACGCTCGGTCAATTTGAGCAGCAACTCGTTGAGGTAGAAGCCGCTCATGAGCCGCTCTTTGCCCAAGCTCGTCGGGGTACCGTCGATCTCGGCGGTCAGCAATTGACACGCCTCGGTACGGCCGGACCAGGACACGAGCAGTCGCTGAAAAGGCCGCAGCACCCCCTTCAGACTCGATTTCGGGCCGTTGGCGCCGCGCGCGAACAGGGTGAGGCGACCGTGCTCGCTGGTGAACACCTCGACGATGCGACTGGTGTCGCGGTACGGGTACTGGTGCAATACGTAGGCCGGTGCCAGCCATACGTGCCGCCCGGATGGCCGGCCGGCGCTCCTCACAGCGTGTCGTACCCAAACTGGCGCAGCGCCATTTCACTGTCCGCCCAGTTTTCCTTGACCTTGACCCACAGTTCCAAATGCACAGAACGCTGCCACAAATCGTTGAGTTCGATGCGCGCCAGGCGCCCGATCTCCTTCAGCCGCTCCCCGCCCTGGCCGATCACGATGGCCTTTTGTCCGGCGCGCTCGACCCAGATCACCGCGTTGATCATGAGTCGGCCGTCCTGTTCGGCGAAGCGTTCGATCTGCACGTTGATGCCATATGGCAGCTCTTCGCGCAGCTTCAAGGTGAGCTTTTCCCGCACGATCTCCGCAGCGTGAAACGGCTCGTCCCGGTCGGTGAGGACGTCCGCGGCAAACAGCGGCGGCGCCGCCGGCAGCCGCGACCCCACCAGATCGACAAGCCGGTCCAGGTTATCCCGCTCGAGGGCGGATACCGGCACGATCCCCGAGGCAGGAACACGCTCGGTCAACTCCTCGAGGAAGGGCAGCAATTGGTCCTTCGGATAGACCCGATCCACTTTGTTGACCACCAGGAAAAGCGGCTGCTTCAAACCGCGCACGCGCTCCCAGACCCACCGGTCCTCGTCCGTGAACTGCATGGCCTCGATCACGAACAGGATCACGTCCGCGTCCTGCGAGGAGGAAATGGCGACCCGGTTCATGTACTGATTCATGACTCGGCGCGTCGACTCGTGCAAGCCCGGTGTATCGACCAGCACCAGCTGCGCGTCGGGCCGGTTCACCACCCCGAGTATGCGGTGGCGGGTGGTCTGGGGCTTGGCCGTGACGATCGTGACCTTGCGCCCGACGAGCGCATTTACCAGCGTCGACTTGCCGACGTTCGGACGGCCGACGATGGCCACCATACCGGCGCGAAACGGGGTGGCGGTCACGGTGCGGTGCTCACGGCACGGCACCGCTCGGCGTATGGCGCATTTCGGCGGGCAACAGGCCCAGCAGCTTGCCCGCGGCCAATTGCTCGGCGCGCCGCCGGCTGCCGCCTTCCCCCACCGCCACCAGACCGAAAGTGGGGACCTCGCAGGTCACCGTGAACCACTGCGCATGCGGATCGCCCGCGAGCGCGGTCAGCGTGTACACCGGCAAGGCGAGTCCATGCGCCTGCAAGGCTTCCTGCAACCGGGTTTTCGGATCCTTCAGGGTCTCAGCCGCGGGTAATTCCGTGAGCCGCGGGCCGATGATGCGATCGATCACCGCCGCGGCCGCGTCGAAACCGGAATCGAGAAATATCGCGCCCAATATCGCCTCCAGTGCATCCGCCAATATCGAAGCCCGCCGAAAGCCGCCGGATTTCAACTCGCCCTGACCCAGCCGCAAATGCTCGCCGAGACCGAGGTCGCCGGCGACCGATGCCAGCGCCTCGCCGCTGACGAGGGTGGCCCGCAAGCGGGACAAGGCGCCTTCGTCGGCATGCGGATGCGCATCGTATAGCAAGCGCGCCACACTGCAATTGAGAATTGAATCGCCGAGAAATTCGAGCCGCTCGTTGTGCGCACCGCCGGCGCTGCGGTGAGTGAGTGCGGCGAGGCACAGCTCGGGTTTTAAAAAGGTATAGCCGAATGAGCGTTCGACCCAACTCAAGAGCTCGTCGGACTTGCGCTCGCGGTTCACTGCACCTTCACGGTCTTGTCGAAATGCACCATCAGCGACACGTTGGCGATGTACGGCACCGAATCATCGTACTCCACGTGCATCGTTACCGCCCCTTCGTCCTTGACGATTTCCACGTCCTTGTCCTCGACATGGTCGATGGCCTCGATCTGCCAATGCCTCTCCAACGAACGGCGCATGCCGGCGATGTCGGGGGCGTCGCTTTTGAACTCGGCCGCGGTCGCATCCATGCTGCGGGCCACCTTCATGTAGTTGAGGTACACCGTCGACAGGCGGATGCCCGCGTACAGGATCACCCCGACCAACGCGAGAATGCAGAGCATCCCGATCAACGTCATACCTTGCTGCCGCTGGCGCATAAATTCCTCCCTAAACAGGCTCCTTATTGAATCGCATTCCCGATCCGATTCCAGAGAGGTCCGTCACGAGTATCGAGATTAAGCCAAATTCTCACCGCTTTACCGACCAAATTCTGCTCCGGTACGAAGCCCGGGGCCTCCGGATCGTCCTGCCAGCGGCTGTCCTTGCTGTTGTTGCGGTTGTCGCCCATGAAGAAATAATGCCCGGCGGGAACCACCCATTCGCCGCTCGTCACCCCACCCTTGGCGAACATGATGAGATGCCGTTTGGCGCCCAGTTGCTCGAAAGCGGTCGGAACGCCGGCGTAATTCCACATGTTCTGCTTCGGCCCCTTGTAGCTGGGGCCCGGCGACTGTTTCATGAGGACGTCGTTCACGTAGACCTGGTTGTTCTCATCCACTCGCACCCGGTCGCCCGGCAGTCCCACCAGACGCTTGATGTAGTTGATTTTCGGATTCGGCGGCAGCCGGAAGACGATCACATCGCCGCGCTGCGGGGTGCCGGTGGGTATCAGCAGGGTGTTGGTCACCGGAAGTCGCAGTCCATAGGAGTACTTGCTGACGAAGATGAAATCGCCGTCGAACAGGGTGGGCATCATCGAATCGGAGGGGATGCGAAACGGCTCGAACAGAAAGGAGCGAATGACCAGGACGAGGACAATGACCGGAAAGAAGGAGCGCGCATACTCGACCGCAATCGGTTCGCGCACCCGCTCGGCGGGGGTCCCGGCGGCAGCGGCGGCCTGCCGACGGCGGCGGGCGAAAAAAGCCTGGTCCAACCCCCAGATGACGCCGGACACCGCCCCGACGACCACCAGCATGAAGCTGAAATCGACCGCTTCGTAGCGAAACAGGCGCCATAGCATGGCGAGGGCGAGCGCCACGAGCGCATAGCCCGCAAGGCGCGGCAGCAGCGGCTCATCGACACTCGTGGCCCCCGGGTCGCGCTGCGGCCGCAGAAACCAACCGTCGATGAGTATCACCAGCACGCAGACGATGGCCGCGCACAGCAGGATCATGAATAGGCTATCGCCGTCGCTCACGAAAGACCCCCAACAGTTGTGATTCCAATAGGTTTGGCGGACGAATCAATTGGCTTTCTTGCCGACCTGGAGCACGGCGAGAAACGCCTCCTGCGGAATCTCGACCTGCCCCACCTGTTTCATGCGCTTCTTGCCGGCCTTCTGCTTTTCGAGCAGCTTGCGCTTGCGCGTGATGTCGCCGCCGTAGCATTTGGCGAGGACGTTCTTGCGCATCGCCTTGACGCTCGCCCGCGCGATGATGTGGCTGCCGATCGCCGCCTGCACGGCGACTTCGAACATCTGACGCGGGATCAGCTCCTGCATCTTGTCGACCAGCTCCCGGCCGCGATTGTAGGAATTGTCCTTGTGCACGATGAGCGACAACGCGTCGACCGCATCGCCATTGATCAGCACGTCGAGTTTGACCAGCGGCGCGGCTTGAAAATGACTGAATTCGTAGTCGAACGATGCATAGCCGCGGCTCGCCGATTTCAGCCGGTCGAAGAAATCGAGCACCACCTCGGCAAGCGGCAGCTGATATTGCAGGGACACCTGACTGCCCAGAAACAGCATCTTCTTCTGCACGCCGCGCTTCTCGCTGCACAGGGTGAGGACCGCGCCCACGTAGTCCGGGGGCACGAGGATGTTGGCGGTGATGATGGGTTCGCGCAACTCGGCGATGCGGTCCTGAGGCGGCAGCTTGGTGGGGTTGTCCACATTGACGACCGAGCCGTCGGTCAGCAACACCTCGTAGATGACGGTCGGCGCACTCGTGATCAGAGCGAGGTCGTATTCCCGTTCGAGGCGCTCCTGCACGATGTCCATGTGCAGCAACCCGAGGAAACCGCAGCGGAAACCAAATCCCAGCGCGGTGGAGACCTCGGGCTCGAAATGCAGCGCCGAATCGTTCAGCTTCAGCTTCTTCAAGGCATCGCGGAATTGTTCATAGTCATCCGAGCTCACCGGGAAGAGCCCGGCGAACACCCGCGGCTGCACTTGCTTGAATCCGGCCAACGGCTGCTGCGCCGGATTCGCCTCCAACGTGATGGTGTCGCCCACCGGCGCGCCGTCAATTTCCTTGATTCCAGCGACGACGAAGCCGACTTCGCCGGTCAAGAGCGACTCACGCCCCACGGGCTTCGGTGCGAAGCGCCCCAACCTGTCGACCACGTGACTGCGACCGGTCGACATGACGCGTATCTTGGCACCTGAATGCAGCGCACCATTCATGACCCGCACCAAGGAGACCACGCCGACGTAATTGTCGAACCATGAATCGATGATCAGCGCCTGGAGCGGTGCCTGCGGATCGCCCTTGGGGGGCGGGATGCGCTTGACCAGGTGCTCGAGGAGCTCGGCGACGCCGAGACCCGTCTTGGCGCTCACCAGCGCCGCATCGTCGGCGGGTATGCCGATGATCTCTTCAATTTCGTGAATCACCTTTGCCGGATCCGCCGAAGGCAGGTCGATCTTGTTGATGACCGGCAGCACCTCCAAGCCCTGCTCGAGCGCCGTATAGCAGTTCGCGACGCTCTGCGCCTCGACCCCCTGGGCGGCATCGACCACCAACAGCGCCCCTTCGCACGCCGCGAGCGAACGCGACACTTCGTAGGAGAAATCGACGTGGCCGGGCGTATCGATGAAATTGAGCTGATAAACCTCGCCGCTCGCGGATTTGAAGCCGAGCGTCACGCTCTGCGCTTTGATCGTGATGCCCCGCTCGCGCTCGAGATCCATCGTGTCGAGCACCTGCGCCTGCATTTCCCGCGCGTCGAGTCCGCCGCATTCCTGGATGAAGCGATCGGCCAACGTGGATTTACCGTGATCGACATGAGCGATGATTGAAAAGTTGCGGATATTCTTCATCAAGGGGCTTTGGCTGGGAGCCTGGCAAACCCCCGATTATACCGGTCAACCGTGATGGGCGAGTGCCTTATGTACTTCCTCGACATCCAAGCGCCCCCGGCAAACCAATTCTCCGCCGAACAGCAGCACCGGAATCTTGTGCCCGAAGCGTGCTCGTGCGACTGCATCGCCGTCGACGTCGATCACTTCGATCGGGTAGCCGCGAGCCGCGGGCAGCGCCGCGAGTTCGGCCAGCAGTTCCTCGCACAGACCGCAGCCCGGTCGCGAGTAGAGCAAAAAGCCCATGATGAGCGCAGCTACGGGTGCGGCAGATCGCCGCTGAACGACTTGACCGAGTGCGCGATGAACTCCACCGTCTGTGCCGGAACCTCGCCGACTGCGGTGACTTGGTGGCCTTGCACCACGGTGGAAAAGGCAAATCCGGAACCGACTCGGGCCAATCCCTGCATCGGGGGCGGATCGCTCTGCGCGCTCGGGGCATCGCCGGCACCGGCCTTTCGGTCGGGTGGCGCTTCGACGAATACCGACACGGTGGCGAGTCCGTCCGAGTACACGAGGTGGCGTCGCGGGCACGGTGGCTCCGCCGAGTGTTTGAGCGCCGGAGATCGTCAAGCGGAAGCCCGGCGGCAGTTCGCTGGCGCGATAGGCAGTGAGCGCGGGCGGTGCCGTATCGTGCGAAGGACCCTGCCTCACCCAGCGCATGCCCTCGGTATGCACCGCGGGCGTCAATTCACTGTCGGAAATGCTCTCCGGCATCTCCAGGCGGGCGAATAAGATCTGCTCGATCACCTGACCGCGCGCGTCGCACAGCTGAGTCTTCAGAGGCATCGCGGTGTTCTCATCGAGCCATAGGCGGTAGCCGAATCTGTATTGATCCTTGGGATTGACCGCAATGACGCGCGCCGCGCGGCCGAGCACGCGAGAAGCCGGCAGCGACTCGATCCGGTAGAACTCGTTGACGTCGGCGCCGAACTGCGGTAGCGAGCCCAGGAACGGCCCCCGGTCCTGACGTGGTTCGACGAGGACGGTGCGCTGATCGGGCAGGTAACAGGTCAGTTCATCGTTGTTGCGCACGAACTCGCGGCCCGAGCCATCGAGCGAGAGCAGCCGTTCAGTGACCCGTCCGCCCTTGACCCGGTGGACGATGCGCATCGTCTCCACGCGGCCCTCGCTCAGGTGAAAGAACGTCCCGTCATAATTTCGCGTTGCGAGCGCGCGATTCATCTTCTCGAGCCAGTCGCGCGCATCGTCGGCGCTGAGCGAGCGCTGCGGAAGGGCCAGAGCCAGGGCACCCACGGCGGCGCACGGCAGCAGCCACCCCCGGTTACGCAGCGTTGTCATCATGGGGCGATGCGCACATCCGGTGCCGGCGGCTGTTCCATGGCAGCGGGACTCACGGCGGCACCGCCGACCGCCCGTACCTTGGCGGCAGGTTCCTGCTCATCGGCATCGGCGAGCAGTCCGGAGAGCACGTTGCTTTGCCCCAAGACGGAGGAGTATTTGCTGTGCGCGAATATGTAATTCGTCAGACGCGCAGCCGGCAGCGCGGCCGCTGGCTCGGGCATGGCGGCGGGCACCGTATAGGAGATGGCCTCCCTCGGCTTCACCGCGACGGCGTTCCGGGCCGTCACCGGCAATGCGGCTCGAAGCGCCGGCTCGACGGCGCGCTGCTGCAGTCCGACGACCGCCACCGCCGCGACCCCCGCGGCAACCGCAGCCCCCGCGAAAGGACGCCACCAGCGGCTGCCACGCACCCGCACCACCGGCGGAGAGGCCGTCGCAGGACCGCCGTCGATGGCACCGTTGACGCGAGCCGCGAAGCCGCTGGTGATCGGCACCTTGGAGGTACCGCGCATCGACTCGCCGATCAAGGCATAGCGCCCGAAACTTTCGCGCAATTCCGCATCGCGCATCAGGCGCTTTAGCAGAAGTTCGGTTTCCGAACTCGGCAATTCGCCGTCGAGAAATGCTGAGACCTGCTCACGAATTTGTTCGCTCATGTGTCCTCGGGTCGGCCCAGGCCGCCTTCAAAGATGGGTCGAAGCTTCTTGTCGATCGCCTCTCGCGCTCTGAAAATTCGCGAACGTACCGTGCCTACCGGACAGTCCATCGTCTGCGCGATGTCCTCGTAGCTCAAACCCTCGAGCTCCCGCAGCACGATCGCGGTACGCAAGTCCTCGGGCAGATTCTCGATGGCCCGGTTCACGGTATCGCGAATCTCGTCCGTGAGGAGCAGCGCCTCGGGGGTCTCGGACTCCGAGAGGCGCGCATGCAGGTCATATTGTTCGGGATCTTGCAAGTCGAGGTCGTAGTCCATCGGTCGGCGTTTGGTGGCAACGAGCGCATTCTTGGCGGTGTTGATCGCGATTCTATACAGCCAGGTATAGAACGCGCTATCGCCGCGAAACGACTGGAGCGCACGGTAGGCTTTGACAAAAGCCTCCTGTGCAATGTCCTCGGCCTCGGTCGCATCGTGCACGTAACGCATGATCAGCTTCAGCACCTTGTGCTGGTATCGAAGGACCAATAAATCGAACGCCGCGCGCTCGCCGCGCTGGACCCGCTCGACCAGTTTGAGGTCACTGTCATCAACGCTCATGCGTGAACCCAAACCGGCAAGCTCGCAAGCCAGCCTGTCGCGATAGACCGACCATTCGGAGAAAAGTTCGACAATTCCGGTACTGCTTCGACTGCAAACGTGACTCTGCGCACAAGATTGATTCGCACCCTATGAGTATTGCACGGCCGCGCGCCCTGGGAGCCTTCGTGCTCAGCGGCAGGGCAGATCGGCGCGGCTTGCCGTGATTCGCTCGATGAGGGCGGCCAGCAGGTCGGTGGGCGGGGCTTCCTGCCCGAGGCAATAGGCATAAATGGCGGTGTCCTCGGCATCCAACAGCCGACGGAAGGCCTCCTGATGCGCCGGGGGAGCGTCGCAGAACTGCTCGTCGACATAGCGCGTGAGCAAGAGGTCGAGCTCTTTCATGCCGCGGCGGCAGCGCCAGCGCAGCCTGCCGAGTTCTTGCGGTTCGATCGCGGTCATTCCCTGCCCCGAAAACTCAGTGCCGGCGATGGGCCAGGATCTGCTTGATTTCGCTGATCGCCTTGGCGGGGTTCAGATCCTTGGGGCAGGCCTCCGTACAGTTCATGATGGTATGGCACCGATACAGCCGAAATGGGTCCTCGAGCTCATCGAGCCGCTCACCGCTCGCCTCATCGCGGCTGTCGACGATCCAGCGGTAGGCGGCCAACAGGGCGGCGGGCCCGAGATAGCGCTCACTGTTCCACCAATAGCTCGGACAGCTGGTCGAGCAGCAGGCGCAGAGGATACAGGCCGAGGGCCGGTCGACCTTCTCCTGGTCCTCCTTCGACTGCAGGCGCTCCCGGTCGGGGGGCGCCGGCGTGCGCGTTTGCAGCCAGGGCTTGACCGATGCGTACTGCGCATAGAAGTTGGTGAGGTCCGGGATCAGGTCTTTGATCACCGGCATATGCGGCAGCGGATAGATCTTGGTGTCTCCCTTGACATCGGCACAGGCGCTGATACAAGCGAGCGCGTTCTTGCCGTCGATATTCATGGCGCACGATCCACAGATCCCTTCGCGGCACGAGCGGCGGAAGCTCAGGGTGGAGTCGACCTCGTTCTTGATCTTGATGAGGGCGTCGAGAACCATCGGACCGCAGCTGTCCATATCGACTTCATAGCTGTCGAGGCGCGGATTCTCGGGCAAGTCGGGATCGAAGCGGTAGATCTTGAAGAGCCGCACATTCTTGGCCCCCTCCCGCGCCTTGAAGACCCGCCCGTCCTTGCGCACCTTGGAATTGGCGGGAAGCGTGAATTTGGCCATCGATCGGGTTCCTCAATAAGTCCGTGCTTTCGGGGGAATGGACTCGACCTCGTCGGTCAAGGTATTCAAATGCACCGGCCGATAGTCGAATCTGGTCTCCCCCCGCTGGTCCACCCAGCACAGGGTGTGCTTCAGCCAATTTTGATCGTCCCTATTCGGAAAGTCCTCCCGCGCCTGCGCGCCGCGGCTTTCCGTGCGATTGGCGGCCGAATGCATGGTTGCAACGGCCTGCCCCAGCAGATTGTCGAGCTCCAGCGTCTCGATCAGATCGGTGTTCCAAATGAGGGACCGATCGGTCACATTCACGTCGGCGAACGAGGCGAACACATCGCCGAGCCGGCGCTTGCCTTCCTGCAACGATTCGCCGGTGCGGAATACGGCGGCGTCGCTCTGCATGATGCGTTGCATATCGAGCCGAATATCGGCGGTGCGTCTGGCGCCCTTCGCATGGCGCAGCCGGTCGAGCCGCGCAAGCGCACCCTCCGTGCAGTCCGGCCGCAGGGGACGGTGCTGGGCGGAAGGTTGGACCGCCCGCGCACAATGGCGCGCCGCTTCGCGTCCGAAGACGACCAGATCGAGCAGCGAGTTCGACCCGAGGCGGTTCGCACCGTGCACCGACACGCAGGCAGCCTCCCCCACGGTCATGAGCCCGGGGACCACCGTGTCGCTTCCGCCGCGCCGAGACAGGACCTCGCCATGCACGTTGCACGGGATCCCGCCCATGTTGTAGTGCACGGTGGGCAGCACCGGAATAGGGTCGCGATTGACGTCGACGTCGGCGAAGATTCTCGCGGTTTCGGCAATCCCCGGGAGCCTCTCCTTGATGACGGCCGGTCCCAAATGCTCGAGATGCAGATGAATGTGATCCTTGTTCTTGCCCGCGCCGCGGCCCTCGCGAATCTCGATGGTCATGGAGCGGCTGACGACATCGCGCGAAGCGAGGTCCTTGGCATTCGGCGCATAGCGCTCCATGAAGCGCTCGCCGGCCGCGTTCGTGAGGTATCCGCCCTCGCCGCGCGCGCCCTCGGTGATCAGACAACCGGCGCCATAGATGCCGGTCGGATGGAACTGCACGAACTCCATGTCCTGCAGCGGCAACCCTGCGCGCAGCACCATCCCGCCGCCGTCTCCGGTGCAGGTGTGGGCCGAAGTGCATGAAAACCACGCACGGCCGTAACCGCCGGTCGCCAATATGACCTCGTGGGAACGAAACCGGTGCAGCGTACCGTCGGACATGTCGAGAGCGATGACGCCCCGGCATTCGCCGTTTTCCATAATGAGGTCCAGGGCGAAGTACTCGATGAAGAAGGTCGCGTCGTGTTTCAGGGATTGCTGATACAACGTGTGCAGCATGGCATGTCCGGTCCGATCCGCCGCTGCGCAGGTGCGCTGGGCGATGCCCTTGCCGAAGTGCGTCGTCATGCCGCCGAAGGGCCGCTGATAAATGAGGCCATCCTCGGTGCGCGAAAACGGCACGCCGTAGTGCTCCAGCTCGATGACCGCGGCCGGCGCCTCCTTGCACATGAACTCGATGGCGTCCTGGTCGCCCAGCCAATCGGACCCCTTGACGGTGTCATACATATGCCAACGCCAATCATCCTCGCCCATGTTGCCGAGCGCCGCCGAGATGCCGCCCTGCGCCGCCACGGTGTGGCTGCGGGTCGGGAACACCTTGGTGAGGCATGCGGTCGCGAGGCCGGCCTCGGCCAAACCGAAGGTCGCGCGCAGGCCGGCGCCGCCGGCTCCGACGACCACGACATCATAAGTATGGTCGATGAACTTGTATTCGCTCATGGCTAGGATCCGAACGCGATGCGCAAGATCGCAAATATGCTCGCGCCGCCCGTCAGCACGTGCAGAAAGCGCAGCAGCAACAGTGAGCCGAGTTTTGCGCTCTGCTCGTGCACGTAGTCCTCGATCACCACGATGGTCCCGAGATAGGAGTGGTAGGTCAGTACGCCGATGAGCAATACGGCGAGGAAGCCGTTCAGCGGCGCCGCCAGCCACGCCCGCACCACGCCGTAGCTGAGCGCCGGCAGCCCGAGCAAGGAGAAAAAGAACCACAGCGTGAGGGGGATCAGCGCGACCGCGCTCACCCGCTCGGCCCACCATTGGCCGGTGCCGTCTTTGGCCGAGCCGGTTCCGAGCACTCGGCCCAAAGGACTGCGCAAACTCATACGCGTCGAAAGTGCCACAGCAACAGCCAGATGCACAGCGTCAGCGCCGCCGCGCCGATCACCGCCAGCCAGCCGCTCAGATGCCGCTCGCGCCGTTCGAATCCCTTGCCCAGATCCCAGGCCAGGTGCCGCACGCCGTTCAGCAAATGAAAGAAAAATGCAAATGTCCAGCCGACGAGAACGATCAAGCCGATCGGGCCCGAAAAAATGTGCGCGGCGGCCCGGTAGGTTTGCTCCCCGCCCGCCAACGCGATCAGCCAGTAGCTCAATGCGAGCAGACCGAGCGAGAGTGCGATGCCGGTCAGGCGATGCAGGATCGAGAGGCTATTGCCGATCTGCCAGCGATAGATTTGTAAATGCGGCGACAGCGGCCGGGTGCGTGCGGGCATACGAGGTCCTTGTACTTCAGCGGCGCCGTGCAACTCTACGCTCAAAAGTCGATGCAGCGGCCACGCAGTTCCCAATCGCCGTAGCGCGTCGGTTCCGGTCCGTCTCGACCGCCAACCTCTTGCAGCGGTCGTTGCAGCGCTGACGGGGACGGCGGCGTCGGCAAAGTGGGCTGCGGAGCGGAGTGGCTGTTGCCTGGATCTTCGTGGGTCGAGGTCACGGGGCAAAGTTTGCCAGAAAAAGGGGGTGTATAACCACGCCCGGAGGATCGATTTCAACAAAACCCGCCGGACGGCCGGGGGTTGACAGGGTTGCCCGAGTACCTCTCTCATAGCGCATGAGCACGAACGGACGCTTGCAACACATGGGCTTGATGCGCTTTGCCGGCAGCGATGCGCTCAGCTTTTTGCAAGGACAGCTGTCGAACGACACTCGGCGCCTTGAACAAGGATTACCGCTCCTCGCGGCTTATTCGACGCCGCAAGGCCGCGTTGCGGCGGTCGTGCATGTGCTGCCCTATTCAGGCGGCGCGATCGCGATCCTGCCGCGCGAGATCCTGCTGCCGACGCTCGAGCGGCTGCGCAAATTCGTGCTGCGCGCCAAGGTCTCGATCGAGGACGTGAGCGAGCAGTACCTCGTGATCGGGCTGCACGAGCCGAGCGGCCTGCGCAGCGCGGGACTCGGCATCCCCGACGCGCGAAGCGGCTACCTCGAGCAGGAGGGAATCGGGATCGGCCGCGTGAGTTCGAGATCGGGCCGACATTGGGCGATCGGAGCTGTGGCGGACCTCGGGAAACACCGGCTCGCCGGCGAGCGCCCGGGCGATGAGCGCGACGCGCAGCGCATCGAGCGGGATTGGCGTCTTGCGGACATCCGCGAGGGGCTGCCTCAAATCTATGCGGCAACCCGCGAGATGTTCGTCGCCCAGATGCTGAATCTCGACCTGATCGATGGCATCAGCTTCACCAAGGGCTGCTTCACGGGTCAGGAGATCATCGCGCGGACCCAGCATCTCGGGCGCATCAAGCGGCGGATGTTCCGTCTGCGGCTGCCCGCCGGCACGTGGGCGATCGGTCAGGCGGTGCATCTCGGTGACGGCCGCGCGGGTCGGCTCACTGAAGTGGTGTCCGAGGGCGGGGAGTTCGAGGCGCTCGCGGTGCTCAACCTCGAGGCGAGCCCGCCGGAGTCCGATGCGCCCGGCGATGCGGTCGCGGCGCACGAATTGACCCTGCCCTATTCCCTGGCGCAGTCCGCTTAAGAGCCCAATGGCGGCCCTCGCGGAATTGTTTGCGGCCGGGTTCCTGTTGTCCCTGTCCTTGTGCGCCGATCTCGGCGTCGTCAATATCGCCATGGTGCGTGCCGGATTGACGCGCGGGATGTCCGCGGCGCTCTACATCGGCCTGGGGTCCTGCCTCGGCGACATGACCTACGCGGTCAGCTCCCTGTCACTCGTCTCGCTGCTGCTCGCGCACCGCAATGTGCGCATTGCGCTGTGGCTCGGAGGAAGTGCGGTGCTGCTGTGGCTCGCGTTGAAGATGCTGCGTGAAACCCGGCATCCCCGGCAACTGTCGGTTGCGCAACATGCGGTTCCCGGCGCAGTGCGGCCGATGCATGAATTCGCACGCGGCGTGACGCTCGCTCTGAGCTCGCCCACCTCGATCCTGTGGTTCGCCGCGGTCGGCGGCAGCGTCATTGCAGCCCACGCCACGGGCACCGCGGCGTTGCTGCCGTTCTTGAGCGGTTTTTTTGCCGCCGGCGTATGCTGGACGCTGCTCATCGCAACGCTCACCGGCTACGCGCACCGGCGCCTGAGCACCACCTTCATTCGCGCTCTGGCGTTCACCTCCGCGATCCTGTTCTGCTATTTCGCGGTCGTCGTCTTCTGGAACGGCTACCGCGAATTCGTCTAGAGGTCGATGAGTTCGACCGCGTCCGCCCGCAGCGTCTCGCCGAAAAACGTGCTCCCCACACGGGCGAAGCGCTCGGCGCCGTCGGTCGCGAGCCAGCAGACCCGGCCGCGGCCTCTGCAGTCCTCGTGACGAGGAGCGCCGGCGCCGCACGGATGGCTGTCGCGCACCACCGCGGCCACCGTTGCGGCGGAATCGACGATGCGCACCGCGGGGGGCAGAACCGAGCGGATGGCGTCGGTCAGAATCGGAAAATGAGTGCACCCCAGCACCAGCGTATCGGGCGCATCGTTCGCCTGGAAGATCGGATCGAGATAACGCCGCGCGACGGCCTCCGCGAGCGGACCATTGGTCCAGCCCTCCTCGGCCATTGCCACGAACATGGAGCATGCGCGTGCGGTGACACGCGCCGCGGGGCTCTGCCGATGGATGGCGCGCTGATAGGCGCCACCGTCGATGGTGCCCTCCGTGCCGATCACGGCGATGTGCTGCGAGCTCGAGGCTGCGACGGCGGCCTGCGCACCCGGCTCGATCACGCCGATGACCGGCAGCGTCGGATAGCGCGCGCTCAATTGCCCGAGCGCGGAAGCGGAGGCGGTATTGCAGGCCACGACCAGACAACCGATGCCGCGCGACTGAAGCGCCGCCGTACATTGCAGGGAGTAGCGTACGACGGTCTCCGGGCTCTTCGTGCCATAGGGCAGGCGCGCGGTATCGCCCAGGTAGATGAAATCCTGCGCCGGCAGCGCCGCCCGCAGGGCACGCAGCACGGTCAACCCGCCGACGCCGGAATCGAACACGCCGATCGGCGCGTCGGCCGCCATCGATCATCGGGGCAATCAGAACTCGGGCCGCATGTGGGGAAACAGCAGCACGTCGCGGATCGACGGCGCGTTCGTGAACAGCATCACCATGCGGTCGACTCCCAGTCCCAGGCCGGCCGCCGGCGGCATGCCGTATTCCAGCGCGCGCACGTAGTCCGCATCGTAATACATCGCTTCCTCATCCCCCGCCGCTTTGCGCTCGAGCTGATCCTTGAAGCGCTGGGCTTGATCCTCGGGATCGTTCAGCTCGGAGAAGCCATTGGCGAGTTCGCGCCCGGCGATGAAAAACTCCCAGCGATCGGTGATGAAGGGATCCAAATCGTTGCGCCGTGACAGCGGCGAGACCTCCGCAGGGTATCCGTAGGCAAAGGTCGGCTGCACCAGGGTATGCTCGCCCGTCTTCTCGAAAATCTCGATCTGCAGTTTACCCGGCCCATCGCCGGGCTTGTGGGGAATGCGCATGGCGTCACACACCCGCCGCAGATAGCTCGCGTCGCGCAACGACATCGCGTCCAGCTGGGGGTTGTTCGCAAGAATGATGTCCTCGATGCTCATGCGCGCGAACTTCTTCGACAGATCCAATTCGATGCCCTGGTAGTTCAGCTTGCGCGTGCCCAGCAGGGTATCGGCGAGACCTTGGAACAGCGTCTCGATCATTTCCATCAAATCGGTGAAGTCCGCGTACGCCTGGTACAGCTCGAGCATCGTGAACTCGGGGTTGTGCTGGGTCGAGACGCCTTCGTTGCGGAAATTGCGGTTGATCTCGTAGACGCGCTCGAAGCCCCCCACCGTGAGCCGCTTCAGGTAGAGCTCCGGCGCGATTCGCAGGTACATGTCGACGTCCAACGCATTGTGATGCGTCTTGAACGGTCGCGCCGCCGCGCCCCCCGGAATCGGATGCAGCATCGGCGTTTCGACTTCCAGAAAGCCCCGTGCATCGAGGAAGGCGCGCAGGTAGCGCACGATTCTCGAGCGCGTCTCGAACACGCGGCGGCTCTCCTCGTTCACGATGAGATCCACATAGCGGCGCCGGTAGCGCAGTTCCGTATCGGCGATGCCGTGCCACTTGTCGGGCAGCGGGCGCAGCGACTTGGTGAGAAGAACCAGGCGCTGCGCGCGCACCGACAGCTCGCCCGTCTTGGTGCGAAACAGCGTCCCCTCGGCGCCGACGACATCGCCCACGTCCCAGCTCTTGAAGTCCTCGTATGCGGAGCCCAACGCCTGCTGCTGCAGGAACACCTGAATCGCGCCGCTCGAATCCTCGAGCTTCGCGAAGCTCGCCTTGCCCATCACACGCTTGGCGCGCATCCGCCCCGCGACGCTCACGGGTATCGCCTCGGCCTCCAACGCCTCGGCGCTCTTTGCGCCGTAGGCGGTCGTGAGATCCGCGGCGAGGGCGTTGCGGCGAAAGTCGTTCGGAAAAGCGTTGCCGCGCTCGCGCAGCTTGGCGAGCTTCGCGCGCCGCTCGGCAATCAAGTGATTCTCGTCGGAGTCGTTCATCAAAGTCCCTGTTTTAGGCTCGCCTGCATGAATTCGTCGAGAGCACCGTCGAGGACGGCGGTGGTATTGCCGATCTCCACACCCGTGCGCAAATCCTTGATGCGGGACTGGTCCAGCACGTAGCTGCGGATCTGATTCCCCCAGCTCACGTCCGATTTGGAGTCCTCGAGCACTTTCGCCGCCGCATTGCGCTTGTTGAACTCGAGCTCGTAGAGCTTCGCCTTCAGCATTTTCATCGCGGTCGAGCGGTTCTTGTGCTGGCTGCGCTCGCTTTGGCAGGCGACGACGATGCCGCTCGGAATATGCGTGATGCGCACCGCGGATTCGGTCTTGTTGACGTGCTGGCCGCCGGCGCCGCTCGAGCGGTACACATCGGTGCGCAGGTCCGCGGGGTTGATCTCGATGTCGATGTCATCGTCGACCTCGGGCGATACGAACACCGACGCGAACGAGGTGTGGCGGCGGTTTCCGGAGTCGAACGGCGACTTGCGCACCAGGCGATGCACCCCGGTCTCGGTGCGCAGCCAGCCATAGGCGTAGTCTCCCGTCATGCTGATGGTGGCGCCCTTGATGCCGGCGACTTCACCGTCGCTTTGGTCGATGATCTCGGTCTTGATGCCGTGGGCGTCGGCCCACTTCAAATACATGCGCAGCAGCATGGCGGCCCAGTCCTGCGCTTCGGTGCCGCCGGCGCCGGCCTGGATGTCGAGAAAGGCGCTGTGAGAATCCATCTTGCCGGGAAACATGCGCTGGAACTCGAGCCGCTCCACCTGTGCGGCCAACTCCTTCGCATCGGCTTCGATTTCCTCGGCGGCGCGCACGTCGGCTTCCTCCGCGGCCACCTCCAGCAGCTCGTCCGCTTCGCGCAGCCCGCGAGTCAGCCGATCCAAGGTGGTGACGACGTTTTCGAGTTTGGCGCGCTCGCGGCCGAGTTCCTGCGCGCGTTCCGCCTTGTCCCAGATTCCGGGCTGCTCGAGTTCGCGCGTTACTTCCTGCAGCCGCTCGTGCTTGTTGTCGTAATCAAAGATACCTCCTCAAAGAGTCGGTGCGCTCTTCGAGATCTTTGATGAAACGTTTGAGTTGGTTGATTTCCATGGGCGCCAACTGTAGCACACCGCTCTCCCGGGGATTACCCGGACGGGCTGCCAGGCTGCAAGTGCTGACAATTGAGTTGCATGCGTTCCGAGCCATTGTATTCGTTCAATTCCAGCCGGTAGGCGAGACGCACATCGGCACCCGCTCTGATCGAGGGGTGTTCGAGCGCCCCACCGACATAACCGAAGGCAATCGCATCGAGGGTGGGCAGCGGCCGCCCCACCGCTGCCGCGAAGCTGCAGCTTGAGGTGCTTGCCGCCGACGATGCGCGCGTCCGCGATGCGAAATGCGCCGTCGAAGACCGGCTCGGGAAATCCCTGGCCCCAGGGACCGGCGCTGCGCAGCACGCGCGCCGTCTCGAGCGAGAGCTCGGCGCCGGACAGCTCGCCGTCGGTGTAGAGGATGCCCGATAGCGCATCGACATCGGTGCGTGCCGCTATTTCGCCGGCAAAGGCGGCGCGAAATCCCGCCAAGCTCGCCTCACTCAACGTCATCCCGGCGGCCATGGCGTGGCCGCCGAATTTCTCGATGAGCCCGGGGTGGCGCACGGCGATCGCATCGAGCACGTCGCGAATGTTGATGCCGGATACCGAGCGTGCCGATCCGCGCAACGAACCATCTTCGGTGCGCGCGAAGGCGATGACCGGCCGGTTCAGCCGGTCCTTGATGCGCCCCGCGACCAAACCCACCACGCCCTGGTGCCAGCCTTCATCGAATAGACACAATCCGGGGCTTTCGCTTCCGGCAGGGTCGAAGCGCACGGCGGAGGCGAGTTCGACCGCCTCGAGCTGCATGCGCTGCTCGATCTCGCGCCGCTCCTCGTTGAGCCTCGCAAGCTGCGCAGCGAGCAGTACCGCCTGCGCGGGATCATCGGCGAGCAAGCAGGAAATGCCGACGCTCATGTCGGTCAATCGGCCGGCGGCGTTCAACCGCGGTGCGACCGCGAATCCGAGGTCCGCAGCAGTCACCTGCTCCAGACGTCGCCCGGCCGATTCGAGCAAGGCACGGATGCCGGGCACGCACCGGCCGGCGCGAATCCGGCGCAGCCCCTGCGCCACCAGCACCCGGTTGTTGCGGTCGAGGGGCACCATGTCGGCGACGGTGCCGAGAGCGACCAAGTCGAGCAGATCGGCCGCGCGGAAATCGGATCGTCCCAGCGCCCGCGCCAGCGCTGCAACGACATAGAACGCGACGCCGACGCCGGCCAACGCCGTACTTGCAAAGGGCGAATCCGCGAGATTGGGGTTCACGATGACCTCGGCCCGCGGCAGCAGCACGCCGGGCAGATGGTGATCGGTGATGAGCACCGGAATGCCGAGAGCGCGCGCCGCCTCGACGCCCTCGATGCTCGATACGCCGTTGTCGACCGTGACGATGAGGGAGGGCTCGCGCGCAGCCGCCTGAGAGACGATTCCCGGCGTCAATCCGTAGCCGAAGCGAAATCGATTGGGAACCAGGAAATCGACGTGCGCGAAGTGCAGAGCGCGCAGCGCCCGCACGAGAAGCGCGCTCCCCGTCGCGCCATCGGCATCGAAATCGCCGACCACGAGAACGCGCCCGGCGTTGCGGTGCGCGGCGAGCAGACCCGCCGCCGCCTCGACGCTGGGAAGCGAACTCACCGGCAGCAGCCGCTCGAGCGCAAGATCGAGTTCCTCGGGGCGCGCGACACCGCGTGCGGCGTACACGCGGCGCAACACCGGATGCACGTCGGCGCCCCATTCGAGCGCGTGCGGCGCACGCCGCCGAATCTCCGCCATCATTTACGCACTCCCATCCGTCGCTCCCGCGGCGCCATCGCTCAAGCCAAAGGATTCCCACCATGGCCGCGGGCGTCGCCAAAATCGCCGGATGCCGCGCGCGCTGACGCTAAAGCATCGATCGCCGCCGGACAAATCGAGTCTTTTCAGGCGCGCCGAGCGCAGCTGCCCGACCGCCGGCGCGAGCCATCGCTGCTCGGCCTCGCGCCAAGCCGGGGAACCCGGCCATTCGCCAATCACCACCACGCCCGATCCCGCCCTCACGCCGGATCCCCCGCTCGCGCCGGATCCCCCGCTCACGCCGGGTCCCGCGCTCACCGGATAATGCGCCTGCGCGGCGAAGGCTGCGAACAGCGGATCGTTTCCCGCCGTCCATCCGTCGACCACGGGCAGCTGCGCATCGGCGGCGCCTCCGCCCCACAGCCATAGCCCGCTGACGGCAGGCGCCTCGCGCCGGCGCCGGCTCTCGTTCACCGGATGATCGAACAGCCACATCTCGATTTCACTCATGAGCCGGCGCACGCGCGCCGCATCCGGCCCGCGCGGCATGAAGCTCCACACGTCGCGGTGCAGGAGCTCCTCGGGCGCGCTGGTCTCGACGCGCAGCGGCGCATTGAACACGCACAGCAACTCCGCTTCGCGCCCGACTTGCAGGCGCGTGCCCCCGCCGCCGAATCGCCGATTGAAATCAGCCGCCAACGCGCCGGCTTCCGCCGGCTCGAGCGCGAGAATCCCGTCGGGCGGCATGTTGACACTGCTCATGCCGGCCAGCCAATGCACCGGGGTCGCGACGAAGACCCACTCGCCGGGCTGCGCGGCGGAGGCCGCCCGCAGCGCGGCCGTCGCCACTGCGGGCACCTGCTGCTGCGGAGCGAGGATGCGAAACGCATCGGCGCGCCAATCGGTCACGCGCACGGGCTCGTCCGCGCGCGCGAGCAACTGTTCGAGCATGGGAGCGCGTTCACGGGTGGAAGGCGCCGAGGCGCCGAGGCGAAAGTACAGGGTGGACAAACTGCATCCCGATGCGATGATGCGTATCTTAACCGTATGCGATTCACACAGGATTCTACTTCGGGGCTGAACCTCATTCGCGGCTACGCGCCGGGCGAATTGAAGATCAACGATGCGGTGTATCGCAGTGCCGTGATCGTCGGCCCCTCGGCGATACTGTCCGGTCCGCCGATCGCCGGCGTGGAGGAACTCACCCCGGCGCACGCCGCCGACGTGCGAACGCTCGAACCGGAAGTGGTGCTGCTCGGCACCGGGGCGCGGCAAATATTTCCCGCCCCTATTTTCGCCGCCGAATTTCTGCGCGCGGGGATTGGCTTCGAGGTGATGGACACGGCGGCCGCGTGCCGCACGTTCAATGTGCTCGTGAGCGAGCGGCGGCGCGTGGTTGCGCTGCTGTTGCTGTAGGGCGGAGTGCTCTGAAGGTTCGGCTTAGAAAATGGCGGGGCGCTTTATCACGAATAGACTATGGTCGAGAAGTATTCTATTTCTTATTGATCTTATTATATTTTTTCTCTTTCCAAATCTATTCGCAGCGCCCCGCGAGTGGACTTTCCCAATCGCGGGACAGTTAAACATACGTCCAACAAGCTCGCAAGCGCGATTCATCCAGAACCCTAATGATACATTTATTATATGTTTCAATAACTTACGAAACTAATTTACTGCTCTACTTTACGCTATTCAAGTACAGCATCGGATCGACCGGCTTGCCGTTCAAGCGAATCTCGAAGTACAGCGCCGCAATTTGATGGGGTCCGGTTCCCATGTGCGCGATGGTCTGTCCGCCGGCGACGCTCTCCCCCTCACGGACCAGAAGTTCATCGGTATGCGCGTAAGCCGAGAGCAGATTCTCCCCGTGCTTGATGATGATGAGATTGCCGTAGCCGCGGATGCCGCTGCCGGTGTACACCACGCGCCCCGTGCAGGCGGCGCGAACGGATTGACCCAATTGACCGAGCACCAGGATACCGCCCCCGGGGACGGGCTTGGGCGCCCCCGATCGATCAGTCGGCCACACCCATTGCTGCGCGCTGCCCGCGGGCGGCGACGAGACGGTGGGGCTCGACGGCACGCCGCCGAGTGCCTGCGGCGCGCCCACGCGGGCTGGTTGCGATACGGGGTTCGGTGCGGCGTGCGCCGCGGGGCTCGGTGCAGTTCGGGGGATGACCGCCGCGGTTGGACTCTGCGTTGCAGGGTGACTCACGAACGATCGAGCTCCCGGCTGCAGCTGCAGCACCTGTCCGACCTCGATGCGATAGTCGGGGCCGATGTTGTTCCACCGCGCCAGATCCTTGAAGTCGAGATCGTGACGCCACGCGATGCTGTAAAGCGTGTCCTGCGGCTGGACCACGTACGCGGCGGGCGGGAGGGGGCCCCTCGATGTGCAGCCATGGCCCACCACACAGCTCAAGCCGATGACGCCGATCGCTCGCGTGAGGCGGAGTGGAACCAGAGCGAGGAGCCTGCTCAGACAGGCTCCTCCTAACGCTGCAATCCTGAGAGCAGAGGGACGAAGCTCACGAGCCCGAGCGATTCGCGCTGTACACGCGCCTCACCCTTCGTGTAGCGAAAGAGTTCCTGGCGTCCGTCCGGGCCGACCGGCGCGATCAAGCGGCCGCCGACATTGAGTTGCTCGAAGAGCGCCGGGGGCACCACCTGCGGCGCTGCGGTCAGCAGTATTCCATCGAACGGCGCGCGAGCGGACCAACCGACGCTGCCGTCATCGTGTCGAAAATGCACGTTGCGGATCTTGAGCTCGCGCAGCGAGCGGCGCGCACGCGCGAGCAGACTCGCAATGCGCTCGATGGTGTAGATCTCCGTCACCAGCGGCGAGAGCACCGCCGTTTGATAGCCGCAGCCGGTGCCGATCTCGAGCACCTTGGGCGCCGGCCCTGCGGCGAGCAGTGCCTCGGTCATGCGCGCCACCACGAAGGGCTGTGAAATCGTCTGGCCGAAACCGATGGGCAGCGCCGTATCCTCATAGGCGCGAGTGGCGAGCGCTTCGTCCACGAACAGATGCCGCGGCACATTGCGAATCCGATCGAGCACACGCAGATCCGCGATGCCCTGCTCCTGCAGGCGCTGCACCAGCCGCTCGCGGGTGCGTGCCGAGGTCATGCCGATGCCGCTGAGCCGCGGGCCTTCGATGAAGCTACTCAAGTTCGAGCCACCGTTTGAGTTCCGGCAGCGCCGCATGGCGCGTCAGGTCGATCTGCAGCGGCGTGATCGAGGCATAGCCGCTGGCGACGGCATGGAAATCGGTCCCCGGGCCCGCATCCTGACCGGCGCCGGCCGATCCGACCCAGTACACGTTGCGGCCGCGCGGATCCTTGGCGCTCACGACCCGTTCGCTGCGATGCCGGTTGCCGAGCCGCGTCACCTGAAGGCCGCGCAGTTCGCCGTCCGGCAGATCCGGTACGTTGACGTTCAGAATGACCGGCCCCTGCAGCGGCTCGACCACCATGCGCTCGATCAGGCTCGCGGCGACCCGCGCGGCGCTTGCAAAATTACCCGGGCTGCCGGGCTCGACACACAGCGATACGGCGATGGCGGGCAATCCGAGAAAGCGACCTTCCACGGCGGCCGCCACGGTGCCGGAGTACAACGTGTCATCGCCGAGGTTCGCCCCATCGTTCACCCCCGAGACGACGATGTCGTGTTCGAAGTCGAACAGGCCGGAGATGGCGAGGTGTACGCAGTCGGTCGGTGTGCCGTTGACGTAAAAGCAATCGGTGTCGTAGCGTGCGGCGCGCACCGGTACATCGAGAGTCAGCGAGTTGCTCGCACCACTGCGGTTGCGATCCGGGGCGACCACCGTGACGGCACCGAGAGGCTTCATCGCTCGCTTGAGTGCTTCCAATCCCTCGGCCCGATAACCGTCGTCGTTAGAAAGAAGAATTTTCACAAGATTTTACAGCCTGCCCGATGATGGCGGGTTGCGCCTTGCGGACTATACTGTAACGCCGGATACCCGGATAGCGATCGATTCGTCACACTATGGCAAAACAACGCCCCGTCGCCGGGACCGCCGCACCAGAGGGAACGGCTGATGATGCGCTGGCCTTTCGCGCGGCAGTGCGTGACGTGAAGCCATTGGCGCAGGCCACGGTTGCTTCCGGCCTCGCCAAGCCGCGCGCGCACCGGCGCCGGGCGGCGGCGGGCGCCGCGGCCGGCGATCTCGCGCACTCCATGCCGCTGATCGCCGGGGGCGCTCGCGACGGCGAAGCCTCCGGCGCCGCGAATTTCGTCGGGGCTGCCGATGAACTTTCCTTTCGACGCCCCGGAGTTCGTCTTCAGGAGCTGCGACGTCTACGACGCGGTCTTCAGCCGGTCGAGGCGGAATTGGATTTGCACGGCCTCAGCCAGGCGGCGGCGCGCGACAATCTCGCGCAATTCCTCATGCAGAGTCGCGACGCCGGGCGGCGTTGTGTCAAGATCATCCACGGCAAGGGCTACCGTTCGGGCGCGCGCGGACCGATCCTCAAGGTCGCCGTCAACTCCTGGCTGCGGCATCACGCGGACGTGATGGCCTTCACCTCGAGCCGGCCAATCGACGGCGGCACCGGTGCCGTGTACGTGCTGCTGCGCGCCTGAGACTCCCTTCGGGTTTTCCTTATGGGATTTCCCTACGGGTTATCCCCATCCATATCCGATTCGAATGCGGGCTCGGCGCTGAAATCGCAGATCTCGCGCAGCACCGCCGTCGCGAATTGTCCGCGGTTCAGGCTGAAGCTCAATGTCAGGGCGCCCGCGTCCGCCTCGAGGGCCAATTCGCGCACCGCGCAGCGCAGCGCGCGCCGTTCCTGACTGAGGCCCTCGCTCTCGAGCAGGCCGGCAACCGTCTTGAATTCCTGCGCAGCGGCAAGCTCGATGGCGAGGGACTGCCCCTGCGTTTCGGGCTCGCCGCGGCCCCACAGCGGCCCGGTCGGGTGAATGTCGAAGGTGTTCAACCGCCGATGTAGTTCCTCATCGACTTCGGCGACGCGAAAATGACTGCCGCTGCCGTCGAGACCCGCCAGATCGCCCTTCTCGAGCCGCGACCAATCTCCCGCCTGCACGCGCCGCGCGAGCACCGCATTGAACACAAGGGCGCGCGCCGCCGACAGCGCAAAGCCCCGTTCGGTCCGTCCGCGCGGTGACGTGCCGCTCTGCACCCACTGAGCCACGCGATCGAGGTTGTAGCCGTCGCGGCCGAAGCGCTGCGGGCCAAAATAGTTCGGCGCGCCGTGCGCACGCAGGGCGGTGAGCTTCTCCTCCAATTCCTGGCGCGACCAGGCGACCTTGTGCAGGCGAATGCGAAACCGATTGGCCGACAGGGCGCCGCGCTTGAGCTTGCGCGCGTTGGCGTGCACGGCGAGCACCCGGAACTCCCCCGTGTGCACGCCGCTCCAGAATTCCGCCGGCTGCTGCGCGCGGTGCGGAACGCTGAACCACTGCACGGTGACGGCATGCCGGTCCTTGAGGCCGGCGTATCCCACCTCGCCGACAGCAACACCCGCGACTCGCGCGAGCTCGGCGGCGACCCAGCGCGTATTCGCCGCGCGCTTCTCGACTTGCAGGAGCCAGTGCGGACCCTCCCCCGACGGAGTGAAGGATAGCTGCTCCTCGACGTGAAAGTCCTCGGGTGCGGCTTTGAGTTGCACCCTCGCGAGCGGCGTACCGTGCGCCCGCGGCGGTGAGAGCGCGATACGGGTCCAGGAATCGGCGCGCCGGCCGAGTGTCGTCACGCGAGCAAGACGGCGGCGAGCGCCGCAAGTCCCTCGCCGCGTCCGATGAACCCCAAGTGCTCCGTGGTCGTCGCCTTGACGTTGATGCAGCGTGGGGAGCTGCCGAGATCGGCGGCGAGATTCGCCACGATGGCGGCGCGGTGCGCGGCAATGCGCGGCGCCTCGGCGAGCACGGTCACATCGGCGTTGACCAATTGCAGACCGGCCGAACGCATGCGCGCGGCCACCTCGCGCAGGAACACCCGGCTGTCCGCGCCCCGGTAGCGCGGGTCGCTGTCGGGGAAATGCACGCCGATATCGCCCTCCCCCAGCGCACCCAACACGGCATCGCACAACGCGTGGATCACCACGTCGCCATCGGAATGCGCAAGCACTCCGCGGTGGTAGGCAATGCGTACGCCGCCGAGCACGACGTGCTCTCCGTCGCCAAAACTATGCACGTCGAAACCCTGACCAATTCTCATGTTGTTCGGCATCTTTCCGTCCTCCGCGCTGCGCAGAATCCGCGACGCGACGCCGAGATCCTCGCCGCGGGTTACTTTGACGTTGAACGGCGAGCCCTGCACCAGCAACGGTCGCAGCCCCAGGCGTTCCATCGCCTGGGCCTCGTCCGTCACCATCACGCCCTCGCGGGCAGCCGCGCCGAGTGCGTTCATCAGCGGCGCATAACCGAAGACCTGTGGAGTCAGCGCGCGCCAGAGTCCCGCGCGGTCCACCGTGTCGCTCACCAGGCCGTCGCGTTCGCGTTTGACCGTGTCGACGATCGGGGCCGCGAGAATCGCACCGCACACGTGCTCATTCAGCGCATCGATCAAGCCGCTCACATCGGCCGCGCTCAGGCAGGGTCGCGCCGCATCGTGCACGAGCACCCAATCATCCGCCGCCGCATGCCGCTCCAGAGCTTTCAGGCCATTCAGCACGGAGTCCTGACGGCTGGCGCCGCCGACTGCGGTGAGCACCCGATCAGGATCGAGGTCTGCCGCCAGTGCGCCCCAGCGCGAATCGTCGGCGGCGAGAACCACCATGATGCGCTCGATGCGCGGTTCGCCGAGGAGCGCGCGCAGCGACCAGGCGAGGACGGTTGCATTCTCGAGCGGGGCGTACTGCTTGGGGGGGCTTGCGGCGCCGGAGGCCTCGAATCGCTCGCCGCGGCCCGCCGCCGGAACCACGGCCCAGACGCGGCGCGCTCGTGATCCCGGTCCGGGGCAATTCCGTGAACGCGGTTGTGGTTGAGCCGGCGGCGTCACTGCGCGCGAGCAGTGATGGCGGCAGGCGCTGTCGGCACCGGCGTGGCCGGCGTGACGACTTGATAAAACGTTTCGCTATTGCCGACCATCCCCAATTCACTGCGCGCGCGCTCCTCCAAGGCGGTGAGACCCACCTTCAGATCGGTCACTTCGGCGAGCAACTGGCGGTTGCGCTCGCGCTGCTCGCGATTTGCCACCCCCTGTGCGTCGATTTCCGTGGTCAGACGCCACACTTCACGCATGCCGTGATCGGACAACCACAGCCGGTATTGGAGCAAGATCAGGCTAACGCCCAAAATTATTGCGAAAATCCTCATGGGCACAGGAGCTTAGCACGAACTCTTAAGAGACTGGAACCGCTAGTGCGTTCATTCCCGCAAATCTTGCCCGGGTCCCGAGCTCACCCTCGATTCTAAGCAGCTGGTTGTACTTGGCGACGCGATCCGAACGGGACATGGAGCCCGTCTTGATTTGGGTGGCGGCGGTGGCGACGGCGATGTCGGCAATCGTCGTATCCTCGGTCTCTCCCGAGCGGTGCGATACGATCGAGGCGTACTTCGCCTTGGCCGCCATGTCGATCGCCGCCAGAGTCTCGGTCAAGGTACCGATCTGGTTGGGCTTGATGAGAATGGCATTGGCGATTTTCTTCGCAATTCCTTCCGCGAAGATCTTGGTATTGGTGACGAACAGATCATCGCCGACGAGTTGCAGCTTGCGTCCAAGCTTCTGGCTGAGGATCGCCCACCCTTCCCAGTCACCCTCGGCCATGCCGTCCTCGATGGTGACGATCGGATACTTCCCTGCGAGGCCCGCCAGATAGTCGGCAAATTCGCCCGCACTGAACTTGCGGCCTTCCGATTCAAGCTCGTAGTGCCCGTTCTTGTAGAGCTCGGTGCTAGCGACATCGAGTCCCAGGTAAATGTCCTTGCCGGCGCGGTAACCCGCTTTCTCGATGGCTTCGAGGATGGTGGCGAGCGCCGCCTCGTTCGAGGGCAGATCCGGCGCGAAGCCGCCTTCGTCGCCGACGGCGGTATTGAGGCCCTTCGCATGCAGGACTTTTTTCAGCGCGTGGAACACCTCCGCGCCGTAGCGCAGCGCCTCGGACAAGGACGGCGCGCCCATCGGCAGGATCATGAATTCCTGAATGTCGACGCTGTTGTCCGCGTGCGCGCCGCCATTGATGATGTTCATCATCGGCAGCGGCAAGGTCAGCTCGCCGGCGCCGCCCAAATGACGGTACAACGGCAATTTGCGCTCGCGCGCGGCCGCATGCGCGGCGGCGAGCGATACCGCCAGGATCGCATTGGCGCCGAGCTTCGATTTGTTTTCCGTGCCGTCCGCGGCGATCAGCTTCTCGTCGAGGCCGCGCTGCTCTTGCGCGTCGAGTCCGATGACCACCCGGCTGATGAGGCCATTGATGTGTCCCACGGCCTTGAGCACGCCTTTGCCCGAAAAGCGCTTCGGATCCCCATCGCGCAGCTCCACCGCCTCGCGCGAGCCCGTGGACGCGCCCGAGGGCACGGCCGCACGACCCGTCGCGCCCGAATCGAGCACCACATCAGCCTCGACCGTGGGATTACCGCGCGAATCGATGATTTCGCGGCCGCGAACCTCGACGATACGACTCATAGCTGGGATTCCTCGTAGGGTTTTTTCTTCACGGCAAGGTCCACCTCCACCAACGTCGTGAGGAGCGAGGCCATGCGATCGAGCGGCCAGGCGTTGGGGCCGTCCGACAAGGCTTTGGCCGGATTGGGATGAGTTTCCATGAAAAGGCCGGCGACGCCCGCGGCGACGGCCGCACGCGCCAGCACCGGAACGAATTCGCGCTGGCCGCCGGATGCGTGTCCCTGGCCGCCCGGCAACTGCACCGAGTGGGTGGCATCGAAGACCACCGGGCAACCGGTGTCGCGCATGACGGCGAGCGAGCGCATGTCCGAAACCAGATTGTTGTAGCCGAAGGAAAATCCCCTCTCGCACACCATGATCTGCGCATTACCGGTCGAGCGCGCCTTGTCGACGACGTTTTGCATCTCCCAGGGGCTCAGGAATTGTCCCTTCTTGATGTTCACCGGCTTGCCCTGCGAGCAGGCGGCGATGATGAAATTGGTCTGGCGGCAGAGGAAGGCCGGGGTCTGCAGCACGTCGACGACGTCGGCCACCTCCTCCAAGGGGGTGTCCTCGTGCACGTCGGTCAGCACGGGGACGCCGATTTGCTTGCGAACGAGTGCGAGCGCCTTGAGGCCCGCCTCCATTCCCGGTCCACGAAAGCTCGAGGCGGAGGAGCGGTTGGCCTTGTCGAACGAGGCCTTGAAGATGAACGGAATGCCGAGGGTCTCCGTGATGTCGCGCAGCCGCCCGGCGACCTCCAGGACCAGGGTCTCACTCTCGACCACGCAGGGTCCTGCTATCAGGAACAGCGGCCGGTCCGCACCGACCTCGAAGGAGGTCAGCTTCATGCAGTGGCGCGTCCGGGCTGCAGCGCCGCACGATATTTGCGCGCCGCCCGGATGAAACCAGTGAACAGAGGATGCCCATCGCGCGGCGTTGAGGTGAACTCCGGATGGAACTGGCTCGCCACGAACCAGGGATGATCGCGCTGCTCGATGAATTCGACCAGTCCGTCGGCCGCCGAGAAGCCGGAGAAAATCAATCCCGCGGCCGCCAGCTCGTCGAGATAGTGATTGTTGAATTCATATCGGTGCCGGTGTCTTTCGAATATGGAATCCTTGCCATAGATCGAGTGCACGAGAGAGCCCGGCAGCAGCCGCGCCTCCTGTGCGCCCAGACGCATGCTGCCGCCCAGGTCGGACTTCTCGTCGCGCACCTGCTGGCCGCGCGCGAGGTCCTGCCATTCGGTGATCAGCGCGATCACCGGATGATTGGTGGCCCGGTCGAATTCGGTGCTGTTGGCGCTCTTCAGGCCGAGGACGTTGCGCGCGTATTCGATGATGGCGAGCTGCATGCCGAGGCAGATGCCGAGAAACGGAATGCGATTCTCGCGCGCAAAACGAATCGCGTGAATCTTGCCCTCGATGCCCCGGTCGCCGAAACCGCCGGGAACCAGGATCGCATCCATGCTCGACAGGCCGGCGGGGCCGGAGCGCTCGATGTCCTGTGATTCGAAATAGTGGATGTTGACTCTCGTCCGGGTCTTGATGCCGCCGTGCATCAGCGATTCGTTCAACGAGATGTACGAATCGCGGATTTGCACGTACTTGCCGACCATGCCGATGTCGACCACGGCTTCCGGATTCTGCTTGGCAGCGACCACCGCGCGCCATTCCGACAAGTCGGTGGCCGGTACATCCAGGCGCAGCTTGTCGACCACGATGTCGTCGAGATCCTGCTCGTGCAGCAGCATGGGAATCTTGTAGATGTCGTCCGAGTCGACCGCGGAGATCACCGCCCGCTCCTCGACGTTGGTGAACAGCGCGATCTTGCGGCGCTGCTCGTCCGGCAGCGGATGCAGGCAGCGACACAGCAGCACATCCGGTTGAATGCCGATGCCGCGCAGTTCCTTGACCGAGTGCTGCGTCGGCTTGGTCTTGATCTCTCCGGACCCCCCGACGATGGGTACCAGAGTCAGATGCATGTACAGAACCTGATTGCGACCGAGCTCGACGCCCATTTGGCGGATGGCCTCGAGGAAGGGCAGCGATTCGATGTCGCCGACCGTGCCGCCGATTTCCACCATGCAGACATCCGCGTTGCCGGCGCCCATGCGGATGCGATACTTGATTTCATCGGTGATATGCGGGATCACCTGCACCGTTGCGCCGAGATAATCGCCGCGCCGCTCCTTGGCGATGACGCGTTCGTAGATCCGGCCGGTGGTGAAATTGCTGTTGCGGCCCGTGGTCGTGCGCACGAAACGCTCGTAGTGGCCGAGATCGAGATCCGTCTCGGTACCGTCGGCCGTGACGAACACCTCGCCGTGCTGAAAAGGACTCATGGTGCCGGGATCCACGTTGATATACGGATCCAGTTTCACCATGCTGATTTTCAGGCCACGCGCCTCGAGGATGGCGCCGAGGGAGGCGGATGCGATGCCCTTGCCGAGCGAGGAAACGACGCCGCCGGTGACAAAAACAAATCGAGTCATGATTGGTCACCGCCGCTTAATGGGTTCCCGGCGCGATGCGATATCGTCACGCGAGATCCCGAGCCAAAAAGGAATTATTGAAATTCGACGGGAGTTCAGGTTACCAGATCGCACCGCCCCCGACAATCGGAGCGTGCGAATCCGCGTGAGTGTTCCACGTGTTCCACGCAAGCTGCGTCGGGTTCCGCGTCGGCCGGCTCCGCAGCCTAGCTCAGCCCCGGCGCATCGTCCCATGCGCACCCGAAACCGGGCTCGCCCGCCGCCACACACCAGCGCGCATCCTGCCACAGATCGCCGACCGCGACGAGCGCCTCGCCCGCGAACAGCATGGGCAGCGCACCGCGCATCCACGGCAGGACGCCTTGCGACTGGCACAGGTGCTGGACGGTTTGCGTTTTCGCGCGGCGGCTCGGCTTGAGCGTCTCACCGCCGCGGCGCTGGCGCACGCTCAATGTCGGCGGCAACCGGCCGGCGTCCAAGCCGCCGAGCTGTGAAATCCAGCGCAACCTTCCGAGGCCGGCACCGAGGTTCAACATCGATCCCGGAGCGATCTTCCATTCGAGCGGCGCACCGACTGCGGGCACCTCGGCGGGCGTGAGAAACAGGCGGTCCTGGTAGCGGCGCAGTGCATGCTCGCCCCACACGATCGCCGGCAGATGATCGGCATCGGCCGCGAACACCTGCCGCAGCGCTTCGGTGAGCCGCGAAGCCGGCGGCGGTGTGACCTCGGCGGCGAACAGCCAGTGCCGCACGGCGTTGACGCGCTCGAGATTCGTCAGCGCCCGCAAGCCGCTCACCGCGAGCGCATCCCCATCGCGCAGCCGCTGCACCGTTGGCGCCGCCGATGCGTCCAACAATTCCTGCGCCTCGGCCGCATGGTGCGCCGTTCGCGACAGCGCGGTGCCCGCACCGGGCCAGCGCTTCTCGATGAGCGGCCACACCTGTGCGCGCAAATACGCGCGGTCGAAGCGCAAATCGCGATTCATTGGATCCTCGGCCGCGGCGATTCCCAGTGCGCGGCCGAAAGCCCGCACATCGCGCTGCGCGACGTTGAGGAGCGGGCGCAAATGCCACCCGGGACCGAGCGGCCGGCACAACGGCATCGAGGAGAGACCTTTGAGACCGGCGCCGCGCAGCAGCTGCAGCAACAGCGTCTCGGCCTGATCCTGCGCGTGGTGCGCGGTCAGGAGGCATTCGCCTGGCGCGAGCGCGAGTGCGAGCGCCCGGTAGCGCGCCTCGCGCGCCGCCGCCTCGATCGACACACCGCCCGCAAGCTCGACCACGACGGAAATGACGGCGAGCGGGATGTGCATCTGCCGACAGAGCGCCTCGGCGGCCTCGCGCAGCGCGGCGGCGGCCGGCTGCAAGCCATGATCGATGTGCACGGCACGAACATTCAGGCCGCGGATCGGGAACGGCGTCCCTGATTGCGCGATCGCGGCCAACAAGCACGCCGAATCCGCACCACCGCTCACACCGACGACGAGGCCGGTCGCCCCCGAGGGCAAATGCTCCTGAAGCACGGCAGCGATGGACGCCGCGCCGAAGCTCATTGGAGAGCCTGATTGCCCAGACAGGGTCCTAGCCGTCGCGGAACACACCGAAGCCGCGCAAGCGGGCCTGGCGCGCGTCGAGAAGCGTCGTCACCGGCTGGTTACAAAGCTCCGCTAAATGCTTGATCATGCTCTGCTTGAGGGATTCGCCCATCGCTTGCGGGTCGCGGTGAGCGGCGCCGTGCGGCTCCTTCAAGACCTCATCCACCAGCCCGAGCTTCTTCAGTCTGTCCGCCGTACCGCCCATGGCATCCGCGGAGATCTCCTTTTTGTCCGTGCTCTTCCACAGGATGGAGGCGCAACTTTCGGGCGAAATCACCGAGTACACACTGAACTGCAGCATCACCAGACGGTCGCACACGCCGATGGCGAGCGCACCGCCCGACCCGCCCTCGCCGATGACGATCGAGAGGATCGGCGCTGCGAGATGCGACATCTCGAAGAGATTCCGCGCGATGGCCTCGCTCTGCCCGCGCTCCTCCGAACCGATCCCCGGGTAGGCACCCGGCGTATCGATCAGCGTGATCACCGGGATGCGAAAGCGCTCCGCCATCTTCATCAACCGCAGCGCCTTGCGGTAGCCCTCGGGCTTCGGCATGCCGTAGTTGCGCCGCACGCGCTCCTTGGTGTCGCGGCCCTTCTGATGACCGATGACCATCACCGGGGAGCCTTCGAGGCGAGCCAATCCGCCGACGATGGCAAGATCGTCGCTGTACATCCGGTCGCCATGCAGCTCATGCCAATCGGTGAATATCATCGACACATAGTCGAGGGTGTAAGGACGCTGCGGATGACGCGCCAACTGCGTGATCTGCCAGGGAGACAGATTCGCAAAGATGCTCGTGGTCAACGCACGGCTCTTCGACTGCAGCCGCTTGACCTCCTCGGAGATATTGACGCTCGCATCGGAGCCCAGGAATTTGAGTTCCTCGATCTTGGCTTCCAATTCCGCGATCGGCTGCTCAAACTCCAGAAAATTCATCGCCATGAAGAAGTTTCCTCGCCGCGGATGTCATTACGCGGACCATACACTAAATACCAACCGTCGCGACCCACCAGCGCCGATAGTTTATCGAGCAACTCGCGGCTGGGCCGCACCGACCAACCATCCGCTAAATTCAACCGACCGCAGTACTCCGCGCGATTGAGCACCACGCTCACGCCGCAAGGGCCCTTGAGGTAGGGCTTGAGCATCTCTTCGAAACGGTTCATTCCCGTCGGCCCATCGAATTGCTCGGGCCAGCGCATCCACAGGCGCCGTGCGAAACGCTCGCGGGCGCGATCGATGTCCATCAGTGTCTTTGCCTGCAAACGCCACGCTTCGATGAAATCGTCAAACCGCAGCGATCCCTCGACGATGAGTATCGCGTCCTTGACGATGATGTCGCGGTATTGCTGGAACGTCTCCTCGTACAAGCTGACCTCGAGTCGCGCACTGCGGTCGTCCAGGATCAGCGTGACGCGGTTCGGTCTGCGGCGGATCTCGAGCACGAGTCCCGCCACGGTCGCCGGCTTCGCCTGACTCCAACTGCGCTCGCCCCCTGGTGCGGCGGCGGGTTTCGGGCCGCCGACATCCACCAGCCGCGCGCTCACGAGAAATTTGAGGTCCGGCTCATACGGCGTGATGGGATGGCCGCTCAGGAACAACCCGAGAGTTTCGCGTTCGCCGGTCAGGCGCTGCGCCTCGCTCCAATCGGCCACGGTGAGATTCGGCGCCGCACTCAAGCCGAACAAATCCACCTGTCCGACGCTCATGGCGCGTGAGTTTTGCTCGCCTAGGTGCATGGCGCGGTCGAGTTCCGCCGTGAGCGTGGCGCGATTCGGGCCGATCCGATCGAGGCTGCCGGACTTGATCAACGCCTCGAAAACCCGCCGATTGACCCGCTGCAAATCGATGCGCCGGCACAGGTCCGGCAGACTTTGATACGGCCCGCGCGCCGCGCGCTCATCGATGATGGCCTGCACGGCGGACTCACCGACGCCCTTGATGGCGCCCATGCCATAGCGGATGCTCTCGGCACCCTCGATGCGAAACGCGTAGACGGATTCATTGACGTCCGGTGGATGCACGGTGAGACCCATGCTCGCGCATTCGTCGATGAGCGTCACGACTTTCTCGGTCTTGTCCATATCGGCGGACAGCACCGCCGCCATGAACGCCGCCGGATAATGCGCCTTCAGCCAGGCCGTCTGATAGGAGAGCAGCGCGTAGGCGGCCGAGTGCGACTTGTTGAAACCGTAGCCGGCGAACTTCTCCATCAGATCGAAGATATGCGTCGCTTGTGCCTCGCGCACGCCTCGCGCCACCGCACCGCTCACGAACACGGAGCGCTGCTTGGCCATTTCCTCGGCCTTCTTCTTGCCCATGGCCCGGCGCAGCAGGTCGGCGCCCCCGAGGGTGTAGCCCGCCAGAATCTGCGCGATCTGCATGACCTGCTCCTGGTACAGGATCACGCCGTACGTCGCCTCCAGCACCGGTTTCAAATCGGGATGCAGGTAATCGATGGTCGCGCCGCTGGTATCGTGCTTGCGCGCGATGAAATCTTCGACCATGCCCGACTGCAGCGGCCCCGGCCGGAACAACGCGACCAGGGCGACGATGTCCCCGAACCGATCCGGTTGCAGCCGGCGGATGAGGTCCTTCATGCCGCGCGATTCGAGCTGGAAGACCGCCGTGGTCTTGCAGCTCTTCAGCAACTGGTAGGTGGCGACATCGTCCATCGGCAGCGCACTCATCACCAGCGGCGGTTCGTTGGCGAGGGCTCGCGCGGCATTGATGTCGCGCACCGCCCAGTCGATGACGGTGAGCGTACGCAGGCCGAGAAAATCGAACTTGACCAGGCCGGCAGCCTCGACGTCGTCCTTGTCGAACTGGGTGACGGGCGTGGTGCTGCCCTCTTCGCAGTACAGAGGCGTGAAATCGGTGAGCACCGAGGGCGCGATGACGACGCCGCCCGCGTGCGTACCGGCGTTTCGCGACAGGCCCTCGAGGGTTCGCGCAAGATCGATCAATTCGCGCACGTCGGAATCGCCCTCGTACAGGCGCCGCAGTTCCTCCTCCTGCTCGAGCGCCTTGTCGAGGGTCATGCCGATTTCGAACGGAATGAGCTTGGCGATCTTGTCGACGTACGAATAGTTGTGGCCGAGCACGCGCCCCACATCGCGCACCACCGCCTTCGCCGCGAGAGTCCCGTAGGTGATGATCTGGGACACGCGGTCGCGGCCGTATTTGTTGGCCACGTATTCAATGACCCGGTCGCGGCCCTCCATGCAGAAATCGACGTCGAAGTCCGGCATCGACACACGTTCCGGATTCAGGAATCGCTCGAACAACAGGTCGTGCTCGATCGGATCGAGGTCGGTGATACCGAGAACGAACGCCACCAGGGAGCCCGCGCCGGATCCGCGGCCGGGACCCACCGGAACGCCGTTCTCCCTCGCCCAGCGGATGAAATCCGCGACGATCAGGAAATACCCGGCGAAGCCCATGGCGCAGATGACGCCGAGCTCGAGGTCGAGGCGCGCCGCGTAGGCCTGCGCGTCGCGCACCACGCCGCGCAGCGTCTTGGCCTGCTCCAGCCGCTCGGCCAAGCCACGCGCGGCTTCCTCACGCAGGAAGCTCTCGGTCGAGGCCCCGGAGGGAACGGGGTAAGCCGGCAGCATCGAAGCGCCCAATTTGATTTCGAGAGAGCAGCGCTTGGCGATCTCCACGCTGTTGACGAGCAGTTCCGGCAGGTCGGCGAACAGCTCCGCCATTTCCGCGGGACTCTTGAGGTACTGCTCTTCGGAGTAGCGCCGCGCTCTGCCCGGATCGGCAAGCAGCGCCCCGTCGTGAATGCACACCCGCGCCTCGTGCGCCTCGAACTCCGCGCGCGTCAGGAAGCGCACATCATTGGTGGCGACGGCCGGCACGCCGTGTTCGCGCGCGAGATCGACGGCGGCCTCCGCATAGGTTTGCTCGCCCGCCCGTCCGGTGCGCTGTATCTCGAGGTAGAACCGATCCCCGCACAGCCCCTGCCAGCGCGCCAGACAGCGCGCCGCCTCCTCGTCCTTGCCGCGTGCGATGGCCTGTCCGATGTCGCCTTCCTGGCCGCCCGACAGGACGATCAGCCCCTGCAGCATGGCGGGCTGCAGCCAGCTTCGCTCCAGCATCGGCGCACCGCGTCGCTGTCCTTCGAGATATGAACGCGTCACGAGTTGCGTGAGATGGCGGTAGCCGGCGAGATTCTGACAGAGGAAGGCGAGGCGCGAGGGCGGCGTGTTGGAGCCCGGTTCCCGGATCCACACATCGACGCCGATCAACGGCTTGATGCCCGCGGCCTGTGCTTCTCGGTAGAACTTGACCATCGCGAACAGATTGCTCTGATCGGTGAGCGCGACCGCGGGCATACCCGCTCCCGCGACCGCGGCCATCAACTCGGGCACGCGCACGATTCCGTCGAGCAGGGAATACTCGGTGTGCAGCCGCAGGTGCACGAAGGGAGTCAATTCCTATAGCTCCAACAGCGAGTCGACTTGCGCATCCCAGGCATCGGCATCCGCGGCGATGTCGGCATCCCAGTCCTCCTCGCCGCCGCTGCGCCCGAGGAGGCATTCGACCGGCGCAAAGCTGCGGCGGTGCAAGGGGCAGGGGCCGTGCTCGGCGAGCAGCCGTCGGTGCTGCGGCGTTGCATAGCCCTT
The DNA here is from genome assembly GCA_963843295.1 of uncultured Gammaproteobacteria bacterium. Classification (GTDB taxonomy): domain Bacteria; phylum Pseudomonadota; class Gammaproteobacteria; order Steroidobacterales; family Steroidobacteraceae; genus Bog-1198. Next base: position 158,876 of record CAWJJP010000002.1, on the reverse strand, counting down.
ATGGCTTGCGAAACCATATCCAGGATAGACCGTATCCATTTGATCCATATATCGATCTCTCGCCGTTTTCGCCAAAATCGAAGCCGCGCTGATCGCCGGCTCCGTCGCATCACCGCCGATGATGGCACGTGCCGTGACCGTCAACCCGAATCCACCGAGACGCGGCAATCGGTTGCCGTCGATCAGGAGCCGGTGGGGACACAGGCTCATGGAGAGCACCGCGCGGCGCATCGCCAGAAACGTCGCGTGCAGGATATTGAGGGCGTCGATCTCCGCGGGATCAGCCCATCCGATCCCGTAGCAGAGTGCACGGCGGCGAATCACCGTACTCAACAGCGTGCGTGTTTCGGCGCTCAGGATTTTCGAGTCGGCAATGCCGGGGATGGATGGGCCGGGTCGCAGAATCACCGCGGCGGCAACCACGGGACCCGCCAAAGGCCCGCGTCCCGCCTCGTCGACTCCGGCGATGCGCGACCTCACGGCGCGGCCGCCGGCGCGTCGCTTCGATGCAGGAGCGCGAGGATCGCCTGCGCCGCACGAGCGCTGGCGTCGCGCTTGAGATCGATGTGAATGGCCAAGAATTCCCGCTCCAAAGTAGCGCGCCGCACCGCATCGTCCAGCCACGCCAGAAGTTCCGCGCCGATCACCGCCGGGACAATCTGCTCCTGAAAATACTCGCCGACGACGCGGCGATCTGCAAGTAGATTCGGTTGCGAGAAAAACTTCGATTTGACCACATTCAGGCGCCGCAAAATCCAGGCCGTCATCGCGCCGAGCCGGTACACGACGATCATGGGCCGCTTCGACAGGGCCGCCTCCAGGCTCGCCGTGCCTGAAGCGACCAGGGCCGCGTCCGCGGCCGCGAGCACCGTCTGCGCCTGACCGTCGATGAGCCGTACGTCGACCTGCGGCGCGGCGCGGCGCAGCACCTCGGTGAAGATCTCGCGGGTTGCCGGGCTCGCCATGGGCGCGAGAAACTGCAAGCGGGGCCGCTGTTCGGCGAGCCAGCGTGCGGTCGCGGCGAAGTCCTCCGCAAGGCGCGCCACCTCCCCGCGCCGGCTGCCGGGCAGCAACGCGACGATCTCGGCGCCGGACTCGAGCCCGAGTGCCGCCCGCGCCTGCGCCCGATCGACTTCGAGGGGTATCGCATCCGCCAGCGGATGTCCGACGAACTCTGCCGCCACGCCCCGGTTGTCATAGAAACGCTTTTCGAAGGGCAACAAACACAGCACCAGGTCGACCGATCGGTGAATGCTGCGCACCCGACCTTGCCGCCACGCCCATACCTGCGGGCTCACGTACTGCACCGTCGGGATGCCGGCCGCGCGCAACTGCCGCGCCAATCCCAGATTGAATTCCGGCGCATCGATGCCGACGAACACGTCGGGCTTTTCGCGCAGGAACCGGCGCCGGATTTGCGCGCGGAGCTTCATCAAGCGCGGCAGGTCGCGTAGGATCTCAAACAGCCCCATGACCGCGAGCGATTCGGACGGCTCCCAGAGCTCGCAGCCGGCCGCTTGCATTTTCGGACCGGCGATGCCGAAGAACCGCGCATCGGGGGAGAGCCGTTCGAGGGCCTGGATGAGCGCCGCGCCGAGCGTGTCGCCCGACGCCTCGCCCGCCACCAGACCCACCCGTAGCGGCGTCGACATGCCAGGAGCCTCCCGTCCGCCTACCGAACGATGCTGCGCGAGCTGCGTTTGATGAAATCGACGAAGGGCCGGATCTCCGGCTGCGCGACGGCGGCCTTGTCGAGTTCCTCCAGCGCCGCTTTCAGTTTGAGTCCCGATCGATACAGGATGCGATAGGCGCGCCGGATGTTCAGCACCTGCTCCGCACTGAATCCGTGCCGCTGCAAGCCGATCGCATTGACGCTGTGCGGCTCGGCCGGACGCCCCACGGCCATGACATACGGGGGAACGTCGCGGGTCACGGCGGCGTGGTGGGCGACGAAGCAATACGCACCCACCTTGGTGTGTTGATGTACGGCCGAGAGCCCCCCCAAGGTCACGTAGTCGCCGAGTTCCACGTGGCCGCCGAGGGTCGCGCAATTGGCCATCACGATCTGATCGCCCAGCTGGCAATCGTGCGCGACGTGCGAATAGGCCATGAACAGGTTGTCGTTGCCGATGCTCGTCACGCCCTTGTCGAGCGCGGTACCGCGATTCACCGTGACGGATTCGCGAAATACGTTGCGGTCGCCGATCTCGAGCCGCGTCGGTTCGCCCTTGTACTTCTTGTCCTGCGGGGCATCGCCGATGGAGGCAAATTGAAAGATCTTGTTCTCGGCGCCGATGCGCGTCGGTCCGTTGATCACGACGTGAGGGCCGATCCAGGTGCCCGGACCGATGACCACGTCCGGACCGATGATGCTGAAGGGCCCGATCTGCACCCCTGCCCCGATTTCCGCTTGCGGTGCGATCACCGCGCGCGCATCGATCATCCGCCCTCTCCCTTGAGGGCGGCCGGCTTCGGGTTGGGCGCCTTGGTCTCAGGCGCCACCATGATCTCCGCCGACGCCACTTCCGCGCCGTCGACCTCCGCCAGGCAGCTGAATTTCCAGATCCCCTTGAAGGCGCGCTTCAGCGTGACTTTCAGAATCAATTGGTCGCCCGGCTCGACGGGCTTGCGAAAACGAGCATTGTCGATGGCGACGAAATAGAAGCGCGTGTCGCTATCGGGCACCACTTCGACGGTTCTGAATGCCAGGATACCCGCGGCCTGCGCGAGAGCCTCGATGATGATGACGCCGGGCATGACGGGCCGGTGCGGAAAATGTCCCGGAAAGAACGGCTCGTTGAAGGTGACATTCTTCAGCGCATGAACGTATTTCCCGGGCTCGCAGCGGAGTACGCGATCAACCAGCAGGAACGGATACCGGTGCGGCAACTGCCGCATGATCGCTTCTATATCCATCTTCACTGGTTCCGTCATTATCGCTCCCGTTCAGCGAGTCGTCTCAAACTTGCCACCATCCGCCGCCACTGTCGGGCCGGAACGGTGGGCATGCCGCTCGAATAAGTGCCTGCTTCACGGATCGAAGCGCTCACCAGGCTGCAGCCCGTAACCACGACGTCGTCCGCAATCATCAAATGACCGGCGAATCCCACCATGCCGCCGATCCTGCAGCGCTTCCCGAGGGTAGTGCTGCCGGATATTCCCGTGCAGGCCGCGATGGCGGTGTGCGCGCCGATGGTCACGTTGTGACCCACCTGAATCTGATTGTCCAGCTTCACCCCCTGCTCGAGCACCGTGTCCTCGATGGCGCCCCGATCGATGGTGGTGTTCGCGCCGATCTCGACGTCATCCCCGATGCGCACGGTGCCGACCTGGGGCACCTTCGCCCAGGTGCCGCGGTCGGAGGCAAAGCCGAAGCCGTCGGCACCGATCACCGCGCCCGCGTGCAGGATGCAGCGCTCGCCGATCCGCACTCCGGCGTACAGGTTCACGCGCGCGATCAGCCGCGTATCGGCGCCGATGCGCGCGCCGGCTTGCACTATGCACCCGGGACCGATTTGAACCCGATCGCCGATCTCGACGTCCGACTCGATCACCGCGAGCGGTCCCACCGCCGCCGAGGCCGCTATCCGCGCACTGTGCGCGACGACGGCGCTCGGGTGAATACCGGGCTCCACCGCCGGCTCCGGATGGAACAGCGAGGCGATGCGCGCGTACATCAAATACGGATTCGACGTGATGAGCGCGGCGACCGGGCAATCCTGCGCTTCAGCGGGCTCGAGTATCACGGCGCTCGCGCGCGTTTCGCGCAAGCTCCTGCGATACCGGGAATTCGCCAGGAAACTTAGGCTTCCCTGCCGCGCTTCAGCCAGGGTCGCCACATGCGACACCCGCACTTCGGGCGATCCGCGCAGTTCCAAACCGAAGCGGACCGACAACTCCCCTAGGCTGAAGTCCTGCACTGGCGCACATCCTCGTGCGAAAGCCGTGCGATGCTATTTGGGGACGCTGGGCTTGGCCGGCGCGCCGGCGCCGGGCGCCGTGGCAGGCAGCGTTGCCGGTTTGGTCTGCAGCACCGCCAGCACGTTGGCCGTGATGTCGAGCGGACCCTTGGCGAAGAACACGCCGTCGCCGAGCACCAGGTCGAAGCCCTGAGCGTTCGCGTAGCTTTGAATTTCCGACACGAGGTAGCGCTGCACCTTGCCGATCTCCTCGTTGCGCCGCGTCGAGGCGTCGTCCTGGAATTCACCGGCCTTGCGCGAGAACTCGCGCTGCTGATCGCGCAGGGTCTTTTCCGCTTTCGCGCGATCCGCCTCGGCCATGACCGCGCCTTCCTTCTGCAGCTTCTCATCCTTGGCCTTGAGGTCGTTCTGCATCGTCAACAGTTCGCGGCGGCGCGGCGCGAACTCATTCTCGAGCGCCTGCATGGCGGTCTTCGTCTGCGGCGCTTCCTCGAGCAATTTCTGGAAATTGACCACGCCCATTTTGACCTCGGCGTTCGCCTGGCCGGAAGCTACGAGCCCGCACAGCCCGAGGGCGAGTAGCGGAATGCTGCGAATGAAAGTCGACATATTGATTTCTAGGACCTCAAATGGATGAAAAGGTCAAAACGCTTGACCGATAGAAAATTGGAACCGCTCTGTCTGGTCGCCAAACGTCACCGTGTTGCCGGGAAACGAATTCAACGGAATGCCGTACGAAAAACGGAACAGACCCAGGGGGGCGAGCCACTGCACCGCGAGTCCGGTCGATCTCTTCAGGTTATCATAACTGAAGTGATAATTGACCGGCGTAATGTCGTCCGGACCGAGGAATGCGACCTTATTGCCGGTGTAGAACACGTTCCCCATGTCATAGAACCAGCTGACCCGGGCGGCGCTCTTCCACTTTTCCGGAACGGGGAACAATAGCTCCAAGCGGCTCACGACTCGAAAGTTGCCGCCGAACGGGTTGCCGATCCCGATATTGTCCCGGGGTCCGAGCGTGCTCTCGCGATAGCCGCGCACGCTGTCCGGGCCGCCCGCGAAATAATTCAAATAGGGCGGCAGGAACGTGGTTTTGCCGAGCGAGTTGGCGTAATCGATGCTCGCATTATAGGAAAGCAGCCATTTGCGCCATACGGGTATGTACGTCAGGAACTGCATGTTGGTGGCGTAATAGCGCACATCGCTGAAGGGCAGCGCGTAGCGGGCCGAGACGCTCAGGTGCAGTCCGCGGTCGGCGAACAGGGCTCTGTTCCGGGTGTCGAGATTCCACCCGGCAGTCGCTTCGTAGGAATAGAAATTCGTGCCGTACACCGTGTACGGATTGTCGAGCGAGTTCACGATCCCATCGCCGTTGGTATCTTCGAGGTCGCGCGTGAACGTGCCGCCGTTGTGCTGCACCCAATCGATGGCCTGCTGCGAACTGTAGCCCTGGGAGACCACCAGCTCGTTCTTGTTGGCGGATGCGCCGATCTGCACGTACTGGAATTCGGTGATGGGATAGGACCAGCTCATCGCGGCGGTCAATTGCTTGGTCGAGAACTTCGATGCGGCGGCGACGAACTGCGTGATGTCCCGATACGTCAACGAGATGGTGCGCGCGACGCCGTCGATGGTCGTGTACGGGTTCGTATGCGCGAACGTGTAGCTCTTGCTGTATTTCCCGGCGTTCACTTCGAGGGCGATGCGATCGCCCGTCCCCATGAAATTACTGTGCACGAAATTGCCGTTGAGGCTGAACTTCTGCGCTTCCGAGTAGCCGATGCCACCGCCGAATTGGCCGGGCAGGCCTTCCTTGATGTTGTAGTCCACATCGACCAGATCCGCGCTGCCGGCCACGGGCTTCGTTTCGAATTCCACCTTCTCGATGTAGGGCAGACGCTGCAGGCGCTCCTTGGAGCGCTCGATCGCGGAATTCGACAGCCAACCGCCCTCGAGCTGGCGCATTTCGCGGCGCAGCGTCTCATCGTTGATCGCCGTGACGTTGTTGAAGTTGATGTGTCTCACATATACCCGGTTCCCCGGCTCGATGAAGAACGTGAGCGAGACGGTCTTCTTCTCGTTGTCGGGGGTGGGAACGGGATCGATCTTGGAGAACGCATAGCCATCCGCGCCGAGCCGATAGCTCATCAGCTCCTGGGAGCTCGTGACCTGCTTGCGCGAGAAAATATCGCCCGGATGGATCAGCAGGAGCTTGCGCAGCTGCGCCTCCGGAACCACCATCGTGCCGGCGAGCTTGATCTCCGACACCCTGAAAACGTCGCCCTCGTTGACGTTGATGGTGATGTACATGTCGTCTTTTTCGGGCGCGATGGTGACCTGCGTCGACTCGATCTGGAAGTTCGCGTAGCCGCGATCCATGTAGTACGAGCGCAGCTTCTCCAGATCGCCGGTGAGCGATTCGCGCGAGTAGCGGTCGTCCTGTTTGTACCAGGAGAGCCAGTTCGGCGTTTTCAATTCGAAGGTCTGCAGCACGTCCTTTTCCTTGAACTTGGTGTTGCCGACCAGGTTGATCATCTCGATCTTGGCGCGCTTGCCCTCCTTGATGTCGACCACCACGTCGACCTTGTTGCCGGGCAGATCCGTGATCTTGGTGTCGACGCGCACCGCGTATTTGCCGCGGCTGAAATACTGATCGGTGAGGTACTGTTTGACCTCATCGAGAACCGAGCGGTCGAAGGTCTTGCCTTGAGCGAGACCGACGTTGCGCAGGCTCTTCTGCAGGTCTTCGGTCTTGATGTCCTTGTTGCCCTTGATCTCGAATTTGGCGATCGACGGGCGCTCGATCACGACCACGAGCAGCGTGTTGCCGTCGCGGCGCAGCTCCACGTCGCGGAAGAAGCCGGTGGCATAGAGTGCACGCATCGCCTCGCCGATGCGCTGCTGATCGAGGTGATCGCCGATATTGACGGGGAGGTAGTTGAATACCGTGCCTTCCGATATTCGCTGCAATCCTTCGATGCGAATGTCTCCGACGACGAACGAGGCATCCGGCACGGCCTGCGCATGCAGAGTATTACCGAGGGGCTGGACGGCGAGGGCCACCGCGCCGATCAGCCAAAATTCAAGCCGCACGCGACGGGGACCGCGTGGAATCTCGGTGGGCGGCGCGTGCCTTGCAGCGCAGCTCGTGCGGCTCAAACTTGAAATAGGTCATGATTTCCCGTTAGTTCAAATGTCTAGAGATGTCGTTATAGAAGGCTAGACTCATCAAGACGACCAGCAGGGCTATCCCGACCTGCTGACCGAAGTGTTGCGCGCGCTCTGACAGTGGGCTGCCCTTGATGGCCTCCACCAGCTGGTAGACGACCTGGCCGCCGTCGAGCAGCGGTACCGGCATCAGATTGAGCACGCCCAAGCTCACGCTGATGATGGCGAGGAAGCCGACGAACGCCCCGAGCCCGAGATAGGCGCTGATGCCTGCAAACTCGGCGATGCTGATCGGGCCCGAGATGTTCTTCGCCGACACCTGTCCGGTCACGATGCGCCAGAGCATCTGCACGGTCAGTGAGGACATGTCCCAGGTTTTCTGCACACCGATCAGGAGCGCGGCAGCGGGTCCTGAGCGGTGCGTCTCGAGCAGACCCGGCGGCCACACCCGGGGACCTTTCTCCGCCAGGATGATCCCGAGCCGCCCAATGGTGTGGCCCTGCTCCAGGACACCCGGCACCGAAACGGCGATCGGCGGCAGCCGCGCACCGGCGCGTTCGACCTCGACCGACAACTCGTGCCCCGGCGAACTGGTCACGGCGGAAATGAAATCGCCGGAATTGGAGATCGGCTGCCCCTGCACCGCCAACAGGCGGTCACCCGCACGCAGGCCCGCGCGGCCGCCGGCGCTGTCGGGCGGGGCCGACTGCACGACGGTTGCCGCAGTCCAGGTGGCCAAATCGAACCCAAGGCCCGGCAGCAGCCGGCCCGGTTCCGTCAATGCCCGGTCCTCGGCGGCACGCAGGGTGAGAGAGCGCTCGGCGCCGTCGCGACGCACCCGCAGCGGAATCACCCCATCGTCGGTGTACTGGCGCAGCAGGTCGATCTGCAGCTCTTCGGTGTCTGCGACGGGCCGATCGCCCACCCGCACGATCACATCGCCGCGCTTGAGTCCGGCCACCGCCGCCGGGCTGTCGAGGCGCACCTGCCCGACCACCGGCTTGACGACCTCGGTGCCCGCCATGGCCAGCACGGCGTACAGCAACGAGGCAAACAGCAGATTCATGGCGGGCCCCGCCAGCAGCACCGCGATGCGATGCGCGATCGGTCGGCGCGTGAACGAGCGTGGCAGTTCCTCGGGGGACACCTCCCCCTCGCGCTCATCGAGCAGCTTGACATAGCCGCCCAACGGAATTGCCGCAAGACAATATTCGGTGCGATCGGCATCCCGTCCGACCCGCATCAGCAACGGTCTGCCGAAGCCGATACTGAAGCGCAGAACCTTGAAGCCGAGTTTTTTCGCGACCCAGTAGTGACCGAATTCGTGAACAGCTACCAATATTCCGATGGCTACCAAAAAGGCGGCCACAAAAATCAGCATCTTCATGCAAGGGCTCCATGCGCGGGCTGTATCAAGGCGCTCGCCAAGCGTCGCGCGGTCGCATCGGCGTCCAACACATCGCCCAGAGTCTTGACGGGGCATGCGTCGAGGCGCTGCAACACCTTGTCAATGACCGCGGCGATCCCGGTAAAGTTCAAGCGCCGGTCGAGAAACGCCTGTACCGCGACCTCGTTGGCCGCATTCAGCACGGCCGGCGCGGTGCCGCCGGCACGCGCAGCGGCTCTCGCAAGCCCAAGACTCGGGAAGCGCACGTGATCCGGCGGTTCGAAATCCAACCGGCCGATAAGGCCGAGGTCGAGCGATTGTACACCCGATACCACGCGCTCCGGCCACGCGAGCGCGTGGGCGATCGGCGTGCGCATGTCGGGAGCGCCGAGCTGCGCCAACAGCGAACCGTCGGCGTATTCGACCAACGAATGCACCAGGCTCTGTGGATGCACCACCACCTCCACCTGTGACTCGGGCAAGCCGAACAGCAGCGTGGCCTCGATCACTTCGAGTCCCTTGTTCATGAGCGTGGCGGAATCGACCGAAATCTTGCGGCCCATCTTCCATTTCGGGTGATTGCACGCCTCGGCGGGCGTCACGCTCTCGAGCAGCGCAAGGTCCGTGCAGCGAAACGGGCCGCCGGAGGCGGTCAAGATCACGCGCACGACTCCGCGCGCCGCATCACCCGGCAGATAGCCCGCCGGCATGCATTGAAAGATTGCGTTGTGCTCGCTGTCGATCGGGATCAGCTCGGTTTTCGCGCGGCGCACTTCGTCCATGAGCAGGCGCCCCGCCATCACCAGCGATTCCTTGTTGGCGAGCAGCACGCGCTTGCCGGCACGCACCGCGGCGAGGGTCGACTGCAGTCCCGCCGCACCGACGATCGCCGCCATCACCACCTGCACATTGCCGCCGCCGGCCGCCGCCGCGAGAGCCTCCTCGCCGCTCTCCACCCGAACCTTCGAGCCACATTGCCCGAGCACCTCCCGCGCCCGAGCGGCTGCCGCCGGATCCACCAGAACCACGACGTCGGGCTGAAATTGCCGCGCCTGCTCGACGACGATTTCCCAGCTGCCGTAAGCGCCGAGCGCCGCGACCCGGAAGCGATCGGGGTGCAGCCCTATCACGGCGAGCGTGCTGCGTCCGATGCTTCCCGTCGACCCCAGGATGGCGATGCCGCACGGGCCGCTCATGCGATCGCCCCTGAGCCGAGCAGCCCGAGCGCATACAGCGGCGCCGCGGCCGTCACACTGTCGATTCGATCCAAGAGTCCGCCGTGGCCCGGCAGCAGCGCCCCGCTGTCCTTGAGACCCGCCGAGCGCTTGAACATGCTCTCGGTCAGGTCGCCCACCACCGAGAACATGCCGACTGCGCAACCGAACGCGATGCACGGCCCCGGCGACAATCCGAAGTGCGCCGCGCCCGCTGCGGCGACCAGCGCGACGGCGCCGAGGCCGCCCAGCGCGCCCTCCCAGGTCTTGCCGGGACTCACGCGCGGCGCCAATTTTCGACGGCCGAATTTGCGCCCGGCGAAGAACGCGCCGATGTCCGCCGCAAACACCAACAGCAGCAGCCACAGAACGAGTTGCGGGCCCCGCACGGCGCCATGGCTCGCGATCTGCAGCCGCGCCAGAGCGACGAACGCCGGAACCAGCACCGGTACTCCGCACAGAAGTGCGAGGCGCGGCTGGCGCCGCTCCGGTGCGAATACCAGCCACAAGAAGGCGACGCCCCACCAGACGCAAGCGCCGGCGAGCAATACCAGCAAATGCCCGTGATCGGCGCTCCATTGCCAGGACAACAGCAACAGGAGCGCGATCACGCACGCATAGAGGAGTCTGCCAAAGCCGCTCTTGAGCGCGCCGAAGCCCGCCCATTCCCAGGCGGCGATCGTCCACACGACGCCGAAGACGAGCACCGACCAGCGCGGCGTGAGCACGAACAGCACGACCACCAGAATGCAGCTCAAGACCGCGGCGGTGAGAATGCGCAGCCTAAGCATCGACTTTGGCCCCGAGCTGCGCGGAGGTCCGGCCGAAGCGCCGCTCGCGCTCGGCGAAAAATGCAAAGGCGTCATCGAGATGCGCCGGGGTGAACTCCGGCCAGAGGACGTCGGTAAAATACATCTCGGTGTAGGCGAGATTCCACAGCAGGAAGTTACTGATGCGCCGTTCACCGCCGGTGCGGATCAGCAGATCCGGGTCGGGAATCCCGCCGAGCGCGAGCCGCGCGCCCACTTCGGCTTCACCAATGTCCGACACGGCGAGGGTCCCCGCGGCCACCTCGCCGACGAGCGCCCGACACGCCTGGGCGATGTCCCAGCGCCCGCCATAGGCGACCGCCACCAGCAGTTCGAGCCCGTTGTTTCCCCCGGTGAGGCTCTCCGAATCGGCCATGCGCTGCTTGAGTTCGCGCCCGAGCGCGTCGCGATCGCCGATGAAGCGCAGCCGCACCCCGTTGCGATGCAGGTTCATCACTTCGCGCACCAACGCGTCGAGGAACAGGTTCATGAGCATGCCGACCTCATCGGGCGGCCGGCGCCAGTTCTCGCTGCTGAAGGCGAACAGCGTCAGGTACCCGACGTTGCGACGCGCGCATTCCTCCACCACCCGGCGCACCACCTTGACGCTCGCGCGGTGGCCGGCCGGGCGCGGCAAGCCGCGCGAACGGGCCCACCGACCGTTGCCGTCCATGATGATTGCGACATGCTGCGGCGAGTCGGCCATGGCTTTCAATAGGTATGCAGGTCCGGCATGCTCGATGCTCAGACCTGCATCAATTCCTTCTCCTTGTCGGCCATCGCGTGGTCGATTTCCGCGACGTGCTTGTCGGTGAGCTTTTGGATCTCATCCTGGGCGCGCCGATCGTCGTCCTGCGCGATCTGCTTCTTCTTGAGCATTTCCTTCAATTCGTTCATCACCTCGCGGCGCACGTTGCGCACCGCCACGCGCGCGCTTTCCGCCTCCGAGCGCACGACCTTGGTGATGTCGCGGCGCCGCTCCTCGGTGAGGGCCGGCATCGCGATGCGGATCAACTGACCGGCGGTGTTCGGCGTCAAGCCCAGATCGGATTTGAAGATCGCCTTCTCGATGATGGGCACCATCGCCTTCTCCCAAGGCGTCACGGTGAGCGTGCGGGCATCCTCGGTGGCGATGTTCGCCACCTGGTTCAACGGCATTTCCGAGCCGTAGTAGTCGACCTTGATGTGTTCGATCAGGCTGGTGTGCGCCCGCCCCGTGCGCAGCTTCTTCAATTGGTCCTTGAACGTCGCGACGCATTTCTGCATGCGTTGTGTGGCGTCCTTCTTGATGTCTTCGAGCATAAGTTCCCCCTCTAAGGCCCGGCGGAGACGACTGTACCGACGTCCTCTCCTTGAACGATTCGTACCAGATCGCCGGCGTTGAACAGGTTGAAAACCTGCAGCGGCAAGTTGTTTTCGCGGCACATCACTATGGCGGTGGCGTCCATCACGTTGAGGCGGTCGGTCAGCACCTTATCGTAGGTCAAATGCGTGTAGCGCCGGGCCGCGGGATTCTTGAGCGGATCTGAATCGTAAATGCCGTTGACCTTGGTTGCCTTCAGCAGGATGTCGGCGTTGATCTCGATGGCACGGAGGCTGGCCGCCGTATCGGTGGTGAAAAACGGATTGCCGGTGCCGGCGCCGAAAATGACCACGCGGCCTTTCTCCAAATGCCGTACCGCACGGCGCCGAATGTAGTCCTCGCACACCTCGTTGATGCGCAGTGCCGACATGACGCGGGCGTAGGTGCCGAGACTTTCGAGGGCGTCCTGCATCGCCAGGGCGTTGATCACCGTGGCGAGCATGCCCATGTGATCGGCCGTGACGCGGTCCATGCCGGCGCGCGCAAGCCCGGCGCCGCGAAAGATGTTGCCGCCGCCGAGCACCACCGCCACCTGCACGCCCATCTGGGCCAGGTCCCTGATCTCGCCGGCGATCCGCTTGAGGATCTGCGGATCGATGCCGTAATCCTCGCTCCCCAGCAATGCCTCGCCGGATAATTTGACCAGGATTCTGCGATAGCGCGCCTGAGGCGGTGAGTCGGTCATGATCTGCTACCCTACTATAAAAGACCCCGCCGGCGCGGGGTCTCGAGTCGTTATTGACGCGGGTGAGGCTCTGCGCCTCCTAGTGTTTCTTGGGACCGTCCTTGTCTTGGGCTTTGACCTGCGCCATCACCTCGCCGACGAAATCGTCTTGCTTCTTTTCGATGCCGGCGCCGACTTCGTAGCGCACGAACTGCACCACCTTCGCCCCCGCCTTCTTCAGCAGCTTCTCGACCGTCACATCCTCGTCCCTGACGAACGGCTGGCCGAGCAGCGTCACCTCCGCCAGGTATTTGCGCAGCCGCCCCTCGACCATCTTGGCGATGATTTCCGGCGGTTTCTTCTCGGCTTTCGTCTGTTCGGTCAGTATCTCGCGCTCCTTGTCGAGCACCGCGGCCGGCACGGCACCCGCATCGATGTACTGAGGATTGATCGCGGCGACGTGCATGGCCAGATCTCTCGCCAGGGACTCATCGCCCCCCTGCAGAGCGACCAGGCTGCCGATGCGCGCGCCGTGAATGTACGAGCCGAGCGGCCCCGGGGAGACGACGCGTACGAAGCGGCGCACGGTGATGTTCTCGCCGATTTTGGCGATGAGCACACGGCGCTGCTCCTCCAGGGAGCCCGCCCCGTGTTTCAGCTGCATCAATGCGGGGACGTCGGTGGGGCCCTGCGCCAGCGCCGCACGCGCGACCTCGCGGGCGTATGCTTGAAACTCATCGCTGCGCGCCACGAAATCGGTTTCGCAATTGACTTCGACCAGCACGGCGCTGTTGCCGGCCCGCTCCACGGCGAGCGTGCCTTCGGCGGCCACCCGGGCCGCCTTCTTGTCGGCCTTGGCGAGGCCGCTCTTGCGCATCAGCTCGGCGGCCGCGTCCAGATCGCCCTTGGTCTCCACCAGCGCCTTCTTGCATTCCATCATGCCGGCGCCGGTGCGCTCGCGCAGTTGTTTGACTGTATCGGCTGTAATATTCATGGTGTTTCAAAACCGCCGCAGGCGGTTTCCTTCAATGTTGTTTCCAGGTGAGCCATGGAGGGCGCGTCGGTCCGACCCTCCACCGCTCCGCCGGCACGGGGAGCCTTACGCGCCACGCGCCGGGGTACGACGCCCGACGGGCCGGCGCCGCGGCGCACTGGCCGGCCGGGTCTCAGCGGGCGGCGTATCCGCCGCATCGACGTCGTCGACTTCGACTTCGTCGAGCTGGGCGGCAACCGCCGCGGCTCCGGGGATGACCGTCACCGGCACCTTGCGGCGCGGAGGCGGCTTCTTGCCGCGATGGGCCGACGGCGGCGGACGGCGTCCGGCCGCCGTGCGCTTCTTCGGATTGCCCTCTTCGTCGAGCTCCACGAATTCGTCCTCGCCCACCGGGACCTCGGGCAGCGTCGCCTTGCCTTCGAGCACCGAATCGGCAATACCGCCCGCATACAGCAGGATGGCGCGCATCGCATCGTCGTTGCCGGGGATCACGTAGTCAATCCCGTCGGGCGAGCAATTGGTATCAACCACCGCGACCACGGGGATGCCGAGCTTGCGGGCCTCATGAATGGCGATTTCCTCGTGGCCCACATCGATGACGAACAGCGCATCGGGCAGTGCCGTCATCTCGCGAATTCCGCCGAGGCTGCGCAGCAGCTTGTCCATCTCCCGACGCAGCATCTGGGCCTCTTTTTTGCCGCGGCGATCGAGAGAGCCATTTTGGGCCATCTCATCGAGCTCGTTGAGGCGCTTGATCGACTGGCGGATCGTCTTGAAATTGGTGAGCATGCCGCCGAGCCAGCGCTGGTTCACATACGGCATGCTGCAGCGCGCGGCTTCCTTTTGGACCGCATCACGGGCCGATCGCTTGGTGCCGACGAACAGCACCTTGCCGCCCTCCGCCGCAACGCCCTTGATGAACGCCGAGGCCTGCGAATAGAGCGGCTGCGTCTTCTCGAGGTTGATGATGTGGATCTTGTTTCGTTCGCCGAAAATGTAGGGGGCCATTTTCGGGTTCCAGAAGCGGGTTTGATGTCCAAAATGGACGCCCGCTTCCAGCATTTGTCGCATTGACACGCTGGTCATGAAATTCTCCTGTCGGGTTGAGCCTCCGCGAGTCCCAATCGGCAACCCGGGAACCCTTGAAGTTGCAGGCCGAAGCCTATAATTCCGAGTGCGCACCGGGCACCCGGCCGATTGTGTCGACGCGCGTGCGGGTTAATAATGGCCGGGCGTTATACCATGAACCCTGCTGGAAACAAAGCTCAAGGCTCCTATGAACGTGACGATCAAGACGCCCGCCGAACAGGACAAAATGCGTGCGGCAGGGCGCCTCGCGGCGAGCGTACTCGACATGATCGAGCCGTTCGTGCAACCCGGGGTCACCACCGAGGAGCTCGACAAGCGCTGCCACGACTTCATCGTGGACGAATTGCAGTCCATCCCCGCGAACCTCAACTACCGCGGGTTCCCGAAGACCATCTGCACCTCCGTGAACCACGTCGTCTGCCACGGGATTCCGGGCGAGAAACGCTTGAAAAACGGCGACATCATCAACATCGACGTGACGGTGATCCGCGATGGCTTCCATGGCGACACCAGCCGCATGTACCTCGCCGGCACCGCGCCGGTACTGGCGCGCCGTCTCACCTCGGCCTGCTTTGAGGCCATGTGGCGCGGTATCCAGGTGGTCAAGCCCGGCGCTCGCCTGGGCGACATCGGCCATGCCATCCAGACTTTTGCCGAGGGCAGCGGCTTCTCCGTGGTACGCGAATACTGCGGGCACGGTATCGGCCGCGTGTATCATGAGGATCCGCAGGTGCTGCATTACGGCAAGCCGGGAACCGGCATGGAGCTCGTGACCGGCATGACCTTTACCATCGAACCCATGATCAATGCCGGCCGGCGCGATGTGCGGCTGCTGCCCGACGGCTGGACGGTGGTGACCAAGGACCAGTCGCTCTCGGCACAGTGGGAACACACGATTTTGGTCACGGATTCAGGGTTCGAAGTGCTGACCCTCGGGGCGGCTGCGGCACTGCCCGCTGCCGCGGCGGCCTCTTGAGCGCCCGCGGCAAGCTTCTCGAACCTGCCGCTGACTGGGCCTACCTGAAGGCCGTTCCCGAGGAGCTGCAAAGCGGCCAGTTCTCTCCGCTCGTCTTTCGTCAAGTGCTCGACCGCGGCACCGAGCTCTTGGGAGAGCGCTTCGTCGCCGATGAACCCATCGAAGATCTGGTGCGCGATCGCGCGCGCCTCGTCGACATCGCGTTGCGCGCCGCCTGGATCCGCCACACCGGTAAATTCGCCGGAGATCTCGCCCTGGTGGCGGTTGGCGGCTATGGCCGGGGGGAGCTGCATCCGAGTTCGGACATCGACATCATGGTGCTGCTACCGAAGAGCGATTCGGCGGATTGGCAGTCGGACATCGAGCGTTTCCTCACCTTTCTCTGGGACATCGGCCTCGAAGTCGGCCACAGCGTACGCTCCATCGATGATTGCCAGCGCGAGAGCCTGGCGGACATCAGCGTGGCGACCACCCTGTTCGAGGCGCGGCTGTTGGCGGGTCCGGAGTCCCTGTTCGCCGGTATGCGCCGCGCGCTTGCGCCGGACCGGCTCTGGTCTTCGCAGGATTTCTTCGAGGCCAAGGTCAAGGAGCAGACCGAGCGGCATCACCGCTACTTCGACACCGCCTACAACCTCGAACCCAACGTCAAGTCGAGCCCGGGGGGTTTGCGCGACATCCAGACCATTGGCTGGGTGGCGAAGCGCCATTTCGGCACCGACACGCTCGATGAGCTGGTGGCGCACGGATTCCTGACGCGCGAGGAGCTGCGCAAGCTCAAAGCGGGCCAGTCGTTCCTGTGGAAAGTGCGTTTCGGTCTGCACGTGCTCACCGGCCGGCGCGAGGACCGCTTGCTGTTCGACTTTCAGATCAAGCTCGCGAAGCTGTTCGGCTACGAGGACGCGAGCTTCACGCTCGCGGTCGAGCAGCTGATGCAGAAGTACTATCGCACGGTCATGGATGTGAGCTTGCTCAACGAAATGCTGCTGCAGCTGTTTCGCGAGGCCATCCTCACTCAAAGTGGTCCGCCGGTGCCCATCAATCCGCGCTTTCAAATCCGCAACGATTACCTCGAGGTCACGCACCCGGAGGTTTTCGCCCGCTATCCCTCGGCGCTGTTGGAGCTGTTCGTGCTGCTGCAGCAGCACCCCGAAGTGCGCGGGGTGCGCGCCGAGACGATCCGTCTGATCGGCACCCACGTCTGGCTCATCGATGAGGAATTCCGCCAAAACCCGCGCCATCACCGGCTGTTCATGGAGATCCTGTGCGCACCGGTCGGCGTCACCCATGAGATGCGGCGCATGAATTTGTACGGGGTGCTCGGGCGCTACATCCCCTCCTTCGGACGCGTCGTCGGGCGCATGCAATACGACCTGTTCCACGCCTACACGGTCGATGCGCACACGCTGTTCGTCGTGAGCAACCTGCGCCGTTTTGCGATGCCGAAGTTCAACGACGAATTCCCCGCATTGAGCCAGATCATGCAGTCGCTGCCGCGTCAGGAACTCGCCTATCTCGCCGCGCTCTTCCACGACATCGCCAAGGGACGCGGCGGCGATCACTCCGAACTCGGCGCCGTGGATGCGGAGGCCTTCTGCCTGGAACAGGGGCTCGGCCGCTACGAGGCGCGGCTCGTGGCGTGGCTGGTGCGCAATCACTTGATCCTGTCCCTCACCTCGCAGAAGAAGGACATCAGCGACCCGGACATCATTCATGATTTCGCGCGCCGCGTCGGCGATCAAGCGCACCTCGACTACTTGTACGTGTTGACGGTCGCGGATGTGCGGGGCACCAACCCGAAGCTGTGGAATGCCTGGAAGGCCCGGCTGTTCGAGGAGTTCTACGAACGCACCAAACGCGCTCTGCGCCGCGGTTTGGAGACCCCGCTCGATCAGGACGAATTGATCCGGGATACCCAGGCCCAGGCGCGAGCGGCGATGCCCGGCATCGATGCCGGGGCGATCACGCGGGTGTGGTCGCAATGGACGGAAGCCTATTTTCTGCGCTACACGCCGGAGGAAATCGCCTGGCAGACCACGGTGCTTGCCGATCGTGACCCGCGCGACGACACCCCGTTGGTGGCGATTCGGCAACTGGCGAACCGCGGGGGCACCGCAGTGCTCACCTACACACCGCATCGGCGTCACAGCTTCGCCCGCACCACCGCCGTGCTCGACCAGATGGGACTCAACGTCGTCGATGCGCGCTTGATCACCAGCTCCAACGGCTTCAGCCTGGAGACCTACGTCGTGCTCGAAGACAACGGCGCGGTGATCTCCGATCCGGCCAGAATCAGGGAAATCGAGCGTGGGCTGTGGCGTAATCTGCAGCAACCCGAGGATTCGCCCCTGACCGTGACCCGCCGCGCGCCGCGCCAGGTGCGCATGTTCTCGACTCCCACGCAGGTGAATTTCAGCTTGGATAACCGCAACAATCGCACGATTCTCGAACTCGTCGCCGCCGACCGGCCCGGACTGCTGTCCGAGGTGGGCAAGGTGTTCAAGACCGAGGGTGTCGCCATCAACGGCGCCAAGATCATGACCGTCGGCGAACGGGCCGAGGACGTGTTCTACATCACCGACATGGAAGGTCGCCTGCTCGATGAAGCCACCTGCCATCGGGTGCAGGAATCGCTGGTGCGCGCGCTCGACCGGCGCGACGTCCTGTCCCGGGCATGAACTCGACGATGGACGAGTTACGCGGGACCATCGAATCCGCCTACGAATTGCGGGCGCGCATCGCACCCGAAAGCGCCTCCGCGGAAATCCGCTCGGCCGTCGGGGCCGCGCTCGGCATGCTTGATGCCGGCACGCTGCGGGTGGCCGAAAAGCACGATGGCCGGTGGCAGGTGAACGAGTGGCTGAAGAAGGCCGTGCTGCTGTCGTTTCGCATCACCCCCAACACACCCGTCGGCGGCGAGGGCCTCAGCTTTTACGACAAGGTGCCCCTGAAATACGCCGGGTGGAGTGCAGCGCAGTTCGCCGCCGCCGGCGTGCGCGTGGTACCGCCGGCGACGGTGCGCCGCGGCGCGTTCGTCGCCCCGAATGTGGTGCTGATGCCGAGCTACGTGAACATCGGCGCGTACGTGGACTCCGGAACCATGGTCGACACCTGGGCGACGGTCGGTTCGTGCGCGCAGATCGGCAAGAACGTGCATTTGTCCGGGGGCGTCGGCATCGGCGGTGTGCTCGAACCTCTGCAGGCGAGCCCGACCATCATCGAGGACGATTGTTTCATCGGCGCACGCTCGGAAATCGTCGAGGGCGTCATCGTCGAGACGGGCGCGGTGGTGTCGATGGGCGTATTCATTGGCCAGAGCACGCGCATATACGATCGCGAGCGCGATGAGATTCTCTACGGCCGCGTCCCGGCGGGTGCCGTCGTCGTGCCCGGCAGTCTCCCCGCGCCGAACGGCAAGTACTCCCTCGCGTGCGCGGTGATCGTGAAGCGCGTCGATGCGCAAACGCGCGCAAAGACCTCGTTGAACGAATTGCTGCGCGGCGCCGTGTAGCGGCGCCGCCCGCCCCGGCGCCCGCGACGGCGCCCGATCGGGGTAGCTCAAAAAAAATGTGACGTTTTAGCGTCGCGGAACCAAAACGTCAAAACGCTACAAAGAAAAACCAGCCAAGCGTCTCGCAACTGGCGCTCGCACGAGCCCGGATCGCGCGCCGCAGCCCAACCCGCGCGCCGCAGCCCAACCCGCGCGCCGCAGCCCAACCCGCGCGCCGCAGCCCAACCCGCGCGCCGCAGCCCAGCCCGCGCCGCGGCCATCAACCGAAGCGACCGGTGATGTAATCTTCGGTGAGCCGTTGCTGCGGATTGGTGAAGATGAGATCGGTCGGACCAATTTCGATCAGACTGCCCAGATGAAAATACGCGGTGCGCTGCGACACCCGCGCCGCCTGCTGCATATTGTGCGTCACGATCACGATGGCGTAGTTCGCGCGCAACTCATCGATCAGATCCTCGATCTTCGCGCTCGCAATCGGATCGAGCGCCGAGGTGGGCTCGTCCATCAGGATGACCTCCGGATTGACGGCAATGGTGCGGGCGATGCACAGGCGCTGCTGTTGACCGCCCGACAGGCTGGTGCCAGCCTGCGTCAGGCGGTCCTTGACCTCATCCCACAGGCCGGCGCGCTGCAGGCTGGTGGCGACGAGCTCATCCATGTCGGCGCGGCTCCTGGTGAGGCCGTGAATCCGCGGGCCGTAGGCCACGTTCGCATAAATGGAGTGCGGGAAAGGTGTCGGCTTCTGAAACACGATTCCGACCCGTGCCCTCAGCTGTGCAACGTCCCGGTCTTTACCGTAGATATCCTGCCCATCGAGCGTGATCGTGCCATCCACGCGGGCTCCCGTGATGGTGTCATTCATGCGGTTGAGGCAGCGCAGGAACGTCGACTTGCCGCAGCCCGACGGACCGATCATGGCGAGCACCTGATTGCGCCCGATGTCGAGACTCACGTGCTTCACGGCGTGCTTGTCGCCGTAGTGCACGTCGACCTCGCGCGCGGTCATGACGGGATCGTAGACCGAGTCGCGCGCTGCCGCGACGCGGCCGCCCGACGGGGTCGCCGCGGCTCCGCCGCCGGTGGACAACGACTCCTCGAGGGCCGTCATGGGGCTTTTCTCGTCAGCCGAAGCGGCCCGTGATGTAATCATCGGTCTTGCGATTTCGCGGGGCGGTGAATATCTCGCTCGACGGTCCGATCTCGACGAGTTCCCCGAGATACATGAATCCCGTGACGTTCGATACGCGTGCCGCCTGCTGCAAATTGTGCGTCACCACCACGATGCAATATTTTTCTCGCAGCGCCTGCAAGGTTTCCTCCACTTTCAAGGTCGAAATCGGATCGAGCGCCGCGGTGGGTTCGTCGAGCAGCAGCACCTCCGGCTGCACGGCGATTGCCCGAGCGACGCATAGTCTTTGCTGCTGTCCGCCCGACAGGCTTCTGCCGTCGGCATTCAATTTATCCTTGACCTCATCCCAGATGGCCGCATCGCGCAGCGCCGATTCCACGCGCGCCTTGAGCTCGGCGCCGCGCACTCCGCCCGCGATGCGCAGTCCGAAGGCCACATTGTCGAACACGGTCATCGGGAATGGAGTGGCCTTTTGAAATACCATGCCCACCCGATAGCGCAGCTCCGCGACGTCAACCGCGGGGCCGAGAATATCCCGGCCGCTGATCAGCACCTCGCCGTCCGCGCGCTGATTCGGATACAGCGCATACATCCGGTTCAACACGCGCAACAGCGTCGACTTGCCGCAGCCGGACGGTCCGATGAAGGCCGTAATACTGCGGTCCGCCAATGATATATTGATATTCTGCAGCGCCTGCGTATTGCCGTAATAAAAATTGAGGTTGCGGGTCACGATCTTCGGCGGCCCGATATCGAGGGGCAGCGGGGACTCGCGGGCCGGCAGAGGACCGCGGATCTTCAGGCTCTTGGGCGGTTTCGAGGAGGGAATCACCGGTCGGACCCGCTTTTCGTCTGCAGTAACGCCAGCAGGATGCGGGCGGAGATGCTCAGGACCAATATGGTCACCGTGATGATCAACGCGCCCGCCCAGGCGAGGTTCTGCCAGTCTTTGTAGGGGCTCAACGCAAATTGGAAGATGACGACGGGCAGATTGGCCATCGGAGCGTTGAGGTTGGTGCTCCAAAACTGATTGTTGAGAGCCGTGAACAGGAGCGGCGCGGTCTCGCCGCTGATGCGCGCGATGGCCAGCAGCAAGCCCGTGACGATGCCGCTGCGGGCCGCGGGATACAGGATGCTCACGATGGTGCGCCAGGGATAGGCGCCGAGCGCCGCGGAAGAATCCTTCATCCCTATCGGCACCAAATTGAGCATGTCCTCGGTCGTTCGCAACGTCACCGGAATGGCGAGGACGGCGAGCGAGAGGGCACCGGCAATCGCGGAGAAATGGCCCATGGGGACGACGACGATTTCATAGATGAACAACCCGATGATAATCGAGGGTGCGCTCAACAGCACATCGTTGATGAAACGCACGGCGGCGGCCAGGTACGAGTTGCGGCCGTATTCGGCGAGGTAAGTTCCCGCCAGAACGCCGATCGGGGAGCCGAGCAGAATGCCGAGCAGCGTCATGACCGCACTGCCATAGAGCGCGTTGAGCAAACCGCCCTGCCCGCCCGGTGGCGGGGTCATCTGGGCGAATAATTGCCAGGACATTCCCGAGATACCGTGGGAGATGAGGGTCCAAAGGATTGCCGCCAGGGCCGCGAGCCCGGCCAGGGTCGCGATCAACGACAGGGTCAGGAAGACGCCGTTTTTTATCTTGCGGAACGTTCGGCGCGTCATATCGAGGCAAGTGCGCGGCGCTCGAGCCTGCGCAGCATCGCTTGTGCGGCCGCGATCACGGTGAATGTGATCAGAAACAGCAGCAGACCCAGGGCAATCAGTGATGAGGTGTAAAGGTCGCCGACAGCTTCGGTGAATTCGTTCGCGATCGAGGAGGAAATCGTCGTGCCGGGCGCCAACAGCGATGAGCTGATGCGGTGGGCATTGCCGATGACGAACGTGACGGCCATGGTTTCACCGAGCGCACGCCCGAGCCCCAGCATGACGCCGCCGACAATCCCCACCGCGCGAATGCGGCACGACCACGTTCCAGATGACTTCCCAGGTTGTGGCGCCCAGACCGTAGCCCGACTCTTTGAGCATGGCCGGTACGGTATCGAACACATCGCGCATCGTGGCGGCGATGAACGGCAGGACCATGATCGCCAGCACGAACCCGGCGGTCAGGACACCGATCCCATAGGGCGGACCCATGAACAGCTTGCCGATGCCTGGTATCGGGCCGCCGTGCTCGATCAACCACGGCTGAACGTGACGCTGCACCACCGGTGCGAGGACGAACAGACCCCAGATGCCGAAGATGATGCTCGGCACCGCCGCGAGCAGTTCGACGGCCACGCCGATGGGCCGCTTCAACATCGGGGGGCATAGCTCGGTCAGGAACAAAGCGATGCCGAATCCCGCCGGAACCGCAATCGCCATGGCGATCAGGGAGGTGACCACCGTACCGTAGATCGGCGCCAGCGCGCCGAACTGGTCGGTGACGGGATTCCAAATTTCGCGGGTCACGAATGACAACTTGAAATGCGCGAGCGCCGGCCAGGCCCCGCTCAACAGGGATACCGCCACGCCGCCGAGAATCAACAGCACCAAGATTGCGGCGGTCAGGGTGGCCGAGCGGAAGACTCGCTCGTAGATCCGTTGCTTTGCGGCGTGTCTCGGATTGATGATCGCCACGGTGTCAGTCTTGCTCCGCTAAACCTGAATCGGTGACGATAGCACTCTACGTGCGCCCATCCTCCACCACACTCAAAAATTAGCGATTCAAAGGCGGGCGCGAATCAGCCGGACCTCAATGCCCCGTCCAAAGCGCATGACCGCCCGAAGTGATCGAGGTCGCCCAAGTCTTTTGAACCTGGGCAATCAGCGGCGCAGGCAAGGGTACGTAATCGAGCTCGGCCGCCATCGCGGCGCCGTTCTTCTGGGCCCAGGCGAAGAATTTCAGCGCCTCGAGGACCGCGGCGGGATCGGGCGGCTCCTTGTACACGAGAATGAAGCTCGCGCCGGTAATCGGCCAGCTCTTTGCGCCGGCCTGGTCGGTCAAGATCAAGTAGTACGAATCCGCGGCCGCCCAATCGGCGTTGGCCGCGGCCGCCTGGAAGGTTTCGGCACTTGGTGCCACGCTCGAGCCGGCCTTGTTGGTGAGCAGAGCGAATGCCATCTTATTTTGCTTGGCGTACGCGTATTCGACGTACCCGATGGCACCGTCGGTTTGGGTCGTCATGTTGGCCACGCCCTCGTTACCCTTCGCGCCGATGCCGATCGGCCATTGCACCGAGGTGTTGGCGCCGATGGTCGACTGGAACTTCGGGCTTTCTTTCGACAGGTAATCGGAGAACAGAAAATTTGTGCCTGAGCCGTCCGAGCGGTAGACGGGCGCGATCGCGGTCGCCGGCAGCGACAGCTTGGGGTTCAGCTTCTTGATCCGCGCATCATCCCATTTGGTGATCTCGCCCAAATAGATGCTCGCGACCGTCGCACCGTCCAGATGCAGTTGGCCGGGCGCGACACCCTTGACGTTGACCACCGGAACGACGCCACCGATGATCATGGGAAATTGCAGCAGGCCCGCGGCTTTCAGATCCTCGGGCTTCAGCGGCATGTCGGAGGCTCCGAACGTCACGGTCTTGGCCTTGATCTGCTTGATGCCGCCGCCTGAGCCGATGGACTGGTAGTTCAGACCGATTCCGGTGAGCTTCTTGTACGCGTCCGCCCATTTGGCGTAGATCGGATAGGGGAAGGTGGCGCCAGCGCCCGAGATGTCTGCCGCTGCGGCGGCCATGCTTGCGGCCGTTGCAATCGCCAAAACCGCAAAACGCTTAAGTCTGTTCATGTACATAACCCCGGATTCGATGAGTGAACGGCGCAAAATCGCCGGCGGCATGGCCAACTTCCAATTGTCGCTTCCGCATATGTATTTTTTGTGACTGCGAGGCGGCGCGCCGCGCGGCCACACCGCGGTCAGGCGTGATAATCCCCCGCCGCGGTCGCATCGACGGGCGCGCGGCCCGCATTCATGGCGTTCAGCACGGGCGTCAGCACGATCGCGACGGTCAGATTGAGGATGATGGTGTACAAGGCCGTGTAGCCGGGGAACGTGTAGCCGCCGATCGCGAGCGGGAATGTCGGCGTGAGCTTCGTCGCGACCGCCATGGCAGTGCCCGCGAACGTGCCGGCGGCCCATCCGAGGAGCAGCGCCCAGCTATTGAACCATCGCGTATAAGCGCCCAGCATCACCGCCGGCAGTGTCTGGATGATCCAAATGCCGCCGAGCAGTTGCAGTTGGATGGCGTATTGCGTCGGCACGAACAGGATGAAGATCAGCGCACCGAGCTTGACGATGAGCGACACCCATTTCGCCATCTGCGCTTCCTGCTTGTCGGTGGGGTTCTGGTTGATGAACTCGCGGTGAATGTTGCGCGTATAGAGATTGGCGGCGGCGATGGACATGATCGCCGCGGGCACCAGGGCACCGATGCCGATGGCCGCGAAGGCGATGCCGACGAACCAGGATGGGAAGCTGTGCAGGATCAGTGCCGGCACCGCGAAATTATTGCCGAACTGTTTGAAGCCCGCGGCATATTCGGGGAGCGTGCCGACACCGGCGGCAATGACGAAAAAACCGACCAGCGCGAGCAGCCCGAGCATGAACGAATAGCCCGGCAGCATCGCCGCATTGCGCCGGATCGCATGCCCGCTGTTGGCGCTCAGAATGGCCGTGAGCGAGTGCGGATAGAGAAACAGCGCAAGCGCCGAACCGAGGGCCAGCGTCGCATAGGCGCTGTAAGCGCCGGTGGTATGAGGCCCGGGAACCGCCAGCAGCAGCTTCTGCGCGGGCACCGCCGCGAAAATCTTGCCGAAGCCGCCGAGTTGGATGGGGATCGCGATGATGATGGCGAACGCGGTGATATAAATCAGGATGTCTTTCACGATGGCGATCGATGCGGGTGCGCGCAGCCCGCTCGAGTAGGTGAACGCGGCAAGTACCACGAAGGCGATGATGAGCGGCAGGTCGGCCGCAAGTCCGCTGCCTGAAATGCCGAGCGCCCCGATCACCACCTGGATGCCGACCAGCTGCAAGGCGATGTACGGCATGGTGGCGACGATACCCGTGAGAGTCACCGCCAGCGCCAGCCAGCGATTCCCGAAGCGACCGCGCACGAAATCCCCCGCCGTGATGTAGCCATGCTTGTGGCAGACGTACCAGAGGCGGCGAAACACGAGAAACAAAAATGGATAGATGACGATGGTGTACGGAACCGCGAAGAACGCGATCGCGCCGGCGCCGAACGCGAGCGCAGGAACAGCGATGAAGGTGTAGGCGGTGTATAGATCGCCGCCCACCAGGAACCAGGTGACGACCGTACCGAAGCGGCGGCCGCCCAGACCCCACTCGTGCAGCAGATCCAGATCGCCCTTGCGCCAATGCGCAGCGGCAAATCCCAACCACGTGATGAACCCGAAGAGCAGCAGGAAGATGATCAGGGCAACCCAGTTCACGTTCGGCACGTCATCCCCTAATCGTCGGTCGCGAAATACACCACGCCGGTGAGCGCGGCACTGACGAACACCCACAGGAGCTGAAACCAGTAGAAGAACGGCATACCGAGGAAGGTGGGGTCGACCTTATTGTAGAGCGGGGGCCAGAGCGCCACGGCGAACTGGATGACGAAGAGGAGATACCACCAACTCCACCCGCGCTTCTTTTTCTCAGCATTCATGGCAAGAACTCCCCGGTCAGTGCCCGAGCTCCCTCGCGCGCTAATTTATACTCGTGGAATGCGCGTTGCCAGCGGGATGTTCGCCGCGACGATCTCACGGCCCCGTGGAGCCGTGAGATCGCGCCGCCATTGGCTTCGTGAGCGGGGTTTACACCCCGCAGGACGCCCGTTAGAAGGAGAACCGCACGCCGATCGTCGGATTGGTGTTGTTCGTTTGCAGGTAACCGTTCGCGAGTCCGCCGGTCACCTGGCTCCACATCGCACCACCATACACATCGAAGCGCTTGGTGAAGCGATAGTCGGCGACCAGGGAGACCGCATTGAGATTGCCGCTGCAAGCACCGCTCACAGTCGCGCTCGTGCAGCCCGCCTCCTTGCCCGTCGCGTAGGCATTCTGCTTGTAGCCGTAGTACGCCGCGGTCACGTCGAAATTCTCCCAGAAGGTGTATTTCACGCCCGTCCAGTACACTTGCAGGGTCTTGGAACTCTTGGCATAGGCGGTATTGTTGGTGAACGCCAGGACGTAGCCGCCCTCGGTGTTGGAGCCGGCGGGCAGGGGAACGGCGGGATCATAGAACTTGATTTGTTCCCACCCCGCAAAGAGTTTCAGGGGCAATACGGCTCCGAAGCTGTACATCGCCTGGACGCTGCCCGTCTTGTTGTCGGAGATCGTGCCCGAGATGGAATTCGACGACGCGTAGCCGAGCTTGGGTAGGTCCGCGAATTGCGCGACGCTGAGCGCGCTCGCCGATACGGCGGATTTGACGTAGATGTAAAACGCATCGACCGACAGGCCCGCGTAGTCGGCGCCCAATTGAGCCTCGAACGCGTTGAAGGCCTCGCCGCTGCAGCCGCCCAAGCGGCAATCGGCTGCGCTGCCGTTCTGGAACTTGTACATCAATCCCACGTGCACCAGGTCGGCGAATTTCCCGACGTACTTGACCGAGTCATCGAGCCTGCGATCCTCGGTGTCGCCGCCGCCCGCCGCGGTACCGGACAGCCCGATCACGGAGAAGGCTTGCGAGGCGGCGTTCGGGTCATACTTCGAAATGCCATCCGCCATCAGCGTGTTCTGGCGCCCGAAGGTGATCGTGCCGAAGGTGGGCGAGCTCAATCCCGCGAAGGACTGCTGGAATGCCTGACCCGCTATACTCGAATCGATGTTGGTGCCCTGCTCCTTCAACGGCTTGCCGTTGTTCTGCGTCAGGGACTTCAGTGCGTCGCTGATATTGCCCGAGGTTGGATTGAAAAAGGTCTCGAGCTTGAACACGGCCGACCAATCCATGAAATTGAGCGCCTCCTTGCCCTGCAGCCCGACCCGCGATTGGCTCAGGTTGTTCGACGTGAGCCCGGACACCGCGTTATTGCTGTTCTTTTGCACGATGTCGGCGCTGCCGGCCATGAAGTAGTCGCTGAAGGGCGCAGCATGGGTGTCGTACTGAAAGCCGACATCGACGATGCCGTACAAGGTAATGCCGTGCCAGGTGATGCTGTTGTCCTGAGGCGGAGCGGAACTCGAGGACGCGGAAGCGGTTTGCGCCTGCGAGACGCCTGCCGCAAGAAGCAAGGCTGCCGCGAGAAATCCGCACAGCGTGGCGCGGTTGCGTCCGCCGGCTCTGCCTTCCGAGGCAACTGTTGAGTTTAGGTTACGCACATTGGTACTCCGGTCGATTGATTGTTGATTATTGAATTAGGCCAACATTATGTGACATGAAGGTTACGAGATAGCGAGCCGCATAGCTGTATCTTTTTCGCAACACTCATCGGCTGCCAGGCCCGAGTAGTCGGGCGGTGGACCTCCATAGATGCGCCAAAGACTGATTAGTTCTCTGTTTTTGGTATCTTTTCCGGAAACCCCAGGCCGCGTGGCACAATCGCCACGATCGGAAACCGCAGCATCTTCAACCAGAAGTGTTACCGTTGTATGACAACCGCCCGCAATCCGCCTTGATATGGGCGAAAAAAGGCGTTTTTTGAAGCGCTAGCGCGGGCCGCTGAGGCCGATGTTGTTGACCACCTGGCTGCCGCCGGCGGCTTCCCGAGCGACCGATTCGGCCAGTCTTTGTTCGAGGGGCGTGTCGACCACCCCGTTCAGATATACCACGCGGTCGAGGGTCTGCACATAGATCAAGTTGGGGGGTCCTAGGGCCGGATTCTGATCGAGGAGCGCCTGCACATTGGCGGTGATCTGCGCGTCACCCGGGCAACCGCTCCAGCCGCATTTCCCGTAGGTCGCGCATCCGGCCAAGCCGCCGACGGCGAGAATCGCCGCGAACGCCAGCGCAGAGAATCGTCCGAGGCTCTTCACTGGTCTTGCCGCATCGACCTTGCCGCCGCTATTTTGGAGGGTTCGGATCCGATATTTGATAAAGAGAATTGCCCTTTGGTTCCGAGCTTTCGAGGACGCGCCGGAGGGCGGCCAGAATGGCCGGCTGGGGTCGGCGGATGGCGGGAACGGACTGGTAGTTCTCCCAGCCGCCGCCGAGACTCTTATAGAGTTGAACGAATTGCTCGGCCTGAGTCACTTGCGCCGTCGCGTATTGCTCCTGCAGTTCGTAGAACTGCCGTTGAGCGTCCACCACGTTGAGATAGTCCGTCAGCCCCCGGTTGTACCGGGGAAATGCATTGATGGATTCGATGACGTCCGGCAATGCGGTGCGGGACGTCAGGGGCCAAAAGTCACGAGCGGGAATGACTTTAGTCACTATCGACGAGTGGCACCGGCCCAAGCGGGGCAGCCCCCGCGACGCTCAGTCGGTATGTCGCTGCCTTTTCGACATGACGGCGAGCTCCGTCCTCGTGTTTGCGTGAAGCTTGTCCATGATGCGGCTGACGTAGTTCTTCACGGTGCCTTCGGCGAGAAACAGCGCGTTGGCGATCTGACGATTGCTCATTCCTTCCGAGAGGTGTTGAAGCACTTTCTCCTCTTTCTCGGTCAGCGCCTCCGTTTCGTTCTCGCGCTCCCCTTCCCGAGCGCCGTCCCGCACGCTCTCCCGCCCCGGCTCGGCATTCGCGAGCGGCGCGAGGCGGCGAAACTGATCCATGACCTTGCGCGCAATTTGTGGCGTGAGCCGGGATTCCCCGCGCCGCAGCGCCCGCACGGTCTCGAGCAATTCATCTTCATCGGCGTCCTTGAGCAGGTAGGCGTGGGCACCCGCGCGCACCGCTTCGAACACGGTCTCATCATCGTTGAGCGTCGTCAGGACCAGGATCTGCGTCTTCGGCAGGGCCCTGGTGATCTCTCGGGTGGCGGCGACACCCCCTTTCACCGGCATGTGCAGATCCATCAGCACCACATCCGGATGCAGCAATTGCGCAAGCTCGACCGCTTCGACGCCATTGCGCGCCTGACCGACGACTTCCATATCGGGTTCCATGGAGAGCAGCAGCGCAGCGCCCCGCCGGACGAGCTCCTGGTCTTCTGCAATGACGATGCGAATCAGCGCCCGGGTCGGTTCAACGTCCGTCACAAGAGCACCGTCGTTTTTTCGGGAATCGCTCCTCGCACCTCGAGCACCTCACGCGTGTCCTTCGATGCCATCATGACGCCTTCACGCCGCAGTTTGGAAGTGACTTTAGTCACCTGTTAACGTGCAGCCATGGCTGGAACGCTTTTAGGCACCATGGACCCGCGGCGAAGCCTGGTCGCGGGCGCCATGTGGCTGATCGTAAGCCTGGCAGCGACGTTTTCCATCGCAGCCGCGGTTTGGGTCGGCAGCATCGCTCGCACGAACGTGTTGGAACAGCACGTGCGCCGCCTCTCGCTCGAGACGGATCAGATGAGCTCGGACCTGGGCCAGGCGCTCACCGCACGCCTCGATGCCATCCGCGCGGCCGGCCGCATTCTGCAGGTGCATGGAGCCGGACGGAGCGGCGGATTGAGCGAGGTGATGGAAGAGTTACAGTCCGCCTATCCCCAGCTCGATTGGATCGCGCTCGTCGATGCCGACGGCACCATCCTTCGTGCCAGCGACGGGCTGCTCGCCAGCGGCAACGTCGCCTCGAGCGGGTGGTTCTCGTCGGCGCTGCGCGGTCCCTGGCTTGGCGTCATTGAGCAGCGCGCTGCGCCCTCGTCCGGCCCGGCGGCGGCGGCGTCCAACACCGCCGCACTCGGCGACATGGCCGCCCCGTTGCGCGATGAGGCCGGGCGCGTGCTGGGCGTCGTTGCGGCCCGTCTGACGTGGCGGCGCGCGCCCCATCATCCCGAGCGTCTCACCGACGATCCCGACCCGCATCAGGCGACTCAAGCGTACGTACTCGACCGGAACGGCATCGTTCTCATCGGTCCCGATGCGCTCCGGAATCAACCGTGGAACGGAGTACCCATCGGCGGCACGCGCCCGGCTGCGGTGTCCGCTTCCCTCGATGACACGGCCGCCGTGCCGCAGTTCGAGCGCCTTCCGGACCACCGGCGGGTGCTCGTCGCGCGCGAGCTGGTGACGGGGGGCAGGGAAGTCTCCCAGCTCGGCTGGCAAGTGCAGCTCTGCGAGCCCAGGGAGCGGGTGTATCAGCGTGCCGATGCCCTGGCGCTCGAGATCCTGTGGGTTTCGATGTGTCTTGGTGCCGCAACGGCGCTGCTCGGCATGCTCGGTACGCGCAAGCTCACCGCGCGGCTGAAGCGCCTCACGGAATCCGTCGCCGCCGTCGGGCAGAACCAAGCCACAATCGAGATCCCAGGCGGGGTCGATGAGGTCGCGCGGTTGGCGCAGGCATTTGCGAAAATTCTGGGGGATCTGCAGCGCGAGCGCGGCGAGCTGCAAACCCTCAGCAGCGAACTCGAGCGGAGGGTCGCGGTGAGAACACGCGAGGTGCAGCGGCTCGCCGAAGAGTCGCGCTATGCCGCCATCGTGCGCGAGCGTCTGCAGATCGCCCGGGACCTGCACGATACGCTCGCGCACTCGATGATGGCCATCTTGAGCGAAATTCGATTCCTGCGCAGACTGCAAAGCCGGGATCCCGCGGCGGTTCCCGACGAGCTCGCGCGCGCTGAGGAAGTCGCCCGCGAAGGGCTGAAGGAAGCGCGCGTGGCGATCAGTCAAATGCGCGGCAACGCGGTGCGCGAGACGGGGCTCGGACCGGCGCTGGCGAAAGAATTCGATCGGTTCATCAACCGGACCGGCCTCGCGGGCGAGTTCAACGCCGATGGCGAGGCCGCCCGATTCGGCGATGAGCGCGCCGAGACGCTGTTACGCATGGCGCAAGAGGCGCTGCGAAACGTCGAACGGCATGCCATGGCGACCCGGGTGAGCGTGGCGCTGCGCGCCTCCGAAGGCACCTATTTGGAACTCTGCATCGAGGACAATGGCGTCGGCTTCGATCCGCAGGTGCCTCATCCGGGTCACTTCGGCGTCCTCGGTCTGCGCGAACAAGCGCAGCTCATTGGGGCGGAACTGCACATCGCGAGCGGGCCCAATCAAGGCAGTCGATTGACCGTCAAACTGCGCATGGCCCCGGCGGAGTTCGGTCAGGAAGCCGCTGCCGTCTAGGAAGCCAGTCTGAGTATTGCAGGTCGCCGTCCACGGTTCGCAATCGACTGTCAACCTCGGCCCGCCTCGTACGTTGTAGTTGCCGGGGCGGCGGTACGCCCTCACTGGCGGGCCGGAGCCACGGCGTATTCGATGCAGGTAAACTCCAATCAAGACGTGCTGTAATAGATCGCCATTCGATTTGGGAGACCGCATCATGCGTCTTCGATCAGCTGCGGTGCTGCCGCTCGTGGCCGCCCTGCTCGTCGGTATCGCCGCGCGGCCGGCGCACGCCGATGATCCGTGCGCCGGGTTCAAGTGGGACGTGAGCAAGGAGCACGCCCTGCTCGCCGCCTCGGTGCAGCCGCAGGCGCAGCCCGCAGGCAGGGACGGCACTGCAGCGCCCGTCGTCGTGCCGGATCGGCTATACGTGCTGCGGCTCGCGCCGCTCGACCAGGTGAGCTTTCCGGTGCCGCCGGGCAAGGTTTCGCGGGGAGAGGGCTCGTTCGCCGGTCTCGTCGAGTTGAAAATTCCCGCCGCCGGCACCTATCGCGTCGCCCTCGACCTGCCCCTGTGGATCGACGTCGCCACGAACGGGAATCTCGTACCCGCGAAGGACTACCAGGCCCAACCCAGCTGCGACGCACCCCGCAAGGTGGTCGAGTTCGACCTCGACGGTCGCGAGCGGCTGCTGCTGCAATTCAGCGGCGCCGACCGTCAAACGGTTCGCGTAACCGTCACGCGCACGGTGGCGGGATAATGGCCGCGTCTGCCCAAGGGGCGCAGTGCGCAAAGGGGCTCGGCGCGCCACCGCGCGAACGAAGTCCGTTGAACCGGCGTCACGCCGGACGGTCAAATTTACGTGGAGCATTACGGATATCGGGTGGGAAAGTACGGATCAAAAAGGTGACGAGCGCCCGCCTATTTCCGCAGCAGCTGTACTAGGTTGGTTCATACTTAAGTTGGTCGATCGAAATTGAATTGGTGACATTATGAAAAGTCGAACCCGGATGTCGAAATTCACCGCTATGTTGGGCGGCGCTCTCGCCGTCATCGTTTTGAGCAGCAGCGCCTTTGCGCAGCACAGCGGCGGTGGCGGCGGCGGTCATGCAGGAGGCGGTGGCGGTCATGCCGTCAGCGGCGGCCATCCGGGCGGCTATGGATACGGAGGTCACCCGGGCTACGGCTACGGCGGTTGGCACGGCGGCTACTATGGCGGCTGGCACGGTGGCTATTATGGCTGGCGCGGCGGTTACTGGGGCGGCTGGGGCTGTTGCGGCTGGGGCTGGGGTTGGGGCGGTCTGGGACTAGGCCTGTACTTCGCCAGCCTGCCGCTCTACTACTCGACCTATTGGTGGAACGGCGTTCCCTACTATTACGCCGACAATACGTATTATATGTACGACCCCAACGCCCGGCAGTACGTCACGGTCGCCCCGCCGACCGGTCTGCAGGCGCCCGGGACGGATAACCAGCCGACTGGTGGCCCGACCGGCAGCGGCGAGCTCATGGCGTATCCGAAGACCGGCCAGAGTGCCGAGCAGCAGGCGAAGGACAGGTTCGAATGCCATCAGTGGGCAGTGAGCCAGACAGGCTTCGATCCCACCTTGGGCGCGCCGGCGGCGGCCGCGGCGAGCAAGCGCTCCGACTACATGCGCGCTCAAGCGGCGTGCCTCGAGGGGCGCGGCTATAGCGTGCAGTAGCTGGTCAGGTCACGCAGTAGCTGGTCAGGTCACGCGGTAGCTGGTCAGGTCACCGGGGCGAGCAGCAACTCGAGCGTGCGCAGATAGACTCGATGCAACGGATCGAGGTCGGCGACCCGCACGCACTCGTTCGCTTTGTGTATGGTCGGATTCGTCATCCCGAGTTCAATCACTTGGGCGCCCATGGGCGCGATGAACCGACCGTCCGAAGTTCCGCCGCTCGTCGATAGCTTGGGAACGATTTGCAGTTGCTCGTGCACGGCGCGGATCGCGGCCTCCGACAGCGTCCCCGGTACGGTCAGAAACGGGTATCCGGAAATGAACCAGTCGAGCGAATACTTGACGCCGTGACGCTGCAGGATGCGCTCGACGGTCGCCTTGAGCGTCTCGACGGTCTGCTCCGTCGAGAAGCGCAGATTGAAACGCGCCTTCAACTCGCCCGGAATCACGTTCGGCGCGCCTGTTCCGGCTGCGATATTGGAGACTTGAAAGGTGGTGGGCTGGAAATGCGCATTGCCGCCGTCCCAGGTGCGCGAACTGAGTTCGGCGAGCGCGGGTGCGGCGCTGTGAATGGGATTGTCCGCAAATTGCGGATACGCGATGTGGCCCTGCACCCCGTGCACCGTGAGGCGGCCGCTCAAGCTGCCGCGGCGGCCGATCTTGATCGTGTCGCCGAGCGAGTCCTCACTCGAGGGCTCGCCGATCAGACACCAGTCGATGCTCTCGGAGCGCTCGCGCAGCACCTCGACCACGCGTCGCGTGCCGTCGACCGACGGGCCTTCCTCATCGCTCGTGATCAGGAAGGCGAGGCTGCCGCGGTGTTCGGGGCATTGCGCGACGAATTCCTCGGCGGCAGTGAGCATGGCCGCGAGAGCACCCTTCATGTCGGCGGCGCCCCGGCCGTATAGAACGCCGTCTCGAATGGAAGGAGAAAATGGGTCGCTGTGCCATTCCTCGAGCGGTCCCGGCGGCACCACATCGGTGTGTCCGGCGAAGCAGAAGACCGGCGACTGCGTCCCGCGCCGCGCCCAGAGGTTCTCGACCGGTCCGAACTTCAAGTGCTCGACGCGAAATCCCAGCGCTTCGAGCCGTGCGCCCAGCAGCGCCTGGCAGCCGCCGTCCGCCGGGCTCACCGAAGCCCGCGACATCAATTCGCAGGTCAACGCCAGCGTCTTCGACATCAGAATCGAAGGACCAGCGGTCGGCGCCGTAGATTGGCCCACAGTCCCCAGGCCCCCAGGCCAAGTGCGGCGATGAGCACCCAGGCCGGCATGGCGAGTCCCAGGAAGCGCCAATCGATTTTCGCGCATTCGCCGGAACCGCTCAGCACCTTGGTCAGCACCTCGGTGAGTGAAAACATCTTCAGCATGAAATCGAGGGACGCGCCGCAGGCCGGGACGCTGTCCGGCGGCAGACTCTGAATGTACAGCTGGCGCAGCGCGACCCCGATGGTGGCAAGCGCCGCGAGGGTGAGGATGCCGGCGTAGACCCGTCGGCCCCAGCCGCCCGGATCATGGGCGGCGGCGACCGCGAACACCACGCCGATGGCGAACACGCCGAGGCGCTGAAAGATGCAAAGCGGGCACGGCTCCAAATGCAGCACGAATTGCGCGTAATAGGCGTACGCCAACAACCCCGCGCAGGCCAGGAACCCGAGAAGATTCGCGGAGCGTGCGGTCATCAGCGACGCGCGATGGCGTGCGCAGCGTCGATTTGCTTGGCCGCATCGATCTGCTTGGCAACGTCCTCGAGCGAGGTATGGCGAATATCCTTGCCATGCACCATGTAGATCACGTACTCGCAGATGTTCTTGGCATGGTCGCCGATTCGCTCCAGCGCCCGCACGATCCACATGATCTCGAGAGCGCGCCGGATCGTGCGTGGGTCTTCCATCATGAAGGTGATGCATTGGCGCTGAATGGACTCGTATTCCTCGTCGACCATCTTGTCTTCCTGCGCGGTCTTCAAGGCAGCCTGCGAATCCATGCGCGCGAAGGCATCGAGCGAGTCGTGCACCATCTGCGCGACTTGCCTGCCCAAATGCTTCACTTCGCGGTACTTGTCCGCCGGTCGCTCCATGGTGGCGAGCCGCGAGGCGATGTAGCCGATTTTCTCGCCCTCATCGCCGATCCGCTCCAGGTCGGTGATCGTCTTGATGATGGCGACGATGACTCGCAGGTCCCCCGCGGCGGGGGCGCGCAGCGCGAGAATCCTGCTGCATTCCTCGTCGATCGACACTTCCATGCCGTTGACCTTGTAGTCGTCCGTCGCGACCGACTCGCCCAGGCGGCTGTCGCCCTCGACCAGCGCGACGATGGCCTTGTGAAGCTGCTGCTCCACGAATCCGCCCATCTGCAGCACCTGATTGCGCACCTTCTCCAGGTCTTCGTTGAAGCGGCGTGAAATGTGGTGGGTGAGATCGGCTGTTTCCATGGAGAGCTACCTTCAAGCCAGAAGCGCATCGACTATCGCAGATACACCGTGCGTTTACATCCGATTGCGCCGCACGTCAACAGCTTACCGGATAAATGTGACGTCGAGCGCTCCATGACATCAGGCGCTCCGTGAGATCAGGCGCTCCGTGAGATCAGGCGCTCCGTGAGATCAAGCGCTCCGTAACGACAAGCGTGCCGTGAGCTCAAACGCTCGGTGACATCAAGCGCTCGCCGCGGCGCGCACATGGCAGATGCGCTGGGACGGGAAGTGACAGGTGAAGGTGCTGCCTTTGCCCTCGACGCTCTGCACCTCGAGCCAGCCTCCGTGGCGCTGCAGGGCATGCTTGACGATGGCGAGCCCCAAGCCGGAGCCGCCCTGGCCGCGCGAGCGGCCGGCATCGACGCGATAGAAACGTTCGGTGAGCCGTGGAATGTGCTCCGCCGGGATGCCGATGCCGCTGTCGATGACCGAGAAATACGCTCCATCCTCGTCGGTCCACCAGCGCATACGCACCGTGCCATCGGATTGCGTGTATTTGAGGGCATTTACCAGCAAGTTGGTGAACGCCGATTCGAGTTCGTTGGCGGCACCGAACAGGCCGTCGGCGGACTCGAGGTCGAGCAGCACGTGACGCGGCCGGTTGCCGTTGGCGAGGGCATCGCGGTACAGCCGCTCGAGCATGCGCGGCACTTCGATCGGATCGCGCGGCGCTTCACCGTCCGTCGACTCGAGCCGCGACAACTCCAGGAGGTCCGCGATGATGGTGTTCATGCGCTGCGCCTGAGCGCGCATGTCACGGATCGGCCCCGCCCAGGCGGAGTCGATCGAGGGATCATCGGCCAGGGTGTCGAGGTAACCCGAGATGACCGTCAGGGGCGTGCGCAGCTCGTGCGAGGCATTGGCGACGAAGTCCTTGCGCATGGCCTCGAGGTGCATTTGACGGGTGACATCGCGCACCAGCAGCAGCGACTGCCCCGCGCCGTAAGGAACCAGCTGCAGCGCGAGATACAGATCCGCCTGCACCGGAGGGCGAATGATCAGGGGCAGCGCGAAATCATCGCCGTGCAGATAATGCACGAATTCCGGCGAACGAATGAGATTGTCCACCCGCAAGCCGAGATCCACCGGCCGCTTCAGTCCGAGCAACCGCGCGGCCTGACGGTTGAACCAGACGATTTCGCTCTGGCTGCTCAATATGATCACCCCATCGGGCAGCGCTGCCGTCGAGCGGCGCAGCTCGCGAAACAGCTGCACCAGGCGCTGCTTGTGAAACTGCTTACGGCGATGCAGCCGCACCACCTGCGCGATGATGTCGCCCCAAATCCCCCCGAGGTTGGGCGGATCGATCTGCGATCGCAGCCGCAGCCAGCGATCGAGGCGATACAAATTCACCAGCTGCCAGCCCAGATACAGGCAGGCGAAGCCCAGAACCCAAAGCCAGATGGGCCCGATCAGCAGGCCGAGAAACAGGCCCGATATCAGGATGCCCGCGAGACGCGCGAGCGCGAACGTCCACATCGCTGCCATAAGGGTTCGGCGTCTTCTCTCTCAAGAATCCCGCGTAGAGAACCGGTAGCCGGCACCTCGCACGGTCTGCACCAACCGATCCAACACGAAAGGCTCGAGCGCCTTGCGCAGCCGCCGGATATGGACGTCTACTGTACGCTCTTCCACGTAAGTATTGCCGCCCCACACCCGGTCGAGCAACTGGCCGCGGCTGAACACCCGCTCCGGATGGGACATGAAGAAATGCAGCAAGCGGTATTCGGTGGGCCCCAGGGCAATCTCGCGGTCACCGGCGCTCACGCGGTGGCTCGAATCGTCGAGTTTGAGTCCCTGCACCTCCATGATGTCGCCGGCACCCGCAGGCGCCGAGCGCCGCAGTACCGCCTGGATGCGGGCGAGCAGTTCCCGTGGCGAGAACGGCTTCGTGATGTAGTCATCGGCGCCGCCTTCCAGACCGCCCACCTTGTCCTGTTCCTCGGCTCGCGCGGTCAGCATGATGACCGGAATCTCTTCGGTGTCCCGGGAGCGCTTGAGGGAGCGGGTCAACTCGAGCCCGCTCATGTCCGGCAGCATCCAATCGACCAGCATTAAATCCGGCCGCACATCGACGATACGCGCCCGGGCTTCGCGGCAGTCCTCGGCCTCGCGGACCTCATACCCCGCGCGGCGCAAGCCGAACGCAATCATGTCTCGAATGGCCTTTTCATCTTCAACGACGAGGATGCGTTTGGCTGTCATGTGTTCTCTGCTAGTCCCTTGATTCTTCTAGCGCACTATTACAGTCGCGCAATGTGACAGTTCCGTGACTGGTGCTATTTGACAACGGAGCGGTCGTGGCCGGCGCGGTCGCGAGCGGCGCGCTCATCTTCGGTTAATGCCACTTTATCGCGCAGGTACTGGGGCTGTAGCTCCGCGGGGTCCATTCCATCCCCGGCCGCGAGCCGCAAGGCGCCGAGCCGCGCCATGTGGCGCGCATCGGGTAATGCATCGGTGCGCACCGGTGGCTCGATTCCCGCCAGTTGGGCAAGCGCCGGGTAGGCCGCGAAGCCGCGGCCGATGCCGCGAAAGCGGCCGGCGGCAGGGAACCTCACCCGTGCGGGGGGTCCCACGCTCAGGGCGCCGAGCGCTGCCACACCGCGCGCCGGGTCCGCCGTAAAGCAGCCCCAGTACACCTCGCCCATACGGGCATCGAGACAAGCAAGCGCCTGCTGCGTGCTCTCGTCCATGGCTTGCAGCGCCAGGGCCTCGAGCGTGGTGATGGGAACCACGGGCAGACCGGCACCGAACGCCAGCCCCTGCGCGACGGAAACGCAGATCCTCACCCCGGTGAAGGCGCCCGGACCGACGCTCGCGGCGATGCCATCCAACATGGACAGCGACACGCCCTCGTCCGCCAGGACGGCCTCGACCATGCCGAGAATCTGCTCCGCGTGGCCCCGTCCCACTTCGGCCCATTGACCGCTGAGACCTCGATCCGTGAGCAGCGCCACGGAGCATGCCTCGGTTGCGGTGTCGAGCGCGAGCACCCGCATGTCAGGAACCTGTCTCCTGCGCCCGCGAGGCTGCGAGCGCAGAGCGCGACTTGTGCAATCGTTCGGCGAGGAATTGCGCGCCGATGGCACTCTCGGTGATCACGGGACTCGGCGGCAGCGCCTGCAAGAAGACGCGCCCGTAGGGCTTGGTCTTGAGCCGTGGATCGCCGAGCACGATCACTCCGAAATCCTCGAAGTCCCGGATCAAGCGTCCCACTCCTTGCTTCAGCGCGAGCACCGCCTGGGGCAGCTGATACTCGAAGAACGGGTTGCCGCCGCGCCGCCTGATGCCTTCAAGGCGCGCCTTGAGCAGCGGGTCATCGGGCGAGGCAAAGGGCAGCTTGTCGATGGCGACGATCGACAGCGCCTCGCCGCGCACATCAACGCCTTCCCAAAAACTCCCCGTGGCGAGGAGCACGGCGTTGCCGAGTTCGCGAAATCGGTGCAGCAACGCCTCGCGCGGCGCCTCTCCCTGCACCAGCACCGGGAACGGCGGTTGCGGGAATCGCGCTTTGAGCGCAGCGACACCTTCGGCCAATCCCCGATAACTGGTGTAGAGCAGGAAGGCGCGCCCTCCGCTCGCCTCGAGCAGCGGTGCGCACGCCTCGATGAACTTGGCGGCGAAGCCCGGATGCTGGGGCTCGGGCATGCCGCGTGGCAGATAGATGCGCGCCTGCGCTGGATAATCGAAGGGGCTGTCGATCTTGAGGGTACGCGCATCGGGCAGTCCGATGCGCGCCGCGAAATGCGCGAAGTCCTCTCCGATTGCCAAGGTCGCCGACGTGAACACCCACGCGCACGGACGCGCCTCGACGTATTCACGCAATCGATCGGCGATCTCGAACGGGGTGAATTGCAGCGACAATCCGACGGCATTCATCTCGACCCACCGCAGCCCGCTCTCATCCGAGGTGGCGCTCAGGGTCGCGAGCGCCGCAGCCAGGCCCAGGGCACGCCGCGCGCAATTGGCCGTGCCCGCACCGGCTCCCAGTCCCTCGAGCTGCGCCGCGATGTCGCCGATGGCCGCCTCGAGTTGGGGCAGCGCATCGAGAAACGAGTCCGGCAAGTTCGCCCACTCGTAGCGCTTGGGGCCGCCCGACAACGATGCGCGCAGGCCCTCGAGAAGCTTTTCGACGGCCACGAGCGCGCTCGAGATCGCGGGAGCCTGCACGCCGGCCGCGCTCATCTCGGCGGCGGTGTCGCGCAGCAGGATCTGCACCTGACGCACCGACCAGGACTGTCCGAAGAACTGTGCCGCGATATCCGGTACCTGGTGCGCTTCGTCCAAGATCACCGCCTCGGCACCTGGCAGCAAATCGCCGAAGCCCTCGTCCTTCAGCGCCAGATCCGCGAGCAGCAAGTGATGGTTCACCACGACGATCTCGGCGGCCTGTGCCGCGCGCCGCGCGCCGAACACGCAGCAGCGGGAGAATTGCGGGCATTCCTGTCCGAGACAGTTCTCGCGCGTCGAGGTGATCATGGGCCATACCGGCGACTGCTCCGGCAAATCGGTGAGCTCCGACAAATCGCCGGACTTCGTGGTTCCGGCCCAACGCGCCACGCGTGAGAGCATGCGGGTCGAGCCGCGCTCACCGCGCAGCAGCGATCGCTGCTGCGTCGCCAACTCGAGCCGATGACGGCACAAGTAGTTCGCTCGCCCCTTGAGCAGCGCCACCTTCACCGGCAAGCCCAATGCCCTGGCGAGCAGCGGGACATCGCGTCGAAACAATTGATCCTGCAGCGTGCGCGTGCCGGTGGAGATGATCACGCTGCGCCCGGACAGAAGGGAGGGCACGAGGTAGGCAAAGGTCTTGCCGATACCGGTCCCGGCCTCGACGATGAGCGGCGCCCCGCGCGCCAATGCGAGACCCACCGCCTTGGCCATCGCCGACTGCTCCGGCCGATACGCGTAGCCCGGCACCGCCCGCGCGAGCGGGCCGTCCTGCCCGAATACATCTTGATAGTCGGTATTGATGATCAACCCATCGCCTGCGCCTGTGCGCCCTAGCGTACGATGTTTTCGCCGGGGTTATTTCACTACCGCGCGAAACCGCGCGAATGCGACGGAATTGCCCTTCAGGCTGTGCTTCAGCTGCCAGCGGATGTGGGTGTAGTCCGCGGCCGTCGCCGCGCGCATCTGTCCTTTCGGCCCCGCGACTTTGAGATTCTCGGGCCGATCATAGGTGTGTCCCCCGTCGACCGAGTAGCTCACCTCCGCGCCGGGTCCCGCCGCCGAATCCGCCACGTAGCGCATGTGATCCGGAATTGCGAAAGGAACGCTCGGAGCGGGAACTGCTTTCGCCGCGGTATTACGGATCTCGAGCGTGTAAACGACCTGATCTCCCGGGACCACCCGGTCCGCCGGGATCAGCTTGAGTGCCTCCCGGCCGTTCAACGAGATCGTCGTTTCGACCTCGGCAATCGCCCGGATTGCGATGGTATCGCTGACCGGCTGCGCGGCCGCGACGGCAGTGAGGAGCGAGGTGAACGCCGAGCACTGCAAGAGGTCAAATAAAGCGCGCCGTCGCATGGATCCAGTTTACCACGCGGGTTTCTATTGGGCTGATAATCAATGGGTTAGTGAATTATTCCATAATCCATGGGAACTTGACGAAGCGTCCGGTTGGGACGATTCCGACCGCGACAGGGGAGTTGGCGGGTGCTCGGCCATCTGTCATCCTGCATGCTCTACCGTACAGTTTCGTTTCGAGGTCCTCTATGGCCACCGCCGCTCAGCACGTAACGTCTCTCGCATCGATGAATCGCGACGTCTCGGCTTGGGTCGAGGAAGTCGCACGGCTCACGAAACCCGATACGATTCACTGGTGCGACGGGAGCGAGGCCGAATATCAGTCGCTCGCCCGCGAACTGGTCGCGCGCAAGGAGCTGCTGCCGCTCAATCCCGAGAGCTTTCCGGGATGCTATTTGTATCGCTCGAATCCCTCCGACGTCGCGCGCGTCGAGCACGTCACCTACGTGTGCACCCGACAGCGGGACGATGCCGGCCCGAACAACCCGTGGCTTCCGCCGAAAGAGGCGCACGCCAAAATGGATGCCCTGTTCGCCGGCTGCATGCAGGGGCGCACCCTTTACGTCGTTCCCTATTGCATGGGACCTATCGATTCGCCGTTTTCACGTTGCGGCGTCGAGATCACCGACAGCGCCTACGTCGTGCTCAACATGAAGCTGATGACGCGCATGGGCCGCGCGGCGCTCGATCGCATCACGCGTGACGGCAAGTTCG
The DNA here is from genome assembly GCA_963843295.1 of uncultured Gammaproteobacteria bacterium. Taxonomy (GTDB): domain Bacteria; phylum Pseudomonadota; class Gammaproteobacteria; order Steroidobacterales; family Steroidobacteraceae; genus Bog-1198. The sequence goes on along the minus strand of CAWJJP010000002.1, from coordinate 117,082 downwards.
TGAAGGGGTTGCATTCGATCGGTGAACTCAATCCCGAACGCCGCTTCATCATGCACTTCCCGGAAGAGCTGTCCATCAAGAGCTTCGGCTCGGGCTACGGCGGCAACGCACTTCTCGGCAAGAAATGCCACGCTCTGCGCATCGCAAGCTGGCAGGCGCGCACCGAGGGCTGGCTCGCCGAGCACATGCTGATCGTCGGCATCGAAAATCCTCAGGGCGAGGTACATTACATTGCCTGCGCGTTCCCCTCCGCCTGCGGCAAGACCAACCTCGCCATGCTGATTCCCCCGGCGGCCTATGCCGGCTGGAAGATCTGGACGGTCGGTGAGGACATTGCCTGGCTGCATCCCGGCAAGGATGGCCGGCTGTACGCCATCAATCCCGAGTCCGGCTATTTCGGCGTGGTACCGGGCACCAACGCAAAGACCAATCGCAATGCGTATGAAACCATTCACCGCGACACCATCTTCACCAATGTCGCCTTGACCGCCGACAACGAGCCGTGGTGGGAAGGCCTGCCTGACGGCAAACCGGCATTCGACTGGCAGGGTCGGCCCTACGACCCGGCCAATGGGCCCGCCGCGCATCCGAACTCGCGGTTCACCGTCGCGGCAAAGAACAATCCCGCCTACTCGAAGCTCGCGGACGCCGCGGGCGGCGTGCCGATTTCCGCCATCGTCTTCGGCGGCCGTCGCCGCTCACTCGCGCCGCTCGTGTATCAGGCCCGCGATTGGCAGCATGGCGTGCTGGTGGGTGCCGGTGTGGCCTCGGAGACCACGGCCGCGGCCACCGGCGCGGTGGGTGTCGTGCGCCGCGATCCGATGGCCATGAAGCCCTTCGCGGGCTACAACTTCGGGGACTACTGGGGTCACTGGATCAACATGGCGTCGAAGCTCAAGTCGACACCGCCCATCTTTCACGTCAACTGGTTTCGCCAGGACGCGGCGGGCAAGTTCCTATGGCCGGGATTCAGCGACAATTTGCGGGTAATCCGCTGGATCATCGACCGGTGCAAAGGTACGGCGCCGGCACACGACACCGCGATCGGTCATCTGCCGCGCGCGGCGGATCTCGACATGCGCGGGCTGGAAGTGGCGCCTGGAGCGATCGAGGAGCTGCTCGCCGTGTCGCCGCAGCTGTGGCGCGCCGAATTCGAGGGAATCGGTGACTATCTGGCGGAATTCGGCGAGCGGCTGCCGGCGGCGCTCGCGAACGAACTCAAGGGCGCCATCGCACGGGTCGCGGCCCCCTGACGCGGCGCCTCGAGCTGACGCGGCGCCTCGAGGAACGCGGTTCCTGGAGCCGAAGGGCCCTGCGGGCTCACTCCTCGCAGACGTAGCGAATCACCTGCGAGGAGTTGCTGTCCGGCGCCTTGCCGAGACCGATGAGCCCCTCGCCGCGAATCTGCATCGAGTCGCGGCGCACGAACGCCTCCTCGCCGTCCTTGCCGAGGACGAACGTCCCATTCGTGCTCTGGTCGATGAGCATGAACTTGTTGCGATTGAATTCGACGCGTGCGTGCAGGCGCGAGATCAAGTTGCCCTTGATGACGAGGTCATTCTCCTCCGCGCGCCCCATGGTGATGTTCGCCCGGGTGTCCTGCACCAACACCTCTTGTCCCTGATACCGCAACCGCAGGCGTTGCGTCTTGTTCGCGCGCTCCCGCGAGGTGACGGCGATCGCCGGCACCATGCTCGTGATGTCTTCGGTCTGCCATAGGACCTCGAACAGCGCCACCTCGCTCGAACGGCCCTTGATGGTCGCGATGTCGATTTGACGCACCGATGCGCGCCACTCGCTCGACAGCTGCTCGACCATCGTCGCCGTGGTGATGATCTGGCCGGCCTTCGCCTGGCTGGTCATCCGGTTCGCGGTATGCACGGCGGAGCCGAAGATATCGCGGTTCTCCAACACCACGGGACCGTAATTGCATCCGATCCGGATCGCCACCGTTTGTTCGTCGACTTTGAGCCCGGGGTGAGTGGAGATTTGCATCTGCATTTGCGCCCCGGCATTCAGGGCATCGTCGGCGGTCGGGAAGGTCGCCATGATTTCATCGCCCATGGTCTTGATGACCGTACCGTGGTGGTGCTCGGTCGCCGCACGCATCACATCGATGCAGATGCCGACCATGTCGCGTGCACGCAAATCACCCAGGAGCTCGTACAGCTTGGTGCTGCCGACGACATCGGCAAATACGATCGCGAGTTCGAGTTCTTTACCCATCTGCCGCCAAATTATACTTAACCTGGCATGCGACGCTCGGCGTTTAGGCGGCCAGCCCCCGATTAATCGAGGCGAGTGCCGAAAACAGACATTCGGGCACCGCGTCGGGGCGCCCAGCGATCTCCGAGAGGAACCGGCGCCATGCCCGGGCCCCTTCGCGCCCCGCCATCAGGCCGTGCAGGTGGCGCGTGATCGAGTGCAGTCGCACGCCGCGGCGAGCCTGCCCCCGTGCGTAGGGCACCAGCCATTCGATGATTTGCCAGGGCTCCGGAATGCACCAGGCCGGGTCGATCACCGCCTGCTCGATTTCGGCAAGCACCGCGGGGCGGTGATACGCCGCGCGGCCGAGCATCACACCGTCGAGGCCGGCGGCCAACTGGCCCGCAACGGCGGCCCGATCAGGCAGACCGCCGTTGAGCACGATGGCCAAGCCGGGGCGCTCCCGCTTTAGCCGGTGCACATAATCGTACTTCAACGGCGGGATCTCGCGATTCTCCTTCGGCGACAGGCCCTGCAGGATGGCCGCGCGCGCATGCACGATGAGCGCATCGACTCCCGCCTGCACCAGGGCATCGGCGAAGCCCGAGAAAAAGTCGTAGTCGTCGCGCTCATCGATACCGATCCGGCACTTGACGGTGACCGGCACGCGGGTCGCCTCGCGCATGCGCGCAACGCACTCGGCAACGAGCAGCGGCTTCAACATGAGGCAGGCGCCGAAGGCGCCGCTCTTGACCCGATCGCTCGGGCAGCCGACGTTCAAGTTGATCTCATCGTAGCCGAGCTCCGCGCCGATGCGCGCCGCGGCGGCGAGCTCGCGCGGATCGCAGCCGCCCAACTGCAGCGCCACCGGGTGTTCCTGCGGATCGTGCTCGAGCAGCCGCTGCGCATTGCCGCGCACGACGGCCGCCGCCACGATCATCTCGGTGTACAAAAAGGCGTGCGGCGCGAACAGCCGATGGACGTAGCGGCAGTGGCGGTCGGTCCACTCCATCATAGGGGCAACCGACAGCTTTCGCGATATCAATTTATACCCTCTATCAGTCATCTAGCCCACGACCGTGAATCGATGATGCCGGGCGGTGCCCGATCCAACGCCTCGCGGAAATCCTCATCCGCAACATACTCGCGAATCAGTCGCATATCCTCGTGTCGCGCGTAAGTCATGGCATACGCCATGAATCGAACACATAAGTCGTAACCGCGGTCCTGATCGATTTGATGGGTGAACTTCTCAATACCGGGCAGGTGGTCCAAGTCGACTTCGCGGGCTGCCGTGGCGAGACGCAATTTCATGTCTTCAGGCAGTTGGCGCAGATTTCCATCGCCGAAAAAAGAAAGAGCCTTGAGGGTGATTTGAGGGTTAAAAGTCGAGCCATACAGCCGTTGCGCAGCAGACAGAGCCAGAGGCAAATCCACTTTGCCCGCTGTAATTAGCGCGTCAATGTCAATGTAATCCTTAGCCTCTGCGCGCACCTGGACTACCGATGCTTTGGTACCCGCGAGATCCAGAAGGGACGCAAAATTCCGATGCGCCAGATGCAGCGCCAGCGCAGTTCCTCCATAGAGCACGAATTCGCCGGATACTTCGGACAGTTCCTTCCACAGCGCCCTCTGCGGTGCGGGAAGTATTTCAAGATGCGGGGAAAATTGCTTCATACGTATTCGCACAAAAACGAATTCATCGCCGTTATTTTATCAAGTAAATTCACTTGCTTATACGGCAGGCGATTGGATCGGTACAGGGCCTTGCACAGCTCGCTTGGATTGTCGTGCACCACTGGCTTGGGTTTCATAGGTCGGTCCAAAGACGCAGCAGACTGTGATAGTGCGCCGCAAGCCGTACCAAGGACTCCGCGTCCGCACCTGCCTGCGTCAGGCGTTGGATCGTCCGATCGAGTTCGAACAGCTGCTCGCGTTTGACGTCATCGCGAATCAAGCTCTGGATCCAAAAGACACTCGCGATGCGCACGCCGGCCGTCACGGTTGTCACGCGATGGCGTGATGTCGAGGTGTAGATCATCAAGTCCCCCGCGGCAAGCTTGACATGTTGGCTGCCGAAGTCGCTGTCGATGACGAGTTCGCCGCCCTCATAGGATTCCGGCGGCACCAAAAATAGTGTCGCGGACAGATCGGTTCTCAGCTTCCGGCCGATCCCGGGAATGATACGGACGGCGCCGTCCACATGCGTGCCGAACTGCATTCCTTCCGCGTAGCGATTGAACATCGGTGGATAGACTTCGCTCGGCAGGACGGCACTGATAAAGAGCGCATTGCGCTCCAACTCGCCGATGATGAGATTGCCCAGTTCGCGCGCGAGCGGACTCGCCTCATCGATCTGCTGATTGTTCTTCACCGGTGCGCCCTGATATCCCGCGGTCACGCGTCCGTCGACCCACGGGGCGCTCTGTGCGCCGAGCGCGGCGCGAACGGTGGCGAGCTGATCCTCGTTCAACAGCTTCGGAATTCGCAGCAGCATGATTTACCCGGGGCCGAGCTGCAGGCGTGCGGCGAGGGCCTCGAGGGATCCCGCCGGACCGGCAACCGCAATCGCATCCAGTACGGCTTGCCGAACTGCCGTCGACCCGCCTGTTGCCGCGCGTTCAAACCAGATTGCCGCCTCATCGAAGCGGCCTTGTTTGATCAGGAGCGAGGCCCAGTTGTATTGGCCACGAAAATAACCCCCCTCCGCCGAGCGCCGATACCACCACGCAGCGGCTTGCGGGTCGCGCGGTGTTCCCCATCCTTCTTCGCAGCATCGCCCCACCAGGTTCATGGCACGCTCATGGAGATGCTCGGCGGCGCGCAGGTAATGCGTGTACGCGCGATGGAAATCCTGCGCGACTCCGCGACCATCGAGATACAGGTGCCCCAGGTTGTACTGCGCCCAAGCATGCCCGGCATCCGCTGCACGCCGATACTGCTCTGCGGCCTCGGCTGGGCTCTCAGCCGTGCCCCAGCCGTTGTCCAGGCAGCATCCGACCATGTTGAGGGCATCGATATCCCCGCTCGCGGCTGCGCGCCGGAACCACTTGAGCGCTGCCCCTTCGTCCTTGGGTAAGCCCGTACCGTTGAGCAACAGCCGGCCGTAGCACACTTGAGCCTGCGGCAGACCGTCGGCGGCGGCGGCGTACACCCAGCGGGCGGCGCTGCTTGCATCCTGCGCAAACAATGCCTGGAGTCGCGGGGCGCTCATCCGACTCAGGAGCGCGAGTATCGATGTGACAGGCACGCTCATCCCGATCCTTCAAAAGCGATAATTCACCGTGCCGATGAGCGTGCGACCCGCACTTGGCAGCGCATGGTTTTCCTCCACTCCCGTGTAATAGATGCCGGTGTAATAGAGCTTGTTGGTCACGTTATTGAGATTGAGCTGCAACTGGCAGGAATCGCCCATCTTGTACGAGGCCATCGCATTGAACACCACATAAGCGGGAACGCCGGCGGTGTTCTCGGTGTCCGCATATCGATGGCTCATCGCAGTGAGGCCGCCGCCCACGGTCCAGGCTGAGCCGGGCTCGACCGTCGTCCAGAGATTGAAGGCGTCGTGGGGCGTATTGGGCGCGAACTTGCCCCGTGAAAGCGGATCGCTCGTTGCGGTGATGCGGTCGTCCAGATGAGTGTAATTGGCGCTGACTTCCAAGATCTCCGATAGGTAGCCATTAATGCCGAGTTCGATGCCCTTCACCCGCTGATCAAACGGCGCCGTTTGCACGGTCGGATCATCCGGATCGGAGATGCGGGCGTTGGTGACCAGCGAGTCGAACAGAGCGCCCGTCACCCCGGCCAGGCCGCCGAGAATGGTGATCTTGGCGCCCAATTCCAGCGAGCCGGTCTTTTCGGGCGCGAGACTCTGGTCACTGGGCGCGACGATCAGGTACTCGATCACCGGGTTGTACGAGGTTCCATAGGAAAGATAGTAGCTCTGGCGGCTGTCCGGCTTGAAAATTACCGCGGCGCGCGGACTCACGAAGGTATCGACTCGCGAAAACCCCGTGCCGCTGATCCCTTCGCTGAAGCTCGAATCGAAATGATCCCAGCGTAATCCCGCGTCGAGGTCCCATTCGGGCCCGAGCGCAACGCTGTCGAGCGCGTAGACGCTCACGTCCTTACCCCGGCCTCTTGGGTTCGAATAGGTCGTCAGCGGTGTCGGGGGCGTGTTGAAGGGGTCGGGATTGAGCAACGGCGTCGGGGCGATGTCGTCCAGGCCATTCTGGAACCGGCTCACATTGGACTGCTCCTTGCTGAATTCCAAACCGGTGGTCAACACGTTCTTGAAGCCGGCCACATCGAATCTCGAGGTCAGGTCGGTGCGATTGATGGCCAAACTCGTGGTCCCCGCGCTGCTCGGCTGGTCGCGGGAGACCTCAATGTCGGCGTACGGAGTGCCCGGCGGCGGCAGCGGAGCGAAATCATTGCCGAGAAACGGCGCGGTGACGAGGTACTGAAACCCGTAGTTCGCGTATCGCAAGCTATCGCTCAAGGTCCTGTCATCCGACAGCCTGTGCTCGAAACGAATCGTTCCGATATTGGTATTCGTGCGTGTGCTGTCGTAATTGACGAGTCCGTAGTAGTTGTTGCGGTCGACGTGGGCAGGAACGCCGTCGATGAATGGAATGCCGTAATCAGGAAGATTGTTTTCACTTTCGTGGAAATAGCTCAAAGTCAGCCGAGTCGGCGTATCGATGCCGAATGCAATGCTCGGCGCGACCCCCCATCGGCGGTAGAGCACCTGGTCGCGCTCCATCACGCCATTGCGCTGATCCATCAGCGTGAGTCGGGCCGCCGTTGTCGCGTTGATCGGCAGGTTGAAATCGCCCGTGCCCCGCCACCAATCCGCTTGACCTGCGGATACGCTGATCGCCGCGAGCGGCGCCAAATTGGGCTGCTTGCTCACGGAGTTGATGACGCCGGCGGTCGACCCGCGACCGAACACGGCCGACCCGGGGCCGAAGAGTACGGAAATCGAGCCCGAGTTGAATGTGTCGCGCTGGTACTGACCGATGTCGCGCACGCCATCGAGGAAGAAGCTGTCGGGGATCGTGAGGCCGCGCAAATTGATCGAATCGCCATGGGCCCCGCCCTCCCCGGCATTCAGCGTGACTCCCGGGACGTTGCGCAAGGCATCCTGCACGAGAGTGAGGTTCTGCTGCGCCAACTGCTGCTTATCGATGGTGTCGATCGATTGAGGAATGTCCCGGTCCACCTCGATGGGCGTGCCTGTCACCTCGATGCTGGGTAGGGTGGGCGGCGGTTGCAAAGCAGGTAGTCCGGAGATCTCGCGATAGACGTCAATACGAATCATTCTTATTCGTATTGACTATTTCGTCAAGGACTTTGACGTTCCCACGGGGCGAAATGCCCCGGCGGGTCCGGTGCGAGCCACCGTCTCGCCAACCTCGCTTGACTCTCATGTACTTTGCCATACAAAGTACGGGATCTCGGAAACCTGCATCATCATCGGAAATACAGCATCTCGTCTGGGGAACTCCAACCATCCAGGGCCGGCGAGGGACGAGCGGGCATGGGCGCAGGGGGAGATGTGAGGGCATTGAGCATCTACACGCGGGGAGTCTTCGCCGCCGTCGCGCTCCTGGCCCTGGCGATTCTCACCTACAACGCGTTGCATTTCGGCACCTACGTTGGTCACCCCTCGTCGGTGATTGCGCGTTTCGTGGCGCCGCTGATCATCATCGCTCTCATGAGCATGGCGCTCAGGCTGTCTTCCGACTCGAGGCTGGTGATCGCCAATGTGATCAGCGCCGCCGTGCTGAGCTTGTACATTGGGGAGTTCTACATAGCCTGGAAGCTTGACCACACCCAACAGGCCGCGGCGGCGAGGGTCGGCTCGGTTTTCGACGCCCGCACCAAACTGAGCGTCGTCCGCGATCTCAGGAAGGCCGGGATCGACGCCTACCCGATCATCAGGGGTCGCAATCTGCTCGTGGAAGACGAGGGCCACCTGCGGCCGCTGCTGTCGGTCGGCGGCGCGCCCCTCTTGCCGCTCACCGCGATGCCCCGGACCACGGTCGTCTCCTGCAACGAGACCGGTCAATGGCTGGTCTACGAGACGGACCGCCACGGTTTCAACAATCCAGATGCGATCTGGGATGGTCCGGCGCCCCAGATCGCGATGATCGGCGATTCCTTCACGCACGGCAGTTGCGTGTCGCGCGACCAAAACATGGCGTCCATTCTGCAAAAGCGCTTCGGACCGACCTTAAACCTTGGCGTGGGCGGCGACGGCCCTCTGCTTGAATTGGCGGCATTGACGGAATACGCCGTGCCGATGCGGCCGAGGATCGTGCTCTGGGTCTTTTGCGAGGGCAATGACCTCAACGAGGATCTGCCATTCGAGCTCAAAGCGCCGATCCTGCATTCCTATCTCGATGACCCCCGCTTCAGTCAGGATCTGATCCACAAGGACGCCATCATCTCGACGGTCCTGAGATCCTATCTAGACCGTAATCTGCGCGAGGCGATGGACCGGGTGGACAGCCCCATGGAGAACTTGATCCGTTACGTCTCACTCGACCGGGTTCGCTCGGCGGTCGGTCTGGGCCCGATCCTGATCGGCTACAACGGCGGTGATCTCGGCCAGGAGCTGGCGGTATTCGATCAGGTTCTGGTGAGCGCGCGCGACCGGGTGAGCGGATGGGGCGGCAAACTCTATCTTGTGTACCTTCCGGACTCGGACCGTTATCTTTCGCGCTTCGGGGCCGGGACCGTGCGCCAGACGATCTATCGCGGCGTGCAGGACGCAGCCCGACGACGCGACATCCCGATGATCGACGTAGCGAGCGCGTTTGCACGCCACGCAGCGCCGGAGACTCTGTTCGCCTATCCAGGGTCGCATTACAATTCGCTGGGCTACGCGCTCGCCGCCCAAACCATCGCGGCCGCGCTCGATCGCGTTCGCGCCCAATTCGAGGACGCTTCGTCTCCCTCCCCCGATAGGGGCTCCTGATGAGGATGCCTGCGTCTATCCAGACTGAAGGCGGTTACGCATGAAGACGAGCGCGCGCCGCCCGGGATCTTCACACGAAACGTTGTGGCGGCCTGAGGAGGCTCCCGCAGCGTCGAATCGTTCATTCGGCTGGACCATTGCCGCCGCATTCGCGCTGCTCGGGGCGATCTCACTTTGGCGTGGGCTGCAACGCGGAGCCTGGGAGCTGGGAGTGGCGGTCGCATTCCTGGTGCTCGCCGGGTTCGCCCCCGGCATGCTTGCGCCCCTCAATCGCGCATGGGCGTGGATCGGCCGTGTGCTGAACAGTGTGCTCAGCCCGGTGCTGGTCATGGTGCTGTTCTACGGGGTCATCACGCCGGTCGGTTTGGCGATGAGAGCCCTCGGCAAGAATCCCCTGCACCTGCGTCGCGACCCTCACTCTTCAAGCTACTGGATCGACTGCCGCGACGGATCAAAGACCTCGGACATGCGTCGGCAATTCTGAGGACAACATGATCGAATTCGCCAAGGAAATGATGCTCTTCCTGTTCCGCCGCAAGAAATACTGGCTCATACCGATCGTGGTCATGATGTCGATACTCGGATTGCTGCTCGTGTTCACCCAGGGCTCGGCGCTGGCGCCATTCATCTATGCCCTGTTCTGAGCCGAAAATGCGTGCCGGACCCTAGGCGCAAAAGGCCGCCCGCGTGACGTGCATCCTCGGCATCTCGGCCTTCTACCATGACTCGGCGGCGGCGCTGATCGTGGACGGTCAGATCGTGGCTGCCGCCCAGGAAGAGCGCTTCACGCGCAAGAAACACGACAACGCGTACCCCTCGAGTGCGATGGCCTATTGCCTCGGCGAGGCGGCCATTTCGCTCGACGACGTCAGCCACGTCGTCTTTTACGAGAAGCCGTTCGTGAAATTCGAGCGACTCCTCGAGACCTACCTGGCGCACGCGCCCCGGGGCATTGCCTCGTTTCGCAAGGCGATGCCCTTGTGGCTCAAGGAGAAGCTCTTTCAGAAGCAGCTGCTGGTGCGCAAGCTCAGCGCGGCTGCCCCGAGCGTGAAATGGGAAGAACGCCTGCTGTTTTCCGACCATCATCTCAGCCACGCAGCCTCGGCGTTCTACCCATCACCCTTCGATCGCGCCGCGGTGCTCACGACGGACGGAGTCGGCGAATGGACCACCACCTCGATGGGGGTGGGCGATGGAGGCGCCCTGACGCTGCACAAGGAGTTGCACTTTCCGCATTCGCTCGGCCTTCTTTACTCCGCCTTCACTTACTTCACCGGCTTTCGCGTCAATTCCGGCGAATACAAGCTGATGGGCCTCGCGCCCTACGGGGAGCCGCGGTACGCACAACTCATCCTGGACAGCCTCATCGATCTGAAGGCGGACGGCAGCTTCCGGCTCGACATGTCCTATTTCGACTATTGCGTCGGCCTGGTCATGACGAACGAGAAGTTCGCTCGTCTCTTCGGGGTCTCCGTGCGCCAGCCCGAGCAAGGCCTCGAGCAGATCCATATGGACATCGCCGCTTCCATCCAGCGTGTCCTCGAGGAGGTGATCTTGCGCATCACACGCTCCCTGGCGGCGGAGACGGGAGCACAAAATCTCTGCCTCGCCGGCGGCGTCGCGCTGAACTGCGTGTCGAACGCGAAGATCCTGCGCGACGCGCGGTTCAAGGCCATCTGGATCCAGCCTGCCTCCGGCGACGCCGGCGGCGCCATTGGAGCCGCACTCGCCGCCTATCACATTCAACTCGGGCGCCCTCGGGCGAGCCAAACCTCCGGGGATGGAATGTCGGGCGCTTTTCTCGGTCCGGCATTCGACGATGAGGACACCGCGCAGCGGTTGGATGCCGTGGGGGCGCGCTACACAAAGCTCACCGACGCCCAGACGATCGAGCGGACCGCACAAGCCCTCGCCGACGGTCAGGCGGTCGGTTGGTTCAGCGGCCGCATGGAATTCGGCCCCCGGGCACTCGGCGGTCGGTCCATTTTGGCTGATCCCCGCAACCCCCTCATGCAGCGCACTCTCAATTTGAAGGTCAAATATCGGGAGAGTTTTCGTCCTTTCGCGCCCTCTGTACTGCGCGAGGATGTCGCAGACTGGTTCGACCTCGATATCGACAGTCCGTACATGCTCCTGGTTGCAGAGGTCGCCAAACCGCATCGACGGCCGATGACCGAGTCCCAGAATGCGCTCTTTGGCATCGACAAGCTGAACGTCGCACGCTCGGATATTCCGGCGGTCACCCACATCGATTATTCCGCCCGTGTACAGACGGTGCACGCGAAAACAAACCCGCGCTACCACGCCTTGATCAGGCGGTTCAAGGAGCTGACAGGCTGCCCGGTGCTCGTGAACACCAGCTTCAACGTACGGGGTGAGCCGATCGTGTGCACACCAGACGACGCGTTTCGATGTTTCATGGGCAGTGAGATTGATTTATTGGTGGTCGGAAACTGCGTCCTCGATAAACGGGACCAGGAACCCGGGCTGAAAATCAGTTATGCAGCGGACGTGGAACCTGACTGACGCACAAGCCCGGGGACCGCTCCTGATGCCCATGAGCTTCAGGTTCATGACATCGGATCTACAAGCGGATCTTTCCGGCGACGATCTGCGCGTACAGCGCGGCGTCCAGAGGCACGTAGGCGCCGCCGCGCGAATCGTCGTAGTACAAGAGGTCGCCGATCTTCCCCGGGTCGAATCCCGCCGCCATCAGTTCCTGCTTGCGTGGCTTGAAAGTGCCGGTGGCCTCGAGCTTCGCCAAGACGCGCAGAAATAACGGACGCGCGTAGCCGGGTAGGCCTCGTGCGACCTCGGCATGAAACGCCGACAAGTCGAATTCGTCGTCCACCACCAGTGCCGCCATACCGGCGCGTCCCTCGGTTCCAGGTACCGCAACGCCGTACACCACCCCATCGAGGACGCCCCGGCTTGCGGTCACGACCGTCAATACTTCCGCCGTCGAGACGTTCTCGCCTTTCCAGCGGTAGGTCTCGCCGACGCGGTCGACGAAATAGAAGAATCCCCGCTCATCCCGCCGCATGAGATCGCCGGTCCGATACCACGAGTCGCCGTTCTTGAAGACGTTGCGCAGGACCTTGCGCGCCGAGGCCTCCCGGTCGAGATAGCCTTCGAATCGACCGACACGTGCGCCGCTCTCCTCCGGAATCAACCCGACAGCCTCGCCGACCTCGTTCACCGCGCAGGCCTCACACAGGCCCTCGGCGTTGCGCAACGGCTCGCCGCTTTGCACGTCGAATCGCAGCAGCGCCACCGACAGGCGCTGCGCCAAAAACGCGGGGATTCGGCCGATCGCGCCCGGCTCACCATCGCAGTTGTAGAGCGAGAAGTTGCCTTCCGTGGATGCGTAGTACTCGAGGATCCGAGGGATTCGAAAGCGCGATTGGAACTTCGCCCAGATTTCGGGGCGCAGACCGTTGCCGCAGGCAATCCGCAGGGCATGTGCGGTTTCCAACTCCTGGTGGGGCGCATTCACCAGGTAGCGGCAGAGCTCGCCGATGTATTGAAACAGCGTACAGCGCTGCTCGCACACATCGCGCCAGAAATCCGATGCCGAGAAGCGCGCGCGAATCACCACGGCGCCGCCTCCCAGCAAGGTCGCGCCCGGCGCCACCACGCCGCCGACGCTGTGATAAAGCGGCAAGCAGTCGTACATCCGATCCTGCGGGCCGGTGTCCAGGAGACCGGCAAACCAATGGCTCCACTGCATCAGACGATGGTGGCTGATTCTTGCCGCTTTCGGCAGGCCGGTGGTTCCCGAGGTGTAGATGTAAAGTGCCGTGTCATCGAGCCGCGCAGGGGCGCACTCGGACTCCGATAGGGGCTCGGTGGAAACGCCCTCGAGCGCCGCGCGCAGCGCTGAGAAATCCGTGCCCGCGCCGTGGGCCCAGATCGCGGGAGCGCCATCAATGCGAGCGACGACGGCCGCGAGCACCGGCGCAAGCCCACCATCGACGATGACGAGCTTGGGTGCGACGAGGTTGATCGAGTGCACGAGCGCATCGCCGCTCACATGCGTATTGGTGAGCGCAACCCTCGCGCCAATTCGCGTCAGTCCCAGCCAAACGCACAAATATTCGGCGCAGTTTCCCATCAGGAGCGACACGGCATCGCCCGGCCGCACGCCTTGGGCGAGTCCCCAGCGCGCGTACCGGTGACAGCGGGAGGCCAGCTCGCGGAAACTCAACGTGGCATCGGCCGACACCAGCGCCGGGGCGCTCTCGAAGTCGAGCGCCAGACGATCGATCAGCAACGGCAATGTGATGCCGGGATTGCGCTCGATGAACGCCGTCCGCTCGAGCGCCCGAAGCCATGCCTGACGTGCAAATTTTGCGTTGGCTCCGCTGTTTTCTTTCACGAAGAGAACCGTATCACGACTGCACCCGACATTCGAGTTACACTGCGGGAGGTACCTGGCAAAGGCAATTTCAGGCGATGAAGCGAGAAACGATCGCAATTCATGGCGGGTTCGACTCGGATCCGGCGACCAAGTCGGTGGCGGTGCCGATCTACCAAACCGCCGCCTATACCTTCGATAGCGCCGAGCACGGCGCCGCACTGTTCAATCTCGAGATCGAAGGCTACCGCTACACGCGGATCGCCAATCCGACCACCACGGTTCTCGAGGAGCGCGTGGCGGAGCTCGAGGGCGGCGTGGGCGCGCTCAGCGTGAGCTCCGGTCAAACCGCTCTGTACTATGCTTCGCTCAACCTGACGGAGATGGGCCGCAACATCGTCTCGGTGCCGCAACTCTACGGCACCACGTACACCTTGTTCGCGCACATTCTGCCGAAGCTCGGTGTGAGCGTACGGTTCGCGAAGTCCGACCGCGCCGCCGACATCGAGGCGCTGATCGATGAGAACACGCGAGCCGTTTTTTGCGAGACCGTCGGAAATCCGGCCGGCAATGTGTGCGACCTCGAGGCACTCGCGGCCGTGGCGCACCGCCACGACATGCCGCTGATGGTGGACAACACCGTGCCGACGCCGATGCTGCTGCGCCCCGTCGAATACGGCGCCGATATCATCGTGCATTCGCTGACGAAGTTCATGGGCGGCCACGGCACGACGCTCGGTGGCATCGTGGTCGACTGCGGCAACTTCTCCTGGACGAAGCACGCGGCCCGCTATCCGATGTTCACGGAGCCGGACGAGTCCTACCACGGTTTGGTCTACACCGAGCACTACGGAGCGGCGGCATTCATCGGCCGCTGTCGGAGCGTCTACCAGCGCACCGTCGGTGCCGTGCTCTCGCCGATGAACGCTTTTCTCCTGCTGCAGGGAATCGAGACCGTCGCGCTGCGGGTGGAGCGCCACGTGCAAAACGCCCGACAAGTCGCGGAGTTCCTGCGCCGCGATCCTCGCGTCTCGTCAGTGAACTATGCCGGGTTCGCGGACAATCCCTATTACGCCCTGGTGCAAAAATATCTCGGCGGCAATGCATGCTCGCTCCTCACCTTCGATATCCGCGGCGGATTGCCCGGCGGCATGCGTTTCTACAACGCGCTCAAGCTGTTCAAGCGCTTGGTGAACCTGGGAGATGCCAAATCCCTGGCCTGCCATCCGGCCTCGACCACGCATCGGCAGATGACGCCGCAGGAACAGGCAGCGGCCGGTGTCGGCCCCGGCAGCATCCGCCTCAGCGTCGGTATCGAGCACATCGACGACATCCTCGCCGATCTCGATCAGGCGCTCGCCGCGGCGGTCCCTGCGACCGCAGCGTAGGTCCGGGACCCGCCCCGTGCCAGAGATCCGATTGCCGCCCGCCGTCCCGGCGTTGTTCCCGAACCCAGCCGAGCGGGCTCGCATCGAGGCATGGCTGACGGCGCGGCTGCAGCGCGCATTGACCGACCTTCAGGCAGGCCCCGTGGTCCCGACCCTCGACATGGCCCGCTACCGGTCCGAGCTCGAGAGGATGGATTTCGAGTCGCCGCGACCGCTCGAGGAATTGCTGCAATGGACGATCGAGCGCCTGCAGCATGGCATCGTTCAAATGGCGAATCCCCGCTATTTCGGCCTGTTCAATCCGGGACCGACCTTTCCCGCGCAGTGCGCGGATCACATCGCCGCCCTGTTCAATCCACAGCTCGCCAGCTCCGCCTCCTCGCCCGCGCCGGTGGCCCTCGAAAGCCACATGATCCGCGCGGTGGCGCGGCGCGCCTCACTGCCCGAGGAGACGACCGGGCATTTCGCGACCGGCGGGTCGGAAGCCAATTACACCTCGATGGTGTGCGCCTTGACCGCGGCCCACCCGGATTTTGCGCGCGACGGGGTGCGCGCCTTTGCCGGTCCGGTGAAGTTCTACACCTCCCGCGAATGCCATATCGCGTGGCTGAAGATTGCTCATCAAGCAGGCGCCGGGCGCTGCGCGCTTCGGCTGGTCGACACCGACGGCAGCGGCCGCATGGATCCGGCGGCGCTCGAGCGGGCGATTGCCGAGGATCGGGCGCGCGGCGCGGTACCGGTGATGCTGGTTGCAACCGCCGGCACCACGGGCGGGGGCATGATCGACCCGCTGCACGCCTGCGCCGACCTCGCCAAGCGCGAACGCCTGTGGTTTCACGTCGATGCGGCCTGGGGCGGAGGAGCGCTCGCGTCGGACCGCATGCGGCCGCTCTTGTCGGGTATCGAGCGCGCAGATTCGATCACCATCGACGCCCACAAATGGCTCGCGACGACAATGGGGTGCGCCATGTACATCACGCCGCACGGTCATCTGTTGTCCGAAGCCTTTCATGCATCCACGAGCTTCATGCCTTCGAGCGTCGCGGGAATCGATCCCTACCTCAACAGTGTGCAATGGTCACGCCGGTTTCTCGGCCTGCGCCTCTTTCTCGCACTCGGTGCGGCCGGCTGGGCAGGCCTTGGCGCACATGTCGAGCGCAGCGTCGCGGTCGTTGCGCTCATCAAGGAGCGTCTTCTCGGTCTCGGCTGGACGGCGGCGAACGACTCACCGCTCGCGGTGCTCGATGTTCTTCCTCCGGGTGCTGCGGATGTCCGCACGCTCGTCAAGCGAGTCGTTGGATCGGGGCGCGCATGGGTGGCACCGACGACGTTCGAAGGCCGCGACGTGGTGCGAATTTGCGCAACCCACGGCGAATCCAGCGATGAGGACGTGAGTGTGCTGGTGTCCGCACTCACCGATGCGTTGGCGGCGGCTTCAGACGAATAGCGCGGGCGCGCGCAGGCGCAAGGCAAAGACCAGGGTAACGAGTTTGCCGTCGGTGATTCTTCCTGCATCGACGTCGCACCCGAGTTCCGGCAGCGCCCGCTCGACGACCTGAATACCTTCGTGTTCCGAGGGGCTTCCGCCGCCGGCCGATACGCGATCGCGCGCGCTATAGCGTGCGAGAAACAGCGTCTGGCGTTCGCTCGAGACGCCCGGACTCGACCAGATGCGCGCGACGAACTCCAGCGAGCCGAGGGCGACACCGAGTTCCTCCTGCGCTTCGCGCCGGGCGGCGGTCTCGCCGTTTTCGTCCTCGATCATACCGGCGCAGGCTTCGTCGATTTCGGCCTCTCCGCAAGCCAGGAAGACCGGCGCGCGAAACAGGCGCACGATGAGCGCGCAGCGGCGCTCGGCATCGTAGGGCAGCACTGCAGCGGCATCGCCGTGCCGTTCCACCTCGCGCCCCACGATCGCTCCGTCGGCAAGGCGCACCCGCAGGCGGTCAATCGAGAGATAACCGTCGTAGACGTTCTGGCGCTCGAGAATCTCCGGCTGCACGAGCCCACGATCGCATAATTCGGGCTTCGGGGCCAGGCGGCCGCAGCCGGATCAAAAGCCGAGCGTCAGCTGCGGCGACGCCGGCATCGGCGGACGAAATAGCGAGGTGTCCAGCGTATGACGTTCGCTGGCGCAATCGAAGCCCAGCTTGCGCAGAGCGAGCTCGAATCGTGTGCGCAGCAATTCCGCGTAGGCACCGGTCCCGCGCATGCGTACTCCGAACTGCGAATCGTAGTCCTTGCCGCCGCGGGTCTGATTGATCAGCGACATGACGTGCTTGGCGCGGTCCGGGTAGTGATCCTGCAGCCACTGCCGGAACAGGACTTTTACTTCGTGCGGAAGACGCAGCAATACGTAGCCCGCCGAGCTTGCACCCGCTTCGCGGGCGGCGGCGAGGATGTCCTCCATCTCGTGGTCCGTGATGGCCGGGATCACGGGGGCGACGAGCACGCCGACCGGGACGCCTGCTTGAGCCAGCTGCTGGACGACACGCAGCCGCGCCTGCGGCGATGCGGTGCGCGGCTCGAGCGTTCGCTTGATCTCGTCCGTGAGCGAGGTAACGCTCAGCATGACCGAGACCAGGCGGTCCCTCGCGAGGTCGGCGAGCAAATCGATATCGCGCACGATGAGCGCGCTCTTCGTGACGATGGTCACCGGGTGACGGCACCGTGCGAGAACGGCAAGGATGCTGCGGGTGATTTCCAGCTTCTTTTCGAGCGGCTGGTAGCCATCGGTATTGATGCCGAGAGCGATGGTTTTGCAAACGTAGCGCGGCTTGCTGAGCTCCGCCTCGAGGAGCTCGACCGCGTCGGCCTTGTAGAAGAGCTTGGTCTCGAAATCCAAACCGGGTGACAGATCGAGATAGGCGTGGGTCGGCCGCGCAAAGCAATAGACGCAGCCGTGACTGCAGCCGCGATAGGGATTGATGGATTGATCGAATCCCACATCCGGTGAATCGTTGGTGGTGATGATGGCTCGCGCGTGGTCCGGCAGGACGGTTTCGGCGGGATTGTGGATGATCTCGTCCCGGTACCACCCATCGTCCGTCTGTTCGTGCCTCAACACCTCGAACCGGTGGGTGGGATTGGACGCCGCACCCCGGCCCTTGAACGTCTGATGTCCGATGAAGTTTCGCGGCATGAATGCACTCTACCGATCGAGCGCTCGCTCGTAAATCCAGTACTCGCGCCGGCTCGATACTGTATACGCGGGGCGCCCAGCCTGAGATTCAGTCCCTACGGCTTGCGGCGAGGCTTGCCCATGTAATCACGTTTGCCGATCGCGAGGCCCTTCCAGCGCAGGATGTCGTAGGCCGTGGCGGCGTGAAAATAGAAATTGGGCAGCGAGAAGGAGAGCAGGAAATTCTCTGCGGTGTAATCGACATGGCGGTCGCCAAATGAAAAACGCATGTCGCGGCCGATGAAAGCCTCGACCTCGGCCGGCTCGATGGCCTCGAACGCGGCGAGCGTTGCGGTGATTCGCGCCTTGAGCGTCGCGAAATCCCCCGGCGGCGGTGTCGTATCGGGCGAAAAAACGCCCTTGCGGACACCTTCGATGGAACCGAGCGAATGCACTGCCGTCGACTTCACCTGATAGGCGAAGGGCAGCATGTCTTCGGCGAGGCGTGCCTGAATCAGGCTCTCAGGTGCGATGCCGCTCTCGGTGCAAAAAGCCTCGGCCTTGCCGAGCAGGGCGAGTTGCGCCTCGAGAATTTGCCGATAAGACGGCACCGTGGCGGCATAAAGTGAAAAAGCCATGGCGATCCCGTAGTGGTTGGGTCAAGGGAGCCCAATCGTACCCCAACGCGAGTCACCCGCGCATTTCAGTGCGAGCAGCATCAGGCTGATTGCCCTCGACGAGCGCCCGGTCATTACTGACGCGCGGAGACGAATTGGCACTTCCAGGCGCCGTTGGCGTCCTTTCCGGACAGTGTGCCGCGCATGGTTTTACCGTCGTCGGACACGGTGAAAGTGCCTGAGTCAATCGGTTTGCCCTTTTTCTTGAGCACATAGTTGAATGACAGCGGGCTGACTTCTTTGACGCTCACGGAATCGGCGTAGCCGCTTCCTGTGACTGGTACAAACTTTCCGTTCAGCGCTGCAATGTATTCGATGTGTGTTTTCGTCCCATCCGCCTCCACGAGATCGATCGTTTCGTGGTATGCGCCACCCTTTACCTTCGCGATTCTGAACGTGTGGCTCTTGGGCGCCGGAGGAGGATCACACGTGGATTTCGTCACATCGAGTGCCCAGGTGCCGACCAGAGGATCGGGGGCGTCGGCCGACCATGCAAAGCCAGCCAGGGCAAGTGCCGCCGCGGCGGAGGTCAGCGCTTTGATCGATGTCAGGCGTTTCATGGAGAATTACCCCCTTCTTGTTGTTGCTTTTAATCTGCCATTCGAGCCAAACCTCCGGCTCGGATCGTTCCGGGCAAGTTTGCTCCGAGTGAGGGGTCCGGTCAAAGGGTCGGCAATTCGGGCGAGCGGTTGGTCGGGGGGCCGTGGGGGCGTACCATAGCGCGATTCCTGCCGGGGAATGATCATTGGCAGCGACGATAAAATCACAATTACGCAGCAACGCAATCGCGATCATCAGTCTCGTCGTGGCCTTGTCGAGCTTTAGCTACACCGCATGGCGCACCGAGCGCAGCGAACGGAATCGCACGACGCGTCAGGCGGCATTTCAAATGCTCGTAGCTCTCGGTGAAATGAAACAAGTCATATATCACGGTCACTACGACCACGATGCCGTCCGTGGCAATCCGCGCACGGGCTGGGTGTACGTCGAGACCATCCGGGACTTCAGCTCTGCCATGCCGGCTCCGGTGCCGGCCAAGGCCGAGATGTTGATGCAGAGCTGGCAAAATCACTGGGAAGGGATCGGTTCGCGGGACGCGGACGCCGATGCGGTGACCGACGCCCTCGATGACTGTCGCGCTGCGGTGGTCGAGACCATCCGAACGCTGCGATGAACGCAGCCGGGCGGCTGGCGAACTATAGATGAGCCGATCTTAACGAAGGATTGCACCATGGTTGATTCAAGATCGAAGTTGGAACGGGGTATTGAGCGCGCGCTGTATTCCAGCCGGTGGCTATTGGCTCCATTTTATCTCGGCATGGCGCTGGCACTCGCGCTTATCCTTTTCGTGTTTATGCGCGAACTTGTCGCAGAGCTTGCACATATTCCAAATGTGGATGCCGAGGGCGGCCTCCTTCTTGCACTTTCTCTGATTGATTTATCGCTGACCGGCAATCTGTTGCTGATTGTCATGTTCTCGGGATATGAAAATTTCGTTTCGAAAATCCAGGTTGCCGAGCACGAGGATCGCCCGAGTTGGATGGGTAAGGTGGATTTTTCGGGAATCAAGCTCAAGCTGATCGCATCAATCGTCGCGATCAGCGGGATAGCGCTGCTGCGGGCTTTCCTGACTCTCGGGGACCTGGCGACGCCGTTTGACAGCCATCGCATCGGTTGGATGGTCGCGATTCATCTGACCTTCGTCGTATCCGGTGTTCTGCTCGCGCTAATGGATTGGATTACCTCGAGGGCCGAGCAGTACGTGCCACCTCAGCGGTAGAACCGTTCAACGTGCCATCCTCTGTTGATCAGTGCATTTAAAGTTCCTGGTGGTGCAATTGCTGGTGAACGCCCGTCCTCGTATCAGTACCAGAACCAGTAGTTAACCGTGATCCGGAAGACATTCGCGGTGAAGCTGTTGTGAATGCTGTCGAGCGAGAAGCCGGAAAATGCCGCACACGCCGCGGCGGAGCCCGTGCAAGTCGTAGTGGAATTCGATCCGCTGCCGAGGCTCGCATGGAGGTACTCGGCTCCGATCGACCACGGGCCATTCAATACGAGTTCGACCCCACCGCCTGCCGCCCACCCGGTGGAGGTGAAGTTTTTGCCGCCGCTGAACGTGGCAGTGGGTCTGGCCGTTCCCGTCGGGGTGTAGCTGAGCGTGCTGTTGTGTGAGCCGCCCGTGATGAGGGCGCCGACCCGGGCATAAGGCAGCCAGCGATCGCCCGCGTAACCAATCCGGGGCCCGATGATGCCGAATCCGTTCGGGCTGAGTTTGCCGGAAAAGGTATAGCTACCGGGCGGGGAGATGTTGCCCGTGTATTTCAGCGATCGGTTGTAATTGTTCGCCTTCCAGATGTCGAAATCGGCCCCCAAGGCCCAGAGCAACCGGTTGTATTGAAACGCGTCCCCGATCTGCACACCGCCGAGAAACGTGTCGTTGCCGGGGCAGCTGCGATTGTAAAAGGCTGCGGCAATCGAGGGATCGATCGTCGTACCGTTCAGGGTCCAGTTGTTACACGTCGTATTCGCACCGCTTCCCGCATTCGCCCCCACGTAAGGGCCGTCCCATTGATTGGCGCTCTGCCCCGGCGCCACGTCTGCGATTAAGACCAATGCGAGAAGAGCCGCGCCACGGCTTGCAAGTTTGTTCATTATTAGATCAATCCGAATGTCCCCAGCCGCCCTACGCACCGCGCCCGGATCGAATGCTCAGCTGATCGGTGGCGGTCCAAAGAATGCGATTATGCCACCGGCTCGCCGCGAGCCGGTATCCGGACCCCTCATGACCGATCGCTGCTGCCGAGCCGCTGCATTCGATCGTCGAGCTCGCCTATGGTCGCCGCAAGCGAGTTCGAGTTCTCCCGAATCTCGGTGCGCAGGGTCTCGTGCAGCCGCGCAATTCGATCGGCCATGCGCTCCAGTTCATCGTGCATCAGGGTACGCAATTCGGTAAAGCGCGAGGCCTCCGCCTGATCGGCGAGCGTTCGCTGCGCCGTCAGCTCCTTCGCTTGCCGGCGAAACTCGAGCAGGATCGAGCTCCACGAGACGGCGCTATAGATGCCGAACGGAACCGCGATCAGGGTGAGGATCCCGAGCATGACCAGTCCTATGGGCACTTCGGCGCTGGTGAAGAGGAAACTCACCTTGGCGGATGCCGCAAATACGGACCAGTTGATCGCCAAGAAGGCAACGACCAGCAACAGGACGAGAACGACGAGCAGTGTTCGTGTCCGCATCGGAAACCCTCCAGTACGTCGGCGTCGCGGCAGGACATGACGAGCCTACTCGATTGCCGACTCGCCGTGTTGACCGCCTCAGTCGTCCTGATCGGCGGGTGGTTTGCGATTCGACGGCACTGGGATGGCTGCAGGGGACGCCGGTCGCTCGTTCACCGCTGTGTGCTCGCCGATCGAGGTGTGGGTCAGCTCCCTCGACTTGGGTTGAATGTCGGCTTCTATGTCCGAGACGAGCCTTCTGATCGCCTCGAGCGCTTCGTTAATGTGTTCGAGGCGGGCTTCGATCAGCCCGGCGTGACGTCCTGTTTCGCGCTCCCTCGCGAGGTCCAGCGCCTTCATGTTCAGGAGCCGCAAATCCGCCTCGATCTTCATCAACTGGTTCGCAACCACGCCCAGCGGAAGGATGAGCGCCATCTCCAGATTTACCGAGGGTGTCTCTGTCATCGATCGGCTGCCGGTTCGCATCGACCCTGCGCATGGAATCATCGCAGAATAGCACGAGACACCCCCGCTCCCCCTGATTCACGGCGCGCTTGCAGCAAGCTCGCGAGCGAGCCGCAAAATCATTCACCAGAATGGTTCGCAGTTCCGTCGCCCTCTTGCCCTCGGCGCGCACGATGGCCGAGGGGTGATAGCTCGCGATGATCCTCGCGCCGGTGGCGTGCCGCACTTCCCCGCGCCGCGCGCTCTCGATC
Organism: uncultured Gammaproteobacteria bacterium; assembly: GCA_963843295.1. GTDB lineage: Bacteria > Pseudomonadota > Gammaproteobacteria > Steroidobacterales > Steroidobacteraceae > Bog-1198. Next base: position 94,415 of record CAWJJP010000002.1, on the reverse strand, counting down.
GAAGCCGCGGTGCCGGTCAACGCGCGCAGCGCCGTACCGCCCAATGCGACGATCACCTGCGGTTGCACCTCATCGATCTCACGCTCGAGCCATACGCTGCAAGCCTTGATTTCGCCCACCGCGGGCTTCTTGTGCAGCCGCCGCTTTCCCCGCGGCTGCCACTTGAAATGCTTGACTGCATTGGTGATGTAAAGTGCGTGGCGCACGAGACCGGCGGCTTCGATGGCATCGTTCAGCATCCGTCCCGCAGGCCCGACAAACGGCTGACCTCGCACATCCTCTTCATCGCCCGGCTGCTCCCCCACCAGCATGAGGCGTGCCCGCGGTGGTCCCTCCCCGCCCACCGCCTGCGTCGCGTGCCGCCACAAATCGCAGCGACGACAATTCTGCAACGTCTCGCCCGGGGTAGGCGGAGGCCCTGGCGCGCGCTTCATCGCTCGGCCCGTGGTGGCTCATTCCTCATCGGAGGCAATGTGACACAGCGAAAACGCCGCGTTGGTCGCCGCACTGCGCAGATCGACTGTAGGACCGCGACGACATTCGCATGCGTGATCGGCCCCTGTCCGCGCACACCGCCCCGATCTCACAATGGCATTCTTATAAGTACAAGGAGTCAGACATGAAGATGATTGCAAGTGCAATGCTCGCGGCCTGCGTGCTGGCGGGTTGCATCAGCAGCAGCAGTCCACCGCCGCCGGCAAAGAACACCACCGTGGTGGTGCCGCAAAATGGCACGACGGTGGTCTGCCAGAGCGGAAACCCACCGCCCTGCGATTGAGGCCGCGTCAACGGGCGGGGGCCGCGATCCTTACCGGATCCGCAGCTTTCCGAACCTGGCCCCACAGTTGCCCAGCGAACACCACCGCGGCACTGCGCACCGGAAGCCCTCCTGCCTGCAGGGCCTCGGCGGCCCAGGTGTTGCACGTGTGTAACGCCGAGTAGCGGGGGACGGCGGTGAAATACAAGCTCCCCTCGTAGGGACCGGCGGCGTACGGCTCGATAGCGCTGGCAACGGCCGTCGGGTCGGCGCCGACCGGTGAATTGCTGCGGCCCATGGTGCGCGCGATGAACGCCTGGACCCGTTGCGCTTGAGCACCGGACACGCGAAGTTCGATGACCTGATCGGCACCGAACGCCTGGCTTGGGGTCGCGATCAAACCGGTGATCAGCATCAGCGCGGAGCCCGGCCATAGTGCGCCGAGCATGACGGGCACATTGTGGGTCTTTGCCATGAGGTAGTGGCGATCTCCAAAGCCGAAGAACACGTAGCGTACCCCCGGGAGTTTTCCGACCAATGCATCCAGCGGCGCGCCAAGATCGACTGCCGCGAAGCCGATGTCGATGTGCCAGTCCCGCCGCGCGACGTAAATCACGGTCGTCCGCGCCGCGAGGACCGCATCGCTCGTCCCGCCGAGCGCGAACCCGGAGCGCCAGACCATGCCGGCAAGGACGACCGCGATGCCGATGAGTGCCGCCAAGACCCGGAAGTGGCGTTTGACCAAATGCAATGCCCCCCGCAATCGCATACGCACGTGAGTCCGCGCGAGCCCTAGGATGCCGGCAAGCGTTTGCGCGAATGGCGCGAGCGCTCGCCCCTGAGGCCGCCACGGCGCTCCTCCGACGGCGCGATCCCGTAGACCCGCTTGTAGGCATGACAAAAATGCGAAGTCGAGCCGAAACCGCATTCGAGCGCCACCGCAAGGATCGGATCGATGGTCTGGCGCAGCAGGGTGCGTGCCCGCGCGAGGCGCAGCTTCAGGTAAAAGGCCTTGGGGGAGGCTCCGATCTGCTCGCGGAACAGCCGCTCCACTTGACGGGCCGAAATGCCGGCTTGGGCGGAGATCTGCCTCACATCGAGCGGTGTTTCGATTGCCTTCTCCATGAGGCCGATGATCTCGACGAGCTTCGGACTGTCGATACCATAGCGGCTGTGAGTCTCGAGACGCTGGTGCTCCTCCTGGCGGCGAATACGCGGATGTATGAATTGCTCGGCGACCGCTGCGGCAATCTCGGGCGTCGATGCCTTGCCGACGAAGTGAAGCATCATGTCGAGCGCCGCCGTACCGCCCGAGCAGGTGAACACATCGCGGTCGACGGTGTACAGATCGCGGCTCACGGTGAGCTGCGGATAACGTGCGCGGAAGAAATCCAGGTACTCCCAATGCACGGTGCAGCGCCGTTGATCGAGCAGTCCGGCATCGGCCAGAATGAAGGACCCTGTGCTGATCGCACCGACCATCGCGCCGTGGCGCGCGAGGCGGCGCAAGTGATGATGCACTGCGTGGCCTCGGCCGAACTGCACCGGCTCGAGTCCCGCGCAGACGACAAGCATGTCGGCCCTGCTCGGCGCGCCGATGGACTCGTGGACGGCGATGCCAATTCCATTACTCGCCGCGACATCGTTGCCGTCGACGGACATGAGGTGCCACTCGAATAGTTGGCGATCGCTCATCCGGTTCGCGGAGCGCAGCGGCTCGATTGCGGCCGAGAACGCCATCATCGAGAACTGCGGAATCAGCAAAAACGCGATTCGCACGGGCTTGCCGGCCGGTTCGCGGGGATCGAAGTCGACGTCCATGGGTTCCCTATGTACCACGCGCCGCGCGCCTGCGCCTCGTGGCAATATGTCGCAGTCGAACATCGGCACGTCGCTTTTGCGGATGGCGGGGGGTCGCGACGGGCGGACCATCTTTTCAGCCACATGGCGGCAGCAACAATGGGGAATCCGTATTGAGCATGGAACCGCACCGGCGGCGGCAAGGGGGGCGCGGCAGACGCCTCGGAGGACATCAAGTCCCGCAGCTGCCACCGCAACAGGTCATCAACCCCTACCCGCCCATGGAGGTCTTGTCCGCCGATCAGCTCGAGGCCATCCACACGACCTCGCTCCGAATCCTCGAGGAACTCGGCATGGAGGTGATGTCGACGCGGGCGCTCGAGCTGCTGCGCGCGGCGGGCGCCTGCGTCGACCCGGCGACCCACACCGTGCGTCTCGACCGTGGCCTCGTCGAGGCGATGTTGTGCCGCGCGCCGGAGTCGTTCGTTCTCACTCCCCGCAACGAGGCCAAACGCGTCATCCTCGGCGCGAATCACATCAATTTCGGACTCGTCGCGGGGCCGCCCAACGTACATGATTATGAGCGGGGCCGCCGGCCCGGTAATTATCAGGATTATTGCGACTTCATCCGTCTCGCCCAGTACTTCAACGCCATTCATCTGCTCGGCAATCAGGTCTGTGCACCGATCGAGCTGCCGGCGAATTCGCGGCATCTGGACACCTACCGGGCAAATCTCCTGTATTCCGATCTGGTGTTCCACTGCTCGGCAATCGGCGCCGGACGCGCGCTCGACGGCATGCGGATGACGGCGATCTCGCGCGGCATCAGCCTCGAGCGGATGGCCGAGAGTCCCGGCCTCATCACCATCATTTCCGTGAACAGCCCGCGCCGCTACGATGAAGCCATGAGCGAAGGACTGATGGCGATGGCCGAGCACGGGCAGGCAGTGGTCATCACACCCTTTACCTTGATGGGAGCGATGGCACCGGCTTCGCTCGCGGCGGCCCTTGCCCAGCAAAACGCCGAGGCGCTCTTCGGCGTCGTCCTCGCGCAAGTGGTGCGCCCCGGCACTCCCGTCATGTATGGCGCCTTCACCTCGAACGTGGACATGCGCTCCGGTGCGCCGGCTTTCGGCACGCCGGAGAATGCCAAGGCCAATGTCGCGAGCGGACAATTGGCGCGCCGCTACCGCCTGCCCTACCGCACCTCGAACGCCAGCGCCTCGAACGCTGCGGACGCGCAAGGCGTCTACGAGACCGAGATGTCCTTGTGGGGCGCCATTCTCGGCCACGGCAACCTCATCTACCACGCCGCCGGATGGCAGGAGGGAGGCCTCACCGCCTCGTTCGAGAAACTCATTCTCGATGTGGAGATGCTGCAGCTCATGATCGAGTTCTTGAAGCCGATCGTCGTCGACGAGGCTGAACTCGGATTCGAGGCGATCAAAGGAGTCCCCACGGGCGGCCACTTCTTCGGCGAACCGCACACCATGGAGCGCTACGAGCACGCCTTTTACCGGCCGCTCGTCTCGAATTGGCAGAACTATGAGAATTGGCAGATCGCGGGGGGCAAGGACGCGACGCAGCGCGCGACCGAGCTGTGGAAGCAGGCACTCAAGGAGTACGAACAACCGCCCTTGGACCCCGCGGTGCGCGAAGAGCTCGATGCCTATGTCGCGACGCGGCGCGCCGAGATCGGCGGCGGCGAGCCGTAAAGGTCGGCCGGGCGGGTATGCTGAGGGCGCCGCGGCTTTGGATTACAATTGCCACCCGCGGTGTGCAAATGCCGCATCCAGCGCGATTGATTCGCAGGAGCACTTCCATGACTCTGCCAAACACCGGCGACCGTACACACAGGATGCAATCGGCCTGCCGTGGGCTGATTGCCTGCACCGTCCTCCTCGCATGGAGTGCGATGCACGGCCGCACGCTGGCCGCCGAGCCGGCCTCCTCCCCGGTACAGCCGGAGTTCGGAGGGCAGTGTGCGGAAGGATTGGCGGCCGGCAGGCACGTCATGACCAACTGCAGCGTCACCTGGACCGACAAGGACGGCAAGCTCTACTGCTTCAACGATGACAAGGCGAAGCAGGCGTTTCTGCAGAATCCCACCGAGGAACTGCAACGGGCGCGCTCCTTCGTCGCGGCAAGCAGCGTCGAGAGCACCGAAAAAGCCATGCAGGATTTTACGGGGACCGACGCCGAGGCGCTGGTGCGGGATTTGATCGCGACCAAGACCAAGGCGAACAACGGCATCTTCCCGCTCGAGGATCCTCTGAACGGCGAGCACCTGAAACTCGCCTTCGACGACATCGACTTCACGCGCACGCTCGATGGTTACGGCTTCTTTCCGGACGTGAAATTTCACGATGCGGCGGATGCGCAAAAGAAATACCTCATCGACTTCTGGGTCGTGCCGAAGAACGGCCAGCTTTCGGTGGAGGAGATCCGAATTTACAAAGAACCGCTGCAAGCGGACGGCAAGTGGACCACGATGGCCCGCCAGCCGGTTCCGTGGTGGTGGATCCCCGCCTCCGAGCACCCCGGCCATCTCGCCACCAAACGAGGCTGGGAAGTCATGTCGGCGGTCGAGCAGACGGCGGTGCAGGAAAGCGCCAAGAACCACGGGGTGTTCAAGCTCAAAGACGACAAGACCGGTAAGGAGCTCGAGTTGGAATTCATCGACACGCACCAGCCGGTGCGACAGCTGGACAATGACGGGCACTACTTTGCGTGTACGGACTTTCGCGTGGTCGGCACCAAAAATCAGATCTACGACATCGATTTTTGGATCACCGACAAGGACGGCAAAATGACGGTGGATCAGACCAAGGTCCACAAGGTGCCCGAGGAGAAGAACGGGCAGTGGGTGCAGGTGCCGCGCTACGAGTGGAAGGATCTCGGCAGCTCACACGTCGTGCCGTGAGGTCGACAGTCGCCGCGAGCCGGTGACGGGTTCAGGGGGCTTCTGGCCGGTGCGCCGTCAGCCGGGCAGGATGTTGTCCCGCAAATAAGGAAAGCCGCTGGTCGAGCGCGGCTCGGCGATGTGAAAGCCCTGCGCGAAGCCGATGCCGAGGCGTCCTAATTCGGCCAGCACCTCCGCCGATTCCACCCGCTCGGCAATGGTTTGAATGCCCATCGCCTTGCCCACCTGGCTGATGGCCTCGACCATGCTGCGGTCGACCGGATCGCGCGTCACGTTCTCGATGAACTGACCGTCGATCTTCAGATAATCGACCGGCAGGGTCTTCAAGTACATGAACGACGAGAGGCCGCTGCCGAAGTCATCGAGTGCGAAGTGGCAGCCGCGTGCCTTCAATTCACGCATGAAGTAAACCACGTTGCCGAGGTTGGCGATGGCGGCGGTCTCCGTGATTTCGAAGCACATCGCCCCGGCGGACAGCTCGTGGGCGGACAGTTCGCCGATCAGATACTCGAGAAAACGTTCGTCGTTGAGCGAGGTGCCGGACAAATTCACCGCGATGGTGTACGGCTTGACTCCCGAGGCGCTCCTATGCGCGAGCCGGTCGAGTGCCTGGCGTACGACCCAGCGGTCGATCGAGGGCATGACGTTGTAGCGCTCCGCGGCCGGAATGAATTCGGCGGGCGTCACCAGCAGCCCGGACTCATCGCGCAGGCGCAGCATGAGCTCGAAATGTTCGCGCTCGTGGGGCGTTGCGCCGATCGGCACGATGGGCTGGTAGAAAAGTTCGAAGCGGCTCTCATCGCAGGCGCGCGTCAGCTTCGACACCCAGTGCATCTCGCGATGCCGTTCCGGAACGTTGTCGGGCTTGTACAACTGCACGCGATTGCGGCCGAGATCCTTCGCAGCATAGCAGGCAACGTCCGCGGCGCTCATCACGCTCGCAACGGTCGGGGTATCGCTGGTGATTTCCACGATGCCGACGCTCACGCCGACCGCCAGCACCCCGTCCTGCCAGATGAAGCGATAATCGCGGATCGCCTGGCGCAGCGCCTCCGCCACGCGCAGCGCCTGATCGAGCGGGCAACTCTGCAGCAGAATGCCGAATTCATCTCCTCCGAGGCGCGCGAGCGTATCGCCGGTGCGCACCCGCGACTGCAGCACACCCGTGACCTGCTTGAGGAGCTGATCCCCGGCGGGATGACCGCAGGTATCGTTGACGAGCTTGAATTGATCCAAATCGAGATAGAGCAGCGCGTGACGCACTTGCGCGTCCTGGCGCACACTCTCGACCGCCGCGGTCAGCCGGTTCTCGAACTCGCGCCGGTTGATGAGGCCGGTGAGCGCATCGTGGCTCGCCTGGTAGTGCAGCGCCCGATGCAGACGGCGCTCCTTGCTGATGTCGTGGAACACCATGACGGCACCGATCAGGTTGCCGGCCCGATCGCGGATCGGGGCGGCGGAGTCCTGGATGGCGATTTCCTGTCCGCGGCGGTTGACGAGCACCGTATGTTCCGTCAGGCCCAGAACCTGCCCTTCGCGCAGACAGCGCATGATCGGACTCTCGGCCGCCTCGCGCGTCACTTCATCGACGACGGTGAGTACGTTGTTGATGAGCTGGGATTGCGCCTCACGGTTTTCCCAACCCGTCAGGCTCTCCGCCACCGGATTCATGTAGTCGATGCGCCCCTCGGAATCGGTGGTGATCACCGCATCGCCGATCGACTGCAGCGTCACTTGGGCGCGCTCCTTGGCCTGAAACACCGCGGTTTCGGCTTTCTTGCGCTGGGTGATGTCGGCGATGGTGCCTTCGAAACCAATCACTCGGCCCTGTTTGTCGCGCACCACGCGGCCGTTGTCGACGACGACCAGCATGCTGCCATCCTTGCGACGCAGCACGTACTCATCGTTGCGCACCTCGCCCTCGCTTTCCATGCGGCGCACATAGGTGTCGCGGTCGCTCGGATACCAATACAGCGAGCCGGCCGACACCGCATACAGCTCCTCGGCCGAGGAGTAGCCCAGCATCTGAACGAATGCCGGGTTCACCACCAGCAGGCGCCCGTCGCGTGTGGTGCGGTACACCCCCTCCATCACGCTCTCGAACAGCCCGCGAAACTTCGCTTCGCTCTCGCGCAGCGCGTCCTCGGCGCTGCGCCGTTCGATGGCGATACCGGCGATCTGCGTCGTGCGCGACATCAGCTCGCAGTCGCGGGTCGAGGGCACCCCCGGCTGGCATTGATAGACGGCGAAGGCTCCGAGCACCTGGCCGTTGGAGGCGAGAATCGGCGCCGTCCAGGCCGCGCGCAAGCCCGCCTGCTGTGCGGCCTCACGCCGAAATTCCCAAAAGGCATCGGTCTCGATGTCGGCGACCGTCACCTGCCGCGAGAGATACACGGCGGCGGAACAGGAACCGAAACGAATCCCGATCGGTACGTGATCCATCGCGACGACGAAGGCACGTGGCAGGCTCGGTGCCACACCGAAGGAGAGCACCTGGCGCTCTTCGTCGAACAGATCGATTGCGCAAAAGGCACCCGCCATGACGCGTTCGATGACCTCGCAGATCGCTTCGAGCACCGACGACAGCGGCGCGTTCGCCGCGATCTTCTCCAGCACGCGCCGCTCACCCGCTGCGATCGCCTCGCTGCGTTTGCGCTCGGTGATGTCGGCGATGCTGGCGCGAATCAAGCGGCGATTGGAACTCGGCAGGCGCACGAAGCGCACCTCGCACGGCAGCGTCTGGCCGAGCGAGTCGCAATGCGCCCACTCGAATACCGGCGCTTCGCCGGCGAGCGCTCCGTCGATGTAGCCGCGCGGCACGCCGAAGGAAGGGCTGCCGTCGGACTGCTGCGAGGGGCTGATCTTGTCCGGCCCGCTCGCCAGCAGCGTCGCGCGGTCCATCTTGAAGAAGCGGCAGGCGTTGTCGTTGACGTCGACGAATCTTCCCTGATCGACGTCGAACACCACGATGACTTCCGGGGCATGCTCCACCAGGGTGCGATAGCGCGCCTCGCTCTCGCGCATTGATTGCTCCGCCAGGTGGCGCTCCGTGATATCTCGAATGCAGACGATGTAGCCGTCGCGGCGATTGAGACTTGCCTTGCTGACGGCAACTTCCACCGCCACGCGCGCCCCTTCCTTGGTGACGCCCCACGCCTGGTGGGCCGCGAGATCGACGTGCGTATCGTCGATTTTCGCGGCGCAACGTTCGAGAAAATCGAGCGGCCCGCGTTCGATCGATCTCGGGCAGCAGGAAATCGATGCGTACGGCCGAGGATTTCGGCGTGAGAGTAGCCGAATATCCGCTCGCCGGTGGGATTGAAGGTCTCGATGTGGCCGCTCTCATCGACCGTGACGATGGCATCCTTGATGTTGTCGAGGATCGCCTGCAGGTGCGATGCGGTCTCTTCGCGGATCTCGCGGGTGAGCGCCTGCGCCTCGTCGGACATGAGCTGCATCGAGCGCACGATGCCGCGCCGCTCCGAGTCGATCCGGTCGTAATGCGCGCTGATGGTCTTGAGCAGGGTCGGGAAATCCAACTCGCCGCCGCGAGCGCGCGCCTCGGCCATTTGGCGCTCGAGCAGACGATTGAAATGCTCCTGCGCTGGCGAAGGCTCGCTGAGAATGGCGGCCGCGGTATCGCGTGACAAGTCCCTGATCTCCCGCACTCAAACCAGGCGCACCCAGGCGCCTTGATTAGTGAATGTTAGGGAGATCCCGCAATGGCGGTGTGACGGGCGTCTCGGATCGCCGAATTAATGTTAAATAATTCTCACGACGTCTGATCCGCGGTCTCGCGCTCGGAGCGCTTGCGGTCGGTTTCGCGCAAATTGCGTTTGCGCAGGCGGATCGAGGTCGGGGTGACCTCGATCAGCTCGTCGTCGTCGATGAACTCCATCGCCTGTTCCAGGGAAAAGCGGATGGGCGGCGTCAAGACCACATTCTCGTCCTTGCCGGCCGCGCGCATGTTGGTGAGCTTCTTGCCCTTCAGGGGATTGACCACGAGATCGTTGTCACGGTTGTTGAGCCCGATGATCATCCCCTCGTAGACCTCTTCTCCCGGGTCGATACACAGCCTGCCGCGCTCCTGCAAGCTGAACAGGGAATAAGCGAGGGCAACGCCCTGGCCGTTGGAGATCAGCACGCCCTGCGGTCGCTGGCCGAGCTCGCGCTGCACCACCGGCCCATAGTGATCGAACACATGATGCAACAGTCCGGTACCGCGGGTCATGGTACGGAATTCGGTCTGAAAGCCGATGAGGCCGCGGGAGGGAATCATGTAGTCCAGGCGCACCCGGCCGCGCCCGTCCGCCTGCATGTCCTTCAGTTCGGCGCCGCGGCTGCCCAACGCCTGCATGATGTCGCCCTGGGCGTCGGTGTCCGCATCCACCGTCACCTGCTCATAGGGCTCGTGGGGAGCGCCATCGACCTGCTTGATCACCACACGCGGCCGCGACACCGCCATTTCGTAGCCTTCGCGGCGCATGTTCTCCAGCAGCACGCCGAGATGCAGTTCGCCGCGGCCGTACACGACGAACTTATCCGGATCCGCGGTCGGCTCGACCCGCAGCGCGACATTGTGTATCGACTCGCGCTCCAGGCGCTCGCGGATCTGGCGGCTGGTGACGAACTTGCCCTCACGGCCCAGGAAGGGCGAGGTGTTGACCTCGAACGTCATGCTGATCGTCGGCTCATCCACGGTGAGGCTGGGCAGCGGCTCGATGGTGGCCGGATCGCAGAGCGTGTCGGACACCTTGGGCTCGGCGATTCCCGCAAAGGCGACGATGTCGCCGGCGGACGCCGATTCGACCTCGACGCGGGTCAGGCCGTGAAAGCCCAGGATCTGCGTGATTCTTTCCGAGCGCTGGCTGCCGTCGCGGCTCACCACCGTCACAGCCATGCCGCGCCGGAGCGTGCCGCGCTTGATGCGGCCGATGCCGATGGCGCCGACATAACTCGAATAATCGAGCAGGGTCACCTGCAGCTGCAGGGGTCCGTCGACGTCGACGTCCGGCGGCGGGCAATGCTCGACGATGGTCTTGAAGAGCGGCTGCATGTCGCCGTCACGCACCGTCGAGTCCAAGCCCGCAAAACCGCGCAGCGCCGATGCATAGACCACCGGGAAATCGAGCTGCTCGTCGGTGGCACCCAGCCTGTCGAACAGGTCGAATGTCTGATCGAGCACCCAGCCCGGGCGCGCCTCATCGCGGTCGATCTTGTTGATGACGACGATGGGCCGCAGGCCGTGCTTGAAGGCCTTTTGCGTCACGAAGCGCGTCTGCGGCATCGGGCCGTCGACCGCATCGACCAGCAGCAGCACGCAATCGACCATCGCGAGCACGCGCTCGACCTCGCCACCGAAATCGGCATGGCCCGGCGTGTCGACGATGTTGATCCGGTAATCACCCCAGGTGATCGCCGTGTTCTTGGCGAGGATGGTGATGCCTCGTTCGCGCTCGAGCACGTTCGAATCCATCACCCGCTCCTGCACATCCTTGCGCGCATCGAGCGTGCCGGATTGGCGCAGCAGCTGGTCGACCAGCGTGGTCTTGCCGTGGTCGACGTGCGCGATGATGGCGATGTTGCGAAGCTTCTGCGTCACAGGGGGAGTCCTAGAGGAAACCGCCCATTATAGGGGTTTTCTTCGCGCTGCGCCTCGCTTTTTGCCCCGCCGGCATCCCGCGCCGGCCAGGTGCGAGGGGATTAGGGCTTCGGCCGTGGTGCCGCGTCGGCGGCCATAACGATGACAGGTACGGAAAAGACGCGCGACTCGGTCATTTCGTCGTGTTTCAAGGTCACGTTCAAGGTGACGAAACTCACGCCCTCGGCCGTCGGGGTGACCGTGATGCTGTGCCGGTACACCTGCTCGGGCTCGACGGTCGGGAAGGCGATCTGGCTATCGGCGCTCGAGAGCTGCACTCCTTCCGAGCCGGTGACGTCGATGGTCGCGGGGCCTCCGGCGATTTGCGGCAACAGGGCGATGGCGACCTCGAGCGGCTGACCAGCGACCGGGCGCTGCAGCAGATCGAATTTCAGCGATACCGCCATTTGCGATTTGCCCTGGCTGGCCGCCTCGACCATGCCCACCGTCGATTCGCCGGGCGACGCAGCGCGCTGCACCGGGACGGGTACGTGCCGCTTGGGTGCGGGAACCGGTTGCGAGGCGGATTGTTCATCGCGATGGCAGGCGCTCAGCAACGCAACGAGGCACACGGCCGCCAGTGTGGGATTCAACATCCGGCTATGATCCCGAAATACACCGCCGACCACAACGGCGCCCGTCACAGCCCGACGCGTCACAGCCCGAGGGGCGCCCGTCACAGCTCGAGGGGCGGCTCGAGCACCGCGGTGAGCTGATCGTCGAGCGCGCGGTAGTGTTCCTCCCAATAGCGGGGCTCGGCGAACCAGGGAAAGGCTCTTGGAAATGCAGGGTCATCCCAGCGGCGCGCCAGCCAGGCGGCGTAGTGGATCATGCGCAGCGCCCGCAACGGCTCGATCAGTGCCAGCTCGCGCCGGTCGAACGGGAGGAACTGCTCGTAGCCTTTCAGCAGATCGGTGAATTCCGTGCGCATTTCCTGCTCATTGCCGGCGACGAGCATCCACAGATCCTGGATGGCGGGACCGGTCACGCAATCGTCGAGATCGACGAAGTGCGGCCCGAGATCGGTCCAGAGGATGTTGCCCCGATGGCAGTCGCCCAAGATGCGCCCCTGCGCGGCGCCGCGCCAGCCGCGCGCACGCTCCTCGACGGCCTCGAGGAGCGTGTCGGTGAGGTCGGCGTACTTCGTCGCCAGATAGTCCGGCATCCACTCGCCCTCGAGCAGAAAGTCGCGCGACCTGCGCCCCAGATCCTCGACACTGAGGTGCAGCCGCTCATGGAAGCGGCCCGCGCGTCCCACCGCATGGATGCGGCCGAGAAAACGCCCGACCCACTCCCGCTCCTCGGTGGTGCCGAGCTCGGGCCAGCGCCCCCCGCGTCGCGGAAAGATCGGCGTAGCGAAACCCGCGATGCAGGTGCAGCGTCTGCCCATGGATGGACAGCGGCGCGACCACGGGAATTTCCTGCGCGGCCAGCTCCGCAGCGAACGCGTGCTCCTCGCGAATGGCCGCATCGTTCCAGCGACCCGGCCGGTAGAATTTGACCACCACCGTCTCGCCGTCTTCGATCCCGATCTGATACACCCGATTTTCATAGCTGTTGAGCGCGAGGACCCGACCATCGCAGCGAAGTCCCTGCGCTTCGAGGGCATCGAGCACGGCCTCGGGGGAAAGCTCGGAATACGGGGCGTTGGGGTCCATCCCAGCGATTCTACAGAGTCGACGGCGTCACTCCCTCGTCGAAAACCGCTGTTAGAATGCCCGACATGCGATTGCCCCGCCCCAAATCCCTGAGCGGCCTCATGCTGATCGGCTTCACGGTCGTCGCCGCGCCGCTGCTCTTCGCGATCGTGAATGCGGCCGTACAGATGAACAAGCTGTCGAACCGCAGCGAGCAGCTGGTGGTCCATGGAATGCAGGGTACGCGCAACAACCAGCGTCTGTTCGAGGAGATCGGCGCACTCGAGCGCACGGCGCGGCTCTACCAGATCATTCCCAACGCGGAGCTGCTGGAGGTGTATGAGCGCAATAACAAGCGCCTCGCCAGCACCATCGAGGAACTGCTCAGCCTGCCAATCGATTCCCAGTCGCTCGATGACGCGCGCACGCTACAAACGGACGCGGACCGCGCGTGGAACGAGCTGAAAAGCGCGCCTCCCAATTCGCCGCGCATCGCCGAATTGATCAATTCCTATCCGCCGATGGCCGATCTCTCCTCGAGGATATCGAATCGCGTCAGCGCACAGATCGACCGGGAACTGACGACTCTGCGGGCCGCGGCACAACTCGCGCAGCAGAATCTGTTCTGGCAGACGCTGCTGCTCGTACCGATGACCCTCGCTGTCGTCGGTGTGTTCACCTATTTGTTCGGGCGACCCATCCGCGCCATCGACCGGGCGATCAGCGAGCTCGGCCGCGGCACCTTCTCGAGGCCCATCGCCATCAACGGTCCCGCGGACCTCGAACGTCTGGCGGCGCAGCTGGAATGGCTGCGCGTCCGATTATTGGATCTCGCCCAGGAGAAGAATCGATTCCTGCGACATATGTCGCATGAGCTGAAGACGCCGCTGGCGAATATCCGCGAGGGAACCGAACTCTTGATGGATGGTGCAGTCGGTGAGCTGCAGAGTGCTCAACGGGAGGTCACGGCGATCTTGCGCGAAAACGGAATGAAATTGCAGCGGCTCATTGAAAATCTGCTCTCTTTCAGCGCCTGGCAGGCCAAGAGCGTCGGCCTCGAGAATTCCGAATTCAAGCTGCGGCCGCTGATCAAATCGGTGCTCGAGAACCAGCAGCTCACCTTGGTGGCGCAACGCGTGCGGCTCGACGTGCAGGTCGAGGATCTCACACCACTCGCGGACCGCGGTAAAGTGCGCCTGATTCTCGATAATTTGCTCTCGAATGCCATCAAGTTCACACCGCGCGGCGGCACCATATCGATTCACGCCCGCAGCGAGCGCGATCAGCTCGTGCTCGACGTCATGGACTCAGGACCCGGAATCCCGGCGGAGGAGCGAAATCGGATATTCGAGGCGTTCTACCAGGGCAAGACACCGCAGGGGGGCCACGTCAAGGGAACCGGCATCGGGCTCTCGGTGGTCACCGAATTCGTCAATGCTCATGGCGGCAGCATCGAAATCCTCGAATCTCCCGCCGGCGGAGCGCACTTCCGCGTTCGTCTGCCCATGCGCCAGGCGGGGACCGCTGCCGCGTGAAAAGGCCCATGCGGCATAGCCGTTTGCGCTTTGCAGCATGCGTTGCCGGACTGTGTGCCTTGAGCGGCTGTGCAGCGTTGGCGCTCATCGAGCTCCAAACAGCCGCCCCCGCCCGTGCAGGATCACACCCCCAGCGACTTGACGCCGATCACACCGCTCCTGGAGATGATGAGCGAGTTGCCGAAGGGCGATCCCGCACGCCAGGCGGAGCTGTTCCAGTCCGCCAAGGATGCAGCCGCCCTCTCCCCGACCACGAGCAACCGGCTGCGTTACGCGCTCGCCCTGGCGACCCCCGGCCACAGCGGCTCCGATCCCGTCGCCGCGCAGCGACAGTTGTCGGAATTGCTCGCCCGGCCTGAAACTCTGCTGAGCGTCGAACGCCTGCTCGCCATGGTGGAGCTGCAAGAAGTCGACAAGCGGCTGGTGCTGCAGGCGGAGAACGCGCGCCTTCGGGATGAAGCTTCGCATGATGACTCACGAGATAAGCTGCAGGCGGCCAATCGCCGCCTGACGGCGGAGACGGATGAAAACGCCAGGTTGCGCAAAGCATTGGATGAGGCCCGAGCCAAGCTCGATGCGGTCACGCATATTGAGCGATCCATCAACGATCGCGGCAGCAGCGATCCTCACAAGCCATAAGAGAATGTCACCGGAGAGTCCCCTTTGAACGCCTATTCGAACGCCGCCACCACGCCCCTCTCGTTCGGCCTGCAACCCGGGAGCCGCGACAATTCCACGCAGAAGCGCAAGGCACGCATCCTGGTGGTCGATGACGACCCGGGGTTGCTGCGCCTTCTGACCATCCGTCTGCGCGCGGAGAACTACGAAGTCGAGGCGGTTGAAAGCGCCGCGGCCGCGCTCGCTGCGTGCACCCGGTTCCGGCCCGATCTCGTGATCACGGACCTGCGCATGGATCAGATGGACGGCATCGGACTCCTCAAGGAGTTGCAAAGCCGCTGGCCCGGATTGCGCGTCATCATCCTCACCGCGCACGGCACGATTCCCGACGCCGTGCACGCGACGCAGAGCGGCGCCTTCGGATTCCTGACCAAACCGGTCGACAAGCAGGACTTGTTGGACCACGTGCAAAAGGCGCTCAAAGTGTCGGGTTTTGCCCACGTCGACGAGGATTGGCGGGCGAACATCATCACCCGCAATCAGCTCATGGAGGACAAGCTCGCGCAGGCGAACATGGTGGCGGGCACCGATGCGCGTGTGCTGCTCACCGGCGAGAGCGGTACCGGCAAGGAGCTGCTCGCACGCGCCATTCACGAGGCGAGCCCGCGCCGCAACAAGCCCTTCGTCGCCATCAATTGCAGTGCGATGGCGGAAAATCTCCTCGAGTCGGAGCTCTTCGGCCACGAGAAAGGCGCCTTTCCGGGCGCGGCCCGCTCTCAAAAGGGCCTGTTCGAAACCGCCGACGGCGGCACCCTGCTCCTCGATGAGGTCGGCGACATGCCGATGCGCCTGCAGGTGAAGCTCCTGCGGGTGCTGCAGGAAAATCAAATTCGTCCCGTCGGGGGCGCCGAGCCGGTGTCGATCAACGTGCGGGTCATCTCCGCGACCCACCGCGACCTGCATGAGTTGATGGTCGGCGGCCAATTTCGCGAAGACCTGTATTACCGCCTGAACGTCGTGCACATCGAGATGCCTTCGCTCGCGCGCCGCCGCGAGGACATTCCGCTGCTGGTCGCGCATTTTCTGGAGCAGATCGCGAAGGAGAGCGGGCAGCGGAAAATCTACGCACCCGAGGCGGTGGAACTTCTGGCGACAGCCGACTGGCCGGGAAACGTCCGCCAGCTCTACAACGTGGTGCGCCAGAACGTGGCCCTTTCGCACGGCGCCATCATCACCGCGGAACTCGTGCAGCAGTCCCTCGGCGGAAGCCCGACCCGGCTACCCTCCTTCGATGAGGCGCGCGATGAGTTCACGCGCAATTACCTGTCGCAGATCCTGCAAATCACCACGGGTAACGTGAGCCAGGCGGCGCGCCTCGCGAAGCGCAACCGCACCGATTTCTACAAGCTGCTCTCGCGGCATCAATTGCTGCCAGAGGACTTCAAGAAAACTTGAGGAGCTGCGATCGAGCCGCTGTCCAGCGGCCCGGCCGTCAGCCGTAGAACTTCGCGATGCTCTCGACCACGTACGTCAGCTGCGCTTCGCTGAGCTCGGGGTAGACCGGCAGCGCGAGGGTGCACGCGGCGGCCTGTTCCGAATGCGGGAAATCCCCCGCACGGTAGCCCAGATAAGCGAAACATGGCTGCAGGTGCAGCGGCACCGGATAATAGATCTCGGTGCCGATCTGGCGTTCGGCGAGAAAACTCCGCAAGCCGTCGCGATTCTGCGCGCGTACGACGTATTGGTTGTAGATGTGCCGGCCTCCGCGGCCCGGCGGCGGCGTGACCAGGCGCTCACCCAACCCTGCCGCGGCAAACGCCGCATCGTAAAACGCGGCGTTGCGCTGGCGTGCCTGCGATCCAGCCGTCGAGGTATTTCATCTTCACCGACAGCACCGCCGCCTGCAATTCGTCGATGTCGAAAATTTCCGCCGATGACCGAGTGAAAATATTTCGGCTTGCCGCCGTGCACCCGCAACACGCGCATGTGCTCGGCGAGTTCCGCATCGTTCGTCGTGCACAGGCCCGCATCGCCGAAAGCGCCGAGATTCTTGCTCGGAAAAAACGAAAAACAGCCGACATCGCCGATCGAGCCCGCGCGTACGCCGTCGTTGATCTTCCGTGCCGATCGCCTGGGCCGCATCCTCGATCACTTTCAGCCGGAAGCGCTTCGCGATGTCCATCAAGGTCCATCTCGGCCGCCTGACCGTACAGATGCACCGGCATCATCGCTTTGACGCGCCCGCCGGTCGCGCGATTGAATGAGCGTGTCATCTCTCAGGGCACGCACTCGGAGTCGATGAACTCCCGCACCGCCGTGGGTGATACGTTGAACGTCGCGGGATCGATGTCGCAGAAGACCGGCCGCGCGCCCACGCGCGCGATCGTTCCGGCGGTGGCAAAGAACGTAAAAGGCGATGTGATCACCTCATCGCCGCGGCCGATGTTCAGGGCCATGAGCGCGAGCAGCAGGCGTCGGTGCCGGAGGAGGCCCCGATGCCCGCCGCGGCACCGCTGTAGCGTGCTGCCCGCTCCTCGAACGCATGCACCTGGTGCCCGAGAATGAATTGCTGACTGGGCACACCTGCTCGATGGCCGGCATCACTTCGGCGCGGATTTGCGCGAACTGCGCCTTAAGATCGAGTAATGGAACCGTAGGCATCGTCCTCTAGAATAACATCGGGCGGCCCGGTAAGGTCGGGCGGTCCCGCAACGCCAATTTAACAATTGTAGAGTCGGGTCACGTACGTGAGGCTCGATTGACCGATAATGAGCAGCTTGATGCCCCATTCCTCAAACCGCGAACGGATGAGCGATGACCCAGCCCGTCCTGGCGAAGAAGAGCTTCCTGATCGCGGTCTTGACCGTCGTGCAGGCGGTCGTGCCGGCAATCATCACCGTGGCCTCGCTGTACGCCACCCTCATCGCTTTCGGCGAGAAGTTCGATCGCTCCTCCGTACCCACCGTCATCGTGGCGGTGCTGTCGCTCCTCCTGGTGCAGCCGCCGCGCGAAGTCAGACGCAGCTCACCTCCGAGCGCTTGTCGGCCGTCGTCGATGTCATATCCCGCTGGCTGCTGCTGCTCATGGTGTTGCTGGCCATCGGCTATCTCACCAAGTCCGTCCAGGTCTATCCGCGACGCATATTCGTCACCTGGGCCGCAGTCACGCCCCTGGGCCTGATCGTCGGTACGCTCGCCATGCAGGAGATCATGCGGCGTTTCTTGATGACACGCCTTCGAAAATCGCTCAGCGCCATTTTTGCCGGCTACAATGGCAGCAGCCTGGAGCTCGCGCGCCGCTTGAAGAACAACCCCGGGATGCGGATCGAGGTGGCGGGATTCTTCGACGATCGCAGCAGCGATCGACTCGGCATGGCGCCCGACGCTCAGTTGGTCGGTTCGCTCGCCGATCTCGGGGATTACGTCAAGCAACACCGCACCGACGTCATTTTCATCGCGCTGCCGATCCGCCACGTCAAGCGCGTCATGAATCTGCTCGATGACCTGCGCGACACCACGGCATCGATCTACTACGTACCGGATATTTTCGTGTTCGACCTGATCCAGGCGCGCTCGGGGGAGATCCAGGGCATTCCCGTCGTCGCCATGTGCGAGACGCCGTTTTATGGATACCGCGGTGTCGCCAAGCGCCTGACCGACGTCGGCCTGTCGCTGTTGATCCTGCTGCTCCTGGCCCCGTTGCTCGTCGCCATCGCGGTGCTGGTCAAGTTCACCTCGCCCGGGCCGGTGATCTTCAAGCAACGCCGCTACGGCCTGGATGGCCTGGAAATCGCCGTCTATAAATTCCGCACCATGCGGGTCACGGAGGACGGCGAGCATATCCGGCAGGCATCGAAGACGGACGTCCGGGTGACGCCGATCGGCGGCCTCCTGCGGCGCTCATCGCTCGATGAATTGCCGCAGCTCATCAATGTGCTGCAGGGGCGCATGAGCCTGGTCGGGCCGCGTCCGCATGCGGTGGCCCACAACGAGGAGTACCGCAAGCTCATCAAGGGCTACATGGTGCGCCACAAAGTACTGCCCGGCATCACCGGACTTGCTCAAGTCAATGGCTGCCGCGGCGAAACCTCACGGCTCGAGGAAATGGAAGCGCGTGTCAACTTCGATCTCGACTATCTGCGGCACTGGTCGCCGATGCTCGACATCAAGATCATCCTGCTCACGATCGTGAGGGTGTTTCGCGACGACAAGGCCTACTGAGGATCAACGCGACCCGGACGGCATCGCGACCGCGGTGGAAACGAATTCGTCATGGAACACGTACTGGACCACGAGCGGCACACGAGCGGCCTCGATGATGGCAACGCGACGGGTGGGGCGAAGGGTGAACGCGCCGCGTGGCCGCCCCCACTCGACGGGGGCAATCTGCACGTCGTGAAAATCCAATCGTTGGGCGAACAACGGGTATTGGCACTTGTAGAGCGCCTCCTTGGCCGAGAAGAGCAGAGTCGCCGCGGCAGCGCGGTCCGCGCGCGCCAGCGCATCGAGCCACGCCAGTTCCTGGGGCAGGCACACGGCGGCCCAGAGATGCTCCCCGACTTCGCCCGCCACCTCGCTATCGAGCCCGAGGGCGCCATGGCGCTCGCGCTCAGCGACCGCCGCCGCGCAAAACCCCCGTGTGTGCGTGATGCTGCCGGTGAGCGTATCGGGCCAGAGCGGCTGACGGTCGGATGCCATGAGCAGCGGGAAATCCCGGATTCCGAACTCGGCCATCGCACGCCGCGCACATTGGCGTCCGGCGGCGAATTCTTGCACGCGCTCGGGGACTGCCCGGCTCACGCAGGCCGCCTCCGAGGGCCAAAGCGATTCGACATCGCCGCACTCACGCAGCTCCACCGCGGCGACGCCCGGCGGAAACAAGCTGGTCAGCACGTTCGACATATTGACGGGCAATGTGCGATACCTTGATGCAGTGCGGGGATTCTTGGCGCTCGACGCCAAGGTTCGGACGTAATATAGCGGTTTGTGGCCCTGGAGCCGGAGTTTGAAGTGACCTCGCTGTGGAATTACGTCGTCGGGGACTCATTGAAGTTTCACGGCCTCGGCGGCTCGATCGCGGCGGCCGACCTCGCCGGGGGGTCCTATCTCGCGGGGGAGCTCGAGGCGTTGCGCGATCGGGCGGTGTTGCTCACGACGCACGAGCAGGCGGCGGCCGCCGTGGCGCTGCTCGAACTCGACGGGGTGGCGCGCCGAATCGTCCTGTGCACCTCCGATGTCTCCGCCGGCGACTTGGCCGGCATCGCAGCCACGGCGGACACCGATGTCATCGTGTGCGATCAAGCACTGGGGAGTGCGGCGCGCGCGGCAGCACCGCCCGGCTCCCCGGTCCACCTCATGAGCGCTCAGCCCCTCCCGATAGCCGGGGCGCGGCGCGCAACCGCCGCCACCGAATGGATCCTGCTCACCTCCGGAACCAGCGGCGTGCCGAAGCTCGTCCTGCACACGCTGCAAAGTCTTGCCGGCGCGCTGTCCCGCCCCGCGGCCGCAGCGCCCGCGGTCTGGAGCACCTTCTACGATATTCGCCGCTACGGTGGACTGCAGATCTATCTGCGTGCCGTCCTCTCCGGGACGCCGCTCGTGCTGTCGAACGCGCACGAGCCCACCCGCGATTTTCTGGCGCGTGCCGCCCGCTTCGGGGTGACCCACATGTCAGGCACCCCATCTCACTGGCGCCGCGCCCTCATGAGCGGCGCGGCCGGTGCGCTGCGGCCGCAATACGTGCGCCTGTCGGGCGAAGTAGCCGATCAACCCCTGCTCGATCAGCTACGCGCCACGTACCCCGATGCGCGCATCGCACACGCGTTTGCATCGACCGAGGCGGGAGTGGCCTTCGAGGTCGAGGACGGCCTTGCGGGCTTCCCGGCCAGATACCTCGAGGGGCGCGCCGACATCGAGATGAAGGTCGAGGATGGAACGCTTCGCATTCGCTCACGCCGCACGGCCGCGCGCTACTTGGGCGAGGCGCCTCCCGCGTTGACAGGCGGCGATGAGTTCGTCGACACGGGCGATCTCGTGGAGCTTCACGCGGGCCGCTACTACTTTCGCGGCAGGCGTGGCGGCATCATCAACGTCGGCGGGTTGAAGGTCTTCCCGGAGGAGGTCGAATCGGTGCTCAATGCGGATCCACGCGTGCGCATGTCGCTGGTGCGATCGCGCCGCAATCCGATCACCGGTGCGATCGTGGTGGCGGACGTGGTCCTCGCCGATGAGTCGCACACGGCGGGCGATGCGCACAGCATCGAGCACGTGACGAGCGACCTGCTCGAGGCGTGTCGGCGCGCATTGCCGGCGCACAAGGTTCCGGCGATGCTGCGGATCGTACCGGCGCTCGAATTGACCGCCGGCCGGCAAATTGGTGCGCCCCGGTGCGTAACGTCATCGTCACCGGCGCCAGCCGCGGCCTCGGTCTGGAGATGACCCGCGTGCTCTCGGCCGCCGGCTATCGCCTCATCGCCGTTGCGCGCACCGCTGGCGCAGAACTCGAGGCGGCCGCACACACCGCCCACGAGGCAGGGTGCGGCGCCGTCGAGTTTCGCAGCTGCGATCTTTCCAAGCTCGATGCACTGTCCGCCTTCGTGCGCGCGCTGCGAGCGGAGTTCGGGCCGATCTACGGGCTGGTCAACAACGCCGGCCTCGGCACCGCGGGCGTGCTCGGGACGATGCGCGACAAGCACATCGAGCAGCTCGTGAAGCTCAACACGCTCTCGCCCATCGTGCTGACGAAATACGTCCTGCGCTCGATGATGAGCGAGCGCTGTGGGCGCATCGTCAACATCGCCTCGGTTGTCGCAGCCACCGGTTATAGCGGCCTTTCGGTCTACAGCGCGACCAAGGCTTCGCTCGTGGGCTTCACCCGCTCCCTCGCGCGCGAGGTGGGGCCGCTCGGCATCACCGTCAATGCAATCGCACCCGGCTTCATCGACAGTGCCATGACGCAGGAACTCACCCCCGCCCAGCGCGAGCAAATCGCACGCCGCAGCGCGCTCAAACGCATGGCCGATGCGCTGGATGTGGCACGCAGCGTCGAGTTTCTCCTCGGCGAGGGAGGTCGCAACATTACCGGCACGGTGCTCACCGTGGATGCGGGCAATACGGCGTGAGTACCTGAACCTCCATGCGTACTGTAGGACTTCGCCTAATTTACCGGCGCGCCGGCACCTTATAGGATTCTCGGGGGCCGCGCGAAGGCGCGGGGCAGGAGACGCGTCATCGATACGTCGATCATTTTTGGTTCCTCACGCTGTGATCTGGAGCCCGCGCCCATCCGCCAGAACTGGATTCTCGAGGGCCATCCGGTGGCGCGAAACAAGTATCTGTCGGTGAGCGCGGACCGCGAGGCGCGCACCTGCATCTGGGATTGCACCGCCGGCAGATTCAACTGGTTCTACGACATCGACGAGACCGTGTACGTGATCGAAGGCTCCGTGATCATCAAGGATCACAGCGGCAGCGTGACCACCCTCAGAGCCGGTGACACGGCATTTTTTCCCGCCGGCTCGAGCGCCGAATGGACGGTCGAGCAGTACGTACGCAAGGTGGCGTTCATGCGCTCCGCGCTGCCCCGCGACGTGCAATTTGCGCGACGCGTATCGAAGGCGGTGAGGCGCAGGCTCGGTCAGAAGGAAGCAACGCCCGCGCTGTGATCTTCGGGCGGCCCGTTCAGCCTTCCTGGGTGCGCGACGCGTGCGACGTCGCCCACTCCGCCGGGGCGAACAGTTCATCGTTCAGAGTCTTCTCCAGAATCGAGCGCGGCGCGCTACGCCCGAAGATGTGATCGCCGCTGTCGATGATGTGAACGCGGCAGCGATCGCCGAGTTTGGCAACCGTGGATCCAGCCTGAAGCTTGAGCAACCCGATGCCGGGCTCGCCGCGAGCGAACACGAACACCACCCTCACCCCGCGCGCCGCGATCCGTTGAAGCTCCGTTCCGAGGTCCTGGGGCACATGGATGTGCAGCGCGCGCGCCCATTCGCGAACCGCGGACTCGAGCGCAAGGAGCACGCGCAGAACATACACCCGGATGATGCGCCAAATGCTCACCCGGCCGGTCAACAGCAGCCCCCAGTGTCGGAAGGAAAACAGCCTCTCGCGATACACGGCCGGAAAGCGCACGACCTCCGCGAGTTGCAATTCCGACAGCGCCATGCCCTTCTTCCAGAAGAAATTGAGCGGGTTCACCATCAAGATCCGGTTCACCGGCAACTCGGCCACCGCGGCACGCAACGCGTGATAGGCGCCGGAGCACAGACCCGCGAGCGTGATATCGCCGATTCCATGGCGAACGCGAAGATAGTCAATCGCTGCGCGAATGTCTTGAAGTGCCTCGGCCGGAAACACGGCATCGTCCGGATGGCCGGGCCGCGCCGCACTGTCACCGACTCCCGCAAAATCCAGGCGCAGCACGCAGTAGCCGCGACGCGCCCAGCCGCGGGCGAGGCTTACGTACATGCGGCCGGCACCGATATGATAATCGGCGGCGGCATTGAGCAATATCACGCCCCGACGCCGGCTCTCGCCCCGGTGCGGCTCGGTGACGATGCCGAAGATCGTCACGCCCGAATCGAGAAACACCGGCCGCTCCGTGAGCGCTGCCGGGCGGGCGCCGGCGCCGGACAAGATTAAAACGCCATCCTCCCATTCACCCACGGGCGCCGGGGCAGCAGCCTTGTCGGACTCCTCGGATGCCGCGGCAATCGACTGCAGCCAATCCAACACCGCCGCCACCATCGCGTCCGGGACGGTCGCAGCCTGGGGGGCCGTAATTGCCATTTCGACCAATCCGGGCAATGCCAGGTAGCGGGTGTCGATGCCGAGAGCGCCGAGCGCCTCCGACCAAGCGCGTGCCGCCGGCGCGTTGATGTTGTCGAGCAGCAACACAGCGGGCACCACCGCACGATCGAGCGCCGTCAGATCGATGTGGGCAAGTGTCGCTTGGGTGGCTGCCGAGATCGCAAAGCCTCCCACCTCCAGCGTGCCGTCGCTGGTACTTTGGCTTTCGAGGGGCCTCCCGGTCGATTCACCCGTTTTGATGCGAAGCGCCGCCGCCAGTCGCGTGGTGCGCAGTTCCCGCAGGTAGCGGCGACCGCTGATGACGGGAGCAACCAGGATGAGCCCTGCTGCGCCGCAGCAGCGGGGGGCCGCCAGAGTCGCGAGCAGGGCGCCGAGGCGAATCCCGAGGAGGCACACCCGGTTCACTCCGGTACGCCGCTGCAACTCCGCCGCAGCGGCGACGATATCCCGTGTCCAGCTTTCCAATTGGTCGGCCTGCGGCTCGATATCCGCCGAATCCCCCGTGCCGGAGTAATCGAATCGCAGGGCAGGGACGCCGCGCGCGGCAGCGGCCTCTGCCAAGGCGCGTATGCCCCGATGGGCGCAAACCGCCTCGTAGCCGAAGGGATTGCAGAGCACGAGGCCCAATCCACCATTCTTCGCCGCGGGTGCGCGATGCAGCCAGCCGAACAGCGTGTGCGGACCGGAATTGAAGTAAAGCGCCTCTCCCAAACTCGGCGCCGGACGCGCCTCGGCGCCTGACTGAGCGCTCACGTACTCATGACATGTTGCCATGCAACCACTATTTGGATAACGCATGAGTGTAGGGGACCATCCCGGGCGTGTATGTCGGCCAAATCTGCGGGTGGCGGTTCACACCGTCCGACGCTGCCGCGCTGCATTTGCCGACACGCTCGGCACGTCGAGGGTGTCCAACGTCTGGCGGTTGCGACATGTTGCCGCCTCGTTGAAACTCGCCGATCATGCCCCCGCCCGCGCTGCGGGGTTGCCCATTCAGCAGGGGTTGACCATTCATCAGGGAGAGAGGATGAGATTTTCTTGGCGCCGGATGCTCTTGGGCGGGGCGCTGGCCTCCCTCGCCGCCTGCGGCGGTGGCACGGTGCACCTGAATAATCAGAGCTCCGCGGCCGCGGCCTCCTCCTCGAACCTGACGGCGCCGGTGTCCGGATCCGCAACCCTTTCGTGGGACGCACCCACCGTAACCACGGATGGTGCGCCGTTATCGGATCTCACGGGCTATCACATCTATTATGGGGATTCGCCGAGCACCCTCACGCAATCGGTATCGGTCGCGGGTGCGGCCACCTCGAGCTATGAGATCACCGGGCTCGCCTCCGGTACCTGGTACTTTGCCGTCGCCGCGGATGCGGCAGATGGGACGCAAAGTGCGCTGAGCGACGTCGCTTCGAAGACGATCTAGTCGCCTAGCGGGAGGCGAGCGTCCGCGCGACCAGCGCCTCGATGGCGAGGATCGAGTGAAAATTCTCCGGGGTGATGTCGGCCTGCGGAATGGCGACATCGAACTCCACTTCGACCGCCAGCATCAGATTGACCATTTTGAGTGAGCTGACGCCGAGCTCGCTCAGCTGCCGCTCGACCGGGAACGGGTCGGAAATCACAGTGTCGGCGCCCAGAACGGTCTTAACGAGCCCGATCAGTCGCTCGCGTAAGCCCTTACTCTGCGCTTCCACTCAATCGGTCTCCAACATGAGGTCGGCGATCATACCTGAACCGCCATTGGGGTGTTGGCGCTCGATGTGCGCTGCATCACCGGATACCTCAATTCAATCTGTGAGCGGCGTGCCAAATCAGCCATCCCTGATTGTGGCAGCCTGATTCTTCTGCTCATAATGACCCGAATAGTCACGCTGCAGACCAGCAGACCAAAAGGACGGTTGACCAAGCGATGGAAGCTCTCAGGGCATCGAACACCGCCCCCCGGGTCCTCAGCATGCGGGCGAGCGACCTGACGGCGCGCGCGCGCGCGGCGGCCGAGGTGGCCAAGGTGCACGCGGCCGGGGTGGATGCGGAGGCCCGCTTTCCCCGCGAGGCGTTCGCAGAGATCCGCAAGCAGCGGCTGCTCGGCATCATGGTGCCGCAGGCGCTCGGCGGTGAGGGCGCGACTCTCGCGGACCTCGTGGACGTGTGCTTTGTCCTCGGGCAGTCCTGCGCTTCGGCGGCGCTGATCTACGCCATGCATCAGATCAAGATGGCTTGTATCGTGCGCCACCACGAAGGCAGTGCGGCGCTCGAACAGATATTGCGCCGCGTAGCCGCCGAGCAACTCCTGCTCGCCTCCTCGACGACCGAAGGTCAAGCCGGCGGCAATGTGCGCTCCAGCGAGGCCGCGATCGAGCACCTCGGCGAACACGTGACGCTCGAGCGCAAAGCGACGGTCATTTCCTATGCGGTCGATGCGGACGGCATCGTCACCACGGCGCGGCGTGCGGCGGATGCCCCCGGATCCGACCAAGTGCTGCTGGTGCTCTTGAAAGGCGACTACACTCTCGAGCGGCTTCAGGCGTGGGATACGCTCGGCATGCGCGGCACGCACAGTGAGGGATTCACGTTGCGCGCCAACGCGCCCGCCGCACAGCTGATGCCGCAGCCCTACGAACGCATCCATGCGCAAACCATGGTGCCGTTTGCGCACCTGTTGTGGGGCTCCGTCTGGGCCGGCATCGCCGCGGTCGCCACTGCGAAAGCGCAGGCGTTCGTGCGCAACGCCATGCGGCAGTCGAATGGTCAAATGCCGCCGGGAGCGGCGCATTTCACGCAGGCGGTTTCCTCGCTGCGCACCCTCCGCGGGGTGCTCGCCTCGACCATGCGCAGCTACGAGAACGCCATGACGGATGAAAAAGCGGTCACCTCGCTCGAATTCCAGTCCACGATCACGCTCACCAAAGTGCATGCCTCCGAGCTGGCCGTCGCGACGGTACTCAGCGCCTTGCGTGCCTGCGGACTGTCGGGCTATCGCAATGACTCGGAATTCAGCATCGGCCGGCATCTGCGCGACGCGCTGTCCGCACCGCTCATGATCAACAACGACCGAATTCTCGCCAATCTTGCCGCGTCCTCGCTGATGACGCCGCTCCCGACTTCGATTGGCGGCTGACGTGCCCGACCTCAGCGGACAACGAACGGCCGCCGCCGCCGACCCCCTCGCGCATCTCCTCGAGTCGCTGTTTCGACCCATGGGAGTGGACGGCGTCTACGCGCGCACCGCACTCTACACCGAGCTCGTCGATCATCTGGAGGGCTACATCACCCGCCTGCGCGATCCGTGCGCCGAAGTCATGCGGTTTCCCCCGGTGATGAGCCGCCAGCAGCTCGAGAAATCCGGCTACCTGAAAAGCTTTCCGCACTTGCTCGGCTGCGTATGCGCGCTGCACGGCTCCGAAGCCTCGATTCGCTCGGCGGTCGAACGCCACGAGTCGGGCGGCGATTGGACCGCCTCGCTCAGCTCCTCGGACCTGGTGCTCTCGCCTGCCGCCTGCTATCCCGTCTATCCCATCGTGGCGGCACGCGGACGATTGCCCGCCGGCGGGCTGCAGTTCGACATCGAGGCCGATGTATTTCGTCACGAGCCCTCACGCAGCTTGGACCGGCTGCAGTCGTTTCGCATGCGCGAATTCGTGAGGATAGGCTCACCGCAGGAAATCGTGGCCTTTCGCGAACAGTGGATGGCGCGCGCGCCGCGCCTCGCTGCTGAGCTCGGGCTGCCACATTCCCTCGAGGTGGCGAGCGACCCGTTCTTCGGCCGCGTCGGGCAGGTTTACGCGGTGAGCCAACGCCAGCAGGCACTCAAGTTCGAGCTGTTGATCCCCTACCATGCCGGAGCGGTCCCTACCGCGTGCATGAGCTTCAACTACCATCGCGAACATTTCGGCAACGTGTGGGGCATCCACGACGAGCGCGGCGACCTCGCCCACACGAGCTGCGTCGCCTTCGGCATCGACCGTCTCGCGGTCGCCCTGTTTGCGATCCACGGAGTGGACCTGCACCGCTGGCCGGCAGTTACACGGCGGGCGCTCGCGCTCTGATCATCGCGGCCGGGACCCATGCCGCTCGATCCGCGCGCCAAACGATTCCTGGATGTGTTGGCCGCGGGGAAACCGCCGCGGGTGCTCGATAGCAGCGTCGCCGAGCGCCGGGCCGGTCTTGCCGAATTGCTGAAATTTGGAGGCCCCGCGGTCGCGGTGGCGCACGTCGCGGAGCGGAACGTCCCGGGCCCGGCGGGGCCGCTGGCGGTGCGGATCTACACACCGCACCTCGAATCCGCAAGCGAAGCCGCCGCCGCGGGCGCCGCCCCGGGGGCGGGCATGGTGTATTTCCACGGCGGTGGCCTGGTCGCGGGGTCGGTGACCACCCACGACGGCATTGCCCGCGCCCTGGCGACCGCCGGGGGCTGCCGCATCCTCTCGGTGGAGTACCGACTCGCTCCAGAACATCCCTTCCCGGCGGCCGTCGAGGATGCCGGGGCGGCGCTGCGATTCATCGCCCACCATGCCAGCGACTTCGGCATCGAGGCTGCACGGCTCGGCGTCTGTGGAGATTCCGCGGGTGGCACGTTGGCGGCGGCGGCAGCGCAAGCGGCGGGCGCCGCAGGCGGTCCCGCCCTCGCGCTGCAGCTGCTGATCTGCCCCATTCTCGACCAAAGCCGTTCCGCCGGCTCACGGCGCGAGTTCGGCAACGGGTATTTGATCGACCAGGGCACGCTCGATCATGACCTGCTGCATTACCTGCCGGCGGGAGCGGATCCGGCCGACCCGCGCATCTCGCCGCTGCGCGCGAAGGAGCTCACGGCCGTACCGCGAACGGTCATCCACACCGCAGAATTCGATCCGGTGCGCGACGAGGGTCGCGCCTATTTCGAGCGCCTCGAACGCAGCGGCATCCCCGTGTCCTACACCTGCCACCCGGGTATGATCCACCTGTTCTATGGGTTGGGAGGCGTCATCCCTTACGCACGCACCGCTTTCGAGCAGATCGGGAGTGAAATTCGGGCCGCGTTGGGCGAGGAGTACGAAGAGTGAGCGAGCGCGCAGTGGCCGAACGCTTGATACAGCAGCTACACGCGGCGCGCGTGGGCGGAGATCTCAACGCCCTGTGCCGCCTGTTCGCGGAGGAAGGCCGCTTCGAGATAGCCGGCGCGAGCGCGGACAAACCCGTCGCCATTCGCGCCGAGGGCCTCGCGGCATTCCGTCCATGGCTCGCCATGCTGCTCAAGGTGTTTCGCCTGAGCGATTACACGCTGTTGTCGCTGATTGTCGAAGGGCCTCGCGCCGCCGCGCATTGGCGCGCCAACATCTACTCGAAGGTGACGGGCATCACCGTGGCCACCGAACTCGTCGATCTCGTGGAACTGAGGGACGAGCGAATCGTGTCGTACAACGAATTCTTCGTACCACGTTGAACGTCCGGCCGCGGCGTCGGCCGAGTGAGGCGCCGGTCACTCCGGAATCAGCATGAAGCCGCTGTTGTCCTCATGATTCCAGTCGCCTTTGCCGACGATTTCGCCGCGGTTGTTGATCCCCGCCGCACTCTCCAATTTCCACCCCGAGCTCGCCGGAACGAGGGAATTCAGATCTTGAACGCCCAGTGACTTTTCCCAGACGAACGCCCGGCTCGCATCGGAGAACGGACCAAAAGATCCGACGATCACATCGCAATCATTGAGTGCGCGCGGATGAGTCGGGGTTTTCGCGGCCCGCTTGAGAGGCATCGAGCTTCCCTCCGCGTAAAACAACGCGCCGGAGGGAGCCTCGATCAGGACGTGCCCGCGGACGTTGATCGCGATGGCGGCGCTGTATTCCTGCGGCGGCCCGATGCTTCGCAAGCCACCCGCGTTGGTCCATAGAAATGCGTGATACCGACCCTCCTCGTCATAGGCATCTCCGACCACCTCGCCTTGTCGGTTCGATCCCATGGCCGACCCGCCGCAGCAGCTCTCGATCGGACGAAGCGCATGATGCTGCCACACGACGGGCCACGACCCCGCCTTTGCGGGAACCAGCGACTCTCCCACCACATCATCCGAATCGCTGATTTGGAACGCGCGGGTTTGCTCTCCACCCAACTGTGTGAGGGCGCCTGCGGCGAAGACAAATGACTCGTGCTTGCTGAAGATGCGGTCATAGGCGACCACGAGCACATGGCTGTGATTGTTGATCGAGACCGCCTCGGAGTTGACGAACCCCGCCGGCAAGGGCAGTTCCTTGAGGCCCCCTCCGGCGCTCCACAGCGCGGCGCGATGCGCGGCCGTCGTTCCGGCAACCTCGCCCGAATCGTTGATCGCCGCCGGACTCAGGGGCAGGTGCATCACCCGATAACGTGCGACCGTGCATCCGGAGGGTGCCGGTGTCGCCCCCACGGCGGGCGTGATCAACGCGACGGCCGCCGCGATGCCGACCAGTGCATTTACCTTTGACATATTGACTGCACGAATGTGAAGGAAGGATGAAATATCGATTTCAATTGTGTGCCGAAGGAAAGGATATAGGAGGCTATCAGCATCCGAAGTTAAAATTAAACGACTCCATCGAGAACGTCCGTTCGCAGCGGACGTCACCTTCAAGTGGTAACGAGGCCGCGGACCCCATGCCTGCATCGATCAGCTGCATCGTTCCCGTGTACAACGGCGCGCGTTTCCTCGCCGAGGCGCTGGAGAGCATCCTCGCGCAGACGTTGAGGCCGAGCGAGATCATCGTGGTCGACGACGGCTCGACCGATGCCACGCCCGAGGTGGGCCGGGCGTACAGCCAACACGTCTTCTACGTCCGGCAGCCAAATGCCGGCCCCGCAAGCGCCCGCAATCTCGGCATCGGCTTCGCATCGGGTGGTTTTCTGTCATTCCTGGATGCCGATGATCTGTGGCACACCGACAAACTCGCGCGGCAGATGCACGCCCTCGAAGCGAATCCGGCGGCGGGATTGTGCGTCACGTACCTGCAGAATTTCCGGGTCGATGAGCCGGCGCACCAGCGCCAGCAAATGCAGGCTCATCATTTCGCCAAGCCCATGCCGGGCAACGTGTGTCAGTGCCTGCTGGCGCGGCGCAGCGCCTTCGATACCGTGGGCCGCTTCGATGAGAGCAAACTCCGGGGCGACGACCCGGACTGGTTCATGCGCGCCACGCGCGCCGGCATCGTCAAGGAAACGTTGACCGACACGCTCGTGTATCGGCGCATTCATGGCCAGAACATGACCTACGGCGAGCGTTACGAGCACGCTTAATCGACGCTGCGCGATTCTGCACGCGAAGACATCCGTCCGCCGGCCCTTGTCGGGGAACCGCGATAGCGCAGCGCCTCGACGATCAAACCGAACGCAGGCGTGCTCTGGCGGCGGCTCGGATAATAAAGGTGATAGCCGGAGAACGGCGCGCACCAGTCGGCGAGCACGCGCACGAGACGTCCTGCTTCGACGTCTGCCCGGACCATGTCTTCCGGAACGAACGCCATTCCCAGCCCGCTCCTCGCCGCTCGCAGACTCATCCGCAAACCGTTGAACGCGAGCTGTCCGTCGACCCGCACCTTTACCTCGCGCCCCGCCTTCTCGAACTCCCACGCGTAGAGACCGCCTGAAGTCGGCAGTCGCAAATTGATGCACTGGTGCGGCGAGCCGCTGCGAGTAGGCGAGGGAACCCATCATGGAACTGAAACGCGCCGGATCGCAGCCTTCGCAGAAAGGATCCGCAAGTTCACCGGAAACGTGCGTCTCGATCCGCTCCATACCGCGTCGGCGCCGGCCCACGCGGAGGCTGATGGGTTCAGTTACCGCCGTCTCGACATAATGCCCGGCAATTCGGCAGCCGATCGACGCGTGCGAGCGCCGCGCCTTGATTGCCCGTGCCACGTCAAACCAGCGCGAGCGGGCCGGTATCGCGGCAATCCGCCGTGATAACATAGGCGATCGCATCTGAAACCAGAGGTGGCTCGTAGTCTCCCATGTCCCTCCGTCAAGCCGATGGCACTATTCAAAAACTAAAGATCGGACTCATCGTCGATTCCACGTTCGCCTCCAAGTACGTATTCGATCTGGCCGCCTGGGGGCAATCGCAAGACGATCTGTCGATTTCCCATCTGATTCTGCAAAAGACCCCCAAGTCCTCGTCGGGAATGCGCAGGACGGTCAGATTCGTGCGTCAGCACGGTGTCTGGGAGCTCATACGCTTCAGCTCCTTCCTTCTCATCACCAAGCTTGAATCACTGGTGTTGAGGTTCTCCAAATATCACGCCAAGTATCACGCCGACCATCTGAAGGATTCTGATTTGAGCCAAGTGGTCGGACAATCGATCGAAGTCCACCCCGTGATCTCAGAATCCGGTTTCGTGTCTCGTTACTCCGACCAGGACGTCGAGCGGATCAAGAGTCTGGAGCTCGATATTCTCATCCGCTGCGGATGGGGCATATTGCGCGGCGCCATCCTCAGCGCATCGCGCCATGGAGTGATCTCGCTTCATAACGGCGACAACCGGGTGAACCGGGGCGGCCCCGCGGGATTTTGGGAGATCTTCCTCAAGCAGACGAGCACCGGTTTCATCATCCAGCAGCTGACCGAGGAACTCGACGCCGGCAATGTCTTGTTCCGAGGTAATGTGAGAACCCGATTCTTCTATCTTCTGAATCAGGCGGCCTTATATGCGAAGAGCAACCACTATCTGAAGAAGCTCCTCAAGGACGTCGCACGCTCGGGATCCCTACCGGCTGCCGAAAATGCTCAAATCTATTTCAATCCCCTGTTCAAAAGGCCGAAGTTGCGTCAACAAGCCTCCTACCTCGCTCAACTGGCCTTGCACATATCCAACCACCTACGCAATAGATTCCTGCTGCGCAAGCGTGAACGTTGGGACGTCGCTTTTTCGAGGAGCGAGTGGAAGTCGCTGGTCATGTGGCGGGCCAACAAGATCCTCAGTCCTCCGGGTCACTTCCTGGCCGACCCAATCGTCATTCGTGAGGGCGGCGACGACTACTGTTTCGTCGAGGACTTCGATTTTGCGAAGTCGAGGGCCTGCATATCCGTTTATCGCCTGGGAAACAGAAAGGCGGAGCGGCTGGGCGAAGCGCTGGTCGAACCCTTTCACATGTCTTTTCCCTTCTTGTTTCGGTATGCGAACAGGCTATTCATGTGTCCGGAGACCAGCGAAAAAGGGGAAATACGCCTCTACGAGTGCACGGATTTTCCGCTGGGCTGGAAACTGTGCAAAGTGCTCATGTCCGGCGTATCTGCGGCCGACCCGATGATCTTTGAACACGGCGGAAAATGGTGGCTGTTCGCGAACATCGATCCCATCGATCAGCGCGATCACAGTTCCGAATTGTTCATATACTACGCCGATCACCCGCTCGCCGACCAATGGACGCCGCACCCGCGCAATCCGATTTTTGTCGATTCGACGAAAGCGCGCAACGCCGGCGTTCTGTTCGATCACGGGGCGATTTACCGGGTCTCGCAAATTCCCGGATTCAATTTCTACGGCAAGGGATTCGCCGTCAACAAGATATTGACCCTCACTGTTACGGATTACCTCGAAGAGCGGATGTACTCGGTCGAGCCGAATTTTTTCGACAACCTGGGCGGCACGCACCACCTGCACAGCAACGGGGCTGTCTGTGTGTTCGACTATTTCTCGTACGCCTGAGTTGTGTTTTGCGTGCGGCGCGCCGGGCCGCACTCTTTCCTTCGATCCCGTTTATTCCCCTTTCCTTCGCCGGTAGACCACCGCGGTAGACCGATTTCGCATCGTCAATGGGCCTGCGCGCGTGTATAAAGAAAGAGAACTCCGCGCTTCCGCCCCGCGAACAGGCACAAGATCGCGCGGCAACTTACCCTGATCCCACGCGAAGGGGCTATGGAAAACGAGACCGGTTTATCGAATATAGGCGTGATCGTCTCGGTGCGCGGCAGTGTCGTGGACATTCGGTTCGATCGGCGCCTGCCGCCAATTTACT
Source organism: uncultured Gammaproteobacteria bacterium (assembly GCA_963843295.1). Lineage (GTDB taxonomy): Bacteria > Pseudomonadota > Gammaproteobacteria > Steroidobacterales > Steroidobacteraceae > Bog-1198. Next base: position 60,740 of record CAWJJP010000002.1, on the reverse strand, counting down.
CGGTGTTGCTCGCGGGAGCAGACAGGCAGATCGTCATCGAAGTACTGATGCAGCGGGATTCGCGTCACGTGCGCGGGATTGCGCTGACGCCTACGCAAGGCCTCGCACGCGGAATGAAAGTAGAGGACACGGGCGGACCGCTGAAAGCCCCCGTGGGCAATGTGGTGCTCTCCCGGATGTTCGATGTATTTGGCAACACCATAGATCGCGGAGCGGCATTGTCCAATGCGGAGTGGCGATCGGTGCATCGGGCCCCGCCAGAACTGATGCGACGATCCACCAAGTCGGAGGTATTTGAGACCGGCATCAAGGTCATCGATGTCCTCGTGCCGCTGGAGCGCGGCGGCAAGGCGGGACTTTTCGGCGGTGCGGGGGTCGGCAAGACGGTGCTGTTGACCGAAATGATCCACAATATGATCGGTCATCACGAAGGCGTGAGCATCTTCTGCGGCATTGGCGAACGGTGTCGTGAGGGTGAGGAGCTGTACGAGGCGATGAAGGAAGCCGGCGTGTTGCCTCACATGGTGATGGTCTTCGGCCAGATGAACGAGCCCCCGGGCGCCCGGTTCCGCGTCGGGCATGCCGCGCTGACGATGGCCGAGTATTTTCGCGACGACGAGCACCGCGATGTGCTGCTGCTCGTCGACAACATTTTTCGCTTCATTCAGGCCGGCATGGAGATATCCGGCTTGATGGGCCAGATGCCATCGCGGCTGGGTTATCAGCCGACCATGGGAACCGAGCTGTCTAGCTTGGAGGAACGTATCGCCAACACGGATACCGGTGCCATCACCTCCATTCAGGCGGTGTATGTGCCGGCGGACGATTTTACCGATCCGGCGGCGGTGCATACGTTCTCACATCTCTCGGCGTCGATCGTACTCTCGCGCAAACGGACAAGCGAAGGACTCTTTCCGGCCATCGATCCTCTGCAATCCAGCTCCAAGATGGCCACACCGGGCGTCGTCGGCGAGCGGCATTACCGCCTGGCGCAGGAAATCCGCCGGACGCTCGCGCAATACGCCGATCTCAAGGACATCATCGCCATGCTGGGCCTGGAGCAGCTCTCACCCGAGGATCGAAACGTGGTCGTCCGTGCCCGCCGGTTGGAGCGCTTCCTCACCCAGCCTTTTTTCACGACCGAACAGTTCACCGGCCTCAAAGGAAAGCTCGTGAGCCTCGAGGACGCGCTCGATGGTTGTGAGCGCATCCTGCACGATGAATTCAAAGACTATCCGGAAAGCGCACTCTACATGATCGGCAGGATCGACGACGCGAAGGTGAAAGCAAAATCTGTCGCGCACGCAGTCCCGGCCAACCCGGAGTCAGCCGCTGCGAAGCAGGGATTGAAGGACACCGCCGGATTGCGGGCCACCCATGAATCTTAAAATTCTCCTGCCGTTTCAGATTTTCGCGGAAAAGACCGGCGTGTCTCGTATCGTGGCGGAGACACGCGAGGGGTCGTTTGGGCTGCTGCCGCGCCGGCTCGATTGCGTGTTGGCGTTGGCGCCGGGGATTCTGACCTACGAGACAGCACCAGACGGCGAAGTCTTCGTGGCAGTTGATGAGGGGGTGCTCGTCAAGGTCGGTCCGGACGTACTCGTGTCGGTGCGTCGGGCGCTTGGCGGAACGGATCTCGGGCAATTGCGCGAAGCGGTGGAGCGGGAGTTCCTGACGCTCGACGAGCGCGAGCAAAGCGTGCGCTCGCAGTTGGCGAAAATGGAAAGCGATCTCATACGGCGCATGGCTGGTCTTCACAATGACTGACGGATCCCAATCCAAACCCGGGAAGCCGATGCCCTCGCTGAGTCAGGAAGTTGGCGCGAAAGCGGATCGCAAGCTCAGGGCGCGGCGTCAGTCCGCGCAGGGTGTCTGGTTCGGTCTGGGGATGATGGGGCTGATCGGCTGGTCGGTGGTGATTCCGACGCTGCTCGGGGCGGCGCTCGGTCTATGGCTCGACCAACATCATCCGGGCAAGCATGCCTGGACGCTGGCACTGTTGGTGGCCGGGCTCGCCATCGGCTGTTTGAATGCATGGCACTGGGTGGCCAAGGAAGACAAGGAAATTCGGGACGCACGGGAGGACAACGATGAATGAAACCTTGCTTCTGGCACCGCCATTGACGGCCGGTCTGGTGCTCGGCGCGCTTTTCTTCGGCGGCCTTTGGTGGACGGTGCTCCGGGCCGTTTCATCCCGACGGCCGGCACTGTGGTTTTTTGGCAGCATGTTGGTGCGGATGAGCATTACCCTCACGGGATTTTATTTTGTCGGGCGCGAGAATTCGCGGCGGTGGCTGCTGTGTTTGCTCGGCTTCATCCTGGCACGCTTCGTCGTGAAGTGGTTGACGCGACCAGCCGTTAAGCACCGCAACTCCCGGGCATCGGAGACCCCCTGTGCGCCTTAGTCCCGATGAGATGGTCTTCTGGCAGCACGGGTTTCTCAAACTCAACGGCACAATCCTATTCACGTGGGGCCTGATGTTCGTGCTTGCCGTCGGCTCAAAGCTCGTTACGCGCGGACTGTCGACCGATCTGCAACGGTCCCGTTGGCAGAATCTGCTCGAAATCATCGTCACTGGCATCGAGAAGCAAATCACCGATGTCGGCCTGCGCCAGCCAGAAAGGTATATCGGCTTTCTGGGCTCGCTCTTTCTGTTCGTTGCGTCGGCCAGCCTTTGCACCGTCATTCCGGGCTACGAGCCGCCGACGGGGTCGCTCTCGACGACCGCGGCGCTGGCGCTATGCGTGTTGGCGGCGGTGCCGTTTTTCGGCATCGAGTCCGAAGGGCTGGGGGCCTACCTCAAATCCTATGTGGAACCGACAATCATCATGCTGCCGTTCAACATCATCAGCGAACTGTCGCGCACCCTTGCTCTCGCGGTCCGCCTGTTCGGCAACATGATGAGCGGGACGATGATTCTCGCCATTTTACTGACCATCACGCCCTTCATTTTCCCAGTCGCCATGAGTGCGCTCGGTCTGCTCACCGGCATGGTGCAGGCCTACATCTTCAGCATCCTGGCCGCAGTGTATATCGCCGCCGCCACGCGCGGTCGCAAGTCCCGGCCCGAACCAACGCAGGACATCAAAGCATGAACAACGACTGCCAGAGGAGACTCCATGGATAACATGACGCTCATTGCCATCGCTTCAATCGTCACCGCCGGCCTGACGATTGCCCTGGGGAGTATCGGTCCTGCGCTCGGTGAAGGGCGAGCGGTCGCCACGGCATTGAGTTCCCTCGCGCAGCAACCCGATGCCGCAACGACGATCACACGCACCCTGTTTGTTGGACTGGCGATGATCGAGTCCATTGCGATCTATTGCTTCGTCGTCTCGATGATTCTCGTTTTTGCCAACCCATTCTGGAACCACGCCGTCGCCCAAACCGTGGCGAAGTAATTCATGCTCATCGATTGGTTCACGGTCGGTGCGCAAGCGCTCAACTTCATCATCCTGGTGTGGTTGCTGAAGCGCTTTCTTTACACGCCGATCCTCAACGCCATCGACGCGCGCGAGAAGCGGATCGCTGCGGAACTCGCGCAGGCCGACGCAAAAAAGGCCGAGGCGCAGAAGGAACGCGATGAATTCGAGCGAAAGAACGAAGAGTTCGACCGGCAGCGCGCCGCGCTGTTGAACCAAGCGACGACCGATGCAAAAGCCGAGCGCCAGCGACTTCTCGACGATGCGCGAGGAGCGGCCGATGCGCTGAGCGCCAAGCGCCGGGAAGCGCTGCGAAGCGACGCCAACAACCTCAATCAAGCCATCCGTTACCGGACTCAGCAGGAAGTGTTTGCCATCGCGCGCAAGGCACTGACGGATCTTGCCACCACAAGCCTGGAAGAGCGCATGAGCGAGGTGTTCATCCGTCGCCTGCGCACGATGGGCGGCAGCGCCAAACAGGGTCTCGGCGCCGCCCTGAAGACGGCCTTCGAGCCCGCAGTGGTGCGCAGCGCGTTTGAACTGCCTGCGGCACCGCGCGCAGCAATACAAAATGCGCTCAATGAGATTTTCTCGGCCGAAATCCGCGTCCGGTTCGAGACGGCACCGACGCTCGTCAGCGGGATCGAACTCACCGCGAATGGTCAAAAGATAGCGTGGAGCATCGCGGATTATCTCGCATCTTTGGAAAAGGGCATCGGCGAGCTTCTGGAGGAAAAGAGCAACGATGAGCTCAAAGCCGCGCCGAAGGCCGCGGCGAACACCGTATCCACGCCCGAAGTACCCGGACCCGAAGCGAAGCACAATGATCACCGAGCCTGAAAGGTTGCAGAGTCTCTTCGACCGCACGTTTGCTGAAATAGCTCAGGTACGGGAAGCATTCACGCCGCAACTGACCCCCCGAGAGGTGGGCACGATCACCAGCATCGCCACCGGCATCGCCACGGTGTCGGGGCTCCCCTCGGTGGGCTTTGATGAATTGGTTAAATTTCCCGGCGATTTGCTCGGCATGGCTTTCAACGTGGATGAGACTGAAATCGGCGTCGTGCTGCTCGGTGAATACTGGCATCTGAACGCCGGCGCTGAAGTCGAGCGCACCGGCCGGGTCATGGACGTGGTTGTGGGCGACGGATTGCTGGGGCGCGTGATCGACCCGCTGGGTCGGCCGCTCGATGGCAACGGACCGGTGGCCGCCAGCGAGCGCCTGCCGATCGAGCGCGCGGCACCGCACATCATGGATCGCGCGCCCGTGACGGTCCCTCTTCAGACCGGCTTGAAAGTCATCGATGCGCTCATTCCAGTCGGGCGCGGCCAGCGCGAGTTGATCCTCGGCGACCGCCAGACGGGCAAGACGGCCATTGCGATCGACACCATCCTCAATCAGCGCGACCAGAATGTGCTCTGCGTGTATTGCGCCATCGGTCAGCGCGCCTCCGCCGTGGCGAAGGCCGCGGCAACTCTGCGGGAAAATGGCGCGATGGATTATACCGTCCTCGTCGTAGCCGAAGGCAATGACCCGCCCGGTCTCGCCTTCATCGCCCCCTACGCCGCGACCAGCATCGCCGAGCATTTCATGGCGCAAGGGCGCGACGTGCTGATTGTCTATGACGACCTCACCCATCATGCGCGCGCTTATCGCGAGCTGTCTTTGCTGCTGCGCCGCCCGCCCGGGCGTGAAGCTTTTCCGGGCGACATATTCTACATTCACGCCCGTCTGCTCGAGCGTGCGACGCACTTGCGCAAAGAACTGGGCGGTGGCTCACTCACTGCGCTGCCCATCATCGAAACCGAAGCGCAGAATATTTCCGCCTACATTCCGACCAACCTGATTTCCATCACCGATGGCCAGATCTATCTCTCGCCGTCACTGTTCGAATTGGGCGTGCTGCCCGCCATCGATGTCGGCAGGTCCGTCTCGCGGGTGGGCGGCAAGGCGCAACGCGCGGCCTACCGTGCCGTGGCGGGCGACCTCAAACTCGCCTACGCGCAGTTCGAGGAACTTGAGACCTTCGCCCGGTTTGGCGCCCGGTTGGATGAAAACACCCGCAAGATCATCGAGCACGGACGGCGCATCCGCGCCTGCCTCAAACAGGCGGAATGCGCACCGGTGTCGGTGCACTCACAAATCGCCGTCTTGCTGGCACTGACCGCGGAGCTCTTCGACGGGGTGGCGCTCGAGCAGATGCCGGGCGCGGAGCACGCCGTCCAAAAGGCGGCCGCGAACATCCCGACGACAGCGGGCGGGCGATTCGATAGTGCCGCCACGTTGCGCGATGAGGATCGTAAAACGATCGTTGAAATCGCCCGCCAGGCGCTCAGTCCTTTCCAATCCCAGCCGGAAGCCAATACCAGGCCAGATGGCGGGTCCAAGCTGGACGATCCGGCGGCGCTGACGGCGGACGCGATGGATAAGACATGAGCGATACCACGGAGAGCTTGCGCCAAAAGATCCGCAGTGCCGGCGATCTCCGATCCGTCGTCCGCACGATGAAAGCCTTGGCTGCATCAAGTATCGGACAATACGATAAATCGGTGCGCGCGTTGGCCGACTATTATCGGAGCGTCGAGCTGGGGTTGAGCGCGTGCTTTCGGGAGATCGAGGGGGCAGCCGCCATGGTGGAACGGAACGCATCGAGCCCTGCGCACACGATAAGGGCAATCGTTTTCGGGACCGATCAGGGACTGGTGGGGCAGTTTAACGACGTTGTGGCTGATTATGCGATCCAGACTCTCGCGGCTTTGCCCGGAACATGTCGCCTCTGGGCGGTTGGCGAGCGCGTTCATGCGCGTCTGGCGGACGCGGGTCTGCCGCTGATCGGACTCTTCAAAGTGCCGAGCTCCGTCCAAGCCATCACGCCGCTCGTCGGACAGATGCAAATTGAAAGTGAAGCGCATCGGGACAAAAGCGAGAATACGCCGCTATGGGTGTTCCATAACCGACCGCTGTCCGGGGCGCTCTACGAACCCGTGGGCCTGCGGCTGTTACCGCTCGACGCGCAATGGCAGCAAGATCTGGCCAAAATCCACTGGCCGACCGCCAATTTGCCCGAGGTCATGGGTGATGGCATCGCGACGATGCGCGCACTTATCCGCGAATACCTGTTCATCTCGCTCTTCCGGGCCTGTGCTGAATCTCTGGAATGCGAGAATGCAAGCCGCCTGATGGCAATGCAACGCGCCGAGAAGAACATCAACGACCTGCTGGAACATCTTCAAGGTACGTTCCACCAATTGCGCCAGAGTGGCATCGACGAAGAACTCTTCGATGTGATCTCCGGATTCGAGGCGCTGTCGGGCTCCCCGTCCTAAAAAAGCCGGCACTCTGCCCAGGCGGGCATCGCTCCAAATAATCCGACAGGTCATCCGCCTGGCGGCCCGGATGCCTGGGAGGGTTGGTTATGTCCCCCACCGCACCGACACGAGAGACCCGAACACCTAACCTGTCCGCGCAGGGCGATGCGCGGCCTTAAGGCCGCTCGAGATCCGTCAGTTCCCCCGTCACGCCCGACGTGGACACGCCACGGAGGCGAGTCATGAGTCCTGAGGATAACAGCCTGCAAGAAGTCGCGAGAGCCGTTGCGGCCATTGGCCGTATCGATGCCGTGCCCACGCTGCTCGAGGTGTTATGCGAAATCACCGGTATGGGATTCGTCGCGGTGGTGCGAGTCGCCGATACGATTTGGACGGCCTGTGCTGTCAAGGATGATATTCAGCTCGGCGTGATGCCCGGATCCCAGTTTCCCATCAGCAAGACCTTGCATAGTGAATCAAAGGTCTTACACGCCCCGATCGTAATCGAGCATGTCAGCGCCGATCCGCACTATCGAACCCATCCCGTGCTCAAGCGCCATCGGATCGAGAGCTGCGTCTCGGTGCCCATCATTCTTTCCGACGGTCGCTATTTCGGCAATTTGTGCGCACTTGATCGGAATCCCTCGAAGGTCGCCGAACCACGCATCCTGTCGATGTTCAAGCATTTTGCAGCGCTCATTGGCTCGCAGCTCGATCGGCAATTGCTGCAGGAGCAGGAGCATCGCGCGTTGCTCGATGAACGTGCGGCGGGTGAACTGCGGGAGCAATTCATTGCTATTTTGGGGCATGACTTGCGTACTCCGCTTCATGCGGTCTATGCCAGCGGCGACATGTTGGAGCGCAAGCTCACCGACCCGACTTTATTGACCATTGCGTCGCGGATCAAAACCAACGTAAGGCGCATGTCCTCATTGATTGACGATGTGCTCGACTTTGCGCGCGGACGGCTGGGTGGCGGAATCGACGTCGAATTGACGGACATCGACAACATCAATACGGGTCTGATCACGGTAGTTCAAGAACTGCAGGATGCGCAACCGGACTGCAAGATCCTCTCCAGTATCCGTGTCAACCATTCAGTGCGGTGTGATTTGGGCCGGCTCCAGCAGGTGGCCTCCAATCTCCTGGCAAACGCACTGACCCATGGACGCCCCAATAGCCCCGTCAAGATCAGCGCAAGCGCCGATGAGCATGACTTGGTGCTCGAGGTATGGAACGCTGGTGAGCCCATCCCGCCGGAAAGCCTGGGAAAGATCTTCGAGCCGTTCTGGCGCCATTCCGTGGCCGCGAGTCGAAACGGCCTGGGACTGGGATTGCACATTTGCTCCCAAATCGTTCGCGCTCATCAGGGTCGCATCTCCGTTGTCTCGACCCGTGAGCACGGAACTCAATTCACGGCGCGACTGCCCTTGAGCGCTCATCGGGAACCCGCGACCTCAGCCGCGAGCGTGATCTCGCTCGCTTAACGGCCTTCGGTGGATCCAAACCGTGCTCGAACTGCGAATATCAGGGCTTGGCGACGCAGTCGATTCCCGCATGCGCCAACCGTTCAACGGCCCGCTCCTCCTGGGCGAGGAGCTTCGAGCCCATCGAGGCGTTGACGATCATCCTCACTGGCGCACAACAATCTTATTGTGGACCGCGGTGACACCATCAGTGTCTTTGGCAATCATTTCCGCAAGATCGCTTGCATCTTTCGTCGGCGCCTTGCCGCCGAATCGTCCACATAAGCGCCCGGATGAGAGGCGCCAGCACTCGTGGGTTGGTCCGCGATAGCCACCACCGCACCGGCCGCACCAACCGTCAACAAAACCGAGAGGATTAGGGTTTTCATCATCGTTCCTTGCATTACTTTCAAACAATGTGAGCTGCGCTGCTGATAATGCCTCTTGAGTCTGCGCCAATGCCATTTGGCTGTCCTGTCGCGAATACTCAGTGACGGCTGCCGCGATCGCATCGTCGAGGCAGCGATTAAAGGTGCGAAATTCGCCGGCCGAGATGAACGACCCGGTCTCAACTGCGAGATTCGACCGCTTGGCAGACATCCCCATAATCCCGAATGACCTGCTCAATCGTAAAGCCCTCTAGAAATAAGTCGCGGCCGTGCTGCGTCGCCATCTGGCAAATGTCGGGATTGGAGCCGCGGGCGGGGGCATTCGACACGAGGCGGCCGGCCGCCAAATCGGGGCATTGCTCAGTCGTCAACAGCTTGATTATCTGATCGAGAAAGATCGGTATTCCGTGTGCTCGCTCAGAATGTGACGCCTTGGGCTCGGACCTGCTGGCCACCATAACCCGACACCGATCGATCAGCGGGGTGCGGTTGGCGTGTAATAACTCGTGAAGCATACTAGAGGGTAGTTGAACGGCTCCGGCACGTCGGTACGGTGAAACACATTGCGCCGCCGGACTTCCGGCGCGACGGGGTGGTACAGTCAATCAAGGCGGTCGTTCATAGTTGAACTGCCCGAGAGCGAACCCTAGAAGTTGACTGCCATCCTGCCCAAACGCTTGCTCGCCTCCGATCGGCACAAGGTCGGATCGATTCGCGTCTCGCCAATCGTGGCCGAGTCGGCGGCCATGGACGCAGCACAAGTCTATGCAAGGCTGAGCACGCGCCCCGATGGGCTGGCCTCGGTCGAGGCGCAGGAACGTCTCGAAAAGTACGGGCCGAATATCCTTGCCAAGGACCAGCGCGTGGGTATTGGCAAATTGCTCTGGCGCGCGGTTCTCAACCCGCTGGTGCTCCTGCTTGCAGCGCTGGCGACGATCTCATTTGCGACCGGCGACATCCGCTCCGCGGTGGTGATGCTATCGATGATTGTACTGAGCGTCGGGCTGAAGCTGATTCAAGAGACCAGGGCCGATAGCGCTGCGGCAAAGCTCAAGGCGATGATCTCGGTGACGGCCACCGTATGCCGCGACGGCGCGGTACAGGAGGTCGCGGTTTCGCGGCTGGTCCCCGGCGATGTCGTGCAACTCACCGCCGGGGACATGGTTCCCGGCGACGTGAGAATTGTAAGGGCAAAGGACCTGTTCGTGAGTCAGGGATCGCTGACTGGCGAGAGCTTCCCGGTCGAGAAATCCGAGGTCCCGACAAATGCCGGAGATGCCCCGACCGCCCCAATCGCGCTGAACAATGTCGCGTTTCTCGGCACCAGCGTCGAAAGCGGCGCGGCCAGCGCCGTGGTCGTGGCGACGGGCAAGCACACCTATCTGGGCTGCATGGCCGAGTCCCTGCAGGAGCCGCAAGCGCAGACGTCTTTCGATCGCGGGATCGCTCAGTTTACCTGGCTCATGCTGCGCTTCATGCTGGTGATGGTGCCGTTGGTGTTTCTCATCAATGGGCTGACCAAGCACAACTGGATACAGGCCTTCTTCTTCGCATTGGCGGTGGCCGTCGGCCTGACGCCGGAAATGCTGCCGATGATCGTGACCGTGTGCCTGTCAAAGGGCGCGGTGGCGATGGGACGCAAGAAAGTCATCGTCAAACGCATCAACGCCATCCAGAACCTGGGCGCGATGGACGTGCTTTGCACCGACAAGACCGGGACGTTGACGACGGACCGAGTCGTTCTCGAACGCTATTGCGACGTCATGCTGCGAGAGGATGACGGCGTGCTCGCGCTCGCGTATCTGAACAGCCACTTTCAGACCGGACTGAAGAATGTCCTCGACCGTGCGGTGCTGGCACATACCGAGACGCGTGTCGAGGCGAAAATCGCCGAGTTCAGCAAAGTCGACGAGATTCCGTTCGACTTCCAGCGACGCGTCATGTCGGTGGTGGTCCGCACGCCGGAAGGCAGGGACCGGATCATTTCCAAGGGCGCCCCGGAGTCGATCTTTCCCAGATGCCGTAGCGCCGAGCTGGACGGCTCGCTTCTCCCGATGGATCACCAACACATCGAGAATCTGCAGAAGGAGTACGAGCTGCTGAGTGCGGACGGCTTCCGGGTGCTTGCCATCGCAACCAAGGACGTCGAGCCGCGTGCCGCCATGGCGGCCGCTACCACCCCGTACGGCAAGGCCGACGAGCAAGATCTGATCCTGCAGGGTTATGTGGCATTCCTCGATCCGCCCAAGGAGGGTGCGGCCGCCGCGATCGAGGCCCTGCAGAGGCACGGCGTTGCGGTCAAGGTCGTGACCGGCGACAACGATCTGGTGGCCCGCAAAATCTGTAAAGAGGTCGGACTGTCGAGTGAGTCGATCCTGTGCGGTGATGAAGTGGAGAAGATGACCACCGAGCAACTCGCCGACGCCGCTGAGACCACCACGCTATTCGCACGCGTCTCACCGGCGCATAAGCAGCGGATCATCAAGGCGCTGCAATCGCGCAAGCACACCGTCGGATTCATGGGCGACGGCATCAACGATGCTCCCGCGCTGCACGCCGCCGACGTCGGTATCAGCGTGGACACCGCCGTGGACATCGCGAAAGAGGCAGCTGACATGATCCTTCTGGAGAAATCGCTGCTCGTGCTCGATGAAGGGGTGATCGAGGGCCGCAAGGTATTTTCGAATATCATCAAGTACGTCCGCATGGGAGCATCAAGCAATTTCGGCAACATGTTCAGCGTGCTGGGAGCAAGTGTCTTCGTGCCATTCCTGCCGATGCTGCCGGTGCAGATTCTGGCCAACAATCTGCTCTATGATATCGGCCAGACCACCATCCCCACCGACGCCGTGGACCCCGAGCGGATCGTCGCGCCGCGCCGCTGGGACCTCGCAGAGCTCACTCGATTCGTCCTCTTCATAGGACCGTGTTCGTCGGTATTCGACTACACGACCTATTTCATGATGCTCTACCTTTTCAACTGCTGGGACGTTTCGACGCCACCGGCGGCAGCGCACAGTGCAAGCCTGTTTCAGACCGGTTGGTTCGTCGAAAGCCTGTTGACGCAGACACTGATCATTCACGTCATCCGAACCAACAAGATTCCATTGCTGCAGAGCCGGTCATCCTGGCCGGTACTGGTGATGAGCATGGTCATCATGGCGATCGGCATCGCCATCCCATACTCACCCCTGGGCCCGTACCTGGGATTCTCCAAGCTGCCGGTGCTCTACTGGCCGCTCCTTGCGGCAACCCTGCTGTGCTATGTGCTACTGACACAATGCGTCAAAGTACTGCTTCTTCGCCTCAGATGGATCTGAACGAGCGCCTCGCAGCGAGCGCGCTCTTTCCGAAAGATAGAAAGTGGTTGCGTAGAAGCGACTAAGTAGGTAGTTCGTCCAATTGTCAGGTACCCGCCTGACCTAGCAGGCTTACCGAGGAACTAGGTAGTCGTGCATAGATCGACTGTCCGTCTCGTACCGCCAGGGAGCCAGTATGAAAGTCTCAACCTTTTCCGCAGCACTGCTCGCATTGGTCTCCGTAAGTGCCGCGCAGGCGCAGGACGTGATTACCACCGCGGGCACCGATTGGCGCGGCTTCTTCGTCGGCGCGAACATCGGCGGCGCCTGGAATCACACCTGCCAAAGCTGGACCCCGGGGCCCGGCATCACCGGCAATCCGGCCTTCGCCAATGCCTTCTACAACCGCGACTGCCCGAACAATGGCAATTTCATCGGCGGTGTGGATCTTGGCTACAACTTTCAGCACGACCAGTGGGTGTGGGGCCTGAAGGCCGATTATGATGCGGTCGGCAACAAGAGCATCAACCGCTCGTACGCCTATACCTCGAGAGGTCCTACCGATCCGTTCCCGAGCGGCACCTATGCCCTTAACGGCAAGGTCAGCCCGAACGGCATCGGGCTGTTGGGCCCCCGGGTCGGCTACGCGATCGACCAATGGCTGCCCTTCTTCCGGGTGGGCGGGGCGTTTGCCGGCGGACAACATGAGAGCACGCTCTCCTTCACACCCGCGGCCGGATCCACCGCGGGCCCCGCCTCGATCAGCGGCGGCAAGAACTTCAAGTCGAGCGGCTACAATGTAGGGGCCGGTTTTGACTATGGGATCAGCGGACCGTGGTCCTTCACCGCCGAATACAACTACGTGAACCTCGGCAAGGGGAGCAACTCCACCTTCACCTGCTCGACTGCGAAGGGAACGGTGCCGCCGATTTGCACGAACTACGCGAATTTCTCGCTCGATAACATCCACAACAGCTTCACCATGAATCTGTTCCGGGTGGGCTTCCACTACCGGTTTGGCGCCAGCGAAGCGCCTGCAGCTCCGGTAGCCGCGGCGCCGCCACCCCCACCCCCGCCCGCGCCACCCCCGCCCGCGCCACCACCGCCCCCACCACCCTGCCACGCGCCGCCTGGCTTCAAGGTCGACGCCGACTGCCGCATCATCCAGCAGTCCGTGATCGTTCGCGCGGTGGATTTCGAGTTCAACCAGTCGCAGCTGACGGTCCCGGCGCAGCAGACGCTGGACGAAGTCGCCGCTGCCCTTCTCACGCAGCCTGAGCTGCGCGTCGAGATTCAGGGTCACACTGACTCGATCGGCTCCGCTAACTACAACTTAAACCTGTCGCAGAGGCGTGCCGACGCTGTGAAGGACTACCTGGTCAGCAAGGGCGTCAGTCCCGCAAACCTGACAGCCAAGGGTTACGGTAAGACCAAACCGATTGCAAGCAACGATAGTGCCGAAGGACGCGCGCAAAACCGCCGCGTTGAATTCGAGGTGACCAATGTTCCGGCCCACGTGAATGTGGTCAACAAGGACGCGAGTGCTGCTTCGACCGAAGCCGCACAGCAAGGTGCGCCGGCGAAGACAAAGAAGGAGCAGCACTAGAGCAAATAAACCGGACGCGGGCAGCTCAAGAAACGGGATCTCTTTGACATAACGTAGAGGTTGGTTTTCCAAGGTAATCTACGTATCCCACCGTACAGACGGATAGCGACCGTCCGGTCACATTATCATCCAACGCTGTCGCCTCCGGCGGCGTATCGCTCCCTCAGGCCGTCTGCAAAGCGCCCTCGAGGGGAGTTTTTTTCGGGCCGAGGCCTTCGCCGACCACGCGGCGGAATTCTTTGGCCTAACTACATTCACCGTGCTTCGACGACTGCCGCGCCCAAACAAGTCACACTAGGGGCTGCCGAACCATTTGTCGTAAAGCCGCTGATAGGAGCCATTCTCACGAAGCGCGAGAAGCGCAATGTCAATCTTCTTGCGCAGGGGGCTGTCCAACTGCACCATGATGGCGACCGGCGCAACGTTGATTTCAGAACCGACCACCTTCACCTGTCCTTGGCCCTCGTGTGTCGCGTAGTAGCGCAGGATCGGCGCACCCGTCACCACGGCATCCACTTTTTTGTCCAATAGAGCTTTGAACACTTGATCGGTCGTCGAGAACTCCTGGACCTGCGCGCGATGTTCCCGAAGATAGCCGACCGCGAGGCTGTGCGCGACCGTGGCGACCTGTTTACCTGGTAAATCGTCCGGTCCCTCGATGACGCCGCGAATTTGCTCGACGGTCAAGGTCGTCGTCAGCTGGGCCGTGTAGAACGCAACGAAAACCACGCCCGCGAACATCCAAAAAATTGACAGGATGCGTCCCAGCCATTGTCTCGGCATTACTTCCGCCTGTGTAGTCAGCGTTGATAGCGCCCAGTAGGCTGCCTCAAAGATTCCGGGGAAGTATTTCCTGCTCGAAATCGCATCGTCCGTCCGCCCCCGCTCGAGCAGCCAGACCACGTGAGCCGGAATTAGCACCAGCAACAGGGCCATGCCGAGCCACGCTACGGTCGTTCGCGAAAATATCAGCCGTAGCATGGCCCACAGCGGGTTTTCGGTCGCCGCAGTCTCGTGCGTGTCCCTTACCATTATTTGCAGCCCTGCATCCAATATCGGAAACGAAAAGTCAAACACCTCGTCACGTGCCGACGTGATAATAATCGCCAATGTGAGATCGGCCGTTTTGGATCGCATGGCCTCTTCCAGAGCGCTTACGTCAGGTACGAGCTGATAGACGGTCCTTCGCTTGAGCCGCGCAGCGATCGCATTCCAGAGGTCGATACTGAATCCGGTCAGCGAGCCGTTTTGTTCCATGACGAGCGGTGGAACAACGAACACGGCCGCACGAATTTCCGGGACCTCACCTGGTGCCGAGACGGCCGCAGTAGCAGAGGGCTGCGCATAGGCAGTCACCGCGAGTGCAGTTCCGATAATGAGGACCGCCAGCCTCAAGTAACCTTTCTTCATTGGACTCCCCTCCTTAATGCGTGCGAATGCTTTTCGCTTCGCACGCACGCGCACCGCCTTACGCGTAGTCAGCAAGTTGTAGAATGCGCATTCGGGGAATCTCTGGTATGCGACGGTCGTTCGTCACAAATGCAGTGCAGCCCGAACCTATGGCCGTGGCGAGTTGCAGCGCGTCAGGAGTTTTGACGCCGGTCGCGGCGCGTAATTGGGCTGCATTGCGAAGGTGATCACGCGATAGATCGATAACCCGAATACCGCGACTGCGCGTGAGCAGCTGCTCGTAACGTTCCGCCAGCGAGCGATCCCCGGCGCGGTATGGAACTACCAAGACCTCGAGCAGGGTTAGTGCAGAGGTCACCAACTCACGCGCTCCAGCATCTGCCTCTCCGAACAGCGGCTCAATCAGGGGCAGGAAACGCGGATCCTCATCCATGAAATAGATGAAGAGCGAGGTATCGACACCAGTGCGCCCAGTGCCGATATCCGCGATCAATCCCACGTCGCGCGTTCCCCTTCGACGTGCTCCGCTGCATCGACATTGCGCCAATGCTCCTTGCCGAGACCCTTGAGATCGAGGATCGACAGCGGCTTAGGGGCGCCGAGCGCCGCCGTCAGCAGTCGCGTGACCTCCTGCGCAACCGATCGCCGCTCGCGCTTGGCCTGGACCTGCAATTTCTTATACAGGGCGTCCGGAAAATTCTTGACGTTGAGCGTGGCCATGCGAGTTCCTCCACAATGCCTCCATTATGGAGACATAGTATGACCCCTATCAAGTGCGTAATGCCGGTCTCTTGAGTTCATGCGGCGAAGTGCCGCCAGATTCCCGAGGGCATTATATTGCACCGCAGTACATTCGTAGGTCGTTGATTTAATGGCGTAGGCGCCGCGAGCACGGCGCAGATCATGCTTACCGCTAGCGGAAAGTGGACTCCCTTCATCGGACGCTCCTCCTCAGTCCCTGCGAGCGCTGACCTGCCGGCCGGGCTTTCTGCGCGGCGTGGAGTGCTTTGAGGCCGGCATTAGGCCCCGGCCAATTGGACCTTGGCCATCATTACTTCGGTGCTTCGATGACAGCTTTGAGCCGTCCATTCTTGATCGCACGCTTGAGCGCCGCGTAGTCTTCGTCATTCTGGTCGGCGTAGGCGATCGAGAACGCTTCGATTGCCTCATCGAATGTGTCGCTCTTGCCGAGATACCCACTGATCAGGGCAGGATCGCCGGAGCGCTCACCGGCTGCATGAGCCGTTGGCCGTTCACCACGCGCTGTCCGTGGTTGGGGAAAGCACTCTTGCCGGCATATGCCTCGAGCACCGAGGCGCGTGCCTCCTTGGCCTGGAGAACGAGAGGGTTTCCATCACCGTCCGTCAGCAGGAGCACCGCGCAAGCAGTACCGACGCTGCCGACGCCGACGACTTTGATCGCGGCAGCTGGTCTTCGATGGCAGGGGCTTCGACGCAGTCTGCTTGAACGTGGGAAAGAGATCTTCCTCGACGCGGCGCGTCCGCTCTTTCTCGATGCGCTTGATTGCGCGTTTGCGGAACTCCGGGTCGCTCAGGGTCGCGAGGAGCATCTCCGAGTCGACGGTGCGATACCAGAGATCCAGCGGATTCATGTCGCTTGAACTCGCGCATGTGCTCGCGGTAGGAGCGCACACAGTTCAGGACCGCATCGCGGGCGGTGGATTCGCTTAAGTTATTGTTCCGGGAGGCGACGACGAAGCTCGCCGCGAGACGCTTGAGGTCCCACTCCCACGGTGCCGCTAGGGTCTCATCCAGATCGTTGATGGCGAAGATGATGCGCCTCTCCGGGGTGCCCAGGCCGCGGAAGTTGCCCAAGTGCGCGTCGCCGTTCTTGCATGGGTTGATCACGCCGATTGATCCAAAGAACATCTTCTTCATGCTGCAGTCGGGATACCCTGCGGATTTCGTCTTAGGGCTCACCGTCGAGTCGCTCAACGCGTGCGCAATCGTTCGGTCTCGGCCGGCACGCTACGGGAAGCCGACCCGGACTTCATTCGCGCGCTGCAGTTACTGCGCGAAGTGCAGGTCGCCGGGGCCGTGGGGATGCGCGTCGAGGTCGACAAGGCCAAAGGCCAAACCGCCGTCATCTTCTTTCAGCGCGAAGACGCCACCGCCGATATTGCGGAAAAGTCCGCTGAAATCCGCCGCTTGCTCAAGCTGCCAGCCGACGGCACCAAGTTCACGCTGATTTACTCCCCGAGCCGCGGTGCCGCGGGAGAACTCGGTGTGAATAGTCGCTCCTTGATGCAAATCATGGGTGCTTTCGCCAGCTATGTGGATGTGCCCGAGGCGGATCTGCAGCACCACAGCGCGGTACCCGCCATCGGGAACGACGCCGCAGAGGGTCGCCCGCAAGCCGTGCGGATTCACAGCGGCAAGGATAGACCGGCTGGTGCTTATGCCACCGTGCGCAACCGGGACTACTGGTTCTGGATCGACGACGGCGACTGGCAAACGAAACGCGCTCACAGCCATCATGTTCTTCTTCACGTTGGGGGAGACCGGCGGCAACGAGAATCTGCCCTTGATTACCATTCCGGCGCAATAATGCCGCACGAATCCGCGATCGGGCATCTGCCGCGCCGGTCATGGCGGATCTCCTTCGACGGAGTGGTTTTTGGTCCACGATTGTGCTCCCAGGCCGCCCTCGTAACACAACGCAGCAGCGGTCCGATCGATCTCGCCCGAAACAGCCCGAGCCTTGCACCCTGATCGAG
The DNA here is from genome assembly GCA_963843295.1 of uncultured Gammaproteobacteria bacterium. Lineage (GTDB taxonomy): Bacteria > Pseudomonadota > Gammaproteobacteria > Steroidobacterales > Steroidobacteraceae > Bog-1198. The sequence goes on along the minus strand of CAWJJP010000002.1, from coordinate 43,101 downwards.
CTCTCCACGGCACTACCACTACCTCGTTTTTCGTGACCTTGGGTTCTGCAGTAGTAGTAGTGGTTTTTAGTTTATCTGGTCTTGAGTTATTCAGAGTATTAAGTAGATCGACGCCTGAGCCGTCTATGGTGGGACTACGATGCAACGCCGCTGGGGTATCACTGAGCGCAACGTGCCACGCCCACCGACCATCGGGTTTCTTCGAGCGCGCTCGAGTGAGATAGCCGGCGTTCTCGAGATCGCGCAGCATCCGCCGCACCCGGTCTCGGCCCATGCGTTCATTCGGACCCGCGCGTTGCTGCAGCAAGTACGGGAGCGCCACCAAGCGAATCTGCCAACCATCGGGCTTTGCGATCAGCCAACTCGCCATCGGGCGGGTGTCGAATTGCAAGCGAGTGTCATCGAGCAATGCGCGTGAGATCGAGACCCGACCACGCTTCGGATGCTTGATGCGTAGTACGGAGGGCTCAGGCGTACTTTGAGGTTTAGGGGATTCTGAAGGCTGCGAGACAGAGATCGTGTCAGGCTGTGTCACCGTACCGATCGGTCATCGAACGCCGTAGGCAGAGACATATGCGTTCGAAATAATTAGCTTCTAGAGTTCAGCATCGATCATGGAGTCGTCCGGCTACCCGGACTCACGTAGCGCTGTAACTCGGTCGCCGTGATGAAGGTGCGTCGACCATCCTTCTGGGTGGCGATCAAGCCGCCACGAATGCGCTGCTAAAGCGTCGCGCGACTGATACGCAGAATCCGCGCGGCCTCAGTGATTTCAAAACGAAGATGCGGAAGAGATTCAGAAACGATCGCCATAGACGCCTCCGTGTCAGAGTAAATCGGACCTGGATTACTTGCATTGGTCAGCGCCCAATAAATAATCTCGATCACGGAATTTCGCAACGGTAGCCCAGCGTACTCCAGCGGGTTCGGCGTGAGCAGTAGTAGACGATCGAGCCGCGTAGTACTTAGTGACGAGGGCCGGGAGAAGAAATATTTTCGAAATCTCAATCCGGCTGTAATCGGGTCAACAGTTGCCAACGGCGGCTCCTCTGCGCCCAAATACTCCTCAATGCCCGCCCGAGTGATTTCCTTTCGCATCGGCGGCCTCGGCGCGCAAAGCGGCGCGTCGCTCGCGATGGTCGAAAAGATATACCTCGAATTCATCACACAGGCGCTGCAGGAGAACTCGCGAACATCAAGGCGACAGCATGAAACCGTGATCGCCACGAACGCGAAGTGGCGATAACGGCAGGACGCCGGCCGTCAGGATTACATTGGATAGCCGCTGGCGGGCGCAATCGCAGTCCACCGACTCGTCAGCTCCAGGCCGATCGCGGCAACCAGGCATCGAGAGCGACTCGAGCAGCAAGGCCGCGTAGCCACTCGTCTATATGCTAACGACCTTAAGGATGCGCTTCAGAGCATCAAAGTCGGAGGGACTGCGTGTATAGATCGGTAACCCGTTGGCCGCAGCTGTTGAGGCAATGAGTAAGTCTGCCAGGCGTGCACGGCTCGAGCGCCCGGAGGTCCGTGCAGCAGCGAACATCCTCCCATACATGCGCGCCGATTCTGCATCAAACGGCAAGGGCTCCCACGTTGCAGTCGCCCACTGCAATCGGTCCTGGCGGCGAGCGCGCTCATCCTTATTTTCCGTAGCGTGAGGGCCGGCGGCGAGTTCGGCGAGCGTCACGGCTGATATCGCCGACTCGTCGGGAAGTAGCGCGGGATCGATCACGTCGTGATCGATCACCACGGACGTGTCCAGCACGCCGCGCGTCGGTTCAGTCACTGATGTGCGGGGCGATCACAGCATCCAGGTCCGCACGAAAACGGTCGCCATCGATCCGGGGTGCGCGAGTTGCTGCGTCGGCGATAGCGGCCCGAGCTACAAAGCGGCGCCGCCGAATCGGCCGGAGTTCGCCGACCGGTGTGCCGTTCCGGGTCACAACAACTGTTCGTCCCGCCTCCACCTCTCGAAGTATGGCGGCCGACTGATTGCGAAGCTCCCGCTGGGTGATTATTCGGCTCTTCATGAGCGCCATCGTAGCATCTGTAGCACTTCGTAGCAACCTGCGCCATCGGGCCGAGCTGACGGGAGTGTCCGGGGCGATTTCCCCTTAGCCTGCTCTAAGGCGCACTACACCCTGATGCAGGCTGCTGCACAGTGTGTCCTGTCACACGACACTCGCCGAAACTGTCGAGACCCGGATGGGGCACGCGAGTTGCAGGCGTATCGGAAGGCAAGGAGGCGGCGGGAAACGGGAAATCAGCGGTCCGCCGGCCAGGCCAGCCAGCCTGAGGGCCGAGCAAAATCGACTGCGGCACGCTGCATTCGTGATGGCGCTAACAAACATTCGTGTCAACCCAAACGTCGAATCCGAATATAAATTCGCGGCGATCGACGAGATTTACTTGCTTATCCGGAAGGACGGGCGGCACGGGAGACACCGCAAGCGCGATCAATGCTACAGCTGTTGCCGGGTGAAGCGCGACCAGCGCCCCAGGACGAAGCGCAAACAACGCGACGATGCAGGCCGCAAAGAGTGGCAGCAATACATTCATCGCGAGCAACGAGCGCAACAGCAAACGCCGACGCCGCCGGACGCACGGATGGGCCCGCAGTGGACCTTCACATGGTGGAGCAGAGTGGTGAACCGCTGCGTGTTTCTCGCGGTCTCGCTGTGAAATTTGTGTGAAAATTTCTGCCGGGCTGAATGTACCTAAGTCTTCACTGGCGCTGCGAGTCGCTTGATGAATCACAGCGCAAAGCGGGAGGTCTCGATTGTGTTCGATCGTGCAACGTTTGCGCGCGCGGTGCAAACCTCGCGTCGAGCCCAACCCAACTGAACAGCAGTGAATGGGTACTCGTTAATCCGTAATTCTCTGACGAGCCGTGCCTTTGCGTTTTACCAACGCAAGAGTTGCTCCAATCACGGGGCCTGCCATGCCGACCTTCTCCAAGATCGGTCGGTCGGACAGTTGGTACGTCAGATTGCGAACGGCGAGCGATACATCGCCCCAGTGGAAATGATAGCCGGCACCGAGGAATTCGTTGTTCTGCCAGTTCTTGTTGCCATCGGCCACGTCCGCCTCGTAGGGTAGGTACCACTTACCGTCGCCGCCCAGGCGCAGCGAGCCCCTCATGCCGATGAGGCCTTCTGTGAAATTCGCGCTCGGCCAGAAGCCACCGCCCACCATGATCGGGAGCGGCAGAGCGGTGAACTCTCGCGAAGTTGAGGAAAGCCAAGCGGCGAATCGGATTGTCTTCACGGAGCTGGCCGACGACGATATTGACGACATCTGGCTAAACATCGCAGCGGACAATGAGCCCGTCGCCAATCGAATCGTCGACGAACTCAGGGCACCGCATCGAGTAGAGTGAGAACAATTGACCTATGGTCTAGTAGGCGATGTTGTCTTTGATCTTTAGAGTTAACCGCGGAAAATGCCTTTCCGACGGCAGTACGTTCTTTTCAATATCGTCGTTGTGCATAAGATATAAGGAGGGAGGCCAAGATGAATTGCAATTCCAAGTTTGCCAGTGCGGCCTTTATGGTCACCGCAATTTTCTTGACAATGACAAGTCTGCGGGCGCTGGCCGCCGACAGACCCAACGTCGTGATGCTGATGACCGACGACACCGGCTGGAACGATTTCGGGGCCTACGGTGGGGGCGCGAACCTCGGCCATCCGACCCCGAACATCGATCGCATCGCCCAGGAAGGCGCCGTGTTCACCAGTTGGTATGGCCAGGCGAGTTGCACCGCGGGCCGCGCCTCGTTCATGACCGGACGCATCCCGATCCGCTCGGCCCTTTCGGTCGTGGTTGTGCCTGGCGACCCGAATGGCCTCACGAAGTCCACGCCGACGATCGCCGAGTTCTTCCAGAAAAACGGCTATTCGACCTACTTCTCGGGCAAGTGGCATCTGGGTGATCAACCCAAATTCTACCCGATCGAACATGGCTTTGACGAAATGAAAGAGTTCGCCGCCTACTATCCGGGCGTCTATACCTATGACGACACGGACAGCTTCGCGCATCCCTGGTTCCCGAAGTACAACCCTGCTTATTGGGCAGAATATCAAAAGATCGTCAACCTATACGAATGGGAAGGCACCGCCGGCAAACCCGCGACCAAGGTTGCGCGTATCGACTACGACTACCTGCATGAATTCGACGTCCGTCAGGCTGATTCAGCGGTCGAATACATTAAGGCGCACGCCAAAGGGGGCAAGCCGTTCTTCATGGATGTTAATTTCATGAAGATGCACAACCCGAACATTCCCGCCAAGGCGTTCATTGGCAAATCGCACCTCGGCAATTATTCAGATGCCATGATGGAACTCGACTCCAATATCGGTCGCATTATGGACGCCATCCGGGCGGAGGCTCCCAACACCATCGTCATCATCACCGCCGACAATGGCGCGTGGCAGGATGCGTGGCCGGACGGCGGAACCGTTCCGTTCCGCGGTGAGAAAGGTTCGCCGTTCGAGGGCGGTTTCCGTGTGCCCGGCATCATGTGGGAACCCGGCAAGATTCCGGCCGGCGCGCGCTATGGCGAAATGATGTCGCACATCGACCTCTGGGCGACGCTGGCGACGATGGTCGGCCTCACCCCGCCGCCCCACGGTGCATGGAAGGATAACGACGGCAAGCCGATCTATTTCGACAGCATCGACAATAGCGCCTACATTATGGGCAAGGAACGGCATTCCGCACGCAACGGATGGATCTATATCGACGGTGAGACCTTCGCCGGCGCTCGCGCTGACATCGGCGGTGATCCCACGAACCCCGATCTCAAAATCGCCTGGAAATACCTGTATACCTCCAAGGACACCTGGCTCGGTCCACAGCAGAATCTCGGTGCCATAGGCTCGGCCTACAACCTCACGATGGACCCGTTCGAGAAATACGACATGACGTTCAACGGTGCAGTGAGCACGCGCACCCCGACCACCTCGCCCGGGCGCTATGCGGGCTATGACAATGGCTGGGTTCTCTCGTTGATTGCGGTGCCGGTCCTCGAGTTTGACAAATCAATCGTGAATTTTCCGAACATCAAGCGCTTCCCCGGCGGAGCATCGAACGATATGAATCCGAATCTTCAGGATCCGGCAAACCCCGTTGCCTTTAATGGACATCAGGAAGGTTGTGAACACCATCGGCGCAGCCGATTAGCTCTCAACCTTGATCGTGAAACACCGGGTCGACTCGTCAGAGCCGACCCGGGCATTCACCGACGAGACATGCGACGCGCGCTCTGTGGTTGATCGAGCCACGCGAGTCTCCGGTGTGCTCGCGCTGGCCTGCCTCATAGCCGACTGTCGTGGCAGGCAGGTTGGGGAAACATAGCGGGCACCCGATCCGAATCGCGCAACACCCCCATTAACGCCGGCAAAAGGGAATGTTTTTACCGGGAAGATAAAGGGGGCTCTCGGCCATGACCCGTCATTGAGGGTCCTGAAATGACCGCCGCAAAGCGGAGTACGCCGGGTGCTATTTTGCGAACAAGAGATAAAGCGTGCAAAGCAGCGTCGCGGCGTCTGCGGCGGCAACCGCCCAATCAATCGTCTTGTCCCGTTTGAGTCGGTTTAACGTCACCAGCTGTCCGACTAATCCGATCGCGGTCAGGATTAGTGTCAGCCAAAGTACGTACGGGGCAGCCAAGGAAGACCCCTACAGCCAGCGCTGCGTAAATGACTGCGATAGACCAAAAATGGAACATTCTCTTTAGCTCCGAAACGATAAACGATGAGCACATGCAATACAGCGTTGACCGCGAGCAGTAAGCCGAGAATGGTCATGATCTGGCCCCCCATTCACTAATATCCGATTGTCGCAACGTATCCCAAATTGGGGCTCCCACCCTCCGAGAATAAACGTGGCTTTCAAACTCGCCCCGTTCATCGGGCTGCGACCGCTCCTTCGTCGAGCCCCAGCACCACAATCTTTGCGGACCTGATAATTGTTGGCCACTCGGGGTGCGTAAAGCCGGCCGCCACCGCCAGTTTCTGCGCACCGTTCGCCATATACGTAATCACGCCTCCGGCGAGTGCGCCATCCAGCGCCTGACTCCAAAGCTTCTCTCCGGTCGCGGAATCAAGCGCGTAGAGGTTGCCCCCCACATCGCCAAAGAACAGCAGGCCGCCGGCCGTTGGCGTCCAACCCGCGACAATCGGGTAGTTAGATTTGACACGCCACTTCCATACGCCGGTATCAGCGTCGGTCGCGTAGACCCAACCGGACCAGTGACCGTCGGCTTGAGCGCGTTTGCCAAACCACCAGAAGGGATTGAGCGTCCCCTGCCCTGACCAGAGTGCCCCGAGTGGCTTGGCCCGCAGCTGTTTGTCGTCTTGCAGGCGCGCCGACGCGCACCAATCGACCGTCGCAGTAATGATGAGGTTCGTCGTCGGAACATAGGAGGGACTGTTCCATTCCTCGCCCCCCGAGGCGCCCGGACAGAAGTGAACGTATTTCTCGAGCGTGAAAGGTACGTCGGCATTCTCGATCTGGTCCACCGGTACACGGTAGAGGAGCTGGTTGTTGTTACCGAGATCGAAGCCGTGAAGGTATCCGTTCTTGACAGACACCACCAGGAGTTGCTTGCCTCCCCGAGTCTGAATCGGGACCGGCGGGTTCGACACGTCCCAATCGTGCCAATCGCTGGGATCTATCTTGAAGTGGTAGCGGTAGTTTCCGGTCTTCGCGTCGAGCACGACTACCGAATCACTATAGAGATTCCCTCCCGGCCGAACGCCTACGTCGAAATCCGGCGCTGGATTTCCGCCGGGGACATACAGCGCCCCGGTCTTCGTGTCGAGCGTCGTGGAGGTCCAGGTGCCGCCACCGCTGATCGGTATGCCCGGCGCGTTTTGCCAAGTTGAGGTATCCAGCGGTGTTGCCCCCAGAGGCCCACGAACCGTGTCGCCCTCCTGTTTGGGAGCGAGAAAGAACTCCCAGACGATCTTGCCGCTCTTGGCATCGAGCGCATACATGTGGCCCTTGCCGCCCTTGTAATCACCGCCCGCATTGCCAATGAATACGAGCCCGTCGTACGCAATCGGAGCCGCCGGCACCGACTCCTTCAACTTGTGATCCGCAATCGTCGTTTCCCAGATTCGATTTCCAGTGTTGAAGTCGTAAGCCACTACGCGCCCGTCGGTCGTGCCGCGAAATAACATGCCGTCCAGGTAGGCAGCGCCACGGATAGCCGGCAACATGCCGCCGGTATAGGACTCGTGCGTTCGCCAATTCTGGGCACACGTCGCGGGGTTGACCGAGAAAATATCGTGTTCAGTAGTGCCGATCAGGGCATTGTTCACCATGATCAGGCCGGACTCGAAGGAGGTAAATTCGTGGACGTCGTAGGTGCAGAGCACCCGCAGCTTCCCCACATTGGTCGTGTTGATCCGGCTCAAGGATGAAAAGCGATCCGAAGAAAGAGTTCGGTTATAGCTCGGCCAGTCCTCAGCGGCGTCCTTCCCGGCCGGGGTCGCTTCGGCGGACAGCAGAAGACGCAGCGGTCTCTGGGGCTTTGTAAGCGGGATTCAATTCCTGAGTCACTGTGCCGGCAGGCGCACCCAGAGTTTTTAGGAAATTCATCGCCATGCCGCCGGCGAACACGGTCGGTGCCGGATAGGCGAGGAGCAGCCCGATGCCGGTAACAGCGCCGATCAGCGCGAGCACGCCAAGGGTAATCAGGACTTTCTTCGCGGTTGAAGCCCGAGGCGTGACTTGGTCGTTGACCATTGATATTCCCCACCGCTGATATTTTTTCTTGCTGATCTGAGGAAGTTACAACGCTGCAACCCGGATGCCGGGGCGGCCATTGGACCTTGGACCCAATAACAATACTGGAGGAGCACCCCGCGGATGCCGCACTACATGCGTCACGCTATTCTCATGGCGGCCACAGCCTCAATTGGACCTTGGACTAACTACCGCACGTGGCACCGGTTACGCTCGCGCCCCGCACCGCCGACCGTCCTTCCCGCACCGAACAGGCAATCACGTGACCGAGCAACTCACATTTGTGAATGGCCGCTATTCGTCTTCGAGTTCGGGGACATCTACGCCTGCTATTGGGCCGCCTGCAGCCCGATGCACTACGAGTTTCTAGTTATTTTTCCGGCGCTGCCTCGCAAGAGACTCCTGGATGACGAGCCTCGAGCGGCGCAAAATCGTGCCATCACAACGAGAGCGATCGTGACCTCCCGAGTTCCCAATTGACGCGCTCGCTGTCGACGAGCGCACTCAACTGTTGTCCCAACCGCTTTTCGATCACGGGACGCCAAGGCACCAGCGAAAAGCCGACGCCGTCATCCAACAACGCGAATCGGCCACTCGTGAGCTGAATCGATTCGCGATAGATCCCCGATACCCGCATACCCTCGATCGTTGGCCGATGCAGTAGATTCGTCGTCGCCTCGATGCCGGCTACCGCCGCGGTCAGCTCCCGATCGCGCAATTTTGCAAGCAGGTTCTGCGCAAGCACGACCCTCGCATCGAGCCGATTGGCGAGACCTTGAGTGACCAGGAAATCTTCTCGTTCCTTGAGCGCTTGCTGAACGTTGGCCCCGAATTCGCTATTTTGGCCACTGGGTCGATCCCTTGACCAGTTGCTGATCGAGCCAGGTCGCGCCGACGGCTCGGGTTTGTTGCTCGATGGGCAAATGACAGCGCCCATCGACTATGGCGCCGACCAAGCGATTGAGATCGTGTGCACGACCCTGTTCGGGCAGATTTTGAGGGATCTTCCAAATGCCGTCGCTGAGCCTCTCGACGACGCCGGCCCGCCGAAGGGCCTCCAAGCGCCGCACGTGGGCTTGAACGACCGATCCGGGCTCTCGCGTTAGCGTGGGGTCCATGCGAAGCTCCCGAAGGTGGTCATTACTCCGGTAGATGCCATTCTGAGCCGTTGCAGAGATCGCTCGATCCGCAGACCGAGTATCGGCTCCCCGGAGATCCACGATCGCCCCCACTGGCAAGGAAGCGATATCGGCGTCAATGGCAACGACGGCGTAATGCGCACGACCGTCCAGCCCGTCGACAATCACATAGCCCCGGTCGCCGAGCTCATCGTGCAGCCCCTTGCTTACTATCCGACCTGTCACAACTGACGCGCGAGCGGGATCGAATATCTGATAGGCCTGGTGCCGGTCTCCCATCGCTCGCTGCAGAGTGCGCACGATATCGCCCCGCTCACCCATCGCGCGAAGGATCTCGGGCGCATCGGCCGATACTCGCCGGACTCCCGGTTCAGTCTTCTCCGCGAGCCCCATGGTCGACAAATGATTCAACCGACCGATGATGGCTGCCCGCTCGGCGAGTCGCGCATCGCCCGTCCAGGTGTTCACATCGATGAGCCCGGCCTTCAGCTCCTGTCGAATGGCGGCATCGAGACTGGTCCAGCGCTCCTGGGTCACCTCGCGGATCAAGGCCGCCTCGATTTCTCGCTCCGTCCGGGGTCCGAGCCATTCCGTCGCAAGCTCGCTCGCCCGGGCCCGCATCCCTTGGGTGATTCGCGCGCACGAACTTGGCCACGTCGGCAATCCCGCGGCCTGGTCGTTGAAGCCCCTTGTCGATGAAGTCGAAGAACAAGGCACGGCGATATTCCTCAATCCGGCGCAGCGCGCCGCGCTGATCGCGGCCGCCGGCGACCACGCCGCGAAGTTCTTTCGAGGCCTTGAACTTACCGGCGCGCGCCCGAGCGAATTGGCAGGCGCAACCGCCGGCGACTTCGACGGTAAGACGCTCAGGCTCTCGCGCCGCAAGAGTAAATCCTCAAAACTTCGCACGCGCTACACCGTTCTCGATTCGGAAGGTGTCACGTTCTTTGCGCAATGCGCCGTCGACAAACTGCCCACGGCCCCATTGGTAACTGAAGACGGCGAACAACCCTGGCGCCGTCATATCTGGGCTCGCGCGATGCGTGATGCCGCGAAGCAGGTCAACCAGAAGGCGAAGGGCGCCGCGTGCATTCCGGCGGGCGTCGGCTGCTATGCATTTCGGCACGCTCGAATATCAGAGCTCCTCCAAATTCATAGCATCGATCCCCTGACGTGCGCGAGCCAGACCGGCACCTCGCTGGCGATGATCGAAAGGGCATACCTTAAATTCATCCCGCAAGCGCTCCAGGAGAAGCTCGCTAACATCAAGGCAAAGGCCTGAAGCGCGCTCGCCCGAAGACGAAGCGCACAAACAGGCACGTCGATCAAGCGGCGAGCAAATCCGATTTCTGAGAATCAGCGGTCCGACGACTGAAGTCGACCCGATGTGGACGGCCGTGAACGTCGGCTTCCTGGCATTCCCACTGCAACTGAGCGTTTTGCGACGATGCTATGGCGCGAGCTTCATTCTTTGTAAGAGCGCACGATAGCGCGGTTCCGTCCGAACGTTACTCAGGAGCGGGTCGGTCTTGATTCCTTCAAGTCCACCATCACGTTGGCGATAGGCGCGTTCGAGCCAATCCAGCGCCTGCGCGCGCTCGTTTCGCCAGGCGTAAACCTGCGCGATCTGGTAAGCATCGTTAGTTGCGTCCTTAACAATGAGGCTATGCAGAGCAGCATCGGCCAGCGCCTGGTGACCGAGCGCATGCTCGGCCATCGCTATTCCCATCTCCTGCACAACATCGAGTTCAATCTTGCGGTAAATCTGCGAGGCCGCTTCGTAATGACCTTCACCTAATTCGATATCAGCAAGTTTTCCCTGAGAGAACGGGTCCTTCGGCTCGATTTCCAGGGCTCGATTGATTGCCGCGCGCGCCGCGGAATAGTCGCCACTGATTACATATAATCCCGACAGTTGCCTCCAATTTGCATTGGCGAGCGGATCGAGATCGATCGCGCGGCGACTACATTCGATCGCCTCCTGAGTTCGCCCCAGAGAGCCCAGGAGCCAGGCAAGCCGATATAATGCGCGGCTGTCGGTCGGATCTAGTTCCACCGCTTTTCTGAGATCCGCCTCGGCACCGGCCCAGTCCCATTTGAGAACCTGGCGCACCCAGCCCCGCGAGGAGTACCCTTCGGCACGCCCCGGAGCGAGTTGCACGGCGCGATCCGCAGTGGCTTCCACTTCATCGCGGCCACGCTCGTCTCCCAAGATGTCTGTCAGATAGGCCTGTGCGACGACGAGTTCCGCGTAGGCGGCGGCGTAGGTTGGATCGAGTTCGGTCGCCTTCGTGTAGGCGGCCACGGCGCGTTTAAGGTCGTCGATCCGGATGCGCGTAAAGAACTGCCTGCCGAGGAGAAATTGGTAATAGGCCTCCAGGTTCTTGGTTCCCCGGCTTCCCTCCAATGTGAGCGGTGCCGTGAGTTTAACCTTGAGGGCGCTAACGACTGATTCCGCAATCTCATCCTGAACCCGAAACACATCCTTGTCCTTACGGTCGTAGGACTCAGACCAGACGTGTTCCCCTGTGTCCGCCCGCACCAACTGAGTCGTGACGCGAAGGCGGCCGCCTGCCTTTCGGACGCTACCCTCAAGCAAGTGGGATACTTTCAATTTCGAGGCTATTGTTGATATGTCGTCTGATTTGCCTTTGAAGGAGAAGGACGAAGTGCGGGCGATCACGTGCAATCCTTGGGTTTTCGCCAGCAGGTCGATTAGCTCCTCAGCCATGCCGTCGGCGAAATACCCTTGATCATGGTTCTCGCTCATGTCCACAAACGGCAGGACCGCGACGGACTTCTCCGGAATTGCCGGCACGGAAGGAGCCGGGGCCACGGCTACTGCCGGGCGATTGGCTGCGGTTTGCTTCGAGAGCTTGAACCGCTCAAAGACAACGTACGCCAGACCGACCACGACCAGAGTGGCCAATGCGATGGTCGCGAGGCGCGCACCCCAAGTAGGCCTCGCGGGCGCGGCGCGCACTCTGTTGGGCTGCGTTACAGAGGCGGCCGTCGAGTCCGAAGCTTCGACGGGGGCACCCAGCAGTGCGGCGATACGCGCAGTGAATGCGGGCGGCGTGTTGTCGTCGGGCAGGCGAGTCCATTGCACGCGCTGAAATGATTCTGGCACATCAGCCCCAGACTCGAGCGTTTGGTCCAGGCACACGGGGACGATGAACGCCTTGTTACGCGCAATCATGTGCGAACGTGCTTCGGCAAGCGACCACTCGAGCCTGAAATAGCCTTCCGTCCGCGCTGCCGTGTTTGCCGATATCAGGGGTATGAAGAGCACGCATTCGCGGATTTCGCGACGGATCTTCTGGTCCCAGGCATCTCCGCCACGAAGTTCGCTGCGATCGAACCAGACTTCGATGCCCGCAGCCCGGAGTGCTTCGCAGATACGGCTAGCGGATTCCGCATCCTGGGAGGCGTAGCTCAGGAACACCGCCTTGTTCGGGTCGGTCACGGTGCCCCCATCGCGGTGGGTCCTTCAAGGCTTTCTGGTTCAACGCGGTCAGCCATTCAAGGGCTCTTAGTTAGTGCCCCATAGCCTACCTTAAGGTATGAGCGTCTGCTTCCAGGCAGCCATTTCAGGGTCTTCAGTGACCGGTCGTGGCCGGTGGACTAAACCGCTCGCGGTAGGGGTGGCTTCGTTTCTGGGCCTCGAGGTAGCTGAGGTCTTTGGCTTCGTTTCGTATGTTGCACGGTGGGGCGATCCGCCTCGCTTTACGACAGGAAGCACAGCCATGAACGAGTCCACTCAAGGCACCTCCGTGCTGCGTCAACGCATGATCGAGGACATGCGGATGCGCAAGCTCTCACCGAAGACCCAAGCCACGTACATCCGCAGCGTGCGACAGTTAGCCGTCTACCTCGGCCGCTCGCCCGATACTGCCACGGTCGAGGATTTGCGCAACTACCAGTTGCATCTGGTCGATCAGGGCACCTCGCCGATCACACTCAACGCCACCATCACGGGATTGAAGTTCTTCTTCGACGTGACGCTCGATCGCAGCGACTTGATGGCGAAGATGAAGCCGGTGTTCGTGCCGCGCACGTTGCCCGTGGTGTTGAGCCGCGAGGAGGTCGTGCGCCTGATCAGCGCGTGCAGAAACCTCAAGCACCAGACAGCCCTCTCGGTCGCCTACGGCGCAGGTCTTCGTGCTAGTGAAGTGGCGGCGCTCAAGGTCGGTGACATCGATAGTACGCGTATGACGCTGCGCATCGAGCAGGGCAAGGGCGCGAAGGATCGCTACGCCATGCTCTCGCCCGTGTTGCTGCAACGGCTGCGCACTTGGTGGCGGGTGGCAAAAGCCCAAGGCAAGATGCTCGAGGGCGGGTGGCTGTTTCCGGGCTTGAACCCCGTCGAGCCCTTGAGCGCGCGGCAACTGAACCGCGCCATACATGAAGCCGCTCTCGCCGCGCGCATCGACAAGCGCGTCTCGATGCACACCTTGAGGCACAGCTTCGCCACGCACCTGCTCGAGCAGAAGGTCGATATCCGGGTGATCCAAGTCTTGCTTGGTCACAAAAAATTGGACACGACAGCGCTCTATACCCAGGTGGGCACCGAGATCCTGCGCCAAGTAATCGGTCCGTTGGAGCCCGGCGCCGCACCGTAAAGCCGCTCCGTGCATCGTCCCGCCCTGGAGGTCGCGGATATCTTCCGCGCCCACGGGCCGACTCTGCGCCAGCACCAGCGGGGGCACTTAAGCCTCGGCCAGTTGAAGGTCATGTCGGCCATCGAGCAGTGCCGCAGCCTTGCGCTCGGCGGCCATGCGCTGCGCTGTTCATCTTGCGCAGAACCGCAGATCGCCTACAACTCGTGCCGCAACCGGCACTGCCCGAAGTGCCAGAGTAGTGCCGCGCAACGCTGGCTCGAAGCACGCCAGGCGGACCTCTTAGCGGTGCCGTACTACCACGTGGTGTTCACCTTGCCCGCACCCATCAGCGCTATCGCCTACACCAACAAGGAGATCATTTATGGCTTATTGTTCGACATCGCCGCCGAGACCTTGCGCACGATCGCCGCCGATCCGAAGCACTTGGGTGCCCGGATTGGCACGACCCTCGTGCTGCACACTTGGGGCTCGGCGCTGACTCACCATCCGCATGTGCACGGCATCGTGCCCGGCGGCGGTCTCGCGCCGCACACTGATCGGTGGGTGCCGTGCAAGCCAGGGTTCTTCCTCTCGGTCCGCGTGCTCTCGCGACTGTTCCGGCGCCGCTTCCTCGAAGAGCTTCAGATCTCCCATCGGAACGGTCAGCTCAAGTTCTTCGGCGAGCACATCGATCTAGCCGACGCCGATGCCTTCGCTGACTGGCTCATGCCGCTCCGTCAGTGTGAGTGGGTTGTCTACGCCAAGCGCCCGTTCGCTGGACCCGAACAGGTTCTCGCCTATCTGTCGCGCTACACCCATCGGGTGGCGATCTCTAACTCCCGCCTCGTGGCACTGGATGATCGTGGCGTCACCTTCCGCTGGAAAGATTACCGGGCACACGGCAAGACGCGCTACAAAACCATGACCCTGGCCACCGAGGAGTTCATGCGACGCTTCCTGCTGCACGTGCTGCCCTCCGGCTTTCATCGCATCCGCCACTACGGTTTGCTCGCCAACGCCAACCGCAAGCACGATATCGCCACCGCTCGCGAGCTTCTGCATCAGCCGGCGCCCACGCCTCCCGCTGAGCCCGGCAATGGCAGCGCCGATCCCGGCTGCCCCAGACCCACCTTCGTGTGCCGGCACTGCGGCGCCCCGATGCTCGTCATCGAGACCTTCGCGCGCGCTCAGCACATCCGTGGGCCGCCGGGCTCATCGATCTCACTATGATCGACATCGCATCCATCAACCGAGCTTCCCCGGCGGCATTCTCCTCAACGATGCCGTCGCAAACGCCCGTGGCCTCATTCTGCCAAACGTTCCACTCTCGGCACGACAATCGCCTCTTGAACGCACAGTGCCGCTGCGTGCTTGGCACGCCACCGACTCACATCGCTCACGCAGTCCCGACTATCTTCGCCTCACTGAGTTCTGCCGACCTTCAAATCCCCATAGATCCGCGACTCTGCTGATCGGCATCAGCACGCCCCCGCGGTTTCCTCCCTCGGCGCTTGCTCGACGTCTGCCCTCACACCTCAGCGCGCATGCCAGCACCAGCGTTCACAGGCAGACGACGAGCAACCCTTAACGGTTGCAGCCTCATGGCGATCTTTCGGGCTCGGACTTCCGGTGTCGACCCCAAGCCGCCTGCGGCCACCGACCGCTTTACGGCACCTTAAACGAGCGAGTCGCTCGTGCCCTCAAAGTCCAACATGAACGGACCGGAGAAGAACGGGCGCATCCTGCGGGCCTTTGTAAAAGACGCTGTATTCACCTGGAACTATGACGCCGAGCGCCGCCGCCGGACAACGGGCGCTTTTCGCGCCGTCGGGTAGGGCGCTATAAATGGTCAGATAGATATCGCTGTCGATGATCTTCGCCAAGACACTGGAACAAACTAGCGCCGAATTAAGCGCCGTGGGTTTGGACGCGAATGATTCCAAGCCGGAAACGTCCGCTTGAACAGGCAACGACCATGTCCCGTTTGCCCGAACAGGGTCACCGACAGTAATTCCGCCCACAGACACTACAAACGCCCAAGACTGTGGCGTGGTAGCGGCAGCACTTGACGCACCAAAGACCAACCCGGCAAGAAAACCGTGGAGTCGCCTCATCGAACTCTATCGCGAGCTGTCAGTGAATCTCGAATTTCGTGAATTCTCGCGAGCCCCTTTGCGTTGAATCCGGCATCCCCACGCCATTGGGCTGTCGACTTGTCAATGTAGCAATCTTGTTCCAGTGCAACGCACTCCAGACGTACTCGCTCCAGGTCCACGTTGTGCCGGATTGGAACGCAGATGAATTCGTCCCAAGCAATGTAGGTAACTCTGCTCGCAAGCACCGCATCAAGAATCGAGAGAATCTGCTCAGTGGTAGGGCGGTAGGTTTGCGCCGTGCGCCAATTTAGGAACGCAAATAGCGCCGCCAGCAAGGCGATTGCAACGACAAGGATAGCGCCGACGGTCACCATTGTGTAAGAGTCACTGACGCAGACTCCTTGTGCTGCGGCGGGGGTTGTCCAACATCGGCGTTAGCTTACCCCACGCCTAGAATGTCCGCTTCGCGGCGGGTATTTCGGTGCCGTTACCGACCGGAGTTGGCCGGGTAGAGACCGTCGGTTGGCGCCGGCTCGCCAATGCGTACTCTCGACCCGCAGCTGTCCGTGGCAAACGTCTTTGCGACAACACGGCCACTCAATCACCCTCACCGATACCTACGGTATCAGGGGACGCCAACCACAATGGCATCGTTCGATCACAAGGGAAACAACCGCCTCAGAGGCAGGCGGCTCTTGTCCTGATCCGGAGGGCTTATGTCTTTTCGATTGCAGATGCGTGTGAGGCAACGACTTGCCAGGCGCCGCTCGGCATCTTCACCCAGGTGTCGGTCTCGCGCATATGGGTGTCGAACGCTTTCCCCTTGTTCGTATACTTCTGGCGTAAAGCATAAACGGCGATAGCCGTGTCGCCAAACACCGTAATTTTCAGATCGTCGATGTCGGAACTGCTGTATTTAATGGATTTTTCCTCTGCCAGAAATGCAGTGCGATCCAGGACCCGCCCTGTAGATTCCGTGACCGTGATTTTATCAGCGAGGAGAGGCGCAATCCGATCGGGGGTGTTCGCCGTCTCTGCTTGCGCCCACTGCATCTCCAAGGCGGTAATGGCCTTCTCGATATCGCCGGATGAGCCTTCGGCCCTTGAGACCGTCACATGGCTGAGTGCAAGAAATCCCACGACACACCAAGCAAAAGCAATCTTCATTGTGATGCTCCCTATCGTTATATTGATGACATTCCGGCGAGATAGACTCCTGCGCTTTTACGCGCCCGTAAATGTTAGCGTAAATTCAAAACGTTGGCGTTAGCATGAGTTATTCAATCTCCAAGACGGATCCTCCCGGATTTTCGGAGTCAGATACGGTTTGACCAGGAAAGCCAACCAGGCTGAATATTCGGCGCGGATGCACCGCGTGCTCGAAAACATCGACAGACACCTCGATCAGGAACTCGATTTGCGTGTCTTGGCCAGGGTGGCCCATTCTCCGCCTTCCATTTCCACCGGGTTTTCTTCGCATGGACTGGCGAGACGCTGGGTGACTACCTGCACATGTTGCCGAACCCCAAACCAAAGGCCCCAGCGACCACAAGTGAGGTTCGGCGGTACGATGGTTTGACCGGACGCGTGCTGGTCAGTGCCATTACTTGAGGTGGGGCAAGATCAAGATCCCGACGAATGCGACAACTATCGGGAAGGCTACCAGGACCCACATTACCCACGCTTCCACATTGAAATGATTCTTCATTTGCCATCCCCAGGGAGTGTTTTGCGTCCCCGTCTGAATCTGTGTCCTTTGAATCTACAGCGACCCGCGAACGTCAGCTATGTGGCAGTCAATTCAGGACTGCCACTGGGGGCTCATGGCCGACTAGAGCCGGTCGACGGTTTGCAAATTCATTTCACTAACTTCAGCGAGCCAGTCAGCGTGTCGATCACGGACTTATCACCGGCCGAGATCGCAACGCATTGCGGGCACTGGCGAACGGCCGCAATCTGGTGACTCAATCCCGCGGGCATGCATTGCTGTCGGCCGCCGGAGTAAAGGTCGTCGGCGGACCCCGAGACGGCGTCTGGTCATTGTCCGCTCGAGGTCAATTGAGCGTGTGGTCCCGTAGAGCCGAACGCAGCATGGCAACGGCAGCATACGTGATCACGCCGGTCACGGCCCAGCGCATCACTACCAGGTGATTGCTGAGCATCTTGACCAGGGGAAGTGCGAGGAGCACCCCGACGGTGCCACCGATCGTGAGCCCGACTGCCACCGCATTGGCGTATCGACCGGACTTCACGAAGCCTAGACTGGCGACGGGAATCAGCATGGCGTCACTCGCGATCATGATCGGGTAGGCCGCAATCGGATGCATCCCGAGGAAGGCAAGGAGCGCCATCGAGGGCGCGTAGTTCCCGATCCCGACGCACATCAGGGCGCCGAGAATGAAGTTTGCTGCGACCGCAATGGTGAAGCGCCAACCGGTGAGCCCTATGGCGGTCCCGGTCGGCGGCAGGATGCCGACGTTGGTGATGGTGAAGAACCCCGCGGCGACCAGCAGGGCAATGCCCATCAGAAGCTGAATGGCCCTGCGTGGGAGCTTGCTGACGATATCCGCGCCAACCCAGGCACCGATTCCGGCAGCGACGACCATCAACGTCAGCAGCACCGGCTCAACGTCGATCATTTCGACGAATAGCAGCGCGCTGAAGATAATCCCGATGGCATTGCCTACGTTGAGCGTGCCCGGGATGAGTTCGTCAGGTGGATTTCCTCTCAGCTTGAACAGCGCGGTGATTTGCGCATAGTTCCCGATACCGAGCGTGTCGAGAAAGCTGGTACCACAGCCAATGGCCATGTCGCCCAGCGACGGTCGCATGGCTAGCCTGTGTCGCTTGACCGCCCGCAACCACACCGCGATGAACACGAGTTGCACGACAGCAAGGCAGCCGTAGAGAACGGTACGCGCGATTGGCAAGTCTCCCCCCATCCCGAGCACGTGCGGCCACAAGGCTGGCTTACTAACGGCACATCGTCCAGGATGCACGCTGCCGCAATTATCTCTGTGCTAGCCAAAATGCCGCGCAGTTCGCACGATACTCTGAGGGCGTTGCGATAACCACCCGTATGACGCGGGGCGACGAATGCGGGTGCGGATCGTGTCAGGGGTCCCGGAATGACGGCTTCAGGGCGGCGATTTCGCGTAACTGGAGAACCGCTTGTGGCCGACAGCGCCAATTCGCCCTACAATCTTTCGAAAACGTCGGCATCCGGCAGGTCACGACGGTCCTTACCCGCGCCGTCACGCGACACCACGCCGGGAAGCCCAAGAAGTCGCGGCCGGCGCCTCGGGTGAAGCGACGCCCAAAGACTCGAATACGCCACAAGAAACACTCACAATCGCAGCCAGCGAACCGCAGAACCCCGAAGTGAACCATGAACAACGTCACCGAAATCGTTACCCTGATCCTGGCCGTGCGGGCCGATGCCGTCGCCACCGAGCGCGAATTGGAATCGACGCGCCGACGGCTCATCGCGCACCCCGAAGCCCTCCACGCGGTATTGGATTCAGCCCGCGGCCGAGGCTGATCTCACAGAAGCGCAACGCCGGGAACAACTCCGCGCCTCACAGGCGTCCGCCAATCGCTTCTGGACGGCATGCCGAGCCGCTTTGAACTTCGCCTTCACATCAGGGCGCGTCGATGCGGATCTCGCCTGGCGCCGGGTAAAGCCCTTCCAGGGCGTTGATCAGGCCCGCACTCGATTCCTGTCGGTGGCGGAGTGCAACAAACTCCTGCGCGCCTGCCCCACGCATTTCGGGAATCTTGCGCAGGCTGCGCTTCTGACCGGGCTGCGCCCCGGCGAACTGGTGCGCCTGACCGTTGAGCAGTTCAAGGGCACGCGGCTCGAGGTGGCAGCCGGCAAGGGAAAGCTGCGCTATGTCCCACTGACGAGGGCCGGCCAAGCATTCTTCAAGAAGCTCGCCAAAGGGCGCCAGCCGGGGGATCTCGTGCTGCCCAACTCTGAGGGCGGAAACTGGACGCCAATGCAAATCGCAAGGGCGATGCGCGCGGCTGTCACTGCGGCGAAGCTCCCACCCGCTGTGTTCTACGATCTGAGAAGGAGCTACGGCTCGCTGCTCGCGAATGCGGGCGCGGGACTTTCGATAATTGCGAATGCGTTGGGCCACGCAGATACCCGGATGACCAAGCGGCACCACGCCCACTTGCTCGACAGCGTGGTCGCGGCCGAACTGCAGGACAAGCTTCCGACCTTCCGGACGCGCAGCTCGCGCAAGGAGGCGGCGGGAAACGGGAAATCAGCAGTGCGCCGGGCCAAGCCCGCCGGGATGAGGGCCGAGGAAAATCGACTGCAAGCCACATTCGTGAAGGCGCTGACAACATTTCGTGCCCCCAGCGCTACCTTTTCAATGACTTACGAGGGTCGGCCGAACCATAAATGTAGACCGTCTAACTTTCGTCTAAGTTCCAACGAGTTCGTTCTGCGCACGTCTGCCCTAAAACGCAAGCCGCTGCCAGCGGCTTTTCTTTCAGCAGACCCGCCCGCGGCTTGAATCCGCATGTGGCCCCGGGCCGCAACTGTCTAGCACCGGCAAGAGCGATCAACACAGAAGAGCTACGCGATTGGCTTTTCGAACGCCCTGAGAGGAGAGGCTTCGACCCCCGACGCTCGCTCGCTCCATCATTTCGACAATCGTCGATTTGGAACAGAAGCGCGTTACCCCGAAACTTTAAGACGAGCCGTGCATTTGCATTTCACCAACGCAAGGTTGCTCCAATCACAGGGCCTGTCATGCGCACCTTCTCCAAGATCGGCCGGTCGGATAGCTGGTACGTCAGATTGCGAACGGCGAGCGATACATCGCCCCAGTGAAAGTGATAGCCGATACCGAGGAATTCGTTGTTCTGCCAGTTCTTGTTGCCGTCGGCGACGTCCGCCTCATAGGGGAGGTACCACTTACCGTCGCCGCTCAGGCGCAGCGACCCCCTCACGCCGATGAGGCCGTCGGTGAAATCCGCCTTCGGCCAAAAGCCACCGCCCACCATGATCGGGAGCGGCGGGGCGGTGAACTCGTAGGAGAGTGAGATCGCGAGGCTCGTGTAGCGCAGCCCCACCATCACATCGAGCGTGCCGAGGTCATTGTTCATCACCGTGTACGAGGGAGCGAGGGTCCAGATCGACGCCCGCACTCCGACGTCGATGGTGCGAGTCACGGACAGCGTGGGAAGGCCCCCGGGCAGGCCGATCTGCCTCTCGTGCGTGGGGTTGGCCGACAAGTTCAGGTACACGAGGTCCGTCCAAATCGCCCAATCGCCCTTGCGGAGGGTGCCATCGAGGAACGCGGCCAGATTTACATGCTTCAAGTATTGGCTCGGCTGGGTCTCGATGGTCGGATTGCCTCCGCCTGCAATGGGCGGGAGCTGCACCGTCGTGTACATCCACGGCAACCACCCGTAGGGCGATGCTTCGACGTGCCATTGGCCGTCCCACATGTTCACCCCGTTAGCGACGGCGATGACGTCCTGAGCCGCCGCACTGCCCGCGGCGAGTACACCGAAGCCGAGAATGAATCCTGCGACTCCGCGCTTGGGGAATTTGACGTGCTGCATGAAGTACCGACGTGTATGAGGGGGAAACTCTAAAGTGCTCATTTCACCAATTCAACGTCCGGCAACTTAACCGGTTGCCCGAAGATGACTATTGGACCTTGGACCAAATCACCATACTGGCAAGAAGCCATACCTCCATCGTATCCGACGGGACGCCAGCAGCGCGGCGGCGCACGCGAATGCACGAGCACCTCTTATTTCGTTAGTAAATTCGCGAGCCACTTCGTGAGGCGCTGATTGGTCCTAGGTCCTATTGGCAACGCTCCATGCCCTGAACAAACTGCGGGCGTTGATGCTGGCAGCAGCTATCGGGACGTCGTCGTGGCGTGAACAGGGAGATGAACATTAAGAGAACACTTCTTGTCATCGTCGGCGCGCTCTTTGTGACGGGTGTGATTCTAGCCGGCATTCTGTACGTGACTTTTCCGGTGCAGGTGACTACGTACGGGGGTATGGCGCGTAACTATCTCCTGACTCTCTCCACGCCCGCGGGTACGGTGAGCACGGAGGCGAATCCCGCCTACCAGGCCCCCGCAGCTGCTGCGTCCTCGCCTGCACCAGCGGACGCGTGGCCAAACGCTGCGGTCGGGGACTGGCCAAGCTACAACAGAACGCCTTCATCGCAGCGTTATTCGCCGCTGAATGAGATCGATACGAAGAACGTTGGCCAGCTGAAAGTGCTGTGCACCTACGACCTTCATGAGTTCACCTCCTTCGAGTCCTCTCTGATCATGGTGGAGGGCGCTTTGATTGGCACCTCCGAGTTCGATATCTTCTCCTTGAACCCAGCGACTTGCGCCGAGAATTGGCGCATGCATCTGGAGTACCCCGGCGCCCTCCTTCCGTCCAACCGAGGCGCTGCCTACATGGACGGCATGCTGTTTCGCGGCACCCAGGACGCGCGAGTGCTGGCCTTTGATTTCAAGACCGGCAAACAACTGTGGGAGACGAGAATCGCGGACCCGAAACACGGCGAGTCGGTGCCCTCAGCGCCGATTGCCTGGGACGGCATGGTCTACATCGGCAATTCGGGGGGAGATTACAAGGGCGGCAAAGGGCATATGTACGCCCTCGATGGAAAGACCGGTAAAATCGTCTGGGAGTTCTTTCTCGCCCCCCAAGCTCCCGGAGATGAAGTGCTTGGACCCTTGAGCAAGACGCCGCTCGACGGATCGACCTGGCAAATGGCGCCCGGCTTACCCATCAGTGGCGCCGGGACCTGGACCTCGTTCACCCTCGATATCAAGAATGGCCTGTTATACGTCCCGGGAGGCGATCCGGCTCCCGACTTTGCTGCAGGAGCCCGTGAGGGAACCAATCTGTTTAGCGATTCGGTGGTGGTGCTCGACGCCAAGACCGGGGACTTCAAGAATAATTTCAAGGTCGTGCCCATCGACTGGCACGACTATGACGTCTCCAACCCGCCCATCCTGCTTCAGACGATGGGCGGCAAGCAGATCCTGTCGGTGGCACCCAAAGACGGCCACCTCTATGCCTATGATCTCGGGGACAACGACAAGCTGCTGTACCGCGTGCCAATTACAACGATCGAGAACGACGCCCAAACTTTCGCGATCGGCAAGCCCGTGCATTTTTGTCCCGGGGTGGTCGGAGGCGATGAATGGAACACCCCCGGCTACGATCCGACCACGAACCTCATCATCAGCGGTACGGTCGATTGGTGCGACACGGTGACTGTCGTGGATGACAGAAAACTTCAGCGGGTCGGAGTCGGACAACCCTGGACCGGCATGGCGGCATTGAACCCGGTCAACATGTTCGGAAAGGAAGACAAGACCGACGGACACTGGGCGGGATGGGTGTATGCCACCGACGCCGACACCGGCGTGTGGAAGTGGCGTGTCAAGTCGAACTACCCCATCGTCGGCGCTGTCACGCCGACCGCTGGAGGCGTCGTGTTCTTTGGCGATGTGGGCGGTAACTTCTATGCGCTCGATTCCTCGAGCGGGGAGAAACTTTGGGGCCAGGTGCTCGGCGGCGGCGGGGGCATCGGCGGCGGTATCATCACCTATACCGTTAACGGTGCACAAAAGATTGCCGTGGCGGACGACTTTACGATGGTCGCGTGGCCGACGAAGCCCGTCAGCGCCAAGGTGATCATATTGGGGCTCGACAGCGCCACCACCGGCCAGTGACCGTCTGACGCTCGCGACCACACGGATCTAACCGGCGCAATCGAACTCGACCCCCTGTCGACTGCGCGACCCCTCGCCGGTCCCGACCGTACCTACTGCCGCGCCAGATGCACGCGCATCTCGGCCTCATGGTTCTTGATCAACTCGCCACTCACATCCACGGTCGCGCTGTAGAGCGTGCCGGTAAACTTGAATGGCGGCCGATATTTGTCCCACACCGGCGAGCCGGAGCTCGCGCCGCAGACCGTGCCGGCTGCGAGACCGATCAGGACGACCATCGTGAGAGGAATATCACCTTCCCCGACCGGCTTGTCGTCGATATAGAGCTTGGCGCGACCCGGCGCGCCTTTGCCGCTCTTGTAGTCGGGCTTGCCGGTCACCTCGAACTCGTAGCGCAGCTGATGGCGCCCGGTGGGAACCTTGACGTTCGATTCAATGTGGAAGAACTGGCTGCCGACGAAGCTGTAAACGTAGTGGAGATTACCGTTCTGCATATAGAAAGAAAAGCCACCCTGGCCATCGCCGGTGCAGAGTAGCACCCCCTCTGCACCGCCTTTGGGAATTTCTACGTCCGCGGTGATGCTGAACGGTCGGTTCATCATATTGGGGCCGGCGTTTCCCGGCACCATCTGTGTACCGGGATAGTAGGTGTAGCGAGTGCGCGCGGCCGCGATCTGGGGCCGCGGATCCGCCGCTCGCAGTTGGCCCCGCGAGTCGATGGGCAGGACGTTGTACTTGCCCGCCTCGACGTACCAGGTGGCGATCATCTCGATCAGCTTCGCGCGGTTCTGAGCTGCGAGATTATGGTTCTCGGCGAAGTCCTTGTCGATGTGATAGAGCTCCCAGCCCTTGGCATCAAGGTCAGTCAGCTTGTCCTTGTCAATCGGTGCGCCGAACGGCAGACCCGCTTCTTTGAAGGACGTCCCCGGCCACGGGCACACCGCTCGCCAACCGTCGTGATAGATGGAGCGGTGACCGAACATTTCGAAGTACTGAGTGAGGTGCTTGCTCGGCGCCTTCGCATCATCCAGCGCGTGGGCAAAACTCAAGCCCTGGATCGGCGACTGGGTCACTCCTTTGATGGAGGTTGGGGCCTCGAATCCCAGCATCTCGAGCACCGTCGGAACCATATCAATCGCGTGTGCATACTGGGTGCGGATTTCGCCCTTCGCCTTGATTCCCTTCGGCCAATGCACGATGAACGGATCGCTGATGCCACCGCGATAGGTCTCGCGCTTCCAGCGGCGGAACGGCGTATTGCCCGCGAAGGTCCAGCCCCAGGGGTAGTGATTGAAAGTCGTAGGCCCACCCAACTCATCGATCTTCTGGAGGTTCTCTTGCAGCGAATCCGGCACGTTGTTGAAGAACTTGTTCTCATTCACCGATCCGGTCGGTCCACCTTCCGCACTGGCGCCGTTGTCGGAGATGAACATGATGACCGTGTTTTCCCACTCGCCGATCGTCTTCAGGAACTCAAACAGGCGCCCATACTGGTCATCCGTGTGGCTGAGGAACCCTGCGAACACTTCCATCATGCGGGCATAGAGCTTCTTCTCATCGGCCGTGAGCGTGTTCCAGTCCTGGACGTCGGGATCGTGGCGCGACAGCTCAGCATCTTGCGGGATGAGGCCCAGCTCCTTTTGCCGCGCAAAAGTCTTCTCGCGATAGGCATCCCAGCCGTCGTCGAACTGGCCTTTGTATTTATCCGCCCACTCCTTCGGGACATGATGCGGGGCATGCCCCGCGCCGGGGCAGAAGTACATGAAGAAGGGCTTGTTCGGCGCGACTTGCTTCGAGTCGGCGATGAAGCTGATGGCCTTGTCCACCAGGTCTGGCGTTAGATGGTAGCCCTCCTCGGGCGTCTTCTCGGGTTCAACGCTGTGATTGTCGTAAACCAGTTCCGGGTAGTACTGGCTGTGTATCCCCGCCCAGGAATCCATAGTAGCGCTCGAATCCTCGCCCCAATGGCCAGCGACTATACGGACCCGCAGCGGAGGCCTGGTCCGCCGGCGTCAGGTGCCACTTGCCAAGGGCAAAGGTGTTGTAGCCATGTTGGAGCAGCATCTCGGAGAGCATCCCGTTCTCGAAGGGGATATTGCCGTTTCCGCCTGGATAGCCGGTAGACCCCTCAGTGATACACGACATGGCGTTTGAATGGTGATTGCGCCCAGTCATGACGCACGAGCGCGTCGGCGAACACAGTGCAGTCGTGTGCATGTTGTTAAAGCGCAGTCCAGCTCGCCGCCAGCGCATCGATGTTCGGCGTTTTGATGGGACTGCCGTAGCAACCCATCTGGCCAAAGCCCGTGTCGTCCTGCACGATGAACAACACATTGGGCGCGCCGTCCTTCGCGCGCAGCGGCTCCGGCCACGCAGGGCTCGAGACATCGAACGTGCGCCCGATCACCCCGGTGAACGCGGTTCCAGGCTTGTATTCTTTAAGTGCCATGCTGAATTTCCTTGGTAGGGTGCTCGTGGGGTGCTTATCAAAATAGCGCCGCGACGATAGGTTGGAAATGCAATTTTGTTGCTTCACTTCACCAAGCTCCATGTCAGGCATCTTGAACGATTTGTTCCAGAACGCCTCCTCGGGAGCGTAGAGCCGGAACCAGAGATAGGGCTCCTTGCCCATGGTCGGAATCCAATTCGATTCCAGCCCGGCAGGGGCGTTCGGGCCGACGTAGAGATCGACGCTGCCGTCAGCGATTCATCTTCATCTGCTTCAAGTTGAACGAGCCTAAGCCCGCTCGGTCCAGCGGGTTGTTGACGAACGCCCAGGTCGCGCGGTCGTACATCGTTAGCGACCAGAACTGTCGGGCAGGAACGTCTTTTGGAACCCGGAGCCTGTAGGTCTTGCCAGCTTGGAGTGGCCGCCCGTCGCTGTCCGCGATCGGCGCTAGATACACGGTTCCGGCGCGGTCGGTCAGCTCCTTCGGATAGAACGTAAAGTAGAACCAGGCGGCGGCGCGCTTGTCGATCTCGACGGCATCCTTGCTGACGAAGTCAAAACCGCGCTCGGCATCGGGAACCATCGCAAAGTTCCAGTGCCGATCCGGCCAATAGAGATTCGCGGCAAACAGCTTGGTGTCCAGTTTCTGCATGTAGTAGTAGGCGTCAACGACACCCTTCTCCATGGCCGACTTGAGCTTCTCCGGCGGGTTGAACGGCTTGCCGGGCTCGATCCCGATGGTGGCCAGCATGCCCATCATCACTTTGTCCTGTGGCTGCACCGGCTCGACGCTGATGATGTCGTGGATGTCCTGTAGCGCGCGGATGTCATAGAACGGCAGCGTATGCAGCGGGTATGGCCGACCATCGACAAATCGCGTCGGACTCGGATGGGCCGCCTCGGACAGCGGATACATCTTCAATGTCTTGCTATATGCGAGGGCGTCGGCATCGGTTGCGCCCCCCAGAGGAATCGAGCGCAGCGCGACCATGATCCGGTAGTTGCTCGACTGAATCGGGAAGTAACCGGGCGGAACCTCCGCCTTATAGCCGGGTGGGAGAAATAGGTATTTACCGCCCGCGCCTTTGTCCAGTCCCGACGGACCGATGTCGGCGATGGTCGCCTGCCACGCATCCACGACCTGGCCATAGAGAACTCCCTTGGCGGTCTTGGCTGGAACCTCCAACACCACCGGGCCGTTGCGCAGGTCGGCGAGAGCACCGATGTAAGGGGTTACCTGATTTGGCGTGATCAGCTCGTGAAAGGTGTGCAAGGGGTCCGGAATAGGCGGTGATCACGTTGTCAGCCATTCCAGGTTGCTCCAACAACCCAACGCGAAATCGGTAGATCGCGGAGGCGGGCATTGCCCACAACACCGCTTCGAATGCGCGCTGATAGGCGACTTGCTGATCCAGGTCAGCCACCGATTGCTTGGCACCAGGGGCTGGCTGCCCGCCCAGCGGTTCCTGCGCCACGACCCGAGTAGTCGTGAATGACAATGTGCAAACGAGCAAGGACAACGGGAGCCTATGTTTGACCGCGAACATCATTTTGAGCCCTTGTTGTGAGGTTACGGGACTGAGTACGGTCCCGGCTTGTCGTTTTGCGCGACACGAGAGTCGTTTTGCGCGACACGAGAGCGCTCAACGCTATCTAGAATTCCTGTTGGTTGCCTATTGGCCTTGAGTCCAATGCCTGCTCGCCGCGGGAGGCCGCTTCGCGGCAATTAATTCACTATACTCACCGACTGGTGATGGCCGACGGTATGCGCCGGATGAACCTTGCTTTTCGACATCGAAACTGTCGCTGACGGCCCGCGAATGCACCGACTCGTGCGGTTTAGTTCGACACCACTATGACCGGAGGTTTCCAGGTACCCTCACCGGCCGGAAGGATTGAAGGCGGCGTGTCCTTCGGCCAATACAGACGCATCACCACGTAGATAGGGCCGTCCGGTGCCGGTAGCCAGTTGGATTCCTTTGCCTTGCCCGGCGACTTATTCTGGATATAGATGGTCAGCGATCCATCCGGACTCTTCTTCATCGCCGGCAACATCGGCGAATTGATGAGATAGCGGTCGAGCGGATTCTGTGTGAGAAGCTGCGTCTTGCCGTCGTACATCGTCACCGACCAAAATGCATTCACAGGCGGGTACTGCCCCTTCGCGAAGGTAAGCGTGTAATTGTGTTTGCTGGCGTCGGGAACCTCACCATTCTCCAAGGTCTTGGCAGCTGGGTACACCGCCTCGGCCGCGCTATTGCCAAGGATTCCCGCGGCTGCAGCTGCGGATCGCAATAGCCAATCGCCGTTGTAGAAGGCGCGATCGCCGAAGGGCGAGGCCACAATCCAGCCGTTGACCTTGGTTATCTTGGTTTCAAGAAACTCCTTGATTTTGTCTTGTCCGGCTTTCATGCCGAGCAAAACGGCGGCTTTATGCTCGACGGAAAGATCCTTGTAGTTAAACGTCTTGCCCGGACCGACGCCGATCGTGGCAAGCTTCGCTCGAATCGCCTGCTCCTCTGGCCCCGCAGGAGCGAACTGCAGGACGAAATCCAAGTAATCGAAAAATCCCGCCTTGATCATTTCCTTGTCGATCTTCGGGAAATCAACCGCCTGGGCGGCTGGGGGTGCGGGCTGATGCAGATAGGCCGACAGCGGTTGCAGCCTTGTAGCCGCCCTGCACCTTGATCACGTTCGGCATGTCGGCCGGGTTGAAAAGCTGCGTGCGGTAGGCGGCCAGCGAGAATTGCGTGCTGGAACGGAACACTTGCTTGATGCCCGGCGGCGTTTCGCCTTTCCAGTCGGGACCGACGACCAGGTAGTCCCCCGCCTCGCTACCGGTCGCGCGGCTGCCGATGTAGCCAAAGTTGAACGTATTCCCATCACACAGCATCACCGAGAAATAGCGAGCCTTCTCCACGGCCGGAACTGACAGCACCATGGGCTCTGCGCGCAGATCCAGAAATGCCCAGGAATAGGGCGTGTCGCTGTTGGGTGTAATGATCGCCGTGTCTTGGTAGGTGTAGACGCGCGGGATGTTTTTGATTTGATTGAACGGTGCCTTGTATTGCCCCGAGTTCGGGTCGACCGAATACTCGTACATGATCTGGTAGTACATGACGGGGGCCAGGCCGTAAATGAATCCTTCCTCGGCGATCGCTTTCGTCTCCTCAATGCTCGGCGCCGGCACGCCCTGGGCGACGTCTTTCTTCTCGGCCTGAGAGATCGAATCATTTTTGCCACAGCCTGTCATCATTGCCGCGGCGGCAAAGAATGCGGCCCATATTAGTTTCTTAGGTACTGGTATGAAGCTGGTTTGCATTTCCGCTTCTCTCTGTTATTTCGAGGCGACAACGATGCCGGGAGGCTGCCACGTGCCTTCACCGAGCGGCAGAATCGACGGTGGTTCGGTCTTGGGCCAGTACAGGCGCATGACCAGATAGATCGGTCCGTCCGGTGCGGGCAGCCAGTTGGCTTCCTTCGCCTTGCCTGGCGATTTGTTTTGGATATAGATCGTGAGCGACCCATCGGGATTCTTCTTCATGCCGGGCAGCATCGGCGAATTGATCAGGTAGCGGTTGATCGGGTTTTCGATCAAGAGTTGTGTCTTGCCGTCATACATGGTCACCGACCAGAAGGCATTTACCGGCGGCAATTCCCCCTTGGCGAAGGTCAGCGTGTAGTTGTGCTTGCTGCCATCGAGCGTTTCGCCGCTCGCTGTCCTTGCGGGTCATGGGGATACATGGCCTCAGCTGGCGTCATTGCCGTAGATGCCGGCCTTTGCCGCGGCAGCCCGCTTCAGCCAATCGCCGTGAAGAAGGCACGGTCGCCACCTGCAACCCTCCTACGGTCCAGCCGTTGATGTTCTTGCCGATGCCGGCGATGGCTTTGTCGATCTTATCCTCGCCTTCCTTCATCCCGAGCAGCACTGCCGTCTTGTGTTCGACCGAGAGGTCCTTGAAGTCGAATTTCTTGCCCGCGCCGATGCCGATACTCGCGAGCTTCGCGCGGATGGCTTCTTCCTCCGGCACGGCGGGAATGAACTGCAATGCGAAGTCGAGATACTGGAAGAAATTCGTCTTCACCATGTCCTTGTCGATCTTCGGGAAGTCGATGGCAGGCGCGGCGGGCGGTGCGGGCTGGTGCAGATAAGCCGAGAGCGGCTGCGCTTTGTAGCCGGCCTGAACTTTGACCACGTTTGGCATGTCCTCCGAGTTGAACAGTTGCGTGCGGATAGGGGATAAGCGAGAATTGCGTGTCGGACCGGAACACTTTCTTGATGCCGGGCGGGCGTCTCGCCCTTCCAGTCAGGTCCGGCCACGAGGTAATCGCCGGCTTCATTGCCGGTGGCGCGGCTGCCGATGTAGCCATAATTGTAGGTGTTGCTGTCGATGAGCTGAACCGAGAAATAGCGCTTCTTTTCGACCGCTGGAACCGACAGCACCATGGGTTCAGCGCGCAAGTCCAGCCACAACATCGAATAGGGCGTGTCGCTGTTGGGGGTGACGACAGCCGTGTCCTTGTAGGTAAAGACGCGGGCCTCGTTAAAAATCTGATTGAACGGGCCCCTTGTATTGGCCGGAGTCGCGATCCACGGTAAAGGCATACATGACCGCATAATTCATCACGATCGGCAGGCCGTAGATAAAACCTTCCTCGGCGATCGCCTTCGTCTCCTCGATGCTCGGCGCCGGCACGCCCTGGGCCGTGTCTTTCTTCGCGGCCTGAGAAATCGAATCATTTTTGCCGCAGCCAGCGATCAGTGCCAACGGAATGGCACAGAGTGCGATCCATTTCAGTTGTGAAATTTTCATATCTGCGCTGCTCCCTTGGTTCGCTGTGCCTCAAAGCCACTGGCCGACTTACTTGGTAGCCAAGCATCAATACATACGCAAGGACCTACGCCAATTAGCCCTAGGTCCAGTGTTGTTGCATTCAAAGCCACCGGCTGCTTTTCGGCGGTCGCTTAGGTAACGCGAGTGGCTGGAGTTGGCCGAGACTGTGTAAAAGCAAAAACCGACCTCGCCGTAAATCAATTCTGCAAAACTCCAGACTCCGAAACCTCGCAGATCTGAATCCGCTTGGGATTCTTGGCTTGTTTCACTCGAGCGCCGGCCGGCTCGGGCCAGAACAACCATTCGCATCTTGACGGTCACGCGGCGCGACGTTGCACTCATGCGGTGATGGGCCAGCCGAGCTTGCACAAATCCCCGACCCAACTTACCACCCTCGCGCGCCCTCCCGGGCGACACTTGACCTCGCGCCACAGGACCTGCCTGCGAGGCCGCCTTGATCACCCGCGAGATGAAGCGCGGCGGGACAGACCTTGTGCTTCGCGGCGCCTTCAGCTTCGGGCGAAACGAATCCTCGTTGTGATTAGTCATCGATTCTCCGCGGTGATCTCCGGCGTGCTCCATCGAACATCACACACACGAACTCGCTGATGGACAAAGTAAATACCACTCCGCGCAGCACGGAAAAACGGCTCTTGAGGCTCACTAACCCCATGTGCAGACTGCCTTCACACGAATAGCCGTGCTATTCGTTTCAATCTTGCCCTCGCTTCTTCGCCCTCCTTTTGCGCTCATCCGCTCTCTTCCGCTGCATACTGACCCCCGTCGCTTAAATCTGGCGAGCCTGCCCGCTGTTGCTCCTGTTGCCGCATGGGCGATCCCTCGACAGCCGGTCGGAATTTCAAACGAAGTCTGCGCAACGCATCGGTAGCAGCTTCGGACGCGACCCGAAGTTGCGACTGCGACGCCGGAGCGAGGGAGCCACGGATATTCTCTCGAGGTTTCTGGGAAGCCGCTTTCGATACCACCGGGCCTACCGACCAGTTGGGCGCAAACTGTCCCACCTTGGCTCTCTCGACGAGCCGATAGAGCAGGCCTGAGGGCTTGCGCACCCGCCCCGCCGTGATGAGGGCGCCCAGTTCATCGAGCACTGGCTGCCGATATTCCGGGGGGCATCCGCGGAGCAGCGTCTTCGCGGCATTCAGGGCACTGCCAGTCAGGCAATCCGGGTATCGGATTTCCGATAAATCGCCTACCACTACCACTGTCTGCGGTTCCGGGGGCGGCCCTGTTGTAGTTGTGGTTTTATCAAGTATGGATTTATCGGATCTGGACGTAATCAGAGTATGAGTAATATCGACGGCCTGGCTGCCGACGGCCTGGACGGCTTGACCGTCGACGGGCAGTGCCCCGACGGGCAATCCACCGACGGGTGAGGCGTCGATGGTGGGCGCC
Source organism: uncultured Gammaproteobacteria bacterium (assembly GCA_963843295.1). Classification (GTDB taxonomy): domain Bacteria; phylum Pseudomonadota; class Gammaproteobacteria; order Steroidobacterales; family Steroidobacteraceae; genus Bog-1198. The sequence goes on along the minus strand of CAWJJP010000002.1, from coordinate 11,073 downwards.
GGGGATGTCGGGCGGAAGAAGTAATCCCAAATCCAACGGCCGTCCACTCCTTGCCGCCGCGTACGCGTCAGGTAGCCCGCATGCTCCAGTTCGCGCAGGAAGCGGCGCGCCTTGTCACGGCCCACATGACCGGAACTGCATTTGAGTAAATGGGGCAACGCGGCTGCCTTGATCTGCCAGCCGTCCGGTCTCGCTAGCAGCCACGCGGCGAAGCCGCGCGTGTCGAACTCCAGGCGCTCATCGTTGATGAGCGCCGTCGTGATGGCTTCCCAGCCGCCGTCATCCATGTCGACGCGCAGGATCGACTGCTCCGGCGTCACCTCACGCATGGGTCGAGATCGAATCGTCACGAGCGGTTCTATTGTATAGCGCTACATCGGGACAGCCGTCGGGCCGATCGTCGCAGCGCGAGGCGCTCGGTGTGCTTAAAGACATTTTCGAGTGACACGTTGCATCAGCATCCGCCGACCATCGGTTCGCACATCGAGCGATCAATCGCTCAGGCGCGAACGACGAATCAGCTCACTCCCCAGGACGTATCGGCGCCGACCGTCCTTGACGGTTTGGAGCGTCCCGCGTTTGATGTCTTGGAAGGTCTTCACGTGAGAATGCCCGAGCACCGCGTGGGTCTCGGCGAGCGTGTAGCGCTGATTGGGATCGATGAGCAGCGGCCGGGGAACGCGCTTGATACCGCCGGCGCGTTTTGGAATTCTTTGACTCGATCATTTGACGCCCCTCACTTATGTGGACGTCTCGGATAATATGCCGAATTAATCGCCTGTAAACCAACAGCGGCGGCCCATCGATCACGCCGAACACATCGTCAACACGCCTGGGTACGCTGCACTACGCTGCGGCACGCTGAGCTACTCCAGAGCAATTTCATTAAGATTTTGTCAGTCACCTTCGCAGACCGTTCGCAGCGACTTTTGTAATATCGCCTGCAATATCATATAATTTGGCATGCGCATGGTGCTGGATACCGATGTGTTGGTGGCCGCATTCAGAAGCGAGCGTGGCGCCTCGCGAAAATTGCTGATAGCGGCGCTCGATGAGCGTTTTGCGCTTCTGGCCTCCACCGCATTGTGGTTGGAGTACGAAGCGGTACTGACTCGGCCCTTGCAGTTGGCGGCCATGGGGCTCAATGCCGCCGAGGTCAGGGACGCACTGGCAGCGCTTGCGTTAGTCGCGGAACAAGTGGTCATCCATTTTCTTTGGCGGCCGGTGTTGGCAGACGCAGAAGATGAACACGTTTTGGAATTAGCAATGAACGGCCGAGCCGATATGTTAGTGACGTTTAATCAAGACGATTTCGCGGAAGCTTCTAAGACTTTTCAAATCGAGATAGTGACGCCGGCGATGGCGCTGCAAAGATTGAGGTAACGATATGCGATCGAGTAACTTTGCTTTGCGACTGCAGCCCTCGTTACTAGAGGAGCTGCGGTCTATGTCCGAGCTGGAGGGAGTAGCCGTGAACCAGCTGATAAATGTCGCGATTGCGGAGAAGCTTGCGCAAATGCGGACCGCCAAATGGTTTGCCGATCGCATCGCGTCCGCAGATCCGAAAGCCGGAGCGCAGTTGATCCGCGACTTGACACGCGGTGGCGGTGAGAAACCGAGAAAGGGCGACGCGATTAGTTCGAACGCCCAAGAACCGCAGACGGCGGCATGCCACAGCATGACGAAGAAAGCAGTATCTACATGCGTATAAAGTGGCGGCGGATTCCACGCGCGGCGAGCCCTTGCCAGCCATCAAGCGGGGACACGTAGTCACTCGTGCGCCCGCTACTCCAGCGTCGAGAGTTACCCGAAACTTACCCAAGGCGTTTTATTGCACCGCGTTATCGCTGTAACTCTTTGATTTAATGGCGTCCCCACGGGGATTCGAACCCCGGTTACATCCGTGGAAGCGATGTAAATTCGTCCAAGGCTGTCTACCGCCATCTTAGAAATCTCGGTATTTATAGGCCCAATAGCTAGCATTGTCCAGTCCCGTCCAGCATAATGTTTTCGTACCGTTTCGTACGGCGCGTTACATCCATGGCTGATTTGTCAAAAAAACGCGAGCGGGACAGGCTCAAAGTCCAGCGCTGGCCGCATTACATGAAACTCGCCGAGGGTGCATACCTCGGCTTTCGCCGCGGCCCCGACACGTGGCATGCGCGCTACCGAGACCGCGATGCCGAGCAGCATTACTTCGCCCTTGAGGGAATTGCGGCCAATGACTACGACGGCGCTAAGCGCGCAGCCGAGGCCTGGTTCCAGCAGATGGGCGGCTCCGCCGTGCGCTCACCCAAGCGCCTGACGGTCGCCGATGCGCTGCAAACCTACCTGACGGACCTCGAACGCCACGGCCGCGCCGATGCGGCTCGCACGGCGCGGGGCCTTTTCAAATTGACGGTGCTCAAAGATCCCCTCGCCGCCCGTCCGCTCGAAGCTGCAAGCCGCGATGACTTCGAAGAATGGCGTGACCGGCTGCGTCCCGGTCGCAAACCGCGCTCGATCAACCGATACTGCAACCAGGTCATGGCCGCCCTGCACCGCGCGCACGAACTTGGCCACGTCGGCAATCCCGCGGCCTGGTCGTTGAAGCCCCTTGTCGATGAAGTCGAAGAACAAGGCACGGCGATATTCCTCAATCCGGCGCAGCGCGCCGCGCTGATCGCGGCCGCCGGCGACCACGCCGCGAAGTTCTTTCGAGGCCTTGAACTTACCGGCGCGCGCCCGAGCGAATTGGCAGGCGCAACCGCCGGCGACTTCGACGGTAAGACGCTCAGGCTCTCGCACCGCAAGGGTAAATCCTCAAAACTTCGCACGCGCTACACCGTTCTCGATTCGGAAGGTGTCACGTTCTTTGCGCAATGCGCCGTCGACAAACTGCCCACGGCCCCATTGGTAACTGAAGACGGCGAACAACCCTGGCGCCGTCATATCTGGGCTCGCGCGATGCGTGATGCCGCGAAGCAAGTCAACCAGAAGGCGAAGGGTCCCGCGCGCATTCCGCCTGGCATTGGTTGTTATGCATTTCGGCACGCTCGAATATCAGAGCTCCTCCAAATTCATAGCATCGATCCCCTGACGTGCGCGAGCCAGACCGGCACCTCGCTGGCGATGATCGAAAAGGCATACCTTAAATTCATCCCGCAGGCGCTCCAGGAGAAGCTCGCTAACATCAAGGCAAAGGCCTGAAGCGCGCTCGCCCGAAGACGAAGCGTACAAACAGGCACGTCGATCACCAAACGTGATCCGTCCAATCCGCTACCGCTATTCGCGACGACCTCTCTGAAGTCTGTAACACGGGTTCGAATCCCATAGGGAGGTCATAAAATCAGGTACTACCGCCGCGCCCTTAGTCCCACGCGGCTTTCCCACGAAGACGTTTCTTGCCGGCACCGCCGCCGAGCCGCGAAGGGGCGCCTCTGAAAACTACACTTTGTGACCTTCGTCCCCTTAAGCATTCCAGGACATTGGCAAGATAGCGGTTGATAGCGGAGATCTAAACTTTGAAAACCACTACTTCATTGTCCGCGCTAATATCCTTGATGATGACTACCGTTGTCGGGGCCGAGTCTGGGCAGGTGCTCTCTCCGGAAGCTCGAATTGACGGCAAATCCCAGGCGGAGTGGTCGCGCTTATGGTGGCAATGGGCGGCTTCGTTCCAGTATGATGAAAGCCCTGTCGCCGACCAAACGGGTCAGAATTGCCAGCTTAAACAGAATGGTCGTGTGTTTTTTTTGGCAGGAACTTACGGTTCGAATCGAACGATTCGCAAGTGCGGCGTACCACGCGGCAAGTACGTATTTTTTCCCCTGATAAACTACATTGTCACGCCATGTTCGAGCGATGGCAGCTGTCAATCGGCGCCGACGTGCAAGGAAGTTGAAGATACGGCTCGCGCCACAACCGACGATCCTGCGATGCTCATTCTTGAAATTGACGGAAAGCGAATCAGCAATCTGCAGCTGCACCGTCAAGCCAGCCCAGAGTGTTTCGACATGGCCGCCCTGGCCAACCCTTCGTTTCATGTTTATCCATCAGCGTCGAATGGCTATTATGCGATGCTGGCTCCGCTCGCGCCGGGAACTCACGTTATCAACTTCGGTGGCGTCTTGGCTAGCATGTCGCAGGCGGTCACCTATACACTGTTCGTGGAATGACGGATTCGCCCGCCGCCTCTACGCGACGAACGAACTTCAACAGCGTAGAACGCCCTAGTACGCCGTTGGGCGACGCGCTCGCCATGCAAATGGAATGAAGTATGCAAGCGAACTGGCACTGTCGACCCGTTGCGGCCGCTCGCGACCGGCGGCTTTGAGGCAGGCTAGTATCTATCAGGTTTAGTGGACGATTTCGCGCGCGCTCTTTGGCGCGGTCATACGGCATCTCCTCGAACCGATCCGTCAGCCATTCTGCCGCGGGCCCCGCGGCGAAGGAAATGCAACCGTGCGTGCCTATGAGCGCGAATGTGAGGATAATGCAGAAAAAGACAACAGACAGTGGGGATCGCGCCGTGGAAGTACGTAGCACATTGCAGTCGACGGTCGCCAGCGACTCTGTCCTGCGCTCCAGCGAGCGCCATTTCTATCTGTGGTTGGCCGGCGTCTTCGTGCTGATCGCATTCGGCGGCTTCACGCCCACCTATTGGGCCCCCGTCGCCCACGGCACTTTCCATGGGCCGCCAATCCTCCACATTCACGGCGCACTGCTTTTCAGCTGGACACTGTTCTATTTCATGCAAACCGCATGGGTCGCATCGGGGCACACGCCTACCCACCGTGCGTGGGGCCTGGCGGGAATAGCCCTGTTCAGCGTCATGATGTGTTCGATCCTCGTCACGAAGATAACCGGCATGCGCTTGGACGACGCGCACGGCTATGGAGACGCAGGACGCCGATTCGCCGCCGTCACGCTTTTCGCTTTGCCGGTGTTGATAGGACTCTTTTCCCTCGCGATCGCAAATGTGCGACGACCGGAAACGCACAAGCGGCTGATGTACCTCGTCATGGTGGAGTTTATGCATCCTGCCATCGCGCGCGTATTCCTGACCCTGTTCGCTCCGCTGGGCGCGCAAGGACCGCCGCCGGCTTTCGTTGCGGTACCACCGGGTTTGATCGCCGATCTGCTGATCGTCGTCGCCATGATCTATGACTGGCGAACACGAGGACGGCCGCATCACGTATACGTCTACGGCGGTCTGACTATCCTTGCCGACCAGTTGCTGACCGTACCCGTTTCAGCGACTCAAACCTGGATGAGCATCGCCAGATTCCTCGAGGGACTCGCGGGCTGAGGCGATAGCCGCGCGCTGCGGGTGGTGTTTGCGCGCCTGACGGACTGCGTCCTGCGAGGCGGGCGGTGTACTACTGCTCGCTCTCATGCCGCCACTGCCCTTAGCCGGTCTGAGACTGTCGGCAAGCCGTTGGTCGCCAATGCGAACTATCGAAGCCGTCGCCGGTCACCGGCAGCTTTGCGGACAGCCGCCTCGGCGCAATCTATTGCTTTGGCGCACTTGCGAGTGAGGATGCACTTTCGATGTAACAGTTTTGGAGTAGCATGTTCTTGTTAAGAAGAGCGGCGGGTAAGTCGCAAGAAACGCTAAGCACAATCATAGTTCAGGCTGAATCCGCGAAAACACCAGGTTCCTAGATGGTTCGTGGAGTCGATCGCCGCATTCATTGTCCGGGGCGGCGTGCAACGCAAGAGTCGAACTCCGGACGCCATGTCAGACTAATAAGGAGCAAGATCATGAGGGAAAGCAAGTCGACCATCCGTGCGACCCTGGCAGGGTTTGCGGTGTTGGGAGCGGTGTTCGGTGGCGCGGCGCAGGCCGGGTGCCTCGATGCCAAGGCCGTCGCGGCGCAGGTTTCAAGGCATCTCGCGGATAGCAGTGAGGGACGGTTCGCCCCTGCGGTGTATCACCCGGGCGCCGATGGCGCAGGATTCCTGCAGGCCTCGAATTTCGAGGAGGGTCCGGGGATCGTGGGCACCTGGGAGTTCGAGTGGCGCGCCAAGGATGACGTGCAGTTCCCCGACGGTACGTTGGTAGACTTCGGCACCATCCAGTGGCACGAGGACGGCACCGAAATCACCATCTCCGGGGGCCGAACGCCGGCCGTGGGCGATGTGTGCATGGGATCGTGGCGCCAGGTAGGGCATTCGAAATTCCATCTCACGCACGTGGCGATGGGCTACGGCCCGCCGCCGGGGCCGGCCACCGGTTATGGCGGTCTTGCCGTACTCGATATGACCGTAACGGTGGATCCGTCCGGCGACAGCTACCACGGGTGGTTCACGCTGACCCAGTATCACCTAAAGTTCGATCCCAACGTGCCGTTTTCGGAGTTCGATACCAGCCAGGTGGACTACCAGTTCGGCGGCCCCGTCACAGCCGTCCGCCTCAACACTAAGTGAGGGCATTGCCGATGGCATGACGCCGTGGGCCTCCGTGCACGTACCCAATGCGTGCGCGGAGGCTCTCCATTTTATTGGAACCTTCGCATTTCGCCGGTTGGCACGAAGTAGAACGGTTCCGCGCCGCACTAGTTCAACGGATGTCGGCGGATGATCCCAGCTGCACAAAATACAGTGTCAACGCAGGCCGCCATCAATGGCCGCTTCACGGCGGTCATTTTGGCACGGTCATCGACGGGTCTTGGCCGACGGGAGCCTGTCGGGCGCCACCGGCACCGAATGAGTCCTCTCGACCCGTACTTGACGCTCACGAGCGTCTGCTCCTCGGAGTGCAAATCGGAGCATCCGGCTATGGGAAGACACCACCTACAAGAATCCACTGACCGTGACGTTTCACCCAAGTCTCCGTGAACAAACCCTCTTCCCTGCGTTCTTTACCATCAGTAGTGCTTATCTGCGAGTATTCGCCAGAAAATATCGCAGCATCACCGTGGAGATAGACTTTCGTATCACGAAGCTTGACTGAATGGTACTTCTCACGCCCTGTACTCATGAGGGTAGCCCACTCTTCCTTTGTCATAGTGGCCCACCGCCCTTTTTGCCCAGCAGTCGCTGGCTCGACATACAGCATCACATAGTCGTCAGAAAGAAAGCTGCGAAAGGCCTCGACATCGGCATCCAACTCAGCTTTGATCAGCGCCCGCGACCGGGCTTCGACAATTTTTTCTATTGCAGTGGATGACTCTTTTGGCGCACTAGAGTCCGCTGCTGCACTGCCGACGCCAACAATCATCGCGGCCGCACACAGTAACGAGGTTAACTTCACGATTTTGCCCTCCCTTTAAGCCGAGATCATGAGCCTTCTGTCGCCGACACATTGTGGACGGACGACCTGTCGGACGAGGTCCGCATAAGGAGCTGCCAAACAACAAGGGCGGCGAACTGGCGCTGTCGACCCGAAGGCGATGGTGGCCAACGACCGCTATGGGCAAGCTCATAATGCGCGCGTCGCCTTCGGTTGAAGTTCGTATCCGCAATCAACTCTGAAGTCATGCGCTGACCAGCACTGTCGCCGGTGCTGACGAAAGGGCGGAACCTTAACAATCCTCAGGAGGTGCAGGCTTCTTAGGCGACACCTAAGGTAAAATCCCAATATTCTTGAAGTATTCGAGCTCAGACAGGTTGTCGGTTTTTTCAGCCATGCTGCGTACTTCCGTCGGAGAAAGATGGGGCGCAAAAGGTTGAGGGCTATCAGCAATCCCGTAGGAGGTAACTGCGATCACCGCAGCCCCCTGCGTTAGGTCCTTGTTGACCACCGAATCGAAAGTATCGGACGCCTTGTGATGCAGGGTGTAGTACTTGTCCATTGCGGTCCATAGCACCAGTGCCGGCACGCCGAGGAACTCGAAGGGCGCGTGATCTGATTGGAATACATACTTGGTATCCGATGAAATTCCGTCGGCACCGAGCCCAGAGAGCAAGGGCTTGAGCGCTTCAACCGCACTTTTCTCATCCTCTCGACCCATTACCATCCAACCCTTGGCCGCTTCCGCGCCGCTGTCCGTCACTAGCGCAACATCGATTTTGTCCAGTTCCGGCCTATGTAGCCGCACGTAAGCCGCCGACCCTAGCAAGCCTTCCTCCTCGCCACCGAACAGGACGAAGCGTATCGTACGGCGCGGTAGCAGATTAAGCGCCTTGATAGATCGAGCAACTTCAAGGACGCTGGCAACGCCTGTACCGTTGTCCTGAGCGCCCGTGCCTGGCTGCCAGGAATCAAGGTGGGCGCCAACCAGAACGATCCCCGCCGATGCGTCCTTGCCGGGTAATTCGGCGATGACGTTGGGAATCTTTGCGTCTGTGCGGATACGGTTAGTCGCCGAGAAATGAACCGACACGGGGCCGTGCTCGAGCAGCCGCTTGATTAGCAGTGAATCTTCAAGACCCACCTGCACCTATGGTTGGGGAGCGATCGTGCCATTGAAACCGTGCGCCGAGATTGATTCTGTGCCGTTCGCAATACCAGTACCCATAATCGCCAAGGCTCCAACGAGCGGAGGTATACCAATGCCGATATCATGACGTTGAGTGTCGGCTTCTCGCCCACACTGGCGTGATCGAAAGAGCGCTATCGAGCCAATCAATTCTGATTTCTGCTCTTCAAGTTTCTCAATAGTGAGCTGCTTGACATACACGATTTTGCCGGTGACGCCTCCGGTCGGAGTCGAAGGGCTCCAACCCAGGGAAACAATGTGTAAGGTATGGTCCACTGGGCTGACGATAAGTCCCGTGGCCGGAACTTCCGGCTCCCACGTCGCCGGTATAGTCCATTCTTCGTTGTGTACGGTGGAAAGTCCGAGCGCCTTGAATTGCTGCTCAGCCCAACTAACCGCCTTGTGATAATTGGCGGACCCTGTCAGCCTAGGTCCGATCAAATCAGCCAGCTGACGGTCGTACTCGTAGGCTTGGCTGTTCAAGAGGGTCTCGCCTATCAGCTGCCGAACAGCGGTCCGAGTTTCCGCTGCGACGGTCAATGTACCTGTGCCGGGTTCCGTCGATACGGTGCTGGCGGTGGTTGGCAACGCGGGTAGCACTGCTGCGACGAGCAGGAATCCAATTACTAATTTAGCATGCGTCGAATACAATGTGGGTTGCATCAGTAGGGTGCCTCCACTGCCGTTTTCCACTGGTACAGGCTACGTCAAATTGCTTCCGATCAACCTTTTCGACTTTGCGTTGTACCTGCGCGCTACCGCTCGGGATACGCATTGTATTCGGTACGCGGTGCCATTTAGTAGGCGCCCCACATCCAAAAGGATATGCAACTCTGCATCGCACGACGACAATCGATGGACACGTTAATTCGAATTGTGATGCGGAATCAACGCGACATATAAAGTGTCCCGCTCGTCGCGTGTGAACGCAGTTGAAGTAGCTTGCCGGAATGACCGCTTACCGGCGAGCAGTTATAGAAAATAAAGGTCCGCAATTGGCCGAGGCTGTGTAAAAAGCGCTTTTGTGATGGATTCTGTGGATACCGAGAGCCGGCTCGTGGGTGCCGACCGGCGGAGCGGATTTTTGCGCGATAACTCCTTATTTAAGGCGGTAGTTGGTTTTGGTAGCCCAATGTCTCCCAGAGAGCATCATTCTTAGAGACAAGAAGGGCTCAGGCCCGCAACACGCGCAGCATCTCTCCGATCCCCAGGATCTGCATCACGCGCTTTAGGTTGTACGCGAGCACCTGGAGACTCATCTCGGTACTGACGCGCGGCAGCGTCTTGGTCAGGAAGTGCACGGCGCCCATCCAGAACTTGAGCGTGCCGAACGGATGTTCCACCGTGCGGCGCCGCACTCGCATGCTGTCGGGCTTTCGGTCGAGTCGCTCTTGCATCGCCTCAAGAACGACTTCGTGCTTCCAACGCGTGATGCGCCGATACTCACCGGTCGTGCATTGCGCTTTCATCGGGCAGCGCGGACATGCCGAGGACCAGTATTTATCGATCGTTAAGCCGTCCTCGACGGTCCTGAACCTCCAGATCGCGCGCTGCCCGGCGGGGCAGCGATACTCGTCATCCTCGGCGATGTAAATAAAGTCCTGCTTCTCGAACCGACCGGCGGCGAGGCTGTTGGAGGTCATCGACTTGGGCACCAAAGGAATGATCCCGGACTGCGTGCACTCCAGGATCTCCTCGCTCTTGAAGTATCCGCGGTCGGCTACCACGGTGAGTTCGGTCGCGCTGACTGCCTCCTTAGCCTTCCCTGCCATGCTCGAAAGCTGATGGCGATCCAGACCGTCATTGGTGACCTCGTGCGCGACGATCAGGTGATGCTCGGCATCCACTGCCACCTGCACGTTGTAGCCCACGATCCCACCTTCGCGGTTCTTCATCGAACGCGCATCCGGATCGGTCAGTGATACTTGCTTGTCCGGCGAAGCACGCATTTGAGCGTCGATATCTTTGAGCTTCTCCATCTGCTGCCTCAGAGCGTCGATCTTCTCTTGCAGTCGGCCCTTCTTCAGCTCCGCTACTTCCGGCTCCGCACGATCCGCGCTGTCCAGCGCCCGCAGATAGCGCTCGATGCTCTCGTTGACCTGCGCCATGCGGCGCTTCATTTTCGCGTCGGTGAAGTTCTTGTCGCGGTTGTTCACTGCCTTGAACTTACTGCCGTCGATCGCGACCAACGACTGCGTGAACAGATTCAACTGGCGGCACAGCACGATGAACTGCCGACACACCTTGCGGATCGCGCGGCCGTTGTCTTTACGAAAATTCGCAATCGTCTTGAAGTCCGGCGTCAGTCGTCCGGTGAGCCACATCAACTCAACATTACGCTGCGTCTCATGTTCGAGGCGGCGGCTTGACTGAATGCGGTTCAGATAACCGTAGATGTAGATCTTGAGCATGACCGCAGGATGATATGCAGGCCGGCCAGTCGCCAGAGGATCGGTGCCCTCGAAACCCATCTCGCGCAAGTCCAGCTGTTCGACGAAGGCTTCAACAATGCGCACCGGATTATCGGCTCCAACGTAATCTTCCACACTCTCGGCCAGCAACATGACCTGGTTTCGGTCCGTGCCTTCAATGAATCGTTTCATGGAATTAGCCTTGTGCCGTGCGTTGCCCCATTTTACTTTAAGCAAACGTTTTTACACAGCCTCGG
>CAWJJP010000001.1:0-536997 GCA_963843295.1 uncultured Gammaproteobacteria bacterium | reverse complement strand
GCAGGCCGCTGTCGATCTTGTCGCAGCAAAAGGGCCCGAAGCACTGTCTCTGAAGGAGGCTGCCCAGAAGGCGAACCTCAGCCGTGGCGTTGCTTATCAGCACTTCAAGGATCGTGATCACCTGCTGCGTGAGGCCAGGAGTTGGATTTCGAATCGATTGCAGGATGGTGTGACGCGGTTCAATGGCGCGTCTCTGCACGACCGGGTGATCTACACGACCAAGCTCGTCTTGGACAATCCGGAAGCGTCGAAGCTGATGATTGCAGATGCGCTCGCTGGTAGGGACCTAGATCCCCATCATCCTTTGTACAAATTGGTGAAGAAAATGCTCAGGCAGCTCATAGCGAGCGGAAGGGCCAGACCCGACATCGATCTCGAGATCACGACTTACATCATGCTCGGAACGATCGCTACCACCATCATGTTGGCCGAGCAGCACAGAGGCGGCGACATGAACGCTCTCGCGGAGCGCTTCACTAAGGAGTGGAGACATATATTGCGTGACGGAATATTCGCCAAAAACACCCGGCGCAATCTAGTCAGGCGCCAGTCCGTGCAAAAGTTGCCTGCGCGATCCAAAGCCGCACCCAGGTAGCCATCGTCGTTCCGACGGCGAGCCTGTGATATTGAGCGACTGCTCAAGATTATGGTGACAAAGACGCGGAAATTGCGCAGAGTGTATCCCGTGGAGACCGATGCATGATGAGACTTGAAGGCAAGGCTATCCTTGTCGCCGGCGGCGGCGGCATCGGGGGCGGACTTGCGCTGCGGTACGCCCGGGAAGGAGCAAATGTCCTGCTCGGCGATATCAATGCCGATGCGGCCCAAGATGCCGTAGACGAGATCATTGCTGCTGGAGGAAGAGCGATAGCCACGCGGCTGGACGGGACGGACGAGCAGTCCATAGTCGAGGCGGTAACTCTTGCCCGCGACCGTTATGGCGGCCTCGATGGACTGCACGTGAACTTCGCGAGCTTCGTAGACCAGGGTCAAGACACGGGTATCATCGAACTGCCCTTGGAAGCCTTCGACGAGACGATGCGTGTCAACCTGCGAGGCTATTATCTCTGCACGCGGGTAGCACTGCCGGCGATTCTGGATCGGGGAGGCGGGTCGATCATCTATACAAGCTCACCCGCCGCCTCCAAAGGGGAGCCGACCCGGGTAGCCTATGCTATCAGCAAAGCCGGCGGCCACGCATTGATGCGGCATGTCGCCGCGCGGTACGGCGGCAGAGGCGTCCGCGCCAACAGCGTTTCGCCGGGATCTGTGCTGCATGAGAGAAACGAAGGCGAACTCACTCCGGCGATGAAGCAATGGCTGTACAGCCTCGCGCTCATCAAGTCTCGCCTGGGTCGCGCCGAAGACGTCGCGGCGATGTGCGCTCTGCTCATGTCCGAGGAAGGATCCTACATTACGGGACAGGTGATCAGCGTCGACGGTGGCGTCACGATGCGGCTCTGAACGGGAAGAAGCGCGAAATGCCTGATCTGAGCGGTCTCTTTACCCCATTCAACTAGGCAATCTGATCGCTTGCCAACCGCATCGTAATGCCGGCGATGGGCTTGGCCGTGTGTGAAGATGGCGCGCCCAATGCCGAGCACGCCGCTTATTATGCGCGTCGTGCCCAAGGTGGCGCTGCCCTCGTAATGACGGAGGGCGTCTATATCGATCACCCGTCGTCAGGCGACAACCCGCTCCTCGGACGCTTCCATGGTGACCACGCGCTCGAGGCATGGCGTACGGTTGCAGCCGAAGTTCATGCTGCGGGAGGATATGCGATGCCCGAACTGTGGCATGTCGGCTTGATCCCGCTGGTGGCTGACGTGATGGCGGGCGAGGAGGTGCGTTACCGCCCTGAACTTGCCCAGGTGAGTCCCTCGGGCTATATCGCGCCGGAAAAGAAGGTTTGCGAAGGGATGAGCCAGGCGGAAATCGACAGGGTGATCGATGCCTATGGCCGCGGCGCCGATACCGCCCGCAGTCTTGGATTCGATGGTGTCGAGATACATGGCGGACATGGCTACCTGATCGACCAGTTCCTGTGGGGCGAGTTGAACAAGCGAACTGATGCTTATGGCGGAAGTCCCGTTGCCCGGGGACGCTTTGCCGCAGAGGTTGTGGCCGAATGCCGGCGGCGCCTTGGGCCCGGCGTGCCCATAGCCATGCGCATCTCGCAGTGGAAGACGATCGACTACGCGGCCCGTATCGCTTCAACGCCCGGCGAACTAGAGCAGTTACTTCATCCAATGGTCGATGCGGGGGTGGATTTGTTCGACTGTTCACAGCGCCGCTTCTGGGAGCCAGTGTTCGAAGGCAGTGATCTCAATTTTGCTGGCTGGACAAAAAAATTGACGGGCAAGCCTACGATGACCATCGGGTCGGTCGGGCTTGATTGCGACATGCAGGCGAGCCTTGGGGCAGGGCAGGAAGCAGGTTGCAACCTCGCTAGTCTCGACGAACTCGCGAGGCGTTTCGACCGCGGCGATTTCGATCTGGTCGGCGTCGGACGGGCAATCATTGCGGAGCCTGACTGGGCTCATATTGTTCGACAGGGCAAGTTGCACGAGCTGAAGCCCTTTTCACCGAACGCTATTTCACACGCGCTGCGGCGTGCCGAACGGGTGTAGTAATTGGCGAGGGGAGAACAAATGCCAGAGAACTTGACCATTCAGGTTCAAACCTTGAGCGCAGCTGGTGCAAAAGTTGCGCTCGCCGCCGCTGAGCAGGCAGCCGCAGGAAAGAAACTAAAGGTTAGCATCGCGGTTGTCGATAGCGCGGGAAACCTGGTTGCTTTCCAGCGCACGGATGGCGCTTGCGTGACGAGCATCGAGGCAGCAACGCGCAAGGCCCGCACTGCGGTCCACCTTGGTGCGCCAACGAAGGTATTTGAGGATTTGTTGCACGGCGGGATGATGTCTCTGCTGGCGTTCGAATTCATCAGTCCGTCTCAAGGGGGAATTCCACTCATTCGTCGATGGTGCCGTGATCGGTGGAATCGGCAGCAGCGGCGCATCGGGGGAAGACGATGAGCAGGTGGCAAACGCTGGAGCAATTGCACTCGTCAGCGCCGTAACAAAGCAGGGCGCGGGTCGTTCCTAGGCGATCATCCAGGCGCTATTCCGCAGGCCCTCTGCGGGTCCTTTTCCCGGGGTTCGTCGGTTCGTCGCCCGGCTGCAAGCGGTCCGACGATGTCTCACTTGGGGGAAGCGACTCCATTCTGCGCAGCTGGCGTTCAACGAAGGCGAGCATTGCGGCATGGCCATCGGAGACGCCAAGTGCCGCTTCGGTAACCAGCATCCGGGCCACGCTGGCCATGAGCAGCGCAAGGATCACGGGCGGCAGATCTTCTGAGCCGGTAGCACGTCGCTCCAGGATCCGAGAAAAAGCCGCGACGTGCATCCTCCGATCTCGTCCGCCGGACCGTGCGATGAGCGCGCGGATCGTCTTTCGGTGAGTTGCCAAAGCATTGAATTCGAGGATAAGGCCTGTGCTTGCCGGCCTCATGCTGAGCTTCCACAATTCCCGGATCGGGTGGTCCGACGCTACGGCACGGGCAAAGTGCTCGTCATATTTATCCTCCAGGCGCTGGAACACCGCAATGAATAAATCATCCATTGTCCGGAAATAATAGTGCAGAAGCTGCGATGTGAGACCGGCTCTGTTTGCAACTTTCCTCGAGCTTACGGCCGCATAGCCTTCCTCCAGCATGATGCTTTCCGTTGCATCCAGGATGGCGGCGCGAGGATTCGTACTTCTTTCGACCTTCTCTCGCTTCGGTGTCATCCCTGTTCCCTCGTTGAGCTTTGGCTATGCTGGGGCGCGGCATTTCTATCGGAGTTCTCTGCGTCTACTGAACTGAGCAACTGCTCAATTTTCCATGACAGTTCAAGGGGAGGCGGCGTATAGTAACTTGCGCTCAACGCTAAACCTCACGGGAGGATGAAATGACGATTGCTCTTGAAAATCCGATTATGCGCAACGTCGGACATATCGTCGACCGCGATCCCACCAAGGCGCCCGCGGTGGACCTGCCCGTGGGGCTCAGAGTGTTCTCTGCTGACAACCATTTGGAGATCGGCGACGATATTTTCTTCGAGAAGTTTCCGATGCATCTCAAGGACAAGGCGCCGCGCGTCTGGTTCGATCGGTACTGGCATATCGGCTACAAGAACCATGTCGAGGCGCTCAAGCTTGGACCGAAGGGAGCAGACGCGCTGGTACGGTGCAATCTGCCAACGGTGGCCGACCTCGATGCCCGCTATGAGGCGATGGATGCCGAGGGGATCGAGTTCGAAATCTGCTTCCCGCAGACGCTGATCGGCTTCGCCCGCTATCCGGATCTGGAAGTCCAGGAAAACATGTACCGGATCTATAACGAGTACACCATGGATCGTCTGAAGGGCCGAGGTGGCCGTTCCGTCGGGGTCGCCGTCTTCAGCAACTGGTGGGGTCCGGCCGCGGCCGACAGGGCCATGCAGCAGATCATCGACCTGGGCTTCAAGACTTTCATGATTCCCTGCACGCCAGGCAAGGGACCTAATGGCTCGGATCTGTCCTATGGCGATCCGCATTTCGATCGGTTCTGGGCGCTCGCCAATGAAGCCGGCCTGCCGGTGTGCTTTCACGTCGGGGAGGGTGTGGATCTCGAACACCGCGGAGGGCTCGGGGCAACAAACATGGTGCTGATGGCCCCATTCCGCAAGCCCTTTGGACAGGTCCTGTTCGGCGGCGTGTTTGACCGTAACCCCAACCTCCAGGTCGTCTTCGCCGAAGGCGGTCTCGCTTGGGTGCCTCCGGCGCTGCAGGATGCAGAGGCCCTGTTCGATTCGTTTGTGAACGGCGAGCTGATCGATCGCCTGGAACATCGGCCGAGCTACTATTGGCATAGCAACTGTTACGCGACCTTCCAGAACGACAGGCTGGGCCTCAGCCAGATCGATCTGATCGGCCCTGACCGGGTGATGTGGGCCTCCGACTATCCGCATAGCGAGGGGTCCTACGGGTATGGCCGTCAGTCCATGAAGACGGTCGTCGACATGGTCGGCGAGGAGAAGGCCCGGGACATTCTCGGCGGAACGGCGATTAAGCTGTTCAAGCCGGAAGATCAGCGATGCTGACTTCGGCGGGATCCGAACTCGTTTTGCTGCCTGGATCGCGGGGGGGAGAGTGCTGCGCCGTCGGCGTCAAATTTCCCGAACTCTGAGAAGAGACCTATGACAAGACTTGCCAAGCTCCCACTGGAGCTGTGGGATGAGGAACTCAAACAAATGGCTCGGGCGGACAGCGCGAGCGGCGTTGAGCGTGATTCGGCCAGCGTGTGGGCACACCATCCCGAGTTCGGGAAGGCGATGTTCCGGTTTGCGGGTGCTCTCTGGCGAAACAGCATATTGCCCCGCCGACTTCTGGAGCTCGTGCGGCTTCGAGTTGCCTTTCACAACCAGTGCCGTAGCTGCATGGCGATGCGTTATCAGTCAGCGATCGATGACGGCCTTACGGAAGGGCTAGTCTGCTCTCTGGAGAGTCCCCAGGAGTCGCCGGATCTCACCGATGCAGAAAAGGCGGCGCTGGCCTACGCTGACATTTCCTCCACCAACCACTTCGCCATCGATGACGGCACTTTTGATGAGCTTCGGCGCTTCTATTCCGAGGCTGAAATCGTCGAACTAGGCACGTTCATCGGTCTCTTCATCGGCTTCGGCCGTCTGGCGGCGAGTTGGGACATGGTGGAGCAGCTTCCGGGCGCCTTCCGCGATAAATCGTCCAGTGTTACCCCGTGGCATGAGGACTCAATGGTCGTTCGAGGCTAAGAAGCATTGATGCTCATGCGGCCGATAGCGCCGCATGACCCGGGCGTAGCGATTATTCTAGTATCATCATTCGCAAGGAGTATTCCATGAGCGACGCGACGATGACTGAGATCGCAAAGGCGAGACGCAATTGGAAAGACGATCATCTGGGCATGTATCTGCGATCGGGCGGCGCCGAGGGTCATATCGTCGACGTGAGTGACATCGGCGGCCACAAGTTCACGACCACGCTGCTGCTCCAGGTCGTCGGCCGCAAGAGCGGCAAGACACGGATCAACCCGCTCATCTATGGCGACACGGGCGGAGAGGTGGTAATCGTCGCCTCGAAGGGCGGCGCCGATCACCATCCTGCTTGGTATCTCAACATCAAGGACAGCAAGGAACTATGCTTTCAGATCGCCACCCAGGCGTTCCGCGGCACATGGCGAGAGCCCCGAGGCGCGGAGCGCGCCAAGGTCTGGGAGTTCATGGTGGGAATATTTCCACCTTACCAAAAATATCAAGCGTCCACCCACCGCGAAATTCCGCTGGTGATGCTCTCGGCGGACGAGCCGATCGATCTCCTCAAGGAATGACCGCTCGATGGCAAATATGAACGGAGAGACCCGTGAACGACCACCAGCACCCGGAATTGAGACGTGACATCCAATATCTCAAAGACCGGCAGGCAATCTTTGACTGTATTTCTCGTCATGCGCGCGGTCACGACCGCCACGATAGCGAACTCATCACAAGCTGCTACTGGGAGGATGGCATCGATGAGCATGGCAATGCCATCAATCCCGGACCCAAATACGCTGCGTGGGTCAACGAGGACCACTCCAAGGCATCCATTCTCCACACCCATAACCTCTCGACCCACAATTGCGAGGTCGACGGCGATGTGGCGCATTGCGAAACCTATGTCATCGTCGGCCTGCTCGATCATGGTGGTCAGACCGCGCGACTGATCAGCGGGCGCTATATCGATCGATTGGAACGGCGGAATGGCGAGTGGAAGATCGCCCTGAGACGCTCCATTGTCGATGTTGCGATCGCCGGTGATGCGTCGATGATCAAGTACCTTGGTGAACTGGGTTACAGCCATGGCACCTGGGACAAGAGCGACCCGTCGTATGTGCGGCCTCTGGAAATTGAGACTCCGGGTGAGAGGTGGTGAGGCGAATTTCAAGCCCTCCGTGTTGGCCATGCCCGCGACCGGTTGCGCCAAACCCAATGAAACCGAGGGGGAGGGGAACATGAGTTCTGGAGGGCCGCGAAATGACCGCCAATGACATCGATGAGTTATCCCGTGAGGTTCAGTATTTGATGGATCGCCTTGCGATCAAAGATTGCGCGGTGCGCCACGCACGAGGCTGCGACCGGTACGACTCAGAGTTGCTCGCGAGCGCCTACCACAAGGACGGTGTCGACGAGCACGGGTTTGCCGTTAACCCTGGTCCCAAATATCCCGAATGGGTGAATGCGGCGCACGAAGAACGCTTTCAAACGCATACCCACAACATCTTTCAGCAAGTCTGCGAGATCGATGGGGACGTGGCGCATTGCGAGACGTATGTCATCGGCATGTTCAAGGACAAGGAGGGAGAGACCTCCCGATTTCTCTATGGGCGCTACCTTGATCGATTGGAACGCCGGGACGGAGAGTGGAGGATTGCAGTGCGGCGCTCGCCGGTCGACGGCCTTCTCGTCGGAGATGCCTCCCTGCTGACGTCGCCGGCCTTCATCCAGCAGGGCTATGTCAAGGGGATGCAAGATAAGCGAGATCTTGTCCTATCAGCGTCCGCTCACCTTGGACAAAACGCCGGCGGATCGCTGGTGATGCATGCAACTTCGACGCAATTGAGTTCTTGACCGGAGAGTCTTCATGAACGAGAGCCAGGGTCAGACCGAGAGGCTGAAGCGCAATGTTCAATACTTGAAGGACAGACTGGCGATTCAGGACTGTATTGCCCGCCATGCGCGCGGGCACGATCGCCATGATACCGTCTTGCTAGCGAGCACCTATTGGGAAGATGGTGTTGACGAGCATGGAATGGCCATCAACCCGGGACCGAAATATGCGGAATGGGCGAATGCCACGCATGCCGGCGGATCCTGCCTCCACACGCACAACATCACCTGCCATACCTGCGAGATCGAGGGCGATGTCGCGCACTGTGAGAGTTACGTGATCGTTGCCCTGCTGAATCGTGACGAAACCACCGCCCGGTTCATCAGCGGCCGCTATATAGACCGTCTGGAGCGTCGCAACGGCGAATGGAGGATCGCTCTCAGGCGGTCTATCGTGGATACGATAATTGCTGGCGATGCATCAATGCTCAAGAACCCTGCGTTTAAGGAAATGGGTTACACGCGAGGAACATGGGACAAGACCGATGTCTCTTACGATCGGCCTCTCAAACTTGAGACTCCGGCAAAGAAGTGGTGATGCGATCCACCACTCGGATAGCGCCGGATAAGGTTACCTTCACCTATCGGCGTGGCTCAGTCCCGTCGCCCTTGATCGATACGAAAACCGTTCTTGTGGAACGTACCCGAGGAGAACCTGATGCCAGGAGATTTGCACGGAAAGACAGCGCTGGTCACAGGTGCGTCGCGCGGTATCGGGCGTGCGACCGCGGAACGCCTGGCAGCGTCCGGCGCCATTGTGGGGGTCCACTACGCCAAGAATACGAAAGCGGCCGCGGAGGCGTTGTCTTCGATTGAAGCGAAGGGCGGTCAGGCTTTTCTGATCCAGGCCGAGTTCGGCAGGCCGGGCGCGGTCGACAAAGTAGTCTCAGAGCTGGAGGCAGAGCTTCTACGACGCACTGGTGACGCGGGGCTGGACATTCTCATCAACAATGCCGGTGGCGGCGGGTACGCGACGGTGCCGGAAACAACGGAGGAATCCTACGACCGGACATTTGACCTCAACACGCGCACGCCTTTTTTCCTCACTCAGAAACTTCTGCCGCGGCTGAGAAGCGGTGGCAGTGTGATCAATATTTCATCGGAAGCTACTCGCCTCCATTTGGTGAACACAGTGGCGTACAGCATGGCGAAGTCGGCGCTGGAGGATTTCACCATTTGTCTGGCCAAGGAAATCGGTCCGCGCGGAATTCGGGTCAACGCCGTGAAACCAGGGGTCATCCATACCGCGCAAAGCGATGACTACCTGTCCATTCCCGAGAAGAAAAAAGAGGTCGAGGAATCGACTGCCCTTCGCCGCGTCGGACAACCGGAGGACATGGCGGCATTCCTCTACGCGCTGGTTTCGCGGCCTGGCGCCTTCGTCACCGGCCAGGTCATCGAACTCAGCGGCGGATATCTGTTATAGGGAGCAGCCACCATCCGGCAAGGGGAATACCTCCACGTAGGCCCGCCCCAATTCTTGACGAGCCGAACTTCAGCGTGCGCCCGAAAACGCAATGGCGGTAGTCGTGGTGCTTCCGCCCGGTTTTGTCGGCGGGCTGCAGCTATCAAGCTGTGTAAACGCCCGATCTTGCTAACATGATGACGAACATCTGCAGAAGGACACTCGGTAACAGCGTCGGAATTTGAATCGCGATATGATTAGTTTCAAGGCTGCTTTGGAGGGGACATGGCAGAGTTGGAAGTCGGCCAATTCGAAAAGATTGCCGAGGGGATTTACTTGGAGGGCCTCGCGGTCGACCACGAGCGCAATGTCGTTTGGTACAGCGACGTCATCGCGGGCGGTATTCACGGGGTCAGGCCTGACGGCCGCAAAGTGGCATCCTTCAATGTCGGCCGCATGTGGACGGGTGGCTGCCTCATGAATGATGATGGCGCGGTGTTATCTTCCGGCCCCGGAGGCATCATGTGGAACAATATCGCAACCGGTAGGTCCGGCTGGCTGCTGCATGAGATCGACGACAAGGTCATCAATGGCATCAACGAATTGGTTCCAGACGGTATGGGTGGAATTTTTTTCGGCACCAATGATATTGAAATGGTCGAAAGGGGCCAGCCGACTCGCCCGACTGCGGTTTACCGTCTTACGGCCGATCGCGATGTCATCAAACTCGCGGAAGACGTCAACTTCTCCAACGGCCTCGTTTACGACGCCAAGCGCCGAAAGTTCTATTGCAGCGACACATTCAAAGTTGCTTGGGCGTGGGATGTCGAGGACGACCTGTCGCTCAGCAACAGGCGTGTGCTACTCGAGAAGAACGACTGCGATGGGATGGCGATGGATGCAGAAGGTAACATCTGGATTACCGGCTTCCGATCCCCCGGAATCATCAGCCGCACAACGCCCAACGGAGCGCTGTTGGCTCCGGTTAAGACACCGGAAGGATCCATCACGCAAATACGCTTCGGCGGGGCCGACATGCGCGACTATTACCTCAATGTAGTTCCCTCCGACGGCGGTGACAGTCTGAAAGACGGTAAGCCCCTTAAAGGGGCTTCGTACCTCTACCGCGGACGATCGGCGGTCCCGGGCATGCTCATTGGTCCGGCGAGCTTTAAACTGGATTGAACGGCCGCGTGCTGAAAGACCACGAAAAACCTCCGCCTAAAGTGGCGAATTCCAGGAACTCACAGCATCGTGCTGCCACCATCCGCTCCGATCGTCTGTCCCGTGACGTAGCGAGACTCGTCGCTCGCCAGGAACAGCGCGAGCGGGGCGATATCCTCCGGCTGCCCGAAGTATCCCAGCGCAACCTTGGATAATTCACTGTCATAGGATTTGCTCTGCTCCAGATACCAGAGCGCCTTCGGCGACATCGCTGAAGGCAGGATCGTGTTCACTCGAATCTTATGCTTGCCCCACTCTCTCGCCGCCGTCCTGGTCAGGGTGCGGATGGCTTCTTTGGCCGCAGCGTAGGCGAGAAAGCCGGGCTCGCAGCGGATGCCGTAACTTGAGCCGAAATTGATGATTGAACCTCCGCCGATATCGCGCATATGCGGAAATGCGCACTGCATCAGCTGCAGCGAACCAATGAACGCGGAATTCATGTCGATCCTGAGGTTGTCCTCGAGCTTCGGGTCTTCCATCGCCATAAAGTCGGTGAACGTGTGGGCATTATTCACCAGCACATCGACCCTCCCCCAGGCTGCGATCGCTACCGCGACGGTCTTTTGAGCATGCTCACGATTGCCCGCCAAGGCGTCGAGGCAGCGCACATCGCCTTCTTCCGCCTGGATCTTGGCCGCGACGTCCTCGAGCTTGCTTAAGGTTCGGCCGGTGATGACGATCTTCGCGCCTTCACGCGCGTATCTTCGGGCGATCGCCTCGCCTATGCCCTGCCCAGCGCCCGTGATGATCGCAACACGGCCTTTCAGCTTGCCAACTTCACTCATTGCCACTCCTCCCCAGTATTGTATACTGCCAGCATTCCGAACAGTGCAGTGCGCTACTTGATTCGACCTTCGAGCGCGACTCGTGCGCGCGACCGGATATAAACATAGAGCTGGTTCATTTGTGCATCGCTGAACATCTCGAACCGAGGCATGCCACGTTGCAGCAGGGCCCCGTCATGCACGACGGCCCGGAAATTTCGAGGGTCGAGCGCGATCGCGGATTCGCGAAGATCCGGCGCGGGCGCACCCGCGGATACGGCATCCCGCCCGTGACAGACCATACAATTCAGAAAGAGCGACTTGCCGGCCTGGATGTCGGTATCGCTCAACTGGAGCGTCGAATCATCGAGTGCGTGCACAGTCAGATCGCGCGGCGGTGACTGCCGGTAGTACGGCTTTGCCGTCGAGAGTAAAGCTCAACAGCCGCCGCGGCGCACCCCATTTCCATCCCACATCCATTACGTCGCTGCCGATGGCGGCCGAACCCCCATAGCCGACGAGCACTGCGACGTACTGCTTGCCGTGCGCCTGATAGCTCATCGGCGGGGCGATGATCCCGAGTCCGGCGTTGAAGCGCCAAAGCCGCCGGCCGTTGCGGGCGTCGTAGGCCGAGAGATAGCCATCGGCGGTGCCCTGGAATACCAGATCGCCCGCGGTCGACAGGGTGCCGCCATTCCAGATCGTGTCGTGCTGCACCTTCCAGCGCGGCTTGCTGCTTCACCGGGTCCCAGGCGAGCAGGGCACCTTTCCCATCTTCAGCATCCGCCTTGAAGGAGCCGACCGATAGATTGGCCACGAATACGTCGCCCGTCTTCGGCGGCCCTCGGTAGAAGTGCACGCCGTTCTGCATGGTGGGGATGTAGACCAGCCCGGTTTTCGGGCTGAACGACATGGCCTGCCAGCTGTGTGCGCCGGTGGGATTTGGCCAGATCACCGTCTCGCCGCTCTCGTAGCGGACGTCCTTCGCCTCGACGGGACGGCCGCTGGCAAGATCGATATGGTCTGCCCAGGTGACCTTGCCGATCTTCTCGGCCGAGATCAGTTTTCCGGTGATCCGGTCGATGACGTAGAAGAAGCCGTTCTTCGGCGCCTGCATCAGTACGTTGCGGGGCTTCCCATCGATGACGAGTTCCGCGAGCGTCATCTGCTGTGTGCAGTCGTAATCCCAGGCGTCGCGCGGATTGATCTGGTAATGCCAGACGTACTGGCCGGTATCGGCGTCGAGGGCGACGATGGAGGCGGTGTAGAGATTGTCGCCGCCGCCGGGGCTGCGCACCGCCGGGTCGGAGGGGCCGGCATTGCCGGTGCCGAGATAGATGCGGTTCAGCTTCGCATCGAACGTGATGCTGTCCCAGACGGCACCGCCGGTGCCGGTCTTCCAATATTCGCCGTGCCAGGTGGCGGCCGCGCGCTCCATGGCCGGATCGCCGTGATTCTGATCCGGCGTGCCGGGTGCCACGTAGAACCGCCAGACCTGCTTGCCGGTCGCCTGGTCATAGGCGGTCACATAGCCACGCGCACCAAAATCCGCGCCGCCGTTGCCGATGATGACCTTGTCGTTGAATGTCCGCGGCGCACCGGTGATGAATTCCATGGAGTCAGGTGCGGTGGTCTCCACGCTCCAAAGAAGTCTGCCGTGTGCTGGCATCGAGGGCGAACAACCGGCCATCGAGCGTCGCTGAGAAGATTCGCCCGCCGGCATAGGCCACGCCGCGGTTGACCGCGAAGCCGAGGCGCATCTTCGCGGTATTGTGCTTCCAGATTTCCGGATCGTGGCTCCACAGCAGCTTGCCGCTGACTCCATCCACCGCGTAGACCTTGCCGTAGCTGCCGGTGAAATACAGCACGCCGTCGATCGCGAGCGGGGTCGCCTCGAGCGACACTTCCCCCGGGAGGTCCAGCCACCAGCCGAGGCCAAGCCCCTTCACGTTTGCGGCTTTGATCTGATCGAGTTGGCTGAAGTTGGTTTCGTCTGCATCGGCGCCATGCGCGACCCAGTTTGCAGCCGCGCCAATCGAGCGCGCCGGACTCTCGGTGGCGGTTGTCAGCGCCAGAAATCCGAACAGCAGCAACAACGAATCAGATCTCCCCATCGATCGACTCCTCATGTGCCCTATGCTGGCACAATTACACCTCTGCCGCGCGTGTCCGCTCCTCCGTCGTCGACCTGTCGCGCAAAGGAATCGCAGGGATGAACAACGTCAGCACCAGCGAGGCGACGATGAGCCAGAAGCCGAGCCAGATCAGGTAGGCAATGGACGCGGCAAACGATTCCTTCAAGCCTGTTTCAAGCCTCGCCGCGAGCGCATTGGCGTGGCCTATCAGATCCTGCCTTAGCGCGGTGAGAACTCGTGGCGCGGATTCGTCCGGACGCGATCCGTGGCGCACCAATTCCTTGATGGCGTCCGAAATCGAGGCGTCGGCAAGAACGTCTTGTCGCGCGTTCGGATCATCCGCATAGGCCCGGTCAATCTGCTGGTATTGCGAATCCGCTCTGGCGGCGAGCTCTCGCCGCATCCGGTAGGGGATCCAGGGCTTGGGATTGCACCTGACTGAGGTCCATCCGCGTCGTTACGGCCGACAGGTCCGGTACGCGCTTGGAGAGTTCGTCGGTAAGTGTGTGAGTCAACACCGTGCCAAAGACAGCGAGCCCAAGCACCGACCCCATCTGCCGGAAGAACTGTGACGCGCTCGTGGCGATGCCAAGCTGCGCAACGGGTACGGCATTCTGGACTGCGAGATTGAATAGGCTCTGTGAAGGCCCAAGACCGACGCCGGCGACGAAGAGGCGAACGCCCAAGTTAACCGGCACCGTGCGGGTAGTGTTCCAGTGAGCCAAAACAATGCAGCGAGCAGGATGACGGTTCCTCCGACTATCATGGGCTTGTTTATTGCCCAGTTCGAGTAGCCAAGTCGACCTGCTGCGATGGAGCCGATCAAAAGTCCTAGGGTCAATGGGCATCTGCGTCCAGCCGCTGCGGGTGGCGTTTAGGCCCTGGACAATCTGCGTGAAATAGCGGCATGAACATGATGACACCGAGAAAGCTCGATGCCGATGAAGAAACCCGCGAGGTTCGACATCGTGTAACACGCGAATTGCGGCCATCCTGCGATTTTCCATCCCGCAACCGTGGTTGTGCCGTGATCAGTAAAGAAACCGCCGACGAGAGGGCCGATTGCGCTCGCGAGGCCGAACACCGCGCCAAACAGTCCCATGAACTTGCCGCACTCTCGCGGCGTGAACAGATCGGCGATGATCGTGAAGGACAGACTGAACAAAGAGGCGCTGCCCAGACCCTGAATTGCGCGGAAGATCACCAGTTGCGACATGCCGGAGCCCAGCAATGGCAAGTCACCGAAGTCACCGCTGAGACCACACAGCGCAGAACCGGAGAGGAAGATGGAAATCCCGAAAAGGAGGACGTACTTACGGCCGTAGAGATCGCCGAGCTTTCCATAGATGGGCACGACCACTGTCGAGCAGAGCAAATAGGACGTCGTTACCCAGGAGTAGAGTTCAAATCCCCGTAGCTCCTGGATAATGCGCGGCATCGCCGTCCCGACGATGGTCGAATCGAGAGCGCCCAACAGGAAGACCAGCATGAGCGCGAGGAGCGCCAGGCGCTTTTCCCGTTCGGTGACGGCGTGTTTTCGGCTCACCAGCGATCGGCGAGTGTCTCGTCAAGATTGAGGGGGCGCTGATAACTGACATCACGATTGTCGCGCATCCCCTTCACAAAGCCCATGTCGACGAAATAGGGCAAGGACAGGAATGATGCGTCCCCCGTCATCGCCACATCGACCGTCGACCGCCGAAGTGCAATGCGCCACTCACCGTGGCGGCGCTCAAGGCGGTCAGCATAGCGGCCGGCCAGCAGACGCGCTGTCTTGCCGTCGGTGTTGAGGAACAGGCCGATGACGTAGCTTTCGGCGTGAGCTGTGTCGCCCTCGATCTCACAGCTGTGCGTCGTGATGTTGTGCATGTTCTGCAGGGAGCCTCTGCTGTGCTGAGCATTCGCCCATTCGGGGTATTTCGGACCGGGATTGATCGCGAAGCCGTGCTCATCCACCCCATCCTCGTGATAGGCACTCGCAAGGAGAGCGGAATCGAACCGATCGCATCCCCGGGCGTGTCGGGCGACGCAATCCAGGATCGCCGCACGATCCGTCAGGTACTGAAGTTTGCGTTCCCGTTGCTCGAGGATCGCGGTCCGTTCCATCAAGTCCTGAAGCTTGCGTTCCAATTGTTTGAAATGATCTTCGTTGGTCATCGGTGGGACTCTCTTTCGGTGGACCACTTGGATTGGTAGTGTACACTGATGTACAGTAGGCATCATTCTGAATCTATGCAAACACAGTTGGCGCGCACCGATGGAAGAGCCGCCGCGATGACGCAGAGCACGGTTCAATCCGCAACGAAGCCCCGAACGCTGCTCCAGCGCTTGGCCGATCGTCTCGTCACCCACCTGCAGCGCCTTCCGACCCCGACGAGCGACTATACGATCGCACGCGACTTGCGAATACCCATGCGAGACGGCGTCGTGTTGCTCGCTGACCTCTACACTCCCACCGGCCCCGTGATCGGAAGCCTCCTGCTGCGGTCTCCCTACGGCTGGCAACTGCCCTTGGCGGCGCTTACGGGCGGGGTCTATGCCAGCCGCGGCTATCGGGTCATCCTCGCCCGGTGCCGAGGCACGTTCGGCTCGGGCGGGACGTTTGAGCCCATGTCCCGTGAGATTGACGACGCCGCAGATACGGTGGTCTGGATGCGCAAACAGCCGTGGTTCGACGGCCGGTTCGCGACCTTCGGGGGTTCCTACCTTGGATTTACGCAATGGGCGCTGCTCATGGATCCGCCGCCCGAACTCGTGACTGCCGTGATCTCGATCGCGCCGCACGACTTTCGCAAAGCCGTTTATCAGGGGGGTGCATTTAATCTCGGTGATTTCCTCGGTTGGGCCGATCAAGTTGGTCACCAGGAAGATCTCATCCCCCAACGCATACTGAGCCTCGCGACAGCCCGGCAGCGAATGTCGGAAGGAGTACGGGCCGTTCCGGTCGCCGATGCCGGCGAGCGCCTATTGGCAGGGCGTTCACTCTGGTATCGCGACTGGGTGAGCCGTCGCGACCCCGCAGATCCGATGTGGTTGCCGATGAACGTCGAGGCGGCGCTCGATCGGGTCAAGGTGCCGGTGCTGCTGCAAAGCGGCTGGCAAGATCTGTTTCTCACGCAGACCCTCGAGCAATACGCGCATCTCGCCAACCGCGGTGTCGATGTCGCGCTGACCGTCGGCCCATGGACGCACGGAGAGATTGTCACCAAGGGCGGGTCCTTGACCGTGCAAGAAAGCCTTGACTGGTTCAACGAGCACTTGGGCGGGAGCGGTGTCCGCACCCGCCCCAAGCCGGTGAAGGTGTTCGTCACCGGAGCGGCTGGGCAATGGCGCGACCTTGGCGCTTGGCCGCCACCGGCGAATGACCGCACTCTTTATCCCAACGCGGGCGGTGGTCTCTCTGAGCAGCCGGCGCCCGTAGGTAGCAATGCGGCCTTCACCTACGATCCCGCCGATCCCACGCCCATGGTGGGCGGCCGGGTCCTGCTGGGAGGAGGCTATACCGATGACCACTCGCTCGCCGAACGGGCCGACGTCCTCGCCTTTACGGGACCGATTCTGTCCACACCGCTCGAGATCCTCGGCATGCCCGTAATCGAACTCACCCATGCCAGCGACAATCCACATGCCGATCTGTTCATCAGGCTCTCCGAGGTCGACGCGAAGGGGCACTCTCGCAACGTGAGCGATGGATTTCTCCGATTAAACCGCGCCACGGCCAACGGCCGTATCCGTTTGGAACTGGATGCCGTGGCACATCGGTTCGCAGCCGGCCACCGGGTCCGCCTATTAGTCGCGGGGGGCAGTCATCCTCACTGGGAGCGAAACCTCGGAACCGATGACGACCCCGCGACGACGACCCGGTTGGTGCCGTCGCGCCGAACGATCGACCTCGCGTCCTCGCGATTGGTGTTGCCCATTGGAAACTAACTTGTGGCACCCAAGAGCGCTTTCACGCGTCGGGGTTAAGTCCGCGCGGCGTTGGGTTACCGTGAGGTTCAGATGAATAGGAAAGCCAATCCGGGCATTACGCCTCTAATGCGGGTCGAACGGCTGATCGCGCTCTACACGGGTCCAGAGGTTAGCGTTGCCGAGCTCCTGTGTGATCGTCGTGAAGCAACATCGGTGGCGTATCGAATCATCGGGCAAGACCTCAGCGCGCAGTGCCTCACGTATGGCGAGTTGCGTGCCGAATCCGAGCGATTTGCGGCTGCGCTAACGGCGCTTGGAATTCGTGCGGGGGATCGTGTCGCAACGCTCATGGGCAAGAGCCGAGAGTACCTGGTGACGCTCATGGGTATCTGGCGCATCGGGGCTGTTCATGTCCCCCTCTTTACCGCGTTTGCACCACCCGCCATCGCCTATCGCCTGATCGGCAGCAAAGCCAAAGTGGTCGTCTGCGATTCGAGCCAGCGCGCCAAGCTCGAACCCGGCGAGGACATTCCGGCGAGCCCCGCGTGGCAAGTGATCACCACGGGTGCCTCCGATAAGGGTGCGCTCGACTTCCACGCGTTGCTGGCCGGCTCGGTCTCGTGGGTGTGCACCTGTTATCACTGGGGGCGATGCCCCGATTATTCACATCTATACCTCAGGAACGACCGGTCGCCCCAAAGCGGTGGTCGTGCCGGCAAAGGCGCTTGCGGCATTTCAAGCCTACGCGGAGTTTGCACTCGATCTGAAACCCGACGATGTATTTTGGTGCGCAGCGGACCCGGGTTGGGCCTATGGGCTGTATTTTGGCGTCTTGGCCTCGTTCACCACAGGCGTCCCAGGGCTGTTGCTGCAAGGGGGTTTCTCCGCGGAGCTGACTCTTGCGGTCCTTAAGAACGAGGGTGTCACCAATTTCGCGGCGGCGCCGACCGTGTATCGATCGCTGCGCGCATCCGATGCATCGGGCCTCGGGCCGTTCAAGTTGCGCTGCGCCTCGAGCGCGGGTGAACCGCTTACCCCGGAGGTCAATCAATGGGCCATATCGACGCTCGGTGTTCCGGTGCACGACCACTACGGTCAAACCGAGGTGGGAATGTTGATCAACAATCATCATCATGCGTCGTTGAAGCGCCCGCTCAAGCCGGACTCGATGGGACACGTGATGCCCGGCTGGACAGCACTGGTTCTTCGTGAGCGCGAAGATAAGCCCGCAGCCGTCAATGAGGTCGGCCGGGTGGCCCTCGACTGGAGTAGAAGCCCTTTAGCCTGGTTCAACGGTTATCTGGATGACCCGGAAAAGAGCGCCGAGAAATTCTGCGGCAATTGGTATCTCACCGGCGATCTCGGCCGCATGGACGAGGACGGATACTTCCATTTCTCATCGCGCGACGACGATGTCATTCTCATGGCCGGGTACCGCATCGGTCCATTCGAAGTGGAGTCGGTTATGCAGGCTCACGCGGCGGTGGCCGAATGTGCCGTGATTGCAGCGCCCGACAAGATCCGGGGCGAAGTCATAGAGGCTTTTGTCGTGCTTCGCGATGCCGCGGCTGCTTCAGAAACGCTCAAGGTAGAACTACAAAATTGGGTCAAGACAAGATACGCCGCGCACGCTTATCCGCGAGCCATTCACTTCACTACCTCGCTTCCAAGAACTCCATCCGGGAAAGTCCAGCGCTTCATTCTTCGTCAACAGCGAGCCGAGCAGACGTCGTCATGATTGAGCTCGCGTGCTGGCAGGCCGCACCACGAATGATGCCGGCGAACTGACCAGATCCTGGGGTCTACCGAGCCCCGAGTTTGTACAAGTCCTAGAGGAGAGACATAAATGTCGTCTGTTCCGCAGTTGAGAATCATGTTGCTGCAGGCGCGCTAGCGCTCCCCGCCCTTGTGCAATCGCAGCAATTGCTCGGGGCACCCACCCGCTGGAGCCCGGAAAGCAGGGCGAGACCCTGCCGGGGGAGGCTATGGTGTTGCCGGAGCCGTACTCCAAGGGCGTACGCGTGATCGGCCATTCGGATATTGGGAAGCGGTCAGGGAACCTGATCATGGCTTGGTCGGACCGCTGCGCCTATGTGGCGGGCGGCGTCAAGTTAACGCCTACCGGCCCCGGCCCGAAGGAACCAGTCGGTCCAACCTCCGGCGTCGCAGTCATCGACGTTCGCGATCCCAGTGCCCCGAAAGTAACCCATTATCTGCAGGACAAGGGTGCGCTTGACGCAGGGGAAACCATGAACGCGGTGGCGGTGCCTCACCGCGCAGTCCTTGTCGCCAGCACATATGGCGGCGTTGCGGGAATCAATGGACCGAAAGAAGGGTGGCTCGACGTCTACGATGTGTCCGATTGCGCGAACCCCAAGTTGATGTCGGAAGTGATGTGGCCGGAACCCGTTCACACGCTCACGGTCTCCCCGAATGGGCAGCGGATCTATGGCACCGTCATCAGTCCTTTCAGCGGAGACGGCGGGATCCAAGTGATGGAGATCTCCGACTTGTCCAAGCCGCGTTTCATCGGCAAGTTCGGCGTGACCCGATCAGATGGCAAGACATTTCCATTCGCTACGCACGAAGTGTCAATTAGTCCTGACGAACGGCGGATCTATGCGGGCGTGATCGCGTCCAAGGGCGATGATCTCAATAAAAACATCAAGATTTCCCCGCCGAACGCCGAGGGTCTGGGGCCCGAAGCCGGTGGAATTTACATTCTGGACAATAGTGACCTCGTGGACGGGAAACCCGATCCCCAGATGCGTCTCGTCGGCACCTCGCAGCATGGCGGATGGCATTCAGCGGTCCAGGCCAACATCAAGGGCGTACCGTATCTCGTCGGCGCCGGCGAAATGGAAGCCTGTCCCGGTTCCTGGCCGCGGATTTCGAATATCGCAGACGAGAAGAACCCGAGCATCGTCGGCCAATTCCGGCTGCAGATGAACTTGCAAGAGAACTGCCCACCGCGCACAAAACCGAGACTGCAAGCGGTGGCATCATTGGCAGGCCCGGCACCGCTACATCGCATTTCAACGATGTCGACAGCGCGACCGACACGCACCTCGGCCTGTTTCCCTTCACGTATGCAGGTCTTCGGATTGTAGATTTGCGCGATCCAAGCAGCCCAGTCGAGGTAGCCTATTTCAAGCCGGGTGACGCCTGCATGTCCCACGTGCGCTACCTGAAAGATTCGGGCCAAATCTGGTTCGATTGCATGGATAGCGGTTTCTGGGTCATCGAATTAAGGTCGGAACTGCGCGCCGCGCTCGGAATGCCGAAAATCGCGCGATCGGTGCAACCGTAAAATCCTCGCTACTTTCTCCAGACATTTTAAGGAATTGCGTCGACGGCGGTTGATGCCGCCTACGCGGCCAGCTCGCGTTATTATACAATCGTGTCCATTACAGATAGCGTTGATTCTAGCCAGCCCGAGTAGAGCAGTGAGCTTGTCGCGATGCACACGAAGAAGCTGAGGGTTGTGGTCATAGGTACCGGTAACATTGCCGGTATCGCGGTTCGCACGCTCCTGGGCCGCGATGATGCCGAGTTGGTCGGTGTCTGGGTCGGTCGAAAAATGTTGGCATGGATGCAGGATTGCTTGATACAGACAAGCCCTGCGGCGTCAGTATTACCGGCAGCGAGCAAGATATTTTTTCCCTCAAGCTAGATTGCGCCGTCATGGCGCTGAACATAAGGACCCTGTAGAGGCGCAGAAAGTCAATGGTCCATGGTTTATCAAGCTGCTCGAGAGCGGCATCAACGTGGTGACTCCCAGCGACGGCGGCTTGGTCTATCCGCCGCGCACGTGGACCAGGCCTATGTGGCACGACTGGACGCGGCCGCCAAGAAGGGAGATGCGACTCTCTACATGAATGGACAGGAGCCCGGCTTTGTCGAGCACATGGCGATGCTCGCTACCACCCTGAGTAACACGATCAAGCGCATCACTTCATATGAGCTATTCTACTATTCAACCGTCAAGGAAAGAGAAGAAATGGCCCTTATCTTCGGCTTCGATGAGCCCATCGATAAAACGGCCGTTCTGCGAGATGCCGGGAGTGCAATTGTCCATCTGGGGTAACCCTATAACGAATGTGGTTCATAAATTGGGCTATAAAGTTGAAAGGTACGAAGAATTGTACGAAAAGCGTGTGACGGATAAGGATATTCGCGTCGGCTTCGGCGTGATCAAGGCCGGAAAGGTGGCAGCTGTTCGAATTCGTACCAGCGCAATCGTCGAAGGCAGGGAAGCGGTCGTCGTGGAACACGTGAACCGCATGTGTGAGGGTATCGCCCCCGAATGGGAGAAGGCAGACACAGTCGGCTGCATGCGCATTAGGATTGAGGGCGATCCCAACGTGTCGATGGAATGCTCGGTCGGCGATCCCGAGAAGCCGGAAGAACTGGCATATGACGGCTATCTGATGACCGTGATGCGGATCGTCAACGCGATTCCTTACGTTTGCGCGGCGCCAGCGGGTATTGCGACCTTTCGTGACCTGCCTCTTACAACGCCCTCGAGCGCGTTCCGCAGTGACGCGACGTTCGTTGAGCATAAGATCATGAAGGCTAGCGCACAGCCGGATAGCAAACGGTTGCAGTAATGCAGAGTCACACCCCGCTACCAAGCTTCACGGTCGAGAGATCTGAATGGATTTAGCAGAAGGCTAACTCTTTGCAAGCCAGGGGTATTACCGCGCTAGCCCTTCGAGATAATGTTGGTCGCCGACGTGATTGGCCGCCGGTGGCCGCGAGCGTCACACCGGTCAGCCAGCGCGCCTCGTCCGAAGCCAGAAAGGCAACGATATCGGCGATGTCATCGGGCGCGCCGATGCGATGCAGCGCCGTCCATCGGGCAACCTTCGCTGCCTTCTCAGGTGCCACGGGGCGGCTCGCCGTCATCCCCGGCTGCACCGAGTTGAGCGTGATTCCCCGCTCGCCTAGTTCCTGCGCAGCGCAGCGGATAAAAGCCTCAGCGCCTGCCTTAGCGGCCGAATAGAGAGCAGCGCCAGCGACGGGGTGTGCCGCTGACGCAGAGGAGATCAGCACCACACGGCCGTGTGGGCTTCGCGTGAGTTTGGCGAATTCGATTGTCGAGAGCATCACTGCGCGCAGATTCAATGCAAGATTGCGGTCGATGGCCGCGGTGTCTAGTTCGACAATCGGTCCAGACGCGGGCGCGCCGGCGTTGCATACGAGGATATCCAGCGCGCCATGGACGGCGAAGGCGTCGCGCACGACCTGGCTGGCGCGGTCGGCGGCCGTCAGTTCCCCTACCACGACGTTAGCGCTGCCACCTGCAGCTCGAATGCATTCGGCGACTTCCTGAACACTTTCTCAACTCTTGCTCGCATGCAACACTAGTTTCGCGCCATCCGCAGCAAGCCGCTTCGCTATTCCTGCGCCGATCCCGCGAGAGGATCCAGTGACGAAGGCTATTCTGTCGGTAAGACGCATCTGAGTGTCCTCACTTCTCTATTGCCCAATCGACTTCCTCGACCATTCCATGTACCGCTAGTCGCTTGCCGCGAATGGCTGGTCTCGCGACCCCCTCGACCCACCAGCAAGAGTTGCCGGCTCCAGATCGATTTGCGAATCAATGCTGTCAGCACAGAGCCAAATGGGCGCTCAAGCATTCGGCGGATTCGATCGGCGCGGAGCCTTTGTGATATGCCGATGCAAGTCTTTGCAGTTCTGGTTCGACGTGCGTTGGTCGACCTCGCATGCGCAGGTAGTCAAGCCAGGTCGGTCACAGCTGCGTGTTGTTTCCGTAAGTCATTTCCGCGCGCTCAAAGCGCAGATCCTATCTGATTTCGAGTGGCAAATGACACCTCAGTAGCATACACGAGAGTAGCAGACTAATTTCTGAGGAAAAGAATCGTAAGTTACTAATTTTATTGGATCCCCTGGACGTATTCACATTCCTAAAGAAGAGGCCGGTAATTTCTGGTGTTTCGCGGCTACGCTTTACGCGGATACCCGCAAGGGAGCCCCTGCGGAAGTTGCACCGCGATGATCCAAAGAAAGCGGAGCTTTCTGGCGGCTGTCTTGAACGCGCTGCGTCAACCAGGCTTGGACCTCGGATTCGATCTATCCGACCGCTCGCAGTCCGATTTTGATTCGCCGCGGAAATCGCTGCGTAGCCTCGAGCTCATAAATCATCGATCGGGACAGGCCGATCCGCTCGCGAACTCGGGGGAGTCTTAGAATTTCAATTGATGCACTCATCGGCCGGGCCGGGAAATTCATGGCCTGCTGCTGCGCTGTGGCAGTCGGTCAGGAGACCGACTTGACCGATTTACCAACGCATTTGAGAGCATCGCGCCCTGTTGGACCGCAGCCGCTCGATGTTGAAGTATTCTGCAGAGCACCTCCGCATCCCGCGGCCTGGCCAGGATCACGGTTGATCGCCTCGACCAGGGCATTTTTTAGCCAACCGGATGCGGCTGGATCCTCGGCGACCTTGAGCGCTTCTCGGAACCAAGTGTTGGGATCCTTGCGTTTACGCATTTGACTGTCAACCTTACAACCGTGTTGTTGGGGCCGCTTTGTGAGCTGGATCTTCACTCGCACAATGCGCTGGCCGCCAAGCTCTGACAACCCGGCGTTTCGATCGAATTCACCTACTATTGAAGAGCTCGATCGGACGCTACTCGCACTTGATGTTCCTGATTGAACGGGTCAATCTCTTTTCGCGAGCCAAGTACACGCGGATATCGCACGGGGTTAAAGTGACGTGCGGCACTCGCGCATCGTTGTGTCGGGGCTCATCCGGATAGGAATCCGTCGCGTAAGAACGCCGGGAGCATGGAGGCGGCGTGATACGGCGGTCAGTGACTACGAGGAACGGTGCGCTCGAAGCACATATAGGCCGGCGCTCCGCAACGCTCGCTGGCGAAAGCAACCCTCTCGAGGAGCGTCCCGCCTGGTCGAGTGGTAACTGGAATTCACGCGTGAGCCGCTCGATCCGGCCGCATCGCGAGCAGTCCACCCATACTCTGAACTCATAACAGGGGGCGATGCCCGATTATCCACATCTACACCTCAGGAACGACCCGAGGGCAGATGCTATGACAGCCGCTACGGAAGTCTGGCACTCCTCGCTTGGTTCCTTAGGCGATGGCCGGACGGTGCGGGATCTGCCGTAGCGATCGATCTACTCGAGCGATGGTCGAGAGCAAAACGGAACCGTGTTTCCCGTCATCTCGGCGTTCCCGATTGGAATGATGCCTGGAATCCGGGAGCATACGAGATCGAACCCGCCATTCAAGCGCGGCTTCGGGAACTATTGGAGTCTGCTCGTGAGGGATGAGGGTTCCGATTCGGCCAATCAACGGACCGGTTTTGATTCTGAATGAGGGCGGGACACCACGGGAAACGGTACGTGTCGATTCCTTTAGTGAAGGACTCAGGAACGCATTATGGTTATTTCTGACGTTGACGGTGCCCCGAAACAGTTGACTGGAACCGCATCGGGGGAACTGCCCGACGTCTTATTCGCGATGGAGGGTGAGGCTTAAAAGAGACATGACCAATCAAGGCAGTTACAGATTCGCTGAAATTCGGCCATAGGATCCTTGGCGTTTCTTCCTACCAGGTGCCTTCTGTCTGGCACCAGCCCCGGGCCCAAGCAAAAACATCTCTGTTTCGTTTGATGCAATCATAGGCGGATTCGATCTCGTGCAGGATAGCCTAGCGGCGTCATTCGTCTAACAATCAGCGCCAATGGTCGCTGATTCACTCATCACTGCTCGAGTCACTTCCGAGATGAAGGAGCGCTTCGCGACGGCGGCTCGTTGCCAAGAGCTGTCGGAATCGGCACTCCTCAAGCGCTTGGTGGAGGCGGCGCTGCTGACCGCAACAACTCCTCAATCGGCGGTGACTGAGACCGTTGAGCCCGTCCCCATTGACGGGAAGATCACAGTGCGGTTGCGGACCGATGACCTGTTGTTGCTCCGCGAGCGCGCCAAGGCGCGAGTCATGCCCACAAGCACGTATGTGTCGTTCCTCATCCGCTCACACCTGCGGGCGCTGACGCCGCTGCCGACCGCTGAACTCGATGCGCTCAAACGCAGCGTCGCCGAGGTAAGCGCCATTGGTCGGAACCTGAACCAGATTGCTCGTGCCGTGAATCAAGGCGCGCTGCTGGGCGGACCGAGCGGAGCGGATCTGCGGGCGCTGCTACGTGCACTTGATGCACTGCGTGTCCACATCAAGGCACTCATCAAGGCGAACCTGGCGAGTTGGGATAAAGGTTGTGAAAAAGCGAATCAGTGATCTGCGAGGAGAGGGATCGAGCCCCATGCTGCTCGATAGCGCGTCTTACGGCCGAGCCGGAAGGCCTCTCACCCCGGCCCAGAAGGAGCTCATTGTCCTAACGGTCCGGCACGTTCCCGAAGGCGGATAGGCAATTCCGGCACATCATGATGCTACCCAACCGGTCCCGGCCTTCCACTGCTGCGTGAGCTTCTCGCCGCTCGCGAGCGAGCAGAGCACCGGCATTGCAAAGTTTTTAAGATCGTCGACGACCTTGCCGAGCGTATCGGCGAGGTGGGCTTCGCCGATCTTCTTTACGAAAGCATTCCACTGAATGCGATGCGCCTGAACAAAATCCGGGGAGAGGGCTTCAAATTCCTCGGCTGGCACGGGCGTTTGTCGATTCTTGAACGTCGCGTCGATGGCATTGAGGAGCGCCTTCGCGTTGAAGTCGAGATGAGCCGAACAGATCCACACGTCGTAGAAGTCTTTCATCCGACTATTAGCGCTTCCGAGTGCCACCATGGCCTGAAGCTTCTCCGCAATGACCGTCTCGACCGGATAGGCCAGCAGCTCGATGGTATCCCCACCCAGGAAGACCGGGTATTCAATTATTCGCGGCCCGGGCACGATGACATCACCCACGCCGAAATCGATCTGAATCTTGAGGCGCACATTGTCCATGCGTGCATCCATCAGGATTCGCGTTCCCTTGTACTCTGAATCTTTCGTGATCTCCTCGGGTGTCACGCTGTCGGCGAGGAACGTGAGACCGTCCGCCTCCACGTCGAGCGTCGCACAGTCCCTGACGAGCGCCAGCAAGGTTGCCTGATCGGCCTTGCCCTTGCGCAGCATGTCGATGTCCATGGTCGGACGGGCACTCGGGATGCCGATTGTCTTCAGTAGCAGCGCGCCTTTCAGAATGACGCTTTGCGCATGCTTCGACCTTGAGATGCGATACAGGAATCGCTCCATGGCGTACTGCTGAAGGACCTGTTGAAACGGCGCGCCACTCGACTTCGACGTGCCACGGAGTCTCGCAAGTACGGAGGCGACGACGTTTTTCCTTTCCTTCCCGGTCATTCGATCGCCTGCAGGTACGGTGACATGGGCTTTTCGACACGCAGCATCCGGGCGTAGTGCAGTAGTTCACGGTTCTGCACACGCTTTCGTTGTCGCGCCAGACGCAGTGCCTCGAGGGCGACGTCCAGCCCGAGTTTGTTCCTGAACTTGAAGCAGTCCACGACGGTGCGTGCGGCGCTGTAGATCTTCAGCGGCATGCCGCCAACCCGCTGTGTTTCTAGCCCCTGATTGAAGGTCTTCGGGTCGAAGCGATATAGCGTGACGGGGATCGAAAGCTTGACGCGGTGATAGCTACCCCGCGGCACGGCCAGATGGACGGAGGATGGGATCTGCGTCGTGATGCCGTGATACGAGAGCGCGCTGATCAGACAGACAGCCGTGTTCGGCGCGCGCGCGGCGACGACGGCGAGGTCGGGATGCTCGGCTTCGCGGACATTGGCGAGACGAAAGAGGCCGCGGCCGAGTTCGACGATGCGACCCTTTTCACGTAGGGCGTAAAGCGAGTCGGTGTGTACCCCCAGCGCGATCAGATCGCGAGTGCGCAGTGTCCCGCCCTTATCGCGGAAAGCCTTGAGTGCGGCGTTGAGATCTCGAGTCTTCATGATGGGTAATAATAGCACCACTTGTGTATAAATGGCTCCCTTATTACCCAGAACCTGCGAGGCCCGTGGGGCAGCGCAGGGGCACGGGCATCCAGGCAACCCAGAGCTGGCGACCACCTACGTCCCGAAGGATTCGATCTCTTCCAGCAGCTGCCATTTCTGTTGCGGCGCCACAGTCGGGTTGAGGTACGGTCCGGCTTCAGCCGCCGCACGTTGCGGGCTGTCGCCCAGCCTCAACTTGTCGAGATAGTCCGCCCAACTTTGCATCATGGCGCGGCGTTCCGGGATACGTTTCGCTCGGTTGTACGCGGCACGAACCTCATTGCGTTCTGCATGCGCTAACTGGAGCTCGATGACATCAGGCGGAAAGCCTTGTTCATTTAGGCAGGTCGATGCCATTGCGCGAAAGCCGTGACCCGTAATTTGGTCGCCTGAATAGCCCATGCTGCGCAACGCGACATTTACGGTGTTTGCGCTGATGGGTCGATCCGCGCCACGCAGGGAAGGGAAGACGTACCGCCCGCCACCGGTGATGGGCTCAAGATCGCGCAGAATTGCGATCGCTTGGCGCGGCAGCGGTACGACGTGCTCTTCGGCCATCTTCATACGGCTGGCCGGAATCCTCCACTCGGGGTGCTCTCCATTGAGATCAAATTCAGACCATTCGGCCGCGCGAAGCTCGGTGGGACGAACGAAAAGGAGCGGTGCCAATTTGAGCGCGGATTCCGTCGTACGCTGTCCTCGGAAGGCATAAATCGTGCGCATCAGCTGCCCGATTTGCACCGGCACTGTGATCGCGGCGCGATTGGTTGTCACTACCGGCGCGAGCGCGCCGCGTAAATCCGTAGAGATATCGCGTTCGGCGCGGCCGGTGGCGACGGCATAGCGCAATATGTTGCTGGCGGTTGAACGCGCGCGGTGTGCGGTTTCGCGGAAGCCACGCGCTTCAATGCGCTTTAGCGCGGCTAAGAGTTCAGGCGCGGTGATTTTCGCAATGGGATGCCGGCCGAGATAGGGAAATAGGAAATCCTCAAGCCAGCCGAGTTTCCTGAGGAAGGTATTTTCGGCGAGGCCACGCTTCTGGAGCGCTAGCCACTCGCGTGCGATGGCTTCGAATGTATCGTCCTGAGCCAGACGCTCCGCTTTCTTGCGAGCACTCGGATCGATCTGGTCGGCCAGCAGCCGGCGCGCGTCCTCGCGCCGTTCGCGTGCCTTCGCAAGCGACACCTCGGGGTAAACGCCAATGGCGAGGACCTTTTCGCGTCCGGCGACGCGGTACTTCAGGCGCCAGAGACGGGTGCCGCGAGGGTCCACGAGAAGATAGAGTCCCTTCTCATCAAACAGCTTGTAAGGCTTAGCAGCCGGCTTGGCTGTCTTGATTGCCGTGTCCGTCAGTGACATTGGGGGTATCCGCCCTGGGGGTATCGGACCCTTGATAGCCTGGATACCCCCATAGATACCCCCACGGGCGGGTGGCTGTCAACCTTGAGTATTGGACGTTACCGGACGTGGAAATGACACGTAACAATATGAAAAATATTGAATTATTGGCACTCCCTGGAAGCCAATGGACGTCGCTGGATTTGGTAAGTGGCTCCCCGGGACGGATTCGAACCGCCGACCAACGGATTAACAGTCCGTCGCTCTACCACTGAGCTACCGGGGAATACAAAGGAGGCGCGGGATTGTCGGGAAGCCAGGGGCTTAAGTCAAGAAATGGGCCGCCGGGCGGTCAGGTATATCCAGCCACGGGGTGCGGGAGGTACGGCGCTTCGAGCTGCGCGATCTCGGCTTCGCTCAACTTCAATGTCAGTGCAGCGAGGGCATCGTCGAGATGCTGGGGTTTGGAGGCGCCGACGATGGGGGAGGTGACCGCGGGCTTCTGCATGAGCCAAGCGAGCGCTACCTGCGCCCGCGGTACGCCGCGTGCCTCGGCAATCGCGCCCACTTGTTCGACGACCTTGCGGTCAGCCTCTGCGGTGGAGGCGAACAACTTGTTGCCGTAGGTGTCGGTGCGGGTTCGCTCCGTTTCCGTCTGCCAGGGACGCGTCAGGCGCCCGCGTGCGAGGGGACTCCACGGCATGACGGCGATGCGCGCATCTGCGCAGAGCGGCAACATTTCGCGCTCCTCTTCGCGATAGAGCAGGTTGTAGAAGTTCTGCATGCTGACGAACGATGTCCAACCGTGAAGCCGGGCAAGGTACAGGGCCTTGCTGAACTGCCAGGCATACATGGAGGAGGCGCCCAAGTACCGGACCTTGCCGGCCTTCACGATGTCGTGCAGGGCTTCGAGCGTCTCCTCGATCGGTACGTGGTAGTCCCAGCGGTGGATCTGATACAGATCCACGTAGTCGGTGCCGAGCCGCCGCAGGCTCGCATCGATCGCGGTAAAAATCGCCTTGCGCGAGAGGCCGCGGCCGTTCGGGCCCTTGCTCATCGGGAAGAAAACCTTCGTCGCGATCACCACTTCATCGCGCCGCGTGTAGTCCTTCAACGCCTGTCCGACGATCTCTTCGGAGGTACCGTCCGAATAGGTG
The DNA here is from genome assembly GCA_963843295.1 of uncultured Gammaproteobacteria bacterium. Taxonomy (GTDB): domain Bacteria; phylum Pseudomonadota; class Gammaproteobacteria; order Steroidobacterales; family Steroidobacteraceae; genus Bog-1198. The sequence goes on along the minus strand of CAWJJP010000001.1, from coordinate 507,370 downwards.
TTGGCGGTGTCAAAGAAATTGATGCCCTGGTCGATCGCCTTGCGAATTAACGGACGGCTCAGATTTTCGGGCAGCGTCCACGGATGATCGCCGCGATCGGGAACTCCAAAAGTCATGCACCCGAGACAGATCGGGGAGACTTTCAAGCCCGTGTTTCCGAGGTTCTTATATTTCATGGTAATTCATTGAGTTAAGTGGTAAATATAATCTAGATTCGCGACGTTTCCGCGGAAACGTCACGGCCGCCGCACCCGCGGCGGAGTCGCGCGAGATGCGCTGCCGCGCCGAATCCAGATCAGGCGCGCTTGGCCTTCGCGACCGCCAGTGCGAGCTCGATGCGGCGCAGCGCCTCCTGCAGCATCTGCATGCTGCAGGCAAAGGAGAGCCGCATATGACCGGGCGCTCCGAAGCCCGATCCGGGTACGACGGCGACTCCGGCCTGCACCAGCAGGTACTCCGCAAACGCATTGTCGTCCTTGATGCCGAGCGCTCGCATGGCGCCCTGCACGTCGGCAAACGCATAGAACGTGCCTGCGCCGGATCGACACGAGATGCCGGGGATCGAATTGAGCCCGGCGACCACGAAATCATGCCGCTCCCGGAACGCCTTGTTCATCTCGACGACGCAGGCCTGGCTGCCGTTGAGCGCGACGGTCGCGGCGCGTTGCGAAATGCTCGAGGCATTCGAGGTGGACTGACCTTGGATGGTGCTCATCGCCGCGACAATGTCCTTCGGGCCGCCGCAATAACCGATGCGCCAGCCCGTCATCGCATAAGCCTTCGAGACGCCGTTGATGGTCACGGTGCGCGCGTACAACTGCGGATTCGCCTGCGCAAAACTTTGCAGCGGTTCCGGCCCCCAATAAATGTGCTCGTACATTTCATCCGCCGCGATCACCACTTGCGGATGCGCATCGAGAACGGTCCCGAGCGCCTTGAGCTCCGCGGTCGTATAGGCGGCGCCGGTGGGATTGCTCGGACTATTCAAAATCAGCAGTTTGGTGCGCGGTGTGATGGCCGCGGCGAGTTGCGCCGGCGTGATCTTGTAGCCCTGTTCGGCGCCCCCATACACGGTGACGGGTACCGCATCCGCCAGAATCGCCATGTCCGGATAGGAGACCCAGTACGGTGCTGGAATGATGCACTCATCGCCCGGGTCCAGGATCGCGAGGCAAAGATTGAAACACGTCTGCTTGGCGCCGGAGGAGACGAGGATCTGGCTGCGCTCGTAACTGAGGTCGTTCTCGCGCTTGAATTTGCCGATGATGGCGTCCTTCAATTCCGCCGTGCCATCGACCGCGGTGTAGCGCGTAATGCCGGCGCGAATCGCCTCGACGCCCGCATCGGCGATATGTAATGGGGTATCGAAGTCGGGTTCGCCGGCTCCCAGGCCGATTATGTCTTTGCCTTCCGCCTTGAGCTTTGCGGCTCGGGCGGTCACCGCGAGGGTGGGAGAGGGCTTAACCTTTTGAACGCGTTGAGAAAGGGACGCCAAGTTAAATCATCCTATGTAAAAAGGTTAAAGGCGGCGTTCGAGTGTACGAAAAACCACTCCTACGCGCCAGCGCGTGCGGGTGCCCGCCATCTTCCAACGTGAGAGAATAGAGCCATGCGTTTCGAGTTGTATGCCGATTACCTGCCCGCGGGGGATCAACCGCAAGCGATTGAAAAGTTGGTGGACGGGCTCACGAGCGGGCTCGCTCACCAGACCTTGTTGGGCGTGACGGGGTCGGGCAAGACCTACACGATCGCGAACGTGATTCAGCAGCTGCAGCGCCCGACCTTGGTGCTCGCTCACAACAAGACCTTGGCGGCGCAGCTGTACGGGGAGTTCAAGGTGTTCTTCCCGAAGAACGCCGTCGAGTACTTCGTTTCGTACTACGACTACTACCAACCCGAGGCCTATGTTCCGGCCTCCGACACCTTCATCGAGAAGGATGCCTCGATCAACGAGCACATCGAGCAGATGCGCCTGTCGGCGACCAAGGCGCTGCTCGAGCGGCCGGACTCCATCATCGTGGCGACGGTCTCGGCGATCTACGGCTTAGGCGACCCTCAGGCCTATCTCAGCATGGTGCTGCACATGTCGCGCGGGGACATCCTCGAGCAGCGCAAGCTCCTGCGCCGGCTCGCCGACATGCAGTACACGCGCAACGAAATCGATTTGCAGCAGGGCACCTACCGGGTGCGCGGCGATGTGATCGATATTTTCCCCGCCGAATCGGAGCGCGAAGCGGTGCGGGTCGAGTTATTCGACGACAGAATCGAGACCTTGAGCTTGTTCGATCCGCTCACCGGCGAGGTCATGCGCCGCGTGCCTCGCTTGACCGTGTACCCCTCGACGCACTACGTGACGCCGAAGGAGAGGGTGCACCAGGCGGTCGATGAGATTCGCTCCGAACTGCGCACCCGGCTGCTCGAATTGCACGCTGCGGGAAAACTGGTCGAGGCGCAGCGCCTGCAGCAGCGCACGCTGTTCGACCTGGAAATGATGCATGAAGTGGGCTACTGCGCGGGCATCGAGAATTACTCGCGCTACCTGTCGGGCCGCCAAGCCGGCGAACCGCCGCCCTGCCTGTTCGACTACCTGCCGAAGAATGCGCTGCTCGTGATCGACGAGAGTCACCAGACGGTTCCGCAACTCGGCGCGATGTACAAGGGCGATCGTTCGCGCAAGGAGACCCTGGTCGAGTACGGCTTTCGCCTGCCCTCGGCACTCGATAACCGGCCGCTGCGTTTCGAGGAATTCGAGCACCTCGCGCCGCAAACCATCTATGTTTCCGCAACCCCGGGTCCGCATGAGAAGCGCATCTCCGGGCAGATCGTCGAGCAGGTCGTGCGCCCGACGGGACTGATCGATCCGATGGTCGAAGTGCGCCCGGTGCGTGCGCAGGTGGACGATCTTCTGTCGGAGATCCGGCTGCGAGCGCAGGCCAATGAACGCGTGTTGGTGACCACACTCACCAAGCGAATGGCGGAGGATCTGACCGAATACCTCAACGAGCACGGCGTGAGGGTGCGGTACCTCCATTCGGACATCGAGACGGTGGAGCGCTCGGAAATCATCCGCGATCTGCGCCTCGGCAAGTTCGACGTGATCGTCGGCATCAATCTGTTGCGCGAGGGTCTGGACATGCCCGAGGTGTCGCTGGTGGCGATCCTCGATGCCGACAAGGAAGGGTTCTTGCGCTCCGAGGGCTCGTTGATTCAGACGATTGGCCGCGCCGCGCGCAACGTGCAAGGCAAGGCGATCCTGTACGCGGACCTGCGCACCGGATCGATCGAGCGGGCCATTGCCGAGACCGATCGGCGCCGCAACAAGCAGATCGAGTTCAACGCGCAGCACGGCATCACGCCACGCTCCATCGTCAAGGCGGTGGGCGATGTGATGGAGGGCGCGCGCTCCGTGCAGGAGGACGAGTTGCGGGAAGCGGGCGCGCAGTACGCGCTGCTGCCGCCCGAACAGGCGGTAAAGCGCATCAAGAAGCTCGAAGCCGAAATGATGAAGCTCGCGCGAAACCTCGAGTTCGAACAGGCGGCGCGATTGCGCGATGAGATTCAGAAACTGCGAAAGTCAGCCTTTGGCGCGCCGACGACGTTGGCGGGCTAGGCAGGAGAGGGCAAGTGGCAACCGATAACAGTCCATCGGATGAAATAGATCTGGATCGCACCGATCGGCTGCCGATCCTCGAGGGTGTGGTGTTCGATCACGATGTGGCGGACGACGCGGTGCACCTCGAGCGCACGGCGTCGCATCTGGAGCACACGGCATCGCACCTCGAGCGCACAGCGTCGCACCTCGAGTACACGACGCCGCATCTCGAATACACGGCGCACCCGGCCGTCGCGCTCAAGGTACAAGCGTCGCATGCGGACTTTGCGCGGCCGATGCCGGTCGACCTGCCCTCGCTCGCCGAAAGCGTACGCTCGGTGGAGGAGCGCATCGCGCGACAGCACACCGAGTTCGAAGCGCTCAGCCGTTCGTACGCGAGGGTGCATGAGGCGGAGGCAGCGGCGGTGGCGCGGGCCAATACCCTGTCGGCGGATCTTGCGGCTGCACACGCCGCCCTGTCGGCCGAGCAGCAGAGCACGCACGATCTCAACCGTGCGCTCGCCGAGAAGAGCGCCTTGGCGGAAGCGGCGCGCGCCCGTGCCGAGGAGACGCTGCGCGAATCGGAGCGTTCGCAGAGCGAGTCGCGCGCGCTGCGCGAGTCGCTGGCGGCGCGCGACGCAAGCATCGCGCAGATCCTGAGTTCGCTGCGGGAGCGCGACGTGCAGCTCGGCGATCTGCAGCGCGAGCACGCGAAGGTCCTGCCGGAGCTCGAGTCGCGCTCGCAGCGCAGCGCCCAGCTCGCCGCGGACCTGAAGACATCGCAATCCCGTGGCGCCGCACTCGCGCAGGAATTGCAGGCTGCACAAACCTCGATGAGCTTGCTCACGATACGGACCGAGCGCAGCGCGGCGGAACTCGCTTCCCTGGACTCCGAACTGAATGCCGTGAAGTCGCAGGCCGCCATGTATCTCGAGCAATTGCGCTCGCGGGAGTGGCGGCTCGGTTTCAACACCAACATGTTCCGCGACCTCGATGCCGAAGTGGGCGCGGCGCGGGCGGGCCGCGATTCGCTCCAGGAGGAGCGCGATCAATTGCGTCGCCAGCTGGCGAATTTGGAGTCGAAGCTCTCCATGCGCGATGCGACCATCGCCGAACTGCAGGGGACGCTCGCCTCGAATGTTGCCGCGCACAACGCGGTGACCAAGGAGGCTGCGCAACACGCGAGTCAGCGTGCCGAGTTGACGGCAAGAATTGCGACGTTGGAGGCGGAGGCCGCCCGCTTGCGCAGCGAACTCGAGTCGGAAGTCAGCCGCTTGCGCGGCGAACTCGACGCGCGCGACTGCGCCGTCGCCTCCGCGCAAATGACGGGGTCCGCCGAGGTGCTGCGGCTCGAGGGTCTCATCCAGGAATCGGAGAAGAAGCAGGCCGAACTGCTGATGAGCGTCGCCGAGCTGCAGAGCGAGGCGCAAGAGCGCGACCAGGAAATGACGGTCTTGATCGCACACCTACAAGAGGCCCGCCGCCCCGTGCAATCGATCGAAGCGGAGGTCAAGCGCCTGAGTGAGGAATTGGCGGGCAAGACCGCGGCTTTCGAGGAGTTGAACGAGGAGTCACGGGAGCTGCGGGCCGCCCTGGAGCGCACGCGCGGCGCCCTGGAAGAGCGCGAATTTCTCATCCGCCGCTTGGAACGCAGCGAGAGCAACAATGCCGCGGTGCTCGGGCGGCTGCAAACGAGCATCGAGCGATTGGGCAAGCCGCCGACGTTGGGCCGCGCGCTGGGGCCGGCAGCGGCCGAGCCGGCCGCGGAGTTCGTCCGGGTGGAGGGATCGCATGAGTTCCGCCACCCCTTGGGACGGCGCACCCGCATCGGCCGGGCCCCCGGCTGCGAGTTGCAGATCGATTCCTCCTCGGTGAGCCGGCATCACGCCCTGATTCTGCTCGGGCCGCAGGATGTCATCATCGAGGACCTCAACAGCACCAACGGAGTGATCGTGAACGGGCGGAAGATTTCCCGCCAGCCGCTGCGGGACGGGGATCTCGTGCTCATCGGCGACGTGAAATTCCGCTTTGCGCAGAGACAGCCCCTGCAATTGCGGCAGCAGGACCTGCCGGAGCCACCCGCGGCTGGCTGAAAATTGCCGCCAAATCGGCACTTGCCCTTTATCGGCGCCCCCGAATCCGGTATCTTTCGCGCCCTTCGAGCGCGCTTAGCTCAGCGGTAGAGCATCACCTTGACATGGTGGGGGTCAGTGGTTCGATCCCACTAGCGCGCACCAATTTTACTAACTAAATCATTGGCCTACGGCCAATATTGCGATGCATCAATCGCGGCGGTCGATAGAGCCCCACCTGGGTTTGAAGCCCGCAACTGGCAAATCAGCGGGTTAGCTGCCTTAGAACACACCGCCTCCGGTCTGCTCTAGGCGCTAGAAAAACCTGTAAGATCAGATTCTTACGGCAGTTAGCGCCCCTTGAGATTCCGACGTTATTACAACTGTGGTAACATGAGGCTTCCCGCAAAGAGTGTCCTGCGCTCGTCGATACCATATCGATCCCACGCTTGACACCCGCCAACCAGCCGTGAGGGTAGGAGTATGGTCGCCATCAAGGTCCGAAAGATCGGCAACTCGCTCGGAGTCGTGCTCCCCAAGGAAGTCCTCGGGCACTTGCGTGCAGCGGAAGGAAAGGATCTTTTTCTTCTGGAAGGTCCGAACAACAGCTACCGTCTCACCGCGTTCGATCCGGCCTTTCAGAAGAAGATGGAGAAGGCGGAGGAAATCATGGCGCGCTATCGGAATACCCTTCACAAACTGGCGAAATGAGCGGGCCGGTCTGGATCGAGGAAGACCTTGTCCTGGCTATCCACGACCGACAGCTTGCCGAACACGGGGGCGCGGAAGGCGCACGCGACGTGCCGTTGCTCCTGTCGGCGCTCGCTCGACCGCAGAACCATTTTGCGTACGAGAGCTCGGACATCGTCGAGCTTGCTGCAAAGTACATGGCCGGACTCGTACAGAACCATCCCTTCGTCGACGGCAATAAGCGCACAGGCTTCGTTGTCGGTGTCTTGTTCCTCGAACTCAACGGCTGCCGATTTACCGCGAGCGAGGAAGCGGCGGCGCAAGTGGTGCTCGAACTTGCGGCAGGCAGAATCGACGAGGCTGGGCTAACTGCTTTCCTGCGTGCCAACGTCGAGGTTGGGTGAGCGCCGTGACCGAGAGCGCCCAGGCGCCGTGCGTGAGCTAGGGCATCTTGACCGCGGATGTGTCGTTCGACCTCGAACACGCCGGGGGTGTAATCGTGCTTTTCACTTACATCCTCCCCGATGCGCTCCAGGCTACAGCCGCAGTTGCATTGAGTTGTTTCGGGCTCGTGGCTCGGCACGGCGTGTGTGAATGACACCTGATGCGCCACCTTACTCGGGGCTCGTGAGGAACACCCAAAAAAACCGCCCGCACGTCGCCGCCCGGGCCGCCTCTCAGCGAGCCTGCGGTGGCACGAGCCATTGAAAGAATTCGACGGCGTATCCGCCTGGATCTTCCGTCTCGAATGCACGAATCGCCACCTGCGGATGGTCGTAGATAGGTCTGACGATGTGCACACGCGGGTCCTCCCGTAGCTTTGCGTACCAACCGGCGACATCATCGGTCACCAAACTGACCATCACCGTCGCCCGTTTCACCGCTGCCGTGGCTCCGGCGTGCTCTTCTTTGACTAGACCCACCGCCGCTCCGGCCGCGATGCGGTATAGGCTTACCCATTCGTTTTCAAAGTACGGTGTCAGGCCGAGTATCTGCCCGTAGAACTGCCGCGGTGCGGCCAGATCCTGGTAGTAGAGAAACGTCACCTGATCCGTGATGTGGCTGGTTGGAAGCGGGCGATCGGTTTGGCCGTTGTCCATGCGATACGGAGAATCGGGGCAGGTGTTTGAACCGACACCCGTCGTCCGCAAGTCGAGATACGTGGTGGCAGGATAGGTCGCAAGCGCCGGCACGCCCCCAATTCTGCGGGTTACCACAGGAGCGTGCTCCACTGAGATCTGATAGGTTGCCCCGGCTTCGAGGGTATTTGCCGGGACGACGTAGGAGCGGGCACGGTAAGTCAGCGCCGGACTCTCCGCAAACGGGGCCGGGGTTCGAGCGATCAGTTTGCCGTGACAGTCGCCTACGTGAACGAAGATGAGGTCGTCGATGATCCCATTGGGATCGGGACGTCCTTTGCGAAACGGATTCCAGGCGACCGTGAGCTCCTTGGTGACATCCACCGCTGCGGGTGATATTGATTTTCCGTCCTGCAAAAGCGTGAGGTGCACCGGGTCGGCGAGGGCGCCCTCTGTGGCGTGCAACACGATTGTCCCGTTGATTGGTCGCGTCTGCGGGGCCTCGAATTGCATGCGGTATGCGCCGTCAGGAACGTGCGCGTTCAAATCGGCAAGCGATGAAAAATCGCCTCCACCGCTGATGCTCAAGAGACTGCCGAGTGACTCAAAGGGAATGACCAGACCACGCGGGTCGATGAGTCGCCCCGTACCGGCGTCACTCCCGGGAGCAAGAAAGATCTCCGCAAAGAAGTGGTAGTTCAGCCGAACCAGGCTGCCGTCGGCACCCTGGCGGTAGTTGACCGTCTTGCCGATTACGGCAAGCCGCGGCTCTTGTACTCCCGCCCGGCAGACTCCGCAGCACCAAAGCAGTGCCAATGCGATCGACACGGCTCCCTTCCGGGCGAAAATGCTCCTGAACTTTGGCAAAATGAAATCCTCCGCATGACGGCCCACAAGGCAGCTGTTGTACTGATGCACCAAATAGATTCGCATGGCGATGCGATGTATCGAGGTATTCAAGACGTGTACCGGCAACTTTAGAGCTCGCGGTTCCTGGCGGCAGCACGGCAATCGCGCTAGCCACAAGCTGGATCGGCCCGCATCGCGCAGGCGCGAACCTCAGCTGAGCTTGGGAGTCGCTTGGTGCGGTTTGCGATCGGGATACAGTTCGGATCCGCCAAGTTTACCGCGAACGACTCAACACCTGGGGCCGGCGTGAGAACACTGAAGGAAAGATATCAATAGTTTCGGGCAGAGCCGCCTGCCGTGCCATCGCAAGTCAAGAGTTCGGACGCTCTCGCGCGCAAATTCGGACGTGCGTGGACTTCGGAGTGATCCACCGCAAACTCCCCATTCCTAGAGCCGCGCACGTCCGCTACGGTCTGAGAAATTCGCTGAAAATGTGGGGCATAAAAATAACGAGGATAACTCCTCCCAAGCTGAGGCTTATGGCGTCGACGCGTGACATCTAATTTGCCACCTCAGCGGTAGCGACCCGCGGCGCTTCGCTCGTTCCCTCTACGCGCGGCGCCGGCCGACGACTCTGGTAATCCGCGACCGTCGGTCGGCCGCCGCCGGCGCTCAAGACCCCGCCACGCTCAAATCCCATGCGCGAGATCCGCGGCATCATAAACGGAACTTGTGTAGTGGTGCTCAACGCGTGGGCCGAAGGCAGGACCCGACACGACGGCTGGATAAATAGCGCACGGGGTTCTGGGGTATCCCCAATCTGCCCGCCGACTTCAGCGCGACTCGGCGAGTGGCGCGGACGGTATACACAGCGGCTTTGCGCTGGCGCGACCGATGCTCTAATCTCGGGCAGAGATCAAAAGAAGGCGCTATGCGCTACGCTGAACCGCCACAGAGTTGTAACTATGATCAAAGCCATCGAGAGCGGAGATTGTCTTTGCAATGGACCACGAGAGCCCATGGTGATACGCGCCTGGAATGGCGCAGCTAAGCTGATGCGCGTGATGGGGGAGCTGTCGCTCGTGGTGACCTTCATAGTGGCATTCGGTCCCGCCGATGCTCAAGATTTCTTGAATACAGGCCCCGATGTTCTCGTACAGACCGACCGTGGCCCCGTTGTCGGCGTTCAAGGCGAGCGCGTGCAGGTCTTCCGGGGAATCCCGTATGCGACCGCGCCCATCGGAAACTTACGTTTCCGGCGACCTGCTCCGCCAAAGCCCTGGACGCACCCTAGGCCGGCGCGGGTGCGGACGCCGGCGTGCCCGCAGGTCCTTGATCTTGACGATCCCGCGGAAGATGGGGACAGCAACATGTCGGAGGACTGCCTCACAGTGAACGTGTGGACACCAGGGGCAGATGCAAAGTTGCGGCCCGTGATGGTGTTCATTCACGGCGGAGCCTTGGAGGAGGGAAGTGCCGCGGACAGCTGGTACGACGGCACCGTGCTGGCGGAGCGAGGCGATGTCGTGGTGGTCACGTTGCAATATCGCCTGGGAGCACTCGGTTTCCTGGAACTCGAAGAGATCGGCGGCCCGCAGTTTGCCGAGAGCGGCAATATCGGGCTGCTCGATGAGATTGCGGGATTGCGGTGGGTGCATCAGAACATTCGGCATTTTGGCGGCGATGCGAACAACGTAACGTTATTTGGAGAATCCGCTGGCGGTTCAAGCATTCACGCGCTCCTGGCAGTTCCGGAGGCTCACGATCTGTTTCACAAAGTCATAATTGAGAGCGGCACCGCAAGCTTGGTGACGAAGGCACGCGCAACGCAAATCGCGCGAATGTTCATGGATCTTGCCAAGGTTCGCAGTGTCGCGCAGTTGCAGCAGCTCAGCATGGAGGATTTGCTGCGCACACAGTCCAAACTATTCGCAACGGAGTACGGCAACAGTCCATTTGCCTTCGTCGAGGACGACGTTCTGAATAGATCGCTTGTGCAACGAATTGCGGAGGATCCGGGATTGAGCAAGCCGATGCTCATCGGTACCAACGAAGAGGAAATGCGCTATTGGACGGCGATGGACGCGGACGAGCTGGATAAACAGCCGGAAGATTCGTTACGCAAACATCTGGTCGAGCGATTTGGGAATGGCGCTTCGGATCTGATGGCCACTTATAAGAGCGACACTAACAGTTACCAAGAAGCCGTCATCGCAGTTTTGACGGATGCGTATTTCCGAATACCTTCCATTCGGCTCGCTGAAATCAACGCCAAGAGCCAGCCCACTTACATGTATCTATTTACGTATCGATCGGCGACAAAAGGTCAGACAGGAATGGAGTACGGCGCGATGCATGGACTGGAATGTGCTTTCGTCTTTCACGTCGATACCACCGCCGGGTATTTGTACGTCGGCCCTAAAGGTTCGTGGACGCACTTAAGCGATCAAATGGTACAGGCGTGGACGCAGTTTGCCCGGTCGGGCGATCCTAATGGCCCCTTATTGCCGAACTGGCCGAGATATGACACCGCTCAACGGGCGACGATGGAGTTCGGACGGCACAGTGATGTGGTATTGAACCCGTACGGGATGGAGCGACGTGCTTGGGCGGCTGTGCCGACAGAGCGCTTTGAATCAAACGATGCGGTCAGCCTCAGCGACTCGCCTTTGCCCCAAGGTCGTTAATAAACCGCCGCCGCCGTGCCATATATGAGGGTCGCTTCGCGGTGTCTTGGTGAAGTGGAGAGTCCTCATGCTGAAGCGCCTACCTATGATTGCCGCCCTGTCCGCGTTGTTGATTGCCTCGACCACTACCCGCGCAGCGACCACCGAGGCGCGGCCGTTCCCCGGTGTGCTCGGCAATGAAGAGATGATCTGCGATTGCATGGCAACGCTTTTCCAATGCGTTTATTCATGCTCCGCATGTTGAATAGGGACCGCATCGCGCCCTCCCATTTCGCTCGGTAGCCGCCTTACGAGGCTTCCCACCTGTGTCATCGGGATCTACTTTGGTAGCCATCGCCACGCCGATTACGGCGTCTCGCTCCAAGACGACGCGGGCCGGCGAACTGTGTCGCAAAGTGCTCGACGCGTCAACTGTTGAAGGATCGACAGCAGCGAGGAGTCGGTTAGGTCTGTTTGCCTTTCGGTGGTGACCCCAGGCGCAGTCTGCCGCCATCGGCGGCAGAAGCGCTGGGATTTTCTTGTAGTGATAAAAAGCCGACCGCATTAGACGTCACAGGAGCGGAGATCGCAGGGGTACCCGCTACCTTGGCATCTCCCAAAGTTCATTCTCCTTGATCCATCGGCGTCATTTCGATTGCACCGATCGTGATGCCGTGCCAGTCTGTGCGGAGCCGTCATCCACGAGAATCCGCTCTTGGGTAGCTGGTTCCTCGCCGGATGCGTTAGGATCAGGATCAATGCCACCCGGAAAAATCACGCTGGGAACATCCCAAATTCGCCATGGGAATGACGGTGACATTGATCAGCTTGATAGCTTGCTTCGCTACTGTATCGAAGCGATGCGTGCTATTGGAATTGATCAATGGGACGACATCTACCCAGCTCGGTCCACTCTCCTTTGCGACATTCAAAGCGGAGCATTGTATGTAGCCACCGCACCCGATCAGACTATTGTTGGCTCTTTCGTCCTAGATGATCAGCAGGAACCAGAATACTCCCGAGTCCAGTGGACCATTCAAAAGGCTCGTGTTGCTGTCGTGCACCGTTTGATGGTTCATCCGAATTGTCAACGGAGCGGCATCGCCCGCCATCTCATGCAATTCGCCGAAAACAGGGCATCGGAGTTGGATTATGGTGCGATCAGATTAGACGCGTTCATCGCTAACCCCGCCGCCGTACGCCTTTACACTAGCCTCGGTTATCAAGCAGCCGGAATAGTGATTTTCCGGAAAGGTCCATTTCAGTGTTTTGAAAAGGCGCTGTAGTTTGGCCGACCGGGCTTAGTCCACTGATTCGTCAGCCTATAGGTCAGGAGGAGAATGGTCAGTTCGTCGAGTGTGAACGACACCGGTGCAGTTACGACGCGGAATTTAACTCTTCAGCGTCCGATTCACAGCAGGTCAATTGTCTGTGTCGCGCCGGCCGCCGGGATTCGGACAGCCTTGGCGACACCGTTGGGATCTCGCTCGGCTGTGGAGTTAGGTGGGCGCGTCGGCAAGTGGCCATTCAAGCCGATGATACGGCGCACCGAGTCGCCGGAGGGTTCGAGCTTGTAGGCGTTGTGAACGATTCTGTCTAAAATCGCGTCCGCCAAAGTGGGATCGCCGAACGCGCCGTGCCAGTCCCTGACGGCGAGTTGGCTGGTCGCGATGGTGCATTTTTTATTGTATCGATCATCCAGGATATCCAGCAGATCGCGCTTGAGCCGATCGGAGAAGTCCACGACACCGATGTCGTCCAACACCAGCAGATCCGTGTTCGCAAGCATCTTCAACAGACCGGAACGGCGCTGCAGGGCATGGGCCTTGCCGAGTTCCTCGGCGAGTTTCGACATGCGGTAGCAGCGCACGCTGTATTCTGCCCGCGCCGCGGCGTTTGCGAGCGCGGAACACAGATAACTTTTGCCGATTCCGGTCGGGCCTGTGATCAGCACGTTGAGGCGCTTTTTGAGCCACCCCATCTCGCACACCGTGCTCAAGGTCAGCGGATCGAGCGCACGGGGCACGTGCTTGTCGATGTCCTCGATGCAGGCCTCCGGGATCGGGATGTTCGCCCAGCGCAGTCGCTTGACGAGACTCACGTTGGCGCGCACGGCGATTTCGTTTTGGATCATGAGGTTCACCCGTTCCTCGAAGCGCAGGGCATCGCATTCCCGAGCATCGAGTTGCTGCTGCAGAGAGTCGGCCATCCCACGCAGGCGCAGGGCATGTAATTGCTGGATCAGATTTTCGATAATCATGGATTTGAAGATTCCTATCAGTGAGTTTTTTTGCTGGCGTAGTACGCGGCGCCGCGCACGTTGTCGTGTTCAAGACCGGCTGTGGGCGGCGGATTGCGGTGATGCGCCGGCAGAGCGTGAACGCCGTTGCGCAGGAGGTCCCGTACCGCGTGATAGCTGTAGATCTCCAGCCGCAGCGCCGCCCCGCAGGCCGCCTCCAGCGCCGAGTGGCTGAAGTCCTGGGCGAGACGTAGGATCCCTAAGGTTCCGCGGATCGTCTCATCCAGATGGCGTTTGCTTTGCGCCTGTTTTCGCAACACCGCCACCGTGTTCGGACCCACGGCCGCCGCTTGTTCCATCAGCTTGTCGATCCCCAGGGCCAGATACGCCTGGTGCTGCGGCGGCCGGTGCGCTGGCAGTGTGCGCCGCTGCCAGCGCCGCTCCACGCGCACGTGGCTGGCGATCGGCACGCCGCGCTGGAAGATTTCCACCAGACGCGGCCCCAACCGCACGTCCATCGACTGACCGATCAGGACGTAAGGCACCGAGTAGTACCCTTTGTCGCATTGAACGTGATAGTCGGGATGAACCAGTAAATTGTTGCGCCACTCGGCGTACTGATACCGGCGCTTCGGCAAAGCTTGCGCCGCCGGCCGCTCGTATGGCTCGAACAGCGTGTTGCGCGAGCCCTCTCGTTTCTGGAACGGCTCCGCGTTGATATCGGCGACGATCGATTTGATCGCGACATTCAAGTCGGCGAGCGAGAAGAACACCTGGTCGCGCAGCGCGCCCAAAACGCGCCTCTGGGCTATGAGCACTCCGCCTTCGGCGCCGGCCTTATCCCTGGGTTTTTTGACCCGAGTCGGTAGGATTGCGAGATTATATCGCTCGGCCAAATCGCAGTATTCGCGGTTCTTCTGCGGATCGTACCGGCACGCTTTGATCACGGCGGTTTTACAGTTGTCCGGCACAAAGGCGGCCGGCGCACAGCCGACGGCCTCCAGCGCATTGACGTGTGCCTCCAACCAGTCCTTTTTGTCCTGCGTCTTCGTCGCTTCGGAGTAGATCTTGCTGCTGAACGCCCAAACGGCCACAAATAAGGGTGCGGGGATGATCTCCCCGGTATGCCGATCGACGAACTGGGCCGGGTCCCCGCTATAGTCCACGAGCAATTTGTCGCCCGGCACATGCTCGAGGCTCAGCGTCGCCTCCGCTCCGAGAGTTTTACGCCAGCGGCGAAAGTTGACGCAGAACGCCGTGTATTTCAATCCATTGGGGTGCTGCGCCCGGTACTCCTTCCACAGCTGCCGGCGCGTGACGTGCTTGCGGCCTAATTCCCGCAAAACCCGCTCAAAATCCAGTTCCGGCCGCATCGCCTGAGCCGCCTTGGCCTTCGACGGATACAGCCGGGTCTCAAGCGTCAGCTCATCCAAATCCTCAGGGATCGGCCAGCCGATGCCGGCAGTGCGTGCCCGCTGTAAGCACTCCTGCACCGTCGAGCGCGCACAGTGCACGCTGGCGGCTATCTCTCGCTGCTTGAGCCCCTCGGCTTGCAGCCGCAAAACTTCGCGAATCTTAACCATGGGTAACCTCTCTTGAGACATCGACGCTCCCTGTTTCACGCAAAAAGGGACGACGATATCGACAGTTACCCGCGTCAGAAACTACCGGCTTGCTGCTCCGTGAAATCCTGGCCGGATTGGCGTGAAATCTTGGACCGACATGCCGTGAAATCCTGGACCGGCATCAGGTGAAATGTTGGACCGGCATGCTGTGAAATCCGTGACCGGCATGGCGTGAAATACGCAGAGCCGTTCTTCTCTGCCCCATCGCTCGCTCCAGTAGCTGAAAAACCGGAGAGCATTGTCCAGATCCTCACGATCGGAGCCGAAATGGGGTATCAGTCTTAAAGCTCCGATACGGTTGTGAAGTCGCTCTCAACCGTCTAGACTGCGCTCTGCGCGAAAGTTGGTAATTCCAACTAAATCAATGGCTTGGATCGAATTCGAACCCATCTTGACATGGTGGGGGTCAGTGGTTCGATCCCACTAGCGCGCACCACTCCTCCCAAGGGGTTGCGGGCCGGCGTTGGCCGGAATTCTGCGGGATTGCCGCTGTGTCGCGTTTGCTAAGATGGTTCTATGCCCGTAATTACCCTCCCCGATGGGAGTCGACGACAGTTCGATGACGCCGTATCGGTCGCCGACATCGCCGCCTCGATCGGTCCAGGCCTCGCCAAAGCGGCGCTCGCCGGCCGGGTCGACGGCCGCTTGGTCGATACCTCGACCGTGGTCGATCACGATGCCGCCGTCAGCATCGTCACCGACAAGGATGCCGACGGTCTCGAGATCATTCGCCATTCGACGGCACATTTGTTGGCGAACGCGGTTCAAGAACTCTTTCCGGAGGCGCAGGTCACCATCGGCCCGGTGATCGAGGACGGCTTCTATTACGATTTTGCCTACAAGAGGCCATTTTCCACCGAGGACCTCGCCGCCATCGAGAAGCGCATGGCGGAGATTGCCGCCAAAGACTTGAAAGTGCACCGGCGCGTGCTACCCCGCGACGCGGCCGTCGACTACTTCAAGAAGCTCGGCGAGCACTACAAGGCCGAGATCATTGCCGCGATCCCCTCGAACGAGCCCATCAGCCTGTATGGTCAGGGCGATTGGGAGGATCTGTGCCGCGGCCCCCACGTACCGAGCACGGGCAAGCTGAAGGCGTTCAAATTGATGAAGGTGGCGGGCGCCTACTGGCGGGGCGACTCGCGCAACGAGATGCTGCAGCGGATCTACGGCACCGCCTGGGCCAATGACAAGCAGCTCAAGGAGTACCTCACCCGCTTGGAGGAGGCGGAGAAGCGCGACCACCGGCGCATCGGCAAGGAGCTTGACCTGTTCCACCTGCAGGAGGAGGCGCCGGGAGCGGTGTTTTGGCACCCGAAGGGGTGGGCCCTGTTCCAGCAGCTGATCACCTACATGCGCGAGCGCCAGAACGCGGCGGGATACCTGGAAGTCAACACGCCGGAAATCATGGACCGCGAGCTGTGGGTGCAGTCGGGTCACGTCGCCAATTTCGGCGAAAACATGTTCATGACCCAGACGCCGGATGACCGCACCTTCGCGATCAAGCCGATGAATTGTCCCGGGCACATCCAGGTCTTCAAGCAGGGATTGCGCAGCTACCGGGAGCTGCCGCTGCGCCTCGCCGAGTTCGGGAAGGTGCACCGCTATGAACCCTCGGGGGCGCTGCACGGACTGATGCGGGTGCGCGCTTTCACGCAGGACGATGCCCATATTTTTTGCACCACCGAGCAAATCACCGCAGAGGCGGTGAAGGTCACCGAGCTGATCCTGAGCATTTACCGCGACTTCGGCTTCGAGGACGTACGCATCAAGTTCTCCGACCGTCCGCCGAAGCGGGTGGGTTCGGACGAAATCTGGGATATTTACGAAGGTGCATTGATGGCGGCGTCCAAGGCGGCGGGCATCGAAACCACGCTCAATCCGGGCGAGGGCGCGTTTTATGGGCCGAAGCTCGAGTTCGTGCTGCGCGATGCGATCGGCCGCGAATGGCAGTGCGGGACGCTGCAGGTGGATCCGAACCTGCCGGCGCGCCTCGGTGCCACGTACATCGGCGAGGACAGCCAGCGCCATACCCCGGTGATGCTGCACCGGGCGATGTTCGGCTCGTTGGAGCGTTTTATCGGCATTTTGCTCGAGCATCACGCCGGAAAGCTCCCCACCTGGCTGGCGCCGGTACAGGCAGTAGTCATGGGAATTACCGACCGACAGGACAAATACTGCCAAGAAGTTGCGGAAAACCTGAAAAATCAGGGGCTTCGGGTAGAAACGGACTTGAGGTACGAGAAGGTAGGCTTTAAAATCCGCGAGCACACACTAAAGCGTGTCCCTTATCTCCTGGTCGCCGGCGATCGAGAGATGGAGGGACATACCCTGGCCGTACGCACGCGCGCTGGCAAAGACCTAGGTAACTTGGAGCTGAAAGAGCTCTCTGCCTTGCTTTGCGACGAAGTCGCGAGCCGCGGCCGTCTTATTTTGGAGGATCGCGTATCGCAACGTCGAAGCGCGTAAGGCGCAATGAGGAGATCTCCGCACCATCGGTGCGTGTGATCGCAGCGGATGGAAGCCAAGCAGGGGTCATGACGCGCGCAGAAGCGCTCCAAATGGCAAGCTCGCAAGCACTGGACCTCGTGGAAGTGTCGCCGATGGCAGAGCCCCCTGTCGTTCGAGTCATGGATTTCGGCAAGTTCTTGTTCGAGCAAAACAAGAAAGCGCACGCGGCGAAGCGGAAGCAGAAGCAGATTCAGGTTAAGGAAGTGAAGTTTCGTCCCGGGACGGAAGAGGCGGACTACCAGGTCAAACTGCGTAGCATCGTGCGCTTCCTCACCGAGGGTGATAAGGCCAAGGTGACATTGCGTTACCGCGGCCGTGAGCTCGTCCACCAAGACATTGGCCGGCGGCTCTTGACGCGGATTTCTGAGGATCTCGCCCCCTACTCGGTGGTCGAGCAGAATCCGCTGATGGAGGGCAAGCAGATGATCATGGTGTTCGGGCCCAAAAAGAAGTGAGCGGCAGACCTTAAAAATCTGTCACCCCGCCTGCAGCGGCGCCCCGCAACGAACCGGCAAGGTTCGCGCGGGATGCTTGCGTCAAGGCAATAAATAGGAGTCGAGCATGCCCAAGTTGAAAACCAAGCGGGCTGCGTCGAAGCGTTTTCGCAAGACAGCGAACGGCTTCAAGCGCGGTCAGTCCCACCGTCGTCATATCCTGACGAAGAAACCCAGCAAGCGTAAGCGTCAGCTGCGCCGCGAAATGCAGGTGAACGAGACCGATGTGAATCGCGTCAAGCAACTGCTTCCGTACGCTTGAATTAGGGAGTAACAGATATGGCAAGAGTAAAACGCGGTGTCGTCGCGGGTCGACGTCACAAGAAAATTCTGAAGAAGGCGAAAGGCTATTTCAACGCGCGGCGCAAAGTGTTCCGCACGGCGAAACAAGCCGTCATCAAAGCCGGTCAATACGCTTATCGCGGACGGCGCGAGAAGAAGCGCGAGTTCCGCGCGCTGTGGATCACGCGCATCAACGCCGCTGCGCGTTTGTGCGGGATGACCTACAGCACCCTGATCGATGGATTGAACAAGGCAGGTTTGGCCATCGATCGCAAGGTGCTCGCCGACCTTGCGGTGCATGACATGCCGGCATTCACGGCCATCGCTGAAAAGGCCAGGGCGGAGACGGGCGGGGCCGAAAAAGCCAAGGCCGTCGCCTAGGGTCTTCGGACAGTCGCGAGTCGTGCGGGAGGCCGAAGACGGCGACTCCCGCACGAGTCACGAGGAATGGTCATGGCCACTGCAGACATCCTCACGGCGCTCGTTGCGCATGCCCTCGCGGACGTGGAGGCGGCTCGCGATCGTGGTGCCCTGGAAGAAGTCCGCGTCCGGCTGCTGGGCAAGAAGGGGCTGCTCACCGAGCAGCTCAAAGCCTTGGGCAAGCTGCCGGCGGCCGAACGCCCGGCGGCAGGCCAGGCCATCAACGATGCCAAGGCGGCCGTCCAAGCCGCCCTGGAGACCCGCCGTACGCTCCTCGAGGAGGAGGCACTGCGCGCCGAAGTTGCGCGGGGCGCCATCGATGTGACACTGCCGGGGCGCGGGCAGGAGCCGGGGAGCCTGCACCCGGTGACGCGTACGCGGCTGCGCATCGAGCGCATCTTCATGCAAGCGGGTTTCGAAGTGGCCACGGGGCCGGAAGTCGAAGATGACTTCCACAATTTCGAGGCGCTCAACATTCCGGCGAACCATCCGGCGCGTGCCATGCACGATACGTTCTATTTTCCGGATGGGCGGCTGCTGCGCACCCACACCTCGCCGGTGCAAATCCGCGCGATGCGCGCGCAGAAACCGCCGATGTCGCTCATTGCGCCGGGCCGGGTCTACCGCTGCGACTCCGATCAAACGCATACGCCGATGTTTCATCAAGTCGAAGGCATCGCCGTCGGGGAGAACGTGAGCTTTGCGAATCTGAAGGCCATGCTGCACACCTTCGTCGAGCACTTCTTCGAACAACCGTTGGGCATGCGGCTGCGCCCGTCCTATTTCCCGTTCACCGAGCCCTCCGCCGAAGTGGACATCGAGTGCGTGTTCTGCCACGGCGCCGGATGCCGGGTCTGCAAACACAGCGGATGGCTCGAGATTCTGGGCTGCGGAATGATTCATCCACACGTACTCGCCGCCGCCGGCATCGATGCCGAACAATGGCAGGGATATGCGTTCGGCATGGGGATCGAGCGCCTCGCCATGCTGCGCTACGGCGTCGATGACCTGCGCCTGTTCTTCGAAAACGATCTGCAGTTCTTGAAGCAATTTCCGTGAAGATCAGCCCATGAAAATCAGCCCGTGAAAATCAGCCCATGAAAATCAGCCCATGAAAATCAGCTATGGGTGGATGCACGAATTCACTCCCGTCGCCGCGCCGCCGGCGGAATTGGCGAGGCAACTCACCCTTGCGGGACTGGAAGTCGAGTCCGTGACGCCGGTGGCACCGCCGTTTTCGGGTGTTCTGGTCGGGCAGGTGCTCGAAGTCGCGCGCCATCCGGATGCGGACAAGCTGTCGGTCTGCCAGGTGACCACCGACGGCACGAACCGACTGCAGATCATTTGCGGCGCCCCCAATGTGCGTGCCGGACTCAAGGTGGCCGTCGCCATGGTCGGAGCGCAGCTGCCGGGCGGCCTCACGATCAAGCGGGCGAAATTGCGCGGTCTGGAGTCGAACGGCATGTTGTGTTCGGCCCGCGAACTCGGCCTGGGCGATGAATACGACGGCATTCTGGAGCTTCCCGACTCGCTGCCGCTCAACCGCGATTTGCGCGCGGCGCTCGATCTCGACGACACGGTTCTCGAAGTCAACGCGACCCCCAACCGCGGGGATTGCATGAGCGTCTTCGGCATCGCGCGCGATCACGCGGCGGCACAGGAACGGCGCTACCTCGAGCTCGGCGTCGCTGCGGTCGCCGCGACGCATGCGGCGGTGTTTCCGGTGAGCATCGAAGTCCCGGCCGGCTGCCCCCTGTTCGGCTCGCGCGTGATACGCGGAGTCGACCCTGCGGCCCGATCACCCGCGTGGTTGCGCGAGCGGCTGCGGCGCATCGGCATCAACAGCATCTCTCCCATCGTCGATGTCACCAACTACGTGATGTGCGAGATCGGCCAGCCGATGCATGCTTATGATCGGGCGCGGCTCGCCGGCGCGATCACGGTGAGAACCGCCGCGCCCAATGAACGATTGACGCTGCTCGATGACCGCGACTACGTGCTCGATCCGGACTTCATGGTCATCGCGGATGAGAGTGGTGCGATCGGACTTGCGGGAATCATGGGCGGCCGCGCCACTGCGATAGGCGAGGGGACCACCGACGTGTTGCTCGAGGCGGCGCACTTTACGCCGGACGCGGTTGCGGGGCGCGCCCGGCGGGTCGGCCTTTTCACCGATGCCGCGCAGCGTTTCGAGCGCGGCGTCGATCCCACGCTGCCGGCGCTTGCGCTCGAGCGCGCGACCGCGTTGATCCAGTCGATCGCCGGCGGCGAGGCCGGTCCCACGCAGATCACGCGCGCGGCGGGTTCACGGCAGGCGACTCCGGAGTGGGTCAGCCTGCGCCGCGACCGCCTGGCCCGCCTGCTCGGGGTTGCCGTACCGGATGAGGAGGTGGGATCGGTGATGTCGGCGATCAGCGATGGCGTCGAGACCATGCCGGCGGGGTGGCGCGTGCGCAGGCCGCCGCATCGCTTCGATGTACGCATCGAAGCGGATCTGATCGAGGAGGTGGCGCGATTGCGCGGCTTCGACAGCATTGCGGAGAGCCACGCGATCACGCCGCAGGTGGCGGGTTACGCTACCGAGTCCCAGGTATCGACGGATCGACTGCTGTCGGCGATGGTGGATCGCGGTTACCGCGAGGCGATCACTTACAGCTTTGTCGATCCCGTGGTGCAGCACCAATTATTTCCGGACACACCGGCGTTGGTGCTCACCAATCCGATCTCCGCGGATTTGAGCGAGATGCGAGTGTCGTTGTGGAGCGGCCTCCTCCGCGCGTGTCGCGAGAATCTGCGCCGGCAACAGCCGCGTGTGCGGCTGTTCGAAATCGGCAAGAAGTTCGACCTGCAGCAGGAGGGCTTGCGCGAGATCGAAACGCTTGCCGGCGTGGCCGCAGGCGCGCGCTGGCCCGAGCAGTGGGCGAACGTGCGTGAGGGACTCGACTTCTTCGACGTGAAGGGCGATGTGTCCGCGCTGTTGGCGCTCACCGGCGAAACGCACCGCATGAAGTTCGTCACCGACTCGCTGCATTGTTTGCGTCCGGGGAGGACGGCAAGAATATTGCGCGACTCGACACCCATCGGATGGCTCGGTGAACTGCATCCGCAATTAGTCAAATCACTCGATCTCTCCAATGCGGTGTTTTTATTTGAACTAGAAATAGACTCAGCATTCATGTCTAAACCAATGCAATTAAAGGAAATTTCTAAGTTCCCCAGTGTACGTCGGGATTTGGCGATCATCGTCGATGAAGCTGTCCCTCTCGCAGTTTTGCGGGAAAATGTTACTGTTAGCGCGTCTGGCCTATTGAGCGAGTTGCGGGTGTTCGATGTCTATCGGGGCCCGGGCATAGATTTAGGACGAAAAAGTGTCGCTTTAGGCTTGATTTTACAGGACTCCTCCCGCACTCTTACTGACGTTGAGGCAGACGCCGTGGTTACCGCAGTGGTAGCTCGGTTACGGGATGTATTGAGCGCCACAATAAGAGATCAATAAGACATGGCAGCCCTCACCAAGGCAGAAATGGCCGAGGCCCTATTCGATCAATTGGGCCTCAACAAGCGCGAAGCGCGAGAACTCGTCGACCTGTTTTTCGAGGAGATCCGCGCTGCTCTTTCATCCGGCGAACAAGTGAAATTGTCAGGGTTCGGCAATTTCGACCTGCGGGATAAGAACCGGCGTCCTGGACGCAATCCGAAGACGGGCGAGGAAATTCCGATCAGCGCTCGCCGCGTCGTTACGTTCCGTCCTGGCCAAAAATTGAAGGCGCGCGTCGAGGCATATGCTGGAACCAAGCAACAATAGCGAACTGCCGCCGATTCCGGGCAAGCGGTACTTCACGATAGGCGAGGTCAGCGATCTGTGCGGGGTCAAACCCCACGTGCTGCGCTACTGGGAGCAGGAATTCCCCCAGCTCAAGCCCGTGAAGCGGCGCGGCAATCGCCGCTATTACCAGCGGCAGGACGTGTTGATCATCCGCCAGATTCGCAGCCTGTTGTACGAACAGGGATTTACGATTGGCGGAGCCAGGAATCGCCTCACCGGCGATGATGCGCAGGTCGATCTGAATCAGAGCCAGCAGCTGATCCATCAAATGCGGCTCGAGCTCGAAGAGCTGATCAAGATACTGCGGCGTTAGACTCGCCGCCGGTCCCGGCCGCGGCAATGCGGTTACTCGAAGGCTTTTCAGCTATCATTGCCGACCGGTCGGGGCGTGGCGCAGCCTGGTGGCGCACTTGTACGGGGTGTAAAGCGTCGTCAAGTGAAATCTCGCTTGAACCTCAGCGAGTTGCAACGTCCAAAAAAGTGCTCCATGGACACTTTTCAAAAATGACCCCTTGCGGGGTGTGTCCGGCGTCCATGTGACTCGCTGCTGCGCGGTGCGAGGGCGAGAGGTGATATGCCAAACGCGAGCGGCTGAGCAACGCGAATTTTTTTGCGAGCGAAAGTCGGCGCTATCGCGGCCCCGACTGAAAAACACGGACAAGGACCTTTGAAAATTGGTCGGGGCGACAGGATTTGAACCTGCGACCCTCTGCACCCCATGCAGATGCGCTACCAGGCTGCGCCACGCCCCGAACGCGTCGATTTTACGGGCTGCGGTGATAAAAGGGGAAATACTTCTGCGTTCGCTTCGCCCGGTTCATCATCGGCTCGCCGGCAGGTGCATTGCTTCACGAATAGTGGATTTTGTCGAGGAAAGCTCGAAAATTAGATCACATCCGTGATAACCGGAGGCGCGCCTCGAGCCGTTGCTCCTTGGGCCGCAGCGCCGCAATCAAATTGAATCGCTGGAACGGCTCGCCAGGTGGGGGTCGACGTGCACTTTCAGGCATTTACGTCCCGACCGTAAGCTCTCGATCGTCGCGGGGACGTCGTCGAGTGAAATCACGTCGCTCACCATGAGCTCCGGTCGTACGTGTCCCGAATCAAACGCGTTGGCCGTTTCGACGAATTCGTCGAGCGAATAGCCGATGGGAAAGAGCAGACGAACCTCCTTGAACGTACAACGCGCTGCGATGATCGGTTCGCCTTGCTGTACAGCGCTCGCGCCAGGTTACGGGATCGCTCTGACGCACAGATCAGATCTCATCCAGGCTCTCAAAGTCGTCAATGGGGCGCGGTAGCGCCCGCCTGGCCACGAAGATTCCGGCGATCGCGATGGTCGAGTCGATCTCACGCAATCGTCGCTCGCAGGCCTTGAAGTGCTTCCCGGTGGTCAGGACGTCGTCGAACAGGATGATCGAGCGCGGCGGCGCGCGGAGCCATGCGTCATGATCAACGATGAGTAGTTCGAGCAGATTTTCGGGAGTCATTCTGCTGTTCGAACCATGATCAGCGTTGGCACTCACCGATTGTAGGAGCAGCTCCCGAATATCTACGTCATATCCTGCAAACGCTCTTCGTAGCGTCTTCACAAGCCGATCATCGTATTCGGGATGGTCAGGCAGCTTTGAGCTCGGTATCGGTACCCACGTATGGCGCTCGACCTCCTGGCGCGCGATGGCACCCTTAAGTCCAGCTGCGATGGTTGCGATCGCTTGCTCTTTCCAGTAGAGCCGCGCTGATTTTTCAGTTGGCTTGCACTTGTAATTGAAAATTAGCTGATTGGTCGGACTATGCCCCCACCCCTGGTCAGCGAAGTATTCCCCGAAGCAAAAGCACCGGTCTGCCTCGGCGAGGTAGTAGTGATCCGCCCGCGTGGTTTCGTCTATTGCCGTGAGGCGACTAGGTAGCGAAGTGCGCCCGGAGCTCGTCATAGTCCTTAACGCGCACGGCTCCACGCTGGACGAACTTGTGCGGCCACGTGAGCTCGGGATTTTGGAAGCAGCTGTCGAGGATAAAGAGCCTTCGTCCCTGTTGAAGTGCGTGGCGAGCCTGGACGAGCGTACCGGATGTGTTTCCGGCCTCGACGATCACGGTCGCCTCAGTGAGCGCCGACATCGTTGCGTTGCGCTCTGGGAAGAAAAGTCGGTTGCCCGTCCAGTGCTGGCGGGAATGACGCACGATCGGCACCTGACTGATCACGAGAAACTCATCTGCGATCTTTCGCTGCAGCTCAGCATTCTCGGGAGGGTACGACGTAGTGATGGGTGTTCCCAGCACCGCCACCGTGCGGCCCCCCGCTTCGACGGCGGTCGTGTGAGCAATGGTATCGATGCCCTGAGCAAGCCCCGAGACGACCGTGAAATCGTCCTGTACGAAGTGGCGGGCGAGTTTAGCGGCACGACGCATCCCTTCGTCGGACGGTCGCCGAGTGCCGACGATCGCAATACACCGAGTGGTGGTGATGTCCCAGTTGCCCTGGAAATACAGTAACGCGACAGGGTGCTCGGCATCGAGGAGTCTCGCAGGATACTCACCCGCTCCCTGGACTCTCACCCCGAAGTGCCGAATGCCGGCCTCACGAATCGTGCCGAGCGCCATCCGAGCAAAGCGCTCTGCCTCGGCGGGCGTGACAAAATCTGAGGGGACGGAGTCGGGCTGCGCCCGGAATTTGGCAGCCAGGGTCTTGAAGGTGGCACCTTCCTGACACCAGAGCGCCTCATACGCCCCCAACTCACGTGCCGGTCGGACCGCTCTCGATTCCAAGTCCGCAGCTTGCGAGATCAGATCCATCGTGGCCCTCTACTGGTTATATATACAGCATTCGCGCCGATTGCGCAAACCTGCTTGCGACTACCGCGTCGACCCATCGAATAAAAGCCTCAAGACACCGCAGAAAGTGCACTTAGGCGCATTTCACGTTCCGCGGCAAAACTGAGAACGGCCTGGAGGTGCTCACGAGGCAACTCCAGGAAATGCCAGCTCATCCATGCCGCTGGCCAGATACTCAAGTAATACATCGGAGACAGGGATGCGCGTTCCCTTAACACCGGGTTTGTCACTCCGGACGCCGGGGGTAATTGAGTTGTAGTCCTGCCAATTCATGATGAATAGAGGATTAGGCCAGGGTTAAGAATACGGCAAATCTAAAGCGGGCAACATTCCCAGAATTCCATCGTCCGAATACGACCTCAAACCTGGTCGGGGAAAAAGTGCGGATTCGACCGACGGGCGAGATGTCCTGGCGGCTGGTCTTTGAGGGCCTTGCTAAAACGGCACCCGCCATGTAAGTCCTTCGAACCGGGCGTAGTCCCAATCTGTGGTGATCCATTCGCACCCAAATTCAATCGCGAGTGCCGCGAACCAAGCGTCCTGGGCGATGTTTCCAGTGCATCGAGATTGTTGGCATAGATTGGGCCATCGATCGGTGCTATATGGGGTGCAAGGGGTCGCAAGTTCGAATCTTGTCGCCCCGACCAATCTCAAATTCACTTTCTGAAAATCATTGTGGCCAAGCCTGTGGCCAAGGTTGGAAAGTGTCCTTGCCGGGGATGAGTCAGACCCAAACTTGGGCACGTCCTGAATGTTTTCCGAGGGGCGTTCTTATGGGCCATGCTCGCCCAACCTGCGGGCCGAGAGGCTGAGGCAGCAACGGGCTAGGCAATCGTGCTATTCGACCATGCTGGAATTTAGCGGAGACAGGACTGATGACGACAACACTCCCCACAGCGAACGTCCATCCGTCGTCGTCATTAGACCCTTATTCGCCGGAAATTCTCGACAATCCATATCCGTTCCACGAGGAGATCCGCAACGCCGGCTCAGTCGTGCGGCTGGAGCGCTATGGAATATGGGCCATGGCGCGCCATAAGGAAGTGCATGCCGCACTGAACGACTGGCAGACGTTCAGCTCGGGCGCAGGAGTGGGCATCAGCGACTACCGCAAGGAAAAGCCGTGGCGTAAACCCAGCATCATTCTGGAAGTCGATCCGCCGGTACACACTCGCTCGCGTGCCGTCCTTGCGCGGGTACTGTCGCGACGCGCACTGGGCGCTCTTCGGGACACGTTCGAGCGCGAAGCGGATCTCCTCATCGAGCGCCTGCTCGCCGGCGGGAGTTTCGACGGCATGAAGGACTTGGCCGAGGTGTATCCGCTCAAAGTCTTTGGCGATGCCATCGGCCTGCCGACGCAAGGGCGCGAGAATCTCATGCTCTATGGTCGTCTCCAGCTCAACGCATTCGGACCGCGAAATCGGCTGCTCGAAGAGGCGATGGCCCAAGCGGGACCCATTCTCGAATGGGTCACCTCGATTTGCAATCGTGAGGCATTGACTCCGACAGGACTCGGTGCACAGATTTTCACGGCGGCAGATGCGGGAGAGATCACCGAAGAGGAGGCGCAGCTCCTATTTCGAGCATTTCTGTCTGCCGGCGGGGATACTACCGTCAACGGTATAGGGAATGCCCTGTATCAATTCGCACGAAATCCGGACCAGTGGGAATTGCTGACCGACGACCTGTCGCTCGCTCGCGGCGCGTTTGACGAGGTGATCCGGATCGACCCTCCGATTCAAACATTTTTTCGTACCACCATGCGCGAAAGCCGGGTAGACGATGTGCCGATCGCCGAAGGCGATAAAGTCATGCTGCTGTTGGCCGCCGCCAATCGCGATCCTCGACGTTGGGAGGATCCGGATCGCTTCAACATCCGCCGAAATGTCACCGGGCACGTGGGTTTTGGTGCAGGAATCCATGGCTGCATCGGCCAAACGATTGCCCGAATGGAAGGCGAGTCCATCTTGGCCGCCCTGGCGCGCAGGGTTCGATCGATCGAGTTCCGCGGCGAGCCCAAGCGCCGGCTCAACAACACCGTGCGTGGTTGGTCGAGCTTGCCGCTGGTCGTGCAACCGATGCGGGCGTGATCGGGCGACGGCGGTGGGAGCGAGTGCTCTGGCGGAGCCGAGGTGTTGATGGGACCATGTGCGTCATGATCGTGCGATTTCTATTGAGGAGGATTCCGCTCGCGCTCATTACGCTTTGGATTCTGAGTGTCGTCGTGTTTCTCGGCGGGCAAATGCTGCCCGGCGATGTCGGTCGCGCCGTGCTCGGTCCGCTTGCGGACGCCAGAGCCGTTGCTCACTTCAATCATGAGATGGGCGTCGATCGGTCGCTGATCGTGCAGTATTGGGACTGGATCACCCATTTTCTGGTCGGCAACATGGGGATGTCCTACACGTTTCGCGCGCCTGTAGCGCCGTTCATTGCCGATGCATTGGTCAATTCGCTCAAGCTCGCGACGCTCGCCTTCCTACTGGTTGTGCCGCTCGGCGTTTTCGGGGGCGTTTGGTCCGCGCTTCGCGCAGGATCCATGACCGATCGGGCGATCACCTTGCTCGGCCAATCGCTCGGTGTTGTCCCCGAGTTTGTCTCCTCGCTCGCCTTGATTCTGATCTTCGGCATTTGGCTGCGCTGGCTGCCCATGTCCGCAGATTGGCCCGATGAGGCCGGAGCGTTCACTCAGATCCGCTACTTATTGTTGCCGTCTCTTCCCCTGGTCTTGATCTTCTTCGGTTATATCTCGCGGGTCGCGCGCGCCGGGACGATCGAGGCGCGCGACGCCGACTACACGCGGACCGCCGTGATGAAGGGTCTTCCGTGGATGATCGTCCTCAGGCGCCATGTACTGCGCAATGCGCTGGTGCCGACGATCTCCGTGATTGCGAGCTTGATCGGCTATCTGGCGGGTGGTTTGGTGGTCGTAGAAACGCTGTTCCATTATCGGGGCATCGGCAGCGTGATCTATGGCGCCGCGAAAGCGAAGGATTTTCCAATGCTGGAAGCGGCCGTGCTGATCGTGGGCGCCATATACGCCGTCGCCTCGCTCGGAGCAGACCTGCTCGCCGCGCTGCTGAATCCGCGGCTGCGAGCTAGCGGCGGGTGAGCACCGTCGTTGTCGAAGAAGCCGGCGGCCGCGGCGAACGGTTACGTGCAGCGTGGCGTTCCGCATCGCTGATCGCCGGGCTTGCGATCGTCGGTTTTTGGATCGTGTGCGCTTTATTCGGCAATCGGATCGCTCCCATGGATCCTTACGCCGACAATCTGCTTGCGGCGCTCGATCCACCCTCGACCGTCCACTGGTTCGGCACCGATCAGCTCGGGCGGGATGTTTTCTCGCGGGTTTTGGTCGGCGCACACGATATTTTGACGGTCGCGCCGCTGGCGACACTGCTCGGTACGGTGCTGGGCGCGGCCCTCGGGCTCGTGGTCGGCTACTTTCGCGGCGCGGTCGACGATGTCGTCAGCCGAGTTATCGAAGCCGTGCAAGCGTTGCCGTTGGTGATCGTTGCGCTCATGGTTCTCGCGGCGGTCGGAACTTCGAACCTCGCGGTCGTGATGGTGATCGGCTTTGTCTTCACACCGCTGATCGCGCGTACCGTTCGCTCGGCCGTATTGATCGAAGGCTCGCTCGACTATGTTGCCGCGGCACAACTGCGGGGAGAAAGTGCATTTTCCATCATGTTTGTGGAAATCC
Source organism: uncultured Gammaproteobacteria bacterium (assembly GCA_963843295.1). Taxonomy (GTDB): domain Bacteria; phylum Pseudomonadota; class Gammaproteobacteria; order Steroidobacterales; family Steroidobacteraceae; genus Bog-1198. The sequence goes on along the minus strand of CAWJJP010000001.1, from coordinate 478,493 downwards.
TGCCGAATGTGATGCCGCTGATCGTGGTGGAAGCTACTGTGCGGTTCGGCTACGCGATTTTTTTCATTGCCTCGTTGAGCTTCATCGGATTCGGTATACAGCCTCCATCGGCGGACTGGGGTATTGCGATAGCGGAAAATTATGGCCTGATCGGCAGTTACTGGTGGACCGTCATATTCGATGCGCTAGCCACCGCCTCTCTCGTGGTGGGGGTGAATATGGCCGCGGATGGCCTGCATAGCGTGTTGCAGGAATGATCCCGTCACTCGATTCGCCGGCTGTCGACGCTTTGGCGATCGAGAGTCTCGATGTCGCCTATCGCGTTCGACGGCGGGATCGCCAGGTTCTGAAGGACCTCAACCTCAAGATCGCGCGCCGCGACGCCTACGGACTCGTCGGGGAATCCGGTAGCGGCAAGTCTACTGCCGCCTTCGCGGCAATCCGCTATTTGCCGCGCGCCGGCCGGATGACCCACGGGCGCATTTGGGTCGACGGACGCGACTTGATGGCATTGTCGCCGGACGAACTGCGAGAGCTGCGCACGCACAGCGTCTCCATGGTCTACCAGGACCCTGGCCGGGCGTTGAACCCGACTCTTCGCATTGGGCTCCAGATGACGGAGATATTCGAATTCTCGGAGGGATTGTCGGCTGGTGTGGCGATGGACCGCGCCGCCGACATGCTGTCCCGGGTCCAGATCGCAAGTCCCGGCCGCATCTTGCACAGCTACCCGCACGAGATTTCGGGCGGGATGCAGCAGCGCGTGCTCATCGCCATGGCGTTATCGACCCATCCGGCGCTGCTGATCCTGGATGAACCCACAACGAGTCTTGACGCGACGGTGGAGGCCGAGGTACTGGATCTCATCGCAAGGCTCCGAGTGGAACTGTCCACCGCCATCTTATTTATCAGCCACAGCCTTCCCGTGATCGGGCGAATGTGTGACACAGTCGGCGTGCTGTATGCTGGAGAGATGATCGAGGAAGGACCGGCGCATGAGGTTCTCGCCCGCCCGCGTCATCCTTACACGGCCGAACTGCTGCGCTGTGCACCGCAATTCGGGCAGCGCAAGTCTCGAGGCCTTCTCGCAACCATACCGGGTTTTCAGCCCGCTGCAGGAGCCCTGGTCAGTTGCTGTATCTTCGCCGCCCGCTGCCCGTTCGCCACCGATCTTTGCCGGCAGCAGACGCCCCCGAAGCAAGATCTCGGCGGCCGTTGGACCCGTTGCCACTACCCGGAACTTGTATTCGCGACGGCTCACAAGGACGCTTCCTGCGGACCCGCCGACATTGCACCCGCGCCGTGCAGCCAACCCATTCTCTCTGTGCGCAATCTGTCGAAAACCTACCACCTCGGCGGCAAGAAGCTGCATGCCGTGCACGATGTCACACTGGATTTGTGGCCGGGTGAGACGCTGGGCTTGGTCGGAGAATCCGGTAGCGGCAAGAGCTCACTCGCCAAGCTAGTGCTTGGCCTTACCTCACCGGATGCGGGGAGTGTGATAGAGATGGACGGCGCGGCATTGCCGGCACGCGCGAAGCGCCGATCACTCGCACAGCTCAAGGCCCTGCAAATCATCTTTCAGAATCCGGGCTCGGCTCTCAACGCATCCCACTCGGCTCGCCGGCTGATCGGGCGCGCGCTCAACATGGTGGGGTTACACGGGGCGCAACGCGAGTCGCGGCTGCAATCTCTAGCCCATGCGGTGCGACTGTCCGCGCAACATCTCGCTGAGAAACCAAGGGCGCTTTCCGGAGGACTCAAGCAGCGTGTCGCCATCGCTCGCGCGTTCGCAGGCGGCCCCAAGATCGTCGTGTGCGATGAACCGACCTCCGCCCTCGACCTCTCGGTCCAGGCCGCCATCCTCAATTTGCTCGTGCAGCTTCAGCTCGATGATGGCGTGAGCTATGTGTTCATCTCCCACGACCTGGCCGTGGTCTATTACCTTGCCGACCGGATCGCCGTGCTATATCTCGGACATCTCGTGGAGATCGGACCTGCCGAGGCCGTATTCGCAGGACCGCACCATCCGTACACCGAAGCATTGTTATCCGCCGTGCCATCTCTTGGAAGCGGTTCGCCGCCTCGCATCCGCCTCAACGGCGAAATCCCCAATGGCACCGATATTCCCACTGGATGCGTGTTTCAGACCCGCTGCCCGCGTAAAATCGGCCCGATCTGCGAACAGCAACAGCCTCCGTTCATTGAAGCCGGGAATCGGCACAGCATTCGCTGCCATATCACTGCAAAGGAACTAAGAGCGATGCAGGCGACGAGCGCTCATCAATGAAATGCGCTCGATCCAGATACAGGGCCGCGCTCGCGGTCGCGCGGACGCCCACCAGGTTTTTCTTGGTCACAGACAGCCAATCGTAGAAGTAGGCGACAATGACCGGGGTTTCATCCAACAAGAGCCTCTGAATCCTCCCCGCAATATCCCGCTGCAACGCAGGGTCGAGGGCACCGATATACTCCGACACCAATCGATCATATGTCGCGTTTTTGAAGTGCGCGGCGTTGAAGGCGCCGCCGCTGCCGAGGGTTGCCGACAGCACTGTGTTGGGCACGCCGCGATGGGCGTAATCTTCGATGCCTAAAGTCGAGTCTAGCCAATCGGATTGGCCAAAGCGCGCGCTTCCGTAATAGCTGGCCTGATCTTCAATGTTCAGCCGGATGTCGATTCCCACCCGTCGCGCGGCATTCTGAATTACGACTGCGTAATCCGGAATTTCGAGAAAACGTTCGGTGGTCAGAGTCACCCGAAACCCATTCGCATACCCAGCCTGCGCGAGCAACGACTTGGCGAGAGGAATGTCCTCGTGCCGCTGCGGCGCCGTCGGGTCCGTCGAGGCGAAAACCGGCGCAAAGGGACTGTCATTGCCGAGGCTTGCCCGACCGCGGAATAAACCATTGACCAAGTGCTCGCGATTCAAACAGAGCGCCAGTGCGCGGCGCACCCGCTTATCGGCGAACGGCCCGTGGTCGGTGCACATGTGGACTTCTTGATGGGCACTTGATTTCAGGCTGAGGACGCGCAGACGGGGATCGTCGAGCAGCGCCTGGCTGCCCTGAACCGGCACGTGGAGCAACATGTCCAGCTGGCCTCCCTGCATCGCCAGAACCTGCGCTTGGACGTTGTCGTAGAAGACAAACTCGGTCAGGTCGGGCGATGCCCTCTCCCCCCAGTAGTTCTCGTTGGGCACGAACGATGCGCGCGCCCTGGCGGTGAATTTTCGCAGCCGGAACGGACCCGTACCGACGAAATGCTTCTCGAAATCGCCGGCGTAATTCGCCGGCAGGATGATGGCATTGAAATTATCGGAAGACACGAGGTAGGGGAAATTGCCATTCGGGGCGTCGAGCCGGAACTCGACCGTGACATCGTCAATGAGACGGCCGCCCCCCTTGGACAGGACGCCGGCGAGCGCGGACAACGCGACCGAACCGTTTGCCGGATCGGCGAGCCGATCGATGGTCGCGACGACATCGGCGGCGCTCATCGCCTGCCCATTGTGGAATTTTACGCCGGGACGAATTTTGAATGTCCACACGCTGCCATCTGCATTGGGCTTCCAGCTCGTCGCGAGCTGCGGCACCAGCCCGAGATCGGGGGTTGACATCGCGAGATATTCGCCGGTCTGGGTCAGCATGCAGACGCCACCGGTATCCGCAACGGTCAGCGGGTCAATGGCTCCCGCCGGCACCGACATTCCGACGCGAATGGTGCCACCGGGATGGCGGAGGGATGTCGCGCTTCCGAGCGCGGCGAGCGGGGGAATCGACATGCCCAGCAGCGCGCCATAATAGAGAAATTCGCGCCGGTCCATGCAGTGGAGATCTTCGCGATTGCTCTTCGTCCGCCGCACAGCGTCAGCTGAGCTCGGGATAGTTCATCGCAATCGCCATCCTTTCGACCGCGGCGATGCGATCGTATTCGTTCTGATCGAAAACGCTCAGGCCGCCGAGAAACAGAGCGTCGCGCACGGACGTGATCTCTGGGTCTGCCATCGCCGCACTCAATCCAGCGCGCAATTGTGCGATCCTGGTTCGCGTCGCGCCGAGCGGTGCGACGTAAGGGGGCGCCAGAGCCATGGGCGTATACCCGAGAACCCGCGTGCGGGCGAGCGCCGCCGGGCGCCAGCGTTCGACGAAGGCGTGAATCACACAGCACACCGTGGCAACGTCTCCCACGCCAGTGGCGATGAGACGGATACTCTCGACATGCGACCCGCTACCGATCACTTGCGAGAAGAACGGTTTGCCGGCCGCCAGTGGCGCGACGATGCCGCGAAAGGCGTTATAGCCGGCGTGGGAGTAGGTGCGGCTATACACGGCAACTCCGCCACGCAGGTCCTCGAGTTCCTTTGCCGGATGAGTCTCGCGCACCAGGATTACGCTCGCATAGTTCGGGCCACTGCATCCCGGCGCGGTGTAATGCGGCGTCGCCACGGGCTGCAGGGCCGTGCGCAACTGATTGCACAAAAGATACCCGCAGGTCTGACTGATCAGTAGCGCAGGATCGGCCCATTGTTCGATTAGATCGTCACGGCGCAGCAAGCTTCGGGGTACGGCGTCGATGCCCTCGCGCTCGAGATGCCGCGCCAAAGCCGCCCACCAGGCATCGGTCGCGGCGCGCACGTCCGGAAAATCGTACATGGGCATGCTCGCGCTGTTCACGGCGTATCACCAGCGGCGTGATGCGCACGAGCACTCAGAATAAGCGTCATACCTCTTCCGGCGCGGGCTTCGTTTGAGTCGGATTGACGGGTGTTTCGCGTCCGTAGAACAGCTTCCTCGCATAGGAACTGAAGACGACGCCCGGCTCACGCACGTAGCTCAACGCCGCCATCAAACGCTTGCTCGGCCCATCTCCGGGCGAGACCCGGTGAAGAGAATAGTGTCCGCGAAACAAGGTCAGCGTGCCAGGTTTTGCCGGCAGGCTCTGGATTGCATCGCAATTACCGGCGAGCACTTCGGCAACTCCATCGTAGTTTTCCTCGTTGGCACTGCGCAGATTTGGGACATACTCGAACATTCCTCCCGACTCGCTTTGCTGCAGCGATAAAGTCACGGCGAAGTCTGTGCGATCGAAGTGCCAACCCAGCTGCTGTCCGGGATCATGAACATTGATATTCAGCGCCGCCATCGGGTCGCCGTGCCGGTAAAGGTGCGCCTCGTCGAGCACCGCGGCGACGAAAGCAAGCAGCGGATCGCATTCATAGAGCCGTCGGAGCAGGGCCGAGGATGGAATCAGATCATAGGGAATGCTGCCCTTATCGGTTCGCACGAGTCGGCGGCGTGGATGGCTCTCCGGAACGGATTCGTCGCGTGGCTCGAAATAGACCGTGTGATCGACGTGATATTGATGTACCGCCCCATCCAGGCCGCGCGCTTCAGCCGCCAAGAGCGCGGTGGCGGCCGGCGTGACGAAGTTCGGCAGCACGAGCGAGCCGGATTCGTCGAGACTATTGCGACAGTGTGCAATCAAAGCGCGCCCGGCGGAGGTTTCGAGTTCCTCGATCGGGTATTGCGCCACGTTCACCAGCGACGCGACGTCGCTCGTCGTGGGATGATTTTGTAGGTATTCCATTATGTCTGCTCCAAGGGCAAGTTTTAGTCAGCAAGACGCGGTCACTATGCGGTTGCGTACGCGACGTCCTTCGCAGCATCAACCCGTTGCACGGCGCCGAGCAGCACCGCGATGCCTTTCGCAAGGGCTTGGGGTTCCGTCCACTCCTCCGCGCAATGGCTCAAGCCGCCCCGACTCGGAACGAACAGCATCGCGGCGGGCGCGATCCGCGCAACGAACGCTGCGTCATGTCCGGCACCACTGACGATGTCTTGCTGGGAAAGATCAAGTTTCGCGGCCGATTCGCGCAGGGCGCTTGCGAGCGGGGGTGCGCACGCCGTGGGCAAGCTCGAGGAAAGCACGCGGAAATCGGAAAGACGCACCCCGCACCCGGCGGCGGTGCGCTCTGCCAGCTCGCGAATCCGCTCAGTCCAGGCATCGAGGGCCGTGACCGCATCGCTGCGCAGGTCGACGGTAAGCCGCGCTTCGCCGGGGATTACGTTGGGTGCGTTGGGCGACACGTGCATTTCACCGACGGTGGCGATGACGAAAGCCGGCTGCCGGCCAGCCTCCTCGATTTGCCGCCGAAGATCGAGCAGAAAGCGGGCGGCTGCTACCAGCGCATCTTGCCGAAGCTCCAAGGGAGTCGTGCCGGCATGTCCCGCCTGGCCATCGAGGGTCACGGCGAGGCGCCGAATGCCGACGATGTGGGTGACGATGCCTACATCGCGCGCTCCCGTCTCGAGCACCGGACCCTGTTCAATGTGCAATTCGAAAAACGCGCGAATATCGCGGCGCGGTGCAACGGCCAGGGGATCGGCGTCGGCACCGACTGCGCGCAGGCCCGCTCGCAGGCTCGTTCCGGCGGCGTTGGTTCGCGCCAACATATCGGTGTCCAATGCTCCCGCCATGCCGCGACTGCCGACGCACGAGATGCCAAATTCATTGGGCTCCTCGGCAAGAAAATCCACGATTTCGAGCGAACATCGCAGGCGCACCTCGAGGTCAGCAAGCGCGGCCGCGATCTCAAGACCGGCGATCACGCCGGCGATGCCGTCGAAACGACCACCACCCACGACCGTGTCGCTGTGCGAGCCGATCATGATCGTGCCGGCGCCCGGAGCGCTACCCTCGCGGCGTCCAATGAGATTGCCGGAGGCGTCGATCGATACGGTCAGTCCAAGTGCTCGCATCTGCACTGCGATCCACTGACGGCCCTGCGCGTGCTGCGTTGAGAAGGCACGCCGAGTCCACGGGCGCTCAGGCTCAGTCAAGCGCGCGAGTTCCGTGAGCCAGCGCCAGAAGCGCGCTTCGTCGATGCCCGGCAGATCAGAGCATGTGAGCATACTGGCCCCAAGCTGCGGCGTTGCGGCCCGGCTCAGCGGGATCGTAGCGATACGGACCGGAGACCTGAACGGCGGTGTCGGCGTCAAGACCCGGGGTCAGCGCATCCTTGCGGTGCTCGATACAGAACAGGGTGGCAGGATTGTGGTCGACCAGGCGCGCCACCCACCCGAGCGGATCTACGGAGGCATTTGCAGACATATGGCAGTCTTCGATGCAAAGAGTCGGCAGAACGACGTTGCCAGCAAGGACGAGGTCAAAATCGCTTATGACGATCTCCTGGACGATACGCGGCCGTGATGATGTCCTCACCCAATCCCATCGACGGCCACCAGACACGTGTTGGCCGTTTGCTGCCGTATCTGCTTCAAGGCAACGTACGCCGGGTCGGCGATCATCGCCCGGACCGCGGCTCTGTTGGGGAAGCGGAAAATCACGAGTCGATGCGGGTGCCACCCGCCCTCGAGCACCTCAAATTCACCGCCGCGAACCAGATATTCGCCGCCGTATCGGGCGATCAGGGCAGGCACTTTGGCGGTGTACTCGGTGTAACCCTCCGGATCGTGAATATCGGCATCCGAGATGAAATACGCAACCATGAGTCGTTTCTCCGCGACGTAGCGCGGCAGTCGCCGAAGCCGCATCGTATTCTGTGAAATAAGTCGCCTCCAACCCCCAGCGGCGACCGTTCCTTTCGATCCAAACGCGCAGTCCCGAATATACTCGCGCCGGCAAGATAACGTGAGCGCCACAAAAAGGGACGCCAGCGGCACGTCTCACCCTTGGTTAATCTTGACCAAGTCGCCATGTTGGCTTTCGGGGATGCAGCCCGTGTCAGAGCATACCAATCGTATGTCTATATGTTAAAATTGTACGTAACTATATGGGGTGCAAGGGGTCGCAAGTTCGAATCTTGTCGCCCGGACCAATTCACTTGTCAAAATCGCTGGACTGCGGCGTGCCCGCCATTCCATCAAGCGCAACCAATGGGACGCGTCGCATAGAGCGTATCCGCTGCCGACGCTGATTATTCGCCCAGTAGCCCGGGGAAGTCCTGATCTGACAGTAACGAGTTACTGTTTTGTAGGTATTGCCCGCGATCGAGTTGATGGGCTAAAACTCTCGACCGTCACCGCGCTCACCGTACACAGAAGGGGCCATCCGATGCCTCCGGTCAGCCGGGAACCAACGAAGCAGGAGGCAACGGCCAAGTAAAAATAGGAACCTCCCGGAAGGTGGCAGGCGCTGCCAATGGGCCGACGAACGATGACGGTGTAACTCCAAGAAGAACTCAAATGGCCTGTTACCAATGAATCAATTGGCGGAATCGAACCCAGCGCCAGGTTCCACCGGACCTTCCGTAGTGCTTCATATTGAAGACGACAAGAGCTGCGCGCGAGCCGTGGCTTTATTCCTTGGGCTCCAGGGATACGAAGTCGTCTCCGCCACATCGAGCGATGAAGTGATCCATTTGATCGAGGCTGGACTGGTTCCTGACCTGATTATTGCCGACTATCATCTGCCCCGTGATATTACAGGCGACCAAATCGTCGTCGAGATCATGACCCGGCTGGGATTCAGACCTCCTACCATCATGTTGGCGAGTCTGTCCGGTTCGGATGCTGAAAAGGTCAAGTCTGTAGCGGACCGCATCTTCGTCAAGCCAACTGATATGAATGTGATTCTTCGCGAGATCGAATTCCTCCTCCCGAGTCCCGTCAACGGACCGGCTCGACCGGCAGCGGCGGCACCTTTTATTGGGGAGTAATTTCCGGTTTGGCAGGCAGCAGCACATGAAATATCGCGCCCCCGCCCGGGGAATTTTCGGCCCGGATGGTACCGCCGTGTGCCTCGACAATCGTACGCGCGATGGACAGACCGAGTCCCATGCCGTTTCGTTTCGTGCTGAAGAACGAATCGAAGAGCTTCGATAAGGCGCCATCCACGAAGCCCGATCCCTGGTCTTGCACCGAAATCGTGTAGATGGCGGCGGCGATTTCGAGCTGAACCACGATCGTGCGCCGGTCGGCCGGCGCGTCGGCCGAGGCGTCCATTGCATTCATGATGAGATTGATCAAGACCTGCTGGATCTGTGTCTCGTCAGCGAGAATGCGCGCCGGTGTCGCCGCTGGTCGAAGCACAAGCGCCATGTCCCGCCGCTTCAGTTCCGGCCGGAGGAACGCCTCCGCGTCGGTCAGCACTGCATTCAGATCGAGCATCTCGCGCCGGGCTTCCTGTCGTGCAAGCAACGTGCGCAATCGCCTGATGACTTCGCTCGCGCGCAGGGTGTCGTTTCGGATGCGGCCGAGGAGGCGCAGCAGGTCTTCGCGCCGATCGCCTCCGCCCTGCAGGAGCAGTTCTGCGGTGTCGGCGTTGGTTTGCGCCGCGCCGAGCGGTTGATTGATCTCATGTGCGATGGCGGCGGTGAGTTCGCCCGCGACGGCGAGACGTGATGCATGCGCAAGCGCCAGATGCTGCTTCTGAACGGCGAGCTCGGCGGAGTGTCGGCGCCGCCGTTCCAACAACAGTGAAGCGACGAGCCCGCTCAATAGCAAAATGATGGTCACAGCGCCGAGGACCGCGTTGCGATAGGCTTGCCAGAGCGTGGGGGGCCGGAAGCTTACGATCGCGTCGGGTGGAATCTGCGCAGGATCGATTCCCCAGCGCTTGACCTGACGCCAATCCACTTGAAGCGCCGAGGGATTGGTCGCCGGCATGCGCCGCCAATCAGGCTGACCACTGAACAAGCGCTCCAGGATCTGTGCGTATTGTCTGCCGGTTCCCTCGTAGCTCAGCATGCGGCCGCCGACCACGCCGCTGCCCAGCGCCAGGTCCGCAGCGGCATATACCGGTGCGGACGACGCGTCCACAATGGGGGCGAGCGTGTCCCCCAGCACATAGAGCCGTCCATCGCGGTCCCGGTGGAATCCCATCGTGAGTACCACGGAATCGGTTCCGAGCTCTCGCAGGCGCTTCTGCAGCTCGGGAAGGGGCAGACCGACCAGATACTCGGCGTGCACGTCTCCCAGAATGGGAGCGATTTGCGGATTGATCACCGGTTCCCAATCATCCTGTTTCGATGCACCCGTCACGATCACCAAACGCGTTGCGCGGGGATGCCACTTGAGCGCCTGCTCGACGGTGCCGGCAAAATCCCACACCATCGGCACACCAACCACATCCGGCGGAAGCGGTGACATCGATTGCAGTGCCAATGGCGTCACGCCAACGTGCAGGACGGGTACTCGAGGAAACAGCCGCTCGCGGTGGCGCAGTATGAACTCCAATGCATCATCGCCCCCGACAACCACGGCATCGAGCGACTGATCCGCATACTTGTCATGCAGGTAGGTGGTAACGGTAAGCTCGTACCGCTCGCCGCTGAACCGCGGTTCGTCCAGAAATTCCGAGAAAATTTGCACGGACTGCCCGGGGGTCGCGTCGAACACTTGATGCAACCCCGATTCGAACGCGATGTTGGACCCCGATAATCGGCTGGTGGTATAGACGACCAGCACGTGCTTCGCCTCGGTAGCCACCGCCAAATGAACCAGTAGAAGTGCCGGCATCGCGAGCAGCCAGCGCGACCAGCTCGTGCGCGCGGCCCGGGGCGCTCTGTGCCGGTCACTACTTGCCTGCGGCGCCAAAGCGGCTTTTCCACGCCGTGATAGCCGAGTCGCTCACAAAAGGATTGCTGCGCCTTTCCTCACCAAATGTCGAAGGCTGACCGTGCCCCGGCAAAAAGTGTACTTCGTCACCGAGTGCAAACAGCTTCGAGCGAATCGAGTCCACGAGTTGCGGCAAATTACCGTCGCTATGTTCCCACGCTCCAATGGCATGACGAAACAAGATGTCGCCCACGAACGCCCACTTGGATTGTTCATGAAAGTACGCGACATGCCCGTTGGTATGACCCGGACAGTGCAGTACGGCGATCCGTTCCGACCCAAACGTGATGGTATCTCCGTGCTCCAGCCAGCGATCCGGTGAGAACGATTGAGCGCGAAGGCCGAAGCGTTTGCCCTGTTCGGGAAGGCCTCGTATGAGATGTTCGTCGCCCCGATGAGGTCCTTCGATGCGGGCTCGGTTGGTCGCGGCAAATTCCGCGGCGCCGCCTGCATGGTCCATGTGACCATGCGTCACGAGGACGACCTCCAATTTCAGCTCCTGCAACTCTAAAAAGTTCTGCAGCTGATCCAAATCGCCGCCGGGATCGATGATGGCGGCCATCAAAGTGGACTCGCACCATAAGATCGAGCAGTTCTGCTCAAAACGCGTGACCGGCAGCCACTCGAATTTCATGAGGTGAGTATACTACTCACATCCTGGGACACTGCTTCGAACCTAAGATCGGGGGAGTCATATGACAGAGGTTGAGCGATTAGTGGCGATCGAAGAGATCAAGCAATTGAAATCAAAATATTTCTATTGTCTCGATCATAAAGACTGGGCAACCTGGAAAGCGGAAGTGTTTGCACCCGATGCCAGTCTGCACGTTCCCGAATCGCGGGAGCAGGCCTATGTCGGCATAGACACCATCATCGCCTGGGTTTCAGCCAGCACCGGCGATCAGGTATCGGTTCATCACGGTCACATGCCCATCATACAAATTCATTCGGCCGATACCGCCAGCGGCATCTGGGCAATGGAGGACAGGCTTTACCGATCGAAGGAGCAACCCCTCGCCTCGGGGCACACGTATCTGCACGGCTTCGGTCACTACCATGAGACCTATGTTCGAGGTGCAGCCGGCTGGCGCATCAAATCAACCCGCCTCACCCGTCTGCGCGTTGAATTGGTGAAGATCGTTTGACGAGCGTAAATACCCTGCTCGCGATGGCGACGAGCATCAAGCAGGCAACCCCTGCGATCAGCAGAAGAACGCTGTCCACGCCCAGCCGAATGACGAGGGGTTCGAGAGCCGTAACGCCCAGTGCGGGGGCGAGGGCGAGCGCACCTCGTACCCATCCTACCGTGCGACTGCGGTGCCTCTCATCAACGGAGGCAACGGTCAAGGTCAGCAAATTCGGATACAACCATGCGCTGCCGAGCCCCATGATAAATAAGCCCCCAAAGGCCAACGGATAACCCGGTGCGAAAGCCAGGGTGGCAATGCCTGCGGCCAATGCGGTGAGGCTGAAGCAAAACAAGGCTCGCGATGAAAATCTCTGCCGTGCCCAACCAAACCGGCTGGATACGACGGCTCCGACGAGTACGTTGAGTGTCACGCCGACTCCGATCGAGGATGGATTGTGCACGCCGAGATCGCGCAGGCGAAAAGGGACATAGATGGGGGGTAGGTAGACCAACATGCCCACGAGCAGCCCGAGAACGGTGAGTTCGAACGGGAAGCGCCGGTCGTTGCTGCTCCGGTTGGACGCGGCAGTTGTTCCGAACGCCGCCGCGCGGGCGGTGGACTCCTGCCTCGTGCCCAGCCAGGCTAAAATCGCGATAGGGGCGCCGAGCAGATAAAGCAGAAACGGCCAACGCCATCCGACATCGCCCATCAGGCCGGCGAGCGGCACTGCCGCAACGGCAGCGACCATGGAACTGGCCAGCAGCGCGCCCATCCAGCGGGGTCGCTCGGTATCGTCGAAATAGTCGCCCACCATGGTGACGCCGACAGTGGCAAACGCAACACCCGCGATACCCACGAAGAAGCGTGTGACGAGAATGGCGGGCAGGCTGTCGAGAACGAAGGGCGCGGCACCTGCCACGGCGAAGAGGAGAGCAGCCCCGACGAGCACCGGCCGCCGGCCGAGTTTATCCGCCAAGAGCCCTGCGATCGGCGCGCCCGGCACCATGGCCACACCGATAATCCCGAGAATCATCTTGACGAGATAGGCGCCCTTTGCGCCATGCGCGAGTTCATCGGACATCTTCGCCAGAATCGGAGAGACAACCGAGTAGGCCAGCGCGACGGGAACGCTCGCGAACAGTACGGTGCCTTTGAGCATCCAGTTGGCGGGATTTCGCGGGTCCTCTGCCGAGGTCATGACTCGCCAGCGACCGCGCGTCGAGTCTCGCTGCGCGGACCGGCGCGATGCTTCGCTTCCAGCCTGCTCAGCCACCGCTCTGCAAAGGCGAGGACTTCGGCATGACCCAGCGAAACGCCCATGGATTGCTCGTTGATCAGCGATCGGGACAGCCCGTTGATGATGTAAGAGATGACTATGGGCGGATACTCATCGAGGTCGACGCTCGGCCTCTTGCAGGTACCTGGAGATGAACGCGGCGTTGATGGAATGCGTCTGCTCCAGCACGCGCGCCGTGATCTTGCGCATCGATTCCCGGCGGTTGGACAGCGCGATGAATTCCTGCGCCAGGCGCGTCCTTTTCGGGTGCACGCTAAGATCCCACAGAGCGCGCAGCGGATTGTCCGAACTCACCGCCTGCAAGTGGCGTCGAAGGAATTCCTTCTCGGACCGCTCATACACGGCGACGAACAGGTCGTCCATGGTTCCGAAGTAATAGTGCACGAGCTGGGACTTCAGGCCCGCCTTTTCCGCCACGCGCCGCGAGGTTACCGCGGCATAGCCTTCCTCAACCATGATGGTCTCGGCGGCGGCAAGAATGGCTTCGCGGGTGCTGGCACCCGCCTCTGACGATGCGCCACCCCTTGGTCGAGAACCTGCCTCCAGTGCCACTGGCTCAGCTCAATCATTCGCAACGAAGCCGTCTTCGTGCACGATCCAGTGGACAAAGCGGTGCATGATGTACATGGCGTCGTGCGGTGCGCCGATGGATTGGCCGCCGGCGTCGCCCAGCCGGACGATGCGCTGAGCACCGCCACTCGCCAGCCCATCGCGCAACTCGGGCATGCGCGCGGGAGGGTAGACGCCCACCGTCTGCGTGGCGACGTTGACGTATTTGAGTGCGCTCTCGAGCGACTTGCACCGGCACGACGTTGGCAGTCTTATTGATGGGATGGAAATCCACCGGCTCCGCGGACAAGACCACCAGCCCGCTACCGTCGGCCACGCCCCAAACTCCGTACTCGTCGTCCATCATCCTGAGTGTCTCGACCTCCTCGGCGATGTCTCGCGGCAGCGCCGGCGCCTTGCCGGAGATGGCGTTGCGCTCGACGAGCTTCCGCTGCAGCCGCTCGCAGAAGCGCTCGACCTGCTTGCGGTCGCCCTCGACGAACAGCACGCGGCTGCAGACGCAGGCCTCCTGATTGAGCATGCCCACGTCGTGGGCGGCGCGCGTGGCCACTTCGTCCAGGATCTCGTCGGACTCGAAGGCTTCAACGCCGATCATGGAGATCGAGGTCTTCGGATCGAATGAGACGAGCTGCAGGCCCGGCATCAGATACTGGATGACGTTGTTGATGGCGTCGCCGCCGCCCCAGGCCACGATCTTGTCGAAGTACTGCGGACGATAGATCGCGCGTTCCACCGACTGGTCGCCGCCGCGCCAGTAGACCGCCGACATGGAGCGCGGCACAGGATGGTTCGGATCGACCTCGAGCATGGTGCGCAGGATCGCCACCGCCATGAACGGGTCGCTCGATCCCATCTTGAACAAGTTGACCGCCTTCACCATCGCGCCGATGGCGATCGACTGGACCGACACCACGGGCGAATTGCCGGGCAGAACGTGGATCAGCCGTGGCGGGAAAGCGCGCGTAAAGCTGCGGCGCCCCGTGCTGTCCACGCGCGGCAGCCATTCATCGAGCAGCCTCGCGTCGCCAAGGTTCTGCTCGGCGTATTCCAGGAGCCTGGCCTTGTTCAGATACTCCGCAGCCATGCGAACGTTCTGCTCGATCACGATCCGCGGCAGGACGTTCGTCACCGAGATCCGGTCGACGCACGCTTCAAAGTAACCGTTCTCGTCGCGCCTCATGCGCTCGCCGGTCTCGGCCAGGAAGTCGAGGATCTCCGACAGTTTGACGTCGAACAGCGGGCCCGGCTCGGTGCGCGGCGCGATCAGCGCGTCGAGGTCGAGCGCCGGGGTGGCGAAGTCGACGCCGAGGTCACGCGACTTATGACGCACGGCGGTGCCTTCCACCAGCTTGCCGCGGACGAAGAAGGGGGCGGACGCCGACGAGGTCGACGGCGCGGGACTCGGCAGACGCACTTCAATGACCTGGTTCATGGGAGGCCTCTCGAGCGGGTCAAGGACTATCTCAGATCACGCCTCGCACGTAGGCATCGATCGTCCCCGCGCAGGCGATCTTGTCACCGCTCGCCATGTCCGCGTAGCGCTGGATGTCTTCGTACACCGAGGGGCTTGCGTTACCGCAGGCGCACGGTGCCCAGGTGGCGCGGATCTTGTCGCCGGAAATCACTCCGCCCCAGCGGCCGTCGAGCGACAGATCGAAGAAGGCGGCGCGACCCTCGACTTCGCCGCTCGTGGCCGGCTCGATCAGATTTTCGCCGGATTCGTCCAGCAACAGAAGCATGACCCACGGCGCCATGTGGTACCGGCCGGCCTTGCAGCGGATGGCGGTGGTGTTGAGCTCCTGCATGCCATAGGCGTAGCAGATGCGTTGCGGCGAAAGGTTGAGAGTCTCGGTAGATGAATTCGCGATAGTTGGGCGGCAACTGCACGCGCTTCAGACCACCGCTGATGAACGCACTGTTTTTCGGGCTGAAGTCTTTGCCACCGTAGCCCTTGGCCCGCACGCGTTCGGCAACCTTGTACAACGGCCCAAAGAGGCCCGAGATATGCAGCGTCATGTGGCGGCTCTCGATCAGTGCATCGGCGGCCTGCTCGACGGCCGACTCGATCGCCTTCTCGCGCGCTGCCGCCTGTGCCTCGAAATACGTGATCTCGGTCGGCTTGGCCGTGCCGTCGGCGATTTTCTTGCGCAGATTCACCATCTCCGTGATTCCGCCAATCGTGATGGGTGGCACCTTCGGTGCGAAGGGCTCAACACCGGGCGCGGTAAATGCCTCATACATCGGTTTGCCGGTAGCGCGGTTGCGGGGAGTCGCGGCCACCTGCCCGAGGCTGATCATGCGCCGGTCGTGGTTCGGTGCGAGTCCCACCCAGATGATTCCCTGCAGCAGGCTGTGGCCGGCGAATCGAAGGTCCGCGACCGTCGCGTTCATCATCGCGCACTTGCCGGTCGTGCCGCTCGAACAGGAGACGTAGTGATGCTGATCCTCGAGCCGCAGCAGCCAGTTGTCGAGGCCTTCGATCCCGTGCGTGTCCATCGGCGCAACGCGATTGGTCGAGACCGTGTCCAGCCACCGGCCGAGCCGGTCCCACTTCTGCTCGACAAGCCAGTTCTCGGGATAGCTCTTGTAGGCGGTGTGTGCGAACAGCAGCGGCACCACGTCGGCCATGCGGCGGATCTCGGTGATTCCGCCGACCTCCGCTCTGTTTTGCAACAGCTTGATTTTCTGGACGCGGTCCTTGAACCGCTCATTGATCGCTTCGAGCTGCCGGGGAAGCACCTCGGAGAAGGGCATGCCGAACGGGTTTTCCGCATCGACCAGACTGACGAGCCGGTCCACTTGGGAGTCGAGGTTCGTTACCGCATTCATGGTCGTTGCCTCCGTCAATGTCGGGCGCGACGCGGGTCGCGGGCGCGGAATCCAGGCACGCCGCAGATTAGGCAGGTGCATAAGACAGTCTCTTCTATCATGTGAGGGACGCGGAGACAAGCCGGCGCCGCCGAGCACCTCCTGCAGGCGCTCCTGGGCACACGAAAATTGCGGTAAATGGCCGAAAAGAATTAAAACGCGCCATCTCGATTGCTGGGCTGCAACGGCGCACGCGAGGATCGGCCGCGCGGTAGAGTGCCTTCAATTAAGCTGATGCTTAAGGATTCCTCTGAGCGTCTGTGGACCGTCTTTCGTGCTTTCGAGCCCGGGCAGGCGCGCGCGTCATCACGTTGCGGCAGGGGCTGATAGCGGGAATTTGCACCAGTGGCGCATCACTCAGGCGTTCGGCAGCATTGAAGTGATCAACGGCGCCGCGCGACTCCGGGCGGTTCGGGCCTTCGCCAGTTGCCGTATTGCTTATATGAGACGCCCGGTCAATCCGGCGGTCAAGCCGAATAATTGACGCGTCTGCTCAGATTTGTACATTGCGCGCGGAACGATTTCGTGAGCGTTTGTTACCGCATCCGCGGCGCCATGGTCTTCACGTACGGTTCTACGAATTGCGGTGCCATCAATCTAACGGTATGCCCAGCGCCGAGAGTTGGTTCGCCCAATAATGAGCGCTGCCGCAGGCTTCCATCCTGATCAGACATGGCGGCATTTGGTGAAGAACTTCATCATCTCTGCGCGCTTCAATTGCTTGCAAATGGGTTACGTGTAAGGTCATGGATATGTTCTGGGTGCGGTGTCACCCATGATCGCGACGTCAATGCGGCGCGAAATATGCTGACCGCGGAGAGGCTGCCTCCGTCCGTGTACGGGAACGAGATGGCGCAGCGTCACGCGCCGCCGAGCGGGGCACCCTGCCCGCGCAAGGCAGGGACAGTACGTGACGCTGCGGCGTCATGAGCGCCGGCCATCCGGAAATGCTCCATGCTGCCTCCCTTCGAGAAACGGCCGATCAAGCGGCGGATATCGCCGCACGCGGGGGTCTTCTGGTACGCGACGTGTGCTTCCATGTTTTCCCACTCGACCAGCAGCATGAATTTGCCCGGATTTTCGACGCCCCTCCCGACGTTCACGGAAATGACACCGGGCACGGACGCCAGGATCCCGATGCCTTCGGCCTGCATCGCAGCCCAAAACGCCTCTTCCTGGCCCTCTTTGATCAGTAATTCGCTGCGTTCAAGAAGCATCTTGTCCATCCTCTGCGGTCTACGGATTTATGCGCCAGGGCGCTATGTCGTCCGGTTGCCGTGTTCCGCGGTGATACCCGTGATCGGTTTGTCGCTGGCAACACGCGCCTGGCGAAGCTTGGCCAAACGCGTCGGTGCCGGCAGCTCAACGGGAGGAGTGGGAATTGGCTGGCCTCGCCGTTGAGTCTCGTATTCCAGTCGCGCCCAGGCTTTCCTGCGAGTGTCCTCGCTCGGCTGAAGCACTTGCTTCGTGTCGCGAGTCGAGGGATGTTCGGGAAGCGCGCGCTCGGCCCTGAATAGACTCGCACCGATCGCCGGCACAACCTCACCCACGAAGGTCTGAAAGCCGGCGAAGGTGAGACTCGCCTTGCCGGCAATGCGCCAGGGAACGCCGCGCGCAATCACCACTCGGAACCCTTGCTCCACGAGTTCGAACGACTTCGCCCGCATCGGCATCGGATAGCCTTCATCGTCAAGCACCGTGAGGTGCGCTGCCGCTCCCTTGGCCACCGCATCGCGAGCGACTTCCTGCCAAGGCCGCACGGGCCAGGCGGAGGGCTTCATCTCACCGGACGGTTTGGGATCGGAAGTGGGATAGACGCTGTCCGCCGCTGCGCTCCACACCTGCGGCGGATGATCCATCGCCGCCTGGCTGTCCCACCAATAGACCCGCTCGGGCTTGTTCTCGATGATGATTCGCGACCAGTACGTGACGGCCTGGCGCGCCTGTTCCCAGGTGACGCCGTGGCTGATGCCTTTGAAACCGGTCTCGGCAATATAGCGCACGCAGTTGGCCTGAAGGTCGGCGTCGCGCACGGCGGCGCGCGCGCGAACGACCACCACCGGCTCCTCGGCCGCGCCGTCCATGAGAAGGCCGACCTTGGGGTTGCGCCGAGCCCGCTCCGCCTTGGCCGGATTGGGGACGCCCGTCGCCACATCGATGGTCGCGAGATCGTCGCTCGGGAAATAGTAGGTTGGCGTGTCGATCGGCATGCCCGCCGCGCTCACCGTCGAGAACTCCGCTACCACTCCTGACTCGACGAATTTGATCACCCTTTCGGGCAGATCTTGCAGACCGCTCATCTTCGCTCCTCCTTGAAGTGGGTGTGACAATGGGGCAGATTGGCGCTTCGCATCTCAGCCAAGTAGAGAGTAAAGCACATGTTCGAAGTCCAGCATGCATCCCCCCGCGTCGGATCCATCATCCGGACAACCAAGGAAGACATGGTCAAGGGCACCTATGCGGAGGAGATCAACCGGCTGCTCCCGGAGCGCAGCGCGCTGGTCTTTCCGCAGATGCATCTGACCATAGAAGAGCAGCTGGCCTTCGCCGGTTCCATTGGTGAGATTTTCCTCGTGGGCGGCAAGGAAGTGCAGAAGATTTCGATGGACCCCGAGATCAACCCCGTCGCCGATTACATCCGCGGCGCCTTCTACTGGCACATCGACGGTGCCAATGACGACGTCCCGGCGAAGGCAACCATGCTCAACGCGCGAATTCTGTCCGAGGAAGGCACGGGGGATACCATGATCGCCAATACCTATGCCGCCTATGTCGACCTGCCGGACGAAGACAAGAAACTGATCGCCAATCTTCGCGCGCGTCATTGCCTCGAAAGTACGCAGCGCATGGTCAACCCCGATCCGACCTATGCGCAACTTCGACGCTGGCAAACACATACATCGAGGTTCCACCCGCTGGTCTGGCATCACCGTTCAGGGCATAAGTCGATGCTGATCGGCGCGACCGCCTATTACATCGAGGGCATGGACTTCGAGGAGGGTCGGGCGCTGCTGTGCCGCCTGCAGGAATTCGCGACGCAGCCGCAATATGTTTATCGCCACAAATGGAGCGTTGGTGACTTCCTGCTGTTCGACAACACCGGCACCATGCACAAGGCCGCCCCCTATGATCTCGACAGTGATCGGCTGATGGACCGAAGCACGCTGCGCGGCGAGGAATCGATTGCTTGAGCGCGTTTGACTCGGGGAATTTTCACGCATGGAATTCTACCGGCAGCGAACGCCAACCAGAAAAAGACCCACGGTGAAGCGGACGTGCTTCTCGATCTCCGCATCGTCCAGCTTATTTCCGGAGACGATGATGCGTGCCGGGCCTCCCACCGCAAGGCTCAGAAAGGCGCTCGCTGCGCGCTGCGGTTCGGTCACCTTGATTTCGCCCCGCGCGCTGTAGCGCGCGAACAGATCGCTGAGGAAGCCGATGGTCGGTCCGGCACCCTCTGCGAACGTGGCGTTGAAGAGCTCCGGGAAGCGGTAAGACTGAGCGCTGAGAACGCGTTGCAGCTTGGTCGCGACGGGACGCGCCAGATTCGCGATTCGCAGGCGCGCGATCGCTGCCAGCGTTTCTTCCAGATCATCCGTCGCGACCGCCTCGAGCGCGTCCCGCGGCACGGTATAGTCCTTCACCGCTCGCATCACGGCGGCTTTGAATAGAGCGCCTTTGTCCTCGTAGCGGGCATAAACCGTGCGCTTCGACATGCCAACATGGGTGGCGATCTCCTCCATCGTGGTCCGCTCGAAGCCTCTTTCCAAGAATATATCGAGGGCGACGTTCAGGAGTTCCTCATGACGTTGCTCCTGCTGCGCGCGCGTCGGCCGCCCCACGCCGGGCCGGACGAGCGCCAGAAATGCGGGATTGCGAATTTTCTTGCCCTCCACTGAAAAACGCGCATAATGGAACGTGACAGTACCATTATACAGAAAGCTGGCGTGTAAAGGAGAACATATGGGTGAGGCTGTCGGGCGGCTGACGCGCTTGGTTGAGTCGAACCATCGCTATGACATTCCCTTTACGGAACTCCGCGATGCGCAGATCGGAGCCATGAACGAGCGCTTCCAGGAGCGCAAGGGCGAGATCAAGCTGGTGGGGCACCGCGCGCGGGAGGCGGGCATCAGCGAAGTTCGCAGCCACGAAGAAGCGGTCAAGCTTCTGCTGCCGCACACCACCTATAAGAGCTATCCCGAGAACTGGCTGGCGCAGAAGCGCTGGGACCGCATGTCGAAATGGCTGGACACGGTCTCCACCCATCGCGTGCTGGTGGATAAAGTATCCGACGCCGATGAGATGGACGACTGGATCGACAAGCTCGCGAAGAACGGCTTTTTCGTATCCTGCTCGAGCGGCACGACGGGCAAATCCGCCATGCTTGTCGCCTCCCAGACGGATATGAATTGGTGCAAGAAAGAAGCCGTGGCGGCTTATTCCTGGGGATCGGGCGTCAAGCCCGCGCAGGACCGGCGCATCTTCGGCATGGCGGCGATCGCGCACGTGCCGCGCAACCTCGCCACGGGTGAGGCATACACGGCGGCCCTGCAGGACCCGAATTATGAGCGTTTCGCCTATCCCGTGCCGCCAATCACGGTCGGTGCCCTCACGCAGATGGTCGTGCTGCGCAAGGCGATAGCGGATGGCACGGCGAAGCCGGAAGACATCGCCGCGTTCGAGGAAATCTCTGCAGCCCGCCAGAAGGCAGTTGATGAGGCGGTTGGCATCACTGCGCGGGCAGTGGTGGAAGCCCGTCGCAGCCGTATCCACATCTCGGGCCTGTGGGCGGGTCTCTACAACGTCGCCAAAGCCGTGCGTGACATGGGCTACAGCGGCAAGGACTTTCATCCGGAGAATTCGATTTACGTCGGCGGCGGCCTCAAACGCTCGAAGCTCCCGGACGACTACCGCGAGTTCGTCTATGAGACGTTCAACATCCATGCGGAGCGCAACTATCAGAACTACAGCATGCAGGAGCTGCATTCCGGCATGCCACGCTGCCAGACGGGCGGCCGCTATCACGTGCCGCCGTGGGTGGTGCCGCTGATCCTGGACAAGGCGGGCGACAATCTCCTGCCCATCATCGACGGCGAGTACGAGGGGCGCGCGGCATTCTTCGACCTGTCGCTCGATGGCCGCTGGGGTGGTGTCATCTCAGGGGACAGAATATCCATCGACTTCAGCCCGTGCGTCTGCGGTAGCAGGGGACCCTCGATCCGCGACAATATCGTCCGCTATGCGGACCTCGAGGGTGACGACAAGATCGGCTGTGCGGGCACCGTGGATGCCTATGTGAGAGGTGTGGCATGAATTCAGCCGTTGATCTCAAGAGTGGTGCGGCGAGCGATGCGGCAGCCGTTGTTTCCGCTCCGTTTTTTGCGCGCGGCGATCTGATCGAGGGCAGTGATGCCGTTCATCGCTCGCGCGATCTCGGTGTCAATTTCGCGACGCCCAAGATCAATCTCAACCGGATCGTGCACCCCCGCACCGAAGTGCCGCCGCTGCTCAACGTTCCATTGGCCGAGATCATCGACTTCCTGGTCGAGACCGGCCGACGGATCAGCGATCCGAACAACCCGTTCATCCAGGGCTGTATCGATCGCATGTGCGCTACTCATATTCTGCCGCGCGCTGTACTCGAGAATCAGGTGAAGGGTGCGGCGGCCTATCTCGACAAACGGCTGCTCAATGCCGTGGTAGCGCAGAACTTCCCCAATCCCAAGGCGCTCGACGAATGGGTTCCACATCAGGACTACACCGGCCGGCGCAGTTTCGTTCGCGCTTTCGCGCCCCGCCTCGTCCACGTCCTGCCGGGTAATTCACCGGGCGTTGCCGTGAAGTCCATCGCGCAGGGCGCGATGGTAAAGGCGGTCAATCTCTTCAAGATGTCCTCGAGCGATCCGTTCACGACAGTTGCCATCCTGCGGACCATGGCGGATATCGATCCGAATCACGCGATCGTCAAGTCGATGTCGGCGGTCTATTGGCGTGGCGGCGACGATGCCGTCGAGCGGGTGCTCTATCGTCCGCAGTATTTCGACAAGATTGTCGCTTGGGGCGGCGGGGATGCGATCAATAACGTCATCAAATATCTCGGACCTGGCTTTCAGCTCGTCTCGTTCGATCCGAAAACCTCGATTTCCATGGTGGGCAAGGAGGCCTTCGCTTCTGAGGGAACGCTGGATGTCGCGGCGGACCTCGCGAGCGCCGACGTCATGGTGCTCAACCAGGAAGCGTGCGTCGCAAGTCGATTCGTCTATGTCGAGGGCGGCCACACCGCGGTCGACCGCTTCTGCGAGAGATTACACAAGCGCATCCACGAACGCGCCGCCGCATCCGGCGATTCGCGTCCACTCGACATGGAACTGCGCGAGCAGATCGAAACGATGATGATGATGGACGATGACTATCGCGTCTGGGGCAGGGCGGACGGGCGCGGTTGCGTCATCCGTTCGGACGAACCGGTGGAGTTTCACCCCATCAACAAGACCGCGAACGTCGTCAGTGTGCCGTCGCTCGATGCGGCGGTGAGGTTCGTCAACGTCGCGACGCAGACGGTGGGATTCTACCCGTTCGATCGCATGGCCGACTATCGGGATCGTTTGGCGAGCGGCGGCGCGCAGCGCATCGTCCGTCTCGGCGAGGCCGGCCCCAGTACCATCGGCAATCCGCACGACGCCATGTATCCGCTGCATCGCTTCGTGCACTGGATGGCCCACGAGGACGGGTGCGCATCCTGACGAAGGTTTTTTCAACGCCGAAATATATGCTCCGTTAACCTGGCGAGGATTCATTTATGAGCACAGTTCGCAAGATGAGCACAGTTCGCATCGAGCCGATCAAGCCGCACATCGGCGCCATCGTCCATACCGACAAGACACATCTCCTCGACGAGGAGACCATCGTCGCCGTCCGCGAGGCGCTGGAGCAGTGCGGTGTTCTCGTCTTTCCCCGCATGAACCTCACCGATTCGGAGCAGTTGGCCTTCACCGATAAGCTCGGCAAGCGGGTCAACTACAATCAGAAAGCCCCGGGCAGCGGTGTGGACGGCGAGGAGGACGTGTACACGATCACCCTCGACAAGAAAATCAATGTCCAGCCCGAATACGTGCTGGGTACCTTCTTCTGGCACATTGATGGCGTGACGATCAACCAGCCGCTGCCCAAGGCAACGCTGCTCAGTGCCCGCAAGCTCTCGCCCACCGGTGGCCAGACGGAGTTCGCGAGCACGTACGCGGCTTACGAAAGCCTGCCCGAGGCGGAAAAGAAGGCGCTTGACCCATTGAAGGTCATTCACAAGATGGAGGCCAGCATGCGCCCGGTCTTCGAGGTCATGTCCGAGGAGGATCTCGTCCGCTGGCGCGGCATGTCGGAAGTCATGGTCCATCCGCTGGTCTGGACGCACGCCTCGGGCCGCAAATCGCTGGTGATCGGCTCGCACGCCGACGGCGTCGTCGGTCAGCCGATTCCCCATGGCAGGTCGTTACTGGTGCGCCTCCAGGAATGGGCGGCCCAGCCCGCCTTCTCTTACCGCCATGAATGGCAGGAGGGTGACCTCGTCATCTGGGACAACTGCGGGGTCATGCACCGCGTCGTTCCGTACGACGAGAATTCGGGTCGCAGGATGAAACGCACGACCATCATGGGCGAGGAGCGGGTCGCCTGATCCGTGGTGCGGAATCCCGTCATGGCCAAAAACAGTTACAAGATCCTGCTCTTCACGAAGCGGCGGCCGGGAATGACGTTTGAGGCATTCAAAGACTACTATGAAAGTCACCACGCGCCGCTCTGCGAGAAGTACGCCTCGGGGATCAGCCGATACGTGCGGCGCTTTCTCACTCCTCATCCGAATCCCGACACGGGCGCAACGGAGGAGCTGCAATTCGACGTCATCACGGAACTGTGGTTCGAGGATGAAGGAATATTCCGCGGCACGGTCGACTATCTGGCCACGAGCATCATGCCGGATGAAGTCGTCGAGGATGAGAAGCGGCTGTTTGACCGCACCAAGACGCGGATGGCAACCGTCGTCGAGTGCGAATCGGTGTTGACCAAGTAACTGAGCGGAATTCATCCGGTCCCACCGACCCCATGGCTGGCGCATGCCGCCGGCCTCGACCCGCCTCGCGCATCCCTGGAAGCGACGTTGACAAGCTTCAATTTTGTGCACTATAGTGGTTCACATCTTGCGGGCTGGGACCTGCTGCGGACACGCGGCGAAAGTAAGTGGAGGGCTATACGACCATGATCTCTGAAGGTGCGGTCTCCTGGGATCCATACCGGCCGGACTTTTGGATGAATCCTTACCCCGTATTCCGGCGTCTGCGCGAAGAGGCACCGCTCTACTACAACAAGCAATACGATTTCTATGCCGTCAGTCGCTTCAGCGACGTCGAGGCTGCGTTCTCGGACCGCGAAACATTCAGCTCGGGCCGCGGCGACGTCCTCGAGTACATCAAGGCAGACATGGACATCCCTTCGGGAATGTTCATCTGGGAGGATCCTCCCCTCCACACCGTTCATCGCAGTGTGTTGACACGTGTGTTCACGCCGCGGCGGATGAACGATTTAGAGCAGAAGATTCGCGACTACTGTGTTCGATGCTTGGATCCGCTGGTTGGCGCCGGCCGTTTCGACTTCATCACGGATTTTGGCGCCGAGATGCCCATGCGCGTGATCGGCATGCTGCTCGGCATACCCGAGGAAGACCAACAAGCGATACGCGATAAGCTCGATACGTCGCTGCGCACGGAGGCCGGCAAGCCGTTGGAAGTGTCGAACGCCAGCTACAAGGGTGCGGGTTTCGAAGAATACATCGATTGGCGCGCAACACATCCTTCCGACGACCTCATGACGGAGCTCCTGCAGGCCGAGTTTCAGGATGAAACCGGGACGAAGCGTAAACTCGCTCGCGAGGAAATTCTCATCTTCGTCAACATCCTCGCGGGCGCCGGCAATGAAACGACCACACGGCTCATCGGTTGGACCGGCAAGGTACTGAGCGAGCATCCCGAGCAGCGTGCCGAACTGGTCAAAAATCCCGCCCTGATTCCGAACGCCATCGAGGAACTCCTACGCTACGAGCCCCCCGGTCCCGCGGTCGCGAGATACGTGCGTCGGGACATCGAGCTTCATGGTCAGACGGTCCCCGCAGGCAGTGCGATGCTGTTGATCGTCGCGTCCGCAAATCGTGATGAGAGACGCTATCAGGACGGCGATCGATTCGACATTCATCGGCAAGGCCCGCCCCACATCACCTTTGGACGCGGCATCCACTCCTGTCTCGGCTCCGCCCTTGCAAGAGTGGAGGGGCGCGTCGCTCTGGATGAATTGCTGAAGCGATTCCCCACTTGGACGGTGGACCTCGACAACGCCAAGCTCTCCTCGACTTCGACGGTACGCGGCTGGGACAACCTGCCCGCATACACCGGAAGCGAGGGTGGTAAAGCGGCCCGACGCGAAGCGGCTCCGGACGCGACGAAACAATCCGTCGCGAATGCAATGCCCGGTGCCGAGACTTGGGAGCTCACGTTATCGACACCCATGGGTCCGCAGGTGATGAACGCCCAAATCGTCAGGAATGGCGATGGTTTCACCGGCACCATTTCGTCGAGCGAATTGGCGGCTCAAGACATCACCGGCAAGAGCTCCGGGAACAAGCTCAGCTGGACTTTGAGCCTCACAAAGCCGGTCTCCATCAAACTCAGTTTCGAGGCCAATGTCGAGGGCGATAAGATGACGGGAACCGTGAAGCTCGGCATGTTCGGCAAAGCGGCCCTTGCCGGCAGGCGCATTTGATCGCGCGGTCATGTCGAGGATTCGGGCCGGTAGTCGGATGAGACATTGATGGCCAAGATTACCTACCTCGAATTCAACGGCAAGGAGCACGTGCTCGATGTGACGCCCGGACTCTCCGTCATGGAAGGCGCCGTCAAGAACAACGTGCGAGGAATCATTGCGGAATGCGGTGGGTCCTGCTCCTGCGCAACCTGCCATGTGTACGTCGACGACGTCTGGTTCGACAGGTTGGACAAGAAAAGCGACCTTGAAGAGGCGCTTCTCGATGCGGTGTGCGACCTTCAGCCAAACAGCCGCCTTTCCTGTCAGATCATGGTTACCGAGGACCTCGACGGGCTCGTGGTGCGACTGCCGGTGAAGCAGGTGTGATCTCGGCCGCTAACGTGTTTTCGTAAGCCGAGCGGCCCGGCCGGCGGTGATTTGTCCGGGCCCGACCGCCGGTGTGATGATGACTCGTTCATGAATCTCCGCCACTTGCTCGATCGTCAAAGGTTTCTTGTCCCGCAGCCACCACGACAGCAGTTCAATCGTGGAACTCACCGTGAGAATGATGGCGATATCGGGTGGAGGCCATGTGCCGGGCTGGGCCCGGGTCGCCGCGATTTGCCGGGAAAGCCGCATGAATTCATCTCGCATGGCAGCTGCGGCGCCGCCGGTCAACAGGGTGGACCACAATTTGCGGTGCTCATCCACGTAGGTGCAGAGCGCAATCGAGGCCGCACGCGTATCGGAGGTATCGTCCGCCACATGTAGCGCCAATCCGACGAGCCGCCCGATCTCTTCCGCGGCCAAATCATTGAGCAGCGAGTCCTTCGTTGGATGATGGCGGAAGAACGTGGTGTAACCCACATCCGCCACGTCGCAGATATCGCGAATCGTGATCTGCTCGAGGGGCTTCAAGTCGAGAAGCCTCAACAGCGCCTGCCGCAACGCCTCGCGGGTGCGGACCGCCCGCGCGTCCCGCGCCGTTCTCAAGTGAGGCCGATGTATTTTGTGAACCATGATGTTCAATCGCGAATCCCGCTGGTAATTTAGACCATCTGCGCGAAGTTGTGAACCAAAGACTGTCATATCTTGCGGATGCTCGGGTGAAGTGACGTCCAAGGTCCGGTTCAAGTCCCAGGCCGCCCGATGCCAGGCCGCCCGATGATAGATTAGCTGTCGGTCGAATATCCTTAGAGTGGAGAACACATCAGTGGATTCCGTACGCTGTGTCGATTGCGGGTATCTGTCCAGGCGCGCACGAATGCAAAATGGAGGATGGCGCGCGCACGAGGGGTATTACGAGGCGGACACGGTATTTCGAAAGAACGCCAGTGAGTCCTTTGATTTCGTTCCGGGCGAAACAAAGTCCGTGAACAAGGGGGAAATAAGCTGCTATCGCCAAGCTGCAAATCTGCCCGGCGAGATCATCGCCATGCGGGAGGCGAAACGCGTTTCCGCCGTTGATCCTGCCCAGGAGGTGATAAATCGCGCCCGGCAATGCCCGAAATTTTTCGTCTACGAGCCCGGCGTCGATCCACCCGGGCATCTGGTGGAGGAAAAGGCAACCGCGCTCGAGGATGATCGAAGACGATTCGAAAAGACTCTGGCGGACTTTCAGCTGAAGCTGTCCGCCCGTGAGGCGCGTCAGAATTGGCGCCTGGCGCTTTACGCCTTGATCGTCACGCTGATCATCGGATGCGTGCAGATATGGGCATCTGCGATAGCGATGCCGTCAGATGCGATCGGCATAAACTTCGGGCGGCGAGTCCTGGGGTACACGCAGACCGTCGCCTCGTGGTTCAACCGGACATTTTGAATCAGGGCGGCACCCGGCGGAAGGTCTGGTTGCTGTCGAACATGGCGATTCGCCAATGCCCGTCGCCGTCCCGCCGGCAGTCCATGCGAACATCCGCGACCGCCGCCGGGTCGGCGTGATTGAGCCCCGACGCCATACCCGCCGTGGTGAAGTAAACCAGACTGAAAGTGATCGACACCTCGCCGGCACTGCGGAAGCTGACACGTAGATTGGAAAGCGTGTGTCGCTGGGTCGGTACGCCTTCCGGCCGCGCAGACAAACGTTCCAGGCGTTCCTGATAGAACTTCTCGACCGCGGCACGGCCCTGACGGTGAGCTCCTCCGACCGCGTAGACACAATCCTCGGTAACCAGGCCAGGGACGTGCAGGCCGTTGTTCACGTCCAGGTCATGCGCCCAGTCGTTGATCAACTGTTGCACCTCGACGACCGCCAGCGCCTGCTCCATGTCGAACTTGGCCAAATTAGATCCCCTTTCGATCGAGCCACTCGTGCGGTGAGTATTGTCCGGCGTTCGCGCGACCGTCAATCATGACCCTTACATCTTTATAGGTGTGTCTTGAGACGCGACACACTGCCATTTTCCGGTCGGCATCTTCACCCACGTATCGGTCCAGCGTGAGTGCTCATCGAGCGGCTTTCCCGACTGATCGGTGCCTTTACCTTTAAACTCACCCGTCGCGATGGCCGTATCACCGAATACGATCACCTGGACATTCTCGTAGTCGGCACTGCTCCACTTGACCGTTTTCGCATCGGCCAACATCCCGGCCTTACTGACAATTTTCCCATCAGACCCTGTCGAGACGAACTTGTCGGCCAGCAGCGGTGCAACCAGGTCTGGATTATTCGTCTTTTGCGACTGGAGCCACTGGTTTTCCAGCGCGGCAACCGCTTTCTCGGTCCCGCCGCCGGTCGTCTGGGCGTGCGACCATGCAGCGCCGAGAGACAGCAAGGCAAGCAAATACAAAGCGCGTGGGTTCTTCATGGATTCTCCCTTCTTGTAACGCGAATTGAATGGATGGGAGTTGACAACAAATTGGGTCAATCTGCAATCCTCAGGATCCGTTGCCGTCCGCGATGATCTCGGCGAGGAATTCACCCGCAACCTCGAGATAGCGGTCGACGTCGACCTGCGTGTGAGCGAGCGAAACCTGGGGACCTGCGGAAGCAACCGCATCCCAAACGCCCCGGTTGGCAAAATAGACGCGACGTGTATCGATGAAGTCGACGTCGATCGACCGCGCCGCTTCCTCGCCGTTGCGGGGCAGGGTGGGCTGCAGGCAGTAGCCGGATCGCGGACCGAGCCTAAAAGCCCGCCAGGGCAGATCGTACTGCGCGAACAGCCGCTCGAGTCCATCCGCCAGCCGAAGCCCGAGGGCCGTGATACGCGCATAGTCCTCGGTACGCAGCAGGTGCGTCAATGCGGCGCGCGCTGCGGCAAGGGCGATGGCGCTCGCATAAAGAGTGCCTCCCGTGCCGATGCCGCGCGGGCCGACGTCGACGTCGAGACCTCGGGCGCACAATTCTCCGAGCGGAGCGCTCATTCCATAAAGCCCGAATGGGATACCCGTGCCGAGTCCCTTGCCCAGTACGACGAAGTCCGCCTCGAGCCTCCACGCCCGGGTAAGGCCGCCATAGGCGAATTGGAAGGTGTGAGCCTCGTCGAGACACAACAGCGTCCCGTACTTCGCGGTGAGTTCACGTGCGCCGGCGAGGAACCCCTCGTCCGGCAATACCACGTTGCAATTCGAGAGGGCGGGCTCCGTTAGGACAAGTGCCACCTCCCCGGAGCGAAGCTCCTGCTCGAGCGCCCCCAAATCGTTGAAGGGCAGGATGCGAGTCGCCGCGCCCGCATGCTTCGCCAACCCCGCCACTTCCGCGCCGACGACACCATCCACGGTCTTTACCAACGTCTCCTCAAGGTGGCCGTGATAGTGACCGCCAAACACGACGATGCGCTCCCGGCCGGTGGCGATGCGAGCAATACGCAAGACCTCCGTGTTCGCGCCGGTCGCCGACAGCGTCGCCTGCCAGAACGGCAATCCCACCAACTCGGCAAGCCGTTCTGCGACGGCAACGGCATCCGGGGTCGGCAAGAGAAAGTGCGCCCCACGACCGATCTGTGCACTCACCGCTGCCACAATCGGCGGCGGGCCGAACCCGGCGCTCATGCTCAAATCGGCGACGTTGAAATCGAGATACTCGTTGCCGTCAATGTCGCGAAATATTGCACCGGCGCCCGATTCGCAGTAGATCGTCGGCGTGCGGTACAACCCTGCCATCCAGGCCATCGGCACGGCGTTGGGCATGTGCTCGGCGGCACGCACCCGCATGGCCTCTGATTTTGGCGTACGGGCGAGAAAGCGCGCTTCCTCCCGCCTACGTATAGCGGCGAGGCGCGTCCTGCTGAGAGTTCGCATGACTGCATCCCGAGCGGGAAGTATGGGTTCCGAAACTTAAGCGCGCCTGTTCGTGCAAGCCCGCAATCGCACCCTATTATACAGTCTTTGCCGTTTGGGCATTACCGCAGCAGGGGGCGTCGGCACTGTGGAAAACGTTGCTGCCGAAGTGGCAATGGCAGGTACAGACGCCGTAGCGAGCGAGTTGGTGCAACAGCTTTACGCGCTCGAACTCTGCGCATTGATGTCTGCGAAGACGCTCTTTGGCCAGAGCTTCCAGATGCGAGATGCCGCTCATCCAGTCGTGCATTTTGGCCGCCTCATCCGTGTCCCTGCGGACTTGACAATATATACGTGCACCTTGCCGCCCTGCGCAATGCGGGCTTGCAGAATTGTGCATGCCGTCACGCCACTGTCCGTCGGGAATAAGCTTAGGGTCGCTGCCCGGCGCGGTCTGTCCGGCCATTCGGCGACCGAGTGTGAGCGCAGCCCTACAAGGCGGCGTGGTGGGCCGGCGACAGCCGCGACCGGACGATATCGGCATGATTTAGCGGGTCATCGGGACATACGGAGCCTTCGCCTCATGCCTGATCGGGTGCAAATGTACGACGTGTTCGCATTCCGGCAATTCCGCTTCAATGTAATCCGGTTCTTGAGGCTGCCGCTCGACGTGAGCGAAGCCGCGCTGCGGGATGTTCTGAGGCAGTGCAGCAGCAACCTGTTTGCGGGCTATCTCGCACGCTTGGAGCGAGCACACGAAGAGTCGGGCACACCCATCGAGGTGCCCTAGTAGTCGGTTTCCCACACTTTAAGGTACAGTTGCGTCGCTGAACGTCGCGTAAGCGGGGTGTGGTTGCCCGTATACGCCTTAGGTTTCCATGGGGTGCGAGGGGGTTGCGACGAGGGTCTGCGCCCCCCCGGGCGATGGCTTATGGGCACATTGGAAAAGGCTGACAAACTCAATACGGCCGTGCCGCTGGGCGATCGATTTCGTCAATGCGCCGGAGCGGTCGGAATCGACGGCTGGATAAAGGGTCTTGCGACCGTTTTGCTCGGCGTCCTTTGGGGCGTGCTCGTTCGAATGCAGGATGGCCTGCCATTCTGGGCGGACAGCTTGCTCGGTCTTGCTTTTGCGATCGCTTCCACCCATCTGTACATCACCCTTCGCATCGCGTGGTCGTTGCGAGGCGTGAAAGCACAGGACATCGGGGAACTCGGCAGACAGTGCGTGGAGTTTCGCGACGACGTGTTCCGGTATCTGATTGCCGAACAGGGCAGGGCGGCGAACGAACATGAATGGCTGCC
This sequence comes from uncultured Gammaproteobacteria bacterium, assembly GCA_963843295.1. Taxonomy (GTDB): domain Bacteria; phylum Pseudomonadota; class Gammaproteobacteria; order Steroidobacterales; family Steroidobacteraceae; genus Bog-1198. The sequence goes on along the minus strand of CAWJJP010000001.1, from coordinate 446,741 downwards.
GGCGAGCCAGGACGCGCTTGCCTACACCAAGAGCATCAATTGGGAAGTGCTGAAAGCTCATGACGATGCGCATGGCGGCGAATCGATCGGTCGATTCATGCCACGCTTGGTTGCGATTGCCCAGTTGTTGAAAAATGCCGGTATTCGCGGGCCCGACATCGGCGGATTCGACCGCAATCCCTCGTCCGCCGCAGCGTACGTCGGAGCGGTTGGCGCGTTGTTGGAGCAAGGCCTGCTGGCCGAAGCACGCGGCTTCGATCCCGAAGATTGAAAGTTTCCCATTGAGATCGGCATGGCGGCGACGCTGCGGCCGGCACGCGCGAGCGTGCGAATTTCCCATTCCCTCATCAATTTGACTTATCGACCTGCGATGTGCGGCGTCGATCATAGCCCGTGCATTTGCTTTTGCGTTCGTGGGACGGCGGAGCAAAGCTAGCGCTGCAGAGTGATTCGACGGCGCAGTTGCACAGGAGATCTCAGGGGATGAACGCTAGATATTTGGTCGCTTTGACTCTCCTGGCATTCGCCCCCGCAGGCTTCACGCAGGTGAACATGGAGCTTACGAGCGTCGGCACCGGAACCGTCGCGGATGGCGTTTACGTCAGTCCCTATGTGGGGAACATCAATGGTGGCGCCACGTACTCCGGGTACATGATTTGCGACGACTTCAATACGGAGTCCTCCCTCTACAAGACTTGGAGCGCCAACGAGACCGATGCTGCGAATGCATTGAGCGGCCCCGTTAAATGGACAACGAGCCTGACGGGGTACACGGTGCAGCAAAACTACGATGCTGCCTCATGGCTTGCCAACCAGCTGGTGACCCCCGCGGTTCTCGGGAATTCCAACGCTCAAATCAGCTTTTCATTCGCGATCTGGGACATTTTCGACGGTCAGCACACCGACCCGATCGGCGGACCCAAGGGAGCCGTCGGCTTGGAACAACAGGCATTCACGACCGTCACCGCCGCGGGATACGTCGGCACCAACAACGTCAGTGTCTACACCCCGGTGAATTTCACCGACAGCCAGGAATTTCTCGTCGTCAACAAGATTGCGGCACCCGAAATCGATCCGACCTCGGCCGCGAGCGGTCTGACGCTGCTGCTCGGCGCCCTCGCCGTGGTACGCGGCCGCACGAAACGAGTCACGGTCGCGTAAGCGCCGCGCCCCTCCCGGTAAGCGCCTGTATGCGGCATAGCGATAGGAGTTCAGGGTGCGGGTTGTGGCGAGGCCACACGACGACTGTATCGATTCACTTGCAGATGCCGAGCAGCACCGCGTGGCGCCAGCACATCGCCAACATCGCGGCGGGTATCGGAATCGAAGCGTCGAACGGGTCTGCGGCGCCCCCGTCGGCGCAACCGAGAACCAAGCGTGCGTCGGTGCACGCTTTTTTTTGGAGTGCGGATTCGGGCAACTCCTAGGTTAATCGTGGTAATACATTTGCGCCGGCTCGTCGGCCGTGGAGGCGAGGTCCGGGGCCGCGGTTCCAGCTCGAGCGTCAATCTGCCGATATTGCCCGCGAAAGAACAGGAGCGGGCGAAGCGGCTCGACGCCACGGTGCAGCCGGAGCACTTCGAGCGTCACCAGCCAGTGATCCCCCCCATCGTAGACATCGCGCTTCGAGCAGAGGAGCGAGGCGAGAGAACCCTCCAATCGCGGAAGGCCCTCGGCGGTCACAAACCGATACGACGGAATCGCGGGCTCGCGCCAGCTGCCCGCAAAATAAGTCGACAGCGCCTCCTGCTCGTCGCGCAGAAAATTCACCGAGAACCCGCTCGCGCGCGGCAACAGCTGCGAGAAGCGGGCCCGCTTCGCGGGGCAGAACAGCACCAGGGTGGGCTCAAGCGACAGTGAAGACACTGCATTGGCCGTCATTGCATGAACCTGGCCATCGACCTCGGTTGCGATGACGGCGACCCCCGTCGCGAACAGGCCGAGGACATCGCGAAACTGCTTCGCATTGGGTCTTGCAGAGCTCATCGGCGCGCCGGCCTTCGCCTGAGGTCGGTCAGCGGCCGGTGGCCGCGAAGGCCTCGTCGCGTCCCTCGCGTACGAAGGCGCGCACCCGCTCGGCTTGTTCCTGAATCTCCGCCTTGTGGCTCGAGACCAGGGCTCCGGCCATCCGCACCGGGTCACCGAAGAAGAACCGTTCGTAGAGGACCTGCCGGGATCCGAACGCCGACAGCGAGGCGTCCCACGCAAGCCGAAAGAGCGGAATTCGATCGAATGCCTCGGCCCGCGCGGCCTGGTAATATTTCTTGATGTCCTCCGCAAGCGGACCTTTGAGATCCGCCTCGAGCGGCATCGCGACCAGTCCCGAGGCTCCGATCTGCTGGATGATCTCGACCATGCGCGGATAAAGGCGCGGAAAGAGATTTCTCGCCGCGTCGAGCGGATTCCATGCCGGGCGCATGACCCCCCATTCATCGAGCGAGGCGTCGGCTTCGGCCGCGCGCAGCAGCGCCCGCATCGTCTCCATGCTGACCCACAGCTCTGCGAGCTTCTCCTGGATGTGCTGAAAACCTTCGGCGCCGATGGAATCGACCAGCGAGTGGGCGAGTCCCAGCATGAACTCCGCTTTGGCGATGTTCTTCACGACGACCTGATGAGTCATGTGAACGACCGCACCCGTGCGCGCGTACGCCTGGTTGCAGCGATTGACGTCGCGATATAAGAAGACGTTTTCCCACGGAACGAACACGTCGTCGAAAACGACGACCGCATCCATCTCCTCGAAGCGCGAGCCGAGCGGGTGATCGAAATGCGAACGCCCGTAGTCGACGCTCTCGCGGCAGATGAATCGCAGACCCTGCGTGTGGTTTGGGATCGAAAATCCAAATGCGTAGGGCGCGTCCTCCTCCGGACTCTTCAGCAGGGTCGAGGGAAACACCATGATCTCATCGGAAATCGGCAGCGTCGCCAGCATACGGCAGCCGCGAATGACGATCCCCGCGGATGTTTCTTCCTTGACCCGCGCAGCGAGGAAGGGATCGGCCTGCTTTGCCGAGCTCACCGCCCGGTTCGCCTGGGGCGGAATCAGCGTATGAGTGAGACAAAGATCGTGCTCGCGCAGATACTCGTGATACCGCACCGCATTCGCACCGAAGCGCGGATCCGCCTCGCCGAGAAACGGAGCGCCGGCGGCATATCCACTCATCGCGCGATTAATATAGTCGGGCACACGACCCATCATGCCGTGTGTGTGGTCTTCCCAGATCTTCATAGCGACGGAGATGCTGCGCAGTTCCTCATGCGTTCTCGGCAGCATGAAGGATCGGGCCACTTTGCGTCCGCTCGAGGGCGAGTCGAACAGCGTCGTGTCCGCGTGCTTCCACTGCAAATCATAGAGATCCGCCAGCGTGCGCACCCCGCCGCGCAGCGCCGGGTGCGTGGTCACGTCGCGCACGAGCTCGCCGCCGTACCAGATGTTGGGCGGATTGTCGCGCAGTCGCTGCAGCACTTGCGCACCGCGGCGGGCGCCGAGCCCGGCGGAGTCGATGGGGGCGTTGACGGCTGGCTGGCTCATAAGGGGAGTTTCCGTGAAGGTTGGATGGGGGGCGCCCGTCGGACTTTACTAAAAGGAAATCCATTCCTCAATATGAAACTTTAAAGTATCCTCCCGGGAAGGAACCCGATGCAGCCACCCGAGGTGGAAATTCCCGCGATGCGAGCCGCGACTTCATATAGCCAGCAGGGGATTCAGTCGATCGAGGTCGGCAATCGGCTGCTGCTCGTATTGGCCGACGCCTCGGCGCCCATGATGCTGCGGGATCTCGCCTCGGCGGCCGGCATGACCGCGTCGAAGGCCCATCGCTACCTCGTGAGTTATGCGCGGGTGGGTCTGGTCCATCAGGAGCCGCGGTCGGGACGGTATGATCTTGGTCCACTTTCGCTGCAGCTCGGCTTTGCCGCGCTCCGCCGGTTCGATGCGATTTCCCTCGCGATGCCGGTGTTGCACGAGCTGGCGGAGATCATCGGGCAAACCGTCGCGCTGGCAGCCTGGGCAAACTGCGGTGCGACCATCGTCCGCTGGCTGGGTTCCGATGCGCCGGTCAGCGCTACGCTGCGGGTGGGGTCCGTCATGCCCCTGACGCGCTCGGCGACCGGGTTGGTATTTGCCGCTCATATGCCGCGCAGTCGTTGGCTCGGGCTGGTCAAGCGGGAGCTTGCAGAAAATCGCCGCCTCCGCCTGACGCCGTGCACGCTCGCGGAGCTTGAGCGCAAGCTCGAGCGCATCCGGCGGCGTGGCTATGCGGCGGTCCGCGGTTTCATACCGGGAATCAGCGGTGCAGCGGCTCCGATTGCGGGCGACGACGGCTCGATGGAACTTGCGATGATCGCACTCGGCCACAGTGCGAGCTTCGATCCCGACGCGCGGCGCATCCGGCAGGCTCTCGTGACCCACGCGGCCCGCCTGTCCGCTCGATTAAGTGGACGAATCGATGGCGCGGCCCCTGCGGCGCGTTAGTTTCGCCTGGCGATTCCTGCTTGCTGCGGCGTTGACCCTGCCGGGCCCATTCGCGTGGGCGGCCGGCGATCCCTGTCCTGCCGGTTGGTGGGGCGACTTCATGATTGGCTCCCATCACATCCATCCGGACCGGCATTTCGACGACTTCAATCCCGGTGCCGGACTCGAGTGTTCGCTCAACCGGCAATGGGCGGCTGCCGCCGGCTATTTTCGCAATTCGCTGGATCGGCCATCCTTCTACGCGGGTGCCTTGTTCACGCCGGGATTCGCCGACTGGCGTTGGCTTCGACTAGGCGCCATGGGAGGTATCATTACGGGATATAACTACGGTCGGTTCGGCGTCGGCGGGGATCATCGGACCGGCCCGCTGATCGCGCCCGTGGCCATCAGCCAATTCGGCCGCTTCGGCATGAATTTCATCCTGGTCCCGCCGATCCGGCAAAACAACACGCCCTTCACCCTGGGCTTTCAGGCGAAATTTCGTTTCAAATGAGGCGCATCGGCACCGAGGTGACGCTGGTGCGAGGCGGAAGGCCCGCCTCTTGGGGCGGGGGTCAGAGGCCGGCGTTTTTCGCGATGGTGAGTCCAATTCCCGACCAGTCCACATCCTCGCCCTCGGTGCCGATGGTTTGAAGCAAATGGTCCCGCAAGACGTTGAGTACCGGCATTGGTACCCGCAGCGCCTCGGCGGATTGCCCCACTTGCCGCATGTCTTTGAGTCCGAGCGGGGCGGCAAACCCGGCTGGTTTGAACCGTTCCTCGACCAATATCGGGCCGTAATTGCGATACACCGCTGAATCGAACAGTGTGCCGGTCAAGACCTCGAGAAGTTGCTTCTTGGGTATGCCGCCTTTTTGCGCGAGAGCCATGGCCTCTCCCATGGACTCGATCGCCGACAGGATCATGAAGTTTCCGCACAGCTTCACGAGATTCGCCGCCGACGGCTTTTCGCCCACGTAGAACACACGCTGCCCAATCGAGGCGAACAGCGGGCTTGCCGTTTGAAAGTCGGCCGCGGCTCCGGCGGCCAAGATAAACAGTTTGGCTGCGGCCGCGGCATCCGGCCGTCCGAACACCGGGGCGCTCAGAAAGTGTTGCCCGCGGGCGCCGTGCAATGCCGCGACACGGTCGGCTGTGGCCACTGCGATCGTGCTCATCGACACGTGCAGCGCACCGGGTCTGAGCCCATCCAGGAGCCCGTCGGCCCCCAGCAGTACCGCCTCGAGGGCCGCATCGTCGGCGAGCATGGTGATGACGACTTCGCGATCGCCCGCGGCGGCTTTGGGGCTCGCCGCCAGCACGGCGCCCGCATCGGCGAGGTCGCGCGCCTTGGCCGCCGAGCGATTCCAAACGCGCACCTCGTGCCGGGCGCGCACGAGATTGGCGGCAATCGCCGCGCCCATAGCCCCTAGTCCAATAAATCCGATTTTCATGACACGTCCCTCCGTCAAATGCCGGGAAGCTCGCGCTGGAAGCCAACCGCGTCGCTTTGCGGACGGTCGAATTCGCGCGCGTACCGGTGGCCCGCGTACACCGCTGCGGCGATGGTACTTGGCGCGAAGCAGTCGCCGATCGGGTTCACCGAGCGAATGCCGGCGGCAGCCACTCTCTCGGGCATGACATCCAGGGCGAGAGCAAGCTGGTCGTTCGGGAGCCGCGAGGTCACCGTCACGATCGAAGCAGCACCGATTCGGGTGTGACGCCCGGTGTACGTGCATTCAATGACCGCCTCTTGACCGTCGAATTCCGCCACACCATGGTTGGCCACGATCACGACTCCCAGCTCCAAGAGATGCTTTTGAATGGCATGCTGTTCCAGGGTATTGACCGTCCAGGCCGATGCTCGTTCGGCCGGCGTGACGAGGGTGACTTCGAGTCCATCGCGACGCAGCTTCTCGGCCAACACGCCCCCGAGGTAGTAATGGTCGTCGTCGAACACCACGGCCGCTCCGCGCAGATCAGCGCCATCGATGATGTCCTGCGGAGTAAAGATCTGATCGGCGAGTTCGAAACCCGGGATGGGTCGGATATTCGTGCGTCCGACGCCGTCGCGGCGCCATCGCGCGCCGGTGGCGAGGACGACACGGGTCGCGCCGAACTCCAGGACCTCTTCGGCGCTCACCACGCTGCCGCGCAGAATCACGACCTCGGCCATTTTGTTCAGCTGGCCCACTCGATAATCGCGCACGCGCGCCCAGGCTGCGAGGCCGGGCAAGCGCGCTTCGCCACTGACGCGCCCGCCGAGCCGTTCGCCGCCTTCGACGAGGTGCACGGCGTAGCCGCGCCGTCCGAGCACCCTGCGCGCACTCGAGTCCGGCGGGACCGGCGCCGACGATGAGAAACGTATCGTCGCCGGTGCGCGGCGGGATCTTCTCGGGATGCCAACCCCGGCGCCATTCCTCGCCCATTGTCGGGTTCTGGGTGCAACGGATCGGAGTCATGGTATGATCGCCGCTCACGCATTCGTTGCATCCGATGCATTCGCGGATATCCTCGATATCGCCGCTGGCGATCTTGTTCGGCAGAAACGGATCGGCGATCGAGGGCCGAGCGGCACCGATGAAATCGAGAACGCCGCGGCGAATCTGCGAAACCATCGTGTCGGGCGATGTAAACCGCCCGACGCCGACCACCGGTTTGCTCGTCACCGTCTTGACGAAGCGCACGAATTCCTCCTGGTACCCCTCTTGAGCGAATCGCGAGCGTCCTCGAGTCGTTCGCCCAATCGCTGACATTCACGTCCCACAAATCCGGCAATTCGGCGAGCATCGCGATTACTTCGCGGCCCTCCGCGTGGGCCGTGGAGACCGTCGGCGCCGCAGAGCTCGTCGACTGCAAAGCGAACGGCGACCGCGCAACCCGCGCCGACCGCATCCTTGGTGTCTTCGATCAGTTCGCGCAGCAACCGCATGCGGTTCGACAGGCTTCCGCCGTATTCGTCGGCTCGATGGTTATGACGCCGCTGCAAGAAATGCATCGGCAGCGACAAATCCGTGTCCGGCATACACATAAATGATGTCGAAGCCGGCGCGGCGCGCACGCACAGCCGCGTTGCGATGCCAACGGCGAAACGCGGCGAATGTCGGCCTTGGTCATTGCGCGCGCCTGCGCGGGGCAGTAGTTCGCCGGATTTGCGATCGCGCTCGGCGCAAGCGAAATCTCGCGCGAGTACAGATTCGGTGCATTCATCCCGGCATGCACCAATTCGATGGCGGCGAGAGCGCCGTATCGATGCACTGCCTCCGTCATCATTTCGAAGCAGGGGATGTCGGAATCGTCCCACAGACGGCCCTCGATGTACGGAGCGAGATCGCTCGAGGCGTGAATCTCCACTTCCTCCGTGCTCACCACCGCCCAGCCGCCCTCGGCCTTCACTCCGCGCATCGCGGCGTGGCTGCGCGGTCGTGCATATCCCATGCCGTTGCAATGCGGGACTTGAAAGAAGCGGTTCTTCGCGACGACCGGCCCGATTTGCACCGGTTCGAAGAGAATATCGTAGCGGGGATCGCGCGGCACTGTGTGCGCATGGTAGCGCACGGAGCCGCCGTGAGGAACTGCGGCCGCGCAATGACGCGCGCGCGGAATTCTCAACGATGCGACGCGACGATGAGATGCGAGCGGACGATGAGATGCGAGGGAACGATGAGATGCGAGCGGAGGATGAGATCGACGCAGCGCTGCACGAGCGACCGCGGAGCTGCACGAGCGACTGCGGAACTACGCGATCGTTGCGCGATCGAATTGATACGCAGTTGTCTTGTCAACTTTACCGGAGCGCCATGTACTTTTTACCTCGGCTTACCGCATTGCTCGCGCAATGCGCGGGCTCGTTCAAAGATTTGTCGGCGGCGCCGTTCGCGCGCGCGTTGTTGCCCGCTCGGACGCCGAGTACCGTCCCGCGATCCGCGCGCGCATCGTTGCATCGGGCATGGTTCTTGCAAAATCGCATAAGCAATCCATGTCGAAATCCATGAGAATTTTATTTTACAGCGTGAACTTTGCGCCCGAGCCCACCGGAATCGGCAAATATTCCGGCGAGATGGCTGCGTGGCTGGTCGATCGCGGACACATGGTGCGAATCGTCGCTGCGCCTCCTTATTATCCGCAATGGAAAGTCGATCCGGCCTATGCGTGGCCGCCTTATCGACGCGAGTACTGGCGTGGCATGGAGATATGGCGGGCGCCATTGTGGGTGCCGAAGGCCGTCGGGGGCGTCTCCCGCGTCCTACACTTGCTCTCCTTTGCCATCTCATCCTTTCCGTTGATGATCCGCCAAGTGCTGTGGCGGCCTGATGTCGTCGTGACGGTGGCGCCCGCATTCATGTGCGCCCCCGCGGGTCTCCTGACGGCGCGGCTATGCGGTGCGCGGAGCTGGCTGCACCTACAGGATTTCGAGGTCGATTTGGCGTTTCGAATGGATCTGCTCAAGGGCAAGCTGCTGCAGCGATTCGTGTCGGGCGTCGAGCGCTGGGTACTGCGTCGCTTCGACAGTGTGTCCTCGATCTCGCGCAGAATGGTTGAGCAGCTCCTGGTGAAGGGCGTGGAACTCAAGCGCACCAGATACTTTCCCAACTGGGTCGACATCTCGCGCATCAAGCCCTCCATGAGATCGGGTGCCTACCGCTCGGAGCTCGCAATAGCCCCCGATGCGCAGGTGGTGCTGTTCTCCGGCTCGCTGGGCGGGAAACAGGGACTGATGGTGATCCCCGAAGCGGCCCGGCTGCTCACGAACCGGCCTGACATCGTGTTCGTGGTGTGCGGCGATGGAGTGGTCAAGCCGCGCCTGGAGGCGGCGGCCTCCGACTTACCCAACGTGCGCTTCCTGCCGCTGCAGCCGGTCGAACGCCTGGGCGAATTGTTGTGCATGGCAGACATGCACTTGTTGCCCCAGAGCCCCGGTGCCGCGGACCTCGTTCTGCCCTCCAAGCTGTCGGGCATGTTGGCGAGCGGGCGGCCGGTGATTTCGACTTGTCGGGCCGGAACGGAATTGGATGCGGTGGTCTCCAAATGCGGGTTGGTGGTTCCGCCTCAGAACGGTGCGGCGTTGGCCTCAGCGGTGTGCAGGCTTGCGGACCAGCCCAAGCTGCGCACGGAACTGGGGCGCCGCGCCCGCGCGTTCGCGGAGAGCAACTACGAACGCGACGCCATTCTCGGGCGGGTTTTCGGTCCATTGGAGAATGAACCCGGCGTCGCCGACGACGCCCTAGCATGAATGCTGCGGCGTGTCGGCGCACCGGCGCGAACACGCTGCCCCCCAAATAAGTAGAAGCGAGTACAGGGACGATGGTTGAGCATATTGCGCGAAGTGTAACGAACTCCTCCACGGCGATCAGGCGTCGCTTTGTCGTGCGGCTCGTCGGCGCGGCGCTCGCCCTCCTGCTGTGGCTGCCGTCGTCCGCTTCGCTTGCGGTCGAGCAGTACCTGCTGAGTCCAGGCGACATCCTGCACATCAGCGTATTCAAGAACCCGGATTTGAGCGTGGACGCCCGCGTCTCGGAGAGCGGCAGCATCGGCTACCCGCTGGTCGGCTCCGTACCCGTGGCCGGTCTTACGCTTCCTGCCGCGGAGCAAAAGATCGCGCAGATGCTGAAAGACGGGGGCTTCATACTGGATCCGCAGGTCAACATCTTGTTGACCACTGCGGTCGGCAACCAGGTCGACGTGCTCGGCCAGGTAAACAAGCCGGGCCGCTATCCCATCGAGGGCGCGGGTGGACGTCTCGCCGGCATGCTGGCCGAGGCCGGGGGAATTGCGCAGACCGGCACCGACCTCGTCGTGGTGAGCGGCGTGCGCAATGGCCAGCCGTTTCACCGCGAAATCGACCTGGCCAAGATTTCCCAGGGCGGCAGCGCCGAGGACATCGAATTGAAGGGCGGCGACACGGTTTTCGTCAATCGGGCGCCGATGTTCTACATCTACGGTCAGGTGCAACACCCCGGAGGATATCGCCTGGAAAAGGGCATGACCGTCATGCAGGCGGTTGCGGACGGCGGCGGAGTCACCGGCAAGGGGACGACCCGCGGCATGGTGCTGCACCGGAAGGAACGCCAACGGCAAGGTCAAGGAATCGAAGGTGACGTTGGAACAGGAACTGCAGGACCAGGATGTTCTATATGTCAAGGAAAGCTTCTTTTAACGATCGGGAGATCAGGCGATGGATGAACGGTCATGACGTTGAGGCAATTTCTCCTGGTTCTGCGCGGGCGTTGGCTCTCGACCCTCGCCGTGTTCCTCGCGGTCGTACTCCTCGCGCTGCTGGTCGGTTTCCTCTCCCCGAAGCTCTATACCGCTTCGGCCACCGTCGTGGTCGAACCCAAGACGGATCCCATCGCGCCCGTCGCCTACACGGCGCAGATTTCCTCGGGTTACATCGCCACGCAGGTCGACATCATCGCGAGCGATCGGGTGGCGCAACGGGTCGTCAGGAACCTCAAATTGGACCAGGTGCCGCAATCCATCGCCGAGTGGCGCGACAGCACCGGCGGACGCGGTACCGTCACGGCCTGGCTCGCGGAAAAATTACGCAAGACCCTCGCGGTCACGCCGTCCCGGGACAGCAGTGTGATCGAGATCGCCGTCACGTGGACTGACCCGAAGAATGCCGCGATTCTGGCCAATGCATTCGCGCGGGCTTACATGGATACCAATGTCGATCTGAAGGTGGACCCTGCAAAGCAATACGCTGCGTGGTTCGAGGAGCGCTCGCGTGCTCTGCGCGCGGACTTGGAGGAGAAGCAGCAGCGCTTGGCCGAATATGAGGCGAGGACCGGCATCGTCGCCACCGATGGCAGGCTCGACATCGAAAATGCGCGCCTGTCGGAGCTCTCAACGCAACTGCTCACGATTCAAGCGCAGCGCCAGGACAGCCAGTCGCGGCAGCGGCAAGCCGGTGCCGACAACGCCTCGCTGCCCGAAGTGCTGCAGAGCCCGCTGATCGGCGCCCTGAAGGCCGATCTTTCCCGGGCACAGGCGAAGCTCCAGGACATTGCAACGACCCTCGGAAAGAACCATCCCGACTACCGCACCACGGCCGCTCAGGTTGCCAGTCTGCATCAGCGGATCGAGGAGGAAACGAGCCGAATCGCCGCCTCCCTCGGCAACACCGCCGAGGTCAACATGCGGCGCGAGAATGAGATTCGCGCGGCGCTCGAGGCTCAAAAGAAACACATGCTCGACATCACCCACCATCACGACGAGCTGGCCGTTCTGCAGAACGATGTGGCCACCGCGCAGCGTAATCTGGACGCCGTCACGCAACGTTTGGCGCAGACCAGCCTGGAGAGCCAGTTGGATCAAACGAACGTCGTGTTGCTCGCCCCGGCGATCGAGCCGCTCTACCGGTCGAGTCCGCGCTATTCGCTCATTCTGCTGATCGGGGGGTTCCTCGGCGCCGTGCCCAGCCTCGGATTGGCGTTGATGCGGGAGTTGTCGGATCGACGTCTGCGCGATGAGGTCGAACTCGTCGAGTTGCTCGGCGTGCCGGTGCTCGGCACCATCTCCCCGGTGCGAGGCAAACGGCGCCTTTCGCGTCCGCCGCCGCTATTGCCGCGGCCGGAGCCCTCGGCACCATGAGGATACCCACCAGCGAGGCGATAACGCCAGCAAGCGAAGCACGGACGGCCGCGGGCGAAATGCGGGCTGCAGGAGGCGAGGCGGCGGATTTCGCGACCCCGCTGCGCGACAACAGCCGCACATTCGGCGCCATTCTGGTCGAGCAGGGGCGCATCAGCCCAACCGACTCGGAGGAGATCCTGCAATTCGCCGCGAAGCATAGACTGCGATTCGGCGATGCCGGGCTGCGTCTGAAGTTGTTGACGCAGGAGGACATCGACTTCGCGGTCGCACATCAGTTCAACTATCCCCTTCTGCCGCGCGGCGGCAGGCATGGCGTCGCCGACTGCGTCGTCGCCGCCTACAATCCTCAGAACGAGCGCGTCGAACCCCTACGGGCACTTCGCAGCCAGCTCGCCCTTCGCTGGTTCAACGACGCGAATCACAAGATGATCGCGATCACCAGCCCGAGTCGGGGCGAGGGGAGAAGCTGGATTGCGGCCAATCTGGCCGTGGTGTTCGCGCAAATCGGCGAGCGCACGTTGCTGATCGATGCCGATATGCGTCATCCCCGCCAGCATCAGCTGTTCAATCTCCATGAATCGGCGGGGCTGTCCGCTTTGTTGACCGGACGCGCGGGCAAGGAGATCGCATCGCGCATTCACCCGCAGCTGCGGCTCTTCGTGCCTGCCGGCGGGCGCGCCGCCGCCGAACCCGCAGGAGTTGCTGAGCCGACCGGTATTCGACCTGGTGCTGGAGCGCTTCAGCGACCAATTCGACGTCATCGTGATCGACACACCGGCGGCTGCGGAAACCGCGGACGCACAGATCGTCGCGAGCCGGGCCGGTGCGGCACTCATGGTGGCGCGGCGCAACGTCAGCCGCCATTCGCGGCTGCTCTCGACGATGCAGACGATGAGCCAGACGGGCGTCAACGTCATCGGAAGCGTCATCGATGAGTACTGAGCGGTAGCGGCCGAAGCGTCGTGGCGCGTTCATACGACACCCTCTCACGCAGATGCTTTCAGGCAGATCGATCCGGATCGCGACGTCGGGCGCGCGAGCGGTAGCGAGCGGCGGCCTGCTCCGGCACCACGCAGTGCGCAGAGTCTGTCGATTCTCTATCTCGGTGCGGCCGAGGGTACCTCATTGGATCGGGCGAATGCCCTGCGGCGCCTGGGTCACCGCGTCGAGCATCTGGATTTGCGCAGACTCCTGCCGCAAACGCCGTGGGTCTATCGCATCACGTGGCGGGTGGGCGGACACATCTGGAGCCCGTGGATTCTGCGCGCGCTTCCGCGAGCCCTGCAGAGCTCACGCTATGATTTGTGTTACGTCGACAGCGGAGAATGGGTGACGCCGCGCGTCATCGCGCTGTTGAGGAAGTTTGCGCCGAAGATTCTGAACTACAACATCGACGACCCCTTGGGCATGCGCGACCCGGCGCGCTCGAAGGCCTATCGGCAGAGCCTCTCCTCCTACGATCTGTGCGTGGTGGTGCGGGGGAAAACGTGGACGAAGCGAAGCGCCTGGGTGCGCGCAACGTCATGCGGGTATACCGGTCCTCGGATGAAGTCACCCATGCGCGGCGCCCGGTCGGCGCCGCGGACGAGGAGCACTGGCACGCGGAGGTGCTGTTTCTCGGCACTTGGTTTCCGGAGCGGGGTCCGTTCCTGCTCGAGTTGGTCAAGCACGGAGTGCCGCTCTCGATTCGCGGGGCGAACTGGAGCAAGGCGCCGGAGTGGCCCGCTCTCCGGGCGCACTGGAAGGGCGGCCAACTGCATGGGGACGACTATGCCCTCGCCATTCAGTGCGCCCGCGTAAATCTGGGGTTGCTGTCGAAGGGAAACCGCGATTTGCACACGACGCGCTCCCTGGAGATCCCGGCACTTGGCGGTCTATTGTGCGCCGAGCGCACCCCGGAGCACCTGGAGATGTACGTCGAGGGGGAGGAGGCGCTTTTCTGGAGCGGCGCCGTGGAGTGCGCAAGGGTGTGCGGCAGCGTCCTGCGCGACGAACGGGGGCGCCGCCGGATCGCGGCTGCAGGCCATGCCCGCAGCATCCGCAATGCCTACCACAATGAACGTGTGATGCGGGTGATTCTCGACCAGGCGCTCGCCTGTCCATGAGTCCAACCCGCAGAGATCGCCATGACCGTTAGGCGCAGCATCATCAATCTGTTCATCGCGCTTGCCGTTGCGGCGGTTCCTCTGCAGATCGTCATCGATTCCTCGGCGGCCAATGTGGCGTCCGCGTGCATCGTGTTGGTGTCTTCGCTGAGTGTACTTCTGTACGCGGGTTGGAGCAGGGCGCTGGAAGATCGGCCGCTGTCGACATTCGCCGTGTTCGGATTCTGCATGACGACGCAACTCGGTGCCCTGCTTGCGCAGACCGCGGCGTGGACCCCGCTCCGCAGCTCGCTCTACGACCCCTTGTACACGTTCGGAACGCTTGCGTTCTATCAGGCGATCGCGCTCACCGCACACGCGCTCTACCGGTTCTTTTCCGTGAAGAAGCCGAACGACGCGCGATTGGTGCGCGGCGTGCTGGGCTGGGCGGGCATCTACCTCACGCCATCGGCGGGGGCGCTGTGGTTCATGGGGTGCATCGGTCTGGTGACGTTCTTCTTTTCACGCAATGAGGGCGTTATCGGCAAGATCGCGGGTGCGTTCAATTTTCTCGCCGGGCTCCCTTTCTCATCCTCGTCTATCTGCGCGACGTCGGCGAATCGTACTGCAATGGCAGGGTCAACCGGGTGCTGTTGACGATCTACGCACTGATTGCCGGTGTCCTGGGACTCGCGCTGAATACGCGCGCGGTCATGTTCTCGGGTGTGTTCACGCTGGTGCTGATCACTCTCCTCGCCGCCATGCGCAGCGATGCACCGCTGCGGAAAGGCCCGATCCTGAAACTGTGCGCTCTCGGGGCCGTCTTGATCGCGGTCTCCGGGCCAATTTCAGATCTGGCGACCTCCATGGTGATAGCGCGGCAATGGCGCGGCAAGGTTTCCCCAACCGCGATGATCCGCACGACCTTCGATGTATGGCGCAATCCCGGCCTCATCGCCGCCTATAAGGCCGAGGGAGAAACCGCGTCGCGCTACAAGGCCTACGACGAACACTACATCGAGAACCCGCTGCTCGCCCGGCTCATCGAAACGAAGTTTCACGACAATGCCTTTCATTTTGCACGGGCGATTTCAACCGAACAGGCGAAAGCGCGCTTGCGGGACATCTCGGCGAAGCTGGTGTGGGCGGGGCTGCCGACCCCGATCCTGCGCAAGCTGAATGTCGGCGTCAACAAGGATGACCTGGCGTACTCAATGGGCGATTACCTCGCTTATCTCAGCCGCGGAATGCCGCTGGGCGGGCGCAAGGTCGGCTCCATGTTCGCGCAAGGCATCGCGTTGTTCGGCCCGCTGTTTCCGTTCTTGTATGCGCTGATGTGTTTCGCCCTGTTTGCCCTCATGGACCTTCTTTCCATTCCGGCGTTGGCGGGGGCCGCGACGATATCGGCTCTCGGCATGCTCGAGATTTTCAGCTTCTTCGGTCAGGGCCTCTCCTATGAAGGCCTCCACGACGTGGTGTACCTGTTCGTACGCAATTTCGCGCAGAAGGTGTTGATCTACGCGTTCCTGTTCGGCATGGCGCGGCTCATGCTGCCGACGAAGCCGCACCGACCCGCGGCGGCCAAACTCACCGCGTGGCAGCCGTCCCGATGAGTGGTGCGACGATGCGATTGATCATGTTTTGCCATCCCGACTTCTTCGCCTCGCGAAGCATGCCGCGATTCGCGGGGATGCTGAAGAGCGCCTACGAAGGCCTGGGCCACAGCGTCGAACTCTGGCGGCCGCGCGCACGTGCGTTCAATTGGGTGCCGCGGGGGCGACTGTCCAAATGGGGCGGCTATGTCGATCAGTACGTGCTGTTTCCGCTGTGGGTGCGGCGCGCGCTGCGCAGCACCCCGCACGAGACCTTGTTCGTGTTCTGCGATCAGGCGCTCGGGGCCTGGGTGCCCCTGGTGCGGGATCGGCCGCACGTCGTGCACGTTCACGACCTGCTTGCCTTGCGCTCGGCGCTCGGGGACATACCGGAGAATCCCACCTCGCTGACCGGGCGCATGTATCAACGCTACATCCGCCGCGGGTTTCGTCGCGCACGTCATTTCATTTCCATCTCCAGAAAGACCCGCGATGACTTGCATCGCTTCGGCGGCGTGACGGCACAGACCAGCGAGGTCGTCTACAACGGAATGAACTTTCCCTATGCGCGCATGAGCACCGAGGAGTCGCTGCAGACCCTGCGCGCCGCAGGCTTGCCGGCGCCGGCCGCCGGCGTGCTGCTGCATGTGGGCGGTGGTCAGTGGTACAAGAACCTGGCTGGAGTGCTCGCTCTATATGCCCGGTACGCGAGGCAGGCGGACGAGCCATTGCCATTGTGGTGTATCGGACCGAAACCGATCGGCGCCGCCTCGATCGCGGCGCGGCTACCACCGGCCGGCGACGTGCATTTCTTCGGGAACCTGCAAAGCGCCGCCTTGCAAGCCGCGTACTCGCTGAGTCGTGCGTTGATTTTCCCAAGCTTGGCGGAAGGGTTCGGCTGGCCGCTGCTCGAAGCGCAAGCGTGCGGTTGTCCGGTGATCACCACGGATGAGCCGCCGATGAACGAGGTCGCCGGCCCGGCGGCGCGCTACCTACCACGCTTGAAATCCCAAGCCGATCTCGATGCGTGGTCGGTGCGCGGGGCGGCGGTGCTTCGCGAAATCCTCGGTGAGGACGAGCCCGCCAGAGAGCGGCGGATGCGAACCGGACAGCAATGGGCGAGTCGCTTTGGCGCCGAGAGGGCCATCGAGGCATACCTCGCCATCTACGCGCGGGTGCTCGAATCGGGTCAGCCGCAGGCCGGCATCGAAACGACTTTGGATCACGGTACGACGTCGTGAGATTTCTCCATGTCTTGTCGAGCGTCGACGCCGGCGGGGGCGGCCCCCTGGAGGGTGTGCGCCAGAGAGGGTTGCGGCTGCAGCAACTCGGGCATGACGTGGAAATCGTCTCGCTCGACGATCCAACCGCGGAATTTCTGCGGGAATTCCCACTCCCGGTGCACGCGCTCGGCCCGCCCCGCGGCAGCTACCGCTACAGCAGAAAACTGGTTCCATGGCTCAAGGAACATGCGCGCGGATATGATGCGGTGGTCGTCAACGGCATGTGGCAATACCACAGCTTCGGGGCGTGGCGCGCTTTGCGAAGCTCCGGTGTGCCGTATTTCGTGTTCACGCACGGCATGCTCGATCCCTGGTTCAAGCGCGCCTACCCTCTCAAGCATCTGAAGAAATGGCTGTACTGGCCATGGGCGGATTATCGCGTCCTGCGCGACGCGCAAGCGGTGCTGTTCACGAGTGAAGAAGAGCGCCTGCAGGCGCGGCGCACTTTTTGGCTGTACCGCGCCGAGGAGCACGTGGTCGCCTATGGCACGAGCGCTCCGCCGGCCAATGCCGCGGAACTTCGCGAGCGATTTCTCGGGCGCAATCCCTTGCTGCGAGGACGGCGCGTGATTCTGTTTCTCGGCCGCATCCACGAGAAGAAGGGCTGCGATCTGCTCATCCGGGCGTTCGCCGGCATCGCGGACGCCGATCCATCGCTGCAATTGGTGATGGCCGGCCCCGATCAGACCGGATGGTCGGCGCATCTCAAGGGGCTCGCCGGAGAACTGGGCGTGGCGGCTCGGGTCATGTGGCCGGGCATGCTGCGCGGGGATCTCAAATGGGGTGCGTTCTACAGCGCCGAAGCATTCGCGCTGCCCTCGCACCAGGAGAATTTTGGGATCGCGGTGGCGGAGGCTCTGGGGTGCGGGATCCCCGTGCTGATATCGGACAAGGTCAATATCTGGCGCGAGGTGCGTTCCAACCGCGCGGGATTGGTTGCGGCCGATACGCTGGAGGGGACCGGTGAACTGCTGCGCGAATGGGAGTCGCTGTCCGTCGAGCAACGCAACGCCATGGGTACGCGCGCCCGCGATCTCTATCGTCGGAGCTTTACGGTCGATGCCATGGCGGCGGCGCTCATCGATGTCGTGAGGTCCCATTCCCCGGCCTACGCGAAGGAGGCGACGGGGCCATGACGCAGGTTCAGCTTCAGTACACCCGCTCCGGCTGGGATTTCAGCGTCAAGCTCCGGCGCGTACTGTGGGCGCCGTTCAGGCTGCTGTTCATCCGGGGCAGCGGCCGATGGCTCTCGCCGCTGCGTGTGTACGCGCTGATGCTGTTCGGTGCGCGCATCGAACGGCCGGTACTCGTGATGGACGGCGTCATCGTCTGGCATCCGTGGAGCCTGACCCTGCACCGATATTGCACCCTGGGCCGCTGCGTCGAAGTCTACAACTACGCGCATGTCACGCTCGGTGAACAGGCCACGGTGTCGCAGTACACCTATCTGTGCAGCGCGTCGCATGATCACGAAGATCCTTCGATGCCCCTGACGTACGCGCCAATCACGATTGGTCCGCAGTCCTGGGTGGCGGCCGGCTGCTTCATCGGATCCGGCGTCTCCGTTGGGGTGGGGGCGGTCGTCGGTGCGCGCTCGGTGGTCGTCAAGGACGTGCCGCCATGGACGGTGGTGGCTGGAAATCCCGCCCGGGTCATCAAGCCGCGACGGCTCAAGCCGAGCGTCCACGCGCGACCGGGTTCCGACGCGCAGCCGCATGCGGATGGCGGCCCGTGAAGGTGCTCGCGATTACGCCGGCGTTCTTTCCGCAAGTCGGCGGGGTGGAGCAGGTGACTTTGGAGCTCGCGCGGCGAGTTCCTGCGTACGGGGTGCAGATGGATGTCGCACACGTCGCCGCCGGCCTCGAGGAGAGCAGCGAAACAATCCAGGGGATCACCGTGCATCGGATCCCGCTGCGCGGCAACCGCTTCCTCGGTTGGGCGCCTGCACTCCCCGCATTGGCGCGCGACTACGATCTGCTGCACGTGCATGATCCTCAGCTGTTGGCGATTACCGCCAACGTGAGGGCGGCATGCCGGCGCATCCCCGCGATATTGAGCACGCACGGAGGATTCTGGCACACCAACCGCAAGTATCTGCTCAAGAGAATCTACGAGCTCACCCTGCTGCGGGGCGCGACCCGGCATTACCGGCGTGTGCTCGCGAGCAGCACCGGGGACTTCCAGTACTACCATCGCTTCGCCGACCGGATCGAGTTGTGCACCAACGGCATCGATGCCAAGCGCTTCGGCGCGGTCCGCGGCAGCGCGCCGTTCGATTTCAACCGTTGGGTATATTGGGGCCGCTTATCGGTCAACAAGCGCATCGACTTGGTGATCGAGTACGCGGCTTTCGCCCACCGCCTCGGGTTCCCGGTTCAGCTGCTGATTTGCGGCCGGGACGTCGACGGGATCCTGCCGTCGCTGCGAGCGCAGGTCGATCGACTCGAGCTCGACGGAGCAGTGCGCTTCGAACAGTACCTCGATGATGCGGCGTTGGCGCAGGAGTTGAGCACTCGCCGGATCTACATCACGGCAAGCGACCATGAGGGGTTCGGGCTCAGCGTGGTGGAAGCGATGGCGGCGGGACTGATCGTCGTGTGCCGCGATATGGAGCCGCTCAACGGCTTTTACGTCGATGAAAGATCGGGTTGGTCGCTGCGCTTCGACCGCAGCGATGCGGATGTGGAGAAGCTCAGGAAGCTGTTGACGAGTCCGCCCCGCAGGGTGCAGGCGATGGCCGCCGAGGCGCGCGAGGCGGCCAAGAAGTACGACTGGGACCTCGTCGCTCCTCAGTTCGTGCGGCATTACCGTCAGGTGTTGTCGAATGGCTGACCCGATCTCGATCCTGGTGTTGACGAAGAACGAGCAGAAGGATCTGCCGCACTGCCTCGCAACGGTGTCATGGTGCGACGACATCGTCGTCTACGACTCCTACAGCACGGATGACACACCCGGTGTGGCCTCGCGATTTGGGGCCCGGGTGGTGCAGCGGCGTTTCGACAACTGGGCCGAGCACCAAAACTGGGGCCTGCGCAATCTCGAGTTTCGCCATCCGTGGGTGTTCTACATCGATGCGGACGAGCGCATGACTCCGGAATTGCAATGCGCGATCCGCAGCGCGGTCGAGAATCCCGGTGGGAACGTCGCATTCCGCGTGCAGCGGCGCGACTTCCTGATGGGTACGTGGCTGCGGCACGTGCAGACATCGCCGTACTATCTGCGGCTGTTTCGCCCCGAGAGGATGCGCTACGAGCGGTTCGTGAATCCGCTGTCGATCGTCGACGGACCAACCGGCTCGGTGGCGGGGTATCTCGATCACTATCCCTTCAGCAAGGGCATGAGCCATTGGCTGGAGCGGCACAATGCGTACAGTACGCTCGAGGCGGCGCAGATTCTCGCGAACCGTCGCGGCAAGATCGACTTTTCCCTGCACAGAGCGTTCACGAGCCGCGACTTTCACGAGCGGCGCTACCACCAAAAGGAACTGTTCTACCGCCTGCCGCTGCGGCCGATGGCTAAATTCCTGCTCCTGTACCTGATCAAGAGGGGATTTCTGGACGGTCGTGCAGGGCTCACCTACGCGGCGTTGCAGTCCATCTATGAGTACATGATCGTGCTCAAGGTACGTGAATTGCACCAGCCCGAAATCGGCGTCCGTGGACATTTGGAGAAGAAAAGGACATGAGATTGCGTCCGGATTTGACATCGGAGTTCAACGAGCTGTTGAGAAACAAGATTCGACTGCCGCAGCGAATCGATGCGATGCGATCGCTTTATCAGAACTCGCAGCCGTTCCGCCACCTCGTGATCGACAATCTCTTCTCGGGAGAGGATCTCGATTCCCTTCTGGTGGAAATGGCCAACATGCGATCCGATCAGTGGGCGAGCATCGACCAGGATCCGCGCGAGCGCACCGCACGAATGCGTTCGGCCGCAGAGATGGGTCCGGCCGGGGAACGGCTCCTCAGCATCGTGCATTCGGCGGGATTTCTCTATCTCATGTCGGAGATCACCGGAGTCGGCCAGCTTTTGCCGGATCCCTACCTTAAAGGAGCCGGCTACGCCTCGATGCGGCGCGGCGACTATTTCAACGTCCATTCCGACCGCAACATGGCCTACGACACCGGCTTGACCCGCCGGCTGGGAATGATCATCTTCCTCAACAAGTCGTGGCGGCCCGAATATCACGGACAACTCGAGCTTTGGAGCGATGACGCCAGGCGCTGTGAGGCGAGGATCGACCCGCTGTTCAACCGGACGGTGCTTCTCGAAGTGGCGCATCCCAACTTTCACGGCGTGCCGAAGCCGCTGGCCTGCCCGCCGGAGCGCATGCGACGATCTTTCATACTCTATTACCACACCGTCGGCGTCGGGGACCAGACGCTGACGCCGCACTCCTCGGTGTTTGCGCCGCGCTTTTACGGCAGCAATCGCCTGACGCTGCGGTCGCTGTTTCGCGAGGTGACCCCGCCGTTTCTGAAAAGGGCGATGCGAAAGTGGAACAGGTACGACCCATGAGCAGCGGCGCAGTACTCGCGACGCGCGGCCTGCGGACCGGCGTGGGGGTATCCCTTGGCGTGTGAATTGGTGACCAGCGGCTGGTACGCCTCTCGGGAGGGGCGCAGCTACTACACGCAGGGCGATGATTTCATCCGCAACGTCGAGTTTCGACCACTGTGGTGGCGATCGCTCGATACGTTCGTCGAACCTGAGCACGTGCTCATCGTCGATTCCGCCTCGCCGGTGAAGGCCGATGACGCCGCGTGCACGACCACGAGTTTCCAGAGGGTGGAATTGCTCATCAACCCGGGACATTCGCAAAACTGTGTCAGGCATTATTGCGGGGCGCTGGCGGCGATCATTCTTGGGCTGGAATTTGCGCTGCACAACGATGTGGACCTGTTCCTCTACGTGGAGCAGGACGCCCTGGTGTTCGGGCGCGGCATCGTCGCAAAAATAAAGAATTCGCTGCGTCGCAGGGATCTGGTTTTCGGTGCCGGTGATGGCGAAATTCAACAAAGTCTCTTCGCGGCCAACAAGCGGGGCATCCGCAATTTCCTGAGTGCGCTGCATGCGATCCAGTACACGGACAAGCAGGTCTCTCCGGAAAGGAAGTTCATGTTCGCCGGATCGCGCTTCCTGCCGCCATGGGCGATCCTGCCGGCCGTTCACTCGGAGCGGCCGCGTCTCAAACGCGCCGGATTCAGGCTGTTCTCGCTGATGTGTTCGCTGGCGAGAAACTACGAGTTGTTGCCGTTCGGCTACGGCCGCACGCGGCCGATCAACTTCGAGGACGAAGTGTTCTATTTCCAGCATGGGACGGCCGAGGAAGTGTCGCAATACAAAAGCCGCACGGGGTTCTGAATGCAGCCGCGCGCCGTTGAACAGTCATGAACTCGATCCAGCGGTTCCTCTCCGCCAGCGCGGCGTCGTGGCTCAAGATTCTCCTGACGGTCGCCAGCCAGTTGTTACTGGTTCCCATCATACTGAGCCATTGGTCGGTGGAACAGTTCGGCTGCTGGCTGATCATTCAGACGATCGTGGGAATCTCCTCGATCGTGAGCGCCGGGCATCAGATCTTCATCGGCTACGAGTTTCTGCGGGTTGGGGACAAACGCCCGCAGGAGATGCGGACACTGTTCTACTCCTCACTGCCGTGGGTTTTCCTGATCTCGCTGTTCGAGCTGTTGATCCTGTGCGGCCTCGTTTACTGGGGCTTCATCGACACGGTGTTCGATGCGAGGACGATGGACAAGGGCCTCCTGCACCAGGCCTTGCTCTCGCTGATCCTTTATTCCGTCTCTTATCTCGTCGCGAGCACCGCGGGCGGCCTCGCCGGGCGTTTGGTGTACCCGTACGGCGACTATCCCCGGATGACGTGGTGGACCACTCTCCTGGCGATCGTCATGGCGCTGACCCAGGCGGTCGCGGTGGTGTTGGGCGCGGACCTCCTGCAGACGGTCGTTTGGGTCATCGTATCGGGGCTGGTCGTCAATATCCCGATTCACCTCGACCTGTGGCGGCTGCTTCGCAGCTACGGCCTGTATCCCGTAGCGCCGAATTGGCGGCTGGGTCTGCGAAATTTCCGCCATTCCCTGGCCATTTCGCTCGGTACGGTGCTGGATAATCTGCGCCAGCAAGGAGTGAGAATCTTCCTCGGAGCGCTGGTCGGGGTCGCCGAGATGACGGCCTTTTCCACCATGCGCACGATGAGCAACCTGTCGCTGCAGGGCATCGGCACGATCACCAATCCGATCATGCCGGAAATCATGCGCTTTTTGCGGGAGAGGGATTCGCAGCGCACGAACGCGACCGTGGGATTCGTCTGGTTCTTCGCCGTCATCCTGCTGTCCCCGACGCTGATCGCCTTCCAGTGGATCATGCCCTTCGTATTTCATGCGTGGACCCGCGGCAAGATCGCATTCAACCCGGCGCTCTTCGGGCTGTTTTCATTGACGCTGCTGGTATTTTCGGTGGCGCGCCCGTCGGCGGCCGTCCTGCAGGGCAATAACCTGTTGCGACTGCAGCTCGTCATTTCCGTCATCGTGAGCATCGTTGCGATCACCGGAATCTTCCTGCTGACGCCCGCGCTGGGGATCTCGGGCGCGGCCGCCTCGCTGCTGTTGGCGGAGCTCGTCGGCACCGTACTCAGCGTGTGGTTCGCGTGGCGCTGGCTCGATGACAATGGCATCACCTTTCCCTGGCGCCTGTTCGGCGTGGCGGTCGGCTCCATCACGGTTGCCGCAGCCGCGATTTTCGCGATCGTCCGCTGGCCGCAGATCATGCCGGCCGTCATCGGAGCCGCGCTGATCGCGAATTGCGCCATTGCAGTTGCATTCTTCCGCCAGCTGCCGCCGGTCGCGGTGAACAAGATGCGCGGTCTGATGTTCCGATTTCATTGATGCTTGCGTATGAAAATCGTGCTGTCGACAATCGGAAAATTCCACACCTTCGACCTGGCGCGCCAACTGCATTCCCACGGAGCGCTTGGGGCCGTCTTCACGGCGTATCCGCGATTCAAGCTGCGGGGCGAAGATCTGCCCGCCGAATTGATCCATACCTTCCCCTGGGTCCGCGCGCCGCTGCTGGCACTGCGCTACCGCCGCTATCTCGGCTACCGCATCAACAGGGCATGGGAGTATGTCGACAGGACCTGCCTCGATCGTTATGTGCGCAACAACCTGCCGCCGTGCGAGGTCTTCGTCGGGCTCTCCGGGTCGGCGCTGCGCAGCGGGCGCGCCGCGCGCGCGCGCGGCGCCAAGTACGTTTGCGATCGAGGCTCCTCTCACATTCGCGTTCAAGATCGGCAATTGCGCGAGGAACACGACCGGTGGGGGCTCGAGTTCGACGGCATCGATCCCCGCGTGATCGATCTGGAGGAGAGGGAGTATGCCGAAAGCGACTGCATCACGGTGCCTTCAAGTTTCGCGCTTCGCTCGTTCGTCGACTCCGGCGTCGCGAGCAATAAGCTGCGCCGCTTGCCGTATGGCGTCGATTTGTCGCGGTTCGAGCCGGACGGCCGGCCGGATCGCGACCGGTTCGATGTATTGTTCGTCGGCGGAATGAGTCTTCGCAAGGGAATTCCCTATCTCATTCAGGCTTATCGTGCCCTGGCCCATGCGGGGAAATCGCTGACGTTGGTCGGCAGCGTGTCGCCGGAATTGATCCGTCATTTGCGCCGGCGCGGCGTTTGGGAGGACGATGTCCGTGTATTGGGATCGCTGCCGCACGCAGAGATCAAACGGATCATGAGCCGCAGTCACGTCGTGGTGCTTCCAAGCGTCGAGGACGGTTTCGGATTGGTGTTGGCGGAAGCCATGGCATGCGGCTGTCCCGTCATCGGCAGCCGCAACACAGGAACTGAGGATCTGTTGAGTGCGGACGGCTGTGAGGGGTTCGTGGTTCCCGTGAGGGACAGCGACGCGATTGCACGGCGGTTGCAGCAAATGGCAGACGACCCATCGTTGCGGGCATGGATGAGCGGGGCGGCGATCAATCGCGTCCGGCAACTCGGCGGATGGCGCGACTACGGCAGCGAGGCGTTGGCGACCTATCGGGCGTTGTTGGCCTGAACTTCGCTCAGGCCATTGAACGGGCCGCGCGATCCAACTCGCGTGCCACACGGTTGGCCTGCACTTCGGCCGCGAAGTGCGCGTCCCACCAGGCGGTCGAGGCGGCCCGGACCTCCTCGAGCAAATCGATGCGCCGCGCATAGGTATTCAGTATCGCCTCGAGCTCGCGCCAGTGATCGATTTGCCGAATGGGAGAGTCCGCGAATACCGGATCGTCCGGCAGCCGATTCGCGACGACGAGGCAGCCCGCGCGCAGTCCCTCGAAGAGTCGATAGGTCTCGGCGACCGAGCCGCGAGGCGCGACGCAAATGCGAGAGTGCATCATCTTGTCGGAATAGCTCTCGAAGGCGGACGCATGGCTTTGCTGCTGCGTCGCCGCTATGGTGCCGAGATCGAAGTTCCATGCCCCCCGTGCCCGAAGCCGCTCGAGCTCGCTCCATAGCTGTTGGCGCGCGACAAACTTCGACGTGGAAGTCCAGTGCCGGTAGTCGGTGCGCGCAATGGGATGCTTTAGCTGGCCGGAGAAGAATAGATCGAGCGGACGTTCCGCCATCGGCCGCGGCGGCACTTCCTCTTGACTGTGATAGCCGAGGGGCAATTGGATCAAGACGGGATCGTTGTGGACCGGAGGACCCCAGGCGGGCGGGGGCTGGCCGCCGGCGCGCACGGACTTGAAATGCGTGTACCAATCCCGCGCGTATTCGAATAGCAGGAGGGCCTCCAATCGGCCCATGCGTGCATGCGGGCGGAAGCCCACGAACGGCCGCGACAACAAATTCCGTATTGTCGCCCGCACATGCCGTCCATAGACCGGCACCTTGCAGCGCTCTTCCTGCAGGAGCACGGACACCACGCCGCGCCCATACTCGGGCAGCGCATAGGCATTCTTGGTGAAATAGAACCTCAACCCGTCGGCATCGAGCCGGGAAAGGGCGTCTTCCAACACATGGTAGGGATAGCGCAGCTCGGCAGGAATGCTGCGATCCCAGTGCGGAAAGGGAAGCTCGCGTACCGCACCGCCGGTATAGCTGCGATCGAGGAAATATCGATGCGACCGCGGGTGCATGTCAACGAGAGACGCTGACGCGCGTCGTGGCAGCGGCCGTATCGCTGCCGTTCTTGCAGGTGAGCCTGTACTCGAAATCGCCCGCCTGGCTCAACGGCATGGTGCGCGATCCCTGAGCGCCGACGCCACCGCTCCAGGCGCCACCCGCTTCGCAACTGCTTGCATGCTTCGAACTCCAGGTGAGTTCGATCTGGCCCGGCCCTTTCAAGGTGGCCGGCCGTGCCCGCAGCGTGGCCTCGACGGATCCTCTGCGTGCTCTTGCAATCCGCTCGGCATCATCCTTGACGACATACTCGACGGCCACATCGTTGCCCGTGCCCGCGATCGCCGGGGGTTCGAGCGGCGCCGGACCCGCCCAGTGATTGATCTCCACCCGGACATTGGAGAATACGATCCGCGAATTGGATTCCTGCGTGGCATCGCCGATGGGCGGCCGGGTGGTGGAGGGTGCAACGTCACGGAAGAGGATGTTCTTGAACGTGACGTTCTTATACGGGGAGGCGGGAAAGCGCCACCCGGGAAACGCATTGTTGAGAAACGCGGAATCGTAAGTGGCGTCCACATTGGAGATCGTGAGGTTATCGCAGGCCAGCAGATCCAAGAATCCGTCCGGACGCGTGGTCCGGTATTGATCGACGCTGCAGTCCACGCAGCCGATCTTGAGCGAGAGGGCATATCCGCTGACCGAATCGCCTCCGCCCTTGTCCCGCGCCACCCCGACCCGGGGACCCTCATCCGCGACATTCTTGATGCGGATGTTCTTGTTGAACAGCGCTGGATCTCCGGTGGCTGGGTAGCTGAGGTAGAAAAGATGCGGCGGCGCGAACCATTTTCCCTCGCCGCCCGCGCTGCCGCCGCCGCTGTCCTGCAAATCACCGTAGCGGCGCGAAGCGATGTCCTCGAACACCGCGTCGCGCACACTGCCGACCCATCCCATGTAGGTACCGTCCAAGCTCACGTTGGAAAACGTGAGGTCGTGCGGAATCGCCAGATATTCGCCCGAGACGGGCGTCTGTGCGTTGACCGTCACGTTGCTCCTGTAGTCCGGATTCAGGGAGAAGACCACCGGAATGAAGCGATCGACACCCGCGCCGGCCGGCGCGGAGACATGCATGCCGGTGATGTGGACGTCGGAAGCGTCGCCGGCAAAAAAGAAAATCGCGGCGCTGTTCGTTGCTCCGACCCACTTCGAATTCACGTTGCCGCGGCTGCGGTCGAACACGATCTTGCGGTTGGCTGTGAGCCACGGAGTGAGCACCGAATCATTGAACGCATTGGCGGGCTCGGGGCCTTGCTTGAATTGTCCGTTTTCTTCGTGGCCGCCAACCTTGGGCTTCAGGGGCAGCGCCGCATCGTACTCGAGGTTCCAATTGGTCAGCACGACGTGGCTGGAGCCGGCAATGACGAACGCCGGAATCAGCACGTTGTCGACGGTCAGCTTGCCCGGTCCCGAGAATTCGACAGTCGTACCGTCATCGATGAAGATCGGACGTTCGATATCCATGCCGACGTGCAAGCGAACGGGGCAATCGATCAACAGCGTAAAGGCGCCGTGCCGGGCAGCCGCAAATGCCCGCGCGATGCCGGCGCTGTCGTCCGTGGTGGCGCCGCAATGGGCCCATCCGCTGATCGATTTCCTGTTCGCAGGACTGGCATGCACGACTGACGGAGCTGCGATAGCCAGCCCGACAGCCGTCGCTGCGAGAAATGCAACAGCCGAATGTTTCATCACGCCCTCCAATGCTGAATCCCCGAATATAGCGCCGGCCCCCGGCACCCGGTGTCAGTGCATGGAAACAATCGCCGCAGGCATTGGCCGATAGCGGATCGTGTTTGGTTGTGCAGCGAGCCGCGCACACGCGGGCCCGCGCGCCTGCGCGCCTGGGGCTCTCTCTCCTGGAAAGCTGACGTTTTGACGTTTTGGGACCGCGCGGACGACGTTAGAACGTCACGTTCAAAAAGAGAGATATCGCTCCCCAATACCGCACGAGCGTCATTACCGCACGAGCGGTAACACCCGCGACGTCAATACGTGAATTCCCGTTCTGCTGGCAAGCGCACACTTGCCGCCGGAACGATGTCGCCAATCGCGCACAGTTGCCCGGTCTCGAGCCCGTGCGTAGGCTCCGCTGCGTTTGAAACGACGGAGAAGGCCGAATGCGCTGATGTGCCGTCCGTCGTTTCAAAGTGAGTGTTTGTCGGAGGGGATGCGTTGCCGATCGAAATCGCTGATGTCTAGCTCATCGTCGCGCGCGTTCGCGGCAACCGCTTTGGCGCTTTTGCTGACCGTTCCGATTCTCGCCGCTTGCGGCTCAGGCAGCGGCTCCGGCTCCGCTTCCGCGGTGATTGCCGGTTCTTCGCCGGCGGGGGGGCCTCCGCCTCGGGCAGCGCGTCCGCCGCGAGCGTGCTCGCGCTCGCCGCGTCCGCTTACACCGTTGCACAGAATGCGAGCTCCGTGACCGTGACCGTGAATCGGACGGGGGATGTGCAGGCGGCGGCAAGTGTGACGTACGGCACAGTTTTCGGCACGGCCCTGGACGGCATCAATTACGGTAATACGTACGGTGTTCTGAACTGGGCGAGCGGCGATGCGGTATCGAAGACGATAACGATCCCGATCCTCAATGCGGCTGCGTTCTCCGGCACCCGGGCTTTGACGCTGACGCTATCGAAGCCTGCCGGCGCCTCGTTGGGTACACCCGCTACGGCCACGGTAACGATCGAGGGCGAAGCGAGCACGCAAGCGGCGGCCGCCGTCAAAATGTCCATCAGCAATTGGGTGAGCTGCACCGGGACCACCGATGATACGGCGGGACTCAGAACCGCGTTGGCAGCGGCCCGTCATGCGGCATTCACGCTGGTGGTGGACTGCCCGGTCACGCTGAAAATCGGCATGGATATTGCGCGCCCGATCTTCATCGACGACGGTACGACGGTCGAATTCGGTGCGGCGGGCAGGCTGACGATCGACAACGTGTTCATTCCGGCCTTCGTCATCGCCAATTCGACGGATGTCATTTTGAGCGGCTGGAACATCGAATACGATGCAAGTCTGCCCGTAAACCCGAAGGTCAACGGCTACGAAGAGAGCGGTAAATTCGTCAGCAACGCGGCCACGCAGCCGGGAAATGCCTTCAACGACATGAGTTTGACCTCCTGGTTGACCGCGAATCGAGGACTGGTGTTCGACGCAAGTCACGGATTGGTGAGGTCGAGTTGGAGCGGCGGGACCAACATGTGCGCGGTGTTCCTGATCAGCGGTGATTCCTCGAACGTGCGCGTAACGGACATGCACATCTCGGTTCCGGCCGGCGCGGGGGGCGATCGCTTCGTTCCGGTCGTCTTTGCCTTGGACGCAAACTACAAGAGTCGGCAAAGCGTGACCACCCAAACACCGCTGACGGGCCAGTACTTCGCCATTCCGCACGACCTCACCTTCTCGAATGTCGTGTTGGACGGAACGTACATGGGCTGGGTGGGGAATGCGCGCAACGCCGCGTTCTCTAACATTCAATCGCACCGTTACGGGGATCTGCAGGACGCCAAGGGCGATCAGGTCGGTGGCGTGGAAAAGTGGTTCTCGCCACCGCACCTTTTCTATCTGGGTTCCTCCGCCACGACAGATGCCGCATTGATGAACTCGAATATTCAAATCACGAACGTGGTGGACGATGGTCCGAGAATCGGCGTGGCGCGCGACAAGGGTGGTGGGGACTCGATCAGCGGTTATGCGCTCTCACTCAAGATCTCCTGCGTGACGTGCACCGTGGACAGCTACCGCAGCAGCCGCCCGGACGGCTTTCTCGACGTGCTCGCCTCGAACGGACTCACCATCTCGAACGTGACGGCGACCTATGATTCGTCGTTCCTCAATCATCTCTACCCGGGTTGGCGATTCCCGAGCGCGCCTTACAAAAATCTGCTGTTCAAGAACATCGTGTTGACCGACTCCGCCGCATCCTCGATCCAGCAGCCGATCGGCGATGCGGGTCAGGATTCCAACGAGGGATTGGTGTTGTCGAACGTGCAGGTGCAAATCGTCCGATGGGCTGGTCCGGCGGTGTTGCCGCTGCCGACGATCGCGGGGCAGGGGAACGATATCTCGCTGCGCTACTCAATTACGGCGGAGAACGCACGCATCGTGCGTTCGCAGACCGATTCGGTCACGGCGACCCTTGGTGCGAGTCCCTACTCCATGCATCCCGGAGGGGTCACCAATCTCACCTGGTCCTCGCGCGGCGCGACGGGGTGTTCGGCGTCGGGCGATTGGTCGGGCTCGCTACCGACCGGGGGCTCTCGCCATGAGACTCTGGCCGCCGTGAAGGCGTATGAATTCGCCTTCGCCTGCGAGAATACGGCGAACGCTTCCAACGCGAGCCTGCCGGTTGTAGTCGCCGACTGACCGCGTGTAGGCTCCCGCCGACACGCACTTGCAACCCTCGTTCAAGGCCGGGCGCGTAAGATCTAGAGTTGCGATGATGAGGGACGACATTGGACCGAGTGTTACGATCACCCGGATTTTGGGGGGTTCCGGGATGTGTGCTGGCATTGTGCGCGTTACAACGCGCCGAGGGGGCGATTGCACCGCCCGCACTGCTGCCGGAGGATGGCGATACGTACGACTTCTACGTCGCCGACCAGGAGTCCTACGACAGTAATCTGTATCGACTCCCGCCGAACTTCGGTGCCGTCGGCACGGTGGCCGTTCCCGGCGCATCAAAAGAGGACTCGTTCAATACCGCGTCCGTCGGCGGTGACGGTCAATTGGTTCTCGGCAGGCAGGTGCTGAAATTGGATCTGCGGGCCGATGAGAACCGCTTCGATCACAACACCGTACTGAACAACACATCGTACGATGGAACGGCCTTGTGGAATTGGCGCGTCGGCGGGCACTTTTCCGGGCAGGCTGGGGTCGATTTCAACCACTCGCTTGCAAGCTTCGACGAAACACGATACCTGGGACGCGACCTCGTCAATACGGCGCACTACTATGGGTCCGCGCGCTACCAAGTAGGCCCGAGCTGGGCGCTCTACGGCACCATCAACGATTCGGACATCACGCACAGCGCGCAGGCCGCACAGTTCCAGGATTTCCGCACCACCGCGGGGAGCGGCGGCATCGAGTATGCGACCAGCGCCAACGATACCGTCGCCTTTCAGTACAACTATTCCGACGGACGCTATCCGTCAGGGTCCATCGATTCGCTGAACGGAGAGTTCTTCAGCCCGAACTTTCACGACCAACTCGCGCAGTTCGTGGTGAAGTACGCGGTGAGCGACAAGACGCAGATCAATGCCAATGCGGGCTACATCAAGCGCCAGTATCAGAACACCACCGTCGGCTCGTTCTCGGGCGCCGACTTTCGTATGACCGTGCTATGGCAATTGACCGGCAAGACACAATTTACGGTGGCCGGATGGCGCGAGCTGCATGCGTATCTCGTCTCCGAATCGGATTACTTCATCTCCAAAGGCGGCAGCATCGGGCCGGTATGGGATGCCACCGAGAAGATCAACGTATCCCTGCTGTTTTCGTATGAAGACCAGAACTACGTTCCGCAGAGCACGGATGTGCTGATTCTCGGCCCTTTGAACGCGAGGCTCAGCACGGAAAGGGTGAACGTCACGTACTCGCCGCGCGACAACTGGATCTTCAAGTTCGCGTTCAATCATCAGCAGCGTAACTCGAATCAGCTGAGCTTTCAGTTCACCGACGAGCTCGCCAGCGCCGCGGTGTTGTATAAGTTCCATTGAAGAGTCATCGTAAGCGCAGCCGTTCGCCGTAGCCGGTCAACTCGAGGTATCCACGGCCCACCCCGCGACCCTGCTCGGTGGCGCTCACCGCGCCCTCCCAATAGACAGCGCCGGTCGAGACACGTGTGTCGTTCTCCTGGTCATCGAGCAACGGCTCGAGATCGAATTCGCGCGATCCCGCACGCACATGCCATTCCACGGGATAAGAAGTACCCGTCCGCGGCGAGCGCCACACGCGCTTCGGTGCAAATGCGACCTCGTCCGGATCCAATATCCGCGCTTTGCCGTCCGCGCCGCGCAATGTTCCGCCCGCCCAGCGCGTCTCTCCGTTCAGCCCGCGGATTCGAAAAGCCATCAAGGCGCCACCGTCGCTTAGGTTGATGCCGATCCAGTCCCACCCCGACGCCCGGTCGTCGAGGTACTCGCTCGACCACTCATGGTCGAACCAAGCTTCGCCGCTCACCGGATCGGCGCTGCCGTTGCGGGAAATCGTCCCAGCCACGGCCATGTGCGGCAGGCTGTAGTAATAACTGGCCGCCTGCGGCGCCGGCCCCTTGCGGCTGACGCCCTCATTCCCGTTGAGCAGCGGCGGCTGCGTATCGGTGAGCTCGAGGTGAATCGAAAAATCCTCCGCATCGATGGCCGCTGCATAGCGGCCCGCCGCGTTGCGTTCGAGCGTCCATCGATCGATCCGGATATTCGCATCGCCGGTGGCGGCCTCCGCCAGGCCCAGTCCGGCCCGGCGAATTCGCTGATCCTGCCACAGCCGTCCGCGCTTCGGATCGCTGAGGGCGCAGTGCGCAATCAGCAGCTGATGGGGTGCGAATGAGCTCGGATTGCTCTCCGCGACACCCGGTTTGGTGCGGAAAAAGGTGATTTGAAATCCCAGCGATTCGCCCGCGTTGGTCGTCAGCCAACCGGTGACGTACCACCACTCGGTGCGAAAATCAGGGTGACTGCCGTAATCCTCCGGAAACTTGAGGACGTGGTTCGGAGTCACCGCCGCAAAGGCGGGCGCAGTCGAGGCGGGCGCAGTCGAGGCGGGCGCAGTCGAGGCGGGCGCGGCGGCGCGCGCGGCGGTGAGCGGCGACGTCATGGTGGCGCATGCCAGGATGCACGCCCGCCACGGGCGACCCTGCGGACGGATCACCAGTCCTCTCGCACCGCGCGCACGGCATCCTGGTTCATGGCGCCCCGGCCGCTCCAGACCGCCGTGACCGCGGCGGCGAGTATCAACGTGAGGCTGAGCAAGCCCAGTTGCCACGCGGGAATTGCGAGATCGATGCTCCAGTTGAACGATTGACGATTCACCACGTAGACCAGCACCAAGCTCAGAACCGCGCCGAGAATCAAGCCGTACGCCGCGCCGAAAATGCTCATCAGCACGCCTTCGCTCGCCAGCATCCCGACCACCTGCCGCTTGAGCATTCCGATGTGGCGCAATATGCCGAACTCTGCGCGGCGCGCGAGGGCGGTTGAACTGGCCGCGAAGCTGATGCCCGTGAGCCCGATGATCACGGCGATGGCTTCGAGCGCGTAGGTGATCGCGAAGGCACGATCGAAGATGCGCAGCGAGCGTTCGCGAAGCGCGCTGCTCGTCAGAATCTCGAGCGAGGACGCCTCGTGCGGTGCAATCCGGGAGCGCAGCGCCGCCTCGGCAGCCGATGGGCTGATGCGTGCGTCGAGCCACACAGAGCCCTCGTTGGCGCTCTCATCGCCGGTTGCAGCGATGTAGTCGGTGCGCGAAATGACCACGGCGCCGAAGGCGCGGGCGTAGTCGCGCCAGATGCCGGCGATCATGAAGCGCTGCTCGCGCCCTGCGAGCGGCAGCGATATGCTCTCTCCGAGCTGATATCCGTACAGATCCTGCAGCGCTTCGGAAATCCATGCCGGTCTCGCCGCCGCCGGAAGCGGCGCCTGAAGGCTCTTGATCAGCGGCAATTCCGCGGCGACTTCGGCGGCGCCGGCATTGCGTGCGATCAGCGTCACGGGGGGCCGGGCAGCATCGAGCAGCAATTGACGGGTGCGCCGGAACTCGATGCGTGCGATCCCCGGGACGGCGCGGAGTCTTGCTTGATCCGCCGGTCCACCAATAGGCCGTGTCGTTGCCGAGCGGCTCACGCATTTGCAGATCGGCGGGAAGAAGCTTTCCCAGCCAGAGTTCGAACGATAGGCGGAACGAGTACACCATGATAGCCATTGCGACCATGAGACTGAAGCTCACGATGATGGATGCAAGGCTCAGTGTGGAGACTCCGACGTTCTCCTTGAGCTGCGCGAGTGCCGTGTCGGGCACGACCCGATGCGTGCGCGGTGCGAGCTGCAGGATCTTCACCGTCAATACCGGCACCAACAACACCGCGCCGAACAACAGCGCGGCGATCGCCGCATAACCGAAGATCGGCAGTCCTGCCCGCGGCGGCAGCTTCGCCAGAACGGCACCGAGCCCGAGCAGGACGAGGCCGAACTGCCAGCTGCCTTTGGCGACCCGCGCGTAATCGGCGTCCCCGCCCTTCAGGGAGCGGGCCGGCGGTTGACGGGCCGCGGCGCGTGCCGGCACCCACGCTCCGATCCCGCAGACGATGCTGCCGATCACGAAGAACGCGATCATCGGCAAGGGCGCGGCGTGCAGCGTCGCCCCGGTGGTTCGCAGTTGACCGTTGCCGAGATCGCCGGTGAGCAATCGCAGCAGGATGGCGGCGAACAGCATGCCGAGGCCAACTCCGAGGAGTGATCCCACGACCCCGAGCGCAGCACCTTCGCCGACGAGTGCGAGTTGCAGCTCACCGCGAGTCACGCCGAGCGCCCGCAAGCAGCACCGAGAGACCTTCGCCTGCGCAGGACCGACAAGGATTGAGTGGAGAAGACCAGAAAAGCGCCGGTCCACAGCGCGACCAGCGCCAGCATGTTGAGATTGACGCGGTACGCGCGCGTGACAGTCACCGCGCGGTCGCGTTCGACTTGCGGCGCGACCGCAAGAACGCCTGCCGGCAGTTGGCGGTCGAGTGCGACGCCGAAGCGCCTCGACGTCGCTGCCGGGTCGCAAGCGCAGATCGATGCGATTCAAGCGGCCGAGCTTCTCGAACGTCCACTGCGCCGAGGCAATGTCCATGACTCCCAACGCCTGCGGATAAGTACCCTCGGCGAGAACGCCGGCGACGTGCAACGACTTCGGCGAGCTGCCGACGATGACCTGCAGCGAATCACCGCGCTGCAGATGCAGTTGCTCGGCAGCGCTATTGCTCAAGAAAATGGCATCCGGCTCGAACAGATCGAAGACGCCGCCGCGATGTCGCCGATGAGGGATGGCTGCAGCGCCGCGGCGCGAAATGGATCGAGCCCCAGCACCTTGAGCGTATCGCGCCGCCCCGGCAGGGCGACCTCGAGCTCGAGGACCGGGCTCGCCACGCTCACGGCCGGCTCGCGTGCGAGTTTCGGTGAACAGCTGCTCGGAGAAGCCCTCGCGCGGCCCGCGGACCACGATGTCGGCCTCGCCCACCAGGCGCTTCGTTGCCCAGGCCGAACTCGTTGAACGCGGCGGTGTTGACCAGATACACCGCCGCGCCGAGCGAGACTCCGAGCGCGATCGCAAGGACGGTGATTGCGAGGCGCCCCGGCTGCTCGCGCAATTGCGACAGCACGAGCACGCGCCAAACCGTCAGAGAACCGCCGGCCCGGACAGCGGCGCTCAACAGTCGGGCGCCCAGGGGTGAAGTCCCCGACCATCGAGCACCAGGATGCGATCGGCCGTGTCCGCAGCCGTGCGCGAATGGGTGATCAAGATCCCGCCACCCGCATTCGCTTTGACTTGTGCCCGCAACAAGGCAAGGATCTGCGCGGCGTTGCGCGGATCGAGGTTTCCGGTCGGCTCGTCCGCGAGCACCAGCCGCGGCCGGTGCACGAGGGCGCGCGCGATCGCGACCCGCTGCACCTCGCCGCCCGACAATTCTCGCGCGTATGCGTGGGCGAGCGCCGACATTCCGACCGCCTCCAGCATCTCGCGCGGTGCGCTGCGTTCGTTCCGGCTCAGCGACACGCCAGCAGCTCGAGGGGCAGTGCGATGTTTTGTTCCACCGTGAGGTACGGAAGAACGTGAAAGGCCTGAAACACGAATCCCACGGAGCGGCGGCGCAGCAGCGTCTTCGCGTCATCGTCGAGGCCCGACGAGATCGGTCGCCATCGAGCAAGATGCGGCCGGTGTCGGGTTCGTCGAGCCCGGCCAGCAAATTGAGCAAGCGTCGACTTGCCGACGCCCGACTCGCCCATGATGGCGAGGTACTCGCCGCGCCTGCAGTTCGAGATCCAGCCGCTCGAAAATCGCCGGGCCGGTCCTGCCGATAGCGCTTGCTAAGGTTCTCGAGCCGTAGAACGGCGGACTCAGCCACCATGCTCGGCCGGCGTCAAGCAGCGTCGACGCCGATCACGGCCTTGACCTCCAAGAAGTCGCGCAAGCCGAATTCGCCGTACTCGCGGCCGTTGCCCGACATTTTGAAGCCGCCGAACGGCGTCTTCATGTCGCCCGAGGCGCCGTTCAACGCCACTTGGCCGGCTCGAATGCGGTTGCCCACGCGCCGCGCCCGTGACGTTATCCTTGCGACCACACGTAGGCGGCGAGTCCATAGGGCGTGTCGTTCGCGATCTGCACGGCCTGCTCCTCGGTCTCGTACGGCAGAATGCACAGCACGGGGCCGAAAATCTCCTCGCGTGCAATCGTCATATCATTGCGCACGTCGGAGAATATCGTGGGCTTGACGAAGTAGCCGTTGGTCAGGCCCTCCGGGCCGGCCGGCGCCGCCGATGACGAGTCTTGCGCCCTTCGGCAATGCCCTTCTCGATGTATCCCTCGACCCGATCGAACTGCACTTTGGATACCACCGGACCCACCGTGGTCTTCTCCGAGTGCGGGATCGCCGACGACCACGTTCGGCCGCCATGCGCTTGGCAATCGCTTCGACTTCGGCGAGCTGGCCGCCGGCACCAGCATGCGCGTCGGCGCGTTGCAGGACTGCCCGGAGTTCTGGAACACGTGCAGCACGCTCTGTTTGACGGCGCGCTCGAAGTCGGCATCGTCGAGCAGCACGTTCGGCGATTTGCCGCCGAGTTCCTGATGCACGCGCTTGACCGAAGCGGCCGCATTCTTCGCGACCTCGGTGCCGGCGCGGGTCGACCCGGTGAACGACACCATGTCGATATCGCGGTGCGATGAGAGCGGCGCGCCGACGCTGCGGGCCGTCGCCGTTGATCAGATTGAACACCCCGGCGGGGACTCCCGCCTCATGCATGACCTTGGCCCATAAAATGGCGCTGAACGGCGAATACTCGGAGGGCTTCAGCACCATGGTGCAGCCCGCGGCGAGCGCGGGGACGACCTTCGCGGCGACCTGGTTCATCGGCCAGTTCCACGGCGTGATCAGCGCGCACACGCCGACCGGCTCTTGCACCAGCCGTACCGTGCCGCGCATCTCCTCGAACTTGAAGGTCTTCAACACCTCGATCATGGCGCTGATGTGTCCGACGCCGATCCGGGTCTGCGAGCCCTTGGCGAGCGTGATCGGCGCACCCATTTCGGTCGATATCGCCTGGGCGATCTCATCGAAGTGAGCCTTGTAGGCGGCGAGCACGCGCTCGAGCAGTGCGAGGCGCTCGGCGGGCGTCGTGCGCGAATAGCTGTCGAAGGCGCGCCGTGCCGCAGCGACTGCACGGTCGACGTCCTTCGGCCGCCCATGGAAATGACGCCGGCGACCGCTTCGGTGGCGGGATTGATTACCTTGAATTCCTTGGCCTCAATGGGATCGACCCAGGCGCCGTCGATATAGAACTGCCGATTATCGTAGTCATCAAATTGCCTCGCAAATTCGTGAAATCTGTGATCGCCATTCTACCTGCTGACGGCATGGCGCGCCTCGACTCTTGTCGCCGCGCCGCCGACGGCTGGCCGGCGGCAGCCCGACACCAGCCATCCTCTTTGGACGCACGGTTTGCGGTCGCAGTTCGCATTTTTTCAATTTCGGCAATTCTGTTGGTTTCGATTCCGAGATTAGCCTTCACTTAACCGATTGCCGATTCGATAACCAAAAGCAGTCGAGCGCGTCCCGTAGGGCGCCGTTGGAGCTGCATCTATGCGGCGCATCGGACGAGTTTATGGCTACTGGCCTGTGCGGCTGCGCGGCGGCGTGCCGGAGAGTCGCGCGGCAGCGGCCCCTGAATACAATCCGGTTCGCAAAGCACCGGTTGCCATCGGTCCGGAGGCGAGGCGCCTCATCGTCGGATTGCGCGCGACGCCGACCAACGCCGTGACAAAAACGATGTCGTCGGCCCGCCGGGCGCGCAGCTACACCGTCACGCAGGCGCAAACGACGCCCGCGGACGTGCAAGCCCTGGCGCAGCGCGTCGGCTTGGCCTCGCGACGGAGCCGCCAATTCACGCCGAGCATGCACGTGCTGTTTTTGCCGAAGACCGCTCTACGGCGCCGACGTGGAGGCGGTGCTCGAGAAACTGCGCGCCGATCCGGCGGTGGCAATTTGCCGCCGTCGACCAGCGCCGCTACCCGCTCGCTCGCTGCCGAACGATCCCTTGTTCCTGCCAACGCCCGGCCCGCCAGCGGTCAGTGGTACATGAATACGCCGGGACCCGCCGACCGTGGTGAGGGCGTGGCGACGACCGGACTCGTCGGCGACCGACGCGGTTTCCGCCTGGGGCATCACCACGGGCAGCGCCGGCGTCGTGATCGCCGATGTCGATAGCGGCATTCTCTTCGATCATCCCGATTTGCTGCGGGCAGGTCTCGGCGGCCGCTTGCTCCCGGGCTATGATTTCGTCGGTCAGGACTACGATGCGACCACGGGTGCCGCGCTCGGAACGTTTCTTGCGCGCGAATGACGGCGATGGGTGGGATGCCGACCCATCCGATCCCGGCGATTGGATCAGCAGCGCCGACCAGCAGAACCCGCTCTTCCCCACATCCGATTGCACGGCCGACAACAGCACCTGGCATGGCACCCGGGTGGTCGGGGTGTACGGCGCGATCACCAACAACGATGTGGGCATCGCCGGCATGACCTGGGGCTCGTCGACGTCGGCGGGGCCGTGGGTGTTGCCGGTGCGCGCGCTCGGCAAATGCGGCGGCTACGACTCGGACATCATCGCCGGGATCGAGTGGGCCGCGGGCCTCCCGGTCACGAATCCCGAGGGTCCGGCGGTGCCCGCAAATCCGTACCCCGCCGACATCATCAACTTGAGCTTGGGCGGGGGCACGGACGCGTGCTCGAGCTCCAATGGGGCTCCTTATCAGAGCGCGTTCACGACCGTGACCGCCATGGACATCCTCATCGTCATCTCGGCCGGCAATGGTGGCATGCCTGGACAATCGGCGCCCGTCGAACTGCCGGGCAACTGCAGCGCGATCGTTCCCGGCGTGATCTCGGTGGCGGGATTGCGCAACGTCGGCACCAAGGTCGGCTACAGCAGCTTCGGTCCGGAAGTAACGATATCGGCGCCCGCCGGCAATTGCATCAACAGCAGTGGAGCGTGCCTGCGATCGATCGACACGACGACCAATGCCGGACTCACCGTTCCCACCGCCAACAGCTATACGAGTGAAACGAATCCGAACTTGGGCACTAGTTTTTCCGCGCCCATCGTCTCCGGCATCGCCGGGCTGATGCGCTCGGTCAACGGCAACCTGACGCCCACCCAGCTCACGGCTCGCCTGAAATCGAGCACCACGGTATTCCCGTCCGGTGCGGCGGGAGTTCCCACCTGCCCGACGAATGATCCGAGCAGCGGCGAGTGTGCCTGCCCGAATAACGACAGCCAATGCGGCGCCGGCATGGTGAATGCCTATCACGCGGTGCAAGCCGCGCAGCAGCCCATCGCGGCGGTGAAATTGCCGACCATCATCGCCGGCGGCGGCGCCGTGCTCGATGCGAGCGGCAGTGCGGCTGCGTGCGGACGCACCGTTGTCAAATACTCCTGGACGGCGAGCGGAGGAGTGAGCATCGTTTCAGGCGGCGGCACCGACAAGGCAACCATCATGCCCGGCGCCGGCACTGTCACGCTCACCGTCACCGACAACATGGGCGGTGTGGACACGGCCACGATCATGGTCAGCTCGAGCAGCGCATCGAGCAGCGCGCCCGCGAGCGCCGGCAACAGCGCCTGTCCCACAGCGATCCAGGTAACCCCGGTTCCGCCCACCGTCGCACAAACATTTGCGCCGGCGAGCGTTGGAGAAACCATTCCGTCCACCCTCACATTCACGCTACGCAACGCGAATGCGTTCACGCTCACCCAAAGCAATTTCAGCGATACGCTGCCCGTGGGGATGGTGATCGCCAACTCTGCCGCCCCGGCTTCCACCTGTACCGGGGCCAACGGGTCGTTGACCAACACCTCGAACTCGATCGCGTTGAGCGGGGCGAACATACCGCCGAACGGCAGCTGCACGGTGACCGTGAGCGTCTCGAGCGCTGTCGCGGGAAGCTACACCAACGCCATCGCGGCGAACGCGCTCATGACCGGTCCGGCCGGTGGCAATGCGGCCGCGAGCCAGGCGAAGCTGACCGTGACCGTACCGAATCCGCCCACCGTGTCCGAGGCCTTCGCGCCTGCGAACGTCGGACAGAACGGAAACTCCACCCTCACCATCACGCTCGCTAACTCGAACGCGTACGCCCTCACTGCGGTGGGTTTGAACGCAACGCTGCCGGCCAACTTGACGGTAAAAAGTTCACCGGCGGCCGCCTCCGGCTGCGGGGGGACGCTGTCGGCGCCGATGAGTAGCGTGAGCCTGTCCGGGGCGAGCATCCCGGCGAACGGCAGCTGTACGCTCACCCTCACGGTGAGCAGCGGCACCGTCGGTACCTATGCGAACAGCATCGCGGCGAGCGCTGTCACGAGCACGCCGGCGGGCGGCAACACCACCCCGGCGAGCGCGACATTGACGGTGACCGCCTCGAGCGGCGGCGGCGGGGGCGCGGTGGAATGGCCGGACGTACTGTTGCTCGCCGGTGTTCTGCTGGTGGCGAGAGGGCGCTCGTGCCGCCTACTTCTCAGCCGCACCGCGGTGAAGCGCCAATCGCGACGGTAATCGGCGGCGCGGCGGGCTAGAATAGCGCCATGGACGAGCCCAACACACCGCTCACGCGGATCGATCCGGTCAAGACGATCCGCGACCCGCGCGGCAGTCTGTTCGAGCCGCTCAGCGATCTCGAGCTCATCGCGCAAAGGAACGTCCACGTCGTGCTGACCCAGCCGAACGAGGTGCGGGGCAATCACGCTCACCACAAGGCCACCGAAATCACGAGCGTGACGGGACCCTGTCTGGTCCGCCTCAAGGAAGGCGACGCGCTGCGCGACGTGCAGGTCCCGGCGGGCGAGGTGTGGCGATTCACCATACCACCGGGCGTGGTGCACGCTTACCGCAATACCGGCGATGCAGTGATGGTGCTCATTTCGTTCAGCACGCAGGTGCACGATCCCGCCGCCAACGACACGCGGCGCGAGCAGATCCTCTAGGCGCAAGCTCTCAACTCGGGAATGCGAGCTCGTAGCCGCGCTTGAAATCCCGAATGTGCTTTTCCATCCAGGTGCGCGCGACCTCGCTTCGCCGCAGCTTGATGGCAGTCGTGATGCGGCTCTGCGCCTGCGTGATCCGCGCACGCGCCTGCGGGACGCGATCGATGAGTTGCGTGAGGGTTGGGGCGAGCAGCAGATTGAGCGGCGCCTGGGAAAGGGCGAGCACCTGGTTGCCGCTTGCGGCGGCCACGGCCGTGAAGAACTCCACCACCGCTCGAACCGCCGCGTCGGTGTCGGTCGCATTGCGCCGGAAGCGGGCGCACGTTCGGCTGAGCACCTGCAGCTGTGCGGCGGTGCGCCGCGAGGCGGCATACTGCGCCGCCGCCGGTTCGATCGCCATCATCGCTTCCCACAGCTCGACAAAGGTCACATCGTGCAGTGCGAGGGCGCGGCTCACGCCCGTGCTGATGCGCCGCGGTTCCGGACGCGTGACCCGCAGCCGCTTCTCGCCGCGGCCTCGACCGAGCAACCCTTGAGTTTCCAATTCGCGAATGGCCTCGCGAATCGTGGATCGGTTGACGCCGAATTGGCGCGCCAGATCGCTTTCGGAGGGCAGGGGATCGCCCGTGCGCAGAGAGCGCCCGACGATGCGCTGCTCGATCACGTTCGCGATTTGCCGGTATGCCGGATGATCGTCCAGCGGCTCGAACAGGTCATTCACAGGCTCCTAGACCTCCCCGAACAACTCGCGGCCGATCAGCATGCGCCGGATCTCCGAGGTGCCCGCGCCGATCTCGTACAGCTTGGCATCACGCAGCAAACGCCCGGTCGGATAATCGTTGATGTAGCCGTTGCCGCCGAGCAGTTGAATGGCATCGAGGGCGGCGCGCGTGGCGGCCTCCGCGCAGAACAAAATACAAGCCGCGGCATCTTTGCGCGTTGCGTCGGCGCGGTCGCAGGCTCCGGCGACGGTGTATGCATAGCTGCGGCAGGCATTGAGCGAGGCGTACATATCGGCAAGCTTGCCCTGCACCAGCTCGAACGTGCCGATGGGTTGGCCGAACTGCCGCCGCTCGCGCACGTAGGGGACCGCGACGTCGAGCGCCGCAGCCATGATTCCGAGCGGGCCGCCCGACAAGACCACGCGTTCAAAATCGAGCCCGCGCATCAATACGCTCACCCCCTGGTTCTCTTCGCCGAGGAGGTTTTCGGCCGGCACTTCGCAACTGTCGAAAACCAGCTCGCTGGTGCTCGAGCCGCGCATCCCGAGCTTGTCCAATTTTTGCGCGGGTGTGAATCCCTTGAAGCCCGCTTCGATGATGAACGCGCTGATGCCGCGTGGGCCGGCCTCCGGGTTGGTCTTCGCGTAGACCACCAGGACGTCGGCCTCCGGGCCGTTGGTGATCCACATCTTGCGGCCGTCGAGCACATACCGGTCGCCGCGCTTCACCGCCTTCAGCTGCATCGACACGACGTCGGAGCCGGCGCCGGGCTCGGACATGGCGAGCGCACCGACGTGTTCGCCGCTGAGGAGATCCGGCAGATAGCGGCGCTTTTGCTCGGCCGTCGCATTCAGGGCGATCTGGTTGACGCACAGATTCGAATGCGCGCCATAGCTCAGGCCGATGGCCGCAGATGCCCGCGAGATCTCCTCCATCGCCACGGTGTGAGCAAGGTAGCCGAGTCCGGCGCCGCCTTCTTCGGCCGGAACGGTGAGGCCGAGGAACCCGAGTTCCCCGAGCTCGCGCCACAGGTCGCGCGGAAAAAGATTGCTGCGATCGATTTCGTTGGCGCGGGGCGCGATGCGCTCCTCGGCGAAGCGCCGCACCTGGTCACGGACGGTATCGATCACCTCGCCGAGGCCGAAATTGAATTCGCGGTAGGCAGCACCGGGCATCTTCTCAGAACCCCATTGTCAGCGGACCCAAAATCGTTGGATAATCGGACTGTCCGACAATATTTTGCCACTACCGCGGCAGCAATGCCAATGGCAGGAACCGGTACCCATGGCCCGGATCGCTTCTAAACTCGACCTTCGATCTAGCGAATTCGCAGCCAATCGTGCTGCGATGCAATCCCTGGTGACGCAGCTGCGGGCACAGTTGCAGCGCAACGCGCGCGGCGGCAGTGCCGCGGCGCGGGAAAAGCATACGGAGGCCGGAAAATTGCTGGTGCGCGATCGGATCGAGGCGCTGCTCGATCCCGGATCGCCGTTTCTCGAGCTCTCGGCGCTGGCGGCGCACGGGGTCTACGACGACGACTTGCCGGGCGCGGGCCTGGTGACGGGTATCGGCAGAGTCTCGGGACGCGCCTGCATGGTCGTGGCCAACGACCCGACCGTGAAGGGCGGAACGTATTACCCGCTCACGGTGAAGAAGCACCTGCGCGCGCAGGAGATCGCCGGCGAGAACGCCCTGCCGTGCATTTACCTGGTCGAGAGCGGTGGTGCGTTCCTGCCGAAGCAGGACGAGGTGTTTCCCGACCGCGATCACTTCGGACGG
Source organism: uncultured Gammaproteobacteria bacterium (assembly GCA_963843295.1). GTDB lineage: Bacteria > Pseudomonadota > Gammaproteobacteria > Steroidobacterales > Steroidobacteraceae > Bog-1198. Next base: position 402,824 of record CAWJJP010000001.1, on the reverse strand, counting down.
ATATTCTTCAATCAGGCGAGACTCTCGGCCCAAGGCATTGCGCAGATCGCCGTGGTGCACGGATCGTGCACGGCAGGCGGCGCGTACGTGCCGGCGATGTCCGATCATGCCGTCATCGTCCGTAACCAGGGCCGCGTGTTCCTCGGCGGCCCGCCGCTGGTGCGCGCCGCGACGGGCGAGGATATCGATGCCGAATCGCTCGGCGGCGCGGACGTGCATTGCCGCCGATCCGGGGTGACCGACTATTACGCTGAAAACGATACCCACGCGCTCGCCTTCGCGCGCCGTGCCGTCGCGCGCTTGCGCGCGCCGCCGCCCGCCCCGGCGGCGCCATGCGGCATTGAACCCGCGTACGATCCGCTCGATCTGTATGGCGTGATTCCGCAGAATTCCCGCAAACCCTACGAGGTGCGGGAAATCATCGCGCGCCTGGTCGATGGTTCCTGGTTCGACGAATTCAAAGCCTTGTACGGCACCACCCTGGTGTGCGGATTTGCCGATATCCACGGCCTCACTGTCGGCATCCTCGCCAACAACGGCATTCTGTTTTCGGAGAGCGCGCTGAAAGGCACGCACTTCATCGAACTGTGCTGCCGCGAGGGAATACCGCTGCTGTTCCTGCAAAATATCGCCGGCTTCATGGTGGGCCAGGCGGCTGAAGCCGGAGGCATCGCCAAGGACGGCGCGAAACTCGTCACCGCCGTTGCCTGCGCGACGGTGCCGAAGTACACCGTGGTCATCGGCGGCAGCTTCGGTGCGGGCAATTACGCCATGTGCGGCCGCGCCTATGGCCCCCGCCTGCTCTTTGAGTGGCCCAACGCGCGCACCTCCGTGATGGGCGGCGAGCAGGCGGCCAGCGTCCTCGCCACCATCAAGCGCGATGCCCTGCAGCGCGCGGGGCGCGAGTTCAGCGAGGCCGAGGAAGAGCAGCTGAAGGCGCCGATTCGCGAGCAGTTCGAGCGGCAGGGACAGCCTTTTTATGCCTCTGCGCGCCTCTGGGACGATGGCGTCATCGATCCCATCGACACGCGGCGCGCACTGGGGCTCGCCCTGGCGCTGACCCAGGGTCAGCGTGCTCCCGCGACCCAGTTCGGCATCTTTAGAATGTGAGCGCGTAATGCCGCGCAACTCCTCGAAGCGTCTACTCGTCGCCAATCGAGGCGAAATCGTCTGCCGTATCGCGCGCACCGCGCAGCGCCTGGGTTGGACCACGATTGCCGTCTACTCCGACGCCGACCGCGGCGCACGGCACGTGCGTATTGCCGACGAGGCATATCATCTGGGCGCCTCTCCCGCGGCCGAGAGCTACCTCAACGCCGCCCGCGTACTCGAGGTGGCGCAGCGCGTCGGTGCGGGTGCGGTACACCCCGGATATGGCTTCTTGTCGGAGAATGCCGATTTTGCGCAAGCCTGCGTCGATGCGGGGTTGACGTTCATCGGCCCGCCGCCGGCGGCAATCCGCTCGATGGGCTCGAAGAGCGCCTCCAAAGCCGCGATGGCGGCGGTCGGTGTGCCGGTGGCCCCGGGGTACCACGGCGGCGATCAATCGCTCGAGCGGCTGCAGGCCGAGGCCGTGCGAGTGGGCTTTCCGCTCATCGTCAAGGCGAGCGCGGGCGGCGGTGGCAAGGGTATGCAGGTGGTGCACTCGGCGGGCGAAGTCGCAGCGGCAATCAGTTCGGCGCAGCGGCTCGCGCGCACCGCCTTCGGCGATGACCGGCTGCTTCTGGAGCGCTACTTCGCCAAAGCGCGCCACGTCGAGGTTCAGATCTTTGCCGACACCCATGACGAGATCGTGGCGCTGTTCGACAGGGATTGCTCGGTGCAGCGCCGACATCAAAAGATCATCGAGGAGGCGCCGGCGCCGGGCCTGCGGCCGGAGGTGCGCGAGGCCATGGCACAGGCGGCGGTCACCGCGGCTCGTGCGGTCGGCTATGTCGGTGCGGGCACCGTCGAATTCCTGCTCGATCCCGAGCAGAACTTCTACTTCATGGAAATGAACACCCGGCTCCAGGTCGAACATCCGGTCACTGAACTCATTACCGGCGTCGATCTGGTGGAATGGCAACTGCGCATCGCCCAAGGCGAGCGTTTGCCCGATACCGCGCGGACCCTGACGCAGAGCGGGGCCGCCATCGAGGCGCGCCTCTATGCGGAGGATCCCGCGCAGGACTATTTGCCGAGTGTCGGACACATTGCGCACCTGCGCTGGCCCGAGACGAAGCCCGGTTTGAGGTTGGACGTCGGCGTCGATCAAGGGGATGACGTATCGCCGTTTTACGACCCGATGCTCGGCAAGCTGATTGCCTGGGGCGAGTCGCGAAGCCAGGCGGCCGCGCTATTGCGCCGGGCGCTCGGCGAGCTCGAGATCGCCGGCGTGACCACCAATCGCGCATTGCTGGCGAGCGTGCTCGGCGATGAGGAGTTTTCCCGCGGACGCGTGGCGACCGATTTTCTCGAGCTGCGACACGCGTACCTCGCGTTCGGCGAACCGTCACCCGCTGCGCAAGACTACCTGCTCGCCGCATTGTGGTGCGTTTCGGCGCGTGCGCACCCGGCAGAGCTGTGGTCGGATACCACGGGATGGCGGCTCGGCGCTCCGGCCGTGACGAGGTGGCGGCTGGGAGATGTCACGGTGAGTCTCGAGCGGACGGCGCCGAGCGCGTATCGAGGCCAACTGGCGGGCCGTGACTATGCGTTGCAGATCGTCGCTCGCGCGGATCCCGCCTTCGAAGTCGACGTCGAGGGCCGCGTGCACCGCCTGAACGTCGTGCAATCCGGTCGGGATTTGCACCTGTTTCGGGAGGGACGCTACGCGATGCTGCGCGCCGCGAACACCGAGGACACGCTGCAGGCGACCGACCAGGCCGATGAGGGATCGTTGCTCACACCGCTACCGGGCACGGTCGTCGCCGTACACGTAAGTCCCGGCGAGCACGTGGAACGCGGTGCGCCGCTGCTCACCATCGAAGCGATGAAAATGGAGCACACGTTGACGGCCCCCTATGCGGGCACCATCGAGCGCATTCCCTTCGGTTTATCGGATCGCGTCGCCGCCGGGGCGATATTGGTCGAAATCTCGCCCCGCGACTGACCTGGCACGCTGCCGCTGACGGGCTCGCCGCCCGTGACGGCGCGCTACGCGACTTCGACTGCGGCTCCAGCCAACGGGGGCAAGGTCACCTTGAAGCGGGTTTCGTGACCCAGCAAACTCGCGAGTGCGATTTTTCCATCCGCTTCGTGAACGTAGCGGCGCACCAGGGACATGCCGGTGCCGTGCGTCGCGTCGCCAGGAGCGGTCGGCAGGGTCGTGAAGCCTGATTTGAAAATGAGCTTGATTGCCTCCCGGTCGCGCAGGCGCGCAGCCGCCTCGCCGGTGATCACGCCTCTTGCGATCGCCGTCGTGCGGACCCGATCCGGGTCGAGCCCGCAGCCGTCATCTTCGAACAGCAACTCATAACCGCGCTCGGCGAGGCTCTTGAACTCCAGACGCAGGGTGCCGTGCGGCGGCTTTCCGGCGGCTTCGCGTGCTGCCGGCGTCTCGATTCCATGCATGACGGCGTTGCGAATGAGCTGGATGGCAATGTTCTTGATGGCCGCCTGATACTGCGCGGGAACGAGCTGCAGGCCGGTGCATTCGAGGACCACCGTCTTGTTGTGTTCCTGGGCGACGTGATCCATCAGCGCGAGCAACGTGTTGTCGAGGCTCCCGGCGAGCGCGGAGCGCTGCGTGCCCGGTACGGCCTTCGCCGTCGGTTTCTCGATCGCGAATTTCGGCGGGGCGATGATTTGAGTGCCGTTGTCGGTCATGTGCGGCGCCGTCGACGGTGCGTCGCCGTCACTCATTTTGGCGGTTGATACGGTGAGAGATTTCAAAAATGCGAATTGGCCGTAGAGCTGGTCCAACTTGACGGCGAGCGGCAGGAACTCGCTGCCGCTCAGCGAGCTGCGGCTGCGCAAATCATGCAGCGAATCCTCGAACTGGCGCGCCGCTCCTTCCAGGGCACTCAGCTTGAATGCCGCCGCATCGCGTCGTACACGATCGACCTCCTCGAGAGTTTCCTCGAGCTTGGCGCGGAAGGTCTCTTCTTCCCGGGCCGGCTTTTTCAAGACCAGGTTGATGGTCTTCATCGAAGCGTCGGTTCTTTGCAGAAACGCCGCGAAGCGCGTGCCGCCCATTTGCAGCACGCTGCGCAGCATCTCTCCCTGCGTCTGTATCTGCGCCCGCAGTTCCTCGAGTTCACGCTCGGTCTGCACGTGCAGCGTGATATCGGTGACGCGCACCAACCACAACCGCGGATCGCGGGAATTCTCGATCGGATCGAACTCGAAGGAGTAGTGGGCGCCATCGCTGGTGCCGTCCCCCTTGGGCAGTCGCACCTCGACGTCGCGCAGCGGGTTCGATTCCGCCGCATCCTGGCGCGGGCCACCGCTGAGCAGTCCGCTGACGTAATTGCGCGCCACGGTCAGCACCTTCGCCGTGACGATGGGTGCGATCAGCTTTTCAAAACTGAGATTGCTGAAATCCTGGCGGCGAAACAGAGTAGCGAGGGATTGCGAGACCTGCGGCTGGATCTTGTCCCTGCCGTCGAGGAGGAACAGTCCCTGCCCGGTGGTCTTGAGAATAGCGTCGGTCAGCCGGTTGCTGGCACCGAGCAGTTCCTGCTTCTCGCGCTCGTGTCGCTTGGCTGAGATGAACATGGACGCCCAGCGTGCCAAAGCGCCCGGCAGGGGGGCTTGATGGGTGTCACAGCCCCACGCGTTTCATGACATATGCTGCGGTGAGGCAGGACCGCCTGTGACGAGCGTCACACTCTCAGGCGACGGCCGCCACCAGAGGACCGAGATCGGCCAGGAGTTCATCGGCCGAGGTGTAGCGCTGGGACAATTCCTTCGCCATCAGTCGGTCGAGCAGCGCTTGTTGCAAGGCGACATTGGCTGGCAGTCTGGGAACCGGCGCGCTCGCATGCTGCGCCATGATCTCCATGGCGCTGCGGCCGCTGTAGGGGCGCTGGCCGGTGAGCATTTCGTAGAACATCACGCCCAGACTGTACAGGTCGGTGCGGGCATCGACGCGCTGACCCTGGGACTGCTCGGGGCTGATGTAGTAAGGAGAGCCGAGCACCTGGCCGGCGCCGGTGGTGCCGGCGTCGTCGAGCGAACGGCGCGCGAGGCCGAAATCAATCAAGACCGGCGAATTGTCCTCGCGCAACATGACGTTGGCGGGCTTCAGGTCGCGATGCAATATGCCGAAGACGTGAATGACGCGCAGCGCCTCGGCGATCGAGCGCAGGTAATACAGGCTCTCGTCGATGCTCAGCGGGTTGCGCAGCCGATCGCGCAAATCGCCGCAGGGAATGTACTCCATGACCAGGTACTGATGCTGCGGCAATGCACCGAAATCGTAGATCTCCGCGATCGCCCGGTGGGCGATACTGGAGATGATCTCGTATTCACGTTGGAATCGCTCGGCATCGTCCAATTCCCGCGCCGACGTGCCACGATTCATGACTTTGAGGACCACGTTGCGCCTCAGTCGATCGCTTCTCGCGAGGAAGACCGAGGAAAAATTGCTGGTCGCGATCTCTTTCACGATCGTGTAGCCGGGGACCCGAATCGAGGGGGTGTCGTTGGCGGGCGTGAGCAGCGCCTCAGCCGCCATGGTCGCGGCGCGTTGTTTGGCGCACGCCTCGGTCACCGCCTTCAGCAGCGTATCGCGGGTGATCCGCGCCAGCGGCAGGTAGTCCTTCGCGCCGCCTTTGAGTGCTCTGACCGCCGACAGCTCGCTGCCGTGTTCGGCGAGTACGATACAGTGGAGGCTGGACTGCGCGCGCAGCATCTGTGTCAAATGATTGAGACCGGCGCTCGTCGCAGCTTCGTTGTTGAAGTCGATTTGCAGGATAACCGCGTCCGGAGCACGGTCTTGGACGAACTGTGCCAGGGATGCAGGATCAGCGGCCGGGGCGGTCGTGACCTGAGCGCTCGGCCAATGACTGGTCACATGGTGGGTCAACCACTGCAGGCGCTTGGTATCGCCGCCCACCACCAGCAGGATTGGACCGGTCGCATCGGACATAAGACTTGAGTCTGGAGCAAGGAACGCCAGACTAGCTGCCGGGACCTGGGTGCGCCCGTCGGGAATTCACATTTCTGGCGGCCTGTCGCCGGCGGATCGATTTGGGCGCCCAAAAGGCGAAAAACACGGGAATTGCTGCTCGAAAAGCGGGAAAATTGAAACCACCCCCCCGGTTGCGCGGTCTGTGGGGGGAACCACAGGATCTTTGCAAAGGACGTTATTTCCATGGGTAGCATCAGAATTTGGTCCCTCGCGGTCGTCGCCGGCATTTTCGTCGTGGTGGTTGCCCACCAGCGTTCGCATGCCGATGTCGGGGCCGCGAGCGCGGCACCGGTCGGCGCGGCATCAGTCGGCGCGGGGCCGATCGGTGCGGCACCACCCGCCGGCGTCATTGCGCCCGCCACACCGGCGGGGGCGCCTCGGGTCAGCGGGCTGCCCGATTTCTCCGAATTGGTCGCCGAGAACGGCGCGGCGGTGGTCAATATCAGCGTGCTCGAGAAGCCTCAGAAATTCGGCGGCTCGAGCGATCAGGGCGATGAGGATCCGTTGTCGCAGTTCTTCCATCGCTATCAGATGCCGAATCCGGAGCACATGCCGCCGAGCCATGGCATTGGCTCGGGCTTCATCGTGAGTACCGACGGCTATGTGCTCACCAATGCCCATGTCGTTTCGGATGCCTCCGAGGTCACGGTCAAGCTGACCGACCGGCGCGAATTCGCGGCGAAGGTCGTCGGTGTCGACAAGCGCAGCGATGTGGCATTGATCAAGATTCCCGCCAGCGGCTTGCCGACGGTGCGTTTCGGCGATCCCGCGCACATCAGGCCGGGCCAGTGGGCGATCGCGATCGGTTCGCCGTTCGGTTTCGAGAACAGCGTGACCGCCGGCGTGATCAGCGCCGTGGGACGCCCGCTGCCCGATGACAGCGGCAGCTCGTTCGTCACGTTCATCCAGACCGACGCGGCGGTGAACCCCGGGAATTCCGGCGGACCGCTGTTCAATCTCGACGGCCAGGTGATCGGCATCAATTCGCAGATCTACAGCCGCACCGGCGGTTACATGGGCATGTCGTTCGCGATACCCATCGACGTGGCGTTGAACGTGAAGGATCAGCTGCTGCGCAACGGCCGGGTGAATCGCAGCCGCATCGGCGTGGCCGTGCAGGACATCGGTCAGCAGCTCGCGCAAACGTTCGGCTTATCGACGCCGCACGGTGCGCTGATCAGCGCGGTGGAGCCGCAAAGTCCCGGAGAACGCGCGGGCCTCAAGCCCGGCGACGTCATCACCAGCGTCAACGGTCATACCATCGACCATTCCTTCGATCTGCCCGCCATCATCTCCCAGCTGCCGCCCGGTACCGAGGCTCATCTCGGTATTTGGCATGATCGCAAGGCGAAAGAAGTGACGGTGAAGACCGTGCTGCTGGAGGACACTCCGGCGCAGGCTGCACGCAGCGGCGGCGTGGACGGCGGCGGACGACTGGGGCTCGCCGTGAGACCGCTCGATCCAAGCGAGCAGCAGGAATTGCATACGCGCGGACACTTGGTGGTCGAGGACGTGAGCGGGCCGTCGCTCGCCGCCGGTCTGCAGGCGGGCGATGTGGTGTTGGGTGTCAACGGCGCAGGGGTCTCCACGGTGGCCGAACTCAAACGGGAAGTCGCCCGTGCCGGGCGCACGGTCGCGTTGCTGATTCAGCGCGAGGATGCGCAGATCTACATTCCAGTCGATCTGGGGTGAGCTGAGTATAGTTGTACTTACCTCGCGCAATCGGATCTAATCCCGGCGTGCAAACCGCCGTCCCCCTCTTTTCGGGTCTCGATGCAGACGCCGGCTCCGGCCGCCGTCCGGCGACGTTCCTGCCGACCACGCGCGCCGAAATGGCGGCGCTCGGCTGGCAGCAGTGCGACGTGATCATCGTAACCGGGGATGCCTACGTGGATCATCCGAGTTTCGGCATGGCCATCGTCGGCCGCGTACTCGAGGCGCAGGGATTCAAGGTGGGCATCATCGCCCAACCGGACTGGCACAGCACGGAGGATTTCGCCGCCCTCGGAGCGCCGCGGCTGTTCTTCGGTGTGACCGGCGGCAACATGGATTCGATGGTCAACCGCTACACCTCGGATCGACGTGTGCGAAGCGATGATGCCTATACGCCGGGAGGCGTGGGGGGCAGGCGCCCGGATCGTTGCGTCATCGTGTATTCGCAGCGGCTGCGCGAAGCGTTCAAGGACATACCCATCATCATCGGCGGCATTGAGGCGAGTCTGCGGCGCATCGCGCATTTCGATTATTGGTCCGAGCAGGTGCGCCGCTCGGTCCTGGCCGACGCCAAGGCGGACCTGCTGGTCTTCGGCAATGCCGAGCGGCAGATCAGCGCCATCGCGCGCAGGTTGAATGCGGGCGAACCGATCTCGAGCGTGACGGATTTGCGCGGCACCGCCTACATGCGCCGCAGCCTGCCAGCCGATTGGATCGAGATCGATTCGACCGAGCTCGACACACCGGGGCCGATGTCCGCGCCGGTGGATCCTTATGCGTCCGAGCCGCGGGCTGGTGCCTCCGAGCCGCGGGCAGGTGCCTCCGCGCCGCCGGCGCATACGGTGGTGAAATTCTTCCGCAAAGTGCCCAACGCACGGCGCGAGCGCAGCGTCATCCGGCTGCCGTCATTCGAACAGGTGAGCCAGGACGCGGTGCTGTACGCACACGCATCACGCATTCTTCACTTGGAGTCCAATCCCGGCAACGCGCGCGCCCTGGTGCAGCGCCACGGTACCTTCGATGTGTGGCTGAACCCTCCGCCGATTCCCCTCACCACCGCGGAGATGGATGCCATCTACGAGTTGCCGTATGCGCGCCGCCCCCATCCCTCGTACGGCAGCGCGAAGATCCCGGCGTACCAGATGATTCGATTCTCCGTGGCGATCCAACGCGGCTGCTTCGGCGGCTGCACCTTCTGCTCGATCACGGAGCACGAGGGACGCATCATCCAAAGCCGCTCGGAAGATTCGGTGGTGCGCGAAATCGAGACCATCCGCGATACCGTGCCCGGTTTCACCGGGGTCGTCTCCGATCTCGGCGGTCCGACGGCGAACATGTATCGGTTGCATTGCAAGAGTGCCGTCGTGGAAGCTGCGTGTCGCCGGCCGTCGTGCGTTTTTCCCGGCGTATGTCCGAATTTGAATACCGATCATGCGCCGCTCATCAGCCTGTACCGGCGCGCGCGCAACCTCCGCGGTATCAAGAAGGTGTTGATCGCCTCCGGCGTGCGCTACGACCTGGCGATCCAATCGCCGGAATATGTGCAGGAGTTGGCGACCCACCACACCGGCGGGTATCTCAAGATCGCACCGGAAGCGATCGCCGAGGGACCTTTGTCGAAGATGATGAAGCCCGGAGTCGGGACGTACCACAAGTTCAAGGAACTGTTCGACAAGTACTCGAAGATGGCGGGCAAAGAGCAGTATCTCATTCCGTATTTCATCGCCGCGCACCCCGGAACGAGCGATCAGGACATGCTGGAGCTTGCGCTGTGGCTCAAGAAGAACGGCTTTCGCGCCGACCAGGTTCAGGCTTTCCTTCCATCGCCGATGGCGACTGCGACCGCCATGTACCACTCGGGCAAGAATCCCCTGAAACGGATCACTCGCACGAGCGAAGAGGTCCTCATCCCGAAGAGCACCAAAGTGCGTCGCCTGCACAAGGCATTCCTGCGCTACCACGATCCGGAGAATTGGCCGCTCCTGCGCGATGCGTTGAAACGCATGGGGCGTTCGGATTTGATCGGCAACGGCCGGCAGCACCTCATCCCCGCCTACCAGCCGATCGCCGCCCGGATGCCGGGCGGTGGTGCGCGCCGCCCGGCAGCGCTGCCGTTTCGAACGCAGCACACGGGATTGCCCAAGTCGGGCAGCGGCAGCCCGCGCAAAGCCGGCGGCCGCCGCAAGCCTCCAGGTGCCCCGAACAGGCCCGGCCGACCGTAGAAAACCGTCCCGAAGTATTAGGCGTGCTTTTGTGCTTGCTACGCTGCCTGCCGTGCGATTAAAGTTCCGGGCTGTCTAGCGGTTTCCCGCCGCAATTCATCGACTTAAAGGACACTCATGGGATGGCGCAGAACGCCTGGCGGGGTGGGGCGCGTGTGAAATATGGATAAATGGATCGTACATAAATTCGGCGGGTCGAGCGTGGCCGATGCGGGCTGCTTCCGGCGCGTTGCCGACATCGTCGAAGCCTCGCCGAACCCACGCGAGGCCGTCGTCCTGTCGGCGTGCCGCGGCGTCACCGATGCCCTGCTCGGTCTGGTGTCGCTCGCGGAGCGTCCCGAAGGCTACATCCCTTCGGCCATTGAGCAGCTGAAGAGACGGCACGAGAAACTTGCGGCCGAACTGCTGTCGCGCACGGCGTACGAGACCTATTGCGCCCAATTGAATGCGGATTGCCGCGACATCGGCGGCGTCCTGCAGACCGTGCGCCTCATCCGCTCGGCGACCTACTCGATGCGCGACATCATCTCGGGCTATGGCGAGCTTTGGTCGACGCGCCTGTTCGCACCGTTCCTGCGCGAGCGCGGGCGCATCTCGGGCGATGTGCTGTGGATCGATGCGCGCCAGGTCGTCATTGTCGAGTGGGGGCCGCTCGGGCCGGCGGTGCAGTGGACCTCGAGCGAGCAAAACCTGCGCAAGCTGGTGCCGGCGGATTTCAAAGGACGCCTCATCGTCACCGGATTCGTGGCGACCACCATCGCGGGCATGCAAACGACGCTCGGCCGCAACGGCAGCGATTTTTCGGGATCCATCTTCGGCGCGCTGCTCGAGGCATCGGAGATCATCATCTGGACCGACGTGGACGGCGTGTTGTCGGCCGATCCGAAGCTCGTGCCCAACGCGCAGGTCATCGACCAGCTGTCGTACAACGAGGCGATGGAATTGGCGTATTTCGGCGCCAAAGTGATCCATCCGCAGACCATGGAGCCCGCCGTCGCGCGCGATATTCCGATCTTCATCCGCAACACCTTCTCGCCGGAAAAGCGCGGAACGCTGATTTGCGCGAACCCGGTCTCGGCGTTGAAGGTCAAGGGGATCACCACGATCGACCCGGTGGCGCTCGTCAACGTCGAAGGCGCGGGAATGATCGGTGTGCCGGGCACGGCGCACCGCCTGTTCGGCGCGCTGCGCGATGCCGGCATCTCCGTCATTCTCATCTCGCAGGGAAGCTCCGAGCACTCGATATGTTTCGCCATTCCGGCCGCCCAGGCGGTACGGGCCGAAGAGGCGGTCCGCCGCGCCTTCGATGCGGAGCTGCGCGATGGGCAGATCCAGCATGTCGATGTGGGCTTGGGCCTGAGCATCCTCGCCGTCGTCGGCGACGGCATGGCCGGTGCGCACGGCGTTGCGGCCAAGGTCTTCAACTCGTTGGGCGATGCGGCCATCAGCGTGCGCGCGATCGCGCAGGGCGCCTCGGAGCGCAACATCTCCGTCGTGGTGGACGGCAAGGTCGCCGCGAAGGCGCTGCGTGCTGTGCACGCCGCGTTCTATCTTTCGCCCAATACACTGTCGATCGGCCTGATCGGGCCCGGCACCGTCGGGCGCGTGCTGTTGGCGCAGCTCGCCACGCAGGTTGAGCGGTTGCGCGCCCTCAACCTGGATCTGCGCGTCCGCGGGATCGCGGACTCGAAGCGCATGCTGCTCGAGGAGAACGCCATCGAGCTCGATCACTGGGCCGATCGGTTTGCGCAGGCCGCAGAGCCGCTCGATCTGGAGAAGTTCGCGGCCCATTGTCAGGCCGACTACATCCCGCACACGGTGATCATCGACTGCACGGCGAATGCCGCCGTCGCCGGCAACTACCGGGCGTGGCTCGGCCGCGGGATCCACGTGGTGACGCCGAACAAGAAGGCGAACAGCGGCGCGCTACCCGAGTATCGCGCCCTCAAGGAAGCGGCGCGGGCAGCGGGAACCCACTATCTCTACGAGGCCACCGTCGGCGCCGGATTGCCGGTGATTCAAACGCTGCGTGACCTGCGCGAGACCGGCGACGACATCACGACGATCGAGGGGATCTTTTCCGGTACGCTCGCGTATCTGTTCAATGTGTTCGACGGCAAGGAACCCTTCTCCTCCATCGTGCGCACTGCGAAGCTGAAGGGCTACACCGAACCGGATCCGCGCGATGACTTGTCGGGAATGGACGTCGCCCGCAAGCTGATCATTCTCGCCCGCGAGATGGGCTTGACCATGGAAATGTCGGACGTCGAGGTTGCCGGCCTGGTGCCCTCCGCCCTCACGCAGTGCGGCGTCGATGAGTTCATGCAACGGCTGCCTGAATTCGACGCGAGCATGGCGACCATGCTCGAGCAAGCCAAGCGGGAGGGGCAGGTGCTGCGTTATGTCGGACGCATCGCCGCCGATGGCAAGGCGACCGTGGGATTGAGGCGCTTGGATGCCAAGCACGCATTTGCGAATATCGCGCTCACCGACAACGTGGTGCGATTCGCGACCGGGCGCTACTGCGACAATCCGCTCATCGTACAAGGTCCGGGAGCGGGTCCCGACGTCACCGCCGGCGGCGTGTTTGCGGACTTGTTGCGGCTCTCCGCGTACCTCGGCGCGCATCTTTAGAGCGGCTCACCGCAGAGGAATGTCCGTGCTTACCGACGTCACCGCCTTCGCCCCAGCCACGGTCGCCAACGTGGGCATCGGCTTCGATATCCTCGGCCATACGGTCGAAGCGGTGGGCGACCGGGTTCGCCTGCGTCGTATCGATGAGCGGGTGGTGCGCATCCGCTCCATCAGCGGCTCGGGGGGCACGATTTCGGCCGACCCGAAACATAATACGGGCGGACGCGCCGTGCAGGCGATGCACGCGGCGCTCGGCCTGAATTTCGGGTTCGAGCTCGACATCGAGAAGGGCATACCGCTCGCCTCGGGTATGGGCGGTTCGGCCGCCTCCGCCGTGGCGGCCGTGGTCGCCGCCAACGCGCTGCTCGAGGAGCGCGTGCCGCGCTTGCAGCTGCTGAAATTCGCGATGGAGGGTGAGATCGTCGCCAGCGGCTCCGCACACCTCGACAATATCGCGCCCTGCCTGTTCGGAGGCCTGGTGCTCACCGTGGGCATCGATCATCCGCGCGTGAAGCAAATCCCGGTTCCGCCGACGGTGCGCTGCGTGCTCGTGCATCCGCACATGCGTCTTGGCACGCGCGAGGCCCGCGCCATGCTCAAGGGAGACATCACGCGTTCGGATTTCGTGTGGCAGACGGCGAACCTTGCAGGGTTCATCAGCGGCTGCTACTCGAACGATCTGGACATGATCCGCGATTCGTTCAACGATGTGGTCATCGAGCCGCAGCGCCAGTCGCTGATCCCCGGCTTCAAGGACGTGCAGCGCGGCGCCATGTCGGCCGGCGCCCTGGGGTGTTCGATTTCCGGTGCCGGGCCGGCGATCTTCGCCTGGTCGGAGGTCCAGCACGCCGAGGCAGTGCGCGGCGCGATGGTGGCCGCCTTCGAGCGGCACGGACTGCAATCGGACTCCTGGATTTCACCGCTCGACAATTACGGCGCCAGGGTGGTGAAGGCCTGATGCCCGAGTTGAAATACGCCAGTTCCCGGGGCGGCGCGCCGATGGTTGCCTTGAGCGAGGCCGTGCGGCGCGGCTTGGCGCCCGACGGCGGCCTGTACGTGCCCACCGAGCTGCCACGCGTCGATGCGGCAGCATTCCGCAGCCTGACCCGCCTGCCCGAAATCGCACGCGGCGCGTTGGAGGGGTTCTTCGCGGGCGACCGCCTGCAGCCCGCGCTCGGCGAAATTGCCGAGGCCGCGCTCGATTTTCCAGCGCCGACCACCGCGATTGCTCAAAGCCCGGACCCGCTGTTCGTGCTCGAGCTGTATCACGGCCCCACCGCGGCGTTCAAAGACTTCGGTGCGCGATTCCTGGCCGAGACGCTGCAGCGCCTGGAAACCGGCACCGCCCAGCCGCTCACGATTCTGGTGGCCACCTCCGGGGATACGGGCGGCGCCGTGGCTGCGGCATTTCACCGCCGTCCGTGGGTGCGAATCGTCATTTTGTATCCGAAGGGATTGGTGAGCGCGCGGCAGGAGCAGCAGCTCACCTGCTGGGGTGACAATGTGATCTCGCTGCGCATCGACGGCACATTCGACGACTGCCAGCGCGTGGTGAAGGAGGCGTTCCTCGACTACACGCTCGCGGCCAAGCACCGCTTCAGCTCCGCCAACAGTATCAACGTCGGCCGCTTGCTGCCGCAACTCGTGTACTACGCCGCTTCCAGTGTCGATATCGAACGGCGCACCGGTGCCAGGGCTTCCTACATCATTCCGGCGGGCAATCTCGGCAACGCATTCGCAGCCGTCTGGGCGCGGGCGATTGGATTTCCCATCGCGCGCCTGATTCTCGCGCACAATGCCAACCGCACGGTACCGGACTTCCTGCAGAGCGGCGATTGGCGGCCGCGCGCCAGCGTTCCAACGCTCGCCTCGGCCATGGACGTCGGCAATCCGAGCAACATGGAGCGTGTGCGTGCGCTGTATCCGACGTTTGCCGCGTTGACCGAACAGCTGAGCGCTCAGAGCGTCGATGACGCTACAATCCGCCGTCGGATCGGGGAGGACTTCATGCAATATGGGCGCGAGTGGTGTCCGCATACCGCGACGGCGGCCGAAGTCTACCGCCGCTTGAGCGCGGCCGAACGGCGCGCCGGTCCCTGGGTCCTGGTGGCGACGGCGCATCCTGCCAAGTTCAACGATGTGGTGGAGCCGATCATCGGCAAGCGCATCGAGGTGCCCGCGGCTCTCGACCGGCTGTTGCATCTGCCGCAGCACTTTCTCGACTTACCGCCCACGCTGAAGGCTGTGGCCGCAGCCCTCGAATGAACGAATTTCGACTAGAACCGCAATGGATCCTGGCGGGCGCGGCGCTGCTGGCGCTCGGCGCCGTCGGCTACGTGGGGTACGGCGCCCTGCAGCGCCGTTCGCGGCGCAAGGCGCTGTTGAAGCGCCTGGATCGCATCGCCTTTGAAGCCGTGCATCAGGTCCTGGTGCCCGACGGCATGGGGGGCTACATCCACATCGACCATCTGCTGCTCACCGCGCGCGGACTGCTGGTGCTCGACACGCGGCGCGTGCCGGGGCTGATCTTCGGCGGCGATCAAATGAGCGATTGGACCGTCATGGGCCGCGGCTTCCGCTACACATTCGATAATCCGCAACCCGCACTCTACGATCGCATCGCCGCGGTCAAAGCGCTGGTCGTGGACTTTCCGGTCGAGGGCCGCCTGCTTTTTTCCAATCTGGGCAAGTTCACCAAGGGCATTCCGAAATACGTCATGATGCTCGACGGCATCGAAGTCGAATTCCCCGTGGTCGATCACGAGCTCAAGGCATCCCCCGGATTCGCCCAGTTCGCCGATGTCTGGAACCGCCTGGTTGCACAGCTGCGGCCGAGCCCGCACCAGTTCACCAATCTTTAGCCGGGAGGCAGCCTCCTAGGCTCCGATCTTCAGCCCGAAGAGCCGGGCGGCGTTTCGCGTCGTCGTCTCGGCCAGCAATTCGAAAGATTCGCCCCGCAGCTGCGCGACCGTGCGCGCGATGTGCGGCAGGAAGGCGGGCTCATTGCGGCGCGATGCCGGCCGCGGGACGAGATCGCGCGGCAAGAGGTAGGGCGCATCGGTCTCCAGCACGAGGCGCGATGAGGGGATGCTCGGCGCAATGGCGCGCAACTCGAGGCCGCGGCGCTCGTCGCAGATCCACCCCGTGATCCCGATCGATAAATCGAGTTTGACGTAATCCTCCAACTCGCGAGCGCCGCCGGTGAAGCAGTGCGCCACCCCTCCCACGAGGCCGGCACGGTGCTCGGCGAGGATCGCCACGAAATCCCCGTGCGCGTCGCGCTGGTGCAGAAACACCGGCTTGCCCGTGCGTGCCGCGAGCTGCAACTGGGCGATGAACGCGGTGCGCTGCGCCGCCCGCGGCGAAAAATCCCGGAAGTAATCCAAACCGCATTCCCCGACCGCCACCACGCGCGGCTCCCGCAGCAGCTCCTCGAGCTCCCCGCCCCGCGCCGGATCGAACTGTGCGGCGTGGTGCGGGTGTATTCCCGCGGTGCTCCACAGCACGGAAGGATGGGCGGCGACCAGCGTCGCGGCCGCCCGCGAACTATCGAGATCCGCCCCGGTGACGATCTGACGCGTCACGCCGGCCTCGGTCGCGCGCCGGATCACCAGCGGCAAGTCGGCGGCAAAGCTGTCGTGGGTCAGGTTCGATCCGATGTCGATCAATTCGCCGCTCAAGAACCGCCACCTCGTTGTGCTATCTTCATTTTGCAAACCTCACGCGCCGCACCGGTTTGAAAGGGAGTCCCGCCGATGTTCCGATTCGCAAGTGTCATATTCATGGCGCTCACGTTCGCTGCCGCGCCGGGCAGCGCTCAGGAGGGCGGCGACCTGCAGGCGCAAATTCTCTACGCGTACCATGCCGAAGATACCAATCTCCTCGCCAATTTGGTGCAAACCTTGAACACCCAGGTGAAGTCCGGCGGCGCCGATGCCGCGACTCGCTATCATTTGGCGCATGCGCAGTACCGTTTCGGGTTGCTCGCCGGCGAGCGGCGTGCGCACGATGCGGAGGGCGCATTTGCCGGCTGCATCGAGCAGCTCAAGCTGGTGCTGGAGCAAGATGTCAAATCGGCCGAGGCGCTGGCGCTGCAATCAGTCTGCTATTCGAACCTCGCGAAATACCGGCGCCTGGAGGCGGTGCTGTTGCGCTCGCGCGCCGAGGAGCGGCTGCGAACGGCCTTGGGCCTGGCGCCGCGCAATCCACGGGTGCTGTACTTGAGCGCCATGGAGGGATTCGCCCTCTCCAAACCCGGCAGTGCGGAAAACCAAAGAGCATTCGAGCAGTTACAGCTTGCCGCTCAACTCTTCGATCAGTCCTCGGCCACCCGCATCGATGTGCCGGGATGGGGTCACGCTGAAGCCTACCTGGCGCTCGGGCGGCAGCTGCAAGCGCGGGGCGATCTGCTGGGGGCGCGCAACTGGATCGAGAAGGCCCTGATCGTTGCGCCCGACTTCAAGGCGGCGCAGCGCCAGATGTCAACTCTGGTGCACCGTTGAGCAGGGTTAAGCCATCGCCGGCGCGACGTAGCGCGCCTCGAACCTGGTATCATGCGGCGCGATGAAGCCACAAGGCACGCAGTTATCGCTGTTCGAAACGCGTAGCTCGAGCGATCCATTCGCGGTGCGCGTGAGTCCGCGCGCGCGCCGGCTCACAGCCCGCGTGCACATCGGCGGCCGGGTTGAAATCGTGGTTCCCGTCGGCGTCAACGCGCGTGCCGTGCGCGATTTCGTCCAGCGCTTCACGCCGTGGATCGATCGCAAAGTGGCTGCCATGCAGTGCTTCGCCGAACCTTCCGCGCCGGTGCCGCAGAAAATCGAATTCTCCTATACCCAGGAACGCTTCGAGGTGAGGTGGGAGGAAGCGGCGAAACGCTCGATCGTGCAGGAAGGCGACCGGCTCATCGTACAGGCGCCGGACGACGGCGGCGCGCGGCTGCTGCTGCAGGGCTGGCTGAAGCGCGCGGCCGAAGAGCGATTGGCGCCGCGACTGTTGGACCTCGCCGGCGAATTGAATTATTCGGTGCATCGGGTGGTGATCCGATGCCAGCGCACGCGCTGGGGCAGCTGCTCGACCCGCGGCACGGTCAGCTTGAATTGCTCCTTGGTTTTTCTTCGACCCGAAGTGGTGCGCTATCTGTTCCTGCACGAGCTCGCGCACACCCGCCACATGAATCACTCCTCGGGATTCTGGCGCCTGGTGGAGAAGCTCGAGCCGGAGTACCGGCGGCTCGATCGCGAGCTGCTCGCGGGCTGGCGCACCGTTCCCCTGTGGGTGTTCAAAGACTAGGAGCCCAGTCCGTGGTCAAACCCTTCGTCGACCTGAGCGACGAGCAAGTACACTGGGATTTGGGCGACTCGCTGAGCTACGCGCAGTACCTCAACCTCGACAAGCTCCTCGATGCGCAGCACCCCTTGTCCTACCAGCACGACGAGATGCTGTTCATCGTGATCCACCAGGTCTCGGAACTGTGGATGAAACTGTGCCTGCACGAGTTGAACGCGACCATCGATTGCGTACGGCGCGATGATCTCGGTCCCACGTTCAAGATGCTGGCGCGCGTCTCGACCATTCAGCAGCAGCTGCTGCAATCCTGGGACGTGCTCGCGACCATCACTCCGTCCGATTATTCGGCGTTCAGGAACACGCTGGGAAGATCGTCGGGATTTCAATCATCGCAATACCGCATGCTCGAGTTTCTGATCGGCAACAAGAATGCCGACACGATCGAGGTCTTTCGGTCCGACCCGTCCACGTATGAGCTCCTGGAGCGGGCCTTGCGCAGCCCGAGCCTGTACGATGAGGTGCTGCGGCTGTTGAGCCGGCGCGGGCTCGATGTGCCGTCGGAGGCCATCGACCGCGATTTCTCCCTGCCATACCAGGCGAACAAGCAGGTCGCCGCGGCGTGGCTCAGCGTGTATCACAATTCGGTGAAAGACTGGGATCTGTACGAGCTCGCCGAGCGCCTGGTGGACCTTGACTACAAATTTCAGCTGTGGCGCTTCACGCACGTCAAAACGGTGGAGCGGATCATCGGCTACAAGCGCGGCACCGGGGGCACCAGCGGCGTGGCATATCTCACCAAGGCGCTGGAGTTGAAATTCTTTCCTGAGCTTTGGACCATCAGAACGTCCATGTAGGCGGTCAGTGACGAACATCCAAGATCGATTGCAAAACGTCAACGTCGCTTCGAGCGATCTGTTGGCCACCCCCGAAGAGGTGAAGCGCAGGCTGCCGCTGACGGCGCGGGCCGCCGATACGGTGTATCGCTCGCGGGAAATCGTGCGAGCGATCCTGGAGCGGCGCGATCCGCGGCTGTTCGTCGTCGTGGGGCCCTGTTCGATCCATGATGTGGCGGCGGCGCGCGAATATGCAGAGCGCCTCAAGCGGCTCGCCGATGAAGTCGCACCGACGCTGCTGCTGATCATGCGCGTGTACTTCGAGAAGCCGCGAACCACGGTGGGCTGGAAGGGCCTGATCAACGATCCGGACCTGGACGATTCGTTTCACATCGAGAAGGGCATCCTGCTCGCGCGCGAGCTGCTGCTGTACGTCGCCGAGCTGGGTCTTCCCGCGGGAACCGAAGCGCTCGACCCCATCATGCCGCAGTATCTTTCCGAGCTCATCACCTGGACCGCCATCGGTGCCCGCACCACGGAGTCGCAGACGCACGCGAAATGGCGAGCGGGTTGTCGACCCCCGTCGGCTTCAAGAATGGCACGGACGGGGCGCTTGCGACCTCGATCAACGCGCTGCAATCGGTGCGGCACCCGCACCATTTTCTCGGCATCACGCAGCAGGGCCAGTCGGCTGTGTTTCGCACACGCGGCAATCCGCACGCACATATCGTGCTGCGCGGCGGCGGCGGAAGGGTCAACTACGATGCGGTGAGCATCGCGCTGGCGGAGCGGCAGCTCACCGCGGCGGGCTTACCGCCCACCATCGTGGTCGATTGCAGCCATGGTAATTCCAACAAGGATCCCGGCGTGCAGCCTCTGGTGGCGGAGAATTGCGTCGCGCAAATCATCGATGGCAATCGTTCCATCGTCGGCCTGATGCTCGAGAGCCATCTGAAAGCGGGAAATCAGCCCATTCCGAAGGATCTCTCGCGCGCTCGAGTACGGCATATCGATCACCGATCCGTGCATCGATTGGGAGAGCACCGAGACGCTGCTGCTCAAGCTCCATCGGTCCTTGCAAAGCGTGCGACGCTGACCGCGTGCGAGGGCCTTGCGCCTCCTTCCACAGGCGATAGCCGAGCAGCAACGCGAGACCGCAGGCGTAGAGCAAGGGCTCGCGGATGTCCTTCTTGACCTGCCACCAGTAGTGCCAGACGCCCGAGAACCGCGACGACGTAGACCAGGCGGTGCAACCGGGTCCAGCGCCGTCCCAGGCGGCGCTGCGCCTTGGCGGTCGAGGTGGCGGCAAGCGGGATGAGCAGCAGCAATCCCAGCATTCCGATGGTGATGTAGGGGCGCTTGACGATGTCCTGCCAGAGAGCGCCGAGCTTGCCCTCCTGGTCGAGGAGCAGGTACACGCGAGAAGTGCAGCAACACGTAGAAAAACGCGAACAGGCCGAACATGCGCCGGAAACGCAGCCAGCAGGACCGAATGCGTGAGATTCGCGCAGCGGCGTCATGCAGAGCGTGATCATCAGAAAATTCAAGGTCCATTTGCCGCAGGTGTGCAGCAGCATGGCGACCGGATCCGCGCCCAGCGAAACTCCGCCGATGCCGAATGCGCCGCAGACCAGGCGCAGCGCCGGCAGCAGACACGCGGCGAATAACAGCGGCTTGAGGATCCAGCGAATCTGCCAGCTCAAAAATATCTCCGCAGATCCATGCCGCTATAAAGACTCGCCACCTGGTCGGCGTAGCCGTTGAAAGGCAGCGTCGGGCGGCGCGAGCCGAACAGGCTGCCGCTGCCGATGTGCCGCTCGCTTGCCTGGCTCCAGCGCGGATGATCCACCGCCGGATTGACGTTGGCGAAGAATCCATACTCGCTCGGTGCCGATCCCGCCCAGGTGGTGCGCGGCATTCGGTCGGTGAACTTGATGCTGACGATCGACTTGATGCCCTTGAAGCCGTATTTCCACGGCACGATCAGCCGCATCGGCGCGCCGTTTTGATTGGGGAGCACCTTGCCGTACAGACCCACGGCCATGATCGCGAGCGGATGCATCGCCTCGTCGATGCGCAGCCCCTCGACGTAGGGCCATTGGAGCACCGCCGAGCGTTGCCCGGGCATTTGTTTCGGGTCGTACAGGGTCTGGAATTCGACGAATTTTGCCTTCGACGTCGGCTTGAAGCGCTTGAGCAGGTCGCCGAGCGGAAATCCGATCCACGGCACCACCATCGACCAGGCCTCCACGCAGCGCAGTCGATAAATTCGCTCTTCGAGCGGATGCGGCTTGAGGATGTCCTCGATGGAGAACGATCCGGTCACCTCGGCTTCGCCGGAGACCGCGACGTTCCACGGCCGCGTGTGCAGGGTTTGCGCGTTCTCCGCCGGATCGGATTTATCAGTGCCGAATTCGTAATAGTTGTTGTAAGTCGTGATGTCGCGGTAGGAGTTGGGTGCTTCGGTGGTGCTGTACGTGGCATTGCGCGTGAAAGTGAGGCCGGCGAGCCCGGCAGGGGCGTCGGCCAATGCCGCGCTGCCCAAGCGGCCGACGGTCTGCAGAGCAGCGAGGCCAACCCCAGCCGTCAGCACGGCTCGACGCGACAGATATCTTTCCGACGGAGTGATCTCCGAGGGTGCGATTTTGGGCGAGATCGACGACGTCCTGCGCATATGCTGCTTACCTTGGGTAGTTCCCGGCTAGTTGCTAGTCCTCAACCAGAAGACCGTGCGAACCGGGCAATTGTTGCGGCCACCAGCCTTATAAGTCCAATCAGCTTAAGTCCAATCGGCGGTGGCAATGCCCGCTTCAGCCGCGCGGCGCCGCGCCGCGGCGCTGCCGTTGACCAACAGGGCGCGATCGGCGCGCCGCATGTGCGCGAGATCCGAGGCACTATTGCCATAGGCGACGATTCGAACGTTCGGATACTCGGCGCGCAGCGTGTCGAGACAGCGCACTTTCTCCTCGCCGCGCCGGTTGGCGGTCTTCAAGCCACCGTCGAGGCGGTTGCCCTGCCAGAGGAGTTCGGTGCACAGCGTGCGCTCGAAGCCGAGCAGTCGGCCGATTCGCGGCACGTACAAGTCCGGGCTCGCGGACAGCAGCACCAGATGATCCCCTGCCGCACGGTGCGCATCGAGCCGTCGCCAGTGCGGCGCGACGGAACTTTCCTCGCGGCGCGAGCGCGCGCGACGAAGCACTCCGCCCACGCATCGATCGATTCGCGGGCTATCGCCGCCCATGAGGGCGCGAATCACGCGCGATTTCAGCCGGCCACGATCGCGCGTGAGGGCATAGGCGAAGAGCGGCGGGCGCCACCGCCAGAGCCGCAGCAAGCGCGCGGGATGTCGCAGCACGTAGCCGGCGAGAAACGGCACCAAGCGTGTCGCGCCACGTCAGGGTGCCATCGAGGTCGAACAACGCGAGGGCGGCTGCTGCATTGCGATGCGGGATGAGCGCTCATTCGGATAATTATACAGCTAATACAATAAGTTAAGATTTATATGTCGAGTAATTCCGCACCCTCGGAACGACAGAATGCGCGGACAGGCCGCCCGGCCGCCATGGCGCCGATTGTGCCAATGTTTCCAGGCTGAGGCACTAGAATGGCGCGGTCTTTTAAGACCGCGTTGGTCGACGCGGGACCTGGAGTAGCGAATGGATGAATGCGTAACTGCGCGACGCGTGCGCGCTGTGTGTCTGGCCGCTGCCTGTGTCGCCGCACCGGGGGCGACGCCGGGGCTGCGGCGCCGGCTGGCGAGGGGGCGGCGGGTGCAGACCTCGGCGCCGGCCGTCACGGCTCCCGCGGCGGTTCCCGGGTTCAGCTTCGTCAAGTCCGCTGGGCGGCATCGACGAATATCAACTCGACAGCAACGGCCTCGACGTTCTGCTCGCGCCCGATCACTCCGCGCCGGTCGTGACGTTCCAGGTGACCTATCGCGTCGGATCGCGCAACGAGGTGACCGGCACCACGGGAGCGACCCATATTCTCGAGCACCTGATGTTCAAGGGCAGCGAAAACTTCAACGATCCCAAAGGCAACAGCGTCAAGCAGTTCCTGGAGCGCGTCGGCGGACAGTTCAACGCGAGCACCTCATGTCGACCGCACCAACTACTTCGCGACCATCGGCCGCGAGAACCTCGAGGGCTATGTCGCGATCGAAGCGGACCGCATGCGCCATCTTTGGCTGCACGAAGCCGACCGGCAGGCCGAGATGACGGTGGTGCGCAACGAATACGAGCGCGGCAAGAACGATCCGAACAGCGTGCTGATCGAGGAGGTGACGCGCCGCCGCCTATGTGGCGCTGCCGTATCACCATCCGACCATCGGCTGGAAGAGCGATATCGAGCACGTGCCGATCGCGAAATTGCATGACTTCTACGACACGTTTTACTGGCCGAACAACGCGACCGTCACGGTGGTCGGCGACATCGACACGGCCGCCACGCTCAAATTGGTGAAGAAATACTACGGCGTGTACACCGCATTCGCCGCAGCCGATTCCGACCATCTACACGGAGGAGCCGGCGCAGACCGGCCCGCGTCGCGTCATCGTCAAACGCCCCGGCGAACTCGGCACCGTGGTGATCGCGCACAAAGTGCCGAACGGCCGCGATGCGGATCAGCCGGCCCTCGAGATGCTCGACGCCATCCTGAGTTCGGGCAAGAACGCGCGGCTGTACCGCGCTCTGGTCGATCAGGGCCTCGCGCTTGAACGCGGGCTCCGGGCACCGATCTGCACCGTGATCTGTCGCTGCACACCCTGTATGCGTCCCTCGCGCCGGGTGCCACGCACGCGCAGGTGGAACAGGCGCTCCTTGCCGAAGATCGACAAGATCAAGAGCGACGGGGTGACGGCCGCGGAGGTCGCGCGCGTCAAACAGCAATTTCTTGCCGCCGAAGCCTATAAGCGCGATGGGACTGCCGCCGTTGCCAGGAACTCAACGAATGGATCGCGGTCGGCGACTGGACCCTGTACGTGACCTTTCCGCAGAAGGTCGAGCAGGTCACGCCCGCCGACGTGCAGCGGGTCGCCAAGCAGTATCTCAATGAGGATCAGAGCACCACCGGCTGGTTCGTTCCCACACACCATGCAGGGGAGAAGGGATCTTGATGCAGCGCGACGTCTTGAGAGGGTGGGCGTTGGCGGCGTGCGTCGTCGCGAGTTCGAGCGTCTGGGCCAACATGGCCGACAACAGCCATCGCTCCAACAGCGCCGGCATCGACCTCATCACCTACCAGACCCAGGTCAAGCAGGTGGTGGTCATACTCGGCTCGCTGCCCGCTGGCGATGCCATGGCCGGTGCATCCGACAACATCGCCATTCCGACACTCACCGGCATGATGTTGGATCGCGGCACGAAGACGCTCGACAAGTTCGCGATCGCCGAGCAACTCGATAACGTCGGCGCGGAAATCTCCTTCGAGGTCGGCACGCAAAGCCTGGAGATCCGCGCCAAATGCCTCAACAAGGATTTGCCGCTCGTGCTGGGATTGCTTGCATCGGAGCTGCGCTCTCCCGCGTTCGCGGCCGCCGAGTTCGCCAAAGCGAAGCAGCAGTTCATCGGCTCCCTGCAGGAATCGCTGCAGAACACCGATGGCGCGCGCGCAGGAAGCGTTTTTGCGCGCGATATTTCCCGAAGGTCATCCGAACCGTCCGCATTCGATCGCGGAATATCTCGCCGCGGCCAAATCCGCCACTCTCGATGAGGTCAAGGCGTTCCACGCCAAGTACTATGGTCCGGCGCACCTGACGTTGGTGTTGGTCGGCGACGTGCCGGTGGAGCGTGCCCAAACCGACATCGCCAAGGATTTCGCGGGTTGGAAGGGCGGCGCCGACTATATCCGCCCCGTGAAGCCCGCGGGTCTCACCGGGCCGCGCGAGATTGCGGTGCCGCTGCCGGATAAACCGAGCGTCTCGATGATTCTCGGCCAGGCGACGGGATTACGCTATCGCGATCCGGAGGCATTGGCGCTGCGGGTGGGGACCGCGATTCTCGGCCACGGTTTCACGGGCCGACTGATGGGCACCGTGCGCGACAAGGAGGGTCTCACCTACAACATCAGCGCGGCGGTGACCGAGGACAGCATCGCCGACGGTGCCTGGGATATATCGGC
The DNA here is from genome assembly GCA_963843295.1 of uncultured Gammaproteobacteria bacterium. Classification (GTDB taxonomy): domain Bacteria; phylum Pseudomonadota; class Gammaproteobacteria; order Steroidobacterales; family Steroidobacteraceae; genus Bog-1198. The sequence continues at coordinate 377,900 of CAWJJP010000001.1, read as the reverse complement.
GAGCTTCGCGCCCTCGCTTCTCGAGAAGGGCGTTGCATCGACGCGCCGGGAACTCGACACATGGTGGCAGACGGGGATCACCGATGTGGAACTGAACGCCCGCAAACAAGGCATCGTCGGCGGCTATCTGGTTGGTCTATCGACGACCGGCGGGATCGCAAACGCCATCCTCACGGCCGTGCAGCGCGGCTATGACGTGAGTTGGCTCGACCGCTATCCCGAGGCGATCAAGGCGCTTACCCGCGATCAGGTCAACGCCGCCATCCACTCTCATCTCGACCCGAAGAGCATGGTGCTGGTCGAGGCCGGCAGCATCCCCGCCGCCGGCCACTGAGCGTAGCGAGCGCCGCGCGGTTCAGGCCGCCTTGCGGTCCGCGGCGAGTTGCCGCAGCACGTAGTGCAGGATGCCGCCGTGCTGGTAGTACTCGAGTTCCTTGGGCGTATCGATCCGCAGGCGTACTTCGAACTGTGTCGTCTTGCCGTCATCGGCCGTGGCGAGCACTTTGACGACCTTCGCCGCTCCCCGCTCCAGTCCGAGGATCTCGAAGCTCTCCCGACCGCTCAGGCCGAGGCTTTGGGCGCTTTCGCCCTCCTTGAACTGCAGCGGCAGCACCCCCATGCCGATGAGGTTCGAGCGGTGGATGCGCTCGAAGCTCTCTGCAATGACCGCCCGGACGCCGAGCAGCATCGTGCCCTTCGCCGCCCAATCGCGGGAACTACCGGTGCCGTACTCCTTGCCCGCCAGGATGATCAGCGGCGTGGCCGCAACCTGGTACTTCATGGCCGCGTCGAAAATCGACATCGTCTCGCCGCTCGGGATGTGCACGGTGACCCCGCCCTCCGTCCCGGGCAGCAACAGGTTCCGCAGCCGAATGTTGGCGAACGTACCGCGCATCATGACTTCGTGATTGCCGCGCCGCGCGCCGTAGGAATTGAAGTCCGTGGCCTGCACGCCCTGCGCGAGCAGGTATTTCGCCGCGGGACTCGATTTGGAGATATTCCCCGCCGGCGAGATGTGATCCGTCGTCACCGAATCGCCGAGAACCGCGAGCGCCCGCGCACCCTTGATGTCGCCGACGGGCGCCGGGGTCATGGTCATGCCGTCGAAGTACGGCGGATTCTTCACATAGGTGGATTTGCCGTCCCAGGCATAAATCTTGCCGGTGGGAGTCTCGATGCCGCGCCAATTGGCATCGCCCAAAAACACGTTGGCGTAGCCCTTTTTGAACATCGCCGAGTCCACCGAGGCGGCGATCGCCTTGGCGACATCTGCTGCACTCGGCCAGATATCCTTGAGATAAACCGGCTTCCCGTCCTTGCCGCTGCCCAAAGGCTCGGTGGTGATGTCAATGTCGAGGCTGCCCGCCAACGCGTATGCGACCACGAGCGGCGGGGAGGCGAGAAAATTCATCTTGATCTCGGGGTGCACGCGTCCTTCGAAATTGCGGTTACCGGACAGCACGGAGCATGCGATGAGATCTCCGGCCCTGACCGCTTCGGAGATCTCCGGCTTGAGGGGGCCCGAGTTGCCGATGCAGGTGGTGCAGCCGTAGCCCACGGTGTAAAAGCCCAACGCCTCCAAATCGGCGAGTAAGCCGGCCTTTTGCAAATAATCGGTGACCACGCGCGAGCCCGGGGCGAGCGAGGTCTTGACCCACGGCTTGCTCGAGAGCCCCCTGGCTTTCGCATTGCGCGCCAGCAGCCCGGCCGCGACCAATACGGCGGGGTTCGAGGTATTGGTGCAACTCGTGATCGCCGCGATGAGCACGGCGCCGTCCTTGATCTCGACCGCTGACGCGCCGAGTTTGGCGGGGGCGGTGCCTCTCGCGGCAGGATTTTTCTGGGTACGTTCCTCGGCCATTTTCTTCACGCTCGTGCGATAAGCGCTCTTGGCCGAGCGCAGCGACACACGGTCCTGCGGCCGCTTGGGTCCCGCGAGCGAGGGCTCGATGGTCGACAGATCGAGCTCGACCACATCGGTGTAATCGGCTGACGGCGCGCCGTTCACGCGCCACAGGCCCTGTGCCTTCGCGTACGCTTCGACCAAGGCGATTTGCGAAGCATCGCGGCCGGTGAGTTGCAGATAGCGAATGGTTTCCTCATCGATGGGGAAGATCGCGCAGGTCGAGCCGAACTCCGGCGACATGTTCGCGATCGTGGCGCGATCGGCAAGCGGCAAGCCCGCCAGGCCATCGCCGAAGAACTCCACGAATTTATCCACCACGCCTTTCTTGCGCAGGATTTCTGTCACCGTCAGCACCAGATCCGTGGCGGTGGTCCCTGCCGGCAAGCTGCCGGTGAGCTTGACGCCGATCACCTGTGGTATCAGCATGGTCACGGGCTGGCCGAGCATCGCCGCCTCGGCCTCGATTCCGCCGACTCCCCAGCCGAGCACGCCGAGTCCATTCACCATCGTCGTATGCGAGTCCGTACCCACCAGGGTGTCCGGGTACGCGACCGCTTTGCCGGTCGCATCATCCGAGAAAATGACGCGCGCCAGCCGTTCGATATTCACCTGATGGACGATGCCGGTATTGGGAGGCACGACCTTGAAGTTGCTGAACGCGGTCTGGCCCCAGCGCAGGAACATGTAGCGCTCGCCATTGCGGCTGAATTCGATCTCGGTATTGTGCTGAAGCGAGTTCGCCGCGCCGTATTCGTCGACTTGCACGGAATGATCGATGACGAGTTCCGCCGGCGCGAGTGGATTGACCCGCTCGGGATCGCCGCCGAGACGCACGATCGCCTCCCGCATGGCCGCGAGGTCCACGATGCACGGCACCCCGGTGAAGTCCTGCATGATCACGCGCGCGGGGGTGAAGGCGATTTCATGATGGGGCCGCGCCTTCGGGTCCCACTTGAGCAGCGCTTCGATGTCGGCCCGGGTGACATTGACTCCGTCCTCGAAGCGCAACAGGTTTTCCAGCAGAATCTTCAGCGAGAACGGCAGGCGCTCGATCTTGTGCGCCTTGAGCGCATTCAAGCTGGATATTTCATATTGCTGCGAGCCCACCTTGAGTGTGGTTCTTGCGTTGAAGCTATCCGTCATGACCCCTCCAGCGAAAAGGAAGAACTATAAGTAGATTCACGCCACGCGGGCGGCGACACCGTGCGAGCGGTGGCGACGTGCGAGTTGAAGCGCTCGGCAATCACTCCGCCTCCCAGACACAGCTCATCGCGATAGAAGACCGCGTACTGTCCGGGGGTCACCGCACGCGCGGGCTCGCGCAGCGTCACGCGCCAACGGTTCGCCGACGACGTTCGCTCGACCCGGCAGGGGAGGTCGGCCTGACGGTAGCGCGTTTTTACGGCGCATTCGACCGGAGTTTCCGTGCTGAGCCAGCGCATCTCTTCGACCTCGAATCCATCCGACATCAGCAGCGGGTGCCCTTGATCCTGCACCACGATGAGTGCGTTGCGCGCGGCATCCTTGGCGGCCACATACCACGGCGCAGCCGCCGCGCCGGCGCGCCCTCCCAGTTTCAGTCCGGAGCGCTGTCCAAGTGTGTACAACGCGAGTCCGCGATGCTCGCCGATCGCCGTGCCTTCGGCATCTTCGATGGGGCCCGGCGCCGTCGAGAGGTAGCGGCTGAGGAATTCGCGGAACGGGCGCTCGCCGATGAAGCAAATTCCGGTGCTGTCCGGCTTGTCGTACACCGCGAGGCCCGCCGCGTGGGCGAGCCTGCGGACCTCGTCCTTGCGCAACTCGCCGAGCGGGAACAGAGTCCTCGCAAGCGCAGCGGCTGAAACGCCGTGCAAGAAATAGCTCTGGTCCTTGGCGCCGTCGGCCGCCTTCAACAGCCGAGTGCCGTCGGCGCCGTGCTGCAGCCGGGCATAGTGTCCGGTCGCGATCTTCGAGGCGCCCAACCGGCGCATATAGTCCAGACAGACGCCGAATTTGATTTCCCGGTTGCAGAGTACGTCCGGATTGGGCGTACGGCCGGCAGCGTATTCGCGAAGAAAGTGGGCGAATACGCGCTCGCGGTATTCGGCCGCAAAGCTCACCCGATGCAGGGGGATCTGCAGGGTGTCGCACACCCGTCGAGCGTCTTGAAAATCGGCGGCGGCGGTGCAATAGCCGTCCTCATCGTCGTCCCAGTTGGACATGAACAGGCCCTGCACCGTGCAGCCGGCTCGCTGCAGCAGCAGGGCCGCGACCGCCGAATCCACGCCGCCGGACAGGCCGACGATGACCGTGGCGGGGGGCTGGCAATCTGGGGGGGTGGGAAGCATCCGCCGATTATACCGGCGCAACGCGTCCTCAGGGTCGCGGGATTGCGCGGCGGCGCCGCGCGCGAGGAATCACATCAGCATTTGCCGCATCTGCGATTCTTGCATGCTCGTCTGCCAAACCTCGTCGAAGAAATTCAAGTAGCGCCGCACCACTGCCGGATCGTTCATGTCGGAGATACCGTCCCAGCGGTCCGCCTGCAACCGATACACCAGGGCTTTGTCGTCGGCAATGATGAAGGCACCCGCGCTCGCCGGATACTCGGGGCTCATGGCGCGCAAATCGATGCAACTGGTGAGGCGGCGCGCCAGTGCCAGAAAACGGTTGTTGTCGACCATTGCGCGCGAGGGATCCGCCAGCAGCACCCGCACTTTGGCATAGGAGCGGGCGAGCACCAATCGCTTGATCGCTTCGAGAAACGGCTCTTCGCCGTAGATCAACGGTTCCAAATCCTGGGTGAAAATCGACAGCAGCCGTTGCGCCGATTTGGCGACCTTCAGGCTCGCCTCGCGCACTTCCGGCATGGTAGTCAGGATGGTGCGCGTACCCGCCGCACCTGGCGCAGGCTCTCCGGTCACAGCGGCTACCTTGTCCGCCACCGGCTTCGTCCTCTCGTCCGTGTTACCCGCCATAGCTGATTGCCTCAATTGGAGGTCGACGGGCGACTTGCTCCGACCCCTCGTCCTTTGGCTTGGATAGTACCGTTTGGCCCCGATCCCTTCGTGCTAACTGCGTCACGTTTCGGACGGGCAGGGCAGTCAAGGGGGCTTTTACGGGGCGCGTCGCGCGAGCGCGGCCGCGAGCCCGAGATACGTGCGGGGCGCGAGTTCCAGCAGCCGCTGCTTGTCGGCCGCCGGCAGATCGAGCGTGTCGATGAAGGCGCGCATGGCGGCCTCATCGATGGGACGGCCCCGGGTAAAGCTCTTCAGCCGGTCGTAGCCATCGGGGATTCCATGCACGCGCATGACGGTCTGCACCGCCTCGCCGAGCACCTCCCAGGCACGATCCAGGTCCTCCGCCAACCGGGCCTCGTCGAGGTCGATTTTGCGCAGGCCGGCCGATAGGGACTGGTAGGCGAGGGCAGCGTGGCCGATGGCCACGCCGAGATTGCGCAGCACTGTCGAGTCACTCAGGTCGCGCTGCAGCCGCGAAATCGGCAGCTTGTCCGCGAAGTAGGCGAGCAGCGCATTCGCGAGCCCCAAATTCCCCTCGCAATTCTCGAAGTCGATGGGATTGACCTTGTGCGGCATGGTGGAGGAGCCGACTTCGCCGGCCACCGCCGTTTGCCTGAAGTAGCCGAGAGAGATGTAGGTCCACATGTCGCGCGCCAGATCGAGGAGCACCGTATTGACGCGCATCAGTGCGTGACAGTATTCGGCGATCCAGTCGTGCGGTTCGATTTGCGTGGTGTGGCTGTTCGGCCGCACGCCGAGCGATTCGACGAAGCGCGCGCTGAACTGCGGCCAATCGATGTGCGGCAACGCGGCGACATGCGCGTTGAAATTGCCCACGGCGCCGTTCATCTTGCCCAGGATGACGATGCGCTCGAGACTGGATTGCTGGCCGCGCAGGCGTGCGGCCACATTGGCGATTTCCTTTCCGACCGTGGTGGGCGAGGCCGCCTGGCCGTGCGTTCTCGCCAACATTCCGACCGACGCGTGCTGCCCGGCCAGGGAATCGAGCTGCGCAGCGATGGCCTGAAGTGCCGGCACCAGCACGGTGCCGCGTGCGCTGTTCAGCATCAGCGCGTAGGCGAGATTGTTGATGTCCTCGGAGGTACTCGCGAAGTGCACCCATTCGAGCTGCGGCGCGCTGGCGCCGCGGGCCTCGAGCTCGCTGCGGATCCAGTATTCCACCGCCTTGACGTCGTGATTGGTGCGCGATTCGATCGCCTTGATCGCGCCGACGTCGGTCGCAGCGGGGTCGGCCGCCAGCGACTCGAGCCAGCTGCGCGCCGCCTGCGGCAGTGCCGTGAGACTGGCGGAGGCCGGTCCTCGGGCGAGCGCGAGCAGCCAGGCGCACTCGACGCGTACCCGCTCGCGCATCAGGCCGGCCTCGCTGAACAGGTAGCGCACCTGCCCAAGCTTGGCCGCGTATCGGCCGTCGAGCGGCGAGAGAGCGTCCGCCGCGGACTGCCTGGTGGGGTCTGAGACGGGTCTGGACATCGAGGCTGCCGTCACGTAAGTGATAGAATAAGAACGATATTACCGTAATCCAGCACACATCGGCGGAGTAACACGCGATGACATCGCCTTCCTATCGCGTCGAGCATGACAGCATGGGCGCGCTCGACGTGCCGGCGACTGCCCTGTGGGGCGCGCAAACGCAGCGCGCGATCCAAAATTTCCCCGCCAGCGGGCTGCGCATGCCGCGCGCGTTCATTCGCGCCATGGGTCTCATCAAGCGGGCCGCTGCCGCTGCGAATGCCGACTTGGGTGACCTGCCGCCGAGCCTCGCCGCCGCCATCCAGGCCGCGGCGCTCGAGGTGGCGCAGGGCCGGTACGACGATCAATTTCCGCTGGACGTATTCCAGACCGGCTCGGGCACGAGCAGCAACATGAACGCCAACGAAGTCATTGCCGCGCTGGCCGGGCGTTCGTTGGGCCAGCCGGTGCATCCGAACGATCACGTGAACATGAGTCAGAGCAGCAACGACGTCGTGCCGACGGCGATTCACGTTGCGGCGGCATTGCTTCTCACCGAAAATTTGATCCCCGCGCTCTCCCGCTTGAGTGCGGTGCTCGAGGAGCGAGCGGGCGAGTTCGCGCGCGTGGTCAAAACCGGCCGCACCCACTTGATGGATGCAATGCCGATCACGGTCGCCCAGGAGCTCGGCGGATGGCGCGCGCAAGTCGACAAGGGCTGTGCAAGGCTCAAGTCGGTCATGCCGCGGCTGCTCGCGCTCGCCCAGGGCGGTACCGCGGTCGGAACGGGCATCAATGCCAGGCCGGAATTCGGCGCGCGCTTCGCGCACCACCTCGCCGCCGACACTCGGCTCGCCTTCGCCCCCAGCGACAACTATTTCGAGGCGCTTTCCAGCCAGGATACTGCGGTTGAACTGTCGGGCCAGCTCAAGGTCGTTAGCGTAAGCCTCATGAAGATCTCCAATGATTTACGCTGGATGAACAGCGGACCCCTGGCCGGATTGGGGGAAATTTCCCTCCCCGCCCTTCAGCCGGGCAGCAGCATCATGCCCGGCAAGGTGAATCCCGTGGTGCCCGAGTCCGTGACGATGATTGCCGCGCAAGTGATCGGCAACGATGTGACGATCACCATCGGGGGACAGTCGGGCAATTTCCAGCTCAACGTCATGCTGCCGGTGATCGCCTACAATCTGCTGCAGAGCCTCGAGTTGCTCGGCATCGCGAGCCGCAACCTGGCCGACCACGCACTCGCCGGGCTCATCGTGAACACGCAGCGGCTCGGCGCTGCGCTCGACCGCAACCCCATCCTCGTAACTGCGCTCAATCCGGTGATCGGCTACGAGAAGGGTGCGGCGATCGCCAAGAAAGCCTACGCAGAGGGACGGCCCATCCTCGAGGTGGCCGTCGAAATGACCGACTTGAGCGAGGCTGAGCTGCGCCGGCTGCTCGATCCGTTGGCGCTGACCGCAGGCGGGATCAAAGGCCCCGGAACCGGCGCCTGATGTTGGGACCTCTCTTCAGCAAGACTCACATACGCGAGTCGCTCGAGCCGCAGCCCTCCGGTCCCGGCCAGGACATGCTGTGGCTCGCTGCTGCATCCCCGGAGATACGCGAGCAGATGCGCGCCTCGCTGCAGCGAGAATGCGTGCCCGCGGCAGTGCTCGTGCCCCTGGTGGAGCGCGACTCGGGTATGACAGTGCTGCTCACGCAGCGCGCTGCGACCTTGAAAGATCACGCCGGTCAGATCAGCTTTCCCGGCGGCCGGATCGAGCCGGAGGATACCGATGCCTGGCACGCGGCGCTTCGCGAGGCGCATGAGGAAATCGGTCTATCGAGCAATCTGGTGGAGTTCGCCGGATTCCTGCCGGATCACTGGGTCGGAACGGGGTTTCGGGTGACGCCCGCGGTGGGATTCGTGAGTCCGCTTTACGAGCTGCGCATCCACGCCGCCGAAGTCCACGAGGTGTTCGAGGTGCCGCTGGAGTTCATTCTGGACACGGCCAATCACAAATCGCGGCTGCGGCAGATGGGTGGTGTGACATTGGAGGTCTACGACATTCCTTATGGGGATCGGCTCATCTGGGGCGCAACGGCGGGAATGCTGCTCACCTTGAGGCGGCTGCTGCACGCCTCGCCTGACAAGGCCGGATGACGGCGTCGCGGCTGCCCGAGCTGCTCGCCATCATGGAGCGCTTGCGCGCGCACGACGGCTGCCCTTGGGATCGTCAGCAGACTTTCTCGAGTATCGCGCCTTACACCATCGAAGAGGCCTACGAGGTTGCCGACGCCATCGAGCAGGGAGACCTTCCGCATCTGAAGGAGGAACTGGGCGATCTCTTGTTTCAGGTGGTATTTCACTCGCAAATGGCGCGCGAGGCGGGCGCTTTCGACTTCGAGTCGGTGGCGGCGGCGATCTGCGACAAACTGGTACGACGCCATCCGCATGTCTTCGGCGGCGGTGCCGCGCTCGGCGCCGCTGAACAGAGCGCCGCGTGGGAGGACCTGAAGGCGCAAGAGCGGCGCGCGGCGAGCGCGCTCGATGGCGTGCCGCAGGCGCTGCCGGCTCTCATGCGCGCACACAAGCTCAGCAAGCGCGCCGCCCGGGTCGGGTTCGATTGGGAGCATGCCAGCCAGACCGCGGACAAGGTGGCGGAGGAGCTTGCCGAGGTGCGCGAAGCCGCCGCCGCCGGAGCGGGCGCGCCTTCCAGGGAAATCGCTGCGCCTTCCCAGGAAATCGCTGCGCCTTCCCAGGAAATCGCTGCGCCTTCCCGGGAAATCGTCGAGGAGATCGGCGATCTGTTGTTCGCCGCCGCCAACCTGGCACGCAAGCTCGATGTCGACGCGGAGGGGGCGCTGCGCGCCGCGAATGCAAAATTCGAACGCCGCTTCCGGGCCATGGAAGCCCTGGCCACGAAGCGCGGCGAAGAGTTTCAAAATTTGAACCTTGCCGCGCAGGAAATGCTCTGGCAGGAAGTCAAGCGTGGCGAATGAGGCGGCCCTGGCAAAGCGCGCCGCGCCGCCGCTATTCTTCAAGCACGACGCCGAATTGCCGATCACCGCGCGCCGGCAGGAAATCGCCGATGCACTGCGAGCCCACCAGGTCCTGATCGTCGCCGGCGAGACCGGCTCCGGCAAGAGCACCCAGCTGCCGCAATACTGCCTCGAGCTCGGACGCGGCCTCGAGGGAGTGATCGCCCACACCCAACCGCGACGGCTTGCGGCCCGCGCGTTGGCGGTGCGAATCGCCGAGGAACTGTCGCAGCCCGTCGGCATGAGCGTCGGCTTTCGCGTCCGATTCGCCGATCAAGTCTCCGATGCCACCCGATTGGTGCTGATGACCGATGGACTATTGCTCGCGGAACTCGGCTCGGATCCGCTGCTGCGCCGCTACGACACGGTCATCGTCGATGAGGCGCACGAACGCTCGCTCAACGTCGACCTGCTGCTCGGGGTGCTGAAGCGTGTGCTTCCGCGCCGTCCCGATCTGAAGCTCATCATCACCTCGGCGACACTCGAGGTCGAGCGGTTCGCGCGCTTCTTTGACGATGCGCCCGTGCTCTCCGTGAGCGGCCGCAGCCACCCGATCGAGGTGCGCTATGCCCCGGCACCCGAGGATGCAGCGGGCGGCGACCCGGCGGCCGGCGCTCCGCAGGATCCCGATCTGCCCGCGGCGGTTCTTTCGGCTTATCGGGAGATTGCCGCCAACCCGGGTGCCATCGGCCGCGGCGACGTGCTGGTGTTTCTCCCCGGCGAGCGCGAGATCCGTGACGTCGCCGAAGTGCTCGAACGTGAGTTGCAGTCGGGCGTCGAGGTGCGGCCCCTCTACTCGCGCTTGTCCTGGGAGCAGCAGAGCAAGATATTCACGCGCGGTGCGCGCCAGCGGATCGTGCTCGCGACCAACGTTGCGGAAACCTCGGTGACGGTACCGGGTATCCGTGCGGTGATCGATTCCGGGCTTGCGCGTGTGAGCCGTTATAGTCCGCGCAACCGCTTGCAGCGGCTGCCGATCGAGCCGGTGTCCCGCGCGAGCGCGGAGCAGCGCAAGGGCCGGTGCGGCCGCATCGGTCCCGGCTTGTGTCTGCGACTGTATTCGCAAGAAGATTTCGAGGCGCGTGCGGCTTTCACCGAACCCGAGGTGCTGCGCACCAATCTCGCGGCGCTGCTGCTGCGCCTGGCTGCGGATGGATTGGGAGAGGCGGAACATTTTCCGTTCCTCGATCCTCCGGATGCGCGCGCGCTGAGCGACGGCTATCGGCTGCTGCAGGAGTTGCAGGCGCTCGATTCCGAGCGGCGCATCACGCGCCTCGGCCGCTCCATGGCCCGCCTGCCGCTGGATCCCCGTCTCGCGCGCGCGTTGCTCGAGAGCAAGCGATTTCATGCGGAGAGTGAACTACTGGCGATCGTCGCGGGGCTGAGCGTGCCCGATGCGCGCATCGAGCCGGCGGGAGGTGCAACCGGGGAGGCACAGGCGCCGATCCTGGATGACAACAAGTCCGAATTCACCGCCCTGATCAGGCTGTGGCGGGCCTATCGTCAGGCGCGCGACGGACCTCGGCGCGAGCTCAGGCGCTGGTGCAAGGAGCACGGGCTCTCGCTGTTGCGGCTCTCCGAATGGGATGACGTCCATGGCCAGGTGGCCGACCGCGCGGCCGAGATGGGTCTGCGGAGCCAGCGTCGGGCGGCCAGCTATGCCGGTGTGCATCGCTCCCTGTTGGCAGGATTCTGCACCATGGTGGGCGTGCGCGGCGAGGAGGGAGAGTATCTTGGCACGCGCGGAGTTCGATTCCACATTTTTCCGGGCTCGCCGCTGCGTCGTCGAAAGCCGCGCTGGGTGATGGCCGCGAACATCGTCGAAACGTCGCGGGTGTTCGCGCGCCGCGTCGCGGAGATCGAACCCATGTGGGTCGAAGCGGCCGCATCGCATTTGTTGAAGCGGGAATATCTCGAGCCGGACTGGGATGAGGGACGCGAGGAGGTGGTGGCGCGCGAGCGCGTCAGCTTTCTCGGCCTGGTCCTCAGCTCGAACCGCGTCGTGAACTATGGGCCGATCGCGCCCGAGGAGTCACGACTCATCTTTGCGCGCGAGGCATTGGTGTATCAGCGCCTGCGCGCGTCGACCCGACTGGGTGCTTGCCAATGATGCCGCCATTCGCGCCGCTCAGCAGCTGGAGGAGCGGCTGCGTGTGCGAAGCTTGCTGCAGCCGCCGGAGACATTCGTGGCGCACTATGCCGCGAACTTGCCGCGCCAGGTCTCGAGCGCCGCGACGCTCGAGTATTTCACGCGGCATCTCCTGGCCGCCGAGCGCACGGCGCTCACCCTCACGGACGAGCAGATTTTCGCGCACCCGCCGGACGCCGCGGCTCTGGCGCGGTTTCCGGAAGCGGCGGTAGTGAACGGCCTGTCCGTGCCGGTGGATTACCGCTTCATCCCGGGAGAGGTGGGCGATGGGGCCACCGTGCGGCTGCCGATCCTCGCGCTTCCCGGCATGACGCAAACCGCGTTGGACGCCGCGATTCCGGGACTGCTTCAGCCGCGCATCGAGGCGCTGCTGCGAACGCTGCCGAAAGAGGCGCGCCGCGGTTTGATCCCAATCACGCACACGGCGGCCGAGGTCGTCACGTCGCTCGCAGAGGCGAGCACCAATCTCGAGCGCCTGGCGCAATGGCTGCATGAGACGCGCGGCATCGCCGCTGGATTAATGAGATTCGATCCGGCGCAGGTGCCGCCCTATCTCATCGCGCGCGCGGCCGTGATCGAGGAGGGTCGTGTCCTTGCCAGCGCAGGAACGCTGGCGGATCTGCGGCGGCGTTGCGCGGTGCAGGCGCGCGCCGAATTGGACCGCCGTGCGCAGGCTGCGTATCCCCCGCCGTGGCGCCGCTTCGAGGCGGGCGAGTTACCCGAAAAAGCCGTGCTCGAATTGGCGGAGGGGACGATCGAGGTCTTTCCGGCACTCGCGCGGGTGCGCGACCGCCCCGCGATCCGCTTCGAATGGACCGCGGCGGAGGCCGCGGTCGCGCATCGGCAGGGAGCCGTCCATCTCGCCCGCGCCGTGCTGGCGCGTCAGGAGCGCGAACTCGCCAAGAGCATCGGCGCGCGTGCGCCCCTGCTGCTGAGCGCCGCCCCCTATCTGCAGGGGGATGCGCTGACCGACCTATTGCTGCAGATGACATTTCGACGCGCGTGCTTCGATGAGACGGATCCGCCCCGCACCAAATCGGCATTCGACGCCGCGGTCGAGGCGGGCCGCGCCGAACTGCATCCCGCGCTCGAGCAGGTCATTGCCCTCGTCACCGGCTGGTTCGCTGAGGCGCGCGCGGTGCGCCGTTTGCTCGACGATCCGCGCGCTCGAGCTCATGCCGCAGCGGCGCAGGAAACCTCGGGCCACTTGCAGCGCCTGTTGAGCGCCGCCGCGATCGATGCGCTTGGCGCCGACTGGCTGCGCCAATTCCTGCGCTATCTCAAGGCGGAGGAACGGCGCTGGCAGCGGATACTGGCCCGCGGTGCCGAATCCCCGCAGATCCTGCGCGAATTGGAGGAGTGGACGGCACGCCACCGCGCCTTGGAGATGGGGGTCGGGGCGGAACTGCGTCGGCTGCCGGAACTCGATGAAATGCGGCTCCGGATCGAGGAATATCGCGTATCGCTTTATGCCCAGGAGCTCAAGACGTTGGGACCCGTGTCGGGACCGCGCTTGCAGCAGAGGGCGGCGCAGATCGCCGCGTGGATTGCGCGCTGAGCTGCGCGGCGCCGCGATTTGCGGGTTGCCGCTACGCCCACGAAATCCGTCCGGGTGCAACATCCAAATCTGATCAAAGGCGCCAATTATTCGGCTTGACCGCCGGTTTGGCGAGGCGCCTCATATATGCCATAGGGCAACTGGCGAAGGTCCGAACCGCCCGCACTGCGTAGGCGGCCCTAGAGATCGAAACGGATTCCTTGCGCAAGCGGCAGTTGCGAACTCCAATTGATGGTCGTCGTCTGGCGGCGCATGTACGCTTTCCAGGAATCGGAACCCGCTTCGCGGCCGCCTCCGGTGTCCTTCTCGCCGCCGAAGGCGCCGCCGATCTCGGCGCCGGATGTGCCCAAATTGACGTTGGCAATTCCGCAGTCGCTGCCTTCGGCGGAAAGGAATCTCTCGGCCACCTGCAGGCGGTCCGTGAAGACGGCCGAGGAGAGTCCATACGGCCCCGAGTTGTGCCATGCCACGGCTTCTTCCCAGGTGTCGTAGCTGAGCACGTACAGGATCGGCGCGAAGGTCTCGGTGCACACGATCGGCATCTGCGCCGTGGCGCGTACGATTGCTGGTTCGACGAAATTGCCGGGCCGCGGCAGTGCCTTACCGCCGCACAGCAGCGTGCCACCCTGGGACTGCGCCGCTGCAATCGCGGCGAGATAGCGCGCGACGGCGCCGGTATCGATCAGCGGCCCCATCAACGTGCCGGGGTCGAGGGGGTCGCCGATGCGCACCTGGGCATACGCGGCGATCAGACGGCGCTCGAGCTCCGCTGCCCGTGAGCGGTGCACCAGCACGCGCCGCGTGGTGGTGCAGCGCTGACCCGCGGTACCCACTGCACCGAAGGCGATTGCAGGCACCGCCAGGTCGAGATTCGCGCCTTCATCGACGATGATCGCGTTGTTGCCGCCAAGCTCGAGCAAGCTCTTGCCGAGCCGTTCGGCGACGCGCACGCCCACCTGGCGGCCGACGTGCGTCGAGCCCGTGAATGACACGAGCGCGACGCGCCGATCATCGACGAGCCTGCCCGCGAGTTCGGTACCCGCGTCGATCAGCAGTTGAAAGATCGCGGGCAGGGCGTGCTGCTCGAGGACCCGGTTGCAGATGCGTTGTACGGCGATCGAACAGAGCGACGTTTTCGGCGATGGTTTCCAAATCGTCGCATTGCCGCTAATCGCAGCGAGGAACGCGTTCCAGGACCATACGGCGACGGGAAAGTTGAACGCCGAGATCACGCCGACCACGCCGAGCGGCTGCCACTGCTCGTACATACGGTGCTGCGTCCGTTCGGAATGCATCGTCAAGCCGTACAACATGCGCGACTGCCCGACCGCGAAATCGGCGATGTCGATCATCTCCTGCACTTCACCGTCGCCCTCGGCTTTGATCTTGCCGTTTTCGAGGGAAACGAGGCTGCCGAGCGCGTCTTTACGATCGCGAAGCTCATCGGCGATCAATCGGATCACCTCTCCGCGCTTGGGGGCCGGCACCTGGCGCCAGCGGCGGGCCGTCTCGACCGCTGCGGCGAGAACATGCTCGTAGTCCCCGGCCGTGGCGCCGCGGACACGGGCGAGGACCTCCCCGGTGGACGGATTGATCGATTCGATCAGCGGACCGGAGGTTTGAGCGCTCCAGCCATGGCTGCCCGACCAAGTGCCGGGGTTGATGTCGCGGAGCTCGAGCGCCCGCAAAGTCTCGGTGATTCTCGACATGGCCGATTTCAAACTCCGCAGATCCAATTCAACAGGGGCCGCATTCTGAACGTACGGCGACCACAACGCCACTCCGTCTGACGGTCGTATTTTGCGTGCTTGCGCGCGGGTGTGTAGCATCGCGGGCACGATGTCCAAGACCCCCGCAATGACGAACTGGCACCCGGCAAGTTGGCACAACCGGACTGCCACCCAGCAGCCGAAATATGCCGACCCGGTTGCGCTCGAGCGCGCGGTCGCCGCGTTGAGCCGTCTGCCTCCGCTCGTGGTCTCGTGGGAGATCGAGGCGTTGAGCGCAAAGCTCGCGCAAGCACAGCGCGGAGAGCAGTTCCTGCTGCAGGGTGGAGATTGCGCGGAGAGTTTTGAGGACTGCGAGTCGGACAATATCGCCAAGCGGTTGAAGATCCTGTTACAGATGAGCTTGGTGCTGCTGCAAGGCCTGAAGAAACCCATCATTCGTGTCGGGCGCTTCGCCGGCCAATATGCCAAGCCGCGCTCGGCGGACACCGAAACCCGGGACGGCCTCACGTTGCCGTCATACCGCGGCGACAACGTCAACCGGCCCGGTTTCAGCGTCGCGGAGCGGGAACCGGATCCAGAGCTGTTGCTGCGCGGATACGAGCGGGCCTCCCTCACGCTGAACTTCGTCCGCGCTCTGATCGACGGCGGCTTTGCGGACTTGCATCACCCGGAGTACTGGGACCTGGGTTTTCTGCGCCACGCGGCGCTGCGCGAGGCATATCAAAAGATCGTCGATTCGATCGCCGAATCCCTGGAATTCTTCGAGTCGATGAGCGGTCTGCGGGTGCATTCGGCGACCCGGGTCGATTTCTATACCAGCCACGAGGGTCTGCACCTGCTCTCCGAACAGGCACAGACGCGCTACATCGAGCGGCAAAAGAAGTGGTACAACTTGTCCACACACATGCCCTGGGTGGGGATGCGCACTGCGGACATCGATGGCGCCCATATCGAGTATTTTCGCGGCATCGCCAATCCGATCGGCGTGAAGGTGGGCGCAGCGATGAGCGCGGAGTGGCTGCAAGGGCTGGTGCACGTACTGAATCCGCAGAATCAGCCAGGCCGCCTCACCTTCATTCACCGCTTCGGAATCAAGGAAATCGAGCAGCGTCTGCCGCAGATGATCGCGGCCGTCCGGGCAACCGGTTCACAGGTGCTGTGGGTGTGCGACCCGATGCACGGAAATACCGAGACCACCGCGGGCGGAATAAAGACCCGCCGCTTCGATAATATTCTCGCCGAGGTCGAGTCGGCGTTCCGCATCCATGAAGGGTGCGGTTCGATGCTGGGGGGTGTGCACATCGAACTCACCGGGGAGGATGTCACCGAATGCATCGGCGGGGCACGCGGTCTCAAGGAAGCAGATTTGGCGCGTGCCTACAAGTCCCAGGTGGACCCCCGTTTGAATGCAGAACAGGCGCTGGAATTGGCCATGCTGATTGCTCGCCATGCCGGTGCCAGCCGGGGGTCGGGGAAACCCTTAAAGGTGCCTGCCTAGCCGTGACATTTATTTTTAATGTCTTTTATAATCAATAGGTTGTAGTCGAATAAGCGATTCGCTTAGATACCAAACGGCGCTTTTGCAAAACTTTGGTTGCCTCGCGCGGCGCAGATGCTATTCTGCGTTGCAAACCTTTCCCGCCCCTGTAAAGAGTTGAGCGCGGTAAGTCGGCGAGCCCCTGTTTGAGGGGTTGGAAACTGCACGGACCGCACGTAAATATTTGGCCTATTGCAAGGAATCTTTGTGGCCGACGCGGTCCAACGGTAGCGTCGGCGGCACAGCGGGTCGGGTAGTTCGATGCCGTGATGGCGGCGAAGGTTGGGTTGCGCTCGGGTTAGTCCAAAGCCAGGCGCGATCGACGGCGGGCTACGCGGAGATCCGCGTAGCCCGTTTTTTGTTGGCACTTGGCGCGATCCGCCGACCCCGCCCGTTTCAAATGAATAGCACCTTTGATCCCAGCTGCCGGCGTTGTCCGCGCCTCGCGGCCTTTCTCGATGTCGTCCGGCACCAGCAGCCTGAGTATTTTTGCAAGCCCGTCCCGCCGTTTGGCGATCCTCAAGCGCGGCTGTTGATCGTGGGTCTCGCGCCGGGTATGCATGGGGCGAACCGTACCGGGCGGCCGTTCACCGGGCGACCATGCGGGCATCTTGCTGTACGGAACGCTGTTCAAATTCGGCCTCGCCAGCGCTCCGACCTCGACCGCGGCGGACGATGGCCTGAGATTGAAGGATGCGCGCATCACCAATTCGGTGAAATGCCTGCCGCCGGAGAACAAGCCGCTGCCGCTGGAAATCAAGGTCTGCAACGGCTACCTGCGCGAGGAGCTGGCGCAAAGTCGGGAAGTGCGGGTTATCCTCGCGCTCGGCGCGATTGCGCACGCAGCGGTGCTGCGCGCCTCGATCTGCGCCCCGCGCGACTTCCGATTTGCGCACGGAGCCGAGCATGCGCTGCATGGAGGACAAGTGTTGCTGGATTCCTATCACTGCAGCCGCTACAACACGCAGACGCGCCGTCTGACGGCCGCTATGTTCGAAGCCGTCATTGAAAGGGCGCTCGCGCTTGCGCGCCAGACTGCGCCCTGCCTCGATGAACAGAGTTCAGCCATCTAACGCCGCGCCGTCCGAAGCGACCGGTGTCAGACGAACTGCGCCGCCGCGGCGCGCCTGCGCCAGCCTTCGATGCGAAGTCCTTCGTCGATGCGCTGCCGGGCCGTCCCGGCGTGTACCGCATGCTCGACGCCGCAGGGCACCATTCTCTACGTCGGCAAGGCGCGCAATCTCAAGAGTCGGGTCGGCTCGTACTTCCAACCGAGCAACGTCCAGCCCAAGGTGCAGGCGCTGGTGGCGAAGACCGCGAGCATGGAAGTCACCATCACCAACTCCGACACCGAGGCGCTGCTGCTCGAGTTCAACCTCATCAAGAAGCACCGTCCGCGGTTCAACGTGGTGCTGCGCGATGACAAGAGTTTCCCGTACTTGCACCTGGAGACGGAGCACGATTTTCCGCGGCTCAACTTCTATCGCGGATCGCGCAAGGAGCCGGGGCGCTTCTTCGGGCCGTATCCGTCCGCCGGCGCGGTGCGCGAGACGCCTGCAGCAGCTGCAGAAGCTGTTCCGCATCCGCAACTGCGATGACACCTATTTCGCCAACCGCTCCCGACCCTGCCTGCAATATCAAATCCAACGCTGCACGGCGCCCTGCGTCGGACTGATTTCGGCGGAGAGCTACGCGTGCGACGTCGACGCCGCGATCAAGGTTCTCGAGGGACGCAATGATGAAGTTCAGCTCGAACTTGCGCGCCGCATGGAAGCCGCCGCCGAACGGCTGAACTTCGAGGAGGCCGCCCGGGTGCGCGATCAGCTGGCGAATCTCCGGGCGATTCAGGCGCAGCAGATCGTCACTTCCGACATCGATCACGACGCCGATGTGATCGCCATCGCAGCCGGGAACGGCGAGTATTGCGTCGCCCTCATGTTCGTGCGTGGCGGCCGCAGCTTGGGCAGCACCACCTTTTTTCCGAAAGCGCCTCTCGCCGATTTGCCGGAGGTGCTCGCGGCGTTCGTCGCGCAGTACTACCTGGAGCGCGAATCTCCTGCGGAGATCATCGTTGAGCGCGACTTCGACGAAATGCAGGTACTCGAGGCGACACTTTGGCGCAACGGGTCTCACACAAGGTGCGAATTACCTCCTCCGTGCGCGGTATTCGCGCCCGCTGGTTGGAGATGACGCACAACAACGCCGAACAGGCGCTCAAGATGCGCGGACTTGCGCACACCAGCATCCGCACCAGCTTGCAGGACCTGCGCGATGCGTTTCGACCTCGAGCAGACACCGACGCGCATCGAATGTTTCGACATCAGCCATACCGGCGGCACCGATACCGTGGCTTCGTGTGTGGTGTTCGGCGAGGAAGGTCCTATCAAGAGCGACTATCGGCGTTTCAACATCGCCGGCATCCAGCCGGGCGATGATTATGCCGCCATGTATCAGGCACTGACCCGGCGCTACAAGCGAGTGCGCGACGGCGAGATCGTCGCGCCCGATGTGCTGCTGATCGACGGCGGCAAAGGCCAGCTCGCCGAAGCCCACGCGGTGCTGACCGAATTGGCGTCGCCGGCATCACCTTGATCGGGGTCGCCAAGGGCGCCGATCGGCGGCCGGGACAGGAGCAGCTCTTCTTGTTGGGTCACGATACACCGACCATTTTGCCCCCGGACTCGAGCGCTCTGCATTTGATTCAGCGGGTGCGGGATGAGGCGCACCGCTTCGCGATCGCAGGCCACCGGCGCAAGCGGGCGAAACGGCACAGCCAGTCTATACTCGAAACCATTCCTGGCTTGGGCCCGGTGAAGCGACGCGAGCTGCTGAAACAATTCGGCGGCCTGCAGGGGATATTGCGTGCCGGCATCGACGATTTCGTACAAATACGCGGCCTGGGGCGGGAGCTCGCCGAGGTAATCTATGAGCACCTCCACCCCGGGAAATGAACGTCAAGGGCACTGGAATCTGCCGAATGCGCTGACCTGGCTGCGCATTTTGATGATTCCGGCGATCCTGGTGCTGTTTTACCTGCCGTACTGGTGGAAAGACCCGGCCGCGTGCGCCGCATTTGCCCTGGCGGGCATTACCGACAGCTTGGACGGCTATTACGCGCGCAAATGGGGCCAAACATCGCGGCTGGGCGCCTTCTTGGACCCAGTCGCCGACAAACTTATCGTCGCGACTGCATTGGTCTTGATCGTCAGCGCCGATCCCCGCAGCTGGTTTCTCGTCATCGTCGCCATCGTGATCATCGGGCGAGAGATCGCGGTTTCGGCGCTGCGTGAGTGGATGGCCGAGATCGGTGCGCGCGGCCGCATCAAAGTGTCGATTTGGGGAAAATACAAGACCATCATGCAAATCGTCGGGCTCTCCTTCCTGCTCTTCCGGCGGGACCTGTTCGGCATTCCCATCTACAAGCTCGGCCTGATTTTGACGGGAATCGCCGCGATACTGACGCTCTGGTCCATGGTGCTGTACCTCCGGCTTGCATGGCCGGAATTACGGGGCAGCGCCAGGCTCTAGGAGACTTTGGGCACGCTCCAAAGGCCTACTTCTTGACTCCGGGCGGCAGGGCCCTACAATTGCGCGTCTGTTTAGGGCGGGAATAGCTCAGTTGGTAGAGCGCAACCTTGCCAAGGTTGAGGTCGCGAGTTCGAGCCTCGTTTCCCGCTCCAGATTCCGATGCAAAGAGCCCCGGCTGGACCGGGGCTCGGCGTTTTTGAGATATGGCTAGGTGGCAGAGTGGTCATGCAGCGGCCTGCAAAGCCGTGTACGCCGGTTCGATTCCGACCCTAGCCTCCATTAGCGCGCTCGGCGAGTTCTTCCGCAAGGATCGGCACCCCGAGGTTGCACGCCTGCACACCCTGGATGACGCAAAGCTTCAGCACCTCCATGATCTCTTCCATAGTCGCACCGAGCTTCAGCGCCGCTTTGATGTGACGACGCGTGCCGGGCGGATACATATGCGTGTACGAGGCATCGAAGGCGATGCTCAAGAGCTCGGCGAGTTTCGGGGATAGTACCGCACCACTATAAATAGGAATGCCCGCCGCCATGAATTGCTCCGTCCATTCCGGGTCGAGGTTGTAGAACGGTGTCCAGGCCTCGTTCCACCCGCCGCTGGCGCGCACTTTGTCGCAAACCGGCGTGACGGGTTGCGAATGTTCCTTCGGGTGTACATCCGCCGCCTTGGCTTCCTCGAGGAGGATCGGCGCACCCAGGCTGCACGTGTGGATGGACAGAAAGGAGGCCATCTTGAGCACCGTCAGAATCTCCTCGCGGCTGGCACCGGCATCGAGCGCCGCGCGGATATGCCGTCGGGTGCCTTCGGGATTGAGATTCGTGCAGGCGGCGTTGACGGCCAAACCGATCAGTTCCACGGTCTTGCGCGGCAGAACTTCGTGCTTCCAGGGGTTCAGCGTCACGCGCTCGGCCGCTTCCGCCCATGCGGGATCCCATTCCCGCAATTTTGCCAATGCCATCGCCTCCCAGGGCCCGGGCGAAGATGTCTCACCGGTGGCTGCGGCCGCAGAAGCATTGCCCTTACTGGTCATAAGTGTTTCCTCGGTAGGTTCTGCCTTTGTGCAAGCCCCGACGCGGGACCGGCCCGCGCAGGATCAAATGGACAGGAACGCCGTCCACTCGCATGGGGCCCAATTAGCTCGAATGATGCGGAGCGGCGGCGGCGGGCGCGGAGTGTTGCGAACGCGAGCTGCATCCGACTAGCTCACGGACATGGCGCCAAGCTTGCACCACGAGCACCTCAGTCTCGCCGATGAGGATCTGCACTCGTGCACCATGCGGGCCGGTAGGGAAGAAATCTATTGGACCATGGTCCGAACGCGGATCAAAACGTAATCTGTTGCACTCCCATCACGCTTACGTCACGGCCGGCGAGTTCTGTTGCACCCAAGTTCTGCCGAGAAGATGCGGGTGATGGCGCCGCAGCGCAGCGGACGTCCGCAAAGGCATAGGAGAAAGGTATGTATTACACAGACGACTCGCTTCTGCCCGAAAATCAGGACCCGTTAATGATCACGGCAGCGCCGTACGGGCCGTTCTTCATGCCGGACGATTATCCCGGACAGGTCCCGGTCACTTGGGATGAGCAGGTTCAGGCGGCAAAGGATTGCTACAACGCGGGCGCAAGCATTCTACACATCCACGTCCGCGATCCGAAGACCGGCCACATTTCGAAAAACTTCAAAGAATACAGCGACCAGATCGGGCGCTTACGCCAGGCCGTCCCAAAGATGGTCCTGCAGATTGGTGGCTCGATCTCATTGTCGCCCCCACCCGGCGCCACCGCCGCGCATTGGGATGGCTACGACACGCGCCACATGCTGACCGAAATCGATCCCAAGCCTGATCAGGTCACGATGACGGTCTGCTCCACGTCGGGGGACATGACCTGTATGGTCCCTGAAGCCGATCTTGAGGGAACACATCTAGCGGATCCGAAGGTCAGGTGGCAGTACGCGAATATGGTGACCGACGCCACTCCGGAATTCTACATCGAACACTTGAAGCGCCTGAAAGCAGCACGGGATCCAGCCCTACTTTGCGCTCGCCACAGTTCATCAACTCGAACAGGTGGAGCGCCTCATTCGCTTTGGCATTTACAAGGGCCCGATGAACGGCTTCTTTAGTATGCCAGGAGGGGGCACGATAGGCGCAAATCCCTTTGATTGGATGGAGCTGGTCCGTCGCACACCGCACGGCTCAAAATGGACTTACCAGACCATGTTCAGGCTGAGCTGGCCCCTCGCTGCCTTCATGATCTCGCTGGGCCAACACACCCGGACGGGCATCGAGGAGAATCTGTGGGATTCGAAGCAGGGCAAACATCTGACTTCGGTGCAAATGGTCGAAAAGCACGTCCAGATGGCGCGGTGGCTTGGCCGCGAGATCGCGACGGGCGAGGATGCGCACCGGCTCATGAAGATCGGAGTTTGGTACGACACCGTTGAAGAGACGCTGTTCAACCTCGGACTGCCGCCAAATCGTGCATCTGGCCAAACGGGCTCCGTCCTTTATCCAACCGATGGAAAGCTTCCTGCGCAAAAGCCACTTGGCTCGGACGGACATCCTTTGGCGGGGCATGTGTCCGTGGCTGCTGGTGCGAAGTAACCGAAGAAGGAGATCGCGGCGGTGAAGAATTGAGTGACGCGCCTTTGACAAGTAAGGTGTGGCCGCCCAAGCGTGCCTGGAGTCCTGAGGCACACCCACAGGAGGAAGCATCGATGGCAGAATTTGTCGAGGTCGCACAACTGGAGCAAATAGCGCCCGGCAACAGCAAGCTTGTCTACGTTGGCGAGAAGAGCATCGCTCTTTTCAACATTGATGGAATAATTTACGCCATCGATGATACATGTCTCCATCAAGGTTCGTCGCTCGCGCAAGGGAAGCTCAACGGCAAGATCCTCACCTGTCGCGCACACGGGTGGAAGTATGACGTAACGACGGGTTCCTTAACCCTCAATCCCGAAAGTCGGGTCGCGTCGTACCCCGTAAAAATCATCGATGGCAAGATCATGGTGGGCAGCGGTAAGAAAGCGTGAGCCGGCGGGCGGCCGAACCGGCAGGAACGCGAGCCCATTTCTCCTTGCGAGACCACCGGAAAGAAGGCGCGACGGCCTACGATGGCCAGTGCATGGCCGCCGGGGACTAAGTTGCCCTCAGCCCGTCAAGGTTAAAATACCAACGTAAAGGCCGCTGTAGAACGCTGCGATCGACGGCGAACTGGAGCTCTCGACCCCAAGCGGAAGCTTGCGATAGTCTGCTTCCGGGAAGATCAGTTGCGCATGCGCTGTCATCTGTCACCGCTGTGTAAGCGCACTGCGCTGAGCGTCAGTGCTCCCGTCATCGTCAAGATGACCAAGGGCCAATGACCGAAGATCAAGCAGCTCAACACCAGTATTGGTGTTGCCTATCGAGCCGAGCCAATCTTGGATCAGCGGAAGGAGAAATCCTGTGGCCAATCAATCCGATGAACTATCGCGCACCATCCTGCCCATTCCCGATCGTCGAGCATGTGGGTCTGACGACCTACGACGCCAAGGACCCGGACACCAAGTTTCCGCCCATCGAGCCGCTGCGCCCGCCGAAGGGGGCGCCCAATGTGCTGATCGTGCTCCTGGACGATGTGGGTTTCGCAGCTTCCAGCGCCTTCGGCGGGGCCATCAACACGCCGACCGCCGAGCGGCTGGCGAAGGGCGGTTTGAAGTTCAACCGCTTCCATACGACGGCCCTCTGCTCGCCGACGCGCCAAGCGATGCTGACCGGGCGCAATCACCATTCGGTGAACATGGGCGGCATCTGCGAGATCGCGACCTCGGCCCCCGGCTACACCTCGGTGCTGCCGAAGGACAAGGCGCCGTTGGCGATGACGCTCAAGCTCAATGGCTACTCGACGGCGCAGTTCGGCAAGTGCCACGAGGTGCCGGTGTGGGAAACCAGCCCGATGGGACCGTTCGATCAATGGCCGACCGGCGGCGGCGGCTTCGAATATTTCTACGGCTTCATCGGCGGAGAAACCAACCAGTATTACCCCGCGATCTATGAGGGCACGACGCCCGATCGAGCCGGAGAAGACGCCCGAGGAGGGCTATCACTTCACCGAGGACATGACCAACAAGGCGATCAAATGGGTGCGCCAGCAAAAGGCGCTGATGCCGGACAAGCCGTTCTTCATGTACTTTGCGCCCGGCGCCTGCCACGCCCCGCACCACGTGCCCAAGGAATGGATCGACAAATACAAGGGCAAGTTCGATCAGGGCTGGGACAAGCTGCGCGAGGAGATCTTCGCCCGCCAGAAGGAGCTGGGGGTCATCCCGCGCGATGCCGAGCTCACCAAGCGGCCCGAGGAAATTCCGGCCTGGGACGCAGATGCCGAAGGAGCTGAAGCCGATCCTTGCCCGGCAAATGGAGATCTATGCGGGTTTCTCGAGCACACCGACCACCACGTCGGACGGCTGGTCGATGCGCTCAAGGACCTGGAGGTCCTCGACGACACGCTGGTCTCTACATCATCGGCGACAACGGCGCCTCGGCCGAAGGGACGCTCAACGGCAGCTTCAACGAAATGGCGATGTTGAACGGCATGTCCGCGAGTCGAGACGGCCGAGTTCATGAAGAGCAAGATCGACGATGTTCGGCGGACCGCACGCCTACAACCACTATGCCGTCGGCTGGGCGCATGCGATGGACACCCCGTATCAGTGGACCAAGCAGGTCGCCTCGCATTGGGGCGGCACGCGCAACGGCACGATCGTGCACTGGCCGAACGGCATCAAGGCCAAGGGAGAGATCCGCTCGCAATTCCATCACGTCATCGACGTCGCGCCGACGATCCTGGAAGCCGCGGGGCTGCCGGCACCCGACGATCGTCAACAGCGTGCAGCAGGCGCCGCTGGAGGGCTTCAGCATGCTGTATGCCTTCGACGACGCCAAGGCCGCCGAACGGCACGAGACCCAGTATTTCGAGATGTTCTGCAACCGCGGCATCTACCACAAGGGCTGGACGGCGGTGACCCGGCACAGCACGCCCTGGGACATGTCGAAGCCGCTGCCCGCCTTTGACGACGATGTCTGGGAACTGTACGACACCAACAAGGACTGGACGCAGGCGCGCGAACATCGCCAAGGACCATCCGCAGAAGCTGCGGGAGTTGCAGCGGCTCTGGCTGATCGAGGCCACCAAGTACAGCGTTCTTCCGCTCGATGATCGGCGGGTCGAACGTTTCAACCCGGACCTTGCCGGGCGGCCCAGCTCATCAAGGGCAAGACACAGATCCTGTTCGGCGGCATGGGCCGCCTGAGCGAAAACTCCGTCGTCAACATCAAGAACAAGTCCTACTCGGTAACCGCCGAGGTCGTCGTCCCGAAGTCCGGCGCCGAGGGCGTCATCATCGCGCAGGGCGGCGCCTTCAACGGCTGGAGCCTCTACGCCAAGGACGGCAAACTCAAATATTGCTACAACCTCCTCGGGATCAAGCTGTTCTACGCGGAGTCGAACAAAGCCGATTCCCGCGGGTCAGCACCAGGTTCGGATGGAGTTCAAATACGATGGCGGCGGCCTGGCCAAGGGCGGCAACGCATCGCTGTACGTGGATGGCGCGAAGGTCGGCGAAGGCCGGGTGGACATCACGGTGCCGATGGCGTTCTCGGCAGACGAGACCTGCGATGTCGGCAAGGGAACCGGCTCGGCGGTTTCACCTGACTATGACCCGAAAGACAATGAGTTCAGCGGCGAGGTGAACTGGGTGCAGATCGATTTGGAGAAGGACGATCACGATCACCTGATCTCCCCGGAGGAGCGCTTCAAGGTGGCGATGGCGCGCCAGTAGCTCGGCCGAGCCGCTCCGTCGAATTTAGGCGCCACCGCACGCGCCGAGTTCATCTGTTCGTCACCCGCGAACGTCGGCTATATGCCGATCATTCCACATGCCTGTACGGCCGGTTTTGGCCCGGAACTCGCCGCAGCATTCCTGTCGAAAAACGCTGCACTCCACATAACACCTCGACTGGGTCGGATTATCCGTGACGCCAATCGGGACAGCATTCGTAGGTGAATTCGTAGCGAATCATGGTCTTCCCCGATTCCAGCCTGCCGCTCATAGTCGTCAGCACGACTGAACCGGAGGTCACGTTATGGATCGCGCGTTGTATTCGATCGAAGAGACCCGGGCGCGTCTCGGTGGCATCTCGCGCAACAGCCTCTACGCCATGTTGCGAGCCGGGAGCCTTCCGAGCGTCGTCATCGGTTGTCGGCGCTTGGTGTCGGCGGAGGAGATTGCTGCGCTCATCAGTAGTTACACGACATCGGTGAGCTCATCGCAGGACGTAGGAAGGTCACGGCGGCCGTTGGTGAATTCACGGGCAGGCCCTTCGTTCGACTCCCCGTGTCGGTACTCGCTCTCGTAAGTCCGACGCTGAGTAGTCATTGGTACCTGCGCAATAAGTTCGTCGGATGCAACTACGGTGCTCCCATCTTTTTTTACATCGAGGAATGTTTTCGGGTCGGTATCGGGGAGTCGATAGGCAGGATAGCGAAGTGTCCGCGATCTGCCGCAACACAGGTTCGTGCGCAGTGAACGACGGCGCTCTCAAATTGACCGCCCCATCGATCACGGCACGTCCGACGCCAGAGGAGAAGCGTCGGTTCGCCGAGGTCGCTGCGAAGCTGCACATATCGGAGTCGGCCCTGGCACTGATCGCCATTCGCGCCTTGCTCGATTCGGATGTACCCGACTTGCCGGCACGCACATCGAGCAGCGATCCCGCCGTAGACCGGATCACGATCCGTCTGCGGCCGGGGGATCGGGTCGCCATCCGGCAGCGAGCGGCCGAGCGCCGCATGAAGGACTCGGCCTATATCGCCGCCCTGGTCCGGGGTCATGTGGCCGCCAACCCGCCGCTCGCAACTCATGAGCTTGCAGCGTTCAAGACGGCCGTGTCGGTCTTGGCCTGGTTCGGCCGAGTCTTGGCGCGGACCGCGCGGGAAGCCGCGCAGGCGGGTGTTCTGCCACGGGATCTGCAGCAAGACCTCAGCCGTTCACGGGCTCTCGTCGCGGACGTGGAGCGACGGATGCATGAGTTCGCCCGGGCGGCGCTCGTGTCCTGGGAGAGCCGCGTTTGACTAAACGACTCGTTCGCTTGCCGACCGATGGTCCGCGTTTCTTTGAGGTGGTGAGTTACGGACGCGCAGGACCGCAAATGCCCGCTCGATTCAGCACCGCCCAGATCGAGCAAATCTCGCGCACCGTCCGGCATACGCCGGAGGTCATGGTGAAAGTGACCGGCGGGGGGACGAGGAAGGGTGCGGTGGCGGCTCATTTCGCGTACTTCAGCCGCCAAGGAACCTTGGAGATCGAGACCGACGAGGGTGAGCGCATCGGACGCCGGGAAGAGCACAAGCGACTGCTCGATGACTGGCACTTGGAACTCACCGCCGGCCAATATCGGCGGCAGATGGACGGCTGCCCGGCGCGACGAGCCGACGAAGCTCGTTCACAACATCGTGCTTTCCATGCCAAGGCCGACGCCCCCGGACAAGGTTCTCACCGCCGCGCGGCAATTCGCCCGCCAGAGATTCGCGCAACACCGCTACGCCATGGTCTTGCACACCCACCAGCAGCACCCGCACGTGCATCTGGTCGTCAAGGCCGAGAGCGACTTCGGCCGGCGGCTGCACATCGACAAGCAGCTCTTGCGGGATTGGCGCGAGGACTTCGCGCAGTTGATGCGCGAACAGGGCATTGCGGCCAACGCCACGCCGCGTGCCATTCGAGGCAAAAACAAGAGAAAGCGTGGGGAAGGGATCTTCAAAGCACAGTTCTACGGCAAGTCCAAGTCCGCCGTGATCCGTGAACGTGTGCTCGGCGAATCGCGACAGAGCTGTCACGCTCCGGAACGGTTGAGGATCCGGCACGCGCGAGGTTGCTCGCGACTCGCAAATCCCTGGTATCAACCTGGATGAAGGTCGCCGAGGTGCTGGACGAGCAGGGCGAGGAGGTCCTCGCCGGCGACGTCCGTTACTTCGCGCAAGCGTCTCCCGCCCGTTCTCACCGATCGGCAACGCTTGGCCGCGCAACTCATCCTATTTAAAGAACAGCGCGCGCGGCCAAACCGGGAGGAGCCGAGCGCGTTACGCCCCAGGGTCCTTGAGCGGACGCGGTAGGACCGGGTCAATCGTCGGCATTCGTTGGTGATTTCACCTCATTCGCTGACTGGTGGTATCGCCTTGGCCGGCGGATATTGAGCGAGGGCAGATCTCGCACTCGATACCCCGACTCAAGGTTACAGCCGTGAAAAGCGAATCGAAAAATCAATTTGAGTTCAACCTGGAGCCTCTCACGAAGGCTCCTTCATGACCCCAATGAGCGGGCACTAAGGCTGAAACAGGTCTGCCAGCTCACTGGGCTCGGTCGCTCCATGATTTATCAGATGCAAGCGGAAGGCCGTTTCCCGCAGCGGATCAAGCTTGGCGAGCGGGCTGTGGGATGGCTCGAGAGCGAAGTGCGAGAGTGGTTGGCAACTCGCATTGCAAGCAGCCGTTGTCAGCAGCGTGGCGCAAATTGACATTTCCCGGAAGCCTGCAGTTCCGGCATCTCACACCGGACGCGAGGAGGCGAAGATCGTGGCATGTCGGGTATGAATGGCCGCGCGCCAAAAACCGGGTATCATTCCGGGTACCGACGGGGTCCGAACTGAGTAAAAGGCTTAAAATCCTCTAGGTTTATCAAGCTATTCGATTCCGACCCAAGCATCCAGTTGCACTTTTCCCACAAAAAATGAAGCCAAGGCCTTCACAGGCGCACTCCGGCCAACGAATCCTCGACGCGAATCGCCGCTTCTATGACTTGCTTTGGTCTGGTACGCGGCTGGTGGAGCCTGACCGGTTCAATACCTGGCCGCTCGTGCAATCCCTGCTATCCGACTACGGTCGACGGCTTGAAATTGCGCCGGGCCTTAGGCCTCGGCTGCCGATCGAAGGTACGCATTTCGTGGACATCAGTACGCCGGCGCTGACGAAGCTTCGCGAGCGCGGCGCGCAGGTCATCCTGAGCCAGATCAGTTCACTGCCCTTCGCCGATGGCGCCTTCGATCTGGTATGCGCCCTGGATATTGTCGAGCATGTCGATGACGACGATGGCGCCATGGGGGAACTATCGCGGGTCACCAGGCCGGGCGGGGCTCTCGTGATCTCGGTACCATTGCATCCCTCCCTTTGGACTGCGTTCGACGATTTCGTGGGCCACAAGCGCCGCTACGAGCCGTCACGCATCGTCGCCAAGTTGGCACACCACCAAATCGTCGTGGAGCGCAGCGCCGTGTTTGGCATGCAACCGCGCTCGTCGCATTTAACCGACTTTGGCATGTGGTGGCTGAAGCGTCATCGTGAACAGGCTCTATGGTGGTACAACAAATTAATCATGCCGCTCGGATTGCGGTTCCAGAAGGAGCTGCAACTTGTGCCTGGAATGATCGCGACAGATGCCGTCGATGAAATCCTGCTCGTTTGCCGCAGGGATACACGGCGCCATTCGCTCCGCGGTTTGTCGCGGCCGGCGCCGTACTGACATCAGGAAGGGTGCACGCCGCCGGGAGGGCGCCGCTCTCTCAGTCGACTCCGATCATCACGTTGGAGGCTTTGACAATCGCGTACGCTTTGGCACCGGGCTTCAGCCCCAGTTTTTCCGCAGACTTTTTGGTGATGATCGATACCACCTCGATGCCGGGTGCCAACTCGACCACGACTTCGGTATCGACCGCTCCCGGCGTCACCGCTTTGACGGTGGCGGATAGAACATTGCGTGCACTCAATTTCATGGTGTCTTCCTCATAAAATCGGTCGGGTAGGGAAGCGATTGTAATCCTTGGGTGCACGGAGCGCTCCCGTTCCCGTGCCCGGGCGCACTCGTCGCCCGTTCAGAGCCATCCCGGGATGGCCGCGGAGAACCATCAGAAGCTGAAGCGACCGCCGACTGTCGGTGCAATGTTGTTGTCATAGTAGTAGGGGACACCCGGGCCGTGAGGGATGGCGATGCCCAGACCGCCGCTGACGTTGGAATACGCAATGCCGGCGTAGGCGTCGAAACGCTTGGTGAAGTGATGATCCGCATAGAGCGAAACCTCGTTGAGAGTGCCCGAGCAGGAAGCTCGGAAACCGGCGGTGGGCGAGCAGGCCGGCGGAACACGGAAGTCGTTCTGCTCCTCATGATAGTAGGACACGGTGATATCGGTTTTGCTGTCGAAGGCGTATTTCACGCCTGTCCACCAGACCTGCACGATCTTGGTCGAGTCGAGATTGTTGTCTTCGACGCCGCTCAAGAGATAACCACCCTGGGCCGTGGCGCCAACGCCCAACGGCTCCGAGGGGTTATTGAAGCGGATGTGTTCGTAGCCGCCAAAGAACTTGAACGGATCCCAGGTGTATTTGGCGGCGACCATCACGGCGGTGTTGTCGGTCACGATGCCATATTCGGTGTTGGTCGTTCCGATCAGGTTCGCCCCGTTGATCTTGTTTGTATTGATGCTGTTGATGGTCGACTGATATGGAGCTGTCGGACTCGCAGGCCCCAGCAAAGGGTTGAGTACGCTGATCGCCTGGAAGACATGTTGGTACACGACGTCGGCGGAAAACTTGTCGTAGGTTCCGCCGAGGTCGATTCCAACTGCTGAATTATGCGGCCTTTCCCCCGTACAGCTCGCGGCAGTCCAGGCGGCGGAGGCGGAGTAGCAGCCGCCGGAACCGTCGGTGAATTTATACATCGCGCCGAAATGGACCGGTCCATAGGCCAGGCGGTATTTCACCGCGTCATCCCAACGGGTGTCCTGGGTGTCACCGCCGCCTGCCATCAGGCCGTTATAGCCGATGAACGAGAAGGAATAGGCCCCGCCGGCCGGATCGTAGGCGAGCATCGCATCGGTACCGAGCGCGCGCTGGCGACCGAAGGTCAGCGTGCCGAGAGGCGTGGACGAAACACCGCCAAAGAATTCGTCATTGAAGGTTTGGCCCGCGCGCGCGCCGTCGCCGGCGAACGAATAGCTGCCTCTTGGGAGGCCGGCGTTGGTGGTGTTGGTGGCCGCGAGGTTGGAGAGCTGTCCGGACTGCGGATTGATGCCGGTCGAAGCGTTGAACACAACGAACCAGTCGTCCATAAACTCCACCTTGGCCTTGATACCCAGACCCGTCTGCGACAGGTTGTTCGGTGCAATGAGGACTTGGGAGTGATTGCCGTTCCGGTTGACCAGCGATTCGCCCTCGTAGTTATAGGCGTTTTCAGGCAAGCCGTGGCTGACCCAGCCCACGCCGACATCATACGTGCCGTAGAGGGTGATGCCGTACCAGGTCAGCGTGCAATCGGTGGCGACGAACTCCTTGACGCTCGAGCAGCTTGCGGGGCCGGGTGGAGGAGCCTGAGCCCGTCCTTCCTCCGCCGCGCGCGCGACGCCTGCGATTGCGCACACGATTACCAAGGGCAGGACTGACTTTTTCACGGTTATGTTTCTCCCTGCTAACGGCGACCGCCATTCAAGCGCGTTATATCTCATCATATATAGGACGTTATATCTCACCATATATAGCACAGCCCGTAAAGTTCACACAGTCACGGTTGCGGGGAGCCGGCAGACAGAGGTCCTTGAAGAGCAACGGCGTTTGCAAGGTGATTACTTGGGGCCGCCTTCGATATGATGTCGCGAGGAGGGATTTATATGGCTGCGCCCGTGGTTCGATTCAGAATCGATTTTGCGGAACATTCCAGCGTTGGGCCGGGGAAAATCCGCCTTCTCGAAGCCATTCGAGACTCCGGTTCCCTGTCACAGGGGGCGCGTAATATTCGCATGAGTTACCGTCGTGCCTGGCTTTTGGTGGAGAGCCTGAGACAATCCTTCCGGGAACCCGTGACCGTGGCGAGTACGGGAGGTAAGGACGGAGGCGGCATGCAAGTCACCGAATTTGGCGACGCCTTGATTAAAAATTATCGCGATTTGGAACGGGACTTTGCGACATTGGCAGCGCGACGTCTCCACGCCATCATCCCAACGGTTATTCGGCACTCCAAGGCTGTTGCCAAGACATCAGTGCGCACGAAGATCGAGTAATCCATTCCGGGGGAGCTTGACCTCGTGTTCGATGGGCGGTCGTCGACGACAGTGATCGTCCGAGTCTGCTTTCCCGGGAACGATTATCAGGGTGTGTAATGCGTGTAGATGAGGTCGCTGGCTTTGGCCGGCTCGTGACAGGGAAAGCAGGTCTTGAGGACTGCCTCGTCGGCAGGTTTGCCGTTTGTATTGAAATGCCCGAACCCCCAACCGCCCGTCGAGGCATACTTTTTCGAGTTCTTGACCTCGAACTGTATGTTTGTGGCCGGGCCGGGAACGAAGGATTGCTTTTGGCCAAATACCTTGTTGTTCTCCTCCGACGGAATATGACTGTAGTGCAAAGCCGCGATGATTGCGCCGTCGGGAAAGGGGAGTTTCCCTTCGCGGAACGCCTTGAACGCTATATCATTGCCCAGAACGATGGCGAAGCTGTGGAGGTTGCCTTCTTCGTGGGCCACGGAGATCAGCTTCCAGTCGCGGTATCCTGAGGGAATTTCAGTCACGTAGACTGGAGCGGAATTCTCACCTGCCTGTCCGGACGTGGTGACCAGATAGGCGGTAACGCTGGCCAACGTTGCAACCGCGATCGCAAGGGCGCTTTTGGGTTTCATGTCGACACCTTTATTGTTTTTGGCGAGGCGCTAATTTTTCCCACCGCGCATGGCAGCTTTGCCACCCGCTCGATGAGGAACGCCCCCACGTGGATACAACACCACACCTTGAACGCCGTGTCACGTCTCCGCATTGACGAGGATCAATTATGAAAAAGATTTTGCCCGAACGGCGAGGGATGCGTCGGGTGCGCGAGCGGCTCGGACAGTTTCCTGGGCCAGTGACGAATACACCCGTAAGGGATCTGCGAACTGTGAGCCATAGATCCAACGATCCGTTTCCATGAGCGGTTTTCGGCACCCATGGATGATCCGAGGGCACCGACGACATGCGACGATCGTCTCGGCCGCCGCGTGCGCCCTGGCGA
Organism: uncultured Gammaproteobacteria bacterium; assembly: GCA_963843295.1. Taxonomy (GTDB): domain Bacteria; phylum Pseudomonadota; class Gammaproteobacteria; order Steroidobacterales; family Steroidobacteraceae; genus Bog-1198. Next base: position 344,927 of record CAWJJP010000001.1, on the reverse strand, counting down.
TGGTGCAGGCGCTGAGCATCGTTGCAGCACCTGCCCGCGCGGCCGGCCAGGCGGCGCGCGTTTTGATTCTTAACACCGCAGATACCTATCTTCCAGGGCACATGGTCATCGAGAACGCGATGCGCTCGAGCCTCTCCAGCGATACCACCGGGGTCGAGTATTTCTTCGAGTCACTCGACGCCTATCGCTTCTCGATGGAAGTGCTGGAGCCCCAGCTTCTGGAACTGTTCAGCAAGAAGTACAGCGCGCTACGCATCGACGTAGTCGTGGCCGTCTCGCGACCCGCGATCGAATTCTTTGAGCGGCACGGCTCGCGGCTATGGCCGGGCGCGCGAGTCGTATACAACGCTTTTTCCGCGGAATATGTTGGTCCGGTGCCGCTTCCGCCGAACGTCAGCGCGGTCGTGAGCTACCAGGATGTGGACGGAACAATGGCGCTCGCGCGGCGCTTCCAGCCCAACCCGCGCCGAATCGTGATCGTCTCCGGTGCAACGGACGTCGAAAGAAGCGCCGAGCAATTAGCGCGAAACGCCCTCTCGACGAGTGCCAACCAGACACCCGTGGAGTTTTTGTCAGGCCTTCCGTTGGAGGAATTGCTGGTCCGAGTGGCCGCCGAGCCGGCGGACGCCATCATTATTTATCTTACACAGTATCGCGACCGTAACGGTCGGCCGTACACGCCGCGCGAAGTGCTGCGCGCAATCAGCAAGGTCTCGGTCGCGCCCGTGTACGGCACATACGAAACCTACGTGGGCTTCGGTGTTGCCGCCGGACAGATGGAATCCTATGAGGAGGAGGGGCGGCTCATTGCGGAGCAGGTGCTCGCGGCGCTGGCAGGGGGCCCTTCCGATCCGAGTCGCGTTTTGCTGAGAACGCCCAACCGATGTGTTGCCGACGCACGCGCGCTCCGACATTGGTCGCTGGATGTGGGGCGTCTCCCGGATGAATGCGAGGTTCACTTTGCGGAGCGGACAATCTGGAGCCAATACGGGAGGCAAATCGTGGTTGCCCTCGCTGTCATCGCCGGCCAGACAGCGCTGATCGTGGCGCTCCTTGCGCAACGCCGGCGCCGCCGCGTAGCCGAAGCGGAATCCCGCAAGCGCCTCTCTGAAATAGCCCACATCAACCGACGAGTGTCGATGGGAGAGCTATCTGCTTCGATCGCCCATGAACTGAAGCAGCCGCTCACTGCGATCCGCTACAACGTCGGTGCGGCCAGGATATTGATCAGAGCCGACCCACCAAAGCTCGAGGAAGTGGTGGAGATCCTCGACGATATCAAGGCTGATGATCAGCGCGCCGGTGACATAATCGACCGAATCCGCAATTTGGTACGGAAGACGAAGTTCGAAGTGCGGAGCCTGGATCTGAACGAGGCCATCGATCGGATCATGAAGGTGCTCGCTGGTGAAGCGTCAAACAGGGGAGTACTGGTCAAGGCCGAGCTGGAGCCCGGCCTTTCGAAAGTCAGCGCAGACAGCGTACAGCTTCAACAAGTGATCCTAAACCTCGCACTCAATGGCATGGAAGCAATGCAGGGTCTGCCCGCCGACAAGAGGTTTCTGACGATTCGGAGCAGGCGCGCGAATGACCGGCAGGCCGAGGTATCGGTGGCGGATTCGGGCGGCGGCATTGCCGAGGAGTCAATTCGGACCATCTTCGATCCCTTTGTGACGACCAAGCACGGCGGGATGGGAATGGGGCTCGCGATATCGCGCACAATCATCGAAGCGCACCGCGGTCAGATACGTGCAGAAAACTCGCCCGGGGCGGTGCCGTGTTTTATTTCACATTGCCGTTCGCGCCGGACTGAGTCTCGTGACGGCATATCTGGCATGGTGCCGAACCCCGAATTAACCTCGATCGGATCCACCGTGATCAAAATTGGCCGGCGATCTCAGTAATCCTGGTGCAATTTGACTTTGGTCCGGAGTGGGTCCTGTAATCCCGTGTCAGCATAAGCCATGTGAAGGGGATGCAATTAGCACCGAGGAGATCGTTATGGGACTATTCAGCAGCATCTTGGAAAAGCTCGGTTTTGGTCACACTGCGTCCGCCACACCCAACACCACGAGCGCGGCGGCTACCCCGGCAGCGTCCCCGGCAGTCCCTGCATCGACCGCACCGGCGCCTGTGGCTGTCGCGGTTGTCGATGTGGTTGCACGGCTCGACGCGTTGGCGGCCATGGTCGGCTGGTAATTTACCAGCCGACCACGCGCAGTAAGTCCGGCAACGTGTTATCCAATGAGGGGACTTGAGGTCAGACGTGCAGCCGGTTTGATACGTCGAGCCGACGCACGACCGGTTCCACCGCCACTCCCGATACCAGCCGAACCAGATCGGGCACAGAGCGCACACGCATCTTCGACATCACGCGTCCGCGATGCACCTTCACCGTCTTTTCGTCGATGGCCATTTCCGCCGCGATCTGTTTGTTGAGCAGGCCACGCACAACCCCCTCCATGACTTGCCGCTCGCGACGCGTTAGCGTTTCGATGCGCTCCTGGATTTTTCCGAGACGTACACGCTCCACGCGCTGCTCGGCGTCCCGTCGCAACGCTTCATCGAGGGCCGCGCGCAGCCGCACGGTGTCGAACGGCTTCGCCAGAAAATCGACCGCTCCCCCCTTCATGGCGCGCACACTGTCCTCAATGTGGCCTAGTCCGGTCAAGAAAACGATCGGGCGTGACCACGGCGAACCACGCAGCGCACGTTGCAATTCCAATCCGTTCATACCGGGCATGCTGATGTCGAGCAACAAGCATCCTGGAATTTCGTCATCCTGTCCTTCGAGATAACTTTCGGCTGAGTCAAACGCACGCACTTGGTAACCGACGGCGCGCAACAAGCGTGGCAAGCTGGTACGTATCTCGTAGGAGTCATCCACTAAAAACACTGTGCCCGCTGAACCATCCATTTGAGATCCCTCTTTAGTCAGCACTGTCCACAACTATCTCTGTTCTTTCTGCGCAATATGTTACGTAACATAACGCCTGTCTGTCAGAAATCTCCTACACTCGGGGGCAGGGCGCATCAGATAATCGAGATATATCACGCGGTTGAGCTGCAACCTGCCTGGGCGGCCCGCCCAGATCGCGCCGGATCGAAGCGATCGCAAGGCTCTCAAGCGGAGTGGCTGTCTCCAAGCTCGCCGGCAGAGCTTTGAATGTAGTTCGGCAAACCCATCTTCTTGATGAGACCGAGCTGTTCCTCGATGAAATCGATGTGCTCTTCCTCGCTCTTCTGGATTTGAGCCAAGAGCTCGCGGGTCACGAAATCCCCGACGGACTCGCAGTGCGCAATGGCTTCCCGATACATGGGATGCGCCGCCAGCTCACGTTTCAGATCGCACTCGAGGATCTCTTGAACATCCTCGCCGAGGAACAGCTTACCGAGGTCCTGTAGATTCGGGAGGCCTTCCAGGAACAGGATGCGTTTGATCAGGCGATCGGCGTGCCGCATCTCATCGATGGACTCGTCATACTCGATCTTTCCGAGCCGCTTCATGCCCCAATTGTCGAGCATGCGTGCGTGAAGGAAGTACTGATTGATCGAGGTGAGCTCGTTCTTCAGCCCCTGATTGAGAAAATCCAGAACTTTCGCGTCACCTTTCACGGCAATACCTCACCGCTGTCCCCAGTCGACGGATTGTATGCCCGAATTCCGGGCGCCGTCAGACCGCGAATTCGGGGGTGTTCGGAACGGAGACGGGGGCGCAGGCCCGCTTGCGATCCTGCCCGAGGGAGTCGGCCAGTGCGGCGCGGGCGTGAGGTAGGCATTTCCCACAGCACGTTCCCAATCCGAACTGACGGCTCAAATCCTCAACGCGCGTGGCGCCCTCCTTGACTGCGGCGCGGATATGACGATCGGAGACGGCCTTGCACACACAAACGATCATAGGATCATTTTAAATGCGAATGCGAATGATTGTCAATAAGATTCAGTACAGCGATGACAACCCTCAGGCGCGGCGTGATTGCGGGCATCGTGGCGCTGGGACAAAATTAGCCATCCATGGCCGCACGGCAATCGAAAGCATGCCTCGCCGCGGTTCTCCCACTCTCGCATCGCTCGAGACGCTGTTCGAAACGAAGCGTGGCAGGGTGCTGCCCCTCCCGCCCAACCTAACGCGCCTCTACGGATGCCTGCGCATGATGCTGCCGCAGTCACATCCCCGGGTCTTCAGCAACTTTGTGACCACATTGGACGGCATCGTGTCGCTCCATGCGCGGGGCCACGACGGCGGTGCCGACATCAGCGGCTTCAGTGCCCAGGATCACATGGTGATGGGACTATTGCGCGCCATTGCCGATGTGGTGATCGTCGGATCCGGTGCGTTGCACGCGGACCGGCAGCACGTCTGGACGGCTGAGAACATTTTCCCGGGCCTCGCGAATGATTTTCGGCGACTGAGTGCGGCGATGGGCAAACCGCAGACGCCACTCAATGTGGTCGTCAGCGGCAGCGGTGAGATCGATCTTCGTTTGCCGGTGTTCGCGTCCGGCAAGGTGCAGGCGCTGATCGTTACGACCCCTGCGGGGGCGAAACGATTGCGCCGACAACGTGCGCCGGATTCGGTCGAGATCCGGGCGGTAGGTCGCAGCGCGAGGCCGGTTTCGGCGAGTGCCATCCTCGATCAGGTAGTCCGGCTGAGTTCCGGCAGGCTGATCCTTGTTGAAGGCGGGCCGCGGTTGCTGGGAGACTTTTATGCGGAGCATCTCCTCGACGAGCAATTTCTCACTCTCGCGCCGCAAATTGCGGGCCGCCACCCGGGCGACGGACGCCCGAGCCTGGTCATGGGGAAGACGTTCGCGCCGCGCGATTCCCGATGGGGGACCTTGGTCGACGCGCGGCGCGGCGATAGCCTCCTGTTTCTGCGCTATTCATTCGAGGAGACCAGAGAATGAACGAAGACGAGGTGAAGCGCGGCGGTCGCGACCTGACGCAAGGGGTTGCTCTCGATGAGCTTGCTGACGGCGGCAAGCTGATCGGTCATGTGGGTGATGAGCAAGTGCTGCTGGTGCGCCGTGGGTCCGAGGTGTTTGCGATCGGCGCGCAATGCACTCATTACAGCGGTGCGCTCGTCGACGGGCTTCTCGTCGATGACACCATTCGCTGTCCGCGGCATCATGCCTGCTTCAATCTGCGCACAGGTGAAGCCTTACGCGCTCCAGCTTTGAGCCCGATCGCCTGCTGGTCGGTCGAGCAGCGTGACGGCAGGATCTTCGTTCGCGAGAAGCGCGAACCGGGGGCAACGATGCCCCGTGGCAAGACTTCGGGCCAAACTCCCGAAAAAATTGTGATCGTCGGCGGCGGTGCGGCTGGATTTGCCGCTGCCGAGCGACTGCGCAGGGTGCGCTACCAGGGAAGCATCGTCATGTTGAGCAACGAGGATGCAGCACCGATCGACCGGCCGAATTTGTCGAAGGACTACCTCGCGGGGAATGCGCCGGAGGAGTGGATGCCTTTGCGCCCCGACAGTTTCTATTCGGAGAACGGGATCGAGCTGCATCTCCGATCGAACGTCATCGACATCGATGCTCGTTCGCGCGAGGTCGTGCTCGGGAGCGGGAGCAAAGTCCCGTACGATCGTCTGTTGCTCGCAACCGGCGCCGAACCGGTCCGCTTGTCGATCCCCGGCGCCGACCAGCCGCATGTCTTCACGTTGCGCACGCTCGCGGACTGCCGGAGGATCATCGATCGTGCCAGAACAGCCCGTCGAGCCGTCGTGCTCGGCGCCAGCTTTATCGGCCTGGAGGTGACGGCCGCCCTGCGCGAGCGTGGAATCGAGCTACACGTGGTTGCGCCGGACAAAACGCCCATGGAGCGAATTCTGGGCCGGCAAATGGGTGACTTCGTGCGTGCGCTCCATGAGGAGCACGGCGTCGTATTCCACCTCGAGGACACGGCAAGCGCCATCGACGGCAAGCGCGTGACACTTCAAGGCGGCAGCACGCTCGAGGCGGATCTGGTAGTCGCCGGCATTGGCGTGCGCCCGCGGGTCGAGCTTGCCGAGAAGTGCGGACTCGTGATGAATCGCGGCGTCGCCGTCAACGCCTGTCTCGAAACCAGCGCACCAGGGGTCTTCGCAGCGGGCGACATCGCACGTTGGCCTGATCCGCACAGCGGCGAGAGCATCCGCGTCGAGCACTGGGTGGTGGCAGAGCGCCAGGGTCAAACCGCTGCTCTCAACATGCTCGGTTACCGCGAGAGATTCACCGCCGTTCCCTTCTTCTGGAGCCAACACTATGACGTCCCGATAAACTATGTCGGCCACGCCGCAACATGGGATGAACTCAACATCGAGGGTGACATTGCGGCAAAGGATTGCGTGCTGCGCTTCAGGCGCGGCGGGCGCCTGCTCGCCGTGGCATCGCTGTTCCGCGACCTGGAAAGTCTCCGCGCCGAGGTGACGATGGAAGGGGAAGGGGCCCGAGGCGCACCGGGCTAACGCGGTTCCTCTTCTTCCTCTTCGCGCGGAAATTTGATCGAGTCGGCGGGCATCATGGTGGTGGGCGAACTGTCCTCTTCCAGCGGACGCACCCTCATCGTTTCGGATGTTGCCGTCTCGGTGTCGGATAAACTCGGCATCATCATGGTCTGCGAGGTATCTTCCGGGAGCGGACGAACCATCATCGTTTCCGCCGTCGCATCCTTGGGTGGCAAGACCTCCTGGCTGAGCAATCGTTGCACCGCCATCTCGGCGTCGATGGGCTCGCCGAAATAAAAGCCCTGGCCGTAATTGCAGCCCATTTCCCGCACCGCCGCCGCGGCGCCTTCGGACTCGACGATTTCGGCAATCGTCGTGAGGTTCAAACTGGCCGCGATTTGCACCATGGCGGCCATGATGCTCATGTCCGCCTGATCGGAACCCGTGCGGTTCACAAACGGGCAGTCGATCTTCACGAAGTCGAACGGGAACAGCTGCAGATTGCTCAGCGAGGAGTACCCGGTTCCAAAATCATCGAGCATCAATTGAATGCCCATGCTGTGCAGGCGATTCAGCGTCTCGCGCGCCGCTGAGACATTGCCGATGAGAGCCGCTTCCGTCAGCTCCAGCTTGAGCAAGGAGGAAGGCAGCTGGGTCTCCTTGAGCAGAGATCCAAGGTAATCGGCGAGCTCCGGATCGCGCAGCGCGGTCGGCGAGAGATTGATGCTGATGTAGAAATTCTGGCCGGTGGACAAGCGCCGGAGCCATTCCCCCGCGAGCTTGATCACCCGCAGAATGATCCAGCGGGTGATCGGGACCATCAACCCGGCTTCCTCGGCGATGCGTAGGAATTGCTCGGGCGCCAGTACCCCCTCGACCGGATGGCGCCATCGCAGCAGCGCCTCGGCGGCCACCATCTTGCCGGTTCGTAAATCGATGACCGGCTGAAACAGCAATCGCAGCTGGTTCTTTTCAATGGCGACGTGCAGATCGGCCTCGAGGCTCACCAGGTTCGCCGCCTGACCTCCCATATTCGGCGCGTACAGAACGACCTTCACGCTGTCCTGACGCTTGGCGACCGACAAGGCGATGTCGGCTTCGCGCACGACGTCTTCGGCGCGCTGTTGGCCGGAATCCGCGCACGTGACGCCGACGGTCGCGGCGACGACAAGCTGGTGACGGCGCAGTTGGAATGGGGCCCGCAACTGCTCGAGCAGCAGAGCGGCGATATCGAGAGCCGCATCGGTCGAGGCGACATCCGGAATCAGCAAAGAGAACTGATCGCCGCCCCAGCGTGCGAGCAGCCCCTCGAATTTCGACGTGGATTTTTCGAAGCGACGCGCGGCCTGAACCATCAGCTCATCGCCGGCCGTATGTCCCAGCATGTCGTTGATGAGCTTGAATCGTGCGATGTCGATGATGACGACCGCGATTCGCTGGCGGCGCTTCGTACGCACATCACGCAGCGCGCGATCGAGCTGGTCCATGAAATAACGCCGGTTCGGCAGGCCGGTGAATGCATCGTGAAAGCGCGCGTGATCGAATGTCTCCTGCAGCGTCAGCCGCTGCTGCATTTCACGTGCGAGATGCTGATTGATCGAGTGCGTCCGCCGTCGCGAAGCCGCCAGCGCCGCGCGCGAGCGCTGCAGCGCGTGGATCAAATCGTGGGTGCCGAAGGACAACATCCAGGTCAAAAAAGCCAGAAGGCCTATTTCCGAGGCGAGGAGGCTTGCCGGAAACCAGCCGGTCCGCGGGCGTATCGCGACCTGCAAATAGCTTCCCGGTACGGCAGCGGCAACGGGGAGGCGAATGCGGGCGGCAACCGAGTCGGCCAGCGGCTCCGTACCCGTGCCGACGAAAACGCGCGGCCGTGTGCTCCGCGGCTCGATCTGCGATAGCTCGAATGCAAAACCCATGTCGACCAGGCGTGCCAAATGGGCTTCAGCGATGAGTTCATCCAGGTCTCCGTAGGCGACTGCAAAGCCTCGCGACTGCGGCTGGCCGCCGGCCGGTGCGACCGGGGCGCGCACGGCGATGAGCCATTCGCTCCCGAGCCGCATCGGACCGAGCATTGCGGCCGGTGGGGCAGCACGCGGGGATTCCGCCGACTGCCATTCGCTGGCGATGCCACTTGTGGTCGCTGCTTCCTCCGTCCGAGCGCCCAGCACCTGGTTGTCAGCCGTCATCCAGAAGGTGTTTTTCGCCGGCGCCACCGGTCCGAGTGCCGAGAACGGGTGGGTACTGGAGAGGGCCTCCGTGGCGGTTGCCGCCTGCCGGCCCGCAAGGTTGGCGAGCTTTTGCAGCGGCGGTTCCAGCTTGCTGGCGAAGCCGGCGGCCACCGTGGCCGCCTTGTCGCGGGCAAGAGCCGCATGGTGCTGCACGCTGAGATAAATGAGTCGGGAGCCGGACATCAGGACCACGACGAAGACGATGATCGTCGGTAGTGAACCGAAGCTGCGCTGCCGAAGCGACCTTTTCACCGCGTGCTTCCCGTGGCACCCACGTGGAAAATATAGTTGAGTGTCAGCGTGGCGCGCTTCGTGCCGGACAGGTTCTGGTAATCGGCGATGAGGGTGAGTTCGCTGCGCGAATGCGAAAACGGCTTGGACACCCCGACATACCCCTCATGGAGCTGGGTACCGGGGATCTCGATTCCCAGGTTCAATACGTTGGCCGATACCTTGCCGACTGCCGCGCCCGCCAGAAAGTTCACCGTCGGACCGTACTCGTCGACCCGCCCGGTCCACAGGCGCGTTCCGAGATTGCCGCTCACCGAATGCTGATAGGCGACCGCCGTCTGAAAATGGGGACCCCACAGATAGGAAAGACCGAATTTCGGCAGATTGCCGTGCGAGGTCTCGACATCGATGCGCTTGTCTTCGAGCAGCGCGGAGAGTTTGTGGAAATACGTGCCGGTCACGCCGACCGCTTCGATGTGGTAGTGGAAAGCCTTCGGCCCATCATCGCCCGCCCCCTCGTGCAGTTCGGCGGAAACGGTGTAGCGCTGATCGTCCGGTCCGCGTGTCAGCGAGCCGGTGACGGAACCGAACGACCAGTGGGCAACTGAAAGCGCCTGATACTCAACCGCCCCGGCGAGCAGGGTGGCGGCATCGAAGTTGTGCAGGAACGCGAGCGAGGCGCCGGCGCCGCCGTCCGTTCCCGTGAGCGTCGAGCCGTTGGTGCTCGCAGCGATACGATCCTCGGCGGTCGACACCTGACCGAGCGCCGCCGAGGAGGCGAGCAGCAGGGCGATGCACGGGGCGGCGATAGCTATCCGAATTCTCATCGCAACTGCCGCATGGTGCCGGTGATGATGGTCGAGTTCGTGTCGAGATCGGCCGTACCGCGGGCGACGGGGAGAAATGACACGGCAAAGATGCTCTCCTCCTCGCCCGATACCGCGACGGCGGAACTCGTCACCTGATAGATTCGCTGACCGATTTGCATATGCATCTTGCGCCGTTTCGTGAGTCCCGGTTCCCACCACCGCGGGCCGGCGTTCGGCTGGTGCAACAGCAGCACGGCGTCCGCGCCGACCTCGACGCTGCCGAAGAGGTCCACGATGGGTCTGTTGAATGCGCGCACGCGCCCACGCGCATCGACGACGAGGGAGGCATATTCCGACGTGTCCAACGCGGCTTTGAGGCAAAAAACCTCGGTGGCGTCCTCGATGGTCAAGAGCGCCAAGCGGCGCCCCTTGTGTACGACATGCAACACGCGCAAGTGAGCCAGGCGCAACTCGCCGTTCACGCGCATCGCCGTCAGAGGCGCCGCGCTCCCCGCGCCGACGATGAGTTCTTGGACGAAGTCGGGATAGGAGAATTGCACGGCATCGAACAGATTACGGCCTTCGAGCGCGACATCGGCGCCCTGTAGATACTTGATCGCGAATTCACTGGTGGCGGTGATCCGCTGGGTATCCGGATCGATCAGCAGGGCCGGCACGGGCAGCCGTTCGACCAGGCTCACCCACAGTTCCTGGCCGCGCTCGGCCTCGGTTCGCGCCATGACGCTGTGCGCATGCAGGCGCTCGAAAATCGTGCCGAGGTATTCGGCGGCCACCGCGCAGGCGAAAAGGGCGATGGTAAAGACTTCCAGCAGCACCATCAGGTAACTGGTCGGCGCATAAAAACCCGAAAAAGCGGGCGGCGGCGCGGCGGCCGCCTGGTGCCCGAACAATTCGGTCAGCCAGGCCTCGTTGCCGATCAGGCCGCTCGCGTACCAACGTAATTCCGGAACCTGGGTCATGGACACGATGACGACGACGACGACGCTCAGCGCTGCGATGAAGTAGGGGTGCCAGCGCGAAAGAAAGATCGCACCGATCACCGGCAGGGCGAAGACCGCGAGAAAGAGCGGGTTTTGCAACGCGCCCACGTGCTGCCAGATGAACCCGATCAGGATCACTCCGACCGAATCGAGGAGCGTCAGGCCATGAGCGCGCCAGCGGCCGTGCGACGGCGTTGGGGACGCCATGAGGCTGAATGCAATGTAAATGCCGCCGAGCGACAACAGGCCCCAACTCGCCATTGCAAAATCCGGCTCGAAGCCGTTGATGAACCAGGGCACGCCGGTCGCGACCAAGATCGCGACGATGGTCAGCAACCAAATGTCGTCGAGCAGATGCACGCGCGGATTCTGCCAAACCGGCCGCTGAATCAATTGAGTGCTGTCTAAATTCGTTCTCACTGCGACACCGCGTTACCGGGGATTGGACTGGGCTTCAACGGCAGCACCCGCTTTGTTGACCGGGCTGTTGCCGAAGTTGTTGTTGTCCAGAAACGGTTGCGACGTCACTTTCTGTCCGTTGGGCGGCTGGAAGTCCTCGACGTGCAGCGCAAACGCGTGCGCGCGCAGCACCTGATTGCGGCGCAGGTTCGGCGAGTCGCCGATGACATCGATGCCGTTGAATTTCGGTTCGATGATCGTATTGTCAATGGCCGAACTCACGCCGCGTGGGTCGCCGAGCACGAATGCGAGCCCGTAGCCGCAGTTGTGCAGGCGATTCGATCGCACCAGCGTATTGGACGATCCGCGCACCATCACGCCGTAGGCCGTCAGTCCCTCCAACTCGTTGTCTTCGATGATGGCGCCGCGCGCGTTTTCGGCCACGATGCCCATTGAAGCGCCGCCGTTGATGCGGTTGCTGCGGATCACCGCCCCGGCTCCGACGATGTGCACGTCCGCCTCGTGCGCGTTGATGAAGTCGTTGCGCTCGATCATGACCGGAATGTTGCCGGCGACGATCCCGGTGCCGTCCTCGGTGAATTTATTATCGTGGATGCCGATGACTTCGTCGTGCGAATCGGGCGCGCTGCGCACGGCCCAGAGACCCGCATCCTTGTCTTCCATGAATTCGTTATTGGCCACGGTGGAGTTGTGTCCCGAGGCGCTGAAGCGCACGCCCAGCCGGTCCTTGACGAAGTGGTTGTGCTCGAGCAGCGTATCGCTGGCGTTGTCGGCAACCTCCACACCGACATCACACCCCTCGATCGTAGAGGCCGCAAGGCGAAAGCGAACGGCGCGCACCAGGATGGCGGTGGACGGACAGTTCTGGATCGTGATCCCCTCGATCGAGGTATTGGGGCCGGAGATGTCGAACACCGGCCCGCCGCTCAGAGCCTGTGCATCGATTCGCGCTCCGGAGGCCTGTCCGATCAGACTCACCCCATGACCACTGACGAAGGCGGGCAGGGCGGTCTCGAGATTGATCGCCGGTACCTCGATCGAAATGTTGGTGGGACCGGTGGCGCCCGCGACCAGGAACAACGCCTCGCGCAGCGTACCCGGTCCGCGATCGCCGGCGTTGGTGACGTGTACAAGGAGCGTCTTCTCGGTGGTTCGCTGCGGCTGGGTCCGCTGCAGCTGATACCAACGGCCGAGTGCGACCAACACGCCGAGCAAGACGAAGACGCCAACAGCTAACCAGGCTCGACCTCTAATGGCCATTGTGATTCTTCCCACCTTCTAGTTCCAGCACAAAGACGGCATGCCAGGATCGATTGACGGCGCGACGGCCGAAAAGCGCATCCAGGGGCAACGATAGCGCGGTCGCCAGCGCAAGCAGACTGAGCGACAAGGTCGCGGGCAGCCAACGAACGTGCGGCAGCAAATGCTTGCGAAACGGCGCAGGATCGACGCCGGTGAGGGCACGCAGTTCGAGACCTGCGGCGCGCATCATCGACAAATAAACGTCGCGATGCCGCGCCGTGAACACGGTCGTGTCGCAACGGTTGACCACGTCGGTCGGCGCCGCCTCGAGCAGGATCATGCGCCCGCCGGGCGCGAGGTGCGCCGTCATCGCTTCGAGCGCCGTGCGCAGCCTGACCGGATCGAGAATGTGCTGGAGCACGGTGACGCCCAGCACCAGGTCGAATTTTTCACCCACATCGAGGTTGGAGAGATCCTGCACCTGAAAGCGGCAACGCCCGGCGACGCCTGCGGCGAGGGCGCGCTTTTGAGCCTGAGCGATCATCGTCGGGCTGAGATCGACTCCCGTCACCTGAGCGCCGCGGGCCGCCAGCAGCCGGCTCCAGCGACCGACGCCGCAGCCCACGTCGAGCACGCGAGTCCCCGTACTCACCTTGAGCCACGGTCGGAGCGCCAGTCGTTGCTCCAGGTGGATCGCGCGATTGTAGAATTCCGGCATGCCGTAGGCACAGACCGCGGCCAGGCCGTCGCGTTCGCCCGCGAAACGCTGCGCACGATCCTCCCAGTACACATCGGGGCTATATCTGACTGGTGCGGGTACGCCACGGACCGTCATTGGGTCAAACGCACTTTATCCGAGGCGATGCTCGGGTCCAAGGGACTTTCATAATGATCCTGGTAGATCCGACGGCGGAACAGCTTGAGTGCGAAGAAATTCGCGAAGCCTACGGTCATCGGCACGATGTGGACGATGGCGTAGCAGAGATAGAGAGGGACCACGGGCGCCGTGTAGGAGCGCTCCGCTTTCGGGACGCTCGTGAACAGCGCGATCACCCCGAGAGCAAGATAGCTCGTGATCGCGGCCGTGAAGTATTGAGGATTGAGGAACGTACCCTGCGTGATGTACTCATCGAGAAACAGGGCATCGAGGCCGCTTAGGAAGCTCAATAGCAGGAGCACGGCACTCACGATCTTGACGAGGTGCATCGCGAGCGACAACACGCCCACGTAAAACAGGTAATGATATGCGGCAAACGGGGAGCGGCGGCTGATTCGCAGGATCTCGGAAAAGCGCTCGGTGTACACCTTGATCAAACCGTGATACCAGCCGACCCGCTGCGAGAACCAGCGCTGCAGGGTGCCCGGGCCCTCGGTACTCACCACCAGCCGTCCATCGTAATAAATCCGTTCGCCGCGTGCGAGCAGGATGACTGCGTTCTCGAAATCCTCGGCATACACGGAGAGCGAATGTTCGGCGAGCGCGCGCGCCAAGGCGCTGCGCCGGTAGAACGACACGCCCGAGGTGATGCTGAAGTCCGAGAGACTCTCGCGTCCGACACGGAAGGCCAACGCGTACTCGAAGGCCTGGAATCGAGCCAGGAATCCATCCGGCTCGATCATGATCCGCGGGCATGCCGCGGCGGCACCGGACTGCTGAAAATCACTGATGAACCGATTCAGATCGATGGAGCTGCCCTCGTGCAGCCCGCGAATCCGGATGTCCGGATCGATCACCATGACGGTCTCGATGTGCGGCGGCAGGCGCTCGAGCAAGCGGCGCAAGGCGCCCGGCTTGCGGCGGTTGACGCCGTCGTCGATGCACCGCCATCCCGCTTGAGTCAGTCGCAGCAGCGTATTGTCCGTCGAGCCGTCGCTGATGAGCCAGATCCGCTCGCGATATGGCCCAAACGTCTCGATGAACTCTTCGAAGTGGTCCTCGAGGTTGTATATCGAGGCAACGATCGCGAACGGCGATGCCGGCACCACGTGCCGTGTATCCGGCGGAAGGACCGCCGCGAGATTGATCGATAGGTTGCCCTTCTCGCTGCCGCTCTCGACGATGCCGCCGGCGGCAGCCGTATGCCGCCGGCGCATGTATAGACGCAGACCGAAATCGATCGCGTCCGTGTAGACGATGAGATTGGCCACGGCGAAAATGAATATCGAAAAGCCAACGGCCTGGGCGTTGACCACCGACAGAACGATCCAGCCGACGAGCAGGCCGCACACCGCAAGCGGCGCCAACACCGGCCAGCTGCGCAGAAATTTCATGCGGTCGCGGCGGCGGACTGCACCGCCTCGGGCCGAAATGCGGGAAGCCGCGCGTACAGGTCCGCGCGAACCTCGCTCTCATCGGCGATGGTTTGACCGTGCTCGGCCATGATCGGAATGGCACTCAAGATCCACAGCAGTGATCGGACCCGCGAGGGAAGATGTGCGACGTTTTTCTCGAGCGAGGCGAGCATCGCCTCGAAGCTGCTCTCCATTCGCAGAATCACCTCCTGCACCACCGGATCGATCGGCAGAATCTTTGCCGGCTGCTCCCAAGCGACATCGGTTCCCGCGACCTTCCGATGAGCATAGCGAACATGCGGCAACAGCTTCTCATCGCGCGAGAACGCGGCTCCCGAAAACGGAATGACGTACGGATACATCCCGATTTCACACCCCTGCTTGAGCCAATGATATGCGCCGCGGAGAGTTTCGGCGACATCTTCCAGGATGGCATGTGGCGAGCTCAGGATGAGATCGAGGAACGGGGTCACCCCCGTCGCCAGGGCGGCGGTGAGCATCGGCTCGATGTGGCGGTGGATTTGTGCCTTGTTGAATTCGTCGAGCACCCGTTGCGAGAAGCTCTCGATGCCGAAGCCGAGAACGCGGAAGCCCGCGCGCCGCATTGCCGTGAGGCGCTCCTGGGACATCGCATCGATGCGGTTCGTGCTGATGAACTGCAGGTGCGCGGGAATTTGCCCGCTCTGCTTTGCGGCGACGATTTTTTCGCACAGCGGCAATATGCGCTGATCCCGGGTGAAGCAGAAGATGTCGTCTTGAAAGATGATGGTGCGTGCACGCGGATGCGCGGCCATGATCCGCTCGATCATCGTCAGGCATTCGTCCGCTTCCAATCGCGCGACGGAGGCGACGCTGCCCTGGGCCTGGTGCAAAAAGTTGGTCGCCGAGCAGAAGGTGCAGTTCATCGGGCAATAGTTGAGCGTGATCAGCCGCACCGAGCGGATTTCCGCCAGATGCGCCTCACGCGCGGCCTTGCTCGGCAGCGCGCCGATGCGATACGCCGCTTCCAGGCGCTGCCAATAGGCGGAGTAGGGCATCTTTTCATAGGGTGTGCTGTAGATCGCATCGCGCAGCTCATCGCGGCTCAGCGCCCGCTGCGGCATGGAGATGATCTTGCCCTGCTGATTGCGTTCGGCCGTTCCAGCGATGCCGCCGAGCGATTGACCCTCGCGCAATCGGGCCACGAGATCCAACAAGGGCCGCTCCCCCTCGCCGAGCACGACCAAGTCGAACGGGCCGAGATCGAACATCAACTCCGGGCGAAACGTCGCCTCCATGCCGCCGGCAACGATCAATGCACGGGGGGTCACGCGTCGTACGATATGCGCAAGTTCCAAATCGAAGCGTAGCGTCATGCCTGTCGTCGACACGCCGACGATGTCCCAGCCGTCGCCGAACAGTTCGCGCTCGAGCGCGCGTTGCGGCGCCTCGGAACAACAATTCGGATCGAAGACCTTCGTCTCGACGCCCGCCGACTCCAGTACGCCCGCCAGCCGCCATACACCGAGTGGCGGAGCGAGGAAAGTGTATTCGCCGCAGTGCGGATCGTAAGGACCGATCAGCAATACCCTGGGCGAGCCTGCATTGTTCACCGATTCGGCTCCTTGCGTGCATCCCATTCCGAGGCGGGAAAAATCCTTACAGATGACGCGCTCATCTGCCCGGTCGACTCTCCGAGCGCTGACCTGCCGTTCGCCGGTCGCGGGACGGCGTTGGAATTCTCATCGGCCAGCGCATTGGCATCTAGTGGGTAAAAAAACTGCGCGCTTTGCTGGAAAAAGTCAACGGTTGGCGCTTCTTTATCCCGCTCATTCGCAGTCCGCTCCCTCACGCCGCGATTACCCCGAAAGTTAGTGCAACACAGGATGCCGAAACGCGCAACGCCGCCGACGGCAGGGACCTCGCACATTCAAAGGCAATATGTCAAGACAAATATCTCAACCGGCCTCGGTGCCCGGGGCCGGCCGTGAATCAATGTAGGATAATCACCGACGAATTGACGCGCCTTTGTGCAGGAGCGATTCATGTCCCGGCTCGAGGAATTCCGCATCACCCGCAAGTGGCCGACCGCGCATCCGGAGAGAATTCAGCTGTACTCCCTGCCGACTCCCAACGGCGTCAAAGTCTCCGTGATGCTTGAGGAGACCGGTCTCTCCTATGAGCCGCATGTGGTGCGCTTCGAGGCGAACGAGCAGAACTCCCCGGAGTTCCTCTCGCTCAATCCCAACGGCAAGATTCCCGCAATCATCGATCCGAACGGCCCGGGTGATGCACCGCTAGCCCTGTTCGAATCGGGCGCCATCCTGCTCTACCTCGCCGACAAGGCGCAGCGCTACATCCCGCAGGGCGGCGCCGCGCGCCAGGAGACGATCCAGTGGCTCATGTTTCAAATGAGCGCGGTCGGTCCGATGTTCGGCCAGGTTGGATTTTTCAATAAATTCGCGGGCAAGGACTTCGAGGACAAGCGTCCCCGCGACCGTTACGTCGCCGAAGCGAAGCGGCTGCTGCGAGTCCTCGATGAGCGTCTCGAACGGCGGTGCTGGACGATGGGCGGGGAATACACCATCGCCGACATGGCGATCTTTCCGTGGGTGAATACGCTGGTCAGTTTCTACGAAGCGGGCGACCTGGTCGGCATCGCGGACTTCGTTCACGTCAGGCGCGCGCTTGACGCTTTCCTCGCGCGTCCGGCCGTGGTACGCGGAATGACTATCCCCAGCCGCCTGTAGACGTGCATAATCGGAACTGGGATACCGCGACTTTGTCATGGCTGTGGAGCCGAGGGGCATACCGACTATTCTCCCCCGGGGTACGCGGCCAACTTGCAGCATGAAGCGAACACGACCAAAGGTGGATGGGCGCAACGTTTCGCCTAAGGTGCAGGCGACCAGCACGATGACCGTCACCCGCGTCGTCCGTGCACCCGTGGCGAAGACGGCTCGCGCTACGGTGCTGTTTGCGGATCTGCGCGGCTACACCGGCATTGCGGAGCGACTGGCCCCGGCCAGCATCGTGCCGCTGCTGGATGAGTTTTTCGGCGTGCTTGCCGGCGCAACGACCATGCATGGAGGCCGCGTTTTCCACATGGCGGGGGACGGCATGATGGCGGGGTTCGGTGTCGGCGATCCGGCACGCAGTGGCGCGCACGAAGCGCTGCGCGCCGGCCATGCCATGCTCCGGGACTTCGCCCGGGTCGCGGCACGTTGGCGGCGCGAGCTTGCGGTCGAAGCCGCGGTCGGGGTTGGGCTGCACTTGGGCGAGGTGGCGATGGGATCGCTCGGCCCGCCGGGACGTAAGCAGACCACACTGGTTGGCGACACCGTCAACGTCGCCGCGAGACTTTGCAGCCGCGCGCGCGCCGGTGAGGTGCTGCTCTCGTGTACGGTGGCCGCAGCACTGGGCTCCGAAGGCGCAGCCGCGAGTGGAACCGACCCTGATCCGATTCCGGTGCTGCAATTGCCCCAATTTGAGTTGCGGGGACGCAGCGCGCCGCTCGACATTTGGTGCGTGCCCGCGGCGGATCGCCTCGCGTTTTGAAAAGGCTCTGCTAGACTTTTGCGTTTCGAGCCCTCGTGGCGGAATCGGTAGACGCAACGGACTTAAAATCCGTCGGTTAACAGCCATCCCGGTTCGAGTCCGGGCGAGGGCACCACGCGGGAAGCTGAACGATGAAAACCTTTGACTCGGCGATCCTCACGTGCGCCATCACCGGCGGCGTGCATACGCCGAGCATGTCGCCGCATTTACCGATCACGCCGGAGCAGATCGCGAGCGAGGCCATCGCGGCGGCACGCGCGGGTGCGGCCATCATTCACCTGCACGCGCGCCGGCCCGAGCAGGACGAGCGTCATGGAGCACCGGACTATCGCCCGGCGACCTACCGCGCGGCACTCGCCGCGATTCGCCGCGAAACCGACGCCATCATCAACATCACGAGCGGCGGGGGGCTGGGGTTTACCGAGGAGCAGCGCCTCGCGGCGCCAATCGACCTGTCTCCGGAGATCACCTCGTTCAACCTCGGATGCGTCAACTTCGGACTGTTCACGATGCTCAAGCGCTCGCCGGAGTTTCGCTTCGAGTGGGAAAGGAAATTCCTCGCGGGAACCAAGGATGCGGCGTTCGTCAACACCTTCGGACTCATGGAGCGGGTCGGTGCATTCGGCCGCGAGCACCGCGTGCGCTTCGAATACGAATGTTTCGACGTGGGGCACTTATACGCCCTGAAATTGATCCGGGACCAGGGCTGGCTGCCTGAAGGACCCACATTCATCCAGTGCGTCCTGGGGGTCCCCGGCGGGCTCGGCGCAGAGCCCGAAAATCTCGTGCACATGAAGGAGACCGCGGACCGCTTGTTCGGCGGCGATTTCCAGATGTCGGCGCTCGGTGCCGGCCGCCATCAGATGCGTGTGGTCGCGGTCGCCGCGAGCTTGGGGATGCATGTGCGGGTCGGTCTGGAGGATAGCCTCGGCACGGAGCGGCACGTGCTGTCCGCAGGGAATGCCGAACAGGTGATGCGAGCACGCCAGATCCTCGATGCGCTCTCGATCCGTCTTTCGACACCGGACGAAGCGCGGCGCATGCTCGAGACCAAGGGCGCGGACCGCGTACGATTTTGATGAGTTCGCACCCTTTCGCTCGGGTCGTCGTGATCGGTGGCGGCATCGGCGGCGTGAGCGCGGCGTATCATCTCGCGATGCTCGGCTTGACCGACGTGCTCCTTCTCGAGCGCGCGGAGTTGAGTTCCGGCACGACATGGCATTCGACCGGCAATATGGAGACCTACCGCGCGGATCCCCTGATCTTCGACATGGTCCGTTATGCGGCCGAACTGTACCCTCGGGTCGCCAGGGAGAGCGGACACGACATCGGCTGGCGTACGGTCGGCCGGGTGATGTACACCGATCGCGGCGAGCGGTGGGATCTCATGCGGACCTTGCCGGAACTCGGTCGCGCCCGGGGCATCGATATCGAACTGCTCTCCGCGCGGGACGTGCATCGGCGCCTGCCCATCATCGACGCGGACGATCTGATTGGCGGGATCTGGGTGCCGAGCGACGCGCGCGTGAACCCGACCGACGCGGTGGCCGGCTTTGCGCGCCTCGCGCGCGGGTACGGTGTGCGTATCAAGGAGCACTGTCGGGTGCTCGGCATCCGGGTGCGAGATGGATCGGTCTGTGGCGTGACCACCAGCGATGGCGAGATCGACTGCGGTACCGTCGTCCTCGCTGCGGGGCTCTGGTCCGCGGACATCATCAAGTCCTGTGGACTCGGGCTGCCGCTGCACGCCCTCGAACACCAGTACCTGATTACGAAGCCATTCGGAGTCGATCGCGACCTTCCGCTGTTCCTCTCCTACGACGATCAGCTCTACGGCCGGGAGGAGGTGGGCGGAATCATCGTCGGCAGCCTCGACGATCACGCGATCCCGCTGGCGACCTCGCAGCTGCCCCAGAATTTTTCTTCGTGTCTTTTGAATGAGCGCTGGGAGCAATTCGAGCCCTACATGGCGATTGCCATGCGGCGCTTTCCGGCGTTGCGAACCGCCCGGGTCAAGATGCTTCTCAATGGACCTGAGAGCTTTACGCCAGACGGCCAAATGTTGCTCGGGCCCGTACCGGGTGCGACGGGCCTGTATGCCGCCTGCGGGTTCAATTCGAATGGGATGGCCCTCGCGCCAGCCGCCGGCCGCTACATCGCCGAATGGTTGGTGGAAGGCGCACCGAGCGCCGATGTCACGCCTCTCGATGTGCGCCGCTTCTCGCCGGTGCAGTCATCGGAGAACTACATTCGCGAGCGCGTGACTGAGATCCCGGGCTATCACTCGCGGATGAGGGCTGCGGACGCAGATTATCAAACGGCTCGGGACATCCGCCGCTCCCCGCTGCACGATC
Organism: uncultured Gammaproteobacteria bacterium; assembly: GCA_963843295.1. GTDB lineage: Bacteria > Pseudomonadota > Gammaproteobacteria > Steroidobacterales > Steroidobacteraceae > Bog-1198. The sequence continues at coordinate 324,383 of CAWJJP010000001.1, read as the reverse complement.
AGCTGACCGCGGCCGGGGCCCGATTTGCCTCCGTCAACGGATGGGAGCGAGCCCTGTGGTTCGATGCGGGGTCGTCGAGCGCCGCCTGGCCTGATGCGGTTGCGCGGGAGACTGAAGCCGGCAATGAAGGCGTCCTCGTCATCGACCGCTCGAGCGATGCCAAGTGTTTGTTGACGGGTCGAGGAGTGATCGAATGGCTGACCGCGGAAGGGTTGCTGATGGCGGATGCGTGGCTCGCGGGTACTCGCTCGAGCGTGTTCCACGTGCCCCTGCCTGGAGCTCACCGACAAGTGGAAGCGCTCGCGCGCGTGCTGGTACGCCAGGACCAGACCTGCCTGCTGACGGTGAGTCCGGATCAAGAGACCCGGCTGACCGAATGGCTGCGCCGCGCGCACTTGCCGCCGCACATGTGCGGCGTCGACCAGACCGGCGCCTACGTCTGTCTCGACCTTCATGGGTCTCGTCGGGTGCCGTTGACCCAGGCGTTGATCGCGGCCGGCTGCAGCGTCGAAGCGTACGAGGATGCGACGAACGATTCCGCGGTGCTCACCCTCCCGAGTGAGGTCGCTGCGTACTTTTGGCGCCGCCTCATCCCGCTTTGCGGTGATCTCCGCGGCCGATTGGGCGGTCACTTCGCCGAGGAGGCGCTGCGAATCGCGCACGGTATACCGGCCTTTGGGCGTGAAATAAGCCCTGCGACTCTCATCAGCGAGATCTCGGACACCGCGTGCGCAGCGGGCGTCGGGCGCGCGGCGGTTCCGCGAACGCACCGCGCCAGAGTCATCGCACCCTTCTCGTGCCCCGCAGCGTCGATCGGCTTCGGCGCGCACGATGTGATTCTCGAAGGAGGGCGTACGGTGGGGGAGATCACCTCGCGCGTGAGGCTGCCGGGGTGGCCGGCCACGCTCGCGCTCGGCCTGCTCGATCGCGAGCGATGGAAGGGGGGCTCTCTCTCGGCAGTCACCGACGGAACTGTTTGGCCGCTCGAGCCGCGCCGCACGCGTTTGACTGGGAACGCCACCGACGGATGTCATTGACGGACTAGGGGGCCACCTGCTGGTCCCGATTGAAGCCCTTCTTGCGCCAATGCCAGTACAAGTAGAGTGGCACGCCCAGCAGGGCGAGCCCGAGGCCCTCCAGCGATTCGTGCGGTTTGGTGTACAGCGTCGTCAGCACGAACGCACCGGCGACGAGCATGTAGACGATGGGAAGCCACGGATAGCCGAAGCAGCGGTAGGGCCGGGGGCGATCCGGCTGAGTTCGGCGCAGAACCAGGACCGCGCCCACGGTCATTGCGTAGGTGAGGGTCATCATGAAGATGAAGCACGTATAGAGCTGATCGTAACGGGCGCTCAGAATCAGCACGCATACCCATGCGCATTGCCAAACCAGGCTGGTGACCGGCGTCTTCCAACGCGGGTGAAGCCGCGTCATCGCGGAGAAGAATGCGCCATCCTTCGCCATCGAGTAGTAAATGCGCGCGCCGCCGAGAACGACCACGGAGGCGCCGCCAAACGAAATGAGCGCAATGAACAGCGACAGCCAGCGGCCCACGTCCGACGAAAAAAGTGTTCCGACCGCGGCGGCGGCGGCGACGGTCGATCGTCCGAGCTGCGCGGGCGTCAGGGCGTATAGATAAACCGCATTCGCCAGGAGATAGGTGATGATGATCAACACGATTCCGAAGATGAGGGCCAAGGGCAGGTTGCGGCGCGGATTTGTCACCTCGCCTCCGACCCAGGAGAGAAACTCCCAGCCGTCATAGCTGTAGAACAGCGGGATCATCGCGACGCCGACGCCGGCCGCGGTGATCGAGGCGACCCCACTCGGCGCACCCCATTGGAAATGAGACCACGATCCGTGGCCCCATACGAATCCCGTCGCGGCTATGACGACCACTGCGACCAGGTAAGCAAGCGCCGCCAAATTGTGAATCCACGCCGCGACCCTCACGCTGCGCAGATTGATCGCGGTGAGCACGATGACCGAGACGGCGGCGATCACGCTGCCCTGCTCGAGCTTCAAATGCATGCCGAAGACCGTATCGGCCCATAGCACGTGATCGGCTGCCAGCGCCGGCACGGCCTGCCCCAGAAAAAGAGCCACCGCGATGCCCATGGACGCTAGCGCTGCGCTGTTGCCGGCCGTAAACAGCACCCAGCCGTACAGGAAGGCGGTGAAACCGCCGTACGCCTCGCGCATGAACACGTACTGGCCGCCGGCTTCGGGAAACATGGCGCCCAACTCCGCGCAGGCGAGCCCGGCCATGAGCGTGATTCCACCGGCCACGACCCAAAGCGTCAGCGCAACTGCGGGAATCGGGATCGCGCGCATGACATCGGCCGGCACGATGAAGATCGACGGTCCGATGGTGCCGGTGACGACGAGCATGATCGAGTCGAAGAGAGTCAGCCGCCGCACCAAATGCACGGCGCTTCCCGGCTCGGCGGGCGTCGGTTGTGCGCCGCCCACTAGAATTTCAGCCTGCTCGAACTCTCGTGCTCGGGGATGGAACGCGTGGCGGCGCGTCCCGGCCAATTCCTCGTCCGCAGCCTAGAATTGCTTCTTGACATCGATGCCGATGGTCCGCGGAGTCGTGATCATCCAGCGAGGGCGGCCGGGAAGCTCGCTGATCTCGGATTGCTCATCGCCCAGATTGCCGCGCACATCGAATAGATTCTTGACGAACAGCGATGTCTCCCACGACTCATGCTTGCCGCCTACGAAGAGGTTCGTGAGTGAGTACCCTCCACGCTGACGCTGCGCAAGGGTGGAAACATTGACGGCGAGCGGATTGTTGTTGCTCACACTGGCACCCGTGTAGCTGTACTGTCCGCGCACGAAGCCTTTGCCGAAGGACATCGGAACAGAATAGTCTCCCAACAACGATCCGGTCCATCGCGGCACGCCATTGAGCGCTGAGCCGACGGGAAGCGGAGAACCCACCGGTGCTTCGGTAATGGCAGCATCCTCGTAGCCCAATCCCAAGTTCACATACAGACCTTCGAGCGGAGTGCCGTCGATCTCGAGCTCGCCGCCCTTGCTCACCGCCGAGCCGACGTTCTCGACGACCTGAAACGAACACGCCAGCAGGATCTTCTGCTGAATCTGATTCCAGTTGATTCTATAGGCTGCCAAGCGGCTGTTCATGCGTCCGTCGAGCCACGTGTTCTTGCTGCCGACCTCGAAGCTCCATAGCGAGTCGCTGCCATACGGCGTCGTTCCGGTCGACCACGGCGGACCGCATGAGGCGGGATATTGAGTATTGGCGCCGCCGAGGCGAAAGCCCTTGGCCGCGTTGGCGTAGATCATATTCGATGAGTCGAACTTGTACTTGGCCGTGAAGCGTGGCGTGGTCGCATCTTGACTGCTGGCGACGGGACTGTTGGACGGCCCCCCATTGATCCAGCCGTTGGCAATGTAGTCGTTTTGGTACTCCAGATGCGATTGTCGTATGCCGGCCGATATCTCGACCTTGTCGAAGAGGGTGTAGGTCCCGCTCGCGAACCCGGCCGATTCCTCGTTGACGCGAGGAATATTCTCGGTGAAAGCGGGATTGCCGAAGGCGTCGTAGGGTAGTACCTCGGCGGAAACGATGAATTGCCGCAGCTTGTTGTAGTAACCGCCGGCGACGACCTGAAACGGTCCGGGAAAGCTCGATTCGAAGCGCAACTCCTCGGTGAATTGATTGCTCTTGACCCAGTTCGGCGACGGTGAGGGGCAGTACACGTTGACTGCCGTGCAGGTTCCCCCGATGGGCGGGCCGCCGTAGCCGCCGATCGAAATGAGCTCGCTGCCGTCCTCGGTATCGCGCGAATAGCGATGAAAATAGGTCGATGAGTTGATGAACGACCCGAAGGGAGCGGCGTATTTGATTGTAAGGTTACCGAACTGCCAGATATCCGTATCGCTTTCCCGATTGTTCAAGGGTCGAACCTGAGTCAAATTCTGCGTGGTGTAGTCCGCGAGCGGGAAGCCATTGTTGCTCTGATCCTGATACATGATCATCGGCGTGATGGTCAGAGCATCGAGGGCCTCCGGTCGATAGGTGAGCGAGAGGGTGGCGCCTGCTTCGACATCGTTGCCGAGGTGATCGACGGTTTGCCGCGGTTGGCTCGCCGGTACGGTGGGAGTGGGCCACGGATTCCCGTCGTAACCCAAACCCGTGGCGACCGTGGGAATGCCGTATTGTCCGGTGAACACACCGGGGTTATAGGTGCTGTAGCCGCTCATCAGGACCGCCATCTGGTTGTCGATGAGCGGGAGGTTGTAGTTCGCGGTTACCATGTACCCGACGCCGCCTTCATGGATGACGTAGGTCTGCGCATCCGCGGATCCGAAGCTTTTGTCGAGATCCGGCTGACGGGTGATGAGGCGAACGGTGCCGCCCATGGCCGATGAACCGAAAAGCGTACCCTGTGGTCCACGCAGGACTTCGATGCGCTGCAGATCGACCGCGCGAGGATCGATGGAGATCGGCAGCGGCGTGTCGTTGATGTAGTAGCTGGTGGTGTTGAATCCCGAGATTCCGCGAATCGTGATTTCGCGACCGTTGGTGATGCCGAAGGTATTGCCGGTGCCGAACGACAGATTAGGCACCAGATGCGCGTAGTCGTCGAAACTCACGATGTCAAACTTGGCGAGGGTGTCGCCGGTGATGGCCGTGACGCTCAAGGGTACGGCCTGGATGCTCTCCGCGCGGCGCTCGGCCGTTACGATGATGGCCGAGAGCGTGCCGGTATCGTCGGTGGTCGCATCCGCCGCCATCCCCGCGGGTGCGATCAGTGCCAGGCTTACGAGTGCAGCGGCCACAGCCGCATGCTTGCTGATCGTTATCATTCTCCGTTCTCCCTATTGACCGGTGGCAGGTCGCGATCTAAGTATTGTCATAATTCATACTTTTGATCAAATTATTGATGTTCGATCTAGGCAGCGGCGGCTTGGCGCCACACTTTGATACACTGCTAATCGGACCGCGCACTAAATGAGGGCCGGAACTCGAGGAATTCAGGGTCAGGGATGCGACGCGAGGTGTGCGTGGACCAAATGGAAGGGGATTTGAATCAAGAGCTGACGCGAAGCCACAACCCTGCGGCCGGGGAGACAGATAACGCCCGGGCTTACGCATCGCTGAAGCAGGCGGTTTTGGCCGGGGCCTTCAAGCCAGGCGAGATCCTCACACTACGCGCGCTCGCGAAGCGCCTGGTCTTCGGCGATACCCCGGTGCGGGAGGCGGTGAAGCGTCTCATCTCAGAAGGCGCTTTCGAAGGGCTGCCGAATCGCTCGGCACGAGTGCCGCTCCTCGATCGGCGTGAGATCCAGCAGATCCTCGACCTTCGCATCCTCCTGGAAAGTAATGCGGCAGCGCTCGCGGCGCAGAACATCACGCTGCACCAGATCGAGCAGCTACGCTCCCTGCACAAGGCCATGGGCTCGGCCGTCGCGGTTGACGACAGCCAGGAGTACGGCGAGCTCAACCGGGCATTCCATTTCGAGATCTACCGCATCGCCGACAACAAGACGCTCGCGACGCTCATCGAAGCGCTCTGGCTTCGAATGGCACCCTTCGTATCGCGTACGCGCTCACTCATCACGAGCGACCCTGCGCAGGCCTGGTACGTCGCCTGCGGTCAGCACGAGGCGCTGCTCGCCGCCCTGCAGAGCCGCGATGCGGAGGCGGCTCGTACGGCCATGCGCGAGGATCTGTCCGCACTGTCGAGGATCGACGGCTATTGGGAAGGTATCGAGGATCGTGCAGTCAGGTAACGGGTCTCTGCAACGGAGATAAATATGAAGCGAGCCGACAAGGTCATCATCACCTGTGCAATTACCGGGGGCATCCACACGCCGTCGATGTCGCCATACCTGCCGATCACGCCGGCGCAAATTGCCTCCCACTCGGTCGCCGCTGCCGAGGCGGGAGCCGCCATCATACATCTGCACGCGCGCGATCCGGAGACCGGAAAGCCCGATCAAACACCCGGGCGATTCCTCGAGTTCCTGCCGCAGATCAAACGACAAACCGACGCGATCATCAACATCACCACCGGGGGTGGCCTGGGGATGACGCTCGATCAGCGTCTCGCGCCTGCGCTCACGGTTGCGCCGGAGATTGCCTCGATGAACATGGGCTCATTCAACTTCAACATCTCGGCCGCAGCGGAAAAGCGCACCGACTGGCGCTACAGCTGGGAGAAGCCCTACTTGGAATCATCCAAGGACCTCATCCTGTCGAATACCTTCACGCAGATCGAACGCGGGATGCGCGAGCTCGGTGCATTGGGCACACGCTTCGAGTTCGAGTGCTACGACGTCGGCCATCTCTACAACTTGGCGCACTTCGCCGACCGCGGCCTGGTGAAGCCGCCGTTCTTCGTGCAATGCATCTTCGGCATCATGGGCGGCATCGGCGCGGATCCGGAGAACCTCTTGCATATGCGCGCGACCTCGGACCGTCTGTTCGGCAACGATTACTATTTGTCGGTTCTCGCTGCGGGCCGCCATCAACTGCCTTACGTCACCTTGAGCGCCATCCTCGGGGGCAACGTGCGGGTGGGGTTGGAGGACAGCCTGTACGCCGGAAAGCACAAGCTCGCGACCTCGAACGCGGAGCAAGTGGCCAAGATCCGCCGCATCCTCGAGGAGTTGAGCCTGGACATTGCGACCCCGGCCGAGGCGCGAGCAATGCTCGGGACGAAGGGCAGGGACAACGTCAAGTTCTGAGGCGGAGGCGATCACCCGCTGGAAGCCTGCGCGGGGTAGAGCCGCGCTACGTCAACAAGGCAAGAAGCTCGGCCACGCTCTCGAGTGCGGCCGAGAGGCCTGCAATGGCGTGCGAGATGGCCGCAGCGTCGTGCGCGGTGGAGACGCTCAGAATGCCGCCCGGCCCGATGAGAACCCCTTCGTTCGCGCAGGCGAGTTGAAAGAGAGAGGCCAAACCCAGCGCCGAGGGGTCATCCTCGTGACGCTTGGGGTCGGCGGCAAAAGCGATGCCGGCGACGGAGCCGACGCCGCTGATGATGACCTCCAGGCCTAATTCCTGGGCGCGCCGCGCGAGTGCTTTGCGCAGGGTGACACAGGCGCTGTCCATCGTCGTAATTCGCTCTGCCGAGAGGTCGCGCAAGGTCACCAGGCCGGCCGCGCAGCCGATCGGATTACCGTTGAACGATCCACCGTGAAATACGGGGCCCGGCCGGGTGGGATCGAAAATCTTCATGATCTCCCGAGAGCCGCCGAAGGCGCCCAGGGCGGTGCCGCCGCCGAGGAATTTACCGAGCACGATCATGTCGGGCTGTAATGTGAACTTTTCGGCGGAGCCGCCAACCGCCAACCGCAGCATCAGACAATCATCGAGGATGGTGAGGGCGCCGTAGCGCCGCGCGAGAGCCTGTACATTGCCGAGAAAGCCGGGCTCGGGGGGCACCACGCGACCAGTGACCAGCACGGGTTCGATCACGATGGCGGCGATATCCTTGCCATGCCGCGCCATCACGCGCTCGTAACTCGCGAGGTTGTTGAACGGGGCGACCAATGCACGGCCTTGCAAATCGCCCTGGCCGTACAGCCCTGCTTCCAGATCGGGGTAACTGCCGTGATAGGCGCCGATCGATTTCAAAATATACGGGCGGGCTGTGATTTGACGGGCCGCCTTCACTGCGAGCATGCCGGCCTCGGAGCCGGAATTAGTGAAGCGCAACAGTTCCAATGCCTCGATCCGCGCGCACAGCAACTCGGCGAAGGCGATTTGTTCGTGCGAGGTTCCCGACCACGCCATGCCGCGCTGCATGGCGCTTTGGATGGCTTCGCGGGCCGGAGAATAGTTGTTGCCGTGAACGAGGCTGAGGCCGTTGCAAAACAAATCGACATAGCGGCGCTTGTCGACGTCCCACAGCCACGGCCCGTCGCCCCGTTCGAGGACGACGGGGTAGGGCGGATGAAAACTCGTCGTCCGCGAATTGCCGCCGGGCATGACCGCCGCCGCTCGATTCATGAGCGCCGCCGAGCCGGGCGTCTCGCGCCGGTAACGTACCTCGATGAACGTGGGCGCGGTCATGCTGCGAATCCTTTCGCCGGCGTTGCTGATGGGTTGTGGTTTCAGCATGAAACCTAGGGGTGGGCCAGGACCACCGCGATGGTGTCCACCTCGAGCTTGGCTCCGAGCAGCAGGTCAGAGACCCCGACGGTGGCGCTTGCCGGCCAATCCGCACCGAATACCTCGGTGCGGACCTTGGCGTAGGCGGGATAGTCGGCGAGATCCTTCACGTAGGCGGTGATCCGAACGACATCCTTGAAGCCTGCGCCGGCACGGTCCAAGGCGTGTTTGATATTGGCGAAACATTGGCGCGCTTCGGCTTCCATACCCCCCGGAACCACTTTTCCGGATGAATCGCGACCCACTTCGCCCGAGACGTACACCAGGGATTTGGGGCCGAGGGGCACCACCACGGCCGCACTGAAACCGCGGTCGCGCTCGTTGTGGATGCGACGCACAGGCAACTCCCCACTCATGTCTTTGTTCCTTTGGCAGCAGGCTGTCGGGTCAACGTGTGCCGGTCCTTATATCAATTTTTTTGCAAACGATCAATGACGGAATTTATGATCATATTTATCGGATATGATCAAATAGCAGGTCGTCAGCGGCCGCTATAACGAGGTGCGCGCTTCTCGGCGAATGCGGTCGCGCCTTCGAGCGCATCATCGGTTTTCATGATCTCGATGAACAGGTCCCGCTCGTTACTCAGCCCGGCGGCGAGACCGAGGGTCAACCCTTCCAGGATGGCACGCCGCGCGGCCTTGACGGCGAGCGGGCCGCGTTGCGCAATCGTCGTGGCGAGCCGCATGGCACTTGCGAGCAATTGCTCCTTCGGCAGCACGCGATTGACCAACCCGATGCTGAGTGCGGTCTGCGCATCGATCGGTTCGCCCGAGAGAATCATCTCCATCGCCCATCCGAGCGGCACCAGGCGTGGCAAGCGCTGCGTCCCGCCGGCGCCGGGTATGAGCCCCCACTTGGTTTCGGCAAGCCCGAACGTTGCATGCGGCGAGCAGAGGCGTATGTCGCAGGCCAACGCCAGTTCCATGCCCCCGGCGAGCGCGTGGCCGTTGACGGCGGCGATCATGGGCTTTCCATAGTGCGCTTCGAGTGTGATGCCACCCATCGTCCAGGGCGTGCGCTCTCCAGCGCGCACCGCGCGGTGGTGCGCGGGAATGAGTTCTTTGAGGTCGGCGCCGGCGCAGAACGCGTGCTCGCCGGCACCCGTGAGCACGCCAACGCGAATATGCGGGTCCTCGTTGAGTCGGCGCCATGCCTCTTCCAGCGCGCCGTTGTGGGCTCGATCGATGGCGTTCATCGTCCGAGGTCTGTTGATGGTGATCCGCGCGACGTGATCTTCGGTGTCGTATTCGATGGACATGATCGATCTCCACGAGGTGCGGCGCGACGCGGGTGCTCAGTAGGAGCGCGGCAGCCCGAGAACGCGTGCGAATCTCCTCATAGCCCTCGGCTGGCTTCATCGTGCTATCCCCGCAAGGCGGCCTCGAAGGCTGCACCAATCGCGGCCGCGTCATCGACCCGCAGGCAGGTCGGCACGAGGAGCAACTTGCCGGTGTCCGCATCAGTCGAGTCCACATGCACGGCGGGCGTCGCCGCCCGCAGCCGGGCGGCGATCTGTGTGGCGTCAGGGCGGCCGGCGGTGGGCAAGATCGTGATCGCCACGAGCGGCATGTCTCCGTGAGCCGCGTCCGCAATCATCCGTACCCCAAGCGCCGGGATGTGTCGCAGTGCCTCGATGAGGGAGGTCGCAATGCGCGCGAATCGTTCGTTGCGAGCCGCATCGTCTTCTGCGGCGAAGCGGGTCAGTGCTGCGAGCAAGCCCGCGATCTGCTCCTTGCCCACTTTGCAGGAGCGGCCGATTCCATGGCGCGGTACGCCGCGAAAGTCCCGCTTATCGATGAGCTGAGCCGGCGGTTGCCATTCCTCATACCGATAGTCGAGATCGAGCTGCTGCAACAGGGCGGAAGCCACGAGGCGTCTGCGCCCGCACAGGATGCCCGACGCGGACGGACCGCCGATGCCCTTGCCGCCGCTGAAGACCACGAGGTCCGCACCTTCATCGATGAAACGGTGCAGATTGCTCGCCGGTGGTAGCTCCGCCGCTGCATCGACGAGTACCGGGACGTTGGCGGCGTGCGCAACGCGCACCACGGCCGCGAGCGCGGGTCGCGAATCGGCACGTGCAAGATAGAGAATACCGGCCGTGCGCTCGCCGATGGCGTCCTCGATTTCCCACGCCTCGGTATCGCGCACGCCGCAGGCGGTGAGCCGGTCGGGAAGTCCCACTTCGACGAGACGTGCTCCGGCGGCCCGCACCCCGTGATCGTAGGAGTTGCGGTGACTGCGGGACACGATGAACTCATTGCGCATCCCGGTGGTGTCGGGCAGTTGAGCCATTTTGGCGGCGTCGAATCCGACGATGCAGGCCGCGGTGCCGGCCAGAAGTCCCGCCATGGCTCCGGAGGTGACGATGCCGGCCTCGGCTCCCGTCAGAAGCGAAATCACCTCGGAGGCACGGCCTTGCAGCTCTCCGATGTCGAGGCTGCATTGCGCCGCGGCCGTCATCGCCGCGATGACCTCGGGATCGATGGGGCTCGCACCCAAGCGGGTAACGGTCCCGGTCGCATTGACGACGCGGGCCAAACGCAAGCGCTCGAAGATGTCAGTGTCAGTCACCCGGCGATCGTCCTGTGATGGCTTGACCCTGTGATGTTGCGCTGCCAGACTTTAATCGTACTGAACCCGCAGATCAAATCATGCCCACCGTCAGCCCCGAGAGCGCATCATTTCGCGCATTGTCCGAAGCCACCGCGCAGGACTGGCTGATCATCGATCGCGCCGAGCGGAAATATCGGCAGCAGTTCGGTCCCGCGCATGGGCTGCTCACTGCGATGACAGGCATTGCGGACGGTGATCCGGTCGGGGTGCCGGTCAACCTCTACACCCATTGCCTGCAAACCGCGACGCGCGTGCTCAAAGCCGGCGCGGATGAGGAACTCGTCGTGGTGGCACTGTTTCATGATCTGCCCGAGGCCTTCAGCGACAATCATCACGGCCTGCTCGCCGCACAACTTCTTGCGCCCTGGATTTCCGAGCGTCGCAGCTGGCTCTTGCGGCATCACGTCGAGTTTCAGAGCTACCACTTCGCCAATCATCCGACCCGCGACCGCAACGAGCGCGACCGTTACCGCGGTCATCCCTACTTTGCGGAGACCGCCGAATTCTGCGAACTGTACGACCAGAATTCATTCGACCCCCGTTATCCGACGCTGCCATTGAGCGAATTCGAGCCGATCGTCAAGAAGTTCTTCAGTGGACCCGCACCGGCCCCCATCCAGTGGCCGGATTGACGCATGACAACGCGGTCCTACAAGCAAATCGGATAATTCTCACCCCGTGATTTGGTCGCTCGACGCTCAACTTTTCCCCGCTGAAACCTTATAAATACACGCAAGCCACGAAAGTGGCGCGCCAGGGTGGCAAGGCGCCGAGTCAAAGCGGCGAGCAGCGATGAGGGATTTTGATTTCGGGGTCCGACGACGATGGCTTCATTTGTTCACGACGGCCGCTCCATACACTATCTCGAACGGGGACGCGGCGAACCATTAATCCTAATTCACGGTTTGGGATCGAGCGGGGCCGACTGGGTGCTGCAAATCGCGGCACTCCAGAGGAGATTCCGCGTCATCATCCCTGACTTGCCGGGTTGCGGCCAGAGCGCGCGCGCCCGCGGCGGATGCAGCATTGCCGGATTCGCCGCGGCGCTCTGGTCCTTGCTCGATCATCTCGGGGTGCGGCGAACCAATATCGTCGGATTTTCGCTCGGTGGAGCAGTGGGGACGGAAATGGCGCTGCAACGCCCCGATGCCGTGCATCGGCTGGCGCTGATCAACAGCCTGGCCACCTATCGGCTCGATCACTGGCGCAAATGGCTGGAGGCGGCCCTGCCGATGGTGCTCATTCCGCTGCTCGGCATGCGCCGCGCGGCACGGTTGGCGGCACGGCGGTTGTTCCCGCATCCCTGGCAGCGCTTGCTGCGCGAGCACGCCGCCGCCGCGGTGAGTGCCGTCTCCGCCGGCGCGTATCTCGCCACCGGGTGCGCGCTATTGCGCTGGACGGCGGTGCAACGGCTGCACGCTCTGCGATGCAAGGTGCTGATGATCGCGGCGGAGAACGACTTCACGCCGCTCGCCGAGAAGCGCGCCTTGGCCGGCAGACTCGGCGCGGAATTGGTGGTGGTGCGGGGTTCGCGCCACGGCACGCCGTTCGATGCGGTCAGGGCGACCAATGCATGCTTGCTGGCGCTGTTGAGCGATCAGCCGCTGCCGCCCGAGGAGCGTCGCAGGCGTGACGAGGCCGAGCGCTGGCATGAACTTCCGCTAACCGGCAGCTTGGCGGACGAGCATGCCGTTCGGGCGCAGGAATACGCGCTCCGGACAGAGGAACGCGCGGTCTGGGCAGAAGCGCGCACGGCCTGGTTTGACATGCGACGGACACCTACCTAGCATTCGCGGTCAGTTGAACGCCAGCCCAATCCGCATCGACCGCTGAGGAACATACCACCCCTGCGCAATTGGTTCCCGCCTCGGTGGCTGCACCGTTTCAAGCTCGGCCCGACCGATTTGTTGCGCGATGCCGTGTATCGGCGCTTGTGGATTTCGATTCTCATCTCTTCATTCGGCGGCCAGGTGACGCTGCTCGCATTACCGCTGTCCGCGGCCGTGCTGCTGCGTGCCTCGCCGACGCAGATGGGCATCCTGACCGCGGCGGAGTTGGTGCCGTTCGTGCTGTTTTCGCTGCCCGTCGGTGTGTGGCTCGATCGGGTGCGCAAATTACCGGTGTACGTGGTGGGCGAGCTGTTGATCTCGTTGACCGTCGCGTCGGTGCCGCTCGCCTGGTGGCTCGGCTGGCTGTCGATGGACTGGCTGTACTTCGTGGGATTCCTGATCGGCGCGGTGAACACCACCGCGGGTAGCGCTGCACAGATCGTGCTGACGCAAATTGTGCCGCGCGAGCGACTGGTCGAAGCGCACGCAAAGAACGCGCTCGCCTCTTCCACCGCGGAGGTGACCGGACCGGGCGCGGCGGGCGCCTTGATCAAAGTGACCGGCGCGCCGATCGCGCTGCTGGCGGACGCGCTGCTGCTGCTCATTTCCGCATCGATTCTGCGCGGCGTGCCGGTCAAGGAAACGCCGAGCGCGACCAATGCGCCTTTTTGGCCGGCCATGCGCGAGGGGTTGCGCTTCGTGCGCAGTCACAGCCTGCTCATCACCATGGCAAGCTGCGTCGGCGTATGGCAGTTCTGCAATCAGGCGGCCATGGTGGTACAAATCCTGTTCGCGACGCGCAATTTGGGCTTGAGCGAGCGGGGTGTCGGCTTGAGCTACGTCGCACTCGGAATGGGTACGGTCGCCGCCAGCGCATTCGGCTATCGCGTGGTGCGTCGCCTGGGTCCCGGACCGACATTGGCGCTTGGGTTCGCCATATGCGCCAGCGGCTGGTTGCTGCTCGCCGTCGCTCCGCTGAACCGCATCGGCGTCGCGGCCTATGCGCTCATGCTGCTCACCTACGGCATGGGGGCGGTTTTCATCTTCATCAATTTCTTGTCGCTGCGCCAATCCGTCACGCCGGGACCCATGTTGGGCCGCATGACCAGCACCATGCGGTGGTTGATGTTGCTGCCGGCCGGTCCGGGTGCGCTCTTGGGCGGCTGGTTGGGGGATCACTTCGGACTGCGTGTCACCCTCGGATTCTCAGGAATCACCGCGCTCCTCCTCGCCGTCGTTGCCGCGCGATTGAAAGTGATCCGCAGCGTCAAGACTTTGCCCACCCTCAAAGCCGAAGCCGTGACTCCCTACTCGTCGGAGCCCGAGGACTCGCGCGAGGAAGCGGACCTCGAGCAGGGCGCCGCCTAGCGGTGGCATCATTGCCAAAAATCCGTGTGGGTCTGATCGCCGATACCCACGGCCTGCTGCGGCCCGAGGCGAAGGCGTTTCTGCAAACCGCCGACTACATAATCCACGCCGGAGATATCGGCGATGGGTCCATCCTCGATGAACTGCGTGCGATCAGCCGCGTGGTCGCAGTCCGTGGAAATAACGACAGCGGACCCTGGGCCCAGCCGCTTGCCGAAACCGAGACACTCCGAGTCGGCGTGGTCGGCATCTATGTGATTCACGATCTCGCCGAGTTTCGCATCGATCCGGCGGCGCTCGGCGTGCAGGTGGTGGTTTCCGGACACTCGCACAAGCCGAGCCTCGAGCGGCGGCAAGGCGTGCTTTTCCTCAATCCCGGTAGCGCAGGTCCACGTCGCTTCAAGCTGCCGATCGCCCTCGGTGAGCTCCTGATCGAGGGTGCCTGCACCTCGGCGCGCCTCATCGAATTGCCGGATAGGGGGCTCTTGGCAGCACTGTAGTATCAGTCACACATTAATTGGTAGCTTCAACCCGTTGATTTGGCTAAGCTCGCCACCGCATGAACAGCGCAGTAGAGGGTCTTGGGGTCGAGAAGGTCCACGTGTGGCGTGGTGACCGGCATGTACTCAAGGGTGTGACCTTCGAATTGCGCCCGTTCGAGCTGTTACACATCTCCGGCCCCAACGGCACGGGCAAGACGACGCTGCTGCGGGTGGTGTGTGGTTTGCTGCGGCCGGAGGAGGGTGCGGTCGCGTGGTTCGGCAAGCCGATCGCGCAGGTGCGATCCGAATATCAATGCGCACTCGCCTACGCATCCCACGAGCCGGCACTCAAGGCCGATCTCACGCCGTTGGAGAATCTGCGCTTCATGACCGGCCTCAAACGACGTGTCACTGCATCGGAGCTTCGCTCGCAACTGGACCGTACGGGCGTCGGCGCCTGTGCGGATTTGCCCGTGCGGGTCTTGTCAGCTGGACAGCGTCGCCGCGTGGTCATGGCCCGAGTGCTGGCCGCTCAGGCGGTGCTTTGGCTGCTCGATGAGCCGTTTACCAATCTCGATACCGCCGGATCGCAGCTCCTCGCCGCATTGCTGGCGGAGCACGTGAACGGTGGCGGCATGGCGCTCGTGGTTGCGCATCATGATCTCGAGCCGGCGGCAACGACGCGGCGCCTCGAGCTGGCTTCATGAGCGTCGGTGCCTGGCAGGCCATGATGTTGGTGGTACGCCGTGAACTATGTCTCAGTTTCCGGCGCCCGGAGCAGTTGCTGCAGCCGCTCGTGTTCTTTCTCATCGTCACCACCCTGTTTCCGCTGGGCCTGAGCGTTCAGTTGTCGCTGCTGCGAGACATGGCGCCGGGTGTGCTTTGGGTGGCGGCGCTGCTATCGTCACTCTTATCGTTGGATGCGCTGTTCAAGAGCGATGCGGACGATGGAACGTTGGAGCAGTTGGCGCTGTCGGGACAGGGATTGACCGTGATCATCGTCGCGAAGACCTTGGCTCATTGGCTCGTGAGCGGCGCCGCGTTGGTGCTCGCATCCCCACTCGTCGCCACCGCGCTAGGCATCCCGACCGCAGCCTTCGCCACCATGCTGGCGAGCTTGGCGCTCGGCACACTGACTTTGAGCTGGCTGGGGGCCATCGGTGCCGGGCTCACGGTGGGGCTGAAGCGCGGCAACGTGCTGTTGTCGCTGATCGTACTGCCGCTCGCGATGCCGCTGCTGATCTTCGGCGCCGGCGCGACGGATCGCGCGATTTCGGGAACGAGCGCCACTGGAGCGTTGTATTTTCTGGGGTCGTTGTGCGTGTTCACGTGTACTCTGGCGCCGTTCGCGGCGACGGCCGCACTGCGAATCACGCTGGATTAGTCGGGAAAACACCTAGCTATGTGGACTTGGTTTTACAGGCTTGCGTCGCCGCCGCACGTGTATCGCGTCGCGGCAACCTTGACGCCGTGGTTTCTGTTCTTCGCGGCCGTTACGATCGCCTACGGCTTGATCGCGGGCCTTGCATTTGCGCCGCCGGATTATCAGCAGGGCGATGCTTTTCGAATCATCTACGTGCACGCGCCGAGCGCCTGGATGTCGTTGTTCGCCTATATGACGATGGCCGTTGCGGGCGCAATCGGGCTCATCTGGCGCATCAAAATGGGCCATGCGGTGGCGGCCGCGACCGCGCCGATCGGTGCCTCGTTCACGCTGCTGGCGCTGTTCACGGGTTCGCTCTGGGGCCGGCCGATGTGGGGAACTTACTGGGCCTGGGATCCACGATTGACCTCGGAGCTGATTCTGTTGTTTTTGTACGTCGGTGTGATGTCGCTGCGCCCGGCATTCGAGGACCCTGCCAGAGGCGATCGGGCGGCGGCGCTGCTCTCGATCGTCGGCGTCGTGAACGTGCCGATCATTCACTATTCGGTCCTGTGGTGGAACTCACTGCATCAAGGGGCGACGGTTGCTAAACTAGGCAAACCGTCGATGCCCGGCAGCATGCTGTGGCCGCTGTTGTCCATGCTGCTTGGATTCATGTGTTTCTTCGGAGCGGTGCTGTGCATTCGGCTGCGCGGCGAAGTACTCAATCGAGAGCGGCAGGCAACCTGGGTGCGGGAGGCGATTAAATCGTGATTAGCGGCAGCGCGGTGAGCGGCGGGTTTTGGTCGATGGGCGGCTACGCGCGGTATGTCTGGCCGTGCTTCGGCTTTGCCTGTACCGTGCTCGCGTGGAATCTCTGGTCGGCGCGCCGCTATCACGCCGAAGCGCGCTTGCGGGCGTTGCGGGCCCTGGCGATGGCCGCTTCCGATCCGCCCGGAACTGATCGACCATGACTCCGCGCCGCAAACGCCTGCTGGTGGTGCTGGGGATACTGGGCGGTGTTGCCGCATCGGTCTCGTTGGCCGTCATGGCATCGCGGGAGAACATCATGTTCTATTACGATCCGAGCCAGATTGCCGCGGGCCAGGCGCCGGCGCTCAAGCGCTTTCGGGTCGGCGGCATGGTGGTGAAGGGCAGCGTTTCGCGCAAACCGGGAGATCTTCAGGTCCGATTCGTGCTCACCGACTTCGCCCACCAGATTCCGGTCGAATATACCGGCGTGCTGCCGGATCTATTTCGCGAAGGCCAGGGCATCATCGCGCACGGCACCATGGGCGCCGACGGCGCTTTCGTAGCGGATGAGGTACTCGCCAAGCACGATGAAAAGTACATGCCGCCCGAGGTGGCAGCGTCGCTGAAGCAGAAGGCGGGCGGCAAGACCGGACCCGCGCCGGGACCGACCGGCCAAGGACCGACCGGCCCGGGATCAACCGGCCCGGGATCAACCGGCCCGGAGCCAACCGGTTAGCGCGGGAGGGGACCTCATGGCACCGGAATTGGGGATTTTTGCTCTTATATTGGCGTTCGTTCTGAGCCTTGCGCAGGCGTTCTTCGGCTTGGGCGGTGCTTGGCGCGGCAACCTGCAGTGGATGGGCGTGGCGCGCCCGGCTGTCACCGGTCAGTTCGTATTCGTCGTGATGGCATTTGCGTGCCTCGTGTATTCGTTCCTGAACAACGATTTCTCCGTGCTGTACGTGGCGCGCAACTCCAATTCGCAGCTGCCGGCCTTTTATCGGGTCGCCGCCGTGTGGGGCGCTCATGAGGGCTCGCTGCTGCTGTGGATATTGATTCTGTCGATCTGGAGCGTGGCGGTCGCAGCCTTCAGCCGTCAGCTACCGGCCACTTTCTCCAGCCGGGTGCTCGGTGTGATGGGCTTGATCAGCAGCGGTTTCATGCTCTTTACGCTGTGGACTTCGAATCCGTTCCTGCGGCTCATTCCCGCTGCCCAGGACGGGGCCGATCTGAATCCGGTGCTGCAGGACTTTGCGCTGGCGATTCATCCGCCCATGCTCTACACGGGCTACGTCGGATTCTCGGTTGCGTTCGCCTTTGCATGTGCGGCGATGCTCGAGGGACGCCTCGACCAAACCTGGGCCAAATGGACCCGGCCGTGGACGATCTTTGCATGGATATTTCAAACCATCGGTATTGCGCTCGGCAGCTGGTGGGCCTATTACGAACTCGGCTGGGGCGGCTGGTGGTTCTGGGATCCGGTCGAGAATGCCTCGTTCATGCCGTGGCTGGTCGGCACCGCCTTGATTCATTCGCTCTCGGTCACCGAAAAACGCGGCATCTTCAAGAGCTGGACGCTGCTCCTCGCCATCTTCGCGTTTTCGTTGAGCTTGGTCGGCACCTTTCTGGTGCGCTCCGGCGTGCTCGTCTCCGTGCACTCGTTCGCGAGCGATCCGACCCGCGGCCTGTACATCCTCGTCTTCCTCGTGCTCACGATCGGCGGCTCGCTCACCTTGTATGCGTGGCGCGCGCCGAAGCTGTACGTGCCCGGCGGTTTCGAGCTGTTCTCGCGTGAATTCTTCCTGCTCGTCAACAACGTGATTCTCGTGAGCGTCGCCGGGCTGGTACTCTGGGGCACGCTCTCGCCGCTGGTGTACGAACTGCTCGGGATCGGAAAGATCTCGGTCGGCCCGCCGGTGTTCGCGCTCATGTTCCTCGTGCCCATGCTGCCCCTGATGGTGTTCTTAGGCGTAGGCATGCATTCGGTCTGGCGCCGCGGCAAACTGAGCTCCGCTGCCCGACCACTGGGCTGGCTCCTCGCACTCGCCGTGCTGTTGGCGGCGGCCGTGCAAGGCTTGGTGTTCGGAAGCATGCATTGGATCGGGTTGGTTGGCTTCAGCTTCGGCTTCTGGATTATCTTTTCCGCCTTGCTCGAGCCGATTCGCCGCCTGCGAGCCGGACAGACGCTCACCGCAGGGTTGCTCGGCATGGCGATCGCTCACTTGGGCGTCGGCATGTTTGCAATCGGTGCGAGTGGCGTGGAGAGCTACAAGATCGAAAAAGATGTGGCGCTCAAGCCTGGGGGCACCTATGCGATCGCCGGGTACGAGTTTCACTTCGTGAGTTCCAAGGAAGTGCGCGGCCCGAACTACGATGCGGTCGAAGCACTCGTGCAGGTGACCCGCGGCGGCAAACCCGTCGCCACCTTGAGGCCGCAGAAGCGCCATTTCCGGGTGCAGCAAACCGACAATAGTCAGGCCGCGATCTCGGTGAGCTGGGCGCGCGACTTGTTCGTCGCGATGGGCAACCCCCTCGGCGAGGGCGCCTGGAGCATGCGCATCCAATACAAGCCGTTGGTGCGCTACATTTGGCTGGGCGCCTTTGTGATGGCGGTCGGCGGTGTGGTGGCGGCCACCGATCGGCGTTATCGTCTTCGGGCGAGGGCGCCCTCGGCGGATGCGGTGGCCGCACCGCCCGGCCCGGAGCCGGGACTGCGGTCAGCCTGATGTGGAAATTCCTGCTGCCGTTCGCGGCATTCATCGCCCTCGCCGTGTTGTTCGCGTTCGGGCTCAATCCCAAGCGCGACATTCACGCGCTGCCCTCGCCGTTGATCGGCAAACCAGCGCCGCTGTTCTCCCTGACCGAGGTCTCCGATCCGTCGCGCGTCGTGAGCAACGCGGCATACAAGGGTCAAGTGTACGTCCTCAACGTGTGGGGGACCTGGTGCGGTGCCTGCCGCCAGGAGCACGAGGCGCTGCTGGAGATCTCGCGACAGCGGGTCGTGCCGATCATCGGACTCGACTACATGGACGAGCGTGACAAAGCGCAACAATGGTTGGAACAATTGGGTAATCCATACGCGGCGGTCGCCTTCGATACCGATGGACGGACCGCGATCGATTGGGGCGTGTACGGCGCGCCGGAGACTTTCCTCGTGGATGGGCAGGGTCGGGTTCTGTACAAGTTCATCTCCGCCATGACCCCGGAAGTGTGGCAGAAGGAGTTCCTGCCGCGCATCGAGGCGGCGCGTCGAGGTGGCGCGTGAGGCGCGCGAGCGCGTTCTCGACGGCGTTCGGCGCGGCCGCCCTGAGCGCGGCGACGCTGTGCGTGGGCGGCCTGTCCGTGGGCGGTGCAATGCTGGTGGCGGATGGCGCGCGAGCGCTCGATGCGTACGGTCAAATCGAGGATCCGGCGCTCCAGGCCCGCTACGAGCGCATCATTCAACAACTACGCTGTCTCGTTTGCCAAAATGAATCGATCGCCGATTCGAACGTCGAGCTCGCCTCGGATCTTCGGCGGCAGGTGCGCGAAATGCTCATTGCCGGCAAGAGCGACGATGCGATTTTCACGTTCATGACCGACCGCTACGGCGAGTTCGTGCGCTTCAATCCGCCGCTCG
Organism: uncultured Gammaproteobacteria bacterium; assembly: GCA_963843295.1. Classification (GTDB taxonomy): domain Bacteria; phylum Pseudomonadota; class Gammaproteobacteria; order Steroidobacterales; family Steroidobacteraceae; genus Bog-1198. Next base: position 304,198 of record CAWJJP010000001.1, on the reverse strand, counting down.
AGCCGAAGACCCTGCTCATCTGGGGAGCCCCATTCATCATGCTGCTCGCCGGCGTAGCCATCATTTATCGTGTCGTGCGCCAACGTTCGCGATTGCCGTTGGACGATGAGCCCGCTTCAGGGCCGATGTAATCAATGACTACATTTCTCGTTGTCGCGGCCATCATGGCTGCGATTGCCGCAACCGCCGTGGCCTGGCCGCTGCTTCGCCATCGCCAAAGTCGCGTGCTCGGCGCGGTCGCCGGGGTGCTCGTGATCGGCGCCGCCGCGGCTCTGTATCCGCTTTGGTCGAATTGGAATTGGCACGTGCCGGCGCAGCGCGCGGCGAGCCCGGACGTGCTCGCCATGGTCGCGAAGCTCGAGCAGCGTATGCGCGATCAGCCCAACGATATCGCCGGCTGGTTGATGTTGGGACGCTCCTATGTGGCGCTCGATCGCTTGGATGACGCCATCCTGGCGTACGACCACGCGTACCGTCTCGACGCGAGCAACGTGGATGCGATGCTCGGGTTGGGTGAAGCGGTGAGCCTGCGGGCCGGCGGCGACATCACGCCCGCGGCTGCCCAGCTGTTCGAGCAGGCAGTGACGTCGGCCCCCGAGAATCCGAAGGCACTGCTCTACGGCGGCTTCGCCGCCGCGGTGCGAGGCGATCGGGCGACCGCTCGCAGCCGCTGGCAAGCACTCAAGAACCTGCATCCTCCCGAGCAGGTCATGGCGATGCTCGATGCAAGAATAGCGGAGCTCGGGCCCGTGGATGCCAACGCACCGGGCGGCGCCGGCGCGCGCACGCCGCCGGCACCGGCGTCGATGGCGGCCGCAGCGGCACCCCCGGGCGAGAGCACGGCGCCCGCCGTCGCGGCCGCGGGCGGCGCCGAGGCCACCGTCAACTTGACGATTGCCCCCGCGCTCAAAGCCCGGCTGACGGGTGACGCGCCGCTCTTCGTATTTGCGCGAGAACCTGGCAGTCGAGGTCCGCCGCTGGCCGCCAAGCGCCTCACGAGCTCTGCGATCGGCACGCAGATTCACCTCTCCTCCGCGGACTCCATGGTGCCCGGGCGGGCGCTGGTCGCCGGTCAACGTGTGTCCATCACGGCGAGAGTATCCTTCAGCGGTCAACCGCTGCCGGCGGCAGGGGATTTATACGGGGAACTTTCCTATGATGTGGGCCGTGACGGGGTGCGCAATCTCGTGATCGACCGCGTCGCACAGTAGGTGGACCGATGAGCGTGGCGAAAAATCTATTCGCGGGTCGGATAGTCGAGGAGAACCTGTTTCCCTACCCCCGGCTGCGCGCCAAGGATCGTGAGGTCCTCGGCATGATGGTCGAGGCAATCGATCAGTTCCTGGCACCGAAGCACCCGGATTTCAAGCATTGGGATCGCCAGGCGGAGCAGCCTGCGGAATTCATTCAGGGGCTGCGCGATCTCGGCTTGTTCGGGCTGATCATCCCGGAGGAGCACGGCGGCCTCGGTCTCTCCAACGCGGGCTACGCGCGGGTGCTCAGTCAAAGCAGCTCGCACGACAGCTCGACATCACTGACTTTCGGCGCCCACAGCTCAATCGGCATGAAGGGCCTGTTGTTGTTCGGCACGCCCGAGCAGCGGGCGCGTTATCTCCCGAAGCTCGCCAGCGGCGAAATGATCGCGGCATTCTGCTTGACCGAATCCGGTTCAGGCTCGGATGCGGCATCGATTCGAACGAAGGCGGACAGGAATGCGGACGGTTCGTGGACGCTCAATGGCGAGAAGATCTGGATCACCAATGGTGGAATCGCCGATCTGTACACCGTATTCGCGCGCACCACGTCGCCGGCCGGCAAGATCACGGCGTTCGTGGTCGAAGCCGCGTGGCCCGGCGTCGCGCACGGGGCGCACGAGGACAAAATGGGAATACGGGCATCCTCCACCACGACGGTGAGCTTCACCGATGTGCGGGTTCCCCCCGAGAACGTTCTCGACGAGGAGGGCAAGGGCTTCAAGGTGGCGATGGCCATTTTGAACAACGGCCGTACCGGCCTGGGGGGCGGTGCGGTCGGCGGGATGAAGACGATCATCGCGCTCGCGATCCAACAGGCGCAGGCGCGCAAGCAGTTCGGGCAGGCGATTGCAGACTTCGAGCTGGTGCGCGAGAAGATTGCCCAAATGACGATCGACTGCTTCGCTGCGGAAAGCGTGGTGTGGATGGTCGCCCACTACATCGATTCGGGCTTCGATGATTATTCGGTGGAGGCGGCGATCAGCAAGGTGTATGCGAGCGAGGCCATTCAGCGCAGTGCCTACGAGGCGCTGCAGATCGCCGCCGGGAACGGCTTCATGCGCGACAGCCCGTACGAGCAGATCAGCCGGGATTGCCGCATCCTCACCATATTCGAGGGGACCAACGAGGTATTGAGACTGTACATCGCGCTCTCGGGCCTCAAGGACGTGAGCAAATCGTTGAGCGAATTGAAGGTGGCGGTCGATGCGATATTCAACAGTCCGATCAAGGGTTTCGGCGTGCTCACCGATTACGCGGAAAAGCGTCTGACGCGCGCGACCGGTGTCGGGCGGGACAAGATTCTCGGACCGATTCCGGCGAGCTTGCGCGAAGCGGCCGCAATTTACGAGAAGTACACCGTGGAACTCGCCAAGGCTTCCGATTACCTGCTGCGTAAACACGGCAAGAGCATCGCCTCGCGTCAGTATGCGCTCAAGCGCGTCGCCGACATTGCCATCGATTTGTTCGTGGGACTGTGCGTATTGTCGCGTGCCGCCAAACTCGCCGCCGTCCCCGGCGGGCCAGGTGAGCAGGCTGTCGGCATGGCACACGTCTTTGCGCAGCAGGCGAAGCGGCGCATGGCCCATCAGGTGCGGCGCATCTCGAGCAATGAGGATGAGGAGATGAACCGGCTCGCCGGCTTCATGTTGGAGAGAGCAAGCTATCCCTGGGATGTTCTTGAATGAGCGTCTTGCTCGAAGAGGGGAGAGTGCCCGCGGTGCGGCCGCGGCTCACCGCCCGGCGCGTGATCTGGCTGATCGCGATCGCTGCAGCGCTGGTTGCCGCAGGGCTCGCCGTGCGCTTCACGCAAGCGCTCGCGGCAAAGCACGCGCTCTCGAACAAGACCGGCGTTCCGACCGTGTCGGTGACCGCGGCGGGACGCAGTGCGGTGCCGGCCACCGTCGCCATCATCGGCACCATCTCCGCGCGCTACGATACGCCGATCGGAGTGGAAGGCGACGGCGGCCGGGTGGCGGCGGTGTACGTGGAGGCCGGGGATCGCGTGAAGCGCGGTCAAGTCCTGGCGCGCCTGGACGTGTCGGTGCTGCAGCCGCAAGTCGCCAATCTGCAAGCGGCGCTGGAACTTTCCCGCGCTGAAGCGGATCTCGCCACGGCCGAATATCACCGGGCGGTCGCTGTCGGTGCCTCGGGCGCATTGTCGGCCGAGGAAACCGAGCGGCGCCGGTCGAGTTCGGTCACCGCGGCCGCGAAGGTGAAGGTGGCCGCCGCGCAGCTTGCCGAAGCGCAGGCGCGCCTCGCGCGCGCCGAGGTGCGCGCTCCTGCCGACGGCATCCTCCTGACCCGCAGCATCGAGGTCGGACAGACCGCGACCCCCGGCGGCGGCGCATTGTTTCGCCTCGCCGAAGGCAGCGAAGTCGAGTTGCGCGGACAGGTGGCGGAGCAGGACCTGCCGCTCTTGGAGGTGGGTCAGTCGGTGAACGTACACCTGACCGGTACTTCCAAAGTCTATCCGGGGCAGGTCCGCCTGCTCGGCGCGGTCATCGATCCGCAGACGCGCCTCGGTTTGGTGCGGGTATCGCTCGCGCCCGATCCGAACCTGCGTCCCGGCGCGTTTGCCCGCGCCGAGGTGACGGTGAGCAATGCCGAGCGGATCGTCCTGCCGCAGACTGCGGTGTTGACGGACGATAAGGGTAGTTACGTGCTGATCGTCGACGCCCAGAACAAGGTCGTGCGGCGCGCCGTGCACGTGTCGGGCATCGTCGAACACGGCGTGACCATTGCCGACGGCATCAACGACAAGGATCAGGTGGTCGCGACCGCCGGGGCATTCCTGCAGGAGGGCGAAGTGGTCAGGCCGGTTCTGAAGACGGCGGACAGTTCTTGAAGAACATCTCCGCCTGGGCCATTCGTCACCCCATCACGCCCGTCGTGTTGTTCGTGGTGCTGTTCTTTCTCGGCGTCGTTGCCTTCATCCGACTGCCGATCGATCTGAACCCGGATATCTCCTATCCGATCGTGAACGTCTCCATCTCGCAGCCGGGAGCCGCGCCCACGGAGATGGAGACGCAGATCGCGCAAAAGGTCGAGGGTTCGATCGCGAGCATCGGCAACGTGCGCAACATCACCACGTATATCGTGGAGGGATCCGTCAACATGGGTCTGGAGTTCCAGATCGGGACGCCGATCGATCGCGCGGTGACGGATGTGCGCGACGCGGTCGCCAAGGTGCGCAATGATTTGCCGCAGGGGATCATGGAGCCGCTGGTCCAGCGGGTGAATGTGGACGGCGACGCCATTTCCTATTATGCGGCAACCACCACGACGCTCAGCCCGCAGGAGCTCAGCTGGTTCGTCGACAATACCGTCACCAAGCGGCTGTTGGCGGTGCCCGGAGTCGCGCAGATCTCGCGCAGCGGCGGCGTCAGCCGGGAAATCCGCGTCGAACTCGATCCGCCGCGTCTGCAGGCCCTGGGATTGACGGCGGCGGAAGTCAACGATCAGTTGCGGGCACTGAATCTCGACGCCCCCGGCGGCCGCGCCCAAGTGGGCGGCGGCGAGCAGGCGATCCGGGTTCTCGGCGGCGCCAAGACGGCGGAGGAGCTGGCGGAGACGCAGATCATGGCGAGCGGCGGCCGTTCGTTCCGCCTGCGGGAGATCGCCGACGTGCGCGACGGTGTCGAGGAGGTCCGGTCGATCGCGCGTTTGAATGGACGGCCGGCGACCGCGTTCGGGATTTTCAAAGCCAAGGGCGCCTCCGACGTGAGCGTGTCGCGAGCAGCGCAGGCGGAGATCGACAAGATTCAGATCGAGACCCCGGCCGTGCACATGACGCTCATATCCACGACCGTGGATCACACGCTGCGCACCTATCACTCCTCATTGAACGCCCTGATCGAGGGCTCGATACTGGCGGTGGTCGTCGTGTGGCTGTTCCTGCGCAGCTGGCGTGCGACGGTCATCTCCGCGCTCGCGATTCCCTTGTCGGCAATCCCGGCGTTCGCCTTCATGCAATGGATGGGCTTCACGCTCAACATGATCACCCTCCTCGGGTTGTCGCTGGTGGCGGGCGTGCTGGTCGACGATGCCATCGTCGAAATCGAAAACATCGTGCGCCACATCCGGATGGGCAAGAGCGGCTATCAGGCGGCGCTCGATGCGGCCGATGAGATCGGACTCGCGGTGGTCGCGACCTCCTTCACCATCATTGCGGTGTTTCTGCCGGTGAGCTTCATGGGCGGGATCACCGGACAATTCTTCAAGCAGTTCGGTTTGACGGTGGCGGTGGCGGTTTTTATCTCGCTGATGGTGGCGCGGCTCATCACCCCGGTGCTGGCGGCGTATTCGCTGCGCGGTACCGAGGTCGGTGTGCAGCACGCCGATGGGCCGGTCATGACCTTCTACATGTCGCTGCTGCGCTGGTGCGTCGCGAATCGCTGGAAGACGATCGGCGCGGGCGCGGCCTTCGCCGCGCTGTCGGTCGTCGCGCTGTCGATCATTCCGCAGGCATTCATGCCGTCCGAGGATTTCGCCAGTTCGCAGCTCAGTATCGAGCTGCCGCCCGGCGTCACGCTGGAGGACACCTCGCGGGTGTCCGCCGCCGCCACCGCGCTCCTCAGGAAATCACCCGAGGTGACCGATCTCATCGAGTTCGTCGGCCAGGGTGACCTGGGCGAGGTGCAAAGTGCGGTGATCTACATCAGTCTGGTGCCGCGCAGCGAGCGCAAGATGAGCCAGAAGGAATGGGAGCAAAGCATGATGCCCATCCTCAATCAGGTCCCCGACGGTCATCTGAATTTTTCCAACCAAAGCGCAGGCGGCGGCGGCCGCGACATCCAACTCTACTTGACGGGAGACGATCCGCCGCTGGTGCAGCGAACGGCTCATCAGTTGATCGCGGAGATGGAGGGCTTGAATGAAATCCGTACCCCTCGAATCAGGGACGATCTGCCGCGCCCGGAAATCGTCGTGCATCCGCGGCTCGACATCGCCGCGCAATTGGGGGTGAGCGTCCAGAGCATCAGCCAGACGATACGCATCGCCACCCTCGGCGATCTGCCGCAGAACGGCGCCAAGTTCTCCCTGAGCGACCGGCAGATCCCGATCCGGGTGAGTTTGACCGAGAGCGCCCGGCGGGACCTGTCGACGCTGGAGAACCTCCCCGTGCCGACGGCCTCCGGCACCGCAGTGCCGCTCAAATCCGTTGCGGACCTGAGCTTCGGGCAGGGGCCTTCGGTGGTGCGCCGTTACAATCAAACCCGCCGCGTATTCCTCGAGGCCGATCTGAGCCCGGGGATCGAACTCGGTACCGCCACCAAGAAGATCTATGCGTTGCCGACGCTGAAGAATCTGCCGCAGGGCGTGCACCTGGTAAAGCGCGGCAACACCGAATACTTTCAGGAAATGATGCAGAACTTTGCGCTCGCCATCGGCGCCGGCGTGCTGATGGTGCTCGCCGTGCTGGTGCTGCTGTTCGCGCGGGTGTTCCAGCCGATCACGATTCTGTCGGCGCTGCCGCTGTCCTTGGGCGGCGCTGCGCTCGCGCTGCTGCTCACGAACAAGCCGTTTTCGATTGCCGTGGTGATCGGTTTTCTGATGCTCATGGGCATCGTTGCCAAAAATTCGATCCTGTTGGTTGACTTCGCGATCGAGGAGATGCGCGCCGGCAAGCCTCGTCTGGAAGCCATCCTCGAGGCGGGTCACAAACGGGCACGGCCCATCGTCATGACGACCGTTGCGATGGTGGCGGGCATGTTCCCGGTGGCGGCAGGGTGGGGCGGAGATGCCGAGTTCCGCTCGCCGATGGCGATTGCGGTGATCGGAGGATTGATCACTTCGACCATGCTGACGCTGGTGATCGTACCGGCGGTCTTCACGCTATTCGACGACATCGAGCGCTGGATGGCGCCGAAGGCAGCCAGGCTCCTGGCGGAGCCCCTCGGCGGTGCGGTGGGGCGCACTTCTCCGGGACGCCCCGCGGCTTGAGAGCAGCGCTGCTGATCGGCGCTCTGGTGCTCGCCTGTCCGCCTGCCGCGCGTGCGGACCTGCGCGATACGCTGAATTGGGCGCGCGATCGAGGCTGCGCCGCCGTCGCGCCGCGGGCGGGCGGTCCGCGACCGGCTCTGCGCGACAGCCGGAGACTTCACGAGGCCGCTCGTTTGCTCATGAACGGCGACTCGCTCGCCGCGGCGCTTGCCCGCGCCGGCTATCGTGCCGCACAGTCCTCGGCGGTTCACTTGTCAGGGGCCGTGAGCGATGCGCAAGTGGCGCATATGCTGACCGCGAGCGACTGTGCAATTCTGACGGAGCCAGAGTTCAGCGAGGTGGGCGCGGAGCGCCGCGGTCACGACGTGTGGATGGTGCTGGCCGCACCGCTCGCAATACCGGACCCCGGCACGGCGCCGGCCGCGACCCGCGCGATCCTCGGCCTGGTCAATGCCGCACGCGCCGGCGGCCGCCGCTGCGGCGCGAAGTACTTCCCTCCCGCGGCGCCGCTCGTCATCAACCCGGCATTGACCGCGGCGGCTGTGGAGCATTCGCGCGACATGGCGCAGCACGGGACGTTCGACCACCGCGGCCACGACGGCAGCACCCCGACGCTGCGCGTGCAGCGCGCCGGGTACGGGCGCTTCCATATCGTCGGTGAAAACATCGCCGCCGGTGCCACCACCCCGATGGAAGTGACCCAAGGGTGGCTGTCGAGCCCGGCGCACTGCGAGAACATCATGGATCCGCGCTTTTCCGAGATTGGCATCGCGTTCGCGGTGAATATGGCCTCGGCCGAGGCCATTTACTGGACGCAAGACTTCGCCGCGCCGCTGCGCTAGGCTCGTTGTCTGACCCAGGGGAGATCGAGATGAAATTAGCAAGCTTTATCATGGCCGAACGTGAGAGCTTCGGCATCGTCGTGCACGATGCCGTCATCGATGTCGGCGCGGTCGCAGGGAAGCGGTTTGCCAGTCTGGCGCAGGCGCTCGGCGACATGGATGCGCTCGCCTCCTATGCCACGCGCGCTCCGGACTACGCGCTCTCGGCCGTGAGCCTGCTCCCGCCCATTCCGCGCTCGCAACGGATCATCTGCATCGGCCTCAACTACAAGTCCCACATTGCCGAGACCGGACATGAGACTCCGCCGTACCCGATACTCTTTTCGCGCTATCCCGATTCGCTGGTCGGACACGGCTCGCCGCTGATCCGGCCGAATGCCTCCGCGAATTTCGACTTCGAAGGAGAACTCGCCTTCATCATCGGCCGCGGCGGCCGCGCCATCCCCGCCGCGAAGGCGCTGCAGCACGTGGCGGGATACAGCTGCTTCAACGACGGCTCCATCCGGGATTTTCAGCGCCACACCAGCCAATTCCTGCCGGGAAAGAACTTCTTTCACTCGGGCTCGTTCGGGCCCTGGCTCGCCACGGCGGACGAGTTCACCGATCTCGGCTCACGCTCCCTGGAAACGGTGCTCAACGGCATGATCGTGCAGAGCGCCAGGCTCGATGACCTGCTGTTCGGCGTCGAGGATTTGATCGCGTATATCTCGACGATCTGGCCCGTTCAGCCGGGGGATGTCGTCGCCACCGGCACACCCGGCGGCGTCGGCATGGCACGCAAGCCGCCACTGTGGATGAAACCCGGCGATCGGGTGTCGGTCGAGATCTCGGGCATCGGCATGCTCGCGAACCCCGTCGAGCAGGAGAGTGCGCATTAGTGTAGAACCCGGCACGGGTGATGGGTCTGCGGTGGAGGTGGCCCCCGGGGTCCTCTGGCTGCGTATGCCGCTATTCGCGGCGCTTCCATGGATCAACGTGTGGTCGATTGCCGACCAGGGAGGCTGGTCCCTCGTTGACACCGGACTGCAATCCGACCCGACCCGCGAGGCGTGGGAGCGCGCGTTTCCCGGTGTGTTGGACGGGGCGCCGGTGATGCGCGTGTTCGCAACCCATATGCATCCCGACCATTGCGGAATGGCGGGATGGTTGACGGAGAGATTCGGGGCCCGCCTTTGGATGAGCCGCCTGGAGTATCTGACCTGTCGTCTCATGGCGGCGGATACCGGGCACGCGGCGCCGGCGGATGCGATTCAATTCTATCGCGCCGCGGGCTGGGACGAGACCGCCATCGAGCATTACAAGGCGAGGTTCGGCGGGTTCGGTGCAATGATCCACCCCTTGCCCGCCTCGTATCGGCGCGTATCGGACGGCGACGTGGTGCGTATCGGAGATCACGAATGGGAAGTGGTGGTCGGCAACGGACACTCACCAGAGCATGCCTGCCTGTATTGTCGCGATCTGAAGCTGCTGATTTCGGGCGATCAGGTGCTGCCGAAAATCTCATCGAATGTGTCGGTGCAGGCGATCGAGCCGGACGCAAATCCGCTCGCCGATTGGATGCAATCGCTGGCGAAGATCGCCGACCGCGTTCCGGATGACGTGCTGGTATTGCCGGCGCACAAGAGTCCCTTTCGAGGCTTGCATGCGCGCATCCGTGAGCTGCTCGAAGGCCACCGCTCCGCGCTGTCGCGACTGGAAATCGCGCTCGAGGAGCGCAAGCGCGCGATCGATCTGTTCGGCGTCTTGTTTTCGCGGCCGATCACCGCGGAGCTGATTCACATGGCCACCGGCGAGACCATCGCACATCTCAATTTTCTGGCGGCAGCCGGCCGTGCCACGCGTGAGCAGGATGCACGAGGCGTCTGGTGGTGGCGCAGCACCGGGTAACCGTGAGCAACACGCAGGGCCCGTCAAAAAAATGGCTCGGCCGGCGTCGCGCGCTCGTCGGCCGACGCTATGTGCTGCCGCGCGCGACTGCGGCGGCACTCGAGCAGATATTCGACGAACCGGTTGGAGGGATCATCGTCATCGAGCACTCACGCTTCGCGCGGATGCACCGGGGTATGATTGCAACCACGCGCCCGAATCGAATCCTTCTCGCGATCAGCGGCGCCGAGTTCGTTGCCAATACGGAACTCCTGCTGCATGAATATTTCCATGTGATTCGCCAATGGCGAACGGGGTATCTGACGCGCTGGCGCTACGTGGCGGAATTGGCCCGTCATGGGTACTGGGCGAATCGCTATGAGCGTGAGGCACGGGAGTTCACCGCCTCGGCCGTGAAGCAGTTCCGTGTCGCACATTACTGTTAGATCAAGGCTCCATCGCGGACCTCGATGTTCTCGAGCTCACTCCATGACCGCGTGGACATCCGCCGCTACGCTGCGTTTCGGTACGCGGATCAACAACAGGAGCGGGATGCACGCGAGCGTCAAGTAGAGCGTCAGTCGAAAATCGTTGATGTACGCGATCATTGCCGCCTGTTGCGTGATCAGACCGTCGAGCGCCGCGGCGCCGCTTGGCCGGGCCAGGTCGAAGGCCGAGGCGACCGCCGGGTTGGACCAAGCCGGATTCGTGCGGGTGATGTGCTCGACCAGCCCTGCGTGCGATCCCACCGCACTGCGCACCAGGACGGCCTGCACCATGGAGATGCCGATGCTGCTGCCGATATTGCGCACCAAGCTGAAGATCCCGGTACCGTGCGCGCGCATTTGGGGGCTCAAGGTGGCGAATGCGGCTGCGCTCAAGGGAACGAACACCAGCCCCTGCCCGATTCCCTGGATCACTCCCGGCCAGATGATGTTCCCCTGCGAAAGGTCCAGCGAATAGGCGGTCATTTCCCAAAGCGAAAAGGCGGTGATTGAAAATCCGATGAACAGGATGAGGCGCAAATCCACCCGACCCATGATGCGTCCGGCGATGAGCATGGCGAACATGGTTCCGATCCCGGTGGGCGCAATCACCAAGCCCGCGGTGGCCACCGGATAGTTGAACAAGGTCTCGAGCATCGTCGGCAGCAGGGCGCGCGTTCCGAACAGACCCATTCCGACGATGAAGATGAATAGCAGTCCCATCGTGTAGTTGCGGTTCTTGAGCAATCGAGGGTCGAAGAAGGACCGCTCGGGGCGGGTGAGGGCCGTGTGCGCCACGAAGAAGGTGAAGGCGACGATCATGAGGATCGCTTCGATCCAGGTCTCGTTCGACGAGAACCAATCGTTCTGCTGGCCGCGGTCGAGCAACATCTGCAACGCTCCGACGGCAAGACTCAAGGCGGCGAAACCGAACAGGTCGAATTGCATGCGCCGGGTGGCGGGCACCGGATGAATGTAGCGCCAAATACCGAAGGCGGTGAGGATACCGACCGGGACATTGATGAAGAACACCCATCGCCAGTTGTAGCTGTCGGTGAGCCAGCCGCCGAGCGTGGGTCCCAGTATCGGTCCGACCATGACGCCCATGCCCCACATGGCCATGGCGGAGCCCTGCTTTTCCGGCGGATTGATGTCCATCAACACCACTTGCGCCATCGGTACCAGGGCGGCGCCGAACAGACCCTGCAGCAGCCGTGCCGTCACGATTTCGGCCAAGCTATTCGACAGCCCGCACAGCGCCGATGCGATGGTGAAACCGGTCACCGAGGCGAGAAACACCGTCCGTTGGCCGAAGCGATCCACCAACCAACCGGTCAAGGGCGTTGCGATCGCGGCGGCGACGATGTAGGAGGTCAGTACCCAGGCAATCTGATCCTGGGACGCCGACAATGTGCCTTGCATGTGCGGAAGGGCGACGTTGGCGATGGTGGCATCGAGCATCTGCATGACCGTCGCCGCCATGATGGACAGCGTGATCATCCGCCGGTTGAGCGGCCGCGCGGTCACGGGGCGTTTTCGAGAAGGCTGTTGAGCAGTTCGAGCAGCTCGGTGGCGACCGCGAGCTTCTTTGGATCGAGGTTCGCCAGCAGTTCCTTGCGCAGAGACGAAGCTTCAGCCTTCACCGCCTCGTACAGTTGATTGCCGGCGTCGGTCAGCACGACGTGCTTGATGCGCCGATCGGTGCTCGACGCCTCGCGAGCGACCAGGCCCGCCTTCACGAGCCGATCCACCATCGCGACCATGGTGGCGCCCTCGACGCCGAGCCGCTCCGCGAGTTCCGATTGGGACAGGGGGGAGCGCGCTTTCGCGGCGATGGCGATGGTGGTCCAGCTTGCCTGACTGCATCCCAGGCACTTCAAGCGGCGGTCGACTGCCTGGCGCCAGGCCCGCGCCGAATTGTGCAAGGCATTGGCGAAGCGCTCTTCGAGATCGGACATTGGAAAGATCTCTAATAGTTAGCAATCTAACAAATGTACCATGAGCGAGAAAAAAGATCTGTCGGACGCGCCTAGGCCCCCTTTTGGCGGAACCTTCGCCCGGGCGGTGGGCACTAACAGCACATGAACGGTGCATCGTTGGCGGGAATGTCCTTGGTTTCCATGACCCGGTTCGGGGAGGCGGCGCTTCCCCGCAGGCCGGTGCAGGACGGTCGCTCGCTCGACCCGGGCGATCCCGCGGTGTATGCGATCACCGATTTTACCCGCGACTACCCGATCACCGTCGATGCCGAGCGGCCGATCGACGACGCGCTCAACGAGATGATCCACTTGGGGGTGCGAGCGCTCCTCGCGGCGAAGTCGCAGCGGCTGGTCGGGCTCATCACCTCGTACGACATCCAAGGCGAGAGGCCGATGCAGTTCTTGGAGTCATCCACGGTCCGCCGGCATCAGGATATTCGGGTTGCCGACATCATGACCCCGTGGGACCGTTTGTGGGCCTTGGAGTGGCGGAGCGTCGAGTCGGCGCGCGCCGCTGATTTGCTCACCATCTTCGAGGAGACGGGGCTCACGCATCTCTTGATCGTCGAGACCGACCGTTTGAACTCCCTGACCACGGTACGCGCGCTGGCGTCCCGCGCGCGTCTCATGCGGCAACTGAAGAACCTGCGCCGCACCGGCTGACCCCAGCGGGCGCAACCTCTCAACCCTTCAGCCAGGTCACCGTCGCGACACCCGCGAACGTCATCAGCAGCGATCCGACCAGGTTCGCGCTGAGCGCCATGAGCGCGCCCGCAACGCGCCCGGACTGCATCAGAAACACGACCTCGGCCGAAAAGGTCGAGAACGTGGTCAAGCCGCCGCAAAAGCCCGTCGTCACGAACAGCCGCCATTCCGGCGCGAACGCCGGATACTGCGTGAAAAAGGCGAGTGCGACGCCGATGACATAACAGCCGATGAGATTTGCCGCGAGGGTACCGGGGGGAACCGTGGGGAAATAGTGGTTGAGGAACATGGCGAGCACCCAGCGCATCAGGCAGCCGAGCATCCCGCCCATCGCCACCGCCACCATGGATCGCCACCAGGTCATGCGAGGCGATGAACGTCGGTGCGCACCAGGAAATACATCGGTGCACCCAGCAACAAGAGGACGGCCCCCCAGAGCACCGCTTCGCGGCCCGCACCGACGATGGCCCACAGGGAAAAAACCGTCGCAATGACTCCGACGATCGCGAGCGGTACGATGCGTCCGCGTTGCGCCGGCATCTGTCCGGTCCACTGCAGACGCAGCAGAGCGAGCGAACACAGCGCATAGAGCACCAGACAGGCGGTGGTGGACAACAGGATCATGAACGTGAAGACGTTCACCATCGACTTGTGGTAGTTCATCAGGATCAAAATGCTCACCAGGGTGCTCGAGAACAGCAGGGCGAAGACCGGCGTGAAACGCGACGAGTCTCTCGCAAAGATCGCCGGAAAGACGCCGTTCTTCGCCATCACGTTGGGCAGTTCGCCCTGCAGCAGAATCCAGCCGTTGAGCGCACCGAAACCGCTGATCGCCGCGAACACCGCCAACACCCTGCCGGCCGTTACGCCCCAAAAGCGGGTTGCCAAATCGACGAACGGCGCATTCGAGGAGGCGAGCGTCTGCGGCGGAACCAGCAGCAGGACCGTCGTACATGCGATGATGCAGATGAGCGCGGTGATGATGGTGCCGAGCAGCGTTGCGCGGGGAATGACGCGGCCCGGATCGCGCACTTTGCTCGCAGGAACGGTTGCCGACTCGAGACCCAGCAGCGCCCAGAGCGTGAGGGTGGCGGCAGCGGTGGTGCTGCCGACGGAGAGTGGTATACCGGCCGCCGCGGCGACGGTCGCGGAGCGTACCGAGAATAATCCCAAGGCGGAAATCGCGACCAGCGGCAATATCTTGAGCACGGTCGTGACGCCCTGAACCCAGCCCGCGGCCTTGATGCCGTAGCAATTCACGCCCGTGAGCAGCCACAGGAACAGCAGAGTCACCGCGGCCGAGGCACCGGGCACCGCCGCGATCCACGGCATCAAGGGTGTCAAGTAGCTCACCGCTCCGGTTGCGATGGCTGCATTACCCACCCAAATGGAAATCCAATATCCCCACGCAACGATGAACGCCGTGAAGGGTCCGAAAGCGAGATTCACATAGGCATATGGCCCGCCGGCCTGGGGAAAGGCGCGGCTCAACGACGCGAAAACCACCGCGAGCACCAGGGCGCCGCAGGCCGTGAAGCCCCATGCAATCACGCTATTGAGCCCGTAGGGGGCGAGCGAGGCGGGCAACAAGAACACGCCCGAGCCGATCGTATTGCCGATGACCAACGCGACGCACATCCAAAAACCGAGCAACTGCGGGCGTTTGTGCGCCTTCATCAGCGATCTGAAGAATGGAGTTCGATGGCAGATCGCATTGCGCAGATGGTAATCGCTCTCACCCGACGAATCAAAGCTGCCGCGCGCGCTTTTTGACGCGGATTCGAAGTATGCAGCCGCGTGGCGATATAATGAGCCGCCTGTGCAATCGAATCGGCCGCTCGTTCGGCCGGCAAAAAAGTACGGCGGAGTGGACATGAAGAAAACACACATCAAAACCGAACTACCGGGTCCGAAGGCGCGCGAGCTGCTGGCGCGCGATGCGCTGGTGGACTCGCCCTCGTACCCGCGGGATTACCCCTTCGTCATGTCCCACGGCAAGGGAGCCGAAGTGTGGGATGTCGACGGTAATCGCTTCCTGGATTTCGCCGCCGGTATCGCCGTTTGCAGCACCGGCCACAGCCATCCGGCCGTGGTGCAGGCGATCAAGGACGCGGCGGATCGGTTCATCCATATATCGTCCGATTACTGGCACGAAGGCCAGGTGCGTCTCGCGGAGCGCATGGACGAGCTGTCGCCGATGAAGGTGCCGGTGATGAGCTTCTTCGCCCAATCGGGAACCGAAAGTGTCGAAGCGGCGCTCAAGCTGGCGCGCTACGTGACGGGACGCGGCCGCTTCATTGGCTTTCTCGGCGGCTTCCATGGCAGAACGATGGGATCGCTCGCCTTCACGTCGAGCAAGTACACGCAACAGAAGGGCTTCTTCCCGACCATGGCCGGTGTCACGCACGTTCCTTATCCGAATAACTATCGGCCGCTGTTCGCGGGCCCGGATCAGGGGCGCGCCGTGCTCAGCTACATCGAGGAGGTATTGTTCGTCCACAACGTGCCGGCGGGCGAAGTGGCCGGCATCCTGGTCGAGCCGATTCAGGGGGAGGGCGGTTATCTCGTGCCGCCGGATGGGTTTCTTTCCGGTTTGCGCCAACTGTGCGATCGGCACGGAATTCTGCTGATATTCGATGAGGTCCAATCCGGGATAGGGCGAACCGGGAAGATGTTCGCCGCCGAGCACTGGGGTGTCGAGCCGGACATCATGACCCTGGCCAAGGGCCTGGGATCGGGCATGCCCATCGGCATGATGGTCGCGAAGCGCAGCATCATGCAGAAGTGGTCGCGCGGAGCGCACGGCAATACCTACGGTGGAAATCCCTTGTGTTGTGCGGCGGCGCTCGCGACCCTCGATCTGGTCGAGCGTGAATACTGTGCAAACGCGGCGAAAGTCGGCGACTACTTCATGAAGAAACTGCGCACGCTGGCCGACCGATATCCGGTGATCGGCGAGGTGCGCGGCAAGGGATTGATGATCGGTATGGAGTTGGTGACCGACAGGATCAGCAAGACACCGGCGAAGAAGCTCTGCGATGCGTTGATCACGCGGGCCTTCCATCACGGCCTGATTTTGCTGGCCTGTGGGCAGAGCACCCTACGCTTCATGCCGCCGCTGCTGATCCGGACGGCGGACGTGGATGAGGCCCTCGCACTGCTCACGGCAGCGCTCGAGGAGGTATTGGCAAGCGAGCACCCACCTCTCAGTCGCGGTGTCGCCGCGGGCTGAAGCGATGTTCAATGCGTGAGCCGGTGGTATTTTCCGAGCACGGCGCGAAGCTCGGCGTGCGGAAGTGCGATCACGCGATGGTCGTCCACGCCCACCATGTCGTGCGCCGCCACCATGGCATTGACAATCGCTTCTTCGGTCGACTCGACGGTCGCCCGGAAAACGGGGTCTAAGGAGTCATTCGGCAGCATCCTGAGATCGACGACTTTCCCTTCGATCGCCGCGCCGGAGTTCGCGGTCGAAAACGCGATGAAGATATCGCCCGAGCCATTGCCCGAAATACTGCCGTTGCGGCCCAACCCGAGAGTGACGCGGCGCGCCAGTCGTTTGAGCTGGTGCGGCAACAGCGGCGCGTCGGTGGCAACGACGACGATGATGGAGCCGCGCTCGGCGATGTCCGATGGGATGAACGCATACGGTTCGGGGGCGGGGATTTCGCGGCCGACGTTGATGCCGGCGATGCGCAGATTGTCGCGTGTTCCGTAATTGCATTGCACGAGCACCCCGACCATGTACCCGCCATCCTTGGCCTCGAGCCTGCGTGATGCGGTGCCGATGCCGCCTTTGTAGCCGTTGCAGATCATTCCGGTTCCGCCTCCCACACTGCCTTCTTCCACGGCGCCCGCATGCGCCGAATCGAGAGCCGCGAACGCGTGCTCCGGCTTGACGTGAAAGCCGTTGATGTCGTTCAGCCAGCCGTCCCATGTTTCGGCGACCACCGGAAGCGACCACCAATAGCCGGTGGTGTCGGCGGCGCCGTGCGCGACCCGCCATTGAATCGTGGCGTCGCGAACGACCCCCACGCTGTGAGTGTTGGTGATCATGACGGGGCCCTCGAGGAAACCGGACTCCTCCACCCAGGCGGTGCCGGTCATTTCGCCGTTGCCGTTTTGCGCGAACCAGCCTGCGAACACGGCGTTCGACAGCGACTCGCGGCCGCGCGGCAACACGGCCGTGACCCCGGTGCGAACCGGACCCTCACCGACGATGAGTTTGCCCGATCCCGAAATCAACGTCGTATGCCCGACGAGCACGCCGGCCACGTCGGTAATCGCATTGAGGGGACCAGGGACGCCGTCGAACGGGACCCCGAGATCGCGCGCCCGCGGCGCCGTGGTTTGCGCGGTGCCGGCGCCCGTCTTCGCGGCCGCGGCCGGCGCGGCGGCCGCAGGCAGGAGGGCTGCGAGCAAACAGGCGCCGGCGGATGCAACGCAGAAACGGCAAAGCTCACGCACCACATCCCCTCCATTCGGTTTCATCCGCCGCATCGGCCTTGACGACCGCGTGGTGCGATCGGGCCGGGGCTGCAATGGTAAACTAACTCGATGCGACGCAGCCGCTTTCAGCTCACGCGAACCATGCTATGTGGTCTCTTCCTGATCGGCGCGCTCGCCACGCACGCAGCAGCCGCCGAGGAGAAGCGGCTGTACATCTACAACTGGACCGATTTCATCGGTCCCGACACCATTGCGAAATTCGAGCGGCTCACCGGCATCAAGGTGACCTACGACGTATACGATGCCGAGGAGACCATGGAAGCGCGCCTCATGGCGGGCAGTTCGGGTTACGACGTCGTGAGCGCATCGACCGATTTCTTCAGCCGGGAAATCAAGGCGGGCGTCTACGAGGCGCTGGACAAGTCGAAGCTCCCGAACTGGAAGAATCTCGATCCGCGTATCCTGGCAATTCAGGCGGCGTATGACCCGGACAACGCCCATGCGGTGCCGTATCTGCATTCCATCAACGGGTTTGCCTACAACGTCGACATGGTCAAGGCACGCATGCCCGATGCGCCGGTCGACAGCCTCGACATGCTGTTCAATCCGGAGGTCGTCGCCAAGTTCGCCGATTGCGGCGTGACGTTCCTGGATTCGGCGGAGGACACGATACAGCTGGCATTGAAATACCTGGGGCTGGATCCGAATACCGTGAAACGCGAGGATTTCAAGGCGGCGGAGAATCTCCTCCTCAAGGTCCGCCCCTACATCCGCTCGTTCGATTCCTCCGAGTACCTGAACGGCCTGGCCAACAAGGAGGTATGCGTGGCGATGTCGTGGTCGAGCGACTATGCCCAGTCGCACGCGCGCGCAAAAGCGGCGGGGGTGGAAGTCAATCTCGCCTTCACCGTGCCCAAGGAAGGCGCGAATGAGACGTTCTCGTCGCTGCTCATCCCGGCCGGCGCCCCGCATCCGCAGGCAGCCTATCAATTCATCAATTTCATCCTGCGCCCCGACGTGATTGCGGAAATCACCAACGCAATATATTACGGCAATGACAACATCGCCTCGCGGCCGCTGGTCGATCCGCGTATTCTTGCCGACGTGACGCTCTATCCGACGCCGGAAATCGAGTCCAGGCTGTACAAGTCCGCCGAGGTGAATGCCGCGACGGAGCGTATTCGCACGCGCGCCTGGACACGGATCAAGACGGCGAAATGACGGCGCGGGATCTGGAGAACGGCGAGGACATCATCTTGGCGGGCACAAAGGAATCACACGCGGGCCGGGTCGTGGGCTTCACCCGGATGCAGGACGGCACGCGCGAGGACTACGAGCTCTTGGAGCGCTACGAACGCGACTACGTGCAGCGATTGCCGGATCGAATTCTCGCCGCGCTCGATGAACTGAAGCACTCCCTCGGCGGCTATCCGGTGAGCCGGCTCGATCATTCTCTGCAGGCTGCCACGCGTGCCCTGAGGGACGGCGCCGATGACGAGATGGTGGTGGCGGTGCTCGTTCACGACATCGGCGATGATCTGGCACCCTACAATCACGCCGAGATCGCCGCCGGCATCCTGCGGCCCTATGTCCGGCCCAAGGTGACGTGGATCATCGAACACCATGGGCTCTTTCAGAGCTACTACTACGCCCATCATCTGGGAGGCAATCGCAACGGTCGCGAGAGATTTCACAACCACCCGTGGTATCGGGATTGCCTGGACTTCTGCGCAAACTGGGACCAGAACTCCTTCGATCCAAACTTCCCCTGGGAGCCGATCGCCACCTTTGAGCCGCTGGTGCGCACGATCTTCACGCGCCCCCCGCACGACCCGCGTTTCGTCACGGAGGGTCCGGAGCCTGTCTGAGCATTCGGCGTGCCCGCGACGGCGGCAATTCCAGGCAGGCTCCTATCGCTCGGCCAACTGGGCATCGAGCAGACGCTGGCGCTCGGCGCGGCGCATGAGATAGCCGGCAAACACGACGCAGATCCCGACCAGGCAGATGATCAGGCTCGCGAGCGCGTTGACGTCCGGCGTGACGCCGAGCTTCACCTTCGAGAATATCACCATCGGCAGCGTGCTCGCGCCCGGCCCGGAGACGAAGCTCGA
Source organism: uncultured Gammaproteobacteria bacterium (assembly GCA_963843295.1). Lineage (GTDB taxonomy): Bacteria > Pseudomonadota > Gammaproteobacteria > Steroidobacterales > Steroidobacteraceae > Bog-1198. The sequence goes on along the minus strand of CAWJJP010000001.1, from coordinate 284,562 downwards.
GATCACCAAATCATCGAGCGAGAGCGTGAAGCTCAGCAGCCAGCTCGAGGCGAGGGCCGGTGCGATGATCGGCAGGGTGGTATCCACGAAGGCGCGCACGGGTCCCGAACCCAGGTCCATGGCGGCCTCCTCGAGGGACCGGTCCGCTGACTGCAGGCGCGATTGGATCGTTATCGTGGCATACGCCGTGCAGAAGGCAATGTGCGCGATGACGATGGTCGTGAAGCCGCGGTGCGGCCAGGAGAGCAGATTCAGCATCGAAATGAACAACAGCAGTTGCGTGATGCCGGTGATGATTTCCGGCATCACCAGGGGCGCGTTCACCATGCCGGTCAGCAGCAGGCGGCCGCGAAAGTTCTTGAATCGTACGAGCGAGACGGCCGCCAGGGTACCGAGGATCACCGAGCCGGTGGAGACGACGACGCCTATTTTCAGGGACAACCAGGCCGCATCGAGAATCTGATCGTTGTGCAGCAGCTGCGCATACCAGTGCGTGGAGAATCCCCCCCAGACGCTCACCAGGGCCGATGCGTTGAACGAGTAGCCGATCAGAACCAGGATCGGGATGTACAGGATGGCGATGCCGATGGCCAGTACGGTGATGAGGAACGGTGAGGCGCGATCTTGCATGCGCTACGCTTCGAGCTGCTTGGTGCTGTAGTGCTGATACAGTGCGATCGGCCCCACGAGCAGCACCAGAAAGGCGATGGCCACCGCCGATGCGACCGGCCAGTCGCGATTGCCGAAGAACTCGTCCCACAGCACCCGCCCGATCATCAGGTTGTCGGGCCCGCCCAACAGTGTCGGGATCACGAACTCCCCGATCGCCGGAATGAACACCAGCATGGAACCGGCGATGACGCCCGGCATCGACAAGGGCAGCGTGATGTCGATGAAGGTTCGCCACGGCGGGCTGCCGAGGTCGGCCGCCGCCTCGAGCAGGGAATGGTCGAGCTTCTCGAGCGTGGCGAACAGCGGCAGCACCATGAACGGCAGATACGAATAAATGATGCCGAGATACACCGCCAGGGTGGTGCGCATGATCTGCAACGGATGGTGGATGACTCCCAGCCACAGCAGCGCCGAGTTGAGCAAGCCGGTCTCCCGGATGATCCCCTCGAGTGCATAGACGCGCAGCAGGAACGAAGTCCAAAACGGTAAGATGATGACCAGCAGCAGCACGCTTTGAGTGCTCTTCGACGTGCGGGCAATGGCATAGGCCATTGGATAGCCCAATCCCAGGCAGATGAGGGTCGAGAAGAAGGCCGTCTTCAGCGAATAGACGTAGGATAGCCCGTACACTTCGTCGGTGAACAGATACTGGAAGTTGCCGAGATTCAGCGTGAGGTGGATGTGCCAATCCGGACCCACGGATAGAATGTCGGTGAACGGCGGGACGTGCACCGCGGTATCCGCAAAGCTGATGACCAAGGCGAACGCGAACGGAATGAGGAAGAACACGAGAAGGTACAGCATGGGCGGCAGGATGATGAGCCACTTCCCGTGCTGCTCGAGCCACTCGCCCCGCGTCCTGCCGTGCACCGCGGGGCGCAGCTCCGTATCCGCCGCCGCATCATTCATATGGATCCTTCCCTAGCGTGAGCCCGCGCAAAAAAAAGGCCGTCCCCGTCCGGCGGGCACCGCGCGCGCGCAACGGCCACAGCCGGCAACGCCAGCGTCTGATCGATGCATGCATTTCGGCCTTGCACATCTACGGCCCGTCGCGCACGACGGTGGAAAAGGTGGTGGCGATCGCGAAAATGTCTCCCGGCATCGTCCGATTCTACTTCGAGTCCAAAGCTGCGATGCTGGTCGCCTCCCTGCAATTCCTCGCGGCTGAATTCGAGGAGCAGGTGTTGATACCCGTCTCCAAGCTCAAGTCGAAGCCCGTCGCGGCCCTCGAGATGATGGTGGATCTTTATCTCGACCCCGAAATCGCCAGTCCCCGCAAAGTCTCCGTGTGGTACGCGTTTTGGGGCGAAGCCAGCTCGCGGCAGGAATACTACGACATTTGCGGACAGAAGGATGAGAGCTTTGCGGCCTTGGTGCGCGAACTCATCGGGCGGCTGATCGAGGAGACGCACCAGCCTCACCTCGATCCCGGAGGAATCGCTCTCGGTCTCATCGGGGTGCTCGAAATGCTGTGGCAGGACTTTGCCTTTCAAAGCGAGGGCAACATCGACCGGCAGGCCGCGAAGCGCCGCTGCATGGCGTATCTGCGCTCGATCTTTCCAGGGCAGTTCCCATCGGCTGCGCGCGGGGGGGATGGTGCCGCCGCCGTGAATCGAATTGCGGGCTGGGCTTACTGCAATTCGTTCGCCTCCACGATGGAGCGCGACCGCTTGTTTCAGGGCGCGGCGCAGATAGTGGGCCACGAATCGCAGCTCCCACGCGTGGGAGACTATTTGGCGGCCGACATCGGCGCGGAGCGCGCGTTGCTCGTGCGGGACTCCGCCGGCAGGATCCATGCGTTGCGCAACAGCTGTCCTCAGCAGCCGCACGCGCTGGTGGGCGACGGTGGCGGTCGATTCGAAAGCGGCACCATCCACTGCAGGCTCCACGACCTCAAATTCACCCTGGACGGGCGCCGCGCCGATGCGGGCAGCCGCTTCGATTTGGGCGTCCTCGAGCTGCAGGCAACCGGTGGGCTGCTGTTCGTCAGGTCCCCGCAGACGGCGCGTGCAAGCTCGATGGTGCCCGCCACCGCTCTGCTGACGACGCTGCAGGCACTGACGCCGCTCGGCCCGGCAGCACAGTTCTCCGTCGCGGCCGATTGGAAGGTGCTCGTCGAGCAATGGCTCGAGATCGCAGCGCTCGACGGCACGCCGGCCCCCTCGGCCGAATCGATCGCGTGGACATTCCGGCCGGTGACAGGGGCGCCGACCTGGAGTTCCAAGCGCTATTTGTCCCTCGCGGGCTCGGGCGGGCACGCCGCATGGCAGGAGCGATTCATCGCTCCGAATCAATTGCTGCAATCGCGCCCCGACGGGGTGTCGATCTTGCAAGTTCTACCGACCGGCCCGGGGCGCAGCCTCCTTCGGCGGCTCGACTTCACCTTGTGTGCGGTCGGCGCGAGCGGGCGCGCGCTGCAATATGTGGCCTCCCGCCTCAGGCCGCTGTCGCGCCGCAGCGCGCGCGCAATCGCCGAATCCGTACAGACGGGAATGGTCGATTTCGGCTATCAGGCCGCCGCGCGTGTCCCGGTTCCACCGGCTCTCGCCTGGTTTCGGCGCGAGTTGCAGACACGCGTCCCCGTGCTTGCGCTCGATCGGCCGCCGACCGATTCTTAGATGAATTCACTATACTGCGCCGTCGCGTAACCATTTATCGGGAGAATTGCGCATGACTCTGGCTGCTTTGAAGACCAACGACTGGCACGCACGCGCTTCGAGCGCACGCTTCGAAACACGTCACTTCATCGACGGCGACTTCGTCGACTCGGCGGCGAAGGGCCGATTCACGGTGATCAACCCGGCGACCGGGGCAGCGCTTTGTGACGTGAGTGCGGGCATGAGCGAGGACATCGATCGCGCGGTAGCCGCCGCCAAGCGCACCTTTTACTCGAGAGTGTGGAGCCGCAAAGCTCCCCGCGACCGGATGGCGGTGTTGGCCTCCTTCAGCCGCCTGATCGAGGAGAATACGGAGCGCTTTTCGCTGCTCGACACGCTGTGCATGGGCAAGCCGATCAATGACATGGTGAACATCGACGTGCCCGCGGCGGCGAAGAATTTCGCCTACTTCGGCGAACTCATCGACAAGATCGACGGCATGGTCACGGCGACCGCGGCGGACGCCTTTCATTACATCCTGCGCGAGCCGCTCGGCGTCGTCGGCTGCATCGTTCCGTGGAATTATCCGCTATTGATGGCTGCCTGGAAGGTGGCTCCGGCCCTGGCGGCCGGCAATTCAGTGGTCTTGAAACCCGCAGAGCAGTCGCCGCTGTCCGCGTTGCTCATGGCGCAGTTGTTCGTCGAGGCGGGCGGGCCGCCCGGCGTGTTCAACGTGGTCAATGGCCTCGGCGAGACCGCCGGCGCAGCGCTTGCGCTGCATATGGATGTCGCCAAGATTGCCTTCACCGGATCGACTGAAATCGGCAAGCAGATGCTCATTTATGCCGGTCAGTCGAATATGAAGCGTGTGGCGTTGGAGTGCGGCGGCAAGACTCCGCAGATCTTTCTGGCCGATTTGCCGGACATCGACGTCGCCGTGACCTACGCCATCAACGGCATTTACGGCAACATGGGCGAGGTTTGCAACGCAGGCTCGAGACTACTGATCGATCGCCCGATTGCCAAGGAATTCATCGCCCGATTCATCGAGAGGGGGAAGTCTGCATACCGCGCCGGCGACCCGCTCGATCCCTCGACCAACTTGGGTCCGCTGGTTACGGCATCGCACCGCTCGCGCGTCATGAATTACATCAATCGCGGCAAGAGCGAAGGTGCGCGGCTGGAATTTGGCGGCACGACGCCGGATCTGCCCGGCGCCTACGTCAATCCGACGCTGTTCTCAGGCGTGAACAACCGCATGACCATCGCTCAGGAGGAGATCTTTGGACCGGTGGCGGCGGCGATCGAGATCGACGGCATTGGCGAGGCACTTGCCGTGGCGAATGACTCGATCTACGGACTCGCGGCCTCGGTGTGGACGCGCGACCTGACGGTGGCGCACAAGACGGTGCGAGATCTGGAGGCCGGCGTCATCTGGGTGAACTGCTTCGATCACGGCGACATGACCCAACCGTTTGGTGGCTACAAGCAATCGGGGCAGGGCCGGGACAAGTGCGTCGAGAGCTTGATCTCCTATACGCAGACCAAATCGGCTTGGATTAATCTGGGAGATTAATGATCATAAAACAATTAGTTATAGTGGACACCTTGCCTATTACTTGAAGCGGCGTCCCGGCTAAGCGAATTGTTTCGGCGCCTGCTCCAAGCGAAATTCGGGAATCCGCGCGCGCAGCAGGTTGTGGAATTCGTGCATGAACACTTCCAGGCGCGACAGCGGGCCCGGTTTGTAGCTGCTCGAGCCGAGCCCCCGCTGCACGCGCTGGCACAGCCACTTGTCCTCGTTGTTGACCTGGGTATTGATGCGATTGCTCAAGAACCGCGCCGCGCGCAATTCCCTGCTGCTTCCAGGAAGACCGAACGTCGTGCCGCGCACGATGCATTTGCCGGGTCCTCCCGGCAACAGTTGAAAGAAATCCATCTGGTCCGGAAACACATCGATGCCGAGGTTCGGCAGCGCGCTGTAGAAGCGCCAGCAACGGCGCAGCGGCTCGGGCAGATGCGTGGCGGCATGGCCGATGAGGTTTTGATACCGGGCCTCCGACCAGCGCGACGACAACTGCTCACGCATCCAACTCACCCCGCGCGCGACGCCGGGTACGGATAGCTGATCGTCATAGTCCGGCGTGAACATGCGGTACAGGCCGGGGTGGCCGATGGGTACATGGTAGGACTCGAGATAATTGTCCATCGCGATTTTCCAGTCGACGTTCCAGACGTCGGTGGAAATCGGCGCGAGCGGGATCATTTCCTCGAGGCGATAGGGCGCGAGTTCCTCGGCGAGCTTGCCCCAGGTGCCGGCCACCGGCGGCGGGTCGCCGGCGAGACACACGAACACAAATCCAAGCGCCGTGTCGACGCGCACGGGACGCAAACTGTGCTCGGCACGATCGAGAGCCGGAAAGCTGTCGCGCATCGGGACGCCGACCAAGGCGCCATCCTGGCGATAGCTCCAACCGTGATACGGGCAGGTAATGGTCGCCGGACAGGTGCCCGATCCGTCGAGGAGCCGTGCGCCGCGGTGGCGGCACACATTGTGGAACCCGCGAATCGAGCCGTCCCGATCGCGCAGTACGAGGACGCTCTCGGGACCCAGGTCGAACGTTTGATAATCGCCGCTGCGGGGGATGTTGTTGACGTGGCAGACGATTTGCCAACTCGGCATCAGCACCCGCTCGATCTCAAGACGCATCAAGTCCGGATGACTGTAGACCCACGCCGGAAGAGCATGCGGAGAGGGAAGGCCGGCTTCGCTGTCGAGTCTCGCGGCGGGCACGGTGTTCATCGCTGTTCTCCGTCACGATTATATGGTTGTTTAATTTACGCCGAAGCCCCGCGCCTTGGCAAGGCGCGGCGCAACAAGCGGCGTTTTTTAGCCAATTAGTGCGATGCCTGGCCTTGGTCGCCTTTTTTTGCAACGCTCCCAGCGCGCCGATAATGCATTTATTTATATAGTCATATAAACTTAGCGCATAGCAGAGAAGTTCACGTGCACGGCCGCACCGACGAACATCACAAACCTCAAAGGGGACGTCATGCCCAGAAAACTGACCAATAACAACGCGCATTTTCGGCGTGCTCTCAAGCGCCTGCCGCTCGGGGTTGCTTCCAATTTCCGCTATTGGGGCGAGGAGCGGACGATCTACGTGAAGCACGGCAAGGGCGCGCGCATTGTCGATCTTGACGACAACGTGTATGTCGACTATCGCATGGGATACGGCCCCGCGATCCTCGGGTATGCGGACGAGCGCGTCGATGCGGCGGCACGCGAAGGCATGGAGGTGGGCGGGGTGTTCGCCCTGTCCACCGAGCGCGAACTGAAGGTCGCCGACCGGATCTCCAAGATGGTACCCGCGGCCGAACTGGTGCGTTTCTCCAATTCGGGAACCGAGGCCGTCATGGCGGGTCTGCGTCTGGCGCGGGCGTACACCGGCAAGGATGATTATGTGATTCTCGAGGGCAGCTACCACGGGTTGTTCGACGCGGCGATGTGGTTCACGCCGATGGACAAATGGTCGCAGGTCGGCGAGCCGGAAGTGAAGCCCTACAGCGAAGGGGTGCCGGTGAGCACCCGGAGTTTCGCGCACTTCGTGCAGGCCAACGATGCGAATCAGCTGGAAGACGTCTTCAAACGCCACGCGAACCGGGTTGCCTGCATGCTGATCGAGCCGATCATGGGTAACTGTCTCGGCATCGCGGCCGAACCCGAGTATCTGCGCGTCGCACGTGCCCTGTGCGACAAGCATGGCGTGGTGCTCCTCATCGATGAGGTCAAGACCGGCTTTCGCGTGGCCCGCGGCGGCGTGCAGGAGCTGTACGGTATCAAGGCCGATCTTTGCACCTTTGCCAAGGCGCTCGGCAACGGCTATCCGATCTCCGTGCTCGCCGGCCGCGAGCAGATCATGCGCAAGATCGGGCGCGGGGTTGCTCACGGCGGGACCTATACGGCGCATTCGGTCTCGCTCGCCGCCGCGGAAAAAACCCTCGAGATTCTCGATGAGACCGATGCGTTGGAGCGGATCGCCGAGTACGGAACGCGGCTGCGTAACGGCATGCGGGCCGTGCTACAGGCGCGTGGAATCGCGCATAGCTTCGTGGGGCATCCGTCCATGAGCGGCTTGTATTTCGCCAAGGATCCGCCGCGCAACTACCGCGCCTGGAAGAGCAGCGATTATTCCTTCTACGACGCGATGGCTCAGGTTCTGCATGATGAAGGAGTGCTGTGCGAGCCGGACTCGCGGGAGCCCTGGTTCGTGTCGGCGGCGCATGATGCCTCGTGTCTCACCGATACTCTCAAGGCCTTCGAAATCGCGGTCGATGCCACCTTGAAGGCGGGCGAGGCCACGCACAAAGTGCCTGCTTGATCGGCGCCGCGGCGGAATCCCGGAAGCGCCTCGATGCCATCATCGTCGGGGCGGGCCATAACGGCTTGGTCGCCGCCTGCTACCTGGCCCGGGCCGGTCTCGAGGTGCTGGTGCTCGAGCGCAATCCCTTCATCGGCGGAGCGGCGGTCAGCCGGCGCCTGTACAAGGACTTCACGTACTCGAATTGCTCGTACGTGTGCAGCCTGTTGCGGCCGGAAATCATGCGGACCCTGGAACTGCCAAAATATGGGCTGCAGGTGATCCCGTATGAAGGGGGCTGCACCATGATGCAGGGCGGGGGACACCTGGCGCTGTACGACAACCACGACGCGTTGCGGCGCGAGATTTCCCGCCATTCCAAGCGCGACGCGGAAGCGTACGATCGCTATTCCCGCGATGTGATGCGCCAATGCAAGTTCATCAAGCCGTTGCTGATGCGCGAACCGCCCGACCCGACCTCCTTCAAGCCGCGCGACATCGAGGAGTTGCTGTATCTCGGCCGCCGGTTCCACGGACTCGGCGAGGAGCGCATGTACGACACGCTGCGCTTCTGGACCATGAGCGCGGCGGATTTCCTTGATGAGTATTTCGAGAGCGAGATCGTCAAGGCGCATTTCGCCGGCAGTTCCATCATCGGCACGGCACTGGGCCCGCGCTCGCCGGGCACGGCCTACGTGCTGCTGCACCATTACATGGGGGATATCGACGACACCGTCGGCGCATGGGGCTTCGCGCGAGGCGGCATGGGCGCGATCAGCAACGCGCTCGGCAAGTCCTTCGAAGCCAGCGGCGGGACCATCCGCAGCGCCGCCCCTGTTGCGCAGATTCTCGTCAAGGGCGGCCGGGCGGCCGGGGTGGTGCTCGAGAACGGCGAGGAAATTCGGGCGCGGCTGGTGATCTCCAATCTCGACGTCAAGCGCACCTTCCTGAAGGCGATGGACGCAAAGGATTTGCCGCCCGAGTTCCTGCAGCACGTCAGGAACTTCAAGATCCGCGGCTCCTCCGGAAAACTCAATATCGCACTCGATGGCTTGCCGCGCTTTCCCGCCATTCCGCAAGGCGCGCCGTGCACACGGGGCGACATGCACGTCACCGACACGCTCGACATGATGGAGCGCGCCTACGACGACTGGAAAGAGGGTCGCTGGTCACGCGCACCCTACATCGACATGCTGATTCCTTCGCAGATCGATCCGACCATGGTGCCCGACGGCAAGCACTATATGTCGGTGTTCGTCCAGTATTGTCCTTACGAGCTCGCCGAAGGCGAGTGGAACGCGGTCAGGCGCCAAGGTTTCGGCGATACGGTGATCAACACCATCGCGCAGCACAGCCCGAACTTCAAGGAGCTGATCCTGCATGCCGAAATCCGCACGCCGTGGGATATCGAGAACGAAGTCGGATTGACGGAAGGCAACATCTTCCAGGGTGAATTGACCATGGATCAGCTGCTGTTCAATCGTCCGATACCGGGATTCGCGCAATACCGCTCGCCGGTGCGCGGCGTCTACATGTGCGGCTCGAGCACGCATCCGGGCGGTGGTGTCATGGGTGCGCCGGGTGCCAACGCCGCGCGGGCGGTGCTCAAGGATCTGGGCAGGTCTCATTGAACATGACGCCGTCTCCCAATCCTTCGCGCTTCGACTGCATCGTCATCGGCGGCGGACACAACGGCCTCGTTTGTGCCGCCACCCTGGCACGCGCAGGTCGGTCGGTACTCGTGCTCGAAGCGCACCGGCAGGTCGGCGGGGCGGCACTCACCAGAGAATTCGCACCCGGTTTTCGAGTGTCCGCTTGCGCGCACCTGGTGCATCTCATGCCCGCGGCGCTCGTTGAGGAATTGCACTTGAGCTCGCACGGCCTGAAGTGGGCGGCGCGATCGATGCCGACCACGGCGTTGCCGGCCGACGGCGCGCCGCTCGCCATCGGGGCGGATCTCAAAGGCGCGGATGCAACCGCCTATGGCCGCTACTCGGCCCAGATGGGACGCTTCGCGCGGGCCTTGGTGCCGCTGCTGTCCCGCGTGCCGCCGCGCCTGGGCACCGCTGATTGGAGGGATGCCCTCTCATTGTTGGGCTTGGGTTGGCGTATTCGCACGTTGGGGCGACGCGACATGCGCGAATTGCTGCGCATCGGCGGCATGAACGTCCACGATCTGCTCGAAGAGCAGTTCGAGTCCCGGGCGCTTCAGGGCGCGCTCGCTTTCGACGCCGTGCTGGGTACGAACTTCGGTCCGCGCTCGCCCGGCACCGTACTGACGCTCCTGTATCGCCTGGCGGCCGAAGCCGCGGGCGGCGCTGCATTGTCGCAACCCCAAGGCGGTGTGGGCGCACTGTGCGATGCGCTCGCCGGGTCCGCCTCTGCGGCCGGCGCCGTGATTCGCACCGGCGCGCCGGTGGCGCGTATTCTGGTCGAGGCAGATCGTGCGGCGGGCGTCGTACTCGAATCCGGCGAGCGCATTGCTGCCGGCGCCGTGATCTCGAGCGCCGATCCGAAAACCACCTTTCTCCAGCTGCTCGGACCGCGCTATTTGGATACCGGCTTCGTGCGCCGCGTCGATCACCTGCGGGCGCGCGGTCTGGCGGCCAAGCTGCACCTCGCGCTCGATCGTGCGCCGCAGTTCGCGGGTTTGAGCGCCGCCGCCCTCGGCGGTCGTCTGTTGCTCGCCCCGTCGCTGCAGTACCTGGAACGGGCGTACAACCACGCGAAGTACGGCGAGTATTCATCCGCGCCCGCCATGGAGATCACGGTGCCCACCGTCAATGATCCGCTGCTCGCGCCGGCGGGCAAACACGTGATCTCGGCCATCGTGCAATATGCACCCTATGCGCTCAGAGACAGCTGGCTCACGCAGCGCGAGCGATTCACGGAGCTGTGCATCGCGACTTTGGAGACCTATGCACCGGGTTTGCGCAGCAGCATCGTGAACGCCGAACTGCTGACCCCGCTCGACATCGAGCAGGAATTTCGCATCAGCGGCGGCCACTGGCATCACGGCGAACTCGCTTTCGACCAATTTTTCATGGTGCGCCCGGTGCCGGGCGCCGCTCAGCACCACACGCCGCTGGCGGGGCTGTTTCTCTGCGGCGCCGGCTGCCATCCGGGCGGCGGCGTCATGGGCACCGCCGGCCGCAACGCGGCACAGCAGATTCTGCGGGCGGCCTGAATGAGCACGCCCCGTCCCCTGCCGCCGCACTTCAGCCAACCCCTGCTGAAGACCCCGTTTCACGACCGCGCCCGGGCGTTGAGCCAGGTGGAGAGCTTCATCGCGTGGGCCGGCTATACCACCGTCGATGTGTTCACGACCGTGGAGCAGGAATATTTCGCGATCCGCAACGCGACGACGCTCTACGATCTGACGCCGATGGTGAAATATCGCGTGTCGGGACCGGACGCTTGCCCTACTTGAACCGGCTCGTCACGCGCGACCTCGCCAAGCTCAAGCCCGACCGGGTGGCCTATTGCGTCTGGTGCAACGATTCCGGACATGTGCTCGATGACGGCACGGTATTTCGCCTGGGCGAGAGCGACTACCGATTGTGTACGGCGGAAAGACAAATCGACTGGCTGCTCGATTCGGCCATCGGCTTCGACGTCGAGGTGAGCGAAGTCACCGAACTGATCGCGGCACTCGCGGTTCAGGGGCCGACCTCCTGCGCGGTGCTGAAGTCGCTCGGTCTGAACGGGGTCGAGCGGCTGAAGCCTTTCGAGATCGGTCTTTTTGCCTGCGGCTCCCAACCGTTGACGGTGTCGCGTACCGGGTTCACCGGCGACTTGGGCTACGAGCTGTGGATGCCGCCCGGAAGCGGCGGAGCAAATCTGGGATGCATTGATGGCGGCCGGACGATCGCGAGGGATTCGGGCCATCGGCTCGCAGGCCCTCAATATGGCGCGCATCGAAGCGGGCTTCTTGAGTCCCCATGTCGATTTCGTATCCGCCGAACAGACGATTCGAACCGGTCGCGACCGTACGCCGCTGGAGCTTGGGCTCGATTGGTTGATCGATTTCGAGAAGGGCCACTTCACCGGCCGTCGAGCGCTGCTGGCCGAGCGGCTCAGAGGCCCGCGCCGCCGGCTGGTCGGCCTGGACGTTGCGGGCAATAAGCCCGCCCATAATGCGCTGCTATACGACGGGGAGAAGGGCAAGCGGGAAATCGGCAGTGTGAGCTCGGCCATGTGGTCGCCGACTTGCAAGCGCAACATCGCCCTTGCTATGGTCGATGCCCCGTATTTCCGGGTGGGTTCGACGATCTGGGCGGACATCTACTTGAACCGAGAACTCGTGTGGGAGCGTCGAATGTCGCGAGCGCGGGTCGTGGAGCGGCCATTCTTCGCACCGGACCGGCGCCGCGCAACGCCGCCGGCGGACTTTTAGCCCCGCGTGCCGACGCCGCCGCAGAAATCGACGTCCGACCGCCCGTGGCTCGATCCCGACGCCAAGCCGCAAATCGTCATCGAAGGCGTCAATAAGACCTTCGGCGCCTTCACCGCGGTCGACAGCGTGAATCTGCGCATCTACAAGGGAGAGATGTTCGCACTCGTGGGCGCCTCGGGATGCGGCAAGACGACGCTGCTGCGCATGCTGGCGGGCTTCACCAGCCCCAGCGGCGGCCGCATCCTGATCGAGGATGTGGACATGACGAGCGTGCCGCCGCACGAACGGCCGGTCAACATGATGTTCCAATCGTATGCGTTGTTTCCGCACATGACCGTCGAGCAAAACGTCGGCTACGGTCTGCGGCGCATGTCACTCGAGTCGGGCGTGCGCACCCAACGCATCCGCGAGGCGCTCGACATGGTGCAGCTCGGCCCCATGGCGAAGCGCAAACCGCATCAGCTCTCCGGCGGCCAGCGACAGCGCGTTGCACTCGCGCGGGCGCTGATTCGCCGCCCCAAGGTGCTGTTGCTCGACGAGCCGCTGAGCGCGCTCGACAAGAAGCTGCGCGAACAGACGCAGTTCGAGCTCATGAACATTCAATATCAGGTGGGCATCACCTTCGTCTTCGTCACCCATGATCAGGATGAGGCGATGGCCCTCTCGACCCGCATCGCCGTCATGAACCGCGGGCAGGTGGTGCAGGTCGGTACGCCGTCGGAAATCTACGAGTTTCCCCACAACCGTTTCGTCGCCGATTTCATCGGCACGACCAATCTGTTCGAAGGCACGGTGCAGGACGCCAAGCCCGGCAACATGGTCGTGCGCAGCGCCGAGGCTGGCTGCGACCTGATCGTCGATGAACTCGGCCGCTTCGGCAGCGGGCAGCGGGTATGGGTGGCGCTGCGCCCCGAGAAGATTCGCCTGAGCAAGGAGCCGGCGGTGGGTGATCGCGTCAATCAGATCAAGGGAATCGTCTGGGAGCTCGGATATCTCGGCAACCGCTCCACCTACCGCATCAAGACCGAGACCGGAAAATTGGTCACCGTGTTTGCCCAGAACGACCGGCGCACCTCGGAATGGACGATCGATTGGAGCGACCAGGTGTACCTGAGTTGGACCGCCAATTGCGCCGTGCTGCTGCAGCAGTAACGGCGCTCATCGAGGATCTGGATATGACGAATTTGCGAATCAGCCCGGCTCGCGTGCTCGCGGCAGGCGCCCTGTGGCTGCTGCTCGCCGCTGCAGCGAGCGCCGCCCGCCCGCAGAACGTCGTCCTCATCGTCAGCGACGGGTTGCGCTGGCAGGAGGTCTTCACGGGCGCCGAGGAGGATCTGCTCAACGAGAAGAATGGCGGCAGCTGGCTTTCCGAGAAGGAATTGCGCAACCGGTATTGGCGGCCGAGCGCGGAGGAGCGCCGCAAACTGTTGTTCCCCTTCCTGTGGGGAACGGTGGCGAAGAGCGGCCAACTGATCGGCAACCAAACTCTCGGCAGCGTCGCGCACGTGACCAACGGCAAGGCGTTTTCCTATCCAGGCTACAACGAGATGAGCACCGGCTTCGCGAATCCGGCGATCGACAGCAACGAGTTCGGCCCGAACCCGACGCCCACGGTGTTCGAGTGGCTCAACAAGTTCGACGAGTTTCACGGCAAGGTGGCGATCTACGGCACGTGGAGCGTGTACGAGGATATTTTCAACAAGCAGCGCAGCGGGCTGGTGATGCAGACCGGCTGGAAGCTGCCGAAGAAGGAGCACGAGACCCCGCGCGACGCGCTGCTGCGGGAGCTGTTCGCCACCACGACGCAGTTCGATGAAGAGGATTCGCCGAACTCCTTCCTGCAAATCCCGCTTCTCGACTATGTGAAATCCGCGCGACCCCGGGTTTTGTTCGTCGGCTATGGCGAGACCGACAACTGGGCGCACCAGGGTCGCTATGACCTGGTGCTCGACAGCGCGCACCGCTTCGATCATTTCGTCGAGCAGTTGTGGGACACCATGCAGGCGATCCCTCAATACCACGGCGCGACGACCTTCATTATCACGGCGGACCACGGCCGCGGAAGCGGTCTGTCCGAATGGAAGGAACACGGCGTCGAGGAGAAGGGGTCGGAAAATATCTGGATTGCCGTGATAGGACCCGATACCGCGCCGCTCGGGGAGCGCGGCCACATGGCGCCCGTGACGCAGTCGCAAATTGCGGCGACGGTGGCGGCATTGGTCGGCAAGGACTACCCGGCCGCAGTGCCCAGGGCTGCGCAGCCGATCGCGCCCGTACTGACCGCAGCGGCCGCGGAGCGGCTCGGAACGGTGTCATTCGCGGTCTCTTGCTCTCCCTCGGTGCAGGCCTCGTTCAATCGGGGCGTCGCCCTGCTGCATGATTTTTGGTACGACGAGGCGCAGCGGCAGTTCGAGGCCATCGCCAGGACCGACCCCGGGTGTGCCATTGCGCACTGGGGGACGGCGATGAGCATCTTTCACCAGATTTGGGATCGGCCCGACGAGGGGACGATGGCTCACGGCCGGACCGAGTTGCAGAAGGCGGCTGCGCCGGCGGCGAAAAGCGCGCGCGAGCGCGCCTACATCGCCGCGCTCGGCCGCTTCTATGCGCCGGGCGCGCTCGACTATCAGGCGCGGATCGATGCCTATTCGGCGGCCATGGGCGCGCTCTACCGCCGCCATCCCGACGATGCCGACGCAGGAGCGTTCTACGCGCTGTCGCTGCTCGCCGCCGCGGCGCCGGACGACACCAGCCTTGCCCATGAACGCAGGGCGCTGGCGGTGCTCGATCCGCTGTGGAAGCGATACCCGGACCATCCGGGGCTCGTGCACTACATCATTCATGCCACTGACACGCCCGCGCTCGCGCGCGACGGGTTGGCCGCCGCCCGGCACTACGGCGAGATTGCACCCTCCGGGGCGCATGCCGTGCACATGCCGGGTCACATATTTGCGCGGCTCGGCATGTGGCAGGCCGACATCGATGCCAATCTTGCCTCGGTGGCGGCCTCGCAGGCCGCGCAGAGCCGTCATCAGAGCGACGGCATGGATCAGTTTCACTCCGATGATTTTCTGCTCTACGCCTACCTGCAGATGGGGCAGGACGAGCGCGCCAGGCGCCTGATCGAGGATAGCGCGGGGCTGCTGACGCACACCGACGCGGCACCAGGGAATCCACCGCCGCCGATGCACGGCATGATGACGTACTATCGCAGCAAATTCCCCGCGTTTTACGCGCTGGAAATGCGCGATTGGCGATCCGCTGCGACGCTCGAACCGGTCGCCGGCGCGCGACCCGACACCCAGACGTTGACTTACTGGGCGCGCATCGTGGCCCTCGGGCATCTGCGCGACGCGGCGCGCGCACGCGCCGATCTGGCCGTCTACCAGTCCCTCACCGACCAGGTGCGCAGCGGCAAGCAGGCGTACCTCGCCGACTCGACGAGCGCCCGCATCGAGCAGGGCGAGGTGTCGGCCTGGGCCGCGTTTGCGCAAGAGGATGAGGCCGGAGCCCTGAAGCTCATGCGCGAGAGCGCCGACCTGCAGGACAAAGTCGGCCAGGGCGAAGTCGACATTCCGGCGCGCGAAATGCTTGCGGACATGCTGCTCGAGCTTCACCGTCCCCGGGAAGCCCTGTCCGAGTACGAGCGCGCGCTCGCACTCAGCCCGAACCGCTTCAATGCGCTCCTGCACGCGGGCATGGCCGCCGAAGCCGCGGCAGACCCGGCGAAGGCATCGGAATTCTACGCCGCGCTCCTCAAGTCGACCGACCCGGAATCCGGACGCTCCGAGCTCGAGCACGTGAGGAGCTTCGTTTCGCCGGCGCAAGCATCCGCCCGATAGCCCGCGCATTCCGCCGGCGAGCCGATGGCATCCGACTCGCCGCGCCGGCCGATTTTTTATATTATAATGGTGACATAACAAAATTTTCTTCGCGAGCGAGGTTGATTCATGCGCCATGTCAAGACTCTCGGGCTGTTGGGCACCGGCGTCATCGGGGGCGGTTGGGCTGCACGAGCGCTGCATTTCGGCGTCGATGTGATCGCGGCGGACGTCAAGCCGGAAATGGAAACGTGGATACGCGGTGCCGTCGCCAATGCCGAGCCCGCGCTCGCGCGGCTCACCTTTGCACCCCTGCCGCCGAAGGGCAAGCTCACCTTCACCACCGACATGCGGACGATGGCGCAGCGTGCCGATTTCATCCAGGAGAACATTCCCGAGCAGCTGCCATTGAAGCAGCGGATGCTCGCCGAAGTGAGCCGTGACGCCGCCGCGGACGTGATCATCGCGTCGAGCACCTCGGGGCTGACTCCGACCGACCTGCAGCGCGACATGGTCGCTCCGGAGCGCTTCTGCGTCGCGCACCCGTTCAACCCGGTGTATCTGCTGCCGCTGGTCGAACTCGTGGGCGGAGCGAAGACGGCGCCGGCCACCATCGAGGCGGCGGCGCAGTTTTTCACCTACATCGGCATGCACGCGTTGCGGGTTCGGCGCGAAGTGCCGGGCCACCTGACCGACCGGCTGCAGGAGGCGATCTGGCGCGAGATCCTGCACATGGTCAACGACGGCGTCGCGACCACCGGCGAGCTCGATGAATCCATCATCTACGGTCCCGGACTACGCTGGGCGGCCATGGGTACCAATCTGATCTATCACCTCGCGGGCGGCGAGAC
This sequence comes from uncultured Gammaproteobacteria bacterium, assembly GCA_963843295.1. GTDB lineage: Bacteria > Pseudomonadota > Gammaproteobacteria > Steroidobacterales > Steroidobacteraceae > Bog-1198. The sequence goes on along the minus strand of CAWJJP010000001.1, from coordinate 267,864 downwards.
CGGAATGCGCCACATGCTCGCGCAGTTCGGACCCGCATTGAAATGGCCGTGGACCAAGCTCGAAGCGCCGGAGCTCACCGAACAACTGATCGATCGCATGGTCGAGGGGACTCAGCAACAGGCGGCGGGGCGCTCCATCAGGGAACTCGAGCGGCTGCGCGACGATTACCTCGTCGCCATTCAACAGGTTCTGCGCCAGTTCGATATCGGCGCCGGCTCGACGTTGCGCGCACTGGAGACGCGACTTTACGCCGATGCGGCGGCCAGGAATGCCGCCGCCACGGCGTCCGCCGCCGCCGCGGGGCAGTCCTTGCCGCGCTTCAACAGCGTCGTGAGACCCGAGTGGGTGGACTACAACGGACACATGTCGGATTTCCTCTATGGGCATCTGTTCGGCGAGGCCATGGATGCCATCTACCGGGGCATCGGGGTCGATGAGGCGTATCGCAAGGGCGGGCGCATGTTCTATACCGTCGAGAGCCATGTCAGGCATCTGGGCGAGGCGAAGGTGAGCGAGCCGCTGTATGTGACCACGCAGCTGCTCGCGATCGACGACAAACGGCTGCACCTGTTCCATCGGCTCTATCGTGGACGCGACGACGTGATGATTGCGACCGGGGAGCAGATGCATCTGCACGTCGATACCACGGCGTCCAAGGCGGCGCCGATGGCCCCGGCACTGCGCTCCAAGCTCGAGGCGATGCGTCAGGCACAGGTCTCGGTGCCCGTGCCCGAGGAGGCCGGCAAGCCGGTCGGCAGCCGGGCCGGGCGCTGAGCGCTCCCGATGCCGAAGATCGTCGATCACGCCAAGCGCCGCGAGGAGATTGCGCACGTCGCCTGTCAGGTGGTGGCGAGCTACGGGTTCGAGCAGGCGACCGTGGCGCGCATCGCGCGCGCGGCGGGATATACGACGGGCATGGTGGCGCATTATTATGATTCCAAACAGGACATCATCCTTGCCGCCCTGCGGCTGATCCTGTTGCGCATCGAGGAGCGGCTGACTCGCGAGCGCGAAAGCGGCGAGGCGAGTCTTCTGGACGTGCTGTCGGAGGCGCTCGCCATCGATGCCCAGCGCGTGGCCGAATGCACCTTTTGGATGGCATTTTGGGGCCAGGTGTCCGCGCACCACAAACTCAAGCGGCTCAACGTTTGGGTGCACCGCGAGTACATGCGGTTGTTCGCCCGCTGTTTTGCCGAGCACTGGCCGGAATGGTCGGCGTGGCCGCCCGGGGTGCGCGACCAGGTGCTGCGTTCCATGGTTACTTTCATCAATGGGTTGACCGCGGGCGCGGTGACGAGTCCGCGCGATTGGCCGGCGCGGATGCAGATCGAGCAGCTGAGGCTGCAACTCGATCTGCTGCGCCGTTGGGCCAAGTCGGGGCGTCGACACACACGCGGGGATTAAAGGGGGTTTGGCAATGGACTTCTCACTCAACGACGAGCAGCAACTCATCATCAAGAGCACGCGGGAATTCGTGCAGAACGAATTGTATCCGCACGAAAAAGAGGTCGAGGAGACCGGCGTGCTGCGCCCGGCATTGCGCGATCAACTGAGGGCGAAGGCGATCGATGCTGGACTCTACGCCGCGAACATGCCGGCGGAAGTGGGCGGCGCCGGACTTGATACGGTCTCGTGGGTTCTATACGAGAAGGAACTCGGCCGCACCAATTACGCGCTGCATTGGTCTTGCGTGGGCAGGCCGTCGAACATCTTGTTGGCCTGCCAGGGCGAGCAGCGCGAGCGCTATCTGCTGCCGGCCGTGCGCGGCGAGCGCACGGAATGCCTTGCGATGACCGAGCCCGGTGCCGGGTCGGATCTGCGGGGCATGAAGACCTCGGCCGTGGCCGCGGGCGGGGACTTCATCCTCAACGGCACGAAGCACTTCATCAGCCACGCGGATCATTCGGATTTCGTCATCCTGTTCGCCGCCTCGGGCGAGGAAGCCAGCACGCGCGGTCCGCGCAAGAAAATAACGGCTTTCCTGCTCGACATGGGCCATCCCGGCTTCGAGGTGCGTCCCGGCTATAAGAACGTCTCGCATCGTGGCTACACCAACAGCATCCTGGAGTTCAACAACTGTCGGGTGCCGAAGAGCGCCATTCTCGGCGAATTGCACCGCGGCTTCGAGGTCGCCAACAGCTGGCTGGGCGCCACTCGCGTTCAGGTGGCGGCCACCTGCCTTGGCCGCGCCGAGCGTGCATTGGAGTTGGCTACCCAGTGGGCGGTCGATCGGGTGCAGTTCGGACAGCAAATCGGCAAATTTCAGGGCGTCAGCTTCAAGCTCGCCGATATGGCGCTCGAACTGCGCGCCGCGGAGCTCTTGGTCCTGGAGGCTGCCTGGAAGCATGACCAGAAGACCGTCACCGATGCCGACATGGCGATGGCCAAGCTGAAGGCCACCGAAGTGCTGGCGATGGTGGCCGACGAGGCCCTGCAAATCCACGGCGGCATGGGTCTCATGAGCGATCTGCCCCTCGAGCGCATCTGGCGCGATGCGCGGATCGAGCGCATTTGGGAGGGCACGAGCGAAGTGCAGCGGCATATCATCTCGCGCGCGCTGCTGCGGCCTCTGGGCGGTTGAGCCGCTTCCCCGTTCGAGCGGCCAATGAGCGTTGGAAATCGTGCTGGCATATGTCAAAAACAGGCATGCATATGTCAAATTAATCCGTTGATTCATAACATAATTCTGCTATCGGGCACCCGCACCGAGTTAAGCAATATTCCTACAGAATTTACCCCCCAAATCCGGGACAATACGACTCGCAGCCCCGACATCGGTGTTGCTCTAAAAGGACAAAGGGGACAAACATGAATGACCAAGAAGTCGCGCGCCTGCGACAGTTGCGAAGCTCGGCATTGCGCGTGCGCGCGGTCGCCGTCGCTCTCAGTGCGACCCGCGCTGCCGCCGAGGATGGCTTGTTGATCCGCGGTGCCTGCGCCAGTTGGCGGATTGCGCGCGCGGTATCCGGTCGCCTCAAGGCGCACCCCTACCTGCGCTATCAGAAGGATACGTCCCTGGGAGTCATCGTGTTCAACGGGCTGCTGGCCCGCTGGCTCGCGGTGAAGAGCCGAAGCCGACTTCAGGCGCTCGGCGAGTACGAGACGAACCTGCGCCGGCTCAATCGCCAGTTGGAGGATGCACGCGCGCTTACATGGTCCTCCGATCTGAGTGACACCTTTGGCCGATCACAGACCGAGATTCGATCGCTGTTGGCGGCCGTGGCCGGTGAAGTCGCGGCGGCGGGCACCTCGCGGTTGCCGCAGCATGAGTTGAGCCTGGTCGATGGTGGAGTCGGAGCCTTGGCACCCGCGATCGCCGGGGACTGGCCGTACCTCGCATTCTGATTCGACTGCCCATCGGCGCATTCTGACGGGGGTTCTGCCGGGCGTCCGAATGCGGGATGGAAACTCGCGTGGTCATCTTCACGGGGGCAGATAACCAGAGCGAGTTCTCCGTGAGCGATGCATCGATTCCGTCCGGGCGCAATTCGGCGCTCGCCGCCAAGGTCAGCCGCCGTGATTTTCTGCACTCCGCCGCCACGGTGGCCGGGGCGGTTACGTTGCCGGCGAGCCTGCCCGGAGGCCTCGCCGGGGCACTGGGTGCCGCCGCCACGGTGCCCGCACCTCCGGCCGCGCCGCACGGCGTGACAACGACCGCCGCTACCTTGCGTATCAACCAGCAGTTGCACGAACTATCGATCGAGCCGCGGCTCACGCTGCTCGACGCCTTGCGGGAGCACCTCGGCCTCACCGGCACCAAGAAGGGCTGCGATCGCGGTCAATGCGGTGCCTGCACCGTCCTCATCAATGGCCGACGGATCAATTCCTGCCTGGCACTGGCGATCATGCACGTCAACGATGACATCGTCACGGTGGAGGGTTTGAGCGCCGCCGACGGCCCCCTGCACCCCATGCAAGCGGCTTTCGTTCGGCACGACGCGTTCCAGTGCGGATATTGCACTCCCGGCCAGCTGTGCTCGGCCGTGGCCCTGGTGAACGAACATCGAAAGGGCGGGGATCCTCACGCTCCGCTCTCCGACGATGAAATCCGCGAGCGGATGAGCGGAAATATCTGCCGCTGCGGCGCGTATCCGAATATCGTCGCCGCCGTGCGCGAAGGGTTGGCGCATGGATGATTTTGCGTATGCCAGGCCGCGGGATGTCGACGCGGCCCTGCGCCTGGTAGCGCAACCAGGCTCTCAATTTATTGCCGGCGGCACCAATCTCCTCGATCTGATGAAAGGCGGAGTCGAAGGACCAACCCGGCTCGTTGACATAACCCAGGTTGGAGGGCTCGCCCAAATCCACGAGTTGGCGGATGGGGGAGTTAGAATCGGGACGCTCGCCACCAACGCCGATACGGCAACGCATCCGCTGATACGTGGGCGCTACCCGCTGTTGGTGCAGGCGATTCTGGCCGGCGCCTCCCCGCAGCTGCGAAACATGGCCACCGCCGGCGGCAATCTGCTGCAGCGGACGCGCTGCTCCTATTTTTACGATACGGGTTTCCGGCAGTGCAATAAGCGTCAGCCGGGCTCCGGGTGCGCAGCGCTCGAGGGATTCAACCGCCAGCATGCAATCCTCGGCGCGAGCGAGCAGTGTATCGCGACCAACCCGTCGGACATGGCCGTTGCGCTGACGGCACTCGATGCAGTAGTCCAAATCCGCTCGAGCCGCGGCTCGCGGCAGCTGGCGCTGCAAGAGTTTTTGCGGTTACCCGGCGATCAGCCGCACCTGGATACGAATTTGGCCCCGGGGGAGATCATCACTGCCGTCGATCTTCCACCGAGCGGCTTTGTGAAGCACTCCTTCTATCTGAAGATTCGGGACCGGGCGAGCTTTGCGTTTGCACTGGTCGCGGTCGCTGTCGGCCTGAGCGTCGAGGATGGTGCGATCAAAGATGCACGTCTGGTGATGGGAGGCGTGGCCCACAAGCCCTGGCCCGTGGCGGAAGCGACCGCGATGCTCGCCGGCAGGCCGATCGGCCAGCCGGCCGATTCCTCCATCTGGAAGGCTGTCGCCGACACAGCCGTCCGCGGCGCGCAGCCACAAAAGCATAACGCCTTCAAGGTCGAACTCGCACGGCGCGCGGTCGTGCGCGCCTTGACCGAGGCCGCTGCGCAGCGGGAGGTGTGAGGTGAGGGGAGGTGCGAGGTGGATCTGATCGGTGCCGACGTGGATCGCGTCGACGGGAGACTCAAGGTGCAGGGGCGCGCTCCGTACAGCGGCGACGTCCTGCTCGGCGGAATGGCACATGCGCATATGATTCTCAGTACCATTCCCAAAGGCCGCATTGCGGCGATCGACAGCGAGGAGGCCGCACGCATGCCGGGGGTGCTGCTGGTGATGACTCACCTCAATGCGCCGAAGCTCCCCGACGGTGGACAAGCCGGAGTCAATCCGCCGGCAGGTCGCGTGCTTACGCTGCTTCAGGACGACGCCGTCCACTACAATCGTCAGCCCATCGCCGTCGTGGTCGCCGAGACGCTCGACGAGGCGGGGGCTGCGGCGGCCCGAGTGAGAATCCGCTACGTCGAGCAGCAGCCTGAATTGGATTTCCTCAAGGCCCGATCGAACGCGCACGCTCCGAAGAACGTCAATCAGGAACCGACGGACAGCGAACGGGGAACTTCCGACGGCGTTCCATCCGCCGTCGAGGTTGCCGCCGTATACACCACCCCGATGCAGAACCACAACCCCATGGAGCCGCATGCGACGGTAGCTCAATGGCAGGGGGAGCAGCTCACGCTCTACGATGCGACCCAGTATGTCTCCGGCTGTCAGGCGACGGTGGCCAAGACATTGGGCATCCAAAAAGAGCAGGTGCGCGTGGTGTGCCCGTACGTGGGCGGCGGGTTCGGTTGCAAAGGCTCGACGTGGTCCCACGTGCTGCTGGCGGCCATGGCGGCGCGCCAAGTGGGGCGGGCGGTCAAATTGACGATCGAGCGCCCGCAAATGTTCGGCCCGGTGGGCGGCCGGCCACAAACCGAACAGCACCTGACGCTCGCAGCCGACCACGGCGCCCGGTTCGTGCGAACCAAGCATGCGGTCTGCTCGCACACCTCGATGATCGAGGACTTCACGGAACCCTCCGCGCTGCAGACGCGAATGTTGTACGCCGGTGAAAACGTCGAGACCTCGCACCGTCTGGTTCAGCTCAATGTCGGCACGCCCACGTTTCAGAGGGCGCCCGGGGAGGCGACGGGCACGTTCGCGCTCGAATCCGCGGTCGACGAACTCGCCTATGCGCTCCAAATGGATCCGATCGAGCTGCGCCTTCGCAACGAGCCGCCCATCGATCCCGACAAACGGCTTCCGTGGTCTTCGCGCCGCTTGCGCGAGTGCTATGCGAGCGGCGCCCGGGCGTTCGATTGGGCCGCGCGCAACCCCCAACCTCGCTCGACGCGCGCCGGCCCCGACTGGGTGGGGTTGGGCGTTGCCACCGCCACCTATCCGGCGAGGCGCTCGGGCGCCAGCGCGAGCGCTCGGCTCACGGCGGACGGGCGCTTGCTCGTGAGCAGTGGCACGCAGGATCTGGGTACCGGCACGTACACCATCATGACGCAAGTTGCAGCCCAGACACTCGGCTTTCCCATGGATCGCGTTCGCTTCGAACTCGGCGACAGCCGCTTTCCCGAAGCCCCGGTTTCCGGCGGCTCGCAAAGCACGGCGAGTGTCGCCCCGGCCGTGCTTGGAGCGGTGTCGGCGCTGCGCGAGAAGCTCGTGGTTCTGGCGATGGCCGACAGCGCATCCCCGGTCTTCGGCGCGTCCGCCGATGAAGTGCTCATCGAGGGCGCCGCCATCAGCCGCCGCGGAAAGTCGCGGCGCGAGCCGGTTGCCGCGCTGCTCAAGCGCAACGGCGGCCGCGAGCTCGAGACGCGGGTCACGGTCGCGCCGGGCGAGGAGAAGAATCGATATTCGATGCATTCCTTCGGCGCGGTGTTCGCCGAGGTGCGCATCGACCGTGAGCTCGGCATCATCCGGGTGCCGCGCGTGGTCGCCCGCTACGACGTTGGAAAGCTCCTCAACACCAAGACGGGCCGCAGCCAGCTCATCGGCGGCGTCGTGATGGGCCTCGGCATGGCGTTGATGGAGGAGTCCGTTCTCGATCCGCGGTACGGGCGAATCGTGAATGCGAATTTGGCCGAGTATCACGTCCCGACGAATGCCGACGTCGGGGTGATCGATGTCGACGTGGTCGACGATGATGATCCTTACATCAATCCGCTGGGCGCGCGCGGCATCGGCGAGATTGGAATTACCGGCGTCGTGGCCGCCGTCGCCAACGCCATCTACCACGCAAGCGGCGTGCGTGTGCGCGAGCTGCCAATTACGCTCGACAAGCTGCTCGTCTGATTAATCCTACATCCGCCGCGGTACTCGACCGACCGCAAATCTCGACTGCTCCTCGCATAGTGGGCCCGGCCCACGTCTGCCGTAGATATCTAATATTTCAGAGGACAACCATGACCAGTGAAACGATCGGATCGAACAGCAGGAGCGAAAGCGTTCCACCGAGTCCGAGCCCCGAACAGCCGCCTCTCGCGCCCCATGACCCGCCGGAACCGGCACCGCAGGCCGCGGCTTGGGAACGCGCATTGCGGGTGATCGTGATGGAGACGAGGAGCAGCAATACGGGTTTAACTAAATCCAGAGTGTGGAGGACTAACAAGCGCGGGCGGGCCGCCATTAAGAGTCGCAAAAACCACTAACCATTAAGAGTCGCAAAAACCACTAATAAGACCTATCATTGCCGAGGAATCGCGCTATGGAGCAAAAACAAACTATCGCGGTGGACATTGCGCTGCAGACACACGTGCTGCGAGCGTGCCCGATTCATAACGAGATTTTCTGCGACGACGATGTCGATCCATCGGCCGCTTTTGCGTTGGCGGTCGAACTGGTCCGTCAGCACAAACCGTACAGCGAGGAGTTTCACAACGATCCGCACGAGCTCACGGATTTGCTGAGCGCGACGATCGGTGCGGCGCCGACCTGCTGCCCGCTGTGCGCCAACCCGGAACAGCGTTCCGTGTCGAGCGGGGAGCTTCTGGTCGTCTGAGGACTCGACTAGGCGCGCGACTGCGCGAACGCCTGCGCCTCGCTCAACGTGCCCTGCAAGGTCGGCATGTCGAAGGGCTTGGGCAGCACGAAGACGTTCGGCTGCCGCCGGCCGAGCATGGACTCCACGTTGAGCGCGCCATACCCCGAGGAAATCACCACCGGAAGATCGGGATATTTCTTTTGTAGTTCCTTCGCCAGATCGATTCCCGACATTCCGGGCAAGCTCACGTCGGTGAGCACGGCGTCGAAGCTGCGCTCGGCAAGCTGCACGACGGCGGATTCCGCATTGGTGACCGCCACGGCGCAATGGCCGAGCTCCGTGAGATACTCCATGGTGATGAGGCTCACCTCATGATTGTCTTCGACGAGCAGAACATTCATTTTTCCGAGCATGGACGCAAACCGCACAACTTTCCAGTGCGCCATGCCGATCGGCCGCCCTTGCCGCCGGCACTATCGGCCCGTCCAGTGCGGCTTGCGCTTTTCGGTGAACGCCCGCGTCCCTTCCTTCAGGTCGTCGGACCGGATGACCTGCTGTACGACATCGAGCGAGTCGTGCAGTTCGAAGGCCTGGTGCTCGGGTACCATTTCGGTGTGGCGCAGGAGCTGCTTGATGGCTGGAAAGAGCAGCGGCGGTCCCTCGGCGAGCTGGCGGGCAATTTCGCGTGCTTTGGCGAGCCCCTGTCCCTTGGGAACGACGTGATTCGCGAGCCCCCAATGCTTGGCTTCGGCCGCATCCATCCAGCGTCCCGTCAATAAAAATTCCACCGCCACGTGATACGGGATGCGCCGCCGCAGCTTGATGGTGCCGGCATCGGCGAGCACGCCGACGTTGATTTCCGGCAGGGCGAATTTCGCATGCTCTTCCATGACGATGATGTCGGTGCCGAGCACGACTTCGAAGCCGCCGCCGCAGGCGATGCCGTTCACCGCCGCAATAATGGGCTTGTTGAGATTGCGGGGATAATTGAGCCCGCCGAATCCGCTCACGCCCCAATCCTCGTCGGACTCCTCGCCGCCTGCGGCAGCCTTGAGATCCCAGCCGGGCGAGAAGAATCGATCACCGGCGCCGGTGATGATTGCAATTCGGAGCGCCGGGTCGTCGCGAAACGAGATGAATACCTCGTTCAGTCGGCGACTGGTGGCAAGATCGATGGCGTTCGCCTTCGGGCGATCGATCGTCACCTCGAGTATGTTGCCATCCTTTGCGACCTTGACTCCGTCTGACATGGTGGACCCCTTACGTTGTAGGCGAATTATGCAATCGAATCATCACATCGACGGCGACCGCTCCCTTGCCGGCGGGGCGCACGATGATGGGATTCACATCTATTTCGATGAGCGTGGCCACGTTCTCGGCGGCGTATCGCGTGACGCCCTGCACCGCATCGATGAGCGACTCGAGATCGCCCGCAGGTTTACGGCGATATCCCGCCAGGAGCTTCGCGACCTTCAGACCCCGCAACGCCGCTGCGATCGATTCGCGCGTCCACGGCGGCAGCAGCGTGACGCTGTCGGCCAGCAACTCGGTGAACACCCCGCCGGCGCCGAGCACCAGAACCTGGCCGAATTGCGGGTCGACGATGAGTCCGACGAGAATTTCGGCGACGCCGTCGCAGGTCATCTCTTCGACCAACAGCGTATCCGACAGCGCCTCCAGACGCAGCGCCGCGGCCGCCGCATCGGCTGCATTGCCGATATTCAACACGACACCGCCGACCTCGGTCTTGTGCTCCAAATGGGAGCCGACGGCCTTGATGACGACCGGAAATCCGACGGCTGCGGCGCATTGCGCCGCACCGCCGGGCGTCGTGATCTCGCCGCGCGGGATGCGAACCCCGCAGCGCCGCAGTGCCGTCTTGCCGTCGTGCTCGCTCAAGGTGACCGGGACGGCGGACGGCGGGACGGTCGGGCGTAGCAGCTGCACGCCCGGACCGGCGCGCCACGCGCTGCCCACGGCCCCCGCCAACGCCAAGGCCTCGAGCGCCTCGCGCTGTCCCTGAAGAGGAATCACGCCGCCTTCCATGCAGCGCCCGCGCACCCGCTCGCAGATGGTTTCCGGGAGCGAGGCGATCAGCGCCGCCCGGGCGTGCGTCTCTCGCGCAGCGGCGATGAATACGTCGATCGCCGCATCGAAAGCGGCGCTATCGGCTTTGTCCTCCGGCGGAAAGTCGAGCATGAATCCGACGGCATCGTATCCGGCGCTCATCGCGGTGGAAAACACGCGGCCGAGGGCCGGCGGGTCGAACCACAGGTAGGTGTGGATGTCGAACGGGTTGGCAATGGTCACACGGTCGGTCAACAGCCCGCGCAAGGTGTTCGCGGGCTCGGCTGGAATCGCGGCAAAATCGAGATCGAGAGTGCGCGCCACGTCGGCCGTCATGGCCATGTCGCCGCCCGATGCGCCCATCACCAGCACCTTACGGCCGGGAAGGGCGCCGCCCATGTGAAATAGCTTGACCGTCTCACACAACGTGCCCAGCGTATCGCAGCGGGCGAGGCCGGCCTGACGGCAGAATGCCTCGAACACGGTGTCCGCACCCGCGAGGGCGCCCGTGTGGCTGTGCGCCGTTCGCGCCGCCGCGGCGGTGCGCCCGGACTTGACCACGGCGATGGGCTTGCCCGCGGCGCGCGCGATGTCCGCGGCTCGCGCGAACCGGTCTGCGTCCTTGATCCCTTCGAGGTACAAGCCGAAGGCCGTGACGCGCGGATCCTCGCAGAGAATCTCGATGAGGTCCTCGACCGCCAACCGGGTCTGATTGCCGACCGAAAAGAGATAGCCGATCGGCACCGAACGCTCGTTGAAGCTCAAGGTGAGCGCGATGGTGCCGCTCTGACAGATGAAGGCAACCCCGCGCTCGACGTGAGCGCCGACCACCTGGTCGGGCAGCAATGCCGCCCGATCGAAGAAATTCACGAAGCCGTAGCAGTTGGGGCCGAAGAACGGCAGCCGCCCGGCATTTTCGAGCAGCGCCTCGGTCAGCTGCCGTCCCGAATCGGTTCCCAGCTCGGAGAAGCCCGAGCTGAAACACACGAACCCGCCGGCACCGCGCGCGGCGAGTGCGCCGGCCACGGCGGGCGCTTCGTGATTCGGCACCGCAAGGAAAGCGGCGTCGGGCGAGCCCGGCAGCTCCGCCACGGATCGATAGTACGTGGTGGCGGCGCTCGAGGGGCGGCTCGGATGCACGCGCCAAATCGTCCCGCCATAGCCCACTGCCGCGTTGCCCGCGGCCACCGCATCGGTCCATACGCCGGCGCCGATCAGCGCGATGCTGCGCGGCGCGATCAGTCGCCGAAGGTCGAAATGGGGCATCGAACTCACCGCCGCTTCAATTCGATTTTCCGCGATCCGGGTCCCCACGCCGCGAGCGCCGCCGGGGTGAGCTTCAGATCGGCGAGCAGCCGTTCGACTTCCGGCGGGAAGGCGGCGCTCGAAGGCTTCACACCCTGATGCACGTGCAGCAGCATCACATCGGCGGTCGCCACCGCACCGCCGATGCCCGGACAGCGGAATTCGCAGCCGGCATGGATTCGCTTGCGATCGAAATCCAGCACCGACGTCGTGACCGACAGCTCGTCGGATTCCTTCACCTCATGCAGGAAGTGCATGTGCAGTTCGAGCGTGTACAGCGTGCAGGAAGTGCGCGCGCGATAAGCGGCGTCGAGGCCCAGATGGTCCATCACCTCATCGATGGCATGGCTCAACATCACCGTGTAATAGGCATCGCGCAAGTGTCCGTTGTAATCGATCCACTCCGGCAGGATGCGGGCATGGTACGGAGGAAGGGCCACGGGGTGTGCGCTCAATGCAGCTGCAGCCGCTCGCGCGCCTGCGAGGCGGTCAGAACGCGGGCTCCCATGGCTTCGACGATGGTGCGGGCCTTTTCCACGAGTTGCGCGTTGCTGGCATAGACGCCCTTGCTCAGGTAGAGGTTGTCCTCGAGCCCGACACGCACGTTGCCGCCCAACAGAACGGACTGCGCCACCCAGGGCATTTGCATGCGGCTGATGGCGAACGATCCCCAATTGCAGTTCTCCGGCAATGCATTGACCATCGCGAGCAGATGGCCGACATCGGCCGGGACGCCGTACGGGATGCCCATGCAAAGCTGGATCAGTGTCGGGGCGGCGAGGAGTCCTTCCTTGATCATTTGCTTGACGAACGACAGGTTACCGGTGTCGAACACCTCGAGCTCCGGTTTGACCTTGAGATCCCGCGCAATCGCGGCGCCCTGGCGCAGGTAGTTCGGCGTCGACACATAGGCGCGGTTGCCGTCGCCGAAGTTGAGGCTTCCGCAATCGAGCGTCGCAATGTCCGGCCGGTACAGGCCCTCATTGCACAAATCGATTACATGCCGCATCCGCTCCTCCTGCGTCACGAAATCGCTGCCCGGCGCGGGGGTATCCTTCAAACCCTGCTCGCCGACGACAATGTAGCCTCCCATGCCGCAGGTCAGATTGACGATCACGTCGACCTTGCTCTCGCGAATGCGCTTGACCACCTCGCGGTAATGGCGGGTTTCCATGCTGAACGCGCCCGTCTCCGGTTCCCGGACGTGGATGTGGACGATGGCGGCGCCCGCCTGCGCCGCCGCGATCGCGGTAGCGGCGATCTCCGCCGGAGTGATCGCGCAATGCGGACTCTTCGTGACCTTCGTATCGTCGCCGGTCACGGCACAGGAAATAATGACGTCGTGATTCATGGCAGTCCCCCAGGGTTTTGCAGTCGCGAGAGCCGGGTGCTCGGAGTTATATTATATTCATCATAATATTTAAACGAACTCCGGGCAACCCGCGCCGGGACTCCGCCCGGCCGTTCAATGCCGGCTGCCGGCCAGGGCGCGGATGATCTCGGCCTCGCCGCACACGCCGATGATCTTGCCGGCATCGGCGAGCAGCACCGGGTGCCCCGTCGTCTGGCGCAGGCGGATGATCGATTGCAGGGAAAATGAGGACGGGACCACCGCGAGGCCCGGCTCGATGGCGGCGAGCGAGGCGTCATCCTGCAGCGAGCGCAGCGGCTGCTCGACCCCGTCGACGTGCAGGGCGAGGGCCTCGTCCGCGCCGTTCAGGGACAGGCGGTAGCGGCGGCGCTCGTCGAGCCACAAGGTGTTGCCCTCCGCCGGCATATGCGTCCGCTGCCACATGATCATCGCGCCGGTCAGCACGTCCAGCGGGTTCATGTGGCGCACGAACTCGGCGACGTAGTCGTCCGCGGGCGCGAGCACGATGTCCTCCGCCGTGCCGGTCTGAATGATCCGCCCGTTCTGCAGGATCGATATCCGATCTCCGAGGCGCAGCGCCTCATCGAGGTCGTGGCTGACGAACAGGATCGTCTTCTTGACGCGCTCCTGCAGCGCCAGGAGCTCCCCCTGCAGCTTGCCTCGGATCAACGGGTCGAGCGCGGAGAACGGCTCATCCATCAGAAGGATGTCGGCGTCGGTCGCGAAAGCGCGCGCCAGCCCGACGCGCTGCTGCATGCCGCCGGACAGCTCGCTCACGTAGCGCTCCGCCCACTGCGACAGCCCGACGAGCTCGAGCTTTTCATCGACGATGGTCCTTCGCGCCGCGGCGCTCTCGCCGCGCAACTCCAGGCCGAAACCGACGTTCTCGCGGACGGTACGCCACGGGAGCAGTCCGAATTGCTGAAATACCATCGCCACGCATTCGCGCCGCACCCGGCGCAGTTGCACCGTGTCGCAGGTCGCCACGTCGATGCTCGCATCGCCGTCATGGATTTGCACGTGGCCCCGCGTCACGGGATTCAAGCCGTTCGCGGCGCGCAGCAAAGTGGACTTCCCGGAGCCCGAAAGCCCCATCAGCACGGAAATCTCGCCGCGGGCGACGCTCAGATTCGCGCCGGCGACCCCGACGATGACGCCGAACTTGCTCTGGATGTCGCCGCGGCCCGCCCCGGCATCGAGGGCTGCCAGAGCGTCGCGGACCGCCGCGCGTCCGGCCCGCCCCGGTTGCCGCGCGAAGAGAATGTCCACCGTCTGAAATTCGATCGCCGTGCTCACCGCGACACCTCGCGCTCCTTGGGCCGGCTGATACGATCGAGGATGATCGCGAGCAGCACGATGGTGAAGCCGGCTTCGAAGCCCATACCCACCTGCACCGAGTTGAGCGCACGCACCACCGGAACCCCGAGGCCGCCGGCGCCCACCAGCGCTGCGATCACGACCATCGACAGACTGAGCATGATGCATTGGGTGATGCCGGCAATGATGGTCGCGGCGGCGCTCGGCAGCTCGACCTTCCAGAGCAGCTGCATCGGCGTGGCGCCGAACGCTTCACCCGCCTCGATCAGCGGTCGCGGGACCGAAGAGATCCCGAGATGTGTGAGGCGTATCGGCGCGGGTAGGGCGAATATCACGGTGGAAATGAGGCCGGGTACCACCCCGAGTCCGAACAACACCAGGGTTGGGATCAGGTATACGAACGTGGGGAGTGTCTGCATCAGGTCGAGTACCGGGCGCATCGCGGCAAATAGCCGCGGCCGGTGCGCCGCCGCTATTCCGAGCGGCACCCCGATGGCGGCGGAGGCCAATGTTGCAACCATCACCAACGCGAGGGTCTCGAGCGTCGCCAACCAGTAGCCCTGGTTCAAGATGAACAGCAGCGCCAACGCGACGAATGCCGCGAGCGCCCAAGAGCGCCGCAGCACCCACGCGAGCGCCGCGATCGCAACGATCAAGGCGGTTGCGGGCAGGGCGCGCAATATCGCGGTCACTCCGGCAACGGTACCGCGGATCACGATGGAAATGCCGTCGAACAGGAAGGTGCCGTGGGCCTTGACGGTGTCGATGACCACCGCCATGGCATCGCCGACGGGAATTTTGTGGCCCACAATCCATTGCTCGAATCCGCCGGCGTGTCGAGGCGCCGCCGTGTGCGACAGCGCCACGTTGGCGGGCCGTCCGTCGAAGGTCCGCACGCCCTCGAGCCAGGCCTTGGTCACGGTGGGGTTTGCCTTGAGCCACTCCGCGGCGGCGATCTCCGGTTGCTCATGTCGATCCAGGATGGCGGCCATCATTTCACTCTCGCCCCGCAGCGTGAAGGTGAGGTTGGTCAGCAGGCGGCCCATGTTGGGACATTCGGCGCTATAGCCTTTGCGCGTCACGGTGTAGATCGTGGCGCCGCCATAGTTTGGCCCGAACACCGCATCGCCGCCCGCCAGATACTTCAGGTCGAACCGCATGTTCATCGGATGCGGCTCCCAGGCGAGGAAGACCACCGGTTGCTTGTTGCGGTAGGCACGCTCGACCTGGGCCAACATGCCCTGTTCGCTCGATTCGATCAATTTGAAATCCCCAAGGCCAAATTGATCCTGCTTGAGCATCTTCAACACCAGCCGGTTTCCGTCATTGCCGGGTTCGATGCCGTAAATCGAATTGTTGAGCGCCGCGCCGAAACGCCGGATGTCGTTGAAGTCCTTGAGACCGGCTTCGTATGTGTAGGCGGGAACCGCCAAGGTGTATTTCGCGCCCAGCAGGTTCGGCCGGATGACGGCCACGGAGCCGTCGGCGTCGTATGGTGCACGATCGGCCGTTTGGGCAGGCATCCAGTTGCCGAGAAAGACGTCGATGTCGTTATTTTTCAGCGATGCGAAGGTCACGGGCACCGACAGCACCGTGATGTTCGGGAGATAACCGATGCTGCGCACCAATTGCGCCACCAGCGCCGTGGTGGCGGTTACGTCGGTCCATCCCACATCGGAGAAGCGCACGGTTTGGCAGCTTGGTGGATCGGCGGACGTGTCGGCCGCGGAGACGTGCAGCGACGCCAGCCCCAACAACAAGGCCGCGGCGCAGCGCATCGCTCCTCCAACGGTCCCGCGCAAGGACTTGACCACGGCTCCTTCGCGGCGGCATGATTGAGGCGCGCTTCGACGATTTGAATGATCGTTTAACGAGGCTTGATTTGCGCTCACGAATACATCCCTAATAATTGAAATATAACGCATAATCTGCGTTTTCTATCTTAGACGGAAGTTCGCGCTCACGTCCATCAATCTCTCCAGCCAGTCGCAGAGGATGACCCATTGAATACCCAATCAACGGACTCGCTGGAAGGCTCGCGTGATGCGGTGGAGGAAACGCGGCGATGCCAGCTGATCGAAGTCACCATCGATAGCCTAGCCGAACTCGGCTACCTGGGCACGACGCTAGCGCAGATCGCCGGCCGGGCGAGCGTCTCCCCGGGGCTCGTGGCACATTATTTCGGCGACAAGGATGGCCTGCTCGACGCGGCGTTCCGCTCCCTGACCAGGCGCGTGGGCGATCATGTGCGGGCCCGCCTGCGCCAGGTCAGTACGCCGCGCGCGCGCATCCAAGCCGTCATCGATGCCAACCTTGCGCCGGAGGAGTTCGAGCAGCGCACGGGCAGCGCCTGGCTCGCCTTCTGGGGGCAGGTACTTCAAGTGAAGAGCCTGAGACGTGTGCAGTCCGTTTATCAGCGCCGCACGCTGACGAATCTGCGCAGTTCGCTCAAAAAGCTCCTGCCGCCCGAGGAGGCGCAAAACCTGGCGGCGATGATTGCCGCGATGATCGACGGCGTATGGCTGCGCGCGGCGCTCTCCGGGTGGCGCGAGGCGGACAGCGAGAGTGCGCGGGCGCTGCTCACGGAATTCGTCGATGGACGACTGCGAGCGGCTCTCGAAGCCGCGAACCCCGAGCCGGCGAGCGCGGACCTCCACCTCGCCGAGGGCAGCCGGCCGCGGGTGACGCCACCCGCCGCAGGCGAGCGGTTCGCTTCGCTCAACCCGGCAACCGGAGAGGTGCTGGGCTATGTCGTCGCCGCAGGCGCCGCCCAAGTCAATGCGGCGGTGCTGGCGGCGCAACGCGGCCAACGCATCTGGTCCGCGATGACCGGTGCGGAGCGGGCGCGGATATTGCGACGGGCCGCCGATCTGTTGCGCTCGCGCAATCTGCCATTGGCGCAACTCGAATCGCGCGACACGGGCAAGCCCATCCAGGAAACCCAGGTGGTGGATGTCGTCTCGGGCGCGGATTGTTTCGAATACTTTGCGGCCCTTGCCCAATCCCTGAGCGGGGAGCACATCGATCTGGGCTCTCAAGCGTTCGGCTACACGCGCCGCGAACCTCTCGGCGTCGTGGCAGGAATCGGCGCCTGGAACTATCCGCTGCAGATCGCCTGCTGGAAGGCGGCGCCGGCGCTCGCGTGCGGCAATGCCATGATTTTCAAACCGGCGGAACTCACACCCTTTACGGCGGAGAAACTGCAGGAGATTCTGCTCGAAGCCGGGTTACCGCCCGGGGTCTTCCAAGTCGTGCAGGGCTTTGCCGAAACCGGCCGCTTGCTCACGCGGCATCCCGCCATCCGCAAGGTATCGCTCACCGGCGAGGTCGGCACGGGCAAGGCGGTGATGAGCGACGCTGCGCAGTCGCTGAAGAACGTGACGCTCGAGCTCGGCGGCAAGTCGCCGCTGATCGTTTTCGAGGATGCCAAACTCGACAACGCGGTTGCCGGCGCACTGCTGGGCAACTTCTATTCCTCCGGCCAGGTGTGTTCGAACGCCACGCGGGTATTTGTCCACACCTCGGTGAAAGCGGCATTTCTCGATCGCCTGCTCGAGCGGGTGCGGGCGATGTGCATCGGGGATCCCATGGACCCGGCGACGCAAGTGGGCCCCCTGATATCCGAACAGCACATGCACAAGGTGCTGAGCTACATCGCGCGCGGCCGTGCCGAGGGGGCGAGGCTCGCCATCGGCGGCCATCGGGTGACGACCGGTGATCTCGGCAGGGGCTACTTCGTCGCGCCGACCGTCTTCGATGACTGCCGTGACGACATGTCGATCGTGCGCGAGGAGATTTTCGGTCCGGTCATGTCGGTGCTGGAATTCAGCGATGAACGGGAGGTCATCGAGCGCGCGAACGCCACCGAGTTCGGGCTCGCCGCCGGTGTGTTCACCAACGATTTGACCCGCGCCCACCGGGTGATCGCACAGCTGCAGGCCGGTACCTGCTGGATCAATCACTACAATGTCACGCCGATCGAATTGCCGTTCGGCGGCGTGAAGATGTCCGGGCTCGGCCGCGAAAACGGCCGTGCCGCCATCGAACACTACACGCAGCTGAAGAGCGTCTATGTCGCCATGGGCAACGTCGACGCGCCCTATTGACGGACCGCGCGGCGAAGAGCGAATGAAAACCACGGAAGAGGCTGCTGATTACCTCATCATTGGCGCGGGCTCCGCAGGCTGCGTGCTCGCCGATCGGTTGAGCGCCGATGGCTCGCGTCGCGTGCTGCTGCTCGAGTACGGTGGGTCCGACCGCTCCATTTTCATTCAAATGCCGTCGGCATTGTCGATTCCCATGAACATGCCGAAATTCAACTGGTTCTATCACACGGAACCTGAACCGCATTTGAACGGCCGGCGCATGCACACACCGCGCGGCAAGGTGTTGGGGGGCTCCTCCTCGATCAACGGACTGGTGTACATCCGCGGCAATGCGCAGGACTTCGAGCGCTGGGCGCAGGAGGGTGCGGCGGGTTGGTCTTACCGCGACGTGCTGCCCTATTTCAAGCGAGCCGAGAGGCGCGAGGAGGGCGGCGACGATTACCGCGGCAGCAGCGGGAAGCTGCGCACGAGCTACGGGCGCGTGACCAACCCCTTGCATACCGCGTGGCTCGCAGCCGCGAGCGAGGCAGGGTACCCGCATTCGTCCGACGTCAATGGGTTTCAGCAGGAAGGTTTCGGCCGCATGGACATGACCGTTGCGGGCGGGATTCGCTGCAGCGCCTCGCGGGCCTATTTGCGTCCTGCGATGCGCCGGTCGAATCTCAAGGTGGTGACGCATGCTCTGGCAACGCGCATTCTCTTCGAGGGCCGACGCGCCCGCGGCGTCGAGTACAGCCAGGGCGGCACGACCCACCGGGTGCGGGTCGACGCCGAGGTGATTCTCTCCGGCGGACCGATCAATTCACCGCAGCTGCTGAAACTGTCGGGGGTTGGCCCCGCGGCGGAGCTGCGTTCTCACGGCATCGAGATCGTGCACGATTTGCCCGGTGTCGGCGAGAATCTGCAGGATCACCTGGAGTTCTATTTTCAGGTCGCCTGCAAGCAGCCGATCACCTTGTATTCATCGATCAGCCCCTGGAATCGCGCGCTCATCGGCGCCCGTTGGCTGCTGCGCAAGGATGGCCTGGGCGCGACCAACCATTTCGAGACCTGTGGCTTCATCCGCAGTCGCGCAGGCGTCGCCTATCCGGACATTCAATATCATTTCCTGCCGATGGCAGTGGCCTACGATGGATCGACCCTGGCTCAGGAGCATGGCTTCCAAGCCCACGTCGGACCGATGCGCTCCAAGAGCCGAGGCTGGGTCCGATTGGCCTCCGCCGATCCGTTCGAGAAGCCGCGCATCCAATTCAATTATCTGAGCGAGCCGGACGATTGGACCGAGATGCGCGCCTGCGTTCGCCTGACGCGCGAAATTTTCGCGCAGCGCGCGTTCGATCGGTATCGCGGCCGCGAAATTCAGCCCGGCGCCGATGTCCAAACCGACGAGCAAATCGATGCCTTCATTCGTGCCAAGGTCGAGAGCGCTTACCACCCCTCGTGTTCGTGCAAAATGGGCCTGTCGACGGATCCGATGGCGGTGGTCGACCCCGAAACGCGCGTCATCGGACTCGATGGGCTGCGGGTGGTGGATTCCTCCATCATGCCATCGGTGACGACGGGAAACCTCAACGCGCCGACGATCATGCTGGCGGAGAAGGCTGCGGATCACATTTTGGGCCGCGGCATGCTGCCTGCGGCGAGCGCACCGTTCTACACCTCGTCCAATTGGCGCAGCGCCCAGCGGTAGGACCGGTGACGCGCACACGGTTCAGCCTGCTTTCGATCGTGACGGCACTGTTCGCCGCGGGGTTCGCATGGGCCGGAGAAGCGGGGGCGATCCTGGCCGCGAACCAGGCAGCCTGCGGCGGCAGCGGTTGGGAGGGCAAGGCTGCGCTCGAGACTCACTTTACGTTTGCCGGCCAGGGTATGACCGGAACGATGCAGTCGACCTACGAGTTGGACACGGGGCACTTCATCGACACTTCGAGCATCGGACTGACCCGCACGGCCAGCGGTTTCGACGGCCGCGAAGCGTGGATGCGGGATATGTCCGGGGCGATCACACCGCAGGCCGGCGGCGATGCGCGCCAATTGGCGATCAACGAAGCCTACCGCAACGCCAATCGATGGTGGCGATCGGATCGAGGCGGTGCGGCCGTCGTTGCACTCGGTTCGCGCAGCGACGAGGGCCGCCGCTTCGACGTACTGTCGGTGAAGCCGGATGGCGGCAAGGCGTTCGAAGCGTGGTTCGATGCGAAGACTCATCTCCTGGCGCGGACCGTCGAGCCGCAGGGTTGGCAGACCATCACCGTGTACATCAGCGGCTATCGGCGGATCGACGGCGTGTTGCTGGCCGGCAAGCTCCTCATCGATGATGGAACCGGCGCTCAGTACCGTCAAACCATCACGTTGGTGAGCGCGAAGTTCCTGCCGGCCCAGCCTCAGGACACTTTTTCCGCGCCGCGCTCTCAATTGACCGATGCGCGCATCTTGAATGCGGCGGGCAGAACGGTGGTGCCGTTCCAGCTCCTGAACAATCACATCTATACCGAAGTCAAAGTGAACGGGAAGGGGCCGTTCCGCTTCATCGTGGACAGCGGCGGTCACGATCTCCTGACTCCCGACACCGCCAAGGCTCTCGGAGTCAAATCCGAGGGCCAGGCAGCCGGTGCCGGTGCGGGCGAGGAGGTGGTGGATACCAGCTTCGCGAGCGGCGTGAGTTTTCGGATCGGAGATTTGCTCATCGAGAAGCAAACGATCGCCGTGTTGCCTTTCCAGGCGCCGCAAGTCGAGGGGTTCGCGCAGCAGGGCATGATCGGCTTCGAGGTTCTGCGCCGCTTCGTCACGCAGATCGACTACGGAAAAAAGACCCTGACCTTCATCGATCCCGCTGCGTTCGATCCGTCCGGGTTGGGCACCCCCGTACCATTCGTCTTCTACAGCCACCTGCCGCAGGTCGCCGGAAGCTTCGAAGGCATTCCCGGGCTGTTCGACATCGACACCGGGTCGCGCGTCGAATTGACGCTAACCAAGCCCTTCGTCGATGCGAACGATCTCATTCGCAAGAATCCGAAAGCCGTCACTGCCGTCGACGGTTGGGGGGTCGGCGGCCCGTCTCGATCGTACATTACCCGAGCCACCGAGCTGATGCTGGGTCGCGTCAGGATCGGCAATCTCGTCGCTGGATTCGCCACGCAGTCGAAGGGCTCGTTTGCGGATCCGAACTATGCGGGCAATGTCGGTTCCGGCCTCCTCAAGCGGTTCGTGGTGACTTTCGACTATGCCCGCCAGTTGATGTACCTGAAACCCTTGCCTGCGCCGGTTGCGGATTCCGGAACCTTCGACCGGGCGGGGCTGTGGATCAACACGGGTGCCGCCGGATTCAAGGTGACCGACGTGACTGCGGGCGGACCGGCGGCCAAGGCGGGCGTGCAAGTCGGCGATGCCGTGACGGCCGTCGACGGCGTCGCGGCGTCCTCGATCGCCTTGTCGGATCTGCGTGCCCGTCTGCGTGACAGCGATCCTGGAACCGTGGTTGCGTTCACCATCGAGCGCGAAGCCACGAGCCGGGTCGTCCACGTCACGCTCGAGGATCAAATCTGAGGCGTCGCGGGCCTCACTTGAGATATTGATCGAACCAGCCGAGCGAGCGCGCCAAAGCGTCGGCGGAATGCTCCGGATCGCGCAAACCGTGACCCTCGCCTGGATAGATCATGACGGCCGTCGGAACACCGAGCGTCTTCAATGCGTGCCAGAATTCCTGCGTCTGCGCCGCGGGGCACTCGATGTCGCGCTCGCCGACGTAGGAGAAGGTCGGCGTGCGCACATTGCGGATGAAGTTGATGGGTGAAGAGCGCGCGTACACGGCCGGATCGTCGTAAGCCGAGGCGCCGAAGTAGGGCAACATCCACGCGTCGATGCCGTTCTCACCATAGTACGACAGCCAGTTGCTGATGCCCGCGGCGGCGACCGCTGCCTTGAAGCGCTGAGTCTGGGTCACCGCCCACATGGTCATGAAGCCCCCGTAACTCCCGCCGGTGATGCCGAGCCGTTCGGCATCGATGGGCGCAGCCTTTTCGGCGGCATCGATACCGGCGAGAATGTCGCGCAAATCGCCATGGCCAAAATCCCGCACGTTGGCCGAGGTGAAGCGCTCGCCCTGACCGAAACTGCCGCGGGGATTTGGAAGAAACGCGGCGTAACCGCGCTCGAGCAACGAACGGAGCAGACCCGGGCCGGCAAAGGCCGGCTGCACGGCGGCTGCCGGGCCGCCGTGTACGATCGTCACCATTGGCAATTTCCCTTCAACCTGCTCGGGCAGCAGCAGCCACCCCTGCACATCGAATCCGTCGCTCTTCCATGAAAGGCTTCGAACGTGGGCGGCCAGCCGAAATCCCGCATTGGCAGAGCTCAGCGTGTGCCAATTGCCGACCGTGCCAGTGACGATCTCCGGCGGTATGGTGAAAGACTCGTGCTCCGTGGCCGTCACACCCGAAGGACAGGCCAGGGAGATCTCGCCGGCACGGTTCCCGAACGATTCCGAACCGCTCCACAGAACGCGCCCGGCGCCGCCACGAGCGTCGCCGAGATCGACGAACTGTGTTTGATCGCCCGCCAGACGTTGCACTTGCAGGTGTCCATCGCAGCGCCAGGTGAGGTCGGTCGCCGAGGCTCGCATGCCGGGTGTCACATCGACGGCGCCGCCGCCGTCCACCGGTATCGTATAGACATCGCCGCCCGTCGAGCCGAAGTCGCTCATGAGACCGACGACGAAAGCAACGGTTCGGCCGTCACGCGACACCTTCGGTGTTGCCAGCTGCTGCTGAGCGGTCGCCGGGCTGTAGAGAACCCGCGCGTTCAAACCGTTCTCGGGAAACGCATACAGCTTCGCGGTCCACCAGTTGTTGTCGCCGTCACCGGGCGATGCGGTACCGACGAAGCCCGCGCCATTGGGGCGCCAGTCGTATTCGTACACGAATAACTCGGGCGGCGACGTGAAGCGCAGCGACCCACGCTCGAGAACGGCAATTCTCTGCGCCGGGCTTGGTTCGGCAAGATCCCCCGCCACGGGTGCCCCCGCCTCGGTTGCGCCGATCTCTTTCGCCGCATTGGCAGTTGCCAACATCGCGAGAGCGCCGGATGGCCCGTAGCGCAGTTCTTCGATCGTACCGTTGAAGTCAAGCGACTTCACGAGGCCACCTCCGTCGGGTGCCACCGCATACACCGAGCGGGCATGACTGCCCGGCGTGCGCAAGGTGAAGCTGAGCCGGCTACCGTCGGGACTCCAGGTCGGCGAACCCGGCCAGCACTGTGGCACACGGCCGCACGGCAGCTCCACGCGGACCGCGGAGCCGTCGCCGATGCGCCGGATGACGAGATCGCGAATGGCCGGATAATATCCGCCGACGGGCGAATCGCCCTCCACGGAGGCGACGAACGTCGCATTCGGGGAGATCTCAACGCGCAGGAAGCGGTGGACGAGCCGCTGTGGCGGCGTGGAGTCCGCGGGCGTCGCCGCCGCGTGAGCCATCGCGCCGAACGCGAACAACGAGAGGAGGCCGAAGAGGGTGGAGGCGCGACCGGTCATTCGGGTTCTCCTCACAGCCCGGGCGTCGCCGCCATGAGCGCAAGCTCCTCGAACAGCAGTTGCGCTGCGAGCTGAGCCGTGTTGGTGGTCGGATCGTACTGCGGCGCGACCTCGACGACATCGCCGCCGCAGATGTTGAGACCTGTGAGCGCCCGCAACAGCGCCAATCCCTCGCGCGGCGTGAGGCCACCGACTTCGGGAGTACCGGTGCCGGGCGCGTAAGCCGGGTCGAAGCCATCCACATCGACGCTCAGGTATACCGGACCGTCGCCGACGACGTCCCGGGCACGCTGCGCCACGGCGGCGACACCGAGCGCGGTGAATTCCTCGATCTCGATCACCGTCATCCCGGAGGCATAGGAGAACTCCCAGAAGGCGTTGGCCGCCCCGCGAATCCCGATCTGGATGGTGCGCTCCGGATCGAGCGCGCCGTCGAGCACCGCCAGCCGGAATGGTCCACCGTGATGAAATTTGGAGCCGTCGAAGGGGCCCATCGTGTCGCAGTGGGCGTCGATGTGGACGAGTCCGACCGGTTCATCGCGGCCGATCGCCTTGAGGATCGGGTAGGTCACCGAATGATCTCCGCCCACCGACAGCGGGCGCACGCGCTGCTGAGCGAGCTCGCGGTAGAACGCCTCGATATCCTCGATGGTTTGCTCCAGGCTGTAGCGGCTGCGGAATGGTACATCGCCGATGTCCGCGGCCTTCACCCTGGCCTGAGGCACATTTTTCTGCGTGGGGTGGTAGGGACCGATTCGCTCGACATTACGCACCGCGCGGGGCCCCAGGCGCGCGCCGGAGCGATTCGTGACTCCCAAGTCGGTCGGCAGACCGATCACGGCGACATCAAGTCCGGCCGCGCTCGCCGCCGCAGGCAGGCCGAGAAAGGTTGGAATACCGCTATAAGGCGGCGTGCGGCGGCCTTCGACGCCGGCCTCCGCATAGCGGCGCTGCAGCGCCTCGAGTTTTTGTTTGTCCAACGAAATTCATCCCCCGCCGTGAGGTGCCGGCGCCCCTGTACTCGCATAGCATACGACTACGCCATGATATCTCCATCCCAGCATACGGACTCGCAGATCGACGCGCTGATGGACGCGTACCAAGGTGTCGTACCCGGCGCTTCTCTCCTGGTACTTCAGAACGGCGCGCCTGTCTTGCGCCGCGTCTATGGGCATTCGGACCTCGAGCGTCGGGTCGCCACGACCACGTCGACCAACTATCGGCTCGCCTCGCTCAGCAAGCAGTTTACCGCGGCCGCCATCCTGCTGCTCGTGGAGGAGGGGCGCCTGGCACTCGATGAGGGAGTACGCACGTGGTTGCCGGACTTACCGGCGGCAGTCGCGGGAATCACGATGCGCCACCTTCTCACGCATACGTCCGGGCTGTTCGACTATGAAGACCTCATTCCGCCGCAAAGGTCATCCCAGCTTCACGATGCCGATGTGCTCGAGCTGCTCGCGTCCGAAAATGGCACGTATTTCACTCCGGGAACGGGCTACCGCTACAGCAACAGCGGGTATGCATTGCTGGCGCTTGTCGCCGAGGCCGCCTCGGCAATGGACTTTGCCACGCTGCTGCGCCGGCGCATCTTCGAACCCCTGCACATGCACAATACCGTCGCACATCGGGAAGGGATGTCCACCGTCCTCAATCGCGCGTTCGGCTATGTCGGCGCTGCGCCGTCCTGGGTGCGCGCCGACCAGAGTCGGACGAGCGCCGTGCTCGGCGACGGCGGGATCTACTCCTCGATCGATGATCTCGAGCGCTGGGACGCCGCCCTGTACGACGATCGGCTGCTGCGGGTCGAATCGCTGCGTCGCGCGTTCGCCCCATCGACCGATACCGAGGATCCCCAAGTGCAATACGGGTTCGGCTGGCGCATCACAGGGGAGACTCTCTGGCATTCGGGCGAAACGTGCGGCTTTCGCAACGTGATCGTGCGCTATCCCGAACGCCGTTTCACGGTGATCCTGCTGACCAACCGGGACGATCCGGCGCCGTACCCGCTGGCGCTCGCGATCGCAAGGAAGTTTCTGTGAAGCTCGCTGCCCACCCCTCGAGGTTCGCATGACGAGGATTGCAAAACTGGAAACCTTCGCCAACGAGTTCGTCTGCTTCGTGCGGCTCACGACCGACGAAGGCCACGTCGGTTGGGGGCAAACATCGACCTACAACGCGGATATCACGGCAAGCGTTTTTCACCGCCAGGTCGCCCCGTGGGCGCTCGGCGCGAATGCGCTCGATATCGATGCGCTCGTTGACCGGGTCGAGGAACGCGAACACAAGTATCCCGGCAGTTACCGCTGCCGGGCCATCGCCGGATTGGATACCGCACTGTGGGACTTGCGCGGCAAGCTCGCGGATCAGCCCGTGGTCGCGCTCCTGGGAGGTGCGCCGAAGCGCCTGCGCGCTTATGCATCGTCCATGAAGCGCGACATCGTGCCCGAGGCCGAGGCCGATCGGTTGATGCGTCTTCGCGACGAGAAGGGCTTCGATGCCTTCAAGTGGCGGGTTGCCGCCGAATGCGGGCGCGACGTCGACGAATGGCCGGGGCGGACCGAGGCGATCGTACCGTGCGTCGCGCGCGCGTTGGGAGACGGCGCGGCAAAACTCGTCGATGCCAACAGCGGCTTGTCCCCGCGACGCGCGATTGAAATCGGCCGATTGCTCGAGTCCGAAGGCATCGATCACTTCGAAGAACCCTGCCCCTACTGGAAGCTCGAGCAAACCAAAGAAGTCCGCGATGCGCTCGATCTCGATGTCACCGGCGGCGAGCAGGACTGGGATCTCGCCACCTGGGCGCGCATGATCGAGATGCAGGCGGTTGACGTGGTGCAACCGGACATCATGTACATGGGGGGCATCGCGCGCACGTTGCGCGTCGTTCGCATGGCGGCCGATGCCGGGCTGCCATGCACGCCGCACAGCGCCAACCTCTCGCTGGTCACGATCTGCACCATGCACTTGCTTGGTGCGATCCCGAATGCCGGTAAATACCTGGAATTGTCGATCGAGGGTCCCGACTATTACCCGTGGCAGGAAGGACTTTTCCTCGGCGATCCATTCGCGGTCCGGGATGGACGGGTCGCCATCCCCTCGGGGCCGGGGTGGGGCGTGGACATCAACCCGGATTGGCTCGCGCGGGCGGCGTACCGGTCGAGCGAAATCTAATTTGCGGTCGCGTAGAACTCACCGGCGATTTCCGCGAGCAGAGCGCCGACGTAACCGCTGAACGAGCGCCACGCTTCAACGTGGAACGCGTCATCCGCGATGCGCCACAAGACGATGTCCGCCTTGGCGAGCACGGTGCGTGTGCACATGCCGATCGGGAACGCGCTCACGTCCAAATCGAGCGGACAGGCGCCGTTCAATATGGCCCGTGCGTGAACGCCGTGAATTTCGAATGCAAATTGCCGGTGGCTGATATCAACGAGCGCATGCGGGGCACCGGCCATGGCGCGTTCGAGCGCACCCGCGACCTCTGCTTCCGGCTGGCCCGGCGCCGAATCCAGCAACAGGTACTCATCGGGCCCGAGCCACAACGTCGCGCGCGTGCCCTGTACCTTGGCGCGGCACGGCTCCTCGGCAAACGGGACGCCCCAGACGGGCAGCGCGAGTGCGCGAGCGCCTGCGTTGCCGTGCAGTACCAATCGGGTTGCCGGCAGCAGCGGCTGCAGCCAGGGGGCCGCCGGGATCGCCGGTGCTCGACGCGCCACATGGTCAGCCATTTATCCGCGCTCCGCTCGGATCATAGAATACGGGTGCGGTGACTTCGACCGCGATGTCGTGTCCGGGCATGGGCACGTACAGCGTCTCGCCGAGCCGCGAGCGCCCGCCGGCGACGAGGCCGAGTGCAATGGGATATCCCAATACACTGCTCACATATGACGAGGTCACGTGACCGATCAGGTGCATCGGAGGCTGCTGTCCAGCCTTGGGGGCGATCTGCGCTCCCTCCTCGAGGACGGCACCGTCGCGTGTTCGCAATCCCACGAGTTGCTTGCGGCCGGGGGCTTTCATCGAGGCGCGTTCTAGTGCGCGTTTGCCGACGAAATCCGCCTTGTTCTTGCCGATTGCCCAGCTCAGGCCCGCATCATCCGGCGTGACCGTGCCGTCGGTATCCTGGCCGACGATGATGTAGCCCTTTTCGGCGCGCAGCACGTGCATGGCTTCCGTGCCGTATTCGATCATGCCGTGCGCCTGACCTGCCGCATGGATGGCCTCCCACACCGACGCGCCGTAGTCGGCGGGGACGTTGACCTCGAATCCCAGTTCGCCGGTGAAGCTCACGCGAAACAGCAGCGACGGCACGCCGCAGATGCGGCCGCGAAGCACGCTCATGTGGGGCAGTGCTGCGGCACTCAAGTCGATGTCTTCGATCAAGGGCTCGAGAACGCGGCGAGCATTCGGTCCCTGCACCGCGATGACCGCCCATTGCTCGGTGGTGGAGGTCAGCCATACCTCGAGATCCGGCCATTCGGTCTGCCGGTAGTCCTCCATCATCGCAAGCACGCGCGGAGCGCCGCCGGTGGTGGTGGTCACGTGGAAGCGGTCGGGCGCCAGGCGCGCCACGACGCCGTCGTCGTAAATGAATCCATCGTCGCGGCACAGGATCCCATAGCGCGACCGTGCAACGCCGAGCCCGGACCAGCTGTTGACATACAGCCGGTTCATGAACTCGGCCGCATCCTTGCCGACGATTTCGATCTTCCCGAGCGTCGATGCATCGAAGATACCGCACGCGTTGCGGACGGCAAGGCATTCGCGCGCCACCGCCGCATGCATGTCCTCGTTCGCCCGCGGAAAGTATCGGGCACGCTTCCATAAGCCGACGTTCTCGAAGACGGCGCCCCTGCCGGCCGCCCACTCGTGCGTCGGCGTGGTGCGCACGGGATCGAACAGGTCGCCGCGCGAATGGCCCGCGAAGCTGCCGAAGGTCACCGGCGTGTAGGGCATGCGAAATGTCGTCAATCCCACCTGAGGAATCGGCACGCGGAGGTCCTTGGCCACGATCGCGAGTGCGTTGAGATTCGAGGTCTTGCCCTGGTCGGTCGCCATTCCCGTCGTCGTGTAGCGCTTGACGTGCTCGATCGACTCGAAGCCCTCGCGCGAGGCGAGCCTCAAGTCGCGCACCGTGACATCGTGCTGCCAGTCGACGAAGGACTTCTCACCGCTCGGCGGGCTCGCCTGCGGCAAGGCGCCGAGATAACCGCCGGCATTCCGCGGCGGAGCCTCGACGGTAAAACGCGGCGCGGCGACCGTTGCCTGAGCGCTCGTTGCGCCCGAGTTCGGCCCCGAGGCTGCGTCGCTGCCGGCCCGGGCACCGTCTTCGAGCGCCTGCGCGAGCTCGATGATGCCGCGACACGCACCCGCCGAGGACTCGCGCTCCGCGGACTGACCCGGCAGGAACGCCTGCTGCGACTCGTTCCATGCCACTTTGCCGCGCGACTGTGAGAACAAATGCACGCTCGGCGTAAAGCCCCCCGACATCAGCACCACATCGCAGTCGAAGTGCTGCGCAGCCCGCACGTTGCCGGCGGCGTCGCTTTGCCCGATGCTGATGCGGCTGACCCGAAGATCTCCATCGGTGCTTAGCACGGTGGCACTCGTGAGTACCGGGATGCCCGCTCGGCGTGCGGCTTGCGGGAGTGCGCCCATCGGTGCCGCCCGCACATCGGCGATGGCGGCAAGCTCCACGCCCGCTTCCTTGAGATCAAGAGCCGATTGATAGGCGGCATCGCCCGCCGTGATGAGCACGACCCGGCGCCCTACACGCACCCCGTAGCGGTTCAGGTACGTCTGGGCGGCCCCGGCGAGCATGATCCCGGGCCGATCATTGCCCGGAAATACCAGCGGCCTCTCGATGGCGCCGGTTGCAAGCACAACTCGTGCGGCGCGTACCTGCCATAACCGCTCGCGCGGTTGGTGGGCGGGTGCGATCGCGAGGTGATCGGTGAGACGCTCGTCCAAACCAATGAGATTGTGGGGGAAGTAACCGAAAGCGGTGGTTCGGCGCAGCAGCTTGACGCGCGGCATTCGCTGCAACTCTGCAATCGAGCGCTGCACCCAATCGATCGCCGGCTCGTCCTCGATATGCGCGGCCGTATCCCCGAGCACGCTGCCGCCGAACTCCGCTTGTTCGTCACATAGGATGACCCGGGCGCCTGCCCGAGCCGCTGCGAGGGACGCTGCGATGCCTGCCGGACCCGCACCGACGACGAGCACGTCGCAGTGTGCATAGCGCTGCGCGTAGCGATCGGGATCGGGGCGCGTCGGGGCGATACCGAGGCCTGCAGCCCGGCGGATCAGCGGCTCATACAGCGCCTTCCAGGCCCTGCGCGGCCACATGAATGTCTTGTAGTAGAAGCCGGCAGGGAAGAACGCGGACAGCAGATCATTGATCCTGCCGACGTCGTGCTCGAGGCTGGGCCATCGATTTTGACTGTCGGCGATCAAGCCGTCAAAAAGCTCGACCTGGGTGGCCCGCAGGTTCGGCGTATGGCGCGCGGCGTCGCGTTTCACCGTGACGAGTGCACTGGGCTCCTCCGAACCGGCGGACAAGATGCCGCGCGGCCGGTGATATTTGAACGAGCGCGCGACCAGATGCACGCCGTTGGCGAGCAGCCCCGAGGCGAGGGTGTCGCCGGCAAAACCGCTGTACGACTTACCGTCGAAGACGAATCGCAACGGGCGTGCTCGATCAATGCGCCCACCGCCAGTGGTGCGAAAGCTCACGGGGCGGGTCCTCGAGGCGATTGCACGTCCGGTCTGGGCTCGCCCGTCTTGTAGACCGCCAGAAAATGATCCGTGGTGGTATCGCGCAGGGCGTTGAAAAAGCGTCCGCAACCGCGCGCATGGCGCCAGCGCTCCGCGTAAACGCCCTTGACGTTCGAGCGCATGTACAAGAAGTCGGCCCATGCTTGGTCATCGACCTCGGAGGGTCTCGCCGGCCGTACCACGTGCGCCTCGCCGCCATGGGTGAATTCGAGTTCCGGGCGTTCGCCGCAATAGGGACAGGGGATGAGCAGCATGCCGGTTCAGTGAGCCACGGCAGCCGCCGCGGCCTCGTCGATCAAGTAGCCGTCGCGGAAGCGTTCGATGGTGAACGGTGCGTTGATGGGGTGCGGTTCGTCGCGGGCGATCGTCCACGCAAAGACGTGCGCCGACCCGGGAGTCGCCTTGAACCCGCCCGTGCCCCAACCGCAATTGACATACAGACCCTTCACCGGGGTTTTGGCGATGATCGGCGAACGGTCCGGCGTCACATCGACGATGCCGCCCCAGTTGCGCAGCATGCGTAAACGACGGAACTGCGGGAACAGTTCGCAAATCGCATCGAGCGTGTGCATGTTGATGTGCAGAGCGCCGCGCTGCGTGTACGAGGTGTAGGCGTCGGTCCCGGCGCCGATGACGAGTTCGCCCTTGTCCGACTGGCTGATATAGGCGTGGATGGTGTTGGACATCACGACGCAGGGAAAAACGGGCTTGATCGGCTCCGACACCAGCGCCTGCAGCGGGAAGCTCTCGAGAGGCAGGCGCACGCCCGCCATCGCCATGATGACGCTGGTGTGGCCGGCGGCCGAGATACCCACCTTCCGAGAATGGATGCGGCCGCGGCTCGTATCGAGGGCCTCGATCGCACCGTCCGCGGCGCGTCTGATGCCGGTCACCTCGCAGTTTTCGATGATGTCCACGCCCAACGCATCGGCCGCGCGCGCGAAACCCCAGGCAACCGCGTCGTGACGTGCGGTGCCGCCGCGCCGTTGCAGGGCGGCACCCAGCACGGGGTAGCGGATGTTTCGTTCGATGTTCAGCGGCGGACAGAATTCCTTGGCTTGTTCAGGCTCGAGCCATTCGTTGTCGACGCCGTTGCAGCGATTGGCATGCACGTGGCGTTGGGCGACTTGGATGTCGTGCACCGTGTGCGCGAGCATCATCACGCCGCGCGGCGAGAACATGACGTTATAATTCAAGACCTGCGAGAGGTTTTCCCAAAGCTTCAGAGAGTGATCGTAAAGCGCGGCGCTTTCGTTGAACAGGTAATTCGAGCGGATGATGGTGGTGTTGCGCCCGGTGTTGCCGCCACCGATCCATCCCTTCTCGAGCACGGCAATGTTCGTCAAACCGTGTTCTTTCGCGAGGTAGTAGGCGGCGCCCAACCCGTGTCCGCCGCCGCCGACAATGATTGCGTCGTAGCTTGCCTTGGGGGCAGCCTTGCGCCATTGCTTGTCCCAGTTGCGGTGGCCCGACAGGCCGCGTCGGAGCAGCGCCAATGCGGAAAATGTGGTCACTTAGGCTCTGAGTTCCTTGTTCTCGGGATCGTAGGGCGAGTCGACGAGAATCGTCGCGCGCTTGCGTTCGCCGAGAATCTCGATCTGCAATTCGCCACCCACCTGCGCGAATTCGGACTTCACGTAGCCCAATCCCAAACTCTTTCCGAGCGCATGCCCATAATAGCCGGCCGTCGCCCGTCCGACGAGAGTTCCCTTGCCGTCGAACAGCGGCTCATTGCCGAGCGGGTCCGCATCCGTGACGCCGTGCACTTCGAAGGTGATGAAGCGGTGTGGCACGCCCTGTTTGAGCTGCTGCTCGAGTGCCTCCTTGCCGATGAAGGCTCCCTTGCCCAAGCGCACGAAGCGGTCGAGGCCGGCTTCGTACGGGGTGTAGTCGGGAGTGAGGTCGCTGCCCCACATGCGATAGGACTTCTCCAGCCGCAACGATTCCATTGCGCGCATCCCGGCCATGCCGATCTTGAATTCGGCACCGGCCTCGAAGATGGCATCGAACAAATGGTGCGCGTACTCGATCGGAAAATGCAGCTCCCAGCCAAGTGCGCCGACGAAGTTCACGCGCAGCAGATACACATCGGTGGCGAGCCCCACCTCGCTCACCTGCCCCGTGAGCCACGGAAACGCGGCATTATCGAGGGGTGTATCGGTCAGCTTCGCCAGTAGCTCGCGCGAACGCGGACCGGCGAGCACGAAGCAGCCGCGGCTCGTGGTGATGTTGCGCAAGCTGACGCCCTGCGCCTCCCCGGCCGCGTTTTTCGGCAACATCTGCTGCAGATAATCGCTGTCGTAGCGCTCCGCCGCCCCGGCACTGACGACGTAGTAGTGCTGATCGGAGATCTTTGTGATCGTGAATTCAGAGCGGATGCCGCCGCGCCGCGTGAGCGCATGACAGAGGGCAATGCGGCCGGTCTTGGTCGGCACCTTGTTGGCCACCAGGCTGTCGAGCCACGCTTCCGCGCCCGGACCCGTCACCTCATGCTTGGTGAAGGGCGTGAGATCGATCATTCCAACGTGCTGCCGGATGCGCAGCGCTTCGTTGCCGACGTGTGGAAAATAGTTCGAGCGGCGGAAACTCCACCGGTCCTTCGCTTCGACGCCCGGCGGCGCAAACCAGTTGGCGCGTTCCCAGCCGTACCGCTGGCCGAAAACGGCGCCCATCCGTGCGAGCTTGTCATACACGGGGCTGGTCTTGGCCGGCCGGGCATCGGCGCGCTCTTCATCCGGAAAGTGGATGACGAAGACGTTGCGATAGGTTTCCTCGTTCTTCTGCACGACGTAACGCTTGCTCGTGTACGGGCCGTAGCGACGCGGGTCCGCTGCCATCATGTCGATACCCGGCTCGCCCTCGACGATCCACTCCGCCAGTTGCCAGCCGGAGCCACCGGCTGCGGTAATGCCGAAGCTATGGCCTTCGTTGAGCCACAGATTGCGCACACCCCACGCAGGGCCGATGAGGGGGCTGCCGTCCGGTGTATAGGCGATCGGTCCGTTCACGATGTCCTTGATGCCGCAGGTGGCGAGCGCGGGCACGCGGCGCTGCGCCGCCTCCACATGCGGGAGCAATCGCTCGAGGTCGCCCTCGAACAAGCTCTTGCCGAACCAATCGGGAACACCGTCCGCAAATCGTGCCGGCGCTCCGGCTTCATAGGGGCCTAAAATCCAGCCCATCCGCTCTTCCCGCAGATAGTATGATTGATCCGACTCACGCAGCACCGCGAGTTCGCGGCCGCCGCCCTGGCGGTAGGCTTTCAATTCCGGTGATTCGTCGTACACGATGTATTGATGCTCGACCGGTATCGAGGGCACATTGAGCCCGAAGAGCCGTCCCATTTGCCGCGCATAGTTACCGGTGGCACAAACCACGTGCTCGGCAACGATGTCGCCCTTGTTGGTGGTCAGACGCCACTCGCCGGATGCGCCGCGGGCGACGGCGGTCACCTCGGTCTGCTCGTAGATTTCCGCGCCGCGGGCGCGCGCCCCTTTGCGCAGCGCCATGGTGAGATCGGCCGGTGCGATGTGTCCATCATCCGGGTGGTACAGCGCGCCGACGATGTTCGGCGTATCCGCCCCGTTGCCGAGCTCGGCCAG
Organism: uncultured Gammaproteobacteria bacterium; assembly: GCA_963843295.1. Taxonomy (GTDB): domain Bacteria; phylum Pseudomonadota; class Gammaproteobacteria; order Steroidobacterales; family Steroidobacteraceae; genus Bog-1198. The sequence continues at coordinate 233,743 of CAWJJP010000001.1, read as the reverse complement.
CGGCCAAAGCTTCTTCACTTCCCGCGGACTGATCACTTCGAAGGGCACGCCGATGGTATTGGCGGTGCCGCAATACTTTTGATATTCGTCCATGCGCTCGCGGCAGGTGGCGAGGCGCAGGTTGCCGGTAACGTGAAAACTCACGTCCTGGCCGGTTTCCGCCGGCAAACGCTTGTACAAATCGACCGAATACTTGTGCAGCTGCCCGACCGTGTAGCTCATATTGAAGAGCGGCAGCAACCCTGCCGCATGCCAGGTGGATCCCGCCGTGAGCTCTGCCCGCTCGAGCAGCACGACGTCCGACCATCCCTTGTGTGCCAAGTGGTAGAGCGTGCTGACGCCGACCGCACCGCCACCGATCACCACGACGCGGGCATGTGTTTTCATCTGAGATCTCCCGGACGCAAATGCGCCCCGCAGTGTAACCAGCGGGCTTGTAAAGAAGAGGCCAATTGCGACAGCCGCTTGCAGAAAAGCGCCATCCAGCCGGGTCTTGCGTCCTCCCTCTTGGCGCCGGGAACGAAATGGTGGGGATCACTCCTAGCCAAATACGACATCGTTATGTCGGATTTTGGCATCTTGGCGGCTGTGAAGGCATAATGGCGCCAATCGGATGGACTTTTCGCTAGGGAGGCTCGATTGGAATCGCCCGCGATCCTGCGCAAGTGCAAGTACGCCTTTTTGACCCTGCCCAATTACTCCCTGATCGCCGTGGCCAACGCGCTCGAGCCCTTGCGCATGGCGAACCGGTTGGTGGGAAAAGAGGTGTACGAGTGGTCGGTGATCAGCATGGATGGCCGTCCGATCGATGCGAGCAGCGGGCTCTGCCTCTCGCCGACCGGGTCACTCGACAAGCTGGGAGCGGTCGACATCCTGTTCGTCTGCGGCGGCATCAATATTCGCGACGCCGTCTCACCGACGCTGCTGAGTGCGCTGCGCCGGCTCGCCGAGCGGCGAATCCCGCTCGGAGCATTGTGTACCGGGGGCTACGTGCTCGCACGCGCCGGCCTGCTGGATAACTTTCGCGCGACGATTCACTGGGAGAATTTATCCGCGCTGCGTGAGGAGTTTCCGCGGGTGCTCATCAGTGATCAGTTGTTCACGATCGACCGCAATCGCTTCACGTGCTCCGGCGGCACCGCGCCGCTCGATCTGATGCTCAACCTCATCGAGGCGAAGCTCGGGCCGCGAATCTCGCAGCGGGTTTCCGAACAGTTCATCGTCGATCGGGTGCGCAAGGACAACGATCGCCAGTACATTCCACTGCGGGCGCGAATCGGTGTATCCCATCGCGGCCTCATCCGGGTCGCTCAGCTCATGGAAGAGAACATTGAGAAGCCTCTGTCGCTGGAACAGATCGCCAAATCCACGGGTCTGTCGCGCCGTCAGATCGAGCGTCTGTTCAAGCGCGACCTCAATTGCGTGCCGAAGCGCTACTATCTCGAAATGCGTCTGAGGCGCGCGCGTGAGCTGCTGCTGCAAACTGCCATGCCCATCATGGACATCACGGCGGCGTGCGGCTTCCAGTCGCCGCCGCATTTTTCCAAATGCTACCGTCATCAATTCGGCTACCCGCCGAGCGCCGAACGCAAGATCGGGGAGGGGCGGGTAATAAGCGAGGATTACGCCCGATCCATGTCGCAGGCGGGTTGAGACGACAGCGGCGATGAGGCGATAGGCGCGATTTGGGGCGCAGCCGCGGGTCGAAGCGACAGCCGCGATCAGGGCGCCGGAGTTTGCGCGACCACCGTCGCTGCGCCGAACGTGCCGCGTATCTGCGCACGGGCATCGGCCACGCCCTCCTGCCAGCGAATCTGCAGGCGGCCTCGCTCGAGCGCAGGACCCGCCACATCGAGGCGCGCCCGCACCGTGCCGGTATGCCCGGCCGGCGCCTCGATCGTGCCGGACACCGCGAGATCTTCGGTCCAGCGCACGCCGCTCAACTCGATGCGCGAGAGCCCGGCCCGATGGATGATCCGATAGCTGCCGCCGCGTAATCCCTTGCCGCGGCCGCTCGAGTTGCTGTTCAGCCGCACGAGCACGTCGCCAGCGGTGAGGGTGGCGGCAGCGGCAAATTGGAGCTCGAGTGTTCCCGCTGAATTCCCGCGCAGCGCGCTGGCGGGATCGAGCTCGGCGGCGTGCTTCGCAAAACTCGACACCAAGCGCACGGGCGGCACCCGGGTCGCGCAGTCTATGTCGCCGACCTTGAGCGTTGCGAGGAATTGCCGCGCGATTCCAGCGCCGCAGGTGCTGCGCGCGCGCGGCAGGGCATTGACGTGGAAGCTGTTGACGATGAGAACCTGCCGCCCCTGTTTGAATGCCTTTGCCGCCGCCGCTCCATCGGCCGGGGTCGTGATGTCGTCGAGCTCGCCGGAAATGATGAGAGCGGGAATGTCCGGATACGGCGCATCGGCTGCGACCACCTGGGAGGCCGGATGCGCGGCAGGTGAGACCGGCCATCCGACGCATTGATCGATGAAGCTATAGTCGAGGGGCATCGCGCGATATTCATCGATGGTGAAGGGCGCATAGGTGTCCGGAAATTCGCGACGACGTTGCGCGATGGCCCGATCCCGGTCGGCAGCACGCAATGACGGGGCGAGCTTCATGTCAAAGATTTGCGGCGCGTCCTGGCACATGACGGCCGCTTCGAGCGCGGCGCTCCACTTGCGCACGTTCGCCGTGGGGTCGCGCGAGTCGACGCCGCTGATCGTCTCCGCCATGAGCCGCAGCAAAGGCGGGAGATCGGCATCTGCGAACGCGCGTGCCGCAGCGTCGAGCTCGCGCACGGTCGCGAGGGCGGGTGCGCCGGCGAACATGACGGTGGCGAGGAGCGACGCGTCAGCGCTGAACTCGCGCTCTGTGCCGTCGCTGTCGGCGGCGCGGGCCGCGAACGGCTTGCGCCGCAAGAGTTCGAGCGCAGGAAGGATGTGAGCGATGGAATCGCCCGGCAGCCCGGCGCAGGAGGGCCAGCGCCGGCAGGCGAGATTGAACTTATCCCGCATCGCCGGTGCATAGGACGGGTACCAGGCATAACCAGGGCCGTCCAGCGGATAGGCGCCATCGAGAATGATGGAACGCATCGCACCTGGATGCCTGACGGCAAAGACTTGCGCGAAGTACGTACCATACGAATCGCCATACAGGTCGATTGGTTGCGCCCGAAGCGCCTCGAGAATGGCCGCCAAATCGTCCGCTGCATAGGCCGTGCTGTAGAGCGCAGAGCGGGCCCCGAGCGATACGCCGCATGCAGCCACCGCTTCCACGGTCCATTTATCGCCGGTCTGCAGCGCGGGACAATTGAGCGCGGCGGAGTCGCCTGTGCCGCGATTGTCCATCAACAGCACATCCCGATGCGCGCGCAGCGGCTCGAACAGGGCGAGATAATCGTCTCGCGATCCGGTAGCCGGATAACCGGGCCCACCCTCGGTCGCAACGAGCGTGCCCGACGGCTTGCCGGGCGCCGTGTGCGGGTACCATTCGAAATGGATGGAAATACGGTCGGCGACCGCACCGGCCGGATCGAGCGCACGTTCGAGCCGGCCGCAGTAAGCGGGCACCTCCGAGCAGCGCTCGAGCGAGAGCGTGCCGACGCGCACGTGATCGGCGCGTGACGCCGCAGTGGCCTGATTGGCCGCCGCGGTGGCGCAAAGTGCGAGGGCGAAGGCGCCGGGAATCCAGTTGCATCGCTGTGACGACATCCGCTCGAGTGTACCCGCGATGGCGAACCTGATTCTCGAACTGTCGTTTAAATTCTGGAAAGCGTCGCTTCGGGATACCTGTGGCAGGCGCGATGAGCGGATAAAATGGATCAACGTATCGTGTAGTCAGGAAGCGAACGATGAATGCGCGCGATGTCATGCTGGCCCGCCTGCGGCGCCGTAATCCACGAACGGCGCTGGAAAGGGAGTTCTATTGCAGTCCGGAGGAGTACCAGGTCGATCTCGATTTGATTTGGTATCGCGACTGGCTCTTTGTGGGCCACGATTGCGAGGTGCCGAATCCGGGCAATTACCTGACCGTGCAGATCGGCGAGTATCCGGTGCTGGTGGTGCGGGACCGCGATGGCTCACTGCATGCCTTGCACAATTCCTGCCGCCACCGCGGTTCGAGGATTTGTTCGGCGGAGCGGGGGACGGCGACCCGGCTCGTGTGTCCGTATCATCAGTGGACCTACCATCTCGATGGGCGCCTGTTCTCGGCGCGCGATATGGGCAGCGGCTTCAACCGGGGGCAGTACGGTTTGAGGCCGGTGCATTGCGCGAGCGCCGGCGGCTACATCTGGGTGTGTCTGGCCGAGGCGGCGCCTGATTTCGAGCCGATTCGCCGACACATAGAGCCATACTTTCTCCCGCACAAACTGCACCAGACCAAGATCGCCTTCGAATCGACCATTGTGGAGCGCGCGAATTGGAAGCTGATTTGGGAGAACAACCGCGAGTGCTATCACTGCTCGGCGAACCACCCGGAGCTCATCCGAACCTTCCCGGAGACGCCGACCGTCACGGGCGTCGAGGGCGCCGCCAGTGATCCATTGATCGCGGCGAAATGGACGCATTGGGAGTCGATCGGCTTGCCGAGCAAATTTCAGCTCTCCGCCAACGGCCAATACCGCACCTCGCGCATGCCGCTGGTCGAGGGTGCCGTGAGCCTCACCATGGACGGGCGTACCGCGGTGCGCCGTCCGCTGACCGACGCGCTCGTGGAACCGGACCTCGGCACGCTCCTGCTGTTTCACTACCCGACGACGTGGAATCACATTCTGGCGGACCACGCGATCTCGTTTCGTTTGCTGCCGGTCAGCCCGACCGAGACACAGCTCACCACCAAGTGGCTGGTGCACAAGGACGCGGTGGAGGGCGTCGATTACGACCTCAAGCGCCTCACCGAAGTATGGCTTGCGACCAACGAGGCGGATCGGCGCGTCTGCCAGGAAAATCAGATCGGCGTGAATTCTCCGGCCTACGATCCTGCACCGTATTCGCCGGTCCACGAGGGCGGCGTGATTCAGTTCGTCGATTGGTATTGCACGGAGCTCGAAGGCAGACTCACCTGAATGGCGGGGAGGGATCCGTCTCTCGGCAATCACGCACGGTGGTGTGGCTGCTCGCGGCCGCGGTCTTCATCAATTATTTCGACCGCGGCAATCTCGCCACGGCGAGTCCGCTCCTGCAGGGCGAACTCGGACTCACGAACTCCGAGCTGGGAATACTCTTTTCGGCCTTCTTCTGGTCGTATGCGCCCCTGCAGCCCGTCGCTGGCTGGTTGGCGCAACGCTTCGACGTACGCTACGTCCTCGGTTGCGGCCTCGCTTTGTGGGCCTTGGCGACCATGCTCACCGGTTTGGCGACCAGCTTCGCGCAGATCCTCCTCTTGCGCGTCATCCTCGGCATCGGCGAAAGCGTTGCATACCCGAGCAACGCAAAATTCCTGGCGCAACGCGTGCCCATTCACGAGCGCGGTCGTTCGAACGGTTTCATCGCAGTCGGTCAATCGCTCGGGCCGACCTGCGGGACCCTGCTCGGCGGACTCATCATGGCTCGCTTTGGCTGGCGCGCCTCATTCGTGCTGTTCGGTGCGCTGTCGCTCGCGTGGTTGATTCCCTGGCGTGCCGCGACCCGCGATGGCACCACCGCCGGTTCCGCAGCCGGGCAACATCCGATCGCCTATCGGGTGCTGCTGCGCCAGCGAGCGCTCTGGGGAACGAGCCTGGGTCACTTCTGCGGAAACTACGCCTACTATCTCATGCTCACCTGGCTGCCGCTGTTGCTGGTCCGGGAGTACGGTTTTCGACTGGAGCAAATGGCAGCCATCGGTGCCTGCGTCTACGCGTTGCAGGCCCTCAGCGCGCCCGCGACGGGATGGTTTTGCGACCGATTGATCATGCGCGGCATCGCGCCGAATCGCGTCCTGAAGACGGCGATCATCATCGGCCTGTGCGGGGTGGCCGTGGCGATGGCCCTGTGCGCGGTGGCTGGCGCACGACTTTCCGTCATCCTGCTGCTGGTGACCGGCGTTTTTTTCGGTGTGCAGAGTGCGCCGCTCGGCTCGATCACCCAGACGCTGGGGGGACCGAGGGCAGCAGCACAATGGATGGGGGTACAAAATCTTTGCGCCAACATGGCCGGCGTGCTCGCACCCCTGATCACTGGAATTGCGGTCGATCGCGGCCGCCACTTCTTCTGGGCCTTCGCCATCTCAGCGGCGATTACGCTCGCCGGCGTGTCGGCTTATGCATTCGTGATCCGGCGGGTCGAGCCGGTGGCTTGGCCGCCACCGGGCGACGGAGACCCACGGACTTAGCGCAAGCATCGCCGCAACGGCGGACCGTCAGGTCGCAGATACCAAGTGACGGGGTGTGTGTTCATCAATCGGTTACTGCACTCGTACCGAAGCGCTCCCGGCCTGCATCCCCTGTATTGATGCAAACCAACCAGCTTGATCCGTAGGGGTTGGCTGGAGCAGTTATCCCATCAGCTATATGTATCGCCCGCCGGATTCCGCGGTCAAGCTTTGAATCTCGCCTCTTTCAACAGATATACATCTTGACAGGGTGAAATGCGCCGCTCTTGTTATGAGGCAGGGAACGCGGGACTGGAGGTGGCGATTACCGGATTGGAGGTGGGGAACACGGGACTGAACACGGGTGCCAGGAAAAACTTCCGCGCCAGTTCGCCGTAGCCCCGATATACGAAGTGCCCGTTCATGTCCAACAGCTCGCGGCGGTGCTCGCGGTAATAGCGCGGGATGTCATACCAGGGCATGGTCGGCTTCAGATGATGCACGACGTGCAAATTGTTATACAAATAGAGCAGCCCGAACACGACGTTCGACTCAACCGCCGCGGTCCGCTGTTGCGAGTCGACGGCGGCGCGATGTTCCGTAAAGGCGCGCAGTAGCCCGAGACTCAACCCGGGATACGCGACGAGCAGACAATACTGCCACCACGGAAAACCGCAGACTGCGGAAATGAACCAGAACAGGGCCGCCAAAGCGACGATGTGCGCAGCCCAGTGGGGCAGGTGCGAAAGATCGCCTTGGCGCACGCGGCGAGTTTCCTTGTTGATGAGGCTCCACAAGCGCAACGCCGGTCCCACGGCCAGGCGGCCCGCCATCGTCTGGTTGAACCGCAGCAGCGCCCGCTTGATGGGTCCCATGCGCTCCCAGTCGGCGGGGAGGACGTAATACGACTCGGTATCGACGCCGGGAATCGTCAGGTTGATATCGCGATGATGCGTGGTGTGGCTCTTGCGGTATAAGGGATAGGGAAACCACAAGCCCAACGGCGGGAAGACGACCGCCAAACGCAACCATGCGGGCACACCGCGAAACGCATGAATGGCCTCGTGCTGCAGCGAGAAATGCCACGCGAGCAGATACGCCCCGACGGGCATGATCACCCACCATGGCAGACGCGCGCTGTACCAAACCAGCGCAAACCACGCTCCGTAAAGAGCGATTGCCACCAGCCACGTTGGGCCGTCGATCTGTCGGAATTTTTCGCTGAGACGCAGCATGCTCGTACGGTGCTAGTTTAGCGGCAATCCGTCGCTCTACGGTAGCTCCAAGGCGGTGGCTTCAGAACCTGCGCACCCGGTCGGAACTCGCCCGTCAGCGGCTGAATGCCGGATGAACCACCGCGGCGAGCGGACGCTCGCCCCAAAATCGCGTGGCGGCCAGCAATTCCTTTCGCAGCACCTCATAGGCGCCCGCGATGGGAGCTTCGAAGCGACGCAGCAATAACGGCTCCATGAGCGCCTTGGCTGCATCGTTTCGATGCGCTTCGAGAAACGCGTCCTGCAATCGCTCCAATCCTCCCTGTGATGCGACCAACAGGGGAATGGGCCGCGGAGGGGTTTTGGCGATGACGCGCACTTGCGAGGTCAACTCGGGCCGGAACTGCTGCAGCAAGCGCAATGCATACGCATCGATCGGCGCCACCTCGGCGTCGCCATGCAGGACCGCCGTGAGTGCGCCGAGGGGCGTGATTTGCGGTGCAATAATCTCACTGAAGAGTGGATACCGATCGCTGACGCCGGCGAGGTAGCTGAGAGCGGCGCCATAGCCGGACTGGGAATCCGGCGATGTAAAGGCGATCCTGTGGCCGAATGTGTCCCGAAGCTCGTGAAAGGCGCTGTCGGTGCGCACCACCAAGTCACTCCAATAGCGCGGCGCGTCCCCGAATTCGAGGGGCGAGGGTACCGGGGCGGCAATGGGGACGGGTTGCGGCTCGGCGCGCGAAAAGGGCAGTCCGCACATGAATACCGCTGCTTTGTCGCCCCTCGCCCAAAGCTCCGCGATGGGTAGCGGGGGCGGATGCTCGATCAAGTCGATCGGCAGCTGCGCCTCCTCGATGAGGACATCGAGGAGGGCACGCCATAATTCGGCTGCCCGCGGGCTCACCGCGTACATGCGCGCATTGGCGATCATGGCGGCCATCGGACCGGCGGGCGATCAGAACTTGTAGCTAAATCTCACCCCTCCCGTGCGCGGGCGATTGATGGTCTCCGCCGTGACGAATTGGTTGCCGTTCTCGAACAAATTGGCGCGCGTGTCGGTCAGGTTCTGCATGTACAGTTGCGCCGTCCAGGCATCCTTCTCGACGCCCAACGAGGCGTCGTAAGTCGTGAACCCCGCTTGGTCGTAGGTCTGGATGTTGCCGGTGGCCGAATAGGAATGCGCCTGGTGAGTGCCGCCGACTTGCCAGAACGCCTTGTAGTCGCCGAGCACCCATTCGTAGCGCGCGCGCAGACTCGCCTGGAAGGGCGGCGATTGAGCCAGTGGGCTGTTCAGCGTCCCGAACGGACTGCCTCCATAGTTGTTCTGACCGGGCAAGACGGGAATGATGATGGGCTCGCCGTTCGGTTGTTTGAGGAAGGGCGCGCTGGTCAAGTTGCTGCTGTTCCAGGACGCCGCGCCCGTGACCGTGAGACCGTGCAGCGGGCGCGCTACCGTTTCGATTTCGACGCCGCGCACCCGATAATTGGGGCCATTGACCACGAAGCTCAGATTGCCGTAGCAGCAGGACTCGAAAATCTGCACCTGAACGTCTTTCCAGTCCTCCTGATAGACGGCGCCGTTGAACTCGCAGGCGCCGGTCGAACCACTGGGTTTTCCAGCCGATCTCGTTGTTGGTCAGAGTGTCGGGCGCGTAGGCCTGATTCGCCTTGAATGTGTAGGCGAAACCGTTGACCGGACCGGCGACGGACCCGACTGAATGGTCTGCAAATGCAGCACCGCGATTGAAGCCGCCGGGTCGGAATCCTTGCGACCAGGTGTAGTACAAGAGCACATCGTCCATGGGCCGCCAGCTCAAGTTGGCGCGACTCTTGAATCCGGTATAGGTGACGTTGAGATTATGTGCGCTGAGGTCGTTGCTGTACGGTGCGTTGCCGGTGCACGGCGGCGGTCCATCGGCGTAGCAGCCGAAGCTCGATATGGAACTGCCCGATGCCGTGGTGTCAATTTTGTAGTAGCGGGTACCGAAGGTCGCGGTGAGCTTCTTGGGAATGATGTCGAAGTCGGTCGACCCGAACAGCGCCTTCTGGGTGTAGCCGCGGGTCACGTCGTCGAAGAACGACTCGTTGTCGGGGCGCACGTTCGGATTCCGCACATACGCGCCCGGCGCCGGACCGACATTGGTCAGGCAGCCGGTCTGCGCGGCCGTGGTACAGGGCGGCAAAGTTTTGTAGTACCAGTCGATGTTCTCGCGAATGGTGTATTGCTCCCAGAAAAGCCCGCCGATGCCGCGCCAGCGCCATTCGTCCGGGGTGCTCGCACGGAGCTCCTGACTATTGTGAGTGGCGGTGTCGGTCTCGCGCCAATAGGCGCTGGGCGAATAGCATTGGCTCTTGGGCGCACCCGCCTGCCCGGGGTTCGTGCATTGATAGTAGTCCGCATAGACGCCGCGGGCATAATTCGTATAGTCGCCCTGCTGGTCGACTTTGCGGACCATGTAGCTGCCTGCATAAACGAGTTTGACGTCGCCGATCTTTCCGTTGACGGTCAATGCCGTGTTTTCGAACTTGTCATTGTTGTACGCCGGATTCCAGAGATTGACGCCAAGGTCCGGCAGCGATTCGCCCGCCGAGCTCTTCGGCGTGACATAAAAGACGCCCTGTGAATCCATCTCCTGGTACGACTGAACCAGCAACACATCCCAGTCGCTGTTGATTTTGTAGAGGGCACCAACGCGGATGCCCTGGTAGGTGACCGGGTTGATCGCGTTGCCGACCAAGGCGTTGTTGTTGACCGTCGGGCTGCCCGGGGGCACACCATAAGTGGTAGGCGTCGCACCGGTCGGGCATGCGCCCCCCACCGGGGTGCCGGCCGAGCACCCAGTTGCGTACCCGGCGTAGTGAATGCCGATATCCGTCGGCAGGCGAGAGAAGGTGCTCGGCAAATTGTTGATGTAGCCGCCCCGGGTTTCGTTGTAAATGACTCCTCGTACCGCCAGGGTGTCGGGGATCAATGGCAGGTTGATCATTGCATCGACGTTGCTGCTGTTATCACCGCCACTGGTATAAGCATAACCCGCGTTGACGTTGCCTTCGGTGACGTCGAGCTTGGGCTTGTTGGTGATATAGCGCAGCACGCCGGCTTGTGCGCCGGCGCCGAAGAGCGTGCCCTGCGGACCTTCGAGAACCTCGATGCGCTCGATGTCTGCCGCATAGACGTCGAGATTGCGACCCGGTAGTTGGCCGGATTGATCATCCAGGTAAACGGCGACGTTCGGAAAGCTGCCGATGCCGCTCGATCCCTGGGTCGCGAGCGTGGAAGTCGCAAGACCGCGCATGAATATGACACCCTGCCCGGGGCCGTTGCTGGCGGAGGTGACATTGGGAAGATATTTCACGAAGTCGTCGAACGTCGTGACGCTCAGTTGCGTCAGCGTCGCGCCGGTGAGCGCTTGGATTTGAATCGGCACGTCCTGCATGTTTTCGGAGCGTCGCTGTGCCGTGACGGTGATCTCTTGAATCGTGTCCTCACTGGTCTCCGTGTCGGTTGCCGGCGCGGCGTAAGCGAACCCGGCGGAGGATCCGCTCAAGATTGCGGCGATCGCATACGACAACTTGGCATTAGAATTCATGGTCCATCCCCTTTTAATATTCCTGCTAAACGCCGAGACGTTGACGCCCACCGCCTCGTTGAAACCGATTCAATCATATGTGATTCGCGGGCTCCCGCTCGCGGGGCTTCGTGCCAGATCGCCCAACGCCGTCCTCAAGTGTCCGAGCCAGGGCTCGAAATTTCGCCACTGGTCGAGCCCCTCCCTGGAGATGGGCCGGCGCACCTGCTCCGAGCTCGCGGTTCGGATGCTGCGCTCGGTCTTGTAATACTCGAGACACGCAGGCTCGAAATCGAGGCCGCAGAAATCGAGCAGCCGCCGCACGTTGCTCTCGAGATCCTCGACGACGCCCTCGTGTTGAACCTGGAGGATTTTGCCGGGCAGAACCGAGTTCCAGTGGTCCATTAGCTGCACGTAGGTCCGATAGTAGCGGGCGATGTCATCGATGCTATAGGTGAACTCCTGTCCGGCCGCAAACAATTGCTTGAAGTTGCTGAAGCAGCACGCCATCGGTTCACGCCGCGCATCGATGATTTTGGCGTTGGGCAGGATCAACTGGATGAGCCCTATGTGCCGAAAATTATTCGGCATCTTGTCGATGAAGAACGGCTTGCCGGAGCGGTACATTGCCGTGTCGGCGATGTATTTGTCGCCCATCTGTCTGATCTGATCCGCCCCGAGTTCGGCGAGCACGGCCGGGTATCGGGGCGGGGATTCGTTGACTTCCCGTCCTTGCAGCTGCTGTACGAGGCGTGGGATATCGGCCAATTCCATCGTGCCTTCGACTTTCGAGTGCGAGGCGAGAATCTGCTCGAGGAGAGTCGATCCGGCGCGCGGCAATCCAACGATGAAAATAGGTGCCGGATCCGGGGATCCGCCCCCCCGCCGCGACGCAAAGAGCGAATGAGTGCAGATGCTCGTCTGCAGTCGCGCGCTGCGTTCGATCGGTTCGATGCGGAAGCGGATTTCGGCCTTTTTGAGGGCGTTGCCACGCTCATAGTAGGCGAAGGACTCCGCGTACTCGCTCCGATCCTCGAGTGCCTTGCCAAGCGCGAAGCAAAGATGGTATCGATCGACAGGCGGGGTATCTGCCGCATCCACCGCCGTGCGCATTCGCTCGACTTCGTCGTCGGGAAAGCGATAGATCTTGAGATTGGCGAGGCTCCAGTACGCGTCGCCATAATTGGGCCGGCATGCGGCGGCACTCCGATATTCCTCGATCGCTTCCTGCTGTTTGCCCTGCGTCTTGAGCACGTGAGCGACGGACAGGCGCAAATCTGCGGCCTGCGGCGCACCCTGGAGCAATTCGCGGTACAGCTCCAGTGCACGCGCATTGTCGCCCAACCCCACGCACGCGGTCGCATACGTGGTCTTGTAGGTGCGGTTGTCGGGATCGAGTGCGAGCAGCTTGTCGAGTTCCTCCAGCGCCCGTACATGCTTGTGCCGCGCGAGGAGAGCGAGCGCATAGTCGTAGCGCGCAGCCTGGTAATCCGGAGCGAGCACGAGCACGCTTTCGAGGAGAAATTCGGCATCGTCGAGCACGTCGAGCTTCATGCCGATCTTGGCGAGCAGACGCATCGCCTCGACCTGATTGCCGTGCGTCAGCAGGTATCCGCGCACGATGCGCTCCGCCTCGAGAATTTCACCGTCGGCAAACATGCTGGTGGCCGTGACGACCTCGAGCGGCAGCTTGGCGAGCGTCGCAACGTGAGAAGCGGCGGTGTCGGCATCAGCTGCGCGGCCGGAGGAGCGGAACAGCACCTGCAGTGCCTGCCAGCTCGCCGGCAGCGCGACATTGATGTTGACGGCGGCCAGATACGCCTCAATGGCGGCAGCGGGGTTGCGCGCAGCAATGTGGCAATGACCACGTTCCTGGAACAACCGGCTGTAACGGGGATGAAGCTTTTCGAACCGCGCCAAGGTGTCGAGCGCCTCGGGAATCCGGCCGAGGTAACGCTGACTCACTGCCACGATGTACAGCACGTCGCGGTTTTCGGGCACTTGCGTGAGCAACTGCTGGCCCGCGGCCAGAGCCGCGGCGAACTGCTTCGCCTGCATCAGGCCCCGGATGCGAAGGACCTCCGCCTCGATGCTGGAGACTGGAGGGGCCATGGCAAGCGCTACCACGGCGATCCTTGGGGCGACCTCGGCGCGTCCCGTGTCGCCGCGGGTGAAGCTGGCATCACTGCGCGTGAAGCTGGCGTCACTCCGCGCGCGCCAAAAAAAGGCGGGCATTTGCCCGCCTTTAGTTCTCGCCAGCCGAGCGCCATGCGGCTCAGATCGGGGTCGCGCTCAGAACTTGTAGCCAAATTGAACGCCAAGCACACGCGGCCGATTCGGCGTCTGGGCGACGGCGAACTGCGCGGTCGAAGTAAACAAACTCACATTCCGGTCCGCGAGATTCTGACCGAAGGCTTGTACAGTCCACTGATCCTTGGCGATGCCGGCAGCTGCGTCGACGAGACCGTAGGGCGGATTCTCGAACTTCAGCAGCGTGGTATTGACTGCGCCGTTCACGGAGAGCGATGGATTGTTGCCGGTCTGCGTGAGTGAACTGGACGTGTACGTGGCGCCGACTTGCGCGAAGAGCTTGTAGTCGTTCCACGGCCATTCATAGCGCGCCCGCGCACTTCCCTGGAATAGCGGCGAGTTCGCGGTCGGGCTGCCCTCGATGCCAAAGGGATTCTGGATCGACGTAATCGGTTTGCCATACTGAGGGGCGCTCAAGGGATTGGCCAGCAACGCCGGATTGTTGGCAATCAATGACGGCGAATTGGTCTGTTGACTCTTGTTGTACGAAGCGGCGGTCGTGAGCGTCAGCCCTTGCGTCACGCGTGCTTCGACCGACAATTCGATGCCGCGGATTTTGAAATCCTCTCCATTCGTGCCGAAAGTGAGGTTGCCGGTCTGCCCGGGGTCGAAGAAGCCGATCTGCACGTCATTCCACAGTTCCTGGTAGATCGCGCCGTTCACCTGCAGCCGATGATCGAAGAACTCGGTCTTCCAGCCGATCTCTTGATTCGTCAGGGAGTCGGGGGCGTACTTGAGCGGGATACAGAACTGGTTAATGCCCTCGGCGTCCTTGACGTGGCAGCCGCCCGTGCGGTTGAACGCCCCGGGCCGGAAGCCTTGCGAGTAGGTGTAGTAGAACAGCGTATCGGGCGTGAGGTGGTAGCTCAGGTTGCCGCGGCTCTTGAAGCCCGAGTAGTTCGAGACGTTGTTCTCGGCGTTGATATTGGTCGCATCCGCGAGGCAGGGCACCGCAGGTCCTGCGTTGAGACAACCGAAGCTGCTGACGACACTGCCGTTCATGAAATTCGTGAAGCGGTAGTAGCGCGTGCCGCCGGTGAGCGTCAACACCTTCGGAATGATGTCGTAGTCGACCGAGGTGAAGAACGCATACTGATGATAGCCGCGCTTGACGTCCTCGAAGAACGACGTGTTGTCATTGCGGACGGCCGGGTTGTTCAACGTCGATTGGGGCGTCGGCCCGATGTCGGTCATGCAGCCGAGCTGACCGACCGAGGTGCAATTCGGGATGGTCTTGTACATCCAATCGGTCTGGTCATAAATAGTCTGCTCTTCCCAGAACGCGCCCAAGATGCCGCGAAGGCGCCAGTCGTCCGGCGTGCTGACCCGGGCTTCCTGGCTCAAGTGCGTGTTCTTCTCCTGCTCGCGCCACGATGAGATCGGCGAAAGGCAGGTCGAAGCTCCAGTCGGACTGGCCTTTGCGCCGTAGCACTGATAGTAGTCGGCATAGACGCCGCGCGTGTAGTTGGTGTAATCATTCGTCTGATCGATGTTACGCACCAGATATCCGCCGGTATAAACCGCCTTCAAATCGCCGAATTTCCCGTTCAATGTCCACGCCGTGTTCTCGAACTTGTCCTTGTCGTACGAAGGACTGAACACCGTGACCTCCAGCGGCTGCAAAGGTGCCCCGTCGGAGCTCTTCGGCATCTGGTAGAACACGCCCTGAGAGTTCATGTCCTGGTAGGTCTGGGTGATGAGCGCATTCCAGTCGTCGTTGAACTGGTACAGCAGCGAACCGCGAATCCCTTGGTAAGTAACCGGATTTTGGTTGTTCTGCACGAGCGCATTGTTATTGGCGGCCGGACTGCCGGGAGGCACGCCGAATGCCGTCGCCTTGTTGCCGGTCCCGGTGCAGGCACCGGCCGTGGGCACGCCTGTCTTGCAAGCAGTCGCGTAATTGGCGTAGTAGATGCCAAGGTCAGAATCCTTGCGCGTGAAAGTCCCCGGCACGTTGTCGATGTAGCCGCCGCGGGAATCGTTGTAAATCACCGCGCGAAAGGCCATATGGTCGGCGATCAGCGGCAGATTGATCATGGCAACGACGCTGCTGTTGTTGTCGCCGTGAGCGGTCGCACTATACGAGGCGGTCACATCGCCTTCAGTCACGTTGAGCTTGGGCTTGTTCGTGATGTAGCGCACCACGCCGGCCTCGGCACCAGCACCGAAGAGTGTGCCCTGCGGACCTTCGAGCACCTCGATACGCTCCAAATCGGCGGCGTAGATATCGAGGTTTCTGCCCGGCAGCTGGCCGGATTGATCGTCCAGATAAATCGCAACGGTCGGGAAGGCGCCGATGGAACCCGAGGACTGGGAGCCCGCGGCCGCGCCGGCACTCAGCCCACGCATGTAAACGATGTTCTGGCCGGGTCCGTTACTCAAGAAGGACACGTTCGGCAGGTATTTGACGTAGTCGTCGAAGGTCTGTACGTGCAGTTGAGTCAGGGTTTCGGCGGTCAACGCTTGAATCGCAATCGGCACGTCCTGGATGTTTTCCGTGCGTCGTTGCGCCGTGACCGTGATTTCCTGAATCGAGTCTGTACTGACTGGCGCAGTGTCGGTCGCCGTTGCCGCGTGCGCCAAACCGGCTACGGATCCCCCCAGAATTGCGGCGATCGCGTAAGACAGCTTCGAATATGAATTCATGCTTCCATCCCTTTACCAGTGATTCGGCTTGTCCCCGGCTCGCTCATCCAGTAGCCGTGCGGACTTGTAATTGTCGCTGAGAATAGCATCGCCGACGAAGATGGGAAGCCCTATTTTGTTGTGGCGAAGCATCGCCGCATGCTGAATTTAGATTCAGCCATGCGGAAATTCGATGCGCTGAGCGATCAAGAGTGCTCCGGTCCCAGCTTCGCCGGAAAGCCCGGTGCGCGCAATGGCGTGCCCACGGCGTCTTCCAAGAGCTTCACTATCATCGACGACCACGCGCTTCCGCCATACCGGGCACGTCCTTCGATGAAGGTCTGTTCCATGATCGCCGCCAGGCGCAGCGGCACGCCGAAGCGACGCCCGAACTCGACCGCGAAACCCGCGTCCTTGCAAGCTAAATCCATAGTAAAACCAATATCATAGCTGCCATTGAGGATGACCTGGCTCTCGGTCTCGTGAACGAAGCTGTTGCCCGAACTCGCCGCGATGGCGGCGAACGCAGCACGCAGATCCACCCCGCCTTTGGCGCACAACATCAGTGCTTCGCCGGCTGCAATCAAATGGATGAAGGCGAGCATGTTGGTGACGACCTTGGTCACCGCCGCCTGCTCGATGCCGCCGAGGTGAATCACGCGGCCGCCCATCGCCTCGAGTGCGGGTTTGTGTATCTGGAACACTTGTTGCGCGCCGCCAACTAAAACCGTGATATCGCCGGCTTCGGCGCGATGAACGCCGCCTGTCACCGGACAGGCGAGGGTGGCGATACCCGTTTGCTCGGCGCGCGCCGCGAGGGACTCGACCTCGGCAAAGTCGTTGGTACTCATCTCGATCCACGTGCTTCCGGCCCGCATGGCGGGCAACGCAGTTTCCAATACCGACGCGGTGGCCGCGGGAGAGGGCAGGCAGGTGATCAGGCAATCGCAATTGCGGGAGAGCACGGCGAGCGGGCCGCCCCAACGAGCTCCCGCCGCGAGGACGGCGTCAGCGGAGCTGCGATCCAAGTCGAAGACGCTCACGTCAAAAGCGGCGCGCGCGAGATTCGTCGCGAGGTGCTTGCCGAGGTGGCCCAATCCAACGAAACCATAGCGCATGAGTTTTCCCTCCAGCGGCCCGCTTCAGCCCAGCGGGCGATCGATCATCTCGAGGTGCAGGCCGCCGCTGGCAGGATAGGGATTGGCGAGCGCCACTGCCTCATCGAGTTCCACTCCCAAGCCCGGGGCGGTCGGCGGGATCACGTATCCAGCCTCCCACCGAATCGGCGTCTTGAGGATCTGCGCATGAAACCCGCCCCATTGCTGAATGCTCTCCAGGATCAGAAAGTTGGGCGTGCAGGCTGCAATCTGGACGTTGGCCGCACCGACGATGGGTCCGCAATACAGGTGCGGGGCAATTTGCGCATAGTGAACCTCGGCGAGCGCCGCCACTTTTTTCGCTTCCAAGAGGCCGCCCACTCGTCCCAAATTCATTTGCAGAATATTCGCGGCACCGGTCGCCAACACCCGCGCGAACTCATACTTGGTGGTCAACCGCTCGCCGGTGGCAATCGGAATGCTGGTGGCGCGAGCCACCAATGCCATCTGCTCGGGCATCTCCGGCGGCACCGGCTCTTCGAACCAAAGCGGATCGTATGTTTCGAGCCGCCTAGCCAGGCGGATCGCTCCGGACGCCGTGAACTGTCCGTGTGTGCCCAACAAGAGATCGGCGCGATGGCCCACGGCCTCGCGAACCAATCGCACCAGGCGAACCGTCCGTTCGAGGGCTTCCTGCGTCGGTTGCCGCGGATCGTAGGCGGAGAAGCCGCCGGTGGGGTCGAACTTCAGACCGGTAAAGCCTTGGGCGACGTATTCCGCGGCGCGGGCCGCCGAGCGATCCGCATCGAGGTAGAAATCCTCCCCTTCGCCCTCGGCGGGGTAGAGATACGTATAACTTCTCAGGCGCTCATGGACCTTGCCGCCCATGAGATTGTAGATCGGCTGCCCGACCGCCTTGCCGATGATGTCCCAGCACGCCATTTCCAATCCGCTGATCACGCCCATCAGCGACAGATCCGGCCGCAGGCTGAAGCCCGAGCCGTAGGCCTCGCGCCATAGGGACTCGATTTGAAACGGATCGCGGCCGAAGAAGCGTCGCGCGAACAGGTCTTCGATCATCGAGGCAACCACCAGCGGACCGAACGTAGCGGCATACACCTCGCCCACGCCCTCGATGCCGCACGCGGTCTTGAGTTTCAGAAAAACGAAGTATCGCCCGCCGTAGCCCGGCGGCGGATTGCCCACCACGAACACTCTGACGCTGTCGAGTTTCATATCCCCATCCTTAAGGAAATCAGCCTGCCAAGATCAGATCCGCCGCTTTGCGCGCGACCATGAGTGTGGGCGCGTTGGTGTTGGCGGAGGTCACCGTCGGGAACACCGAGGCATCCACGACGCGCAATCGCTCGATTCCATGCACGCGCAACGTCGCATCAACCACCGAGTCGCCCGGGGCTTTGCCCATCCGGCAGGTGCCGACCGGGTGGTACACCGTGGCGGCGCGCGCGCGAAAGTCTGCCAGCATTTCCGCATCTCCCATTGCGCCGAGGTCGGGCGCGATCGGCTCGCGAATCAAACCGCGGATCGCCCGTGTGCGCGCGAGCCTTTGCAACAGGCGCCCACCATGCACAACGTCCTGCCGATCCTTCTCGGTCGACAAGTAGTTCGGCGCGATGCGCGGCGCCTGGCGAAAATCGGCGCTCGCGATGTCGATGCGTCCGGTGCTGGTGGGGCGCGTGGGCTGGAAACACAGGATGAATCCGGAGAAGGCGTCCACCTCGATGCGCGTACGAGTCGCGTCTCCGGCGGCGTAAGTGACCGGGTTGAAATACAACTGCATATCGGGCCGCGTGCCATTTGGGTCGGCGCGCACGAACCCGCCGAAATGGTTCACGCTCAATGCCAGCGGTCCGCTGCGGGCGAGCAGATAGCGAACCCCTGCGATGAATTGGCTGAATTTGGAGTGGAGCTCATCATTCAACGTCGGGCGCGTGGCCTTATAGGAGTACGTGATCCCGAGATGATCCTGCAGGTTGCCGCCGACCGCGGGATTATCGAGAAGCGGGGTGATCCCGTACGCGGCAAGCGTGCCTGCCGGCCCGATCCCCGAGAGCTGCAGCAATTGCGGGGAGTTCACGGCGCCGGCGCACAGGATGACTTCCCGATTGGCGCTCACGTGGCGCTGCACGTTGTCGTGCACATAGTCGACGCCCACGACCCTCCGGCCGTCGCAGCGCAGCCTGCTCACCCATGCCCGCGTTTCGAGCTTCACATTGCGGCGGTGCAGGGCAGGGCGCAGGAATGCATCGGCGGCCGAGCGGCGCAGGCCGTTACGGATCGTCACCTGATAGGAGCCGAGACCCTCCGGCCGGTCGCCGTTGAAATCATCGGTCACCGGCAATCCGAGTTCCGCCGCGGCATCGATCCATTGTGCGCGCATCGGATGCAAGTAGGGCGTGACGTCCTTGACGTCGAGTGCACCGTCGGTGAGGGCCCGGCCGCTCGGATCGACGCGCCGCTCGTTTTTTTCGAAGTAGGGACGCACGTCCTCCCAGCCCCAGCCCGTGTTTCCCAGCGCGCGCCAGTCCTCGAAATCCGTGGGCATCCCGCGGCAATACACCATCGCATTGATGGAACTCGAGCCGCCGACGACCCGCCCGCGCGGCCAGTACATGCCACGATCGTTGAGGCCCGGACTCGGCAGCGTCTGATATCTCCAATTCACGGCGGGATCCGCGAACGTGAACCCGTAGCCGATAGGGGTCTTGATCCAAAATCGCGCGTCCGAGCCACCAGCCTCCAGAATGAGCACGCGGTCGCGGCCGCTCGCCGACAGGCGCTCCGCGAGCACGCAACCCGCGGTGCCGGCACCGATGATGACGTAGTCGAAATTATCCACGGGCCGCAGCTTGAATCTTATCGGCCGGCCGCGCTATGCCATTTCGCGATTCGCCCATGTCATTTTGCGAATTCCCGTGGCGATTTGCTGCAAAAAGGGCTCCCGTTCGATGGGCTCGGGGATGCTCTTCGGATGTCAAACTGCCGCCGTCGCATAACGCTTTCGAACCATGTATGGTGCGCAGGTTCGAACCCAAGGGGTAAGCACGACTTTGAGCAGTACCGTAATAGACGTCCCGCAAGCCCAGGCGCCCTCATCGATTCTGCGCTGGTACGTTCTGATACTGACGTGTTTGATTTACGCCATCAATATTGCCGACCGCTATGTCGTCTCGACGGTGCTCGAGCCCATCCGCCTCGAGTTGCGGCTGGACGACGCAGGCGTGGCGTTCCTCACCGGAGCGCCCCTCGCCTTGTTTTATGTCACCTTCGGCATTCCGATCTCCTGGCTGGCGGACCGGGCGAACCGCCGCAATATCCTTGCAGTCTCGCTGATCATCTGGTCCGCGTTCACGGCGCTTTGCGGGATCTCGCGCAACTATTGGGAGTTTTTGCTGGGGCGCATCGGCGTCGGTGTGGGTGAAGCGGGCGGCACGCCGCCCTCGACTGCGATCGTCTCGGACTACTTTCCCGCGGACCGGCGCCCGATGGCGATGACGGTGCTTGCGCTGGGTGCGCCCATCGGCGCGTGGCTGGGCGCCAATATGGCGGGCGCGGTGGCGCACGCCTACACCTGGCGCGCCGCTTTCCTCGCCCTCGGCATTCCCGGTCTGGTGGTCGGCGTCATCGTGTACTTGACGGTGCGCGAACCGGCACGCGGTCGCTTGGACGCGATCGTCGATGAGATCAAGCCATCGCTGTGGGAGTCGCTGCGGTTCGTGTGGCGCCAGAGGGCGGCATTCCACGTCGTGATCGGCGGCGGCTTGTGCGCCCTCTGGGGATGGGGTCTGATCTACTGGACGCCAACCTTTCTGCAGCGGGCTTACAACCTTGATGTCGGACAGGCCGGGGCCGTCACCGGCAATATTCACCTGTGGGGCGGGTCGATCGCAACCGTTGCCACCGCGTGGCTCCTGTCGCGACGTTTCATGGCGGACCCGCGCCGGGTGGTGTGGCTGCTCGCCGCCGGAATCGCCGTAACCACCATACCCTCGATGATCGCCTACTGGACGCACTCATTGCGGGTCTGCAAGCTGATGTTCTGCATTTTCATTCCCGCCATTTACTTCTACATCGGTCCTTGTTTCGGCTTGCTCAACAATCTGGCCCCGTGCCGTATGCGCAACATGTTCATCGCGATCTGCCTGCTGGTCGCGAATATTTTGAATCTGATCGTGGCCCCGTGGGTGGTGGGATTCTTGAGCGATTGGTTCGCCGGCGCTCATGCGACCGATGCCGCCTCGCTGCGCCTCGCACTGCTCTGCCTGGCCCCGACCGGATTTTGGGCGGCTTATCACCTGTACCTTGCTTCCAGAACGATCGTCGCCGATCAGAAGCGCGCCATCGGCTATACAAATTCCTATTCTCCGTAAGCAATCCTCATGGGCAAGACAACCATCGATCGACGCTGGCTGCCGCTGAATGCGTTACGCGCATTCGAAGGCGTGGCAAAGCACCTGAGCTTCACCGCGGCGGCCAACGCACTATTGATATCGCAGAGCGCGCTGTCGCGTCACGTGATCGCGCTCGAAAAATTGATCGGTGCGCAGCTCTTCGAGCGCCGTCCGCATGCATTGGTGCTGACCAAGGCCGGGCAGCACCTGCTGCCCGCGGTGATGAAATCCTTCGATCGACTGGAGTACGCCCTCGATGACATCCGCAACGAGGGTGCCACCCCGTTTCGGACCTTGCGGGTGCAGATGCCGCCGACCTTCGCCGCCCACCTCGCCGTTCCGATCCTGCGGGATTTCCGCCGCGCCGCGGCCGAGGTGGAGATCGATCTGGTGAGTCCGTACGGCGTCGGGCCGCCGCCGAGCGACGTGGATGTCGCGGTCGTCTACTCGAAGCCGACGGTGACCGATTTGGTGCGGGATCTACTTTGGCCGGTGCGCTTGAACTTGATGTGCCATCCGGATATTGCAGCGCGCTGCCAGGGTAAGAGCCTGGTCGAATTCATCGAATCGAACGAATTGGTGCATGTGCGTCTGTCGGATCAGCCGCGGCATCACCTCTGGTCGCAATTCGTCCGACAGGCGGGCCTGCATTCGTTGAACGTCGAACGCGGCCTGGTGTTCGATACGGCGCTGCTCGCAGTTCAATATGCGCTGAGTGGCGAGGGCATCGCGATTCTCGACGGCTATCTGTTCGGCGACTACATTCGCACCGGGCGTCTCGTCAGGCCTTTCGAGGACACGCTGGACGACGGCTACGGCTATTATTTGATCACCCATCCGGAAGCATTGAGCGATACCGCAGTCGCATTGTTCCGCTCGTGGCTGATCGAACGGTTCGGGAACGGAGCGGATACCACCAATTCGCACAACGGCATCCATCTGGTGGTGTCAAATCGGTGATTTCAGAGCGGTACATCTAGAGAGAACTCAATGAAAACCCATGCCAGAGTGGTCGTGATCGGCGGCGGCGTCGTCGGTGCGAGCGTGCTCTACCATTTGACGAAGGCCGGCTGGAAAGACGTATTGCTGGTGGAACGCGCGGAGTTGACGTCGGGCTCGACCTGGCACGCGGCCGGCGGCATGCATACCATCAATGGCGATCCCAACGTCGCCAAGCTGCAGCAATACACCATCGAGCTCTACAAGGAAATCGAGCGGATCTCCGGGCAGTCGTGCGGCGTGCACATCACCGGCGGCATCATGCTCGCCGGCACGCGCGATCGACTCGATTGGCTGAAAATGGCGCAGGCGCGCGGCCGTTACCTCGGCATGCAGTTGGATATCCTCTCCGTCGACGAGGCGGCGAAGCTGTTTCCGCTCATGGACAAGAAGCACTTCGTGGGAGCGATGTACGATCCGATCGAAGGCCACGTCGATCCGTACGGCGTCACGCATGCCTATGCCAAATCCGCGCAGATCGGCGGCGCCGAAGTCGTCCGCAAGACGCGGGTGGTCGATTTGCAGGCCAGGCCGGATGGATCGTGGGACGTGATCACCGATCAAGGTAACGTCCACGCGGAGCATGTGGTGAATGCTGCAGGCCTCTGGGCCCGGGAAGTCGGCCGCATGGTCGGCATCGAACTGCCCATCCTGGCGATGGAGCACCAGTATCTGATCACCGGCGACATGGCGGAACTTGCCGGCAAGAAGGAGCAGCTGCACGCCATCGATTTCGAGGGCGAGATCTATCTTCGCCAGGAGCGCGGAGGCATGCTCATGGGCACCTACGAGCGCGCCGGGGTTCCGTGGTCTCCCGTGACGACCCCCTGGGATTTCGGCCAGGATCTTCTGCCGAACGATCTCGAACGCATCGCACCGAGCCTCGAGGTGGGCTTCGAGCATTTTCCCGCGTTGGGCAAGGCCGGCATCCGGAAGGTGGTGAATGGACCGTTCACCTTCGCCCCGGACGGCAATCCGTTGGTTGGGCCCATCAAGGGGCTGAAGAATTTCTGGGTCGCGTGCGGCGTCATGGCGGGCTTCAGTCAGGGCGGCGGAGTGGGCCTGGCATTGTCGCGCTGGATGGTCGATGGCGATCCCGGCGCCGACATCTGGGGCATGGATGTGGCGCGATACGGCGATTGGACCACCCTGGCCTACACCAACGCCAAGGTGCGTGAGAATTATTCGCGTCGCTTCCGCATCCGCTTTCCGAACGAAGAGCTCACGGCGGCGCGCCCGCTGCGCACCACGCCGATTTACGAGAAGCTCCAGGCGAAGCACGCCGTGTTCGGCGACTACTGTACGCTCGAGCATCCGCTGTGGTTCGCGCCGACGGCCGAAGAGGCCGTCGATGAGGTCAGTTTCCGCCGATCGAATTCTCATCAGCATGTCGCTGAGGAATGCCGCGCCGTGCGCGATGCGGTGGGTCTGCTGGAGATCTCCAACTACGGCAAGTTCGAGGTGAGCGGGCCGGGCGCGGTCGCATGGCTGTCGCGCATGATGGCCAATGCGGTACCGGCGGTCGGTCGAATCGCACTGACTCCGATGCTGAATGAACGCGGCAAGCTGATCGGCGATTTCACCATGTGCCGCGTTTCGCACGATCAGGTCTTCTTGATCGGCACGTACGCCGCGGAAACCTACTACATGCGCTGGTTCGAGCGGCATTTGCCGCCCAGCGGAGTTACGGTACGACCCTGCGCAATGCAGTACACGGGACTCTCGGTCGCCGGCCCCAATTCGCGCGCGCTGCTGCAAGGTTTGGTGCGCGATGATTTGACGACGGCGGCGTTTCCGTTCATGTCGTTTCGACGCATGGAGATCGGCATGGTGCCGGGATACGTGGGTCGCGTGTCATTCACCGGGCAATTGGGCTACGAGATATGGGTGACGTCCGATTACCAGCGCGCACTCTACGATCTATTGACCAGTGCCGGCCGGGAACATGGGTTGCGGCTCTTCGGCGGTCGGGCGCTCAACTGCATGCGCATCGAAAAGAGCTTCGGCAGCTGGGCGAGGGACTTCAGGCCGATCTATGGTCCGTTCGAGGCGGGGCTCGGGCGCTTCGTGAACTTCACGAAGGGCGAGTTCATCGGCCGCGCCGCCGCCGCCGAGGAAAAGGCTTCCGGTGGGGCGTTGCGGCTGCTCTCCTTCAAGGTGGCGGCGAAGGATGCTGATGCCATCGGCGACGAGCCGATCTGGCATGACGGCAAACCCGTCGGCTGGGTGACGTCGGGATGCTTCGGACACCGCGTCGGCGCATCGCTCGCGCTCGGTTACGTGCCCGCGGCTCTGGCCGCGGCAGATCGAGGGTTCGAAATCGAAATCATCGGCGAGCGATGCGAGGCGGTTCGATTGAGCGGCGCGGCATTCGATCCGAGCGGTGGGCTGATGCGCGCCTAGTCGGCTATACTGCGCCCCGTCGACGGCACACAGAACCACGCCGCACGGAGCGCATATGCTGAGCAGCACCGACGATCTCCGCTACAACGGTCTGACCGAACTGACCGAGGGCCTTGCGGCCGACGCGTATTTCGATCCGAGACACTACGGGCGCGAGTTGCAACGCATCTGGTACCGGAACTGGATCTACGCGTGCCGGTCGAGCGAACTCGAGGGCGCGAGGGCATTCCGCACCTTCGAGGTCGGCGATCAGCGTCTGCTGTTGGTGCGGGATGAGGGCGGTGTGCTGCGCGGATTCCACAACACCTGCCGCCATCGCGGCGCGGCCCTGTGCACCGAGGATCACGGCACCTTGCGGTCGGGGTCGATCGTGTGCCCGTATCACGCGTGGGTCTACGACCTTCAGGGGCATTTGCTGCGCACCTCTTCCAAGCGCAATCCAGACGGCTTCGACACCGCGAATTTTCCGCTGTATTCGCTCAAGGTGACCGAGTGGAACGGATTCGTCTTCGTCTCCTTGACGGAGAATCCCCCCCCGTTCGAGAAGATCTTCGACCTGCCGTTGAACCGCCTCGATGCCTGGCACCTCGGTGATCTGGTGGTCGGAAACGTGCTGCTCAAGAGCATTCAGTGCAACTGGAAGATTTTCTGGGAGAACTACAACGAATGCCTGCACTGCCCCGGCGTGCATCCGAAACTCTCGCAGCTCGTACCCATCTATGGTCGCGGGCTGCTCGAGGAACGGGACGACCCGAACTGGCGGCAGCATTCGGGCGAGCGCGACCCGAAGTTCAAAGGCGGCCTGCGCGAAGGCGCAACGACGTGGTCGCTGGACGGTAAGCCGAGCGCAGCCCCGTTCGCCGGGCTGTCCGCGGAAGACCGCAACGCCGGCCACATCTACATGACTGCGCTGCCGTCCGTGTTCATCGTCGGCCACATCGATTATGTGCGAGTGGTGCGCTTGCGGCCGTTGGGCCCGGAGCAGACGGAGCTGCGTGTGGAGTATTTGTTTTCGCCGCAAGCGCTGGCGGATCCCAATCTGGATATGCGCAACATCGTCGAGTTCACCAACCTGGTCATGACCGAGGACGCGGAAATCTGTGAACTCAACCAGCGAGGTCTGCGCGCCGTGCCCCATCGCCGCGGCGTGGTCATGCCGGAAGAATACGTCATCCGGCAGTTTCACGAATGGGTCAACGCTGAATTGGCGCGTGCCTAGAGTTCTCACGGCGAGCATTAGTCTCGCCCTGCTGACATGCGGCTGCGACGGACGCCAACATGCCGCGCCCGCGGCGCCCGATCAGGTGCTGAACATCTACAACTGGGCCGACTATATCGGACATCACACCATCGCCGAGTTCGAGCAGGCAACGCACATCAAGGTCGTCTACCAATTATATGATTCCAACGAAACGCTCGAAGCGAATCTGTTGGTGGGCCATTCGGGCTTCGACATCGTCAGCACCACCACCGGCTTCTACGGCCGCCAGATCAAGGCGGGCGCCTATCTACCGCTAGATAGGAGCAAACTGCCCAATTGGGAGAACCTGGACCCTGCCGTGCTGGCGGTTCAAGCCCAGGCGGATCCGGGTAACCGCTTTGCGGTGCCCTATCTGCACGCCATGAACGGTTTTACCTACAACGTGGACATGATCAAGGCGCGCATGCCCGACGCGCCGACCGACAGCCTGGCCATGCTGTTCAATCCGGCGGTCATTGCCAAATTTGCGGACTGCGGAGTGACGTTCCTCGATTCGCCGGAGGACGTCGTTCAACTCGCGCTGGCCTATTTGGGACGCGACCCGAATTCCGAGAGCGTGGAGGATCTCAAGGCGGCCGAGCGGGTTGTCATGGCGGTGCGGCCCTATATCCGCACATTCGATTCGAACACGTACTTCGAAGAGTTGGCATCCAACGAAGTGTGCCTCTCGATTTCCTGGTCGAGCGATTATTCGGTGGCGCAGGAGCTTGCGCGCGATGACCGCACCGGCGCACACCTGGCGTTCACGCTGCCCAAGGAAGGCTCCAACATCACCTACAACGCGTTTCTGATACCCGCCGCCGCTCCGCATCCCGAGGCAGCACACAAATTTCTCAATTTCATCCTGAACCCCAAGGTCATCGCCGAGATTACCAACGACATTCATTACGGCAACGACAACCTGGCGGCGCGACCCTACGTCGACCATAAAATCCTGGAAGACCCGGCTATATACCCCTCGCCGGGAGTGCGCGCGAGGCTGTATCTGCCGGCCGAGCATGGCGCCGACTACGATCGGCTGCGAACCCGGGTCTGGACGCACATCAAGACCGGACAATGAGCGGGACCGCTTGCGCCCCCGTGGGCGCGACACCACGCCGAAGGGCCGCGGCCGCCGAGAGGCGTCCGCCGAACGGCTAGAACGCCCGTTTTTCGTGCCAGATGCCCGTTTTGCGACTTGGTGCAATCTTCCCCCAGCCCGTGAAATGTTAGTTTGCGGCCGATCTTATGGGGACCGCGGGTACGCGGTTATTCACCATAATCGGGAGAATCCGCATGCTTGGAATAATCGACCGTTGGGGCCACAACGCCCTGCTCATCGCCACCGCTCTGTTGGCCGCACTGGTGTTTCTCCTCGCGAAGTAAGTCCTTCGCATCGGCGTGCGCTCGTGCGCGCCGGTCAACGCGAAGAACAGCCCCCATCCTCGCCGGGCTCGGGACACCGGGCGCGCGCCAAATTTGCAGGAACTCCGCGGACGTATACCCGATACTAACCGCGCGATGATCCCGCAAAACTTGCCATCGACTGCCCGGCCCGAACTAACCCGGGGCGTGGGCCCCTGGGCGGCGATTGCGGTCAACGTCACCAACATGATCGGAGCGGGTGTCTTCTTGAAGACGCGCGTCATGACCTGCAACGTGGGAAGCGCAAAAGTCGTCATGCTGGTGTGGGTGGCCGCCGGGTTGCTGTCACTCGCCGGCACCTTCTCCTATTCGGAAATCGCCGCGATGATGCCGGAGGCGGGCGGCGATTACGTGTACCTGCGCCGCGCGTACGGACGGCTCGTCGGTTTCCTTTTTGGCTGGATGGCATTTGGGGTGTTTCGCACCGGGGCGCAGGCGGCACTGGCCGTGGGGCTCGCCATTTTCACGAATGTGGCGCTCGGCGGCGCCTTGGACGCGTGGCACGTGCAAGGTTCTCTCGCCGGATTGCAATGGCGCATCAGCGGCTTGACGCTGGTGGCGCTCGCGACGATTTGGATCGTGGCACTCATCAACTGCGTGAGCGTCTCAGCGGGCGGGCGCACGGCGCTCGTGGTGACGATCGCCA
Organism: uncultured Gammaproteobacteria bacterium; assembly: GCA_963843295.1. Classification (GTDB taxonomy): domain Bacteria; phylum Pseudomonadota; class Gammaproteobacteria; order Steroidobacterales; family Steroidobacteraceae; genus Bog-1198. The sequence continues at coordinate 205,518 of CAWJJP010000001.1, read as the reverse complement.
AGGTGGCGCTCGTGCTCGCCGTGGGAATCGGTGCTATCGTCCTGGCGCCGGGCAGCTGGGAGCATCTCAACGGTTCGGGATTGCACGGGGCTTGCGAGGGCGTCGCCGCCAGCGCGCGCGGCGGGATCGCGGGATTCGGCGCGGCGATGTTGGGCGCGCTCTGGGCGTATGACGGCTGGAACAACGTCGCTCCGCTCGCCGGGGAGATTCGCGACCCGCAGCGCAACCTGCCGCGCGCGTTCGTCGGCGGCACGCTGGTGGTTGCGGCATTGTATTTGTTTGTGAATATGGCCTATTACTACACGCTGTCGCCGCTGGACATCGCGGGCATTCCGGCGAGTTCCTCCGTGGCGACCGAGGTCCTCAAGCGATTCCTCGGACCGCTCGCCGTTTCATTCACTGCGGTGGCGATGATGATCTCCTCCTTTGGCTCGCTGCACGCGAGCGTGCTCTCCAATTCGCGCATCCCGTTTGCCTTGGCCCGTGACGGCCTGTTCTTCAGCGGCCTCGCCAAGCTTTCGCCGCGCTCGAATGTTCCGGTGAGGGCGCTGCTCGTGCAGGCGGCGTGGGGCAGTCTCCTCGCCGTCTCCGGTACCTACGATACGTTGACGGACTCGGTCATCTTCGCTTCCTGGTTGTTCTATGGCTTGAGCACGGCATCGTTATTCGTGTTCCGGCACACGCTGCCCGGGGCACCGCGCCCCTATCGGGCTCTCGGCTATCCGGTGGTGCCGTTCCTCTTCCTGCTGGTGACGGCCGCCCTGATCGTCAACACTTTCGTCGCAACCCCGCGCCAAGCGCTGCAGGGAGTGGGGATGCTGCTCCTCGGCCTGCCGTTTTACTGGTACTGGTCTCGCAGCAAACGCGCGCAGGGCGCGGAGTGATGTCCCAGCTCGAGATTCCCGGGGGCGGGGCTGCGGCGCTATCGCTGCGCGCCGCGCAGGCCGTCAAACTGATCAATACGCACGGGTCGCAGGTGGTGGACACCTGGTGTCTCTCGTCGCGGGACGCGACGGAATATTTGTCGGTCGAGCATACGCGGCGCATGCTCTATCGCCTCTATCCGCGAACGGGAGATGCGCTGTACAGCAATCGCCGCACACCGCTGCTCGAGCTCGAACACGACACCTCGGGATGCCGCCACGACATGCTGTTCGCCTGCTGCGATCCGTGGCTGTATCGGTACTATGGTTGCCCTCCGGGACATGCGAATTGTCGTGACAACTTCCTGCGCGCGCTCACCGAGTGCGGGATTGCGTCCGAGCACGTGCCCAACCCGGTCAATTTCTGGATGAACGTGCCTGTGCGGGATAACGACCGCCTCGCGCTCGATGCGCCGGTGAGCAAACCCGGAGATTCGATCGTGCTGCGCGCGCTGATCGATGTCGTCGTGATATTTTCGGCCTGCCCCATGGATATCACCCCGGTCAACGGCGAGGATCGCACACCGCGATCGGTCGCCTACGAGATCCTGCAGCCGCCCGGGTAGGAGCCACCCTACATGCGCTGACGCAGCGCCCTGACTCCTTTCCTGAGAAGGCCGGGCTAGGATCGGCACGCTCGGTTCTACACCCTGGGAGAAAAAAATGTCGGTAAGCACGATCCTATTGATAATCCTGGTACTTCTTCTAATAGGCGCGCTGCCCACATGGCCCTACAGCGGAGGATGGGGCTACTACCCAAGTGGTGGTTTAGGTCTCGTACTGATCGTGCTATTGGTGCTGATGGTCTCGGGGCGACTATAATCGTACAACGAGGTGCCCCTTCGGCTAAGTGTCTATGAAACACCGCGTCGTTCGGATAGGGATGGTTGTGGCCGCGTTGTCTTCACTCAGTATCTTGACGACGGCATCCGCGCGAGCGCCAGCAGGCCTCGTGGCGGAGCCGCGCAATGGCTGCAACCCGGGGTTGGATTACGTCGTACTTGCCACCTTTGCGGACTCGCCGCACTGGCTGAGTTTATCCAACTACCGTTTTCAACTACGTAGATCCTTTACACCCATTAACGGAGTTCAAAATGTCATTTATAGCCTGGATCGTGCTCGGTCTGATTGCGGGGTTCATCGCCAGCAAACTCGTCAACAAGACGGGTGAAGGCATGCTGATGGACATCATCCTGGGGGTGGTCGGCGCCGTCGTCGGCGGCTGGCTCTTCCGTGCCTTCGGCATGTCTGGTGTCACCGGATTGAACGTGTACAGTTTACTGGTCGCAGTGATCGGAGCCGCGGTGTTCCTCATTGTCTACCATGCGCTGACGCGCCGGCGCGTGTAGAGAGCCAATCCGCTCAGGGCGGCGGGCAGGCTGGGTTCACTGGGAGCCCGGCCAGTCGCCGCTCATCCCAGATGACGAAAATGCCGCTCGCGATGACGATGGCGGCGCCGCATACCAGGCCGGTGGTTGGCGCGGCTGTCCAAAAAACCCAGTCGATGGCGAAAGCCCAGAGAATCGCGGTGTACTCGAATGGAGCGACCACCGCGGGCGCGGCGCGCCGGAATGCGTCGGTCAGCCAGAACTGACCGAGCGCGCCGGTAATACCGATGGCCCCGAACCACAGCCAGTCCTCCGACTCGATCCGCCGCCAGTCCTGAATCGCGAGCAGGCCGGCCCCGATGCTCACGAGCACCAGGTACCAAAATACCATCGACATGCTGGAATTGCGCCGGCCGAGCGAGCGCACCGTAAGCAGGCTGAATGCGTAGCACACCGTCGCGAGCGCCGCAGCGGAGGCAGCCGCGAGCGACACGAACCCCTTGCTCCAAGGTTGCAGGATGAGCAAAACGCCGCCCATGCCGACAAGAATGGCAAGCCAGCGGGTACGCGAAACCTCTTCCTTATGCATGGGAACCGACAACGCGGTCATCAGCAGCGGCGCCGCCAAAAACAGCGAATAGGTCTGCGCCAGGGTGAGACGGTGCACGGCAAACACGAAGGCGCTCAACATGCCGATACCGAGGCCGGCCCGCGCCACGTGCAGTACCGGCATCGCGGCCTTCAGACTCCCCCAAGAGCGCTGCCAGGCGATCATCGGGAACAAGCACACCAGAGACGCGACGCAGCGTAAGCAGGCGATTTGCAGCGGGCCATAGTGGCCCGAGACGCGCTTCATGAGGGCGTCCATGATCGAAAATACGAATACCGCCGCCACCATCGAGGAGATGCCGCGCAGGCGCTCTGCAGGTTGCGAGCCGACGGCGTGTGATACTGAAAGACTCGGAATGCTCATGTGCGCTGCAAACCTAATGACCTTGGGGGCGCTTCAGCAGGTCGGTCCGATCGACGGAGCGCACGGTCAAATTCAGGCGGGTTCCGCCGCGCAGCGTGCGCAGCGGTACGCCGATGTTAGCCGGTCCGAGAGCCCAGAGCCTTCGATAGAACTCCGCCAACGACGCGACCGGTTGGTCCGCCACGTGGCTGATGAGATCTCCCTCGCGAAGGTCGGCGTGCTGCGCCGGGCTGCCGTCGGCAACCCCGGTGACGTAGACTTTGCCGCGCAGTTCCACGGCATAAACACCGAGCCAGGGACGGGACTGGCGGGTGGCGTGGCCGCGCCTCAACAGATCGTCGAGAATCGGCTTGAGCAAATCGATGGGGACGAACATGTTGGCGTTCGTATCCTCTCCAGTCACGACCTCGCGCACCATCAAGGAACCCACGCCGACCAGACCGCCGCGCTCATCGATCAGGGCGGCGCCCGACCAATGAGAGTGCGCGGGCACGGTGAATATCGCATTCTCCAAGAGGTATTCCCAAGCGCCGGCAAAGTCGTGACACGCGAGGATTTGCACCGCCAGCGGCTTGGCGAATTCGCGATAACTCAACACGACGCCTCGGTTGCCGGTGCGTAAATCCGCCGAAGCGCCCAGTGGCAGCGGCGGAAGATCGAGTTTCCCGAGCGGCACCACCAACCCGAATCCGGTTACCTGGTCATAGGCCAGGGCGTGGGCGGCGACCTGGCGACCGGAAGATTCCGTCAACCAAACATCAGTCGCTTCGGTGATGAGATACCCGATCGTCAGGACCAATCCGTCCGCACCGATGACCACCCCGTTCCCGACTCGCTCCGACCCCAAGACACCGGCCGTGAAGGCATCTTCGGGAATGACTGCGCGCAACTTGACCAGCGAGCGGCTGAGCACCTCGGGCTCGAAGGACGTCGATGGAATTTCCGTTGGCATCGGTAGACGGTAACGTGAACTTGCGCGGGTGTCACCTGTCCCCGTTTGTTACGCCGCCAGCCAGGATCAGCTCGGATGTCAGCGCATACCTACGGTGCAAGTGGTGGTTACGGACTGTGAGTGCGCGGCCACCCCCTTTACCGTGATTGCACGTCGACTGGTAGTGGAGGAGCATTTCAAATGGCCAAGACCCCCGTCATCCAGGTGAGCAAGCAGGGACCGAGTCACGCGGATCGGCACCCGGACAAGGAAGAGCAGAAAGCGGCCGAGGAGAGCAAGAAGCCAACGGTGTCCAAGCCGGGGGGCTTTCAGAACGACCCCGATGATCCAACGAACCCCAATGAGGAAATCGAGAGACACCGCCGAAAAGTCCGGCCGTAGCACGCACATTCGCGATCTCGGATCCCTCGTCTCAAAGTCCGTCTCCGCCTGGCTGGCGCACAATGCGTCGAGCATGGGGGCGGCCCTGGCTTTCTATACCCTGTTCTCGGTTGCGCCCATCCTCATCATCGCTCTGTCCATCGCCGGCTACGTGTTCGGGCCGCACACGGCGGAAACGGAATTGCTCGCGGAACTGCGGGCACTGACCGGCAGCGCGGGTGCCGATGCGGTGCGCAATCTTCTGCAGAGTGCCCACTACAGCGATCAGAAAGGTCTCGCCGCGGCGGTCGGCGTGATCACGTTGCTCATCGGTGCGACCAGCGTATTTGGCGAGCTCCAGCATGCACTGGACCAAATCTGGGGGACGCCCGCCCGCGTACGGGCGGCCGCGTGGGGGGAATTTCTACGTACGCGACTCCTGTCGTTCGGTATGGTGCTCGGCGTGGGCTTTCTGTTGCTCGTATCCCTCATCGTGAGCGCTGCACTCGCGGCCTTCGATGGCTGGCTCGAAACGCGCGTGTCGGCGCTGCACGTCGTCCTGCCCCTGCTCGATCTCGGGGTCAGCTTCGCCATGGCGGTACTGCTCTTTGCGATGATCTACAAGTACGTGCCGCGCGAGAGCATCGCCTGGCGCGACGTATGGATTGGCGCCGCAACGACCGCGTTTCTGTTCAGCATCGGAAAATCGCTGATCGGCCTCTATCTGGGCAGAAGCTCGTTCAATTCGGCGTACGGAGCCGCCGGCTCCCTGATCGTGCTCCTTCTGTGGATCTATTATTCCGCCCAGATTTTCCTGTTGGGTGCCGAATTCACACGTGTGTTCGCCTATGAGCGCGGCTCGCACGTCGCGCAGCCGCCGCCGATCGGGCGCGTCGGGCGTTTGACTGCGGGGGCGATCCCCGTGCGCAATGATTCCTGATGCCGCTGCCCATCGAAAACTATGCGCTCATCGGGGATTGCCACACCGCCGCGCTGGTCGGATCGGACGGCTCGATCGACTGGCTTTGCTTTCCGCGATTCGACTCTCCCGCGTGCTTTGCCGCATTACTGGGCCGTCCTGAACACGGACGCTGGAGGTTGGCGCCGAGCGCGCAAATCAAGTCCGTACGCCGCCGCTATCGCGGACATACGCTGATTCTCGAGACCGAGTTCGAAACAGCCGAGGGCAGAGCGCGCCTGATCGACTTCATGCCGTTGTCGGATGAGCGGTGGGATGTGGTGCGCATCGTGGAAGGTGTGAGCGGTCGGATCACCGTGCAGATGGAACTCATCGTACGTTTCGACTACGGCTCCATCGTACCCTGGGTGCACCGCACCGACGATGTGCTCCTGATTACAGCCGGACCGGACACGCTCGAGTTGACTGCTTCGACTCCAGTCACCGGAGAGAACATGAAGACGGTGGCGGAGTTCACGGTGGGCGAGGGCGATCGGCAATGGTTCGTCCTCAATTACCGCCCCTCGCATCTGGCCACTCTGCCGCCGGTCGACGCCTGTCAGGCGCTCGAAGATGCCGAGTCCGCCTGGAACCACTGGTCCGAGCGCTGCAAAGTGCAGGGTCCCCGACGTGAGCTGGTGCTCCGCTCGCTCGTCACCCTTAAGGCGCTCACGTACAAGCCGACCGGAGGCATCATCGCGGCTCCGACGACCTCATTGCCGGAACAACCGGGTGGCGTGCGCAATTGGGATTACCGCTACTGCTGGCTGCGGGATGCGACATTCACCTTGAATGCCCTGCTGCTCGCCGGCTACGTCAAGGAAGCGATTCGTTGGCGCGAATGGCTGCTGCGCGCGGTGGCAGGCTCGCCTCAGGATCTGCAGATTCTGTACGGCGTGACGGGCGCGCGCCGCCTGGATGAGTACCAGGTGGACTGGCTGCCGGGCTATCAAGGTGCAGCACCGGTGCGCGTGGGAAACGCGGCATCCAGGCAGTTCCAGCTCGACGTGTACGGCGAAGTGATGGATACGCTGCATCTCGCGCGGGTCAGCGGTCTGGAGCCGGAACCCGCGGCCTGGAAAGTGCAATTGGTATTGCTCGAATTTCTCGAAGCGCATTGGATGCTGCCCGACGACGGCATCTGGGAGGTTCGCGGTCTGCGCAGACACTTCACACACTCCAAGGTCATGGCCTGGGTCGCGTTCGACCGAGCCATCAAAGATGCCGAGAGCGACTCGCTCGATGCGCCGGTCGAGCGATGGCGGGAAGTGCGCGATGCCATCCACGCCGAGGTGTGCGAAAAAGGCTTCGATGCGGGAAGGAATGCCTTCGTGCAATGCTATGAAACCTCGAATCTCGACGCGAGCCTGCTGTTGATTCCGCAGGTGGGCTTCTTGCCGGCCGACGATGCGCGCGTTTGCGGCACGGTTGCGGCGATCGAGCGTGAGCTGATGTGCGATGGATTCGTGCAGCGTTATTCGACCGAAACGGGGGTTGACGCGCTGCCCGCAGGCGAGGGTGTGTTCTTGCCGTGCTCATTTTGGCTCGCGGACGCCTACGTGCTCAGCGGACGTCGCGAAGAAGGCGAAGCTTTGTTCGAGCGGCTGCTGGCATCGTGCAACGATGTGGGTTTGTACGCGGAAGAATATGATCCGCGCAGCAAACGCATGCTGGGCAATTTTCCGCAGGCCCTCACGCACATGGCGCTCGTGAACACGGCTCGTCTCCTGTCGATATCGACGGAGCAGGCCCAGTTGACGAGCGCCAAGGGCGAGCGGCCCGCGGCGGCGCCGGCGGAGATCTTGAAAACTTAGGGAGCGGCGCGACCGTCGGGCGGCGGCACCACCGTGCCGGCGGCCTTGCGGGCAATGAGTGTGAGAACCCCATTGTGAAGTGTTGCCTTGGCGGTCTCCGGCCGGAAGAAGGGAGGCAGTGCTGCGGGTCGGTGTGCCGTGGAATCCGGTGTTCCCGAGGAGTTGCGTTCGCCGCGCTCGCGCTTGGAGCGAATCACGAGTTCGCGTGGTTCGGTCGCGAGTTCGGCCGGGTCGAACCCCGGTAGTGCGGCGCGGCGCTGCGCGGCTTCCAGAAGCCGCTCCACCTCCGCAATGGCCGCCCGCGCCTTGTCCGCCGCGGGAGTCCTTCCTGAATCCACGTCAGACAAAGCAGCTCCTTATCTGCAGCCGATCATCCAGGTAGGTGTTTCGCTTGCGGACCCATTGGTCGACGGATGGACCCTCTCGGAGGCATTGCGCGATGCGACAGAATATAACAATGAATTGTGAACGGAAATATCCTCGCGGATGGCGATTAATCGAATTGATAATCGTTCGTATGCACGAGCGGTGCAGCCGGTTAGCGCGGCGCGATCGAGCGCCGGTATCGCGCCGCCCGGGCATTCATTTACCATTTTCAGAAGTATTCCAGCGCGAAACGCGCGAGAATACCGCCCCGCTTTCCAACCTGATAGGAATTCAACATGCAACGCAAGATCTCCCGCCGAGCGATGGTCAAGGGCGGCCTAATCGCGAGCGCCCTGGTCCCCACGATTGGGTTGATCGGCAACACGGCGTGTGCCGCCGGATTGACGCCGCTCGACCCGAATGATCCGACCGCCAAGGCGCTCGGGTTCGTCGCCGATGCGTCCAAGGTGAGCGCAAGCGCCAATCCCACCTTCAAGTCCAACCAGAAGTGCAGTACCTGCGCCCAGTACCAGGGAAAAGCCAGTGATCCCACGGCCGGCTGCAACATTTTCGCAGGACACAGTGTTCCGGCGGACGGCTGGTGCAAGGTGTGGGCGCAGAAGCCCGGCGCCTGAGTTCGTTCGATATCGCATGAGGGGTCGCCGGTCGATCGCTGCCCGGCGGCCCCGGGTTCTCGCAGGCCGCTACCACGAAACCGCACACCGCGCACTCCATGCCGCACCCGATCCACGTTTCCAGCGCGTCGACACCTTTTCGGCCCACCGAGATGCGCGTGCTTCGTCGGTCGCGGCCCTGGCAGGCGCTCGCAGGGCTTGGCCTGTTGGCGGCGCTGGCGAGTTGCGATGACGGTAATAACTATTGCTACAACTGCGGTATCGCGCCGTTCGAGGTATCGCAGGGCGTGGTCGCGGGGAATTTCAACGGCTCGGGTTTTGCCGGCATCGTCGCGTTGAACTCCAACGAGCCCCAGACCGGCGCGTTTCCAGACGACCTCAAGGTCTACCTCTCGACCGCGGCAGGCAGCTACGCCCCGCCGGTGTATGTCCCCGACGGCACCGAGCCCCTCTATGCGGCGAGTGCCGATCTGAACGGAGATGGACTGCCGGATGTCGTCTCAGCGAGTTTCGCTGATGGCACTCTGGCGGTGTTCTTCAACAACAAGGCTCAACCGGGCACCTTCAACACGTCGCTGGTCCTGACGAGCCCCGGTGCCTCGCAGGTTGCGATCGGCGATATGAACCACGATGGTCTGCCCGACCTCGTCTCCGCGGACTTTGGCGTTTCGCTGTTCGTGCAGACATCCCCGGGCAGGTTCGCAGCGCCCATCAGCCTCTATTCGGGCGGCGCCAACTGGGTGGCAGTCGGCGATCTGAACCGCGATGGAAATGAAGATATCGCGTTGACCGACGCAATCGGCGTGAAGGTGCTGATGCACACCGGCGCCGCTTCGGCGACCACCTATGCGGCACCGGTCAGCGTGTTCACGCAGTCCGCCAATGCTTATGTGAACGGCGCAAACCTGATCGCGATTGCGGACGTGAACGGTGACGGCGCAAACGATCTGGTGATTACAGACCCGGGTCCGAGCGGTGGCGCAGCCCCGACGGTCAATATCCTGCTGCAGAATCCGGCCAGTCCCGGCACCTTCCTGGCTCCGGTCATTTATCCGATTGCGACGCAGGATCTGTCCCAGTCGATCGTGCTCAAGGACGTGGATGGCGATGGCCGTTTGGATATCGTCATCGGCGGAATGAAGACGGTCACGGTGCTGTTGCAGAATCACGCGCCGGGGGCGCCGGGTACCTTCGCGGCCGCGACGATTTACACGGCGCCGGGCGCGAACGAGATTGCGGTGGCGGATGTCAATGGTGATGGGGAGCCCGATATCATCGTCAGCAACGGTGTGACCAATCCGCTCGTGAACGGTGTGGTGACGACGCATCCGGGCGTCCTGCTGCAAAGTACCACCTCACGCGGCACCTTCGGAGTGCTCGAGGATCTGCCCTGAGAGAAGCCGCTCCCGGCGGCGGGCGCAGCTCATGACCCGGGATACCCGACCTGCGTGCAGATCGCACGGCGCAGCCGTGCCGAACTTGCGGCGACGAGCGAGGTACGCTCGACGATTCGAACGGTCTCACCGTTGAGATCGCTGATGAAACCGCCGGCCTCGAGGACACAGGGGACGATCGCACCGATGTCCCACGGCTTGAGAATCGGATCGATCCCCGCGTCGAGCGCGCCTCGACATACCAACGCGTATTGCACGCAATCACCCACGAGCCGAAGACGCCCGGCTGAGCGCGCGAGGTTCGTGAGCCGCCATGGACCGCGGCGTCGCGCAAGATCGCTCTCCTTGACACTGGTGAGCCCGATCTGCGCAACCGAGATTGCGCATGGGGCTGCGACGTGCACGCGACGCGCACGGGCGCCGTCGCGCGTCTGCCAGCAGCCGAAGCCGCGCGCGGCATAGGTGGTCTCCCTGAGAGCGGACAGATGGATGCAGCCGAACACGGGTTCGCCATCGATGAGCAGTGACACGAGGGTTCCAAACATCGGCAGGCCGAGAACATAGGAGGCGGTGCCGTCGATCGGGTCGAGGAGCCAGCAGCGTCCCGTCCGTTCGAGCGTCCCGCCGTACTCCTCGCCGAGCACGGCATCGTGCGGCCATGCTGCGCGCAGGTGCCGGCGCAGCAGCCGCTCGGCGGCCTTGTCGGCGACGGTGACTTCGCTCCCGTCCGCTTTGTGGCGAATCTCGACCCGATGCAGGTGTCCGAGCGTGATTCGGTCGGCTGCGCTGAGCGCCGCGAAGATGCGCGGCAGCAACTTGCGCACTTCCCGGGCGCTGAGTCGGGGCGTGGAGCGTGTCGCGCGGACGGTTCGGCTCATCGTACGCGAACCGGTAAGGTTTCCGCCGACAGCTGCACCTCATCGCCCAGCCCGTAATAATAGAATGCGGGGCGCGAGACGAGCCGTAGGAACATGAACAGCCGGAAGCGAAATCGTTGGATCAGTGTCAGCGGCCGCGCCGGCAACAGATTCTCGTGCGACACGTGCACGATCCATTGCCGACGGTCCGTCGGAAGATCGATCTCCTTCACGCGCGCCATGCCTTCGAGCGCACGCTCCACATTGGGCTCCTCCATGAAGCCGAAGCTCAGCTCCACTCCGATGATGCTGCCGGTGTTTTTCTGCTTGTCGAACACGGTCACCACGTACCGATCGTCGTGTACGTAGGGCGCCTTGCGGTGCGTGACCTGGAGGAAAATCAAGTTGCGCGGCAGCACTCCGTATCGATCCCACAACAATTGCAGCAGCGCCGGGGTGTGATCCGAATGGCGGTGCAGCGCTGTCGGAGCCATCAGCACCGCCGTTCGTTCCATGAAGAAGCGACTGCGGCGATGAAGCTCGATGAGCTCCGCGATGGTCATCGTCTCCTTCTTGGTGTAGGCGGCAAAGGTCGCCTTGCGACCCCACCGCCAGGTCGCCATGACGAGAAACACCACTGCGCCGATGGACAGCGGGACCAATCCGCCGTCCAGAAGCTTGAGCGAGCTTGCGAGGAAGAACGATCCGCTGATGGTCGTGAGACTCCCCCACAACAGGCTGGTCGCGATCGTGCTCCATCCCCAGCAGAGCCTGGAGACCGGAAACATTGCCGCCGAGGTGATCACCATCACGCCGGAGACTGCGAGTCCATAGGCGGCACCCAGCGCGGCGCTGGAGCCGAAGGTGACCACCAGAACGATGCACCCGGTATAGAGCGCCCAATTGATGAAGGGGATGTAGATCTGACCGGCATGTGCGTGATGCGTGTGCAACACCCGCAGTCGCGGAAACAGCCCGAGGCCGGTTGCCTGCGATGCGAGCGAGAAGGCGCCGGAAATGAGCGCCTGCGATGCAATGACCGTGGCTGCCGTCGCCAGCAGAATCGTCGGATAGAGCAGGCCGGGAGGAACGAGACTGTAGAAGATCTTGCCGCCGGCAATCGGCGCGCCGCCGAGAAGGTAGGCGCCCTGTCCCAGATAATTGAGCAGCAGCGCCGGATATACCAGCGCGAACCAGCCGATGCGGATTGGGCGCGCCCCGAAATGTCCCAGGTCGGCGTACATCGCTTCTGCGCCGGTCACCACCAGTACCAAAGATCCGAGAACCAGGAGTGCCTGGAACAACCCGACACGACCGAGAAACACGAGACCGAGGACGGGATTGAATGCCCGCAGGATCTCCAGGTGCTGGGCGATTTGGTGCACACCGAGAGTTGCGAGCACGACGAACCAAACAATGAGTACCGGGCCGAAGATCCTGCCTATCCCGGCAGTGCCCTTGACTTGTACCGCGAACAGCCCGGTGAGCAGGAGCAGCGTCACCGGAATGACCGCGCCGCCGAGACCCGGGGCCGCGACACCCAGCCCCTCGACGGCCGCGAGCACGCTGATCGCGGGCGTGATGATGCCGTCGCCGAACAGCAACCCGGCGCCGAGCATCAGCGACCACAGGAAGATCATGATGCCGCGGTGCCTGTAGCCGTGAAGGAGACCATAGAGTGCGAACACTCCTCCCTCACCGTCGTTCTGTGCGCGCAATACGAAGCAGGCGTACTTGATGGCGACTATGACGGTGAGCGTCAGGATCACGAGGGAGATGCCGCCGAGCACGTTCTCGGAGCTCAGCGGCACACCGCCGTGACGCAAAAAGAGCTGATCGAGAGCGTAGAGCGGTGAAGTGGCGATGCCTCCATATACGATTCCGACTGCTGCCACGGTCAATGTCGGGACGCTGGCGTGGCGCCCGTGGGAGTCCTCGCCCGCTCGCTTCAGGGACATGGGATGATGACCGGCCTCACCGATGCTGCGCCCGGTCATGCAGGCTCTACCCCATGGAGGTGCGCGATCAAGAACTCTCCTCGAGCAATTTGCGGATCCGAACTATATCAGCCCGGAAGCTTCCTCATGTGGCACGGGCGAGTTTCCCCTGCGAGGGCGCTCTTGGTTACAATCAATACCTCGACGAGGGGCGCGCGGGAGCGCGGGCCTTTCACGCGTACAACAGGAGGTCGAACGCCATGGATCCAACGTCGGGATTTTCCGGCGGCTGCCTTTGCGGAGCGATTCGCTACTCGTGCACCGCTCAACCGCTGGCGATGGTGAATTGTCATTGCCGGGATTGTCAGAGAGCGGGCGGCGGGCCCTATTCACCCACGGTGATCGTGCCGGCGGAGGCTCTGCGCATTGGACCCGGGCGGCCGAAATATCACAAGTTGATTTCCGAGAGCGGCAATGAGGCGACACGTGCCTTTTGCCTCGACTGCGGTTCCCAGCTTTTTGCATCCAGCAGCGGCCGCCCTGACTGCATCGGCATCAAGGCCGGCGGTCTCGACGATCCGAGTTGGTTCAAGCCCATGGCGGATGTGTGGGTTGCGAGTGCGCAGCCGTGGGACTGTCTCGATCCGGCCATCCCAAAGATGCCGAAGGGCCGCTTGCCGGGCGGCAGCACGTGACCGGTGGAAGGGTGACCGTCATGGTTGTGCTCGCCATCCTTCTCCCGGTGAGCGCGTCAGTCGCGGCGAACGATGCGGGCCAGAAGATGGCCGAGGCCGCCGGGCGCGCTCTCATCGGCACTCCGGCGCCCCGCATCGTGCTCGAGACGATCGATGGCGAGAAGATCGATCTCGGCAGCCTCTATGGCAAGAAGGCCGTCTACCTCAAGTTTTGGGCCACCTGGTGCGTACCGTGCCGGCAACAGATGCCGCACTTCGAGCATGCGTACGAAACCGCCGGCGCCGATCTCGCCGTCATCGCGGTTGATGTCGGATTCAACGATTCGGTGGAGGAGATTCGCAAGTACCGCAAACAACTCGGCATTACGATGCCCATTGTGTTCGACGGCGAGGGTCAGGTGGGTGCCGCGTTTCATCTGCGGGTCACGCCGCAACACATCGTAATCGGACGCGACGGGCGGATCCGGTTCGTCGGCCATCTCGCCGACCAGGAACTCGATGCAGCACTTCTCGCGGCACGCACGACATCGGGCGGACCGATCCCCGCGAACGACGGGCGCCACGCTCCGATTCAACGGCGGTACGAGATCGGCGACGAAGTTCCCGATTTGGCGCCGAAGACGCTCGACGGGCACGCATTTCCCCTGCGGAACAGCGGACCGAAGGGGCCCACCGTCCTCGTGTTCCTATCGCCCTGGTGCGAGGAGTATCTGGCGACGACACGCCCAGTGGTGTCGGCAAACTGCCGTGCGGCGCGTGAACAGGTGAGCGCACTGGCACGCACGGAGCACGTGCGCTGGCTGGGGATCGCTTCCGGGCTGTGGGCAACGCCGCACGATCTTCGCCAATATCGCAGCAAGTACCAGGTGGACATTCCCCTGACTCTCGATGAATCCGGCCGCTTGCTGCGGGAGTTTGGAGTCAATAATACGCCGACCGTCATCGTGGTCGATGCGGCGGGGAGGATCATCCGCCGCGTCGAGCCCGGCGAGGCTGCGACTCTCCCTCAGGTATTGCAGGCGCTCGATCGAGCGTGACGCCCCACAGGTGCTAGTCGCGGGCCGCGCCATCGACCTTGCGCACGGGCACCGTCCGTAAGAGAGCCGGATCCATCAGTCTCGCGTTGACGCCCATGCGATTCGCGCCGCGATCGACCGCCGACCAATGACTGGCGCAGCCGCAGCTCTTGCAACGGTGGAATTCTATGGAACCCTCACCCCAGCGGTAGAATTCCGTCGCGCCGGCGGCCGTCAGGATTTTCACGTCCTGCGGCGAATAGTAAGCCCAAAGCGCGCCATAGCGGCGGCAGATGGAGCAGTTGCAGTCGGTCACGCTTTGGGGCGGCGTCATTATTTCCAAGCGCACGGCGCCGCAATGGCAGGATGCCTCGATGCTCATTTCGGGTACACGCCTTTGCCGCCGACTCTGGTCATGGCTGGACTCACTCCTATTCGGCGGCAAAGTATAACCGCAGGCGGGGCAAGCGAGCGCCCATTGTGCTGTCGAGCCGTCGACGCGCTCGGGCCGCATTGTTCGATGACCGGCATCCGCCTATCATGGGTGACCGCCGTCTCCCCAGCAGCCCATGTCCGTCCTGGCAAACGATATCCATCGAAGCGTGCGCGACGTCTGCCTCTGGTTCCCGGAGGCCGAGGAATTCATGTCGCATGGAGCACCTAATTTCAAGGTGCGTGGCAAAACGTTCGCGACCTACGTGATCAATCACCACGGCGACGGTCGCGTCGCCCTGTGGTTGAGGGCGGCGGACGGCGCCCAGGAACACCACGTGCGCGCCGATGCGGTGAACTTTTTCGTTCCGCCCTACGTCGGCCCGCGCGGCTGGCTCGGTGTGCGTCTCGACCGGCGCCTCGCGTGGAAGCGGATCGCGGAATTGGTGCGCGAGGCATACGAGATCGTGGCTCCCTCCGCACTCACGGCGTCCCTCGGCGAGACGCCGTCGATCCGCGGACCCGCCAGGAAGCTCTCGATGAGGGCGCTCGATCCGCTGCAGTCATCGCGCGCGCGAGCCGTCCTCAAAACGCTGCGGAGTATTTGTCTGCGGCTGCCCGAGTCGACTGAAATCACCCAGTTCGGCCACCCGGCATGGCGGGCGGGAAAGAGAACTTTTGCGATGGCGAGGTACGATGAACAGCGCTTGACGCTGTGTTTCTGGGTTGGAGTTGAGCGGCAGTCCCTGCTGACCGCCGATCGCCGCTTTCGCATTCCCCCCTACATGGGCCATAACGGCTGGATCGCGTTGAACGTCACCGAGCATTGTGATGCCGCGGAAGTGGCCGCGCTCGCCTATCAGAGCTTCCGTCACTTCGCATTGAGGCGCATGCTGCAAAAGCTGCCCCCGGAGTGACCCGCCGAACCTCTGCGGGCGCGCCACGCTTCGGGTAAAATGCCGGGCCATGAACGCCGTCCCCGAGTCTGCTGCTCCCAGTGCCGCCACCCGTTCCATCATTGAGCGTCTGATCGCCTTCAACACGGTATCGCGTGACTCCAATCTGGGTCTGATCGAATGGGTCCGCGACTATCTGCATCAACACGGAGCAACCACCCGCCTCACGCACGATGCCAGCGGCAAAAAAGCCAATCTCTTCGCGACGCTCGGCGATTCGAAGAAGCCGGGTCTGATTCTCTCCGGCCACACGGACGTGGTGCCGGTGGAAGGGCAGAACTGGGACACGGATCCGTTCGTGGCCGTGGAACGTGACGACAAGCTTTTTGCGCGAGGCTCCGCGGACATGAAGGGGTTCATCGGTGTCGCGCTCGCGCAGGCGCCGAAGTTCATCGCGGCCTTGAATGCCAATCGGCTCGATGCGCCGCTGCACTATGCGCTCAGCTACGATGAGGAGGTGGGATGTTTGGGCGTGCGCGGTTTGATTCGCGATCTGGAGGAGAACGGGATTCGTCCGGCCGGTTGCGTCGTCGGTGAGCCGACATCGATGCAGCCCATCATTGCTCATAAGGGAATGAACCGGTTCCGCTGCGCGGTGCGCGGCCGCGAGGCGCATTCGAGCTACGTTACTTACGGCGTGAACGCCATTGAATATGCCGCGCGCCTGGTGGTGTACATACGCCAGATTGCCGACCGGCTCGCACAATTCGAGCAGCGCGATTACGGCTTCACGGTTCCCTTTACGACCTTGTCGACGGGCGTGATCCGTGGCGGCATCGCCGCCAACGTGATCCCCAAGGATTGTGAGTTTCAATTCGACATGCGCACCTTGCCACAGGCCTCCGCGGACGCGCTCTATCAGGAAATCAGTTCGTACGCGGAAACGCTGGCGCGTGAAATGCAGGCGATCGATCCGCAGGCCGGCATCGACCTCGTGTGGGCGAATACGACGGTGGGGCTGGCGGCGGCGGAAAGCGACGCGATCGTGCGCTGGGCAATGCAGTTGGCGCGAAATCCTACGGTGGGCAAGGTGTCGTACGGAACGGAAGCCGGTTTGTTTCAGAAGATGGGTGTACCTTCGGTAATTTGCGGCCCGGGCGACATCGCCCAGGCGCACCGGCCCAATGAATTCGTCGCGCTCGAGCAGCTCGCGCAATGCGAAGCGTTCATGCAGCGCATCCTCGATACGGGCTATCCGCGTACAGGTGATTCCCGTACGGGTGATTCCCGATGATGCCTCCGGTTGAGGACTCGCCGACGATCATCGTCAAAGGGGCTTGCCCGCATGATTGCCCCGACACCTGTGCCCTCGACGTGCACGTCAAGGATGGAGTTGCCCTCAAGGTGACTGGTTCGGCCGAGCACGGCCCGACCGCCGGGGTGCTCTGCACCAAGGTGGCTCGCTATACGGAGCGCACGTACCATCCCGATCGGCTGCTGTATCCGCTGCGGCGCACCGGCAAGAAGGGCGAGGGGCGTTTTGAACGCATCAGCTGGCACGAGGCGATCAAGACGATTGCCGAGAGACTCGCCGCGGTGGCAGCAGAGGATCCGCAACAGATACTTCCGTACAGCTACGCCGGCACGATGGGCCTCGTGCAGGGCGAGTCGATGTCGCAGCGCTTCTTTCACCGCCTCGGCGCGAGTCTGCTGGATCGCACCATCTGCGCCTCCGCCGGCACCGCCGGCCACAAGATCACCTTGGGCTCGCGAATCGGCATGGACATGGAACTGGCCGACCAGGCCAAGCTCATCATTTTTTGGGGCTCCAATGCGATCACCTCGAGCGTGCATTTTTGGGCACGAGCGCAGCAGGCGAAACGACTCGGAGCGCGGCTGGTCGCCATCGATCCGTATCGCTCGCTCACGGCGGAGAAATGCCACACGCACATCGCCCTGTTGCCCGGTACCGATGCCGCGCTCGCGCTCGGGCTCATGCATGTATTGATTCACGACGATCTGATCGATCACGACTACGTCAGCCGCCATACCCTTGGTTTCGACGAGTTGTGCGAGCGCGCGAATCAGTACGGACCGGAGAGGGTCGGAGCGATCTGCGGCGTCGATCCCGCCGAGATCGAATCTCTGGCTCACCTCTATGCGACTACCCGGCCGGCGTTGATACGCGCCAACTACGGTTTGCAGCGGGCGCGCGGCGGCGGCATGGCGATGCGCAATATCATGTGTTTGCCGGCGCTCATCGGCGCATTCCGGGACGCGGCCGGAGGCGTGATGCTCTCCACCGGAGGCAACTTTGCGGTCGATGAGCGGGCGCTATCGCGGCCCGATTTGTTGGGCGCGCGCACACCGCGCACCATCAACATGTCCACCATCGGCCGCGCACTCGCGGAGGCGGCGCCGCCGATTCGAGCGGTCATCGTCTACAACTCCAATCCGGTGACCGTCGCTCCCGATTCGGCACGGGTGGCCCGCGGCTTTGCACGCGAAGATTTGTTCACGGTCGTGCTCGAGCATTTTCTCACCGACACGGCCGACTATGCGGACATCGTGCTGCCGGCAACGACGCAGCTCGAACATCTCGACGTTATCAAGCCCTACGGTCATTACTACATGGTCGCGAACAACCCCGCGATCCGGCCGCTCGGCGAGGCGAAGCCCAACACTGAAATTTTTCGGCTGCTGGCGCGCGCCATGGGATTCACCGACGCTTGCTTCGAGGATTCCGATGCGACGATCGCACAGTCCGCGGTCGCCGGTGAATGGGATTTCAAGGCGGTTCGCGCCCAGGGGTGGAAACGCATCGGCGCCGAGAAGGGCACTGCACGCTTCGCCGAGGGCGGCTTCGATACTCCGTCCGGCAAGGTGGAGTTCTTCTCGAAAACGGCACAGTCGCAAGGTCTCGATCCGCTTCCGGACTACATCGCTCCACTCGAGGACACGCGCAGCGATCTCGCCGGGCGCTTTCCGCTCGCAATGATCTCGCCCCCGGCCCGCAACTTCCTCAACAGCAGTTTCGTCAACGTCGCCAGCCTGCGAGCGTCCGAGGGAGAGCCATGGCTCGACATTCACCCGCAAGACGCCGCCAGCCGCGGGATCCTCGATGAGAGCTATGTGCGCGTCTTCAATGACCGCGGCAGCTTGGAGCTGCGCGCGCGGGTCACCGACCGGGCGCGTCGCGGCGTCGTGGTCGCGCTCTCGGTGTGGTGGAAGAAGCTCGCCCGCGACGGCAAGAATGCCAACGAATTGACCAACGGCACGACCCTCACGGACATGGGACGCGCGCCGATATTCTACGATTGCCTGGTTGAGGTGCAGGCGCTGTGAATTCCCCCTGGCGTGTAGCCGCCGTGTCGCTCGCCGCGGCATGCGCGGCCTCCGCCGGGGCGTCGGTCCGGGCCGGGGAATCCCCGGTACCGACTCAAGCCGACTCCGCGATCTGCCCCTCGCAGGCCGCGGGTCTCAAGCTCCCGGCAGGCTTCTGCGCCAGCATTTTTGCCGATGAGATCGGTCATGCCCGCCACCTGGTCATGGCGCCGAACGGCGTGCTCTACGTCAATACCTGGTCCGGTCGCTACTACGGCAACGACACTCCGCACGCCGGCGGCTTTCTCGTGGCCCTGCAAGATACCACCGGCTCGGGTAAGGCAGATGTCAACCGTCGCTTCGGCGAGACCGTGCGGAGCGGGGGAGCGGGAGGTACCGGAATAGGCTTCTTCCAGGGCGCGCTCTATGCGGAGAGCAACGATAAAATCGTGCGCTACGCGCTGCCGGCGGGATCGATCGTTCCGCAAGGCGCGGGCGAGACGGTAGTCGCCAGGCTGCCCCTCGGAGGCGATCATCCCATGCATCCCTTCGCGATCGACGCGGACGGACTCATGTACATCGATGTCGCCACGGCGACCAATTCGTGTCAGCACAAGAACCGCACACTGCGTTCTCCCGGAGCCCGCCCGTGCACCGAACTGAAGACCCGCGGGGGCATCTGGCGCTACGATGCGACAAAGCTGAATGAAGTCTTTTCGCCGCAGGAACGCTTCGCCACTGGAATCCGCAATGCGGAGGGCTTCGCCATCGACGCGCCCGCGCATCAAATCTTCGTGACGCAGCACGGACGGGATCAGCTGCACGCGAATTGGCCGGATTTGTATCCGCCCGAGCAGGAAGCAACCCTGCCGGCGGAGGAGTTATTGCGCCTGCAGCAGGGCGGTGACTACGGATGGCCGGCGTGCTACTACGATGCGGGGCAAGGAGCATTGGTGCTCGCGCCCGAGTACGGCGGCGACGGCGGCAAGAAGCGTGGTGATTGCACGAGAAAAATACCGCCGATCGCGGCGTTCCCGGCGCATTGGGCGCCGGACGGCATGGTGTTCTACGACCGGCCGCAATTCCCTGCCCGCTATCGCAACGGCGTGTTCATTGCCTTCCACGGCTCATGGGATCGGGCGCCGTACAGCCAGGAAGGCTACAACGTCGTGTTCCAGCCATTGGCGGACGGCAAGGCGGCGGGTGGTTGCGAGATCTTTGCGGACGGGTTTGCCGGAGAGGTCAAGTCGCCGGAGAACGCTCAACATCGGCCCACCGGCATCGCTGTCGGACTCGACGGATCGCTGTTCGTCTCGGACGACGTGCACGGCCGCATCTATCGAATCGAGTATCGCGGCGGAGGCAGTGCGGAGGCGGGCGCTGCAGGGACCCCTTGCCCAAGCGCGACAGCACCGCCCGGCACAGTGGCTTCCGCCGAGGCCGGGCCTCCCGAGGGTACACATCCGGATGCCGGCGGCTCCGCAGGCCCGTCCGCCGCGGAGCTTCCCGTGCCCGATGGCGCCACCCAGGCGCAGCTGGTGCTCGGCGAGCGTATTTTTCGCGGCCTGGTGGGTGGTGCCGACTGCACGGGATGCCACGGGGCGAACGGCACCGGTACCACGGTTGGGCCGAATCTGACCGATACTCAATGGCTGTGGAGCAATGGCTCGCTGGATGGCATCCGCTCTACGATCACGCAGGGTGTGATGCAACCGAAGAAGTACCGAGCGCCGATGCCACCGATGGGCGGTGCGCAGCTCACGCCCGACCAGGTATCCGCGGTAGCTGCCTACGTGTGGGCTCTGAGTCACCGGCGCCCGTAGCCCTGAGCCCCACGCCAGCTCAATCGCTCCCCGATGTCCACGAAGCGCTGCACATTTGCCATCGCTCTACTCTGGCCGCTGGCGGTTTGCGCCAACGGCTCCGCCGCGGCGCCTCCGACACGATGGCCTGACAGCTACGTCGCCCGCGTCGAGGCGCTCGCATTGCTGCAAACGCTGAATGCCGACCTGCTGAGCCACGACAGCGCCACGGCGACTCTCGAACATTGGTGCGAGCTACATCGGCTGGCGTCGCCGCCGCGCATCATTGCTGCGCGCGTGCCCGACGTGGATAAGCCGCCATCACCCGAGCAGCGTCGGGAGCTGGGCGTGACAGCGCGCGAATTGGTCCGTTACCGGCGGGTGAGGCTCATGTGCGGTCCGTTGGTGCTGTCGGAGGCGGATAATTGGTATGTCCCCAGCCGCTTGACGCCCGAGATGAACAGGCTGCTCGACACCACCGATGCGCCCTTCGGCCGTGTCGTGCAGGCCCTGCATTTCCAGCGCCATACCCTGTCCTCGACGCTCCTATGGCATCCCCTCCCGCCGGGGTGGGAAATGGAGGCAACTGCCGCCCGGGATGCCAGCGGAGAGTTGAACATCCCGCACACGCTATTGGAGCACCGGGCAGTGCTGGCCTTGCCCGACGGCACGCCCTTCAGCGAAGTGGTGGAGACTTACACCGATCAGATTCTCGGCTTTCGATTTCAGACGCGCTGAAGCGTGTCGGCCTTCTCCTACGAGCAGCCTACCGGTCATCCTATTGTCGCTCTCAGCCGGAGCCGAGAGCCTACGGTGGTCCCGTGCGCCTCCAAGGGGCGACCCGTCGCGGGTCGAGCCAGGTGGGGGTAACCCCCGCCGCCCGGCCATCGCGACTCAGCGTACCGGAGAGGGGGAAGGGTTTGGCTTTCGATCAGTTGCGGCGCCGGGTTGCTCCGTACGCATGGTCCGTAATGGTGACCGCCGCGGCCGCGCTTTTGCGTGCGCTTCTCAGCCCCTTGTTGGGGGAGCATTATCCCCTCGGCACGTTTTATGCGGCGGTTGCCCTCGTCGGCTGGTTCTGGGGCGTGAGACCCGCGCTCCTCGCTGCGCTCCTGGGATACCTCGTCGGCGCACATTACTTCCTGATCCCGCGCGCGCCGCCCTTCTGGGTGGGAGCCCATGCGCTCGAGTTCACCGTTTATCTGGCGATATGCGCGGCGCTGATCGGCCTGCTGAGCGGCGTGCATGCGAGACAACGTCGACTCGATCAAGCACTGCGCGAACACGCGCGCATGCGACAGGCGCTCGCCGAAAGCGATGCGCGATTCAAGCTCTATCTTGATGCACTGCCGGACATCGTCTATACGTGGCGGGCGGACGGCTCGTTGGAGTACGTGAGTCCGCGCTGGGCCGACTACGCCGGCGTAGAGCGGCTCACCGAAGAAGCGGTCGTCGCGCATCTCGCCCCGGAAGATGTCGGCACGTTGAACGAGCTTCGCAAGGAGGCGCTGCGGCGGGGCGAACCGTTGCGGGCAGAATTTCGCTTGCGCGATCGACTGGGGCGTCTGAGGTGGTTCCTGACCCGCTGCGTTCCGATCCGCGATGCGAAACACGCGATTCTCGGCTGGGTCGGCACCTCGACCGATGTCGATGAAGAAAAGCGCGCGGCGCAGGCGCTCGAGCACAGCGAGCAGCGCTACCGGTCGGTTAGTGAAGCGTTCGACTTCGGCATGTGGAGCGCGGATTGCGCCGGCCGCCTCACCTTCGTGAGTCCACGATTCCTCGGCTTTCTCGGCGCCTCGCTCGCGCAGGCGGAAGCGCACCTGTGGACTGCGATTCAAGCACCGCACAGTGAGATCGAAGAGGCCGCTCGCCGTTGGGAGCTTTGCAAGGCGGCCGGTGAGGCCTGGGACTGGGAATTCTCCCTGCGCGGACAGGATGGCAGCGTGCGCAGGGTGTGGAGTCGCCGTATCCCGCTCCGTGCGGTCGATGGCACCATCAGTTCGTGGGCCGGATTCAACCTCGACGTGACCGAGCGATACGCTGCGCAGCACGCACGGGACCAGGCACTGCAGCGACTCGAGGTTGTGACGACGGCCATGTCCGTCGGCGTCACCCAATCCAATCGGCAGATGGAATACATCTGGGTGAACCCGGCCTATGCGCGGTCCATGGGACTCGCGCAGGAGCAGATTCAAGGTCGTCGGATCGAAGATGTAATTGGTCCGGCGGCCTTCGAGCGGCTCAAGCCCTATTTCCTGCGAGTTCTCGGCGGTGAGCCCGTTGTCTACGAAGGCCAGGCGGCGACCGGCGTCGATCCGACCCGCTGGGTCCACGCGAGCTACGCGCCCATCTGGAATGGAGGGCCCTCACCCGTCGGCTGGGTGACGGTGGTGAGCGACCTCACTCAGCGGCGTGCGCTCGAGGATCAACTGCGCGAAGCGAATCGCCGCAAGGACGGCTTCCTGGCGACGCTCGCGCACGAGCTTAGAAATCCGCTCGCGCCCATTCGCTACGCAACGCAACTGTTGAAGCCGGGCACTCCGCCGGAAATGGCAGCGGACGCGAGACGGATGATAGATCGACAACTCGAGCACATGGCGCGCCTGCTCGATGACCTGCTCGACGTCTCGCGGATCACGCGGGGCACACTCGAGATCCGACGCGATACGATCGACCTGCGTGCCGCGATCCGTCACGCAGTCGATGCGGCGCGGCCTCTGGCGCTCGCCGTCGAGCAGGATCTGAGTGTCGATCTTGGGGATTTCCCGCTTCCGGTGTGCGGCGATGAGACGCGTCTCATCCAGGTCATCGGCAATCTCATTAGCAATGCGATCAAATTCACCAATGCCGGCGGAAAGATCGTGGTGTCGACGACCATCGAAGGCGCGATGGTCGTTGCCCGGGTTCGCGACACCGGCCGGGGTATCTCACCGCAGTTGCTGCCGCATGTGTTCGAGATGTTCGTCCAAGCGGAAGCGAATTCGCGCACCCAGAGCGGACTCGGCATCGGTTTGGCGCTTGCCAGGCAGATGGTCGAGTTGCATGGCGGGCGGATCGAGGCGCACAGCGACGGAGCCGGCCGGGGCAGCGAATTTCGCGTCTTTCTGCCGCGCGTCGGCGAAATGCCGGCGCTGCAGGACTCCCGTGCGGATCCCGGCAAGCTGTCGGTGCTCGGTGCAGACAGCATCCGGGTGTTGATCGTCGATGACAACGTGGACGCGGCTGATTCCCTCGCGCACTTCTTGAAGATCGCCGGATATCAAACGCGCGTCGCATACGATGGACGCACCGCCATCGAGATGGCGGAGATTTTGGAACCATCGGTGGTGCTGCTCGACCTCGGCTTGCCCCACCTGAACGGTCACGAAGTGGCGCGTCGGCTTCGAACGTTGTCGTGGGGACGCTCGGCGCGTCTGATCGCACTCACCGGTTGGGGTCAGGAGGACGATGTCATTCGGAGCCGGGAGTCCGGCTTCGACGAGCACTTTACGAAGCCCGTGAATCCGGAGGTGCTGCTCCAGCGCATCATATCGCTGACCCGGATCCAAGCGCAGACGGGAAATTGAGACTCAGTCTCGGGTTCCCCTGAACCACGCAGCATAGGGCGTGTTCACGGCAAGCTGACGATTATAGTCCTCGCGCGGACCTTCGACGATAACGATGTCTTCGCCATCGGACCTCCTCTTCCATGCCATCAACCCGGCGCAGCGGCGCCATTAACTTAGCGCAGCGGCGTCGATCGAACGTAAGCGCACATCGTGTTCCGGTGTCGGACCGCGGCGCATGGCTCCTCCGATACTGGATCCAGACTCCGGCACTGGATCTCAACGCGGCGCAATCGGACTTGCTAAGATTGTGTCCATCAAGGCGCCAAAGGAGTTGCCCGTGGTCGTACGAATACTGCCTGCCATGGCATTGTTGGTCATGCTCGCTGCATGCGCTGCTCCCTCATCCCACGTGTTGGTAGGAACCGCCCGGCCGCCGATCGCTCCCGCCGAGGTCAAGATTTATTCACATCCGCCGCCGGTCTTCGATGAAGTGGCAATCCTCCATGCATCCAGCGACAGCAGCATGTTCAGCCCCGGTGGCCAGAAGGCGGTCGACACGGTGATCGAACGCCTGAAAGAAGAGGCGGCAAAACTCGGCGCGAACGGCGTGGTTCTCGAAGGCCTCTCGGACCGGGAGACCGGCTCGCTCGGCACCGGCGTGGGGCAGAGTTCGTTCTCGAGCAACTCCGCGGTCGGGGTCGGGGTGGGCGGTTCGTTGGGAATCTACAAGAAGACCGGAGAGGCACGCGCCATCTACGTGCCACCCTGATCGCGGCGCTGAACTCTAGGCCGCGGGGACCCCGAAGTGTGCGAGGTACCAACGGTGGAAGGTCACCACACGGCGCTCGTGCTCGGAGTAGCGGCCGGGACGATAGCGCTTCGACAAAATGCCGGCCTGGTTGTTCTCGGTGATGATCTTGTCCTGTTTCGTCGTCTCATCCCAGCCCCAAATCATCTTCCCCACATCCACCTCGGTCGCCCTGCCGTCGACCAGCCAGTACAAATCCACATCCGTGTGCAGAGTGCCGCGTGGCGTGAACAAGAACAGGACGGCGAAGTCGTTGGTCGCAACGAGCTGGGTGAAGGGGCTGAACGACAGATACATGCGGCCCTGATCGAATCCCCGGCGCTTGCCCATGAGGGAGGAGGCAGGCCGGCCGTCTCGAGTCTCGCTCTCGTAGCCGTCGCGGATGGTCCGCTGCAGCAGCATGCGAAGGTGCGAGGAGCGCGGACCGTCATCGACGGTGCCGATCGGGCGGCCGAGGGCCGCCGCGCGTTCCTCCCATGCCTTGAGCGACGGCAGATACTTCTCGACCGCATCGGAGGGTCCTGAACTCGGTCCCGCGCCGAAGGCGACGAGCGCCTCCTGCGGATGCATGGAACAGAACTCCGGGTGGGACGGCGAACAGTGATAGCACTCGACGAAATTTTCGACCACCAGCTTCCAATTCGCAGTGGTTGGATACGAGCGCGCATGCGCAATTTTCGCATCTGCGATTCCGTGGAAGTCGAGATGCGGCGCGAGATCAGCGAACGTGTCGTCGAAATCGGCCGGTTCCTCATCGGACAAATTAATGAAGATCAGGCCGTGGAACACCCGCACACAACAGCGATGCAGGCCGTTATCCTGCCTGCAAAAGTCGGCCGGCATCAGCCGGGCCGCGAGCAATGCGCCGTCGAGTCCGTAGGACCATGCGTGGTAGCCACAGGTGAGCCGGGTCACCCTGCCTTCGGATTCGGTGCAGATCAGCGAGCCGCGATGACGGCAGACGTTGTAAAAGGCGTTGATGGTCGATTCGTCGCTGCGAACGATGATGATCGACTCGGTGCCTAGCTTGAACAAAAAGTAGTCGCCTTTGCGGCGCACCCGATCGATGTGGCCGGCGACGATCCACTTGCGCGCGACGACGCGCTCGAAGTCCGCGGCGAAAACGTCATCGTCGCAATAGAATCCCTGATCCAGGCTGTAACCGCTGCGCGCGCTCGAGGCCATCTCAGCGACCATCGCGGAGCGCTGCACGGAGGGATCATGCTGCCTGGAGAGTGGAGAAGCGTTGTTCATGATTTGATTCGCTCGTTCGTCGGGTCATACATCGGGCGCAGCGATGCCGTGGCCGCGTGACGCACGCCCGCCACTTCGATTTGGTAGTCGTGCGCACCGATGGGGCCGGCGACCCCTCCAGCCGGCACCGTCACATAGCCGAGTCCCACGGCTGCGCCGAGCGAATGGGCGTACATGCCGGAGCGCACGAAGCCGACGAGCGCGTCGCCCTGCCAGATGGGCTCGTTGTGATAGAGCAGAGGGTCGGGGGAATCGAGCTTGAATTGCACGAGACGCTTGCGCACACCGGAACCGCGTTGCCGCAGCAACGCCTCGCGCCCGATGAAGCCGCCGCGCTTGTCGAGCTTGACTGCGAATGCCAGGCCCGCTTCCAGAGGCGTGTCCTCATCGGTGATGTCGTGGCCCCAGTGCCGGTAAGCCTTCTCGATCCGCAGCGAGTTCAGGGCGTGATATCCGGCGTGCACGAGTCCAAATCGGCCGCCTGCGCCGATCAATTCCTCGTATACACCGATCATGAATTCGGTCGGTACATACAGCTCCCAACCCAACTCGCCGACAAAGGTAATACGGGACGCCCGCACCAGCCCGAAGCCGAGTTCGATCACGCGGCTGGTCGCGAATGGAAACGCCTGGTTCGATACGTCATCAGGGGTGAGCGACTGCAGCAGCTCTCGTGAGCGCGGGCCCATCAGCGACAGAACACCCATCCCGGAAGTCACGTTGGTCAAGACGCAGTGCGCGGCAGGATCGATGTGCCGCTGCAGCCAGTTGAAATCCTTCGTTTCGGTTTCGGCGCCGGTCACGATCAAATAAGCGCTCTCGCTCAAGCGTGTCACCGTGAGGTCCGCCTCGATGCCGCCGCGCTCATTCAGCCACTGCGTGTAGATGATCCTTCCCGGCGCCACGTCGATGTCATTGGCGCAGACCTGGTTGAGGATGCGCGCGGCGTCCGCACCTTCGAGGCGGAATTTGGCGAACGAGGACTGATCGAAGATCCCGACCGCGCTGCGCACCGAACGGTGCTCGTGCGCGCTGTAGTCGAACCAATTCTGACGGCCGTAGCTGTAGTGGTATTCGGCCGGCACGCCCGTCGGCGCATACCAGTTGGCCCTTTCCCAGCCGAATGCCTCGCCAAAACACGCGCCTGCCGCGCTCAAGCGATCGTGCAACGCCGATTTGCGCACGCCGCGTGCGGTTTCATACTGACGAAACGGCCAGTGCGTCGCATACAAGAGGCCGAGGCTCTCCGAAACGCGCGTGCGCAGATATTTGCGGTTGATCTGGAACGGCATATTGCGGCGCACGTCGACTTCCCAAAGGTCGAGCGGGGGGTGGCCATCGCGAACCCATTCGGCGACCACCTTGCCGATGCCCCCGGCGGACTGCAGTCCAATCGAGTTGAGACCCGCGGCAACGAAGCAATTGGCCAGCTCGGAGGATTCGCCGAGATGGTAGCGCACGTCAGGAGTGAAGCTTTCCGGGCCGCAAAAGAACTTCTGGATGCCGGCGTGCTCGAGTGCGGGCACGCGCCGCATCGCATCGAGCAGCACCGGTTCGAAGTGGCTGAAGTCGCCGGCGATTTCACCGAAGGAGAAATCCTCGGGTATTCCACCCATACCCCAGGGGCGGGCATTGGGCTCGAATGCACCCACCAGGAGCTTGCCCGCATCGTACTTGAAGTAGCTGCAATGATCGTAATCGCGCAGGACCGGTAAATCGGGATGCAATCCCGGCACGTCCTGGAACAACACGTAGTAGTGCTCGCAGGCGTGCAGCGGCACCGTGACTGCCGCGCGCGCCGCGAGATCGCGCGTCCACATGCCGCCGCAGAGCACGACGACGTCCGCCTGAATGGAGCCGTGTTCGGTCTCAACGCCGCTCGCCCGGCGACCGTCGTGCGAGACGGCCGTGACCTTGACCTCCTGAAAGATCCGCGCGCCGCGATTTCGGGCGCCTTTGGCGAGCGCCTGCGTGATGTCGACCGCATTGGCATAGCCGTCGCTCGGGATATGGATGCCGCCGATCACATCATCGAGATTGGCGAGCGGATACAGCGCCCCGATCTCGCCCGGGGTGACCACATGGACGGGCAGGCCGAACACCTTGGCCATCGAAGCGTTGCGCTTCAGCTCCTCCATGCGCCCGGGCGTGGTCGCGAGTGACAGCGAGCCGCATTGACGATAACCGGTTGCCTGCCCCGTTTCCGCCTCGAGACCGCGGTATAGCTCGCCCGTGTAGCGGGCCAGCTGTGTCATGTTGATGCTCTGGCGCAACTGCCCCACCAGCCCGGCCGCGTGCCAGGTCGTTCCGCTCGTGAGCTGTTTGCGCTCGAGCAGCACGACGTCGTTCCAACCGAGCTTCGTCAAATGGTAGGCGACGGAACAGCCGATGACGCCGCCCCCGACGATCACCGCGCGCGCGCGCTTTGGAAGGTCGATCGCCATCGCCTTACACTCTCATGCGCAGGTTCTGCGGATCGAATGCCGGATCCTCGAGCACTGTCGCGCGGCGCCGCTCGTCTTGAATGAGCACCTCGAAGGCGCTGCCCGGTGCGGCGAAGTCGGTC
This sequence comes from uncultured Gammaproteobacteria bacterium, assembly GCA_963843295.1. GTDB lineage: Bacteria > Pseudomonadota > Gammaproteobacteria > Steroidobacterales > Steroidobacteraceae > Bog-1198. The sequence continues at coordinate 176,677 of CAWJJP010000001.1, read as the reverse complement.
TCGACGCACGCAAATGTGAGACTCTTGCCGACTCGATGGCCGTAGCCCCCGGAAGTCGTCACGCCGATGCAGCGCTCTCCGATGAGCACCGGCTCCCCGCCGCGTGCATCGGTATCGGTGGCCTCGACCTCGGCGTAGACGATTCGAAGCGGGCGCGGCGGCCGGGAGAGGGTGGCGGCCTTACCGACGAAATCGCTCTTGCCGGAAACGAAAAAGCGCGCCATGTCGGCCTCGAGCATGTTCAACTCGTTCGTGAGCTCGCTCGACCACGCCTTATAGCCTTTCTCCATCCGCATGCTGTTGACCGCGTAGAGGCCGTAGTTGGCAATGCCGAATTGTCGGCCTTGCTCCCAAAGGGCCTCGTACAGCGGCTGCATCGAGCCGATCGGCGGATGCAGCTCCCAACCGAGTTCGCCCACATAACTCACGCGCAGTGCCCGAAGCGGGATTCCCGCGACGCTGATCTCCCGGGCGCTCAACCAGCGAAACTCGTCATTGCCCAAGTTTGCATCGGTCAAGAGGCCGAGAAGCTCGCGGGAACGAGGTCCGCTGAGGACGAGCACGCCGCGATCCTCGGTGACATCCTCGATGCGCACCGATTCGCCCGCCTGCGCGCTCTGTATCAGAAGATCCCGATCGCGCAGTTCCGCGGCCGCGGCCGAGAGTGCGTAGAAGCGATCGGGGCCCAGGCGGCTCACCGTCATCTCACCGAGAATGCGTCCCCCGGCGGAGAGCAGGTGCACCAGCGCAATGCCGCCGAGCTTGCGCGGTATTTGATTGGCGCACACGCGGTTGAGGAACGACTCCGCGTGCGGACCGCTGATGTCATACTTGGCGAAGCCGGTGAGGTCGAGAATGCCGACGCGCTCGTGCACCGCCGTGACTTCGCTGCGTACCACGTCGAAGACATTGTTGCGCCGGTAGCTGTAATCCTCCGTGCGGCCGTCGAGGGAGAACCATTTCGGACGCTCCCAGCCGAACGTTTCGGTATGCACGCAGCCCTGCGCCAGAAGCCGCTGGTACAAGGGACTCGTTTTTCGGGGCCGCCCGGCCATCTCTTCCTCGCCGGGCCGCCGCGTCGTGAACGTGAGGCGGTAATCCAGAAACACCTTGTCTCGTACGTACGTCTTGTCCGCGAAGGCGCCGAACCGCCGCGGGTCGAATTCGCTCATGTTGATTTCGGCATCGCCGTGCACCATCCACTGTGCAAGGTACTTGCCGCAACCGCCGCCCTGTGCGATGCCGAAGGACGTGCCGCAGCACATCCAGAAATTTTTCAAGCCCGCCGCGGGACCGAGCAGCGGCGCGCCATCCGGCGTGTGCGGGATGGCGCCATTGATGATGCGGCGGATCCCCACCTCGCCGAAAATCGGCATGCGCTCGATCGCCCGCTCCAGCCATGGCGCGATGCGGTCCAGATCGTCGGCGAACAGCTCGTTGGAGGCCTCCCATTCCGGAAAGCCCTTGGGCGCCCATGCTTCGTGCAGGCCCGTGCTCTCGTAGATGCCCATCAAGCCGGACTTCTGCTCCTGGCGAAAATAGCCCGACGTGTAGGAGTCGCGCATGACGGGGATCTCCTCACTGCGCTCGAGGAACTCTTTGATCGGATGCGTCACCACGTAGTGATGCTGCATGTTGGTGATGGGCGCATCGGCGCCAACCATGGCGGCGACCTCGCGCGCGTAGCAACCCGCGGCATTGACGACCATCCCGGCAACGATCGTTCCCTGCTCGGTGATGACCTCCCATTCGCCGCCTGGTCGTGGGTGAATGTCGATCACCCGATTGTGGCGTATCACTGTGGCGCCCAGGTCGCGCGCCGCCTTCGCCAGGGCATTGCACAGACCCGACGGGTCGCCATGTCCATCGTCCCGCGTCCAGGCGGCTGCCACGACGTTGGCCGTGGTGAGAAACGGGTTGAGGCGGCGAATCTCATCGAGGCCGACGATCTCCATGCTGAAGCCGATGCTCTTCGAGTAGCCGTGGATGTATTTGAGCCATGCCAGCTCGTCGGCGTTGTTGGCCAACCGCAGACCGCCGCACGCGTGCCAGCTGACGTATTGACCTGTCAGCGCCTCCAAACGGGGATATAGCTGGTTGCTGTAGGCATGGATTTTTGCCAGGTTGAAGCTGCCGGTGATGCTTGGGCATTGGCCAGCCGCATGCCAGGTCGAACCCGACGTGAGTTCGCTCTTCTCGATGAGGACCGTATCGGTCCAGCCCTCGAGGGCCAGGTGATAAAGGAGGCTTGCGCCCATCATCCCGCCGCCGACGACGACGACTCGTGCGTTAGTTTGCATGCGAACCAGGGTTGCTAATTTGGACGTTCTGGAGGGTTTGCCCACAATAAATTAGTCCCTTACGGGCATACAACCGAGGATTTTGCTACCTTTGGCCCTAATTTTTTGGGGGGATCTCCGTTGACTACAATCCGCCCCGTCGTCGGACTGCCCACCTTGACGTGGTTGCGCGCCTTTGAGGCCGCGGCGCGGACGTCGAGCTTCACGGCTGCCGCGGCCGAATTGAACCTCACATCGGGTGCCATCAGCTACCAAATCCGCGCTTTGGAGGCCTACCTGGGGTTTGCGCTATTCGAGCGCCTGCCTCGAGGGGTGAGGCTTACCTCGATGGGCGTCGCCTATTTGCCTCCGGTTCGCAAAGCGTTCGAGGAGCTTGCCGATTCGACGGTGGGACTCTTCGGCGGGACACAGCGCGGTCAAATCACCGTGCATGCGCCGGTGTCACTCGCGTCCCTCTGGCTCGCGCCAAAGCTGCTTGCATTCACCGCAGCCTATCCTGCGATCGATGTCCGGCTGTCCTCGGTGATTTGGGACAATCCCGTCCCGGACGATGCGACGGACCTGGAGATCCGGTATGGGACTGGTCAGTGGCGCGGATATCGCGCCGAGCGTCTCTTGAATCAACGCATCGTCGCGGTGTGCAGTCCCACCTTGCTGGCGCAGGCGCGCTCGAAGGGCGAGGAGGGGACCCTGGTCTCACGGCAACTCATTCATATCATGGGCCACGAGAATCATTGGCTGAAGGTGCGTCAAGCTCTGCGACTGCGCGATCAACCGGTCCGGCCCGGACCGACGGTCGACACCACCCTCGCGGCGCTCGAACTCGCGGCGAGCGGCGCCGGATGTGCGCTCGCGCACCGCATCTATCTGGGCGGCTACCTCGCGACGGGACGGCTCGTGGAGGCGTTGGATGAGGAGTTCGCCGACGAAAATTCCTATTTTGTTGTCGCCCCGGAACGCGCCCAGCGCACGCGGCGCGAAGTGCAGCTGTTTCGCGACTGGCTGCTCGCCACCGCCACGAGCAATGTGGATCGCTAACGCTGCTGCGCCCCCGCGCTAAACCGCCGCTGCGCCGCGCGATGGCGCGGACGATCGTGCGTGCAGAGCCATTGAGATGAGAGCGATGCCGCCGAATACGAGATTAATACCCACCAACAGACCGATGGCCCAAGCCGCAGTGCCAGGCAGACCGAAGAATATGATCCCCGCCAAAACGAGGTCGATGATGCCGCTCACCAGCATCAACCCCCAGCGCGCCGAGAAGCCACGCCTGTGCGTCAAGGCGAGCATGATCGAGGCCACCCCTTCGAGGGAGAGGAAGATCGTGAGGATCAATGTCAGGGAAATCGCGCCCGATAGCGGCCAGCGCAGCAGCACCACGCCGGCGGCGATTCCCAACAGTGCCGAGAACAGCGACCACCAGAATCCGGGCGCGCTGCGCATTCGAAAAGTACTGATCAGCCCCACGATTCCGCTCACCAGCAACACCCAGCCGATCACAATCTCGACCGCCAGGGTTGCGATGGGAGGCAGGAGGATTGCGATGATTCCGAGGATCAACAACACAATGCCTTCGGTCAAAAAGAGCGCCCAATGCTGGTGCAGCGAGGCTGCGACAGCCTCCTGCATCCGTTGTGTATCGGGGTTGGTTATTGCCATGACCACGTGCCTCCTGCTCGTTGGCGCGAGCATAGGCCGCCGCGCCGCTCAATGCCAGTTGCGGGCGATCAGAGTCCCGTTCATCGCGCCCGCGCCGGCACCATACCTGACATCGCCGTTGGCCAACGGGACTTGAATCGGGGTGACCACGACACGGGTCACTCCCTGGCGCGCGGCAAGCCCGATTTTTTGCGCCGTCGCCGGCGTCAGGTCGACGATTCGACCGTCGACATAGGGTCCGCGATCGCGGATGGTCACGACAGCGCTTTTGCCCGTCTCCAGGTTCGTCACCTCGGCTACGGTACCGAGCGGCAAGGTCTTGCTCGCCGCGTTATCGGCGCGAGGGTTCATGATGGTGCCGTCCGCCATCTTCCGCCCGACAAAGTTGCCGGCATAGAACGAGGCTTTGCCGAAACGTTTCCGGCCCGATCGGTCGAGCCGTGGCTTTGCCTGGGGGGCACTATTTGCTTGGGGGGCACCACGTGTCGAGGACGCTGAAGCAGTCTCGGTGGATGCGGCTGATGCGAGCGGCGCGGATGGAGGCGACACCCCGAGTCCGAGGCCCAGCGCCGTCATTACGACGCTGAGGACCACGATCAGCTTGCGGATATTCGGTTTCATGCCTCTCACCTGCGTTGGTTTAGTGAGGTCATGATCCGGGCGCGGCAGCGCGGGGTCTGTAAGCGCAGCACCTGTTACGGGGGTACATCCGCGGAGGGCAGACCTAGGACGATCGGCAATTAACCTTGCAAAATAAGGCGCTTACACAACAAACTTAAAAATTAATAAAGGTTAATATCCAGGTGTGTTTTTTATGTGCCAACAATGGGTTATGAAACTATTCTTTAAGTGGAGATCAATGAAATTCAGATTCGCATTGATTGAGAAGCAAATAGGCGCAATCGCGCCGATTCAGTACACTCGCGCTCCATTGAAGTAGGGCTAGGGAGCGGAGCGCATCATGGCGAGGGGCGGGGGGAGCGGGTTTGGGCTGCGTGAATTGCCGAGGATAGCCCGTGGGCGGGGGTCGTATTTATATGACGAAGCCGGCAAGTGCTACATCGATGGCTCGGGCGGCCCGGCCGTTTTCAGTGTCGGACACGCCCACCCCGAGGTCAATGCCGCCATATCGCGTCAGTTGGAGGAGATCGCCTACGGCTATCGATACCTGTTCACGAGCGCCGCGCTCGAGTCGTTGACCGCAACGCTGCTTCGCGTCACCGGAAATTGCTATCAGGATGTCGTTTATACGGCCGACGGGTCGGAGGCGGTGGAATCGGCGCTCAAGATCGCCCTTCAACATTTCGCCGCGCGTGGCTTGATGCGCAAGCGCCATTTCATCGCCCGTCAACGGTCGTGGCACGGCAATACGCTCGGGGCGCTGTCCGTGTCGGGATTCTCGGCTCGTCGCCGGGCGTTCGAAGGAAGTCTGCTCGATGTTACGTTCGTTTCCGCGGCGAATGCCTATCGGATGCCGGAGGGCTGCACACCGGCAACGCTCGTCGCGCACCTGGCCGGTGAACTGGAACAAACCATCGTGTCCCGCGGTCCGGATACGATCGCTGCATTCCTGTTTGAACCGATCGTGGGAGCTGCTGGCGGAGTCGTCCCGGCGCCGGACGGGTATGCGGCCGCGATCCAAACGGTGTGCCGCAAATACGATGTGCTATTGATTGCCGACGAAGTGATGTGCGGCTCGGGGCGCACCGGCACCTGGCGCGCGTTGGAACACGATGGCGTGGTGGCCGATATCATGACCATCGCCAAGGGATTGGCGGGAGGCTACATTCCCCTCGGCGCGACCCTGGTGAGCGCGAGCGTGTCGGATCCGATCATGCGTGAGCACGACGCATTCATGACCGGCCACACCTTTTCCGGCCACACGGCGGCGTGCGCAGCAGGGCTCGCCGTACAACGAATCATCGAACGCGACCGGTTGCTCGAGCGCGTGCGGACGGCCGGCGCAAGATTTCAAGCCGCGATCCGTGAGTCTTTGGCGCGATTTGACGAAGTCGGTGATGTGCGCGGTCGAGGTTTCTTCGTCGGGATCGAGTTCGTCGCCGACCGCAAGAGCCGGACTCCGTTTGCGCCGAGTCGTGGATTGAGCTTCGACGTCGGCCGACGCGCATTCGACAATGGGCTCATTTGCTATCCATGCTCCGGCAACGTCGACGGGAGCGCCGGCGATACGGTGATTCTTGCGCCACCGTACAACGCAAGCGACATCGAGCTCGATGAAATCCTCTCGAAGCTCGCGCAAGCGGTCGGCGCCGCCCTCGAGTCGCCGTAGGCGAGAACCCTACCGGGCAAATCACTCGCTGCTTCGATGAAACTGCGAGAGGAATCACGGTAACTCGGGGCTGCCGGCTCGTGGTGCCGCTATACTTCGGCCGCCTTTCGCGCGATCATTAGCGGGTAGACATGGAACCGACCAATACCGCCGATCCGGATTACTTTCATCGAGTGGTGGACTGCCAGTGGGCTTGCCCCGCTCATACCGACGTCCCCGAATACATCCGGTTGATTGCGCAGGGCGAGTTCACCGAAGCCTACATGGTGAATCGCGCCTCGAACGTTTTTCCCGGAATTTTGGGTCGGGTCTGCGACCGTCCCTGTGAGCCCGCGTGCCGTCGCGGGCGAATCGAAGAGAAGCCCGTCGCCATTTGCCGCCTGAAGCGTGTGGCGGCGGATCAGCGCGATGACGTACGCCCGCTGTTGCCGCGCCGGCCGGAGAATACGAACGGCAAGCGAGTTGCCTGCATCGGTGCCGGTCCGGCATCGCTCACCGTGGCGAACGATCTTCTGCCGCTCGGCTATGAGGTGACTATTTTCGAGCAGTATGCCGTCCCCGGCGGCCTGATGCGGACCAACATCCCTGCGTTCCGTCTGCCCGCCAAAGTCCTGGACGAGGAAATAGGCTACATCGTCGAGATGGGTGCGGATCTACGGTTGAACACGCCCGTCGAGAGCATGAAGCGGCTGCTAGAGAGCGGGGAGTTCTCGGCAATATTCGTGGGCTCCGGGGCACCCCGCGGCAAGGAGTTGGAACTGCCAGGACGGTGGGAGACCGAGCGCATACACATCGGCATCACGTGGCTCGAGTCCGTGGCCTTCGACCACATCCACAAGATCGGCGAGCGGGTGCTCATCATCGGCGTGGGCAATACCGCCATGGACTGTTGCCGTACCGCGCTGCGCCTCGGCGCGAAGGACGTCAAAGTCATGGCTCGCAAGCCGCGCCAGTTCTTCAAGGCCTCGGACTGGGAGCTGGAGGACGCCGAACAGGAGACCGTGCAGATCATCGTCAATCACGCGCCGAAATCATTCGTGGTGGAGCGCGGCCATCTCGCCGGCATGATGTTCGAGCGCCTGGAATACGAGATCGAGAATGGTGAGATCACGGCGACGCGTGTCCGCGGCGAGGAATTCTTTCCGTGCGATGACGTGATTCTCGCCATCGGCCAGGAAAACGCGTTTCCCTGGATCGAACGCGACCTCGGCATCGAGTTCGACAAATGGAGCGTTCCGAAGGTCGACAAGACGACCTTTCAATCGACCCGGGCAGGGGTATTCTTCGGTGGCGATGCCGCATTCGGTCCGAAGAACATCATCTGGTCGGTCGAGCACGGACATCAAGCGGCCATCTCCATGCACAAGTTTTGCAGCGGCGATCCGGTCGAGGCGCGCCTGCCGCGCGGCGTGACCCTGAGCAGCCGCAAGATGGGCATGCACGAGTGGTCCTACAAAAACGAGTATAATGCGGCGGAGCGGCGTCTGGTCCCGCATGTCGGGTTGATCGAGCGATTCAAGAAAATCAACATCGAAGTCGAGTTGGGCTTCACGGCCGAGCAGGCCGCGCTCGAAGTGCAGCGCTGCCTGAACTGCGATATCCAGACGGTCTTCTCCGCCAAGTTGTGCATCGAGTGCGACGCCTGCATCGACATCTGCCCGGTCGACTGCCTGACCATTGCGGTCAACGGCCCCGAACCCGAACTGCGCTCCCGCCTGAAGGCGCCTGCGGTGAATACCGTGCAAGCGTTGTATGTCTCGAGTGCTTTGCCGCATACGGGCCGCGTCATGGTCAAGGACGAGGATGTTTGCGTGCACTGCGGGCTTTGCGCCGAACGCTGTCCCACCGCCGCCTGGGATATGCAGAAGTCGACCATCAAGATTCCTGTCGCGGCGGACGAGGTTAGGGCATGCCCACTTTAAACATCGCCTCCGATCGTGTGAACGATTTTGTGGTGAAGTTCGCGAACGTCAATGGCACCGGGTCCGCAAGCGCGAACTCGCTGATCATGAAGACTATTTTCCGCATGGGCGTTCCGGTCACGGGAAAGAATTATTTCCCCTCCAACATTCAGGGCCTGCCTACCTGGTATGAAATTCGGGTGACGCGCGAGGGATATGCCGCACGCGCGGGCCGAGTCGACATCATGGTGGCGATGAACGCGGAGACCTATCAAAAAGACGTTCGTGAAGTCGCCTCGGGCGGCTATCTGATCTACGACGCGACCTGGCCCCGCAGCACGCTGTTGCAGCGGGGCGATATCACGGTCATCGGCATACCGCTCGCCCAGCTCGTCAACGAAAATTTCGACGGGGTGCGCAACCGCATCCTGCTCAAGAACATCGCCTATGCGGGGGTTCTCGCCGCGTTGCTCGATCTCGATCTCGACGTCATCGACGGATTGATGAAGGAAAGCTACGGCAAGAAGCAAAAGTTGCTCGAGTCGAACACGCGGGCGCTGCGCTTGGGATACGACTGGGCCAAGGCGCACTTGAGCTGCCCCTTGCCGCTGCACGTCGAGCACCTGGACAAGACGCGCGGCCACATCATGATCGACGGCAATACCGCGGCGGGCCTCGGATGCGTGTATGCGGGGGCGACGGTGGGCGCCTGGTATCCGATCACCCCCTCGACTTCCCTGATGGACGCCTTCAAGGGATTTTGCGAGCGGTACCGGGTGGATCCGCAGACCGGCGAGCGCAATTTCGCCGTGATCCAGGCAGAGGACGAATTGGCGGCCATTGGCATGGTGCTCGGCGCAAGTTGGAACGGCGCGAGGGCTTTCACACCGACGAGCGGCCCGGGCATTTCGCTGATGAACGAGTTCGTCGGACTTGCCTATTACGCCGAAGTGCCTTGTGTGATATTCGACGTCCAGCGGGTCGGTCCCTCCACCGGCATGCCGACCCGTACGCAGCAGTCCGATCTGATGCTGTGCGCTTACGCCTCGCATGGCGACACCCGGCATGTCCTGTTGTTTCCAGCCAATCCGGAGGAATGCTTCCACATGGCTGTGCAGGCGTTCGACCTGGCGGAGCGTCTGCAGACTCCGGTTTTTGTACTCTCGGACCTGGACATCGGCATGAACGATTGGATGTGCCCGGAATTGAAATGGGACGACGCGTATCGTCCCGACCGGGGCAAGATCCTGTCGGCCGAAGAGCTGGCGAGCCTGGATAAATTCTACCGCTACGTCGATCGCGATGACGATGCGATCACGTACCGCACGCTGCCGGGAATCAATCCCAAGGGCGCGTATTTCACGCGTGGGTCCGGCCACAACCAGTATGGCGGCTACACCGAGGATTCCACCGAATATCAGGTGGTGCTCGATCGATTGAAACGCAAGTTCTCGACGGCCGCGAAGTACATGCCGAAGCCGGTGCTCCTGGGGAAGGGCGACAACAAGATCGGGATAGTGAGCGTCGGGAGTTGCGACGGCGCCGTGCGCGAGGCGGTGGACGTGCTGGTGCGGCAGAAGATCCCCGTTGACTATCTGCGCGTGAAGGCCTTTCCCTTCGGCCTGGAGGTGGAGGCTTTCCTCAACTCGCATGCGACGATTTTCGTCGTCGAGCAAAATCGCGACGCCCAGCTGCGTTCATTGCTCACGTTGGAGACGTCCGTCGACAAGACCAAGTTGCATTCGATTTTGAGCTACAGCGGTTTCCCCATGTCGTGCGATCCCATCGTCGATGGAATTCGCGCCACGCTCGTCGCGACGCCGCGGCTATCGGCCGTCCCCCGCTTGCCGCGCTGACGGCCTGACCGAGAGAAACACCATGTCATTCATCAACAAGCCTAAAGTTGGACACCCCTCGTTGCCGACCAATGCCCTGGGCCTCACCCGGCGTCAATACGAGGGCAGCATGTCCACCCTTTGTGCCGGCTGCGGTCATGATTCGATCACCGCAGCGGTGATCGAGGCGTGCTGGGGTCTGGATATGCGCCCGGAACAATTGGTCAAGCTTTCGGGAATCGGCTGCTCGTCGAAAACGACCGCCTATTTCGTCAGCGGCGCACACGGTTTCAATTCGGTGCACGGGCGCATGCCCTCGATCGCGAGCGGCGCCAATGCCGCAAACCGGGATCTCACCTACATCGGCATCTCCGGGGATGGAGACTCGCTGTCGATCGGCCTGGGTCAGCTGGTGCACGCGATCCGGCGCAACGTCAACATGCTGTATTTGATCGAGAACAACGGGGTCTATGGCCTCACCAAGGGTCAGTTCTCCGCCTCGGCGGACATCGGCACTCAAGCGAAGAAGGGCGATGTCAACAAGACCCCGCCCATCGATCCGGTTTTGCTGGCGCTCTCGCTCGGCGCGACATTCGTCGCACGCAGCTTCTCCGGAGACAAGGCGCAGCTCGTGCCTTTGATTCAGGCCGGCATGCGCCATCGGGGATTTGCGCTGATCGATGTGCTTTCGCCGTGCGTCACCTTCAACGATCACGAGGGCTCCACCAAGAGCTACACGTTCACGCGCGAACACTATCACGCGGCCATGGAGGCTGATTTCGTGCCGCCGGCCGAGGAAATTGCCGTGGAATATCCATCCGGCGAGTCGATCCCGGTCCAGCTGCATGACGGCAGCCGCGTCGTGCTGCGCAAGCTCGGAGTGAGCTACGATCCGACGGACCGCAGCGCGGCCTATGCCTTCATCGAAGAGAAGCTGAAGCAGAACGAGTTTGTAACGGGTTTGATCCATATCGACGAATCGGGCAGCACCGAGTTCCATACGCTCAATAAGACGAGCGCCGTGCCGCTGAACCGAATTCCCTACGAGAAGCTGTCGCCGGGCAGCGCCGCTCTCGACAAGCTCATGGCACGGTACCGCTAGCGACGAATATCCGCGGGGCATTGCGCGAGCGCGAGAAGGGCTATGGGCGAATTGGACATCGGTGAACGCGACCTGTTGCGCTACTTGAGGCCGGACACGCTGCTCGGGGCCCTCGCGTATCTCGTCCTTTTCGTGCTTGTCGCCATGCTCGCATCACGCGCATTGCGCACGGCGGTTCATGCCTCGATGACGCGCAGTGGTCACATCGACCGGACCACGATCAGTTTCCTTCAGCAGTTCGGATCGGCCTTGATTTGGGTGATGATGCTGATCCTCTACGCGCACCTCATTCCGGTATTGCGGTCGATGGGCACGGCCCTGCTCGCCGGAGCAAGCGTCGCCTCGGTGGTCATCGGCCTCGCGGCCCAGAGCACGCTCGGCAACTTGGTGGCGGGGGTATCGATCACGATCTACCGGCCGTTTCGATTGGGCGATACGTTGCAGGTGGCGGCTCCGACGGGAACGGAAATCGGCATCGTGGAATTGATCTCGCTGGGCTACACGACGCTGCGTGCCCCCGCCGGGCATTTGATCGTACTGCCGAACAGCGTTGCCGCGAGTCAGGTGATCCTCAACCTCAGCTCGACGTTCACACCCTGGCCGTTCGCCATCACGATTCGCGTGGCTCGCGATGTGGATGTGGAAGCGGCCCGCCAATTGTCTCTCGGCGTCGCGCGCGATGCCGCCGGCGAGAAGGGGGTCGTCGGCTGCTTCCTGACCAAGGTGGATTCGACGGCGATTACATTGGAGCTTCGACTGCTGGCCGGGGACGCCGCCGCCCGCGATTCGCTGCGATCGAAGCTGCTGGTCGCTCTGGCCAAGCGCTTCGCCGAGGCACACGTCGGTTCCGCCGGCGGCGATACGCCGACGTTCTCATGACGGGCTCGCCCGGGGGAAAAGATGGACTTCGATGAATTTCGAGCTCATGCGCACACCTTTTCGGACTGGATGGCGGACTATCTCGCGTCGGTGGAAAGCTACCCGGTTCGATCCCAGGTAAATCCCGGAGAGATCCTCTCCGGTTTGCCCGAGACATGCCCCGAGAGCGGCGAGCCGATGGAGGCAATCTTCGCGGACTTTCAGGCAAAGATAATGCCGGGCATCACCCATTGGCAGCACCCGCGATTTTTCGCCTATTTCACCGCCAACTCGAGCCCCCCGTCGGTTCTCGCGGAGATGCTGACCGCGACCCTGGCCGCTCAGTGCATGCTCTGGGAAACCTCGCCGGCTGCAACCGAGCTGGAATGCCGGATGATGGAGTGGCTGCGGGAGTTGCTCGGCCTCCCCGCGGCGTTCACCGGATCCATCCAGGACTCCGCATCGACGTCCACCTTGTGCGCCATCATTGCGGCCTGTACCAGGGCGACCGACGGGCGCTCGGCCCGCGAAGGGCTGTCAGGTGGGCCGCCCGTCATCATTTACGCTTCCGCGGAGGCGCATTCCTCGATCGAGAAAGGGGCGCGTATCGCCGGCGTCGGTTCCGACAATGTGCGCAAGATTCGAACGCGCGACGACGACGGTTTGGACCCGAAAGCCCTCGCCGATGCGATCCGTGAAGACCGGGCAGCAGGGCGCATTCCTGCCTGCATCGTCGCTTGTCTCGGCACGACGGGGCTTGGGGCTTGGGATCCTCTCGAGGACATTGGCCGCATCGCCAAGGCCGAGCAAATTCATCTACATGTGGATGCCGCCTGGGCTGGGAGCGCTTTGATCGTTCCGGAAGTGCGTTCCCGCGTCGCCGGAATGGAGGACGTCGACAGCTTTGTCTTCAACCCCCACAAGTGGCTGTTTACCAACTTCGACTGCTCGGCATTCTATATGCGGGACCCCTCGGACTTGACGAGAGCGTTGTCGTTGACTCCGGCCTATTTGGAGTCCCGCGCTTCCGGCCAGGTTCCGGAGTACCGCGATTGGAGCGTCGCCCTGGGCCGCCGATTTCGCGCGCTCAAGCTTTGGTTCGTGCTGCGCTCATACGGCGCGCAAGGCTTGCGCCAAAAGATCCGCGACCACATCGCGTGGACGGAGCGCCTTGCAGAGCTCGTTCGAGGGTCGCGAGAATTCGAGCTGACGACGGAGCCCCGCCTGGCGCTCCTCACCTTTCGCTACGCGCCGCAATTCATCACCGCGAGCAGCGCGCTCGACGAACTCAATGAGCGCCTGTTGAAGCGGATCAACGACAGCGGGCGTCTCTACCTGACGAAAACACGGGCCCGCGGGCATCTCGTCATCCGATTCGTGATCGGCCAGACCTACACGACTTGGTGCCACGTGGAGGAAGCATGGGACACCGTCGTTGCGACGGCCCAGGAACTCCAGGCGACATCCTCGGCTCAGGTGCGCAAATAGCTGGCGCCGTTGACGTCGATCACGCCTCCGGTCATCGCGGGCGGCGCATCGAGTGCGCAGTAGACTGTGGCGGCGGCCACTTCATCAGTTCGATTCACCCGCCCAAGCGGGTGCTGCGCGAGAATGGCCGCGCCGCCAGGCCCGTCGAGGTGGCTTGATGCCATCTCGGTCTCAACCCACCCCGGCGCCAGGCAGTAAACGTAGATCGCGTGTGGCGCGAGCGCCCGGGCGAGAGATTGGGACAGCCCATTGAGCCCGGCCTTGCTCGCCCCGTACGCAGGGGCATCGGGTTCACCGCGAAATGCGCCACGCGAGGAAATATTCACGATCCGCCCGCGGCCGAAGGACGCATCCGGTGGCTCGGTCCGGTTCGCCATGCTCTGCGCGGCGAGCAGCGACAGGTTGGCCGGCGCGAGGAGATTGATGGCGAGTGTGCGCTGCCACTCCATTTGCCAGTGTGCGTAGTCGGTGGCCAGGGGCGGGTGCAGACCATAGGAGCCTGCGTTGTTGACGAGCACATCGACCTGGCCGAATCGCTCGATCACATCGTTCCAAAGGCGCGTGGTCGCGGTCGGGTCACCGAGATCGGCAGCAAAGATCTCGTGTCCCGCTCCGGGCAGTCGATCGAGGGTCGCCTCCGCGGCGTCGCCGTTGCTGCGATGGTGGAGGGCGATTCGCACGCCGCGCGCGGCGAGCTGCTGCACGATCACGCTGCCGATGCCGCGGGAGGCACCCGTCACGAGGGCTACGAGATTGGGCTGCCGATCTGACGTTGGCGTCATGCCGTCTCCGCTAAGCGGACTTCGTCCGTCGCACGCGCGGCCAGACCTCGGCGATGATGCTGTATAGAAAGGCCGTCGTCAGCCCAAACAGGATCACACCGTTCAATGCCTCCAGGGCTCCCATGAGCCGCCAGTGATCGGCGAGGAAAAAGTTCTCGTGGCCGTAGGTGGTCATGGCGCTCAAAGAGTATAGCAACGCCGTTTTGCCGTCCGGAAGGGCGCCCAGCAGCAAGTAAACGCCCGCCCATATCGCGGCCTCGAAGGCATGCAATACGATGACCAACAGGGTTGCAGCCCCCATGACGACCGCAAACCCAATGATGAAATTGCGGTTGCTCTGCAGACCGGCAAACTGTCTGACGACCCGGTCCTTGATGAACGCCAGTCCGATGACGTGATAAATGACGCTCACCACAATCAAGGGCAGGCTCCAGGCCCAATTCCCGTTCCAGACCAAGGCATCATCCACGGCGATTACGTCCATGAGGCATGACGTTCGGATCGATCCGGACAATATCATTCATTCGAACATTGTAGTCATTCAGCATGCGTAGACCAGGAAAGCCGCCGGGTGGGGAGGGCTCGGCCTCGCGCGCTCGCCCGGGGTCGTTTGCGTCATCAGAATGCTAGACTGTCGACGAGCTGAGCAATGGCGATGAAGTACAAAATCATGATGGCCGCGGCCGCGATTCTGGCCGTGATATTCATGGGCGATGGTTACCTCCGAACCAGACGCGTCGATCAGAAAACGGGGGCGCTGAGGACCGCGGTCTCGGCGATGAGCATTCAGGAGCTCGCCAAGGCGTCGGAGGAATGCGATGCGGCGCAAGCCGGCGGGGCGGTCAAGCGCGATGCGGTTTACTGCGCCGAGGTATATCGTGCAATCGAGGATCAGCCCCTCCAGATCGTGGTGACTCCGCGCCCGACGACGAAATGAAGGTCTTCCAGGTCAGTGTATCAACGTACCGGCAGCGCTAACTTACCTCTCCATGCAGGCCGGGTGCCACCCTGGCTGAGCACCCGCATGGCAGCCCTCGGCCGGGTGATTGTCGAAGCGCTCGTCCATGAATATGGCCGCGACGAGCTGTTGCGCCGGCTTGCCCACCCATTCTGGTTCCAATCATTCGGAGCGGTCATGGGGATGGATTGGCACTCCTCCGGAATCACGACCAGCGTCATAGGTGCACTGAAACGGGGTCTTGCTCCCGTGCAACGCGAACTCGGGATCTACGTCTGCGGCGGAAAGGGAACCCAGTCGCGCCGGACGCCGCATGAGCTGTTGGAAGTCGCCGAGACGACCGGCGTCGATGCCGCGCCGCTTGTGCGAGCGAGTCGGCTGGTCGCGAAAATCGACCATGCCACCGTGCAGGACGGGTTCGATCTGTACCTGCACGCGTTCATCACGACTGTCGAGGGACATTGGTGCGTGATACAGCAGGGGATGAACGCACAGATCGGTGAAGCCCGCCGTTATCATTGGCAATCAGAGGCGCTGCCGGGTTTTTTCGAGTCGCCCCATACCGCAGTGGAGGGTCGCAACGTGGGCGCAATCGTCAACCTGGCCGATGCCCGCGCGGAGCGCAATCGAGCCGCGGGTCTCGAGCTTGCGCGCAGAGGACCGGATCGCACGATCTCGGTATTGCGCCGGCTCGGACAGTCAGCCAATGCGTCGCTGCCGCTATTCGAGGAAGCCGAGGCCACCGCACCCCTGCCGCATTTGCAGCTTCCGCATCATCACGACGTGCGCATGTCGGACGTGATGCTTCGACGATTACATGGAACCCTGGCCGCCGCGGCCGACGCCGGGCCGAAGGACTATGCAGAGTTGTTGCTCACTCCGGGCGTCGGCGGGCGGACGGTGCAGGCGCTGGCTTTCGTCGCCGAAGTGCTGCATGGGACCCCCTCGCGATTTTCCGATCCTGCGCGCTTTTCGCTGGCCCATGGCGGCAAGGATGGGCATCCGTTCCCCGTACCGATCAAAGTTTTGGACGAGACCATCCGGCTGCTCAAGCGCGCCGTCGCGCGTGCGAATCTGGGCTCAACCGATGCCCTCGCAGCCATACGTCGTCTCGATGCTCAGGCGCGCGCCCTCGAAAGCACGGCCGATGGGCCGACATTCGAGTCGATCATCGCAGGCGAACGAGAGAAATCCAAGAGTTTGGGGGGCCGGACGGTATAGCAATGAGTGACTTTCGTGTCTAGCGTCGGCGCCGGGTCTGATCCACCGCCCCTGACGGTATTTTTGAGCTACGCGTCGGAGGACCGACAGGCCGCACGGCGGATCGGGGATGTGCTCCCTGCCTATGGACTCGAAGTCTGGTATGACGAAAGCGAACTGGGGGGCGGAGACGTATGGGATCAAAAGATCCGCAAGCAGATTCGCGATTGCGATTATTTCATGGCGCTCGTGTCGGCCCAGACTGAGGCGAGGCATGAAGGCTATTTTCGCAGGGAATGGAGGCTCGCCGTCGAGAGAACCCTCGATATGGCGGACGATCACCCCTTTCTTCTGCCGATCGTCATCGATGATACGGATCAGGCGGGCGCGCGTGTTCCGGAGAAATTTCTCACGGTTCAGTGGTTGAAAGTCCCCGGCGGGGAACCGACGCCCGCCCTGGAGACGTTATGCCGCCGACTCGTCTCAGGCGAGCTGGAAGGTGCCCGGTCTGCCAAAAAGGCGCGGGCTCGTCCCGCCCGACCCGCTGCATCGGCGCGCGTGCTCAGCTATCCAGAATTTCCAAGGGAAGAGCCCGGCCAAAGGATTCGGTTCTGGTTCGGCGTGGCCGGCTGGGCGATTCGATCCGCCTGGACATTTTTCGGTCGACTGCCCCGATGGGCCAGGATCATCATCTACGTCTGGATTGGCATCGCCCTATTGTCAAAAGGCTGCGCGACGCGACACCACCACTCTGCGGATCTTCCGCCGGAAACCACGCAGAAGCTCAAGGAGATTTCGGACCAGTATCAGGGCAGTTCGAACAAGGCCGACATCGCGAAGCTGGGTATGCAGATTGCCCGCGAGTTCTCCGGTGATGTCGCAGACACTCCGACTGCGCGAAGTCCGCTGCTGGCGATACCTTTCACGGCGCCGGCGGGCGACGCGGCGGCGGAGAAGCTCGCGGATTCCACGTTTGCCCAAGTGTATGGGAGGGTTTCGATCTCTCATCCCGGACGGGTGGGTTTGACCAAGGAGCCGCTACTTTCTCCTGATTTGGGCGCTGCCTTGGAACGCGGACGGGCGAACCATTCGGCCTACATTCTCTGCGGCGCGGTCGAGAGTGAGGGATCCACGCAGGTGCTCACCGTAAGGATCGCCAAGGTGGCAGATGGTGCGGTCGTATGGGCGAAGTCCTATCCGGCGGCAGGCGCCGATCCGGCGAAAATCGCGGCCGAAGTGGATTCGAAGGCTCCGTCTCTGGGCGACGATTAGACATCCGGAGCGCCAGTGTCACGGACAGGAACGGCTCCGGCCGGTTATCGACTGCGGGTGGCAACGCTCGATGACGAGCCACGCCTGCGCGAGTTGATTGTCCGCTCGATTCGCGGCCTGGGATCGCAGGACTACACGCCCGCTCAGATCGACGCTGCGCTACGCGGTGCGTTCGGAGTCGATACCGCCATCATCCGTGACAAGACTTACTTCGTGGCGGTCTCCGATGCCGGCGCGGTCTCGGCCGCGCACTCCTGGCGCGCAGCGAGTCAGAGGCCATCCAGGCGGGTTTCTCGGCCTTTGAATTGATGGCTACGCTTCCGGGCGTTCGGTTGTACGAGGCCTGTGGGTATCGGCGCGGCGAGCCGATCGAGCATCCATTGCCCGGCGGGCAAGGGATCTGCTTCGTACCGATGTCCAAGGACATGCCCGCGAGACCGCCGTAGATGTAGGATTGGGCGTCCGCCGACCCGTTCAATTCGATTTGGAGTGCGTATAAATGAAATATCTCTCGGCCGCGGAAGCTCGAAACCTGCCGGGCTTGCGTCTGGTCTTGACAGCGCACATGCCAGGCCCGTGGGGCGAAGCCGCCAAGGCGGTCTTGTCGGTGCGCCAGGTAAAGTACCTCCCGGTGGCGCAGGCGGCGATGGAGGTGAACGACGATCTGTACGCGTGGACCGGCGTGCGCAATGCACCTGTGGCGGTGCTCGATGAGGAGCCGCCGCAGACGACGTGGCTCGATATACTGTTGCTGGCGGAACGATTGGGCTCGGGTCCTCCGTTATTGCCCGGCGATCCTCTCGAGCGCGCCCTGGTGCTCGGCTTTGCCACCGAAATATGCGGGGCGGATGGGTTTGGCTGGTCGCGGCGTCTTCAGCTGATGGGACAGAGTTCCACGAAAAGCCCACCCTCGTCCGGGTGCTTCGACATGGCCAGAATGACCCGCTCCTATGGGGTGAGGTCCGAGGCGATTGCGCGGGCGCCCGCACGGATGGTGTCCGTGATGAAGGGTCTCGCGACGCAGCTTCACCGGCAGCAGGCTGCCGGTTCGGACTATCTGGTCGGTAACCAGGTCACTGCCTGCGATCTATATTGGGCCTGCTTTGCGGGCTTTGTGTCGCCGCTCGCGCCCGGGGATTGTCCCATGCCGGAGTTCATGCGTTTCAATTACACGCATGTCACACCAGATATCGCAGCGGCGCTCGATCCCATCCTCCTGCGCCACCGTGATCTGATCTACCGGCGGCACATCGGTCTGCCGATGGATTTCTGATGCGCGAGAGGCGACACACAGGTGGGGTCGAGTCCGTCAGCTCATCTTAGGCACGATGGTTGGAAGATTGGCCGTCGTACATATGCCAGGTGCCGCTGCGCAGACGTAAGGTACCGCATTGATTACACGGTAAGCCGTGATGCCGGCCATCGCCGGTGAAACGCTGTCTCCCGACAATGGAAATGTGACGTTTACGTCGATCGGCGTCTCCCCCTCGATGAGGATTCGCCAGCCGCTTCTGCGTAGGTCCCAATCCTGATCGACCTTCGTACTGCAGTACCAATTCAGCCGGTAAAGAATGACGGGCTTGCGGTCGCGCACTCCGGATATGGTAATTCGCTGCGCGGCGACAGTACCCTGTTCGATGGGCGTTCCGCCTGGCAATAGAAAGCGCTCCTTCGCATTCGCGGTCTCGCCGGAAACGTCAATCGCCTCGAGCGGTAGATTCAGCGCCTTCGCGATGACGTTTACCGACTGCTTGAAGCCGTGAGAAATATGTTCCAGCAAGTGCGGGTCGAATTTCTGACCGGGTTGCCGGCCGAACCCCATGGCAGCAACTTGAAAATCTGGGCAACTCGCGGGTATGTCGGCAAATTCGTCGATGGTCATGCGATCCATGCGGCGTGACATCGAGGTAACCACCAGCGGCAGAGCTTCGGAGCTGAAACCAGGACTTGCGCCCGTGGCGTGAATGGAGGCGCCGCCTCGGCGACAGGCTTCCTCCACGCGCCGACGCACCTCTGGATTCATACGATCGGGCTCGAGATAATCGACGCGCGAGGTTGCGATGTTGATGCCCGCTTCGAGAAAGCGGCAAACATCATCGACATTGGCTCCTTCCGGATTGGCGACCACGCAATCCGGCTTCAAGGCAATGATCTGATCGATGTTACGCGTGGCCTTGACGCCCACGGGCGCAAGCCCACACAGCTCGCCGGCATCGCGTCCCTCCTTGGCCTCGGAATGAACATAGACGCCGACCAGCTGCATCTGCGGACTGCGGATGAGCTCCCGCAGGCTGGTCTCACCGATTCTTCCTGTTGCCCACTGGACCACCCGGTAGATTTTTCCCTCGTCCGGCAGTCGTAGTGAATCCAGATGTGTACTCACGGTGTCCCTCTCATGGTTCGCGTGTAAGATTATCGTAGGTTGTCCGGCACCGCAAAAGGTGGCCAGCAGCGGACGCGACCGGTGTCGGTCATTGCAGCCGGGGGTCGATTGGTCACTTCACCTTCTCGATGTCCGGCAGCTTCCATGTCTTCTGGCTGAGCGGCTCGTCCGGCCCGTAGAACCGAAAGAACGGAAACCAACCCTTACCGGCGAGCGTGGGGATCCAGTTCGTCTCCTGGCCTTTCGGGGGCTTTGGGCCGATGTAGAGATCTACCGAGCCGTCGGGGTTGCGCTTCATGTGCCCGTCGTAGGAATCCAAGCCGGTACGCGTCGACTTGCGGATGAGACTGCTTGTTTCCCTATCGTATATGGTGAAAGCCCAGAATTGTTTGACGGGTACGTTGGCGGGCACATGCAGCCGGTAGGTGTTCTCGCCTCGCAGTTCCCGGCCCCTGGAGTCGAGAAACGTGTCGAGGTGGAGCGATGAGGTCGCCGCCTTCGCCGGCGGCGCAAAGGAGCTGAAGAAACCGACGCTGCGCGCATCGAGGTCGAAGTAGTCGGCAGCCTCCCACGTGAATCCCGTTTCGTAGGCGATGGGAGGCGATGGAGTGGCCCAATATCGATCGGGCCAGTAGCGTTGACCGTAGCTCACCAGTCGTTCCATGAACAGGGCGTGTGCTTCTTGGCTCGCCTCTTTCAAGATGGCCCGTGTGGCGGCGTCCGGCTTGAACTTCTTTCCCCTCTCGATGCCGAGAGGGCGCAGCAGCCCCAGCATCTCCAAATCGCGCGCCGGCGCCAACTCTTCGTTGACCATCCGGGCGAGGCTCACGTAGAAACCTTCGTCGAAGCGCACAATGCCGTCCCAGAGCGTAGCGGCCATGTCGATATATCGCTGTTCGGGAGGCGAGCTCGCCACCGCAAGCGGGTAGGTTTTCAGCTGCTTCACGTAGGCGACGGTCTCATCGGGGTCATCCGCTCGTCCCGTCGGTGCGTTAAGGCGCAGCACGACCATCCCATTGTAGGTATTCGAGGGCACCGCTGTATAACCCAACGGCGCTTTGCCCTTGTATCGAGGCGGAAGCAGCAAGTATTTGCCGCCGTTGCCCAGATCCTCGCCGGTGGTGCCGACATCGATCAGCGGC
Organism: uncultured Gammaproteobacteria bacterium; assembly: GCA_963843295.1. Lineage (GTDB taxonomy): Bacteria > Pseudomonadota > Gammaproteobacteria > Steroidobacterales > Steroidobacteraceae > Bog-1198. Next base: position 155,507 of record CAWJJP010000001.1, on the reverse strand, counting down.
ACCTGCCAGGCATCCAAGAATGTCCCGGAAAGCGCGGCGTCATCGCCCACCGGAGGTACCTCGATCACGAGAGGCCCATCCTTGGTATTGGTAAAGAAGATGACATAGCGGACGGAGGTGTCCGGCGTCGCGGTCTGGTTCTTCCAAGATGAGAATCTCGACCAATACATGATATCGCCGTAATGGGCCTTGGCGTCCCGAAAAAAACCCTGGCGCATCACATCGAAGCTGACGATGGGCATGCCCCAGATGGCGGCATCGACGGCCCGGCGCTCCAATGTGCGCTTCGTCAGTTCCGCGGGGCCGAATCGGCCTGCCGGGTCTTGCGCAAGCGCGTCGCATGTCAGCGCGACAAGAGAAAATACAAGGGAAGTTTTCAACCTCCTCATTTGGTTGCTCCCAGATGGTTTGTCGTTCATTTTGAATCGCTGGGGTCGTGCGACAAGCCGTCGCAGAATGCCGACGGCAGCACCGACCCTATTGCGACGCTACGACGCCCTGGGGGCAGGGCGGCACGGTTCTGGCGGTGCACAGGCCTACCGGAGAAGGGCAGGTTCTGACCGGAATTGTCATCTGCCCGATCACCCCTCAGGGTGGTCGTCTCCCGGCGGCGACAGGAAACCCGCGCCGCGCTTTCCAAGCTTGGTATGCAGGGGATAACGAGAGTGGCTTCACATCGCGGCAATACCCCGGCGCGGGATATTGGTATCGTCACTTGCAGTGAACTGACCTGAGGAAATCGAACATGGCAACCGTGGACAACATTACCGAGCCTGAAGTGTCCCTACCGGTGAAATGCCCGATCTGCATGCGAGAGTCGCTTGTGGGATTTAGGATTTCGGTGATTGCGGATGCGTTCGAGTCAGGAGAGATTCGACTGTATGCGGAGTGTCACGTCGTGGGCTGGGACGCGAGCAAGAAGGAACTGCAGGCGATGGTGGAATACCTGGATACGACGTGGGCGGCGGACCTGCGCAATAGCGGCAGCGAAATGCCCGGCCTCGATGGCTCGTCGGATGAGCGCGGTTACGCATTCATCATTGCGGGTGATCTCGAAGAATTTACCACGGAGGAGTCGGCAGCATAAAAGATTGCCGCGCGCCGCCCCTGCCGGGGGCTCACTGACGCGACTGCCTCGCCCCGGTGAGCCGCCCGAAAGCGACTTGGGTATAGTCGGGAGGGTCAGGCACGCGAGCGGCGCTGACCCGGTACGGTGTTCGACGTCGGTACGACCTTCAATCCCAGGGGCACGGTCTTTGACACGGTCACGGGTGAGCCATCCTGGGAGGGATGCGCGAGCGGGACTTCGTCTCGATGAGCACAGGTCTCACGAGTCGCCCAGGACTGGCAGGTCAAGCGGAATGAAAGAGGGGAGGAGAATCGGCATGACAAATTCAGCCAGTGCCGCCAAGGCAACGAAGCGCTACCGCGTGGTCCAATGGGCCACGGGGAATGTGGGCGCGCGCGCGTTGCGGCGCGCGATCGAGCATCCGGATCTCGATCTCGTGGGTGTGTGGGTGCACAGCGCAAACAAGGTGGGGCGCGATGCAGGTGAACTCGCCGGCCTTGCACCGATTGGCATCGTCGCCACGAATCGCATGCAGGAGGTGCTCGCGCTCAAGCCCGATTGCGTGCTGTACATGCCGCATGTCTGCAATTACGACGAGATTTGCCAGCTACTCGAATCGGGCGCGAATATCGTCACCACCCGGATGGAACTGCAGAACCCCGCGGCGCTCGATAGCGCGATTTGCGCGCGCATCGAGGAAGCCTGCCGGCGCGGTAACAGCTCCGTGCACGCGACCGGCTGCAGCCCCGGCTTCATTTCCGAGGCGCTGCCCATCGTGCTCGCCTCGATCCAGAGGCGGCTCGATACCCTCAGCATCGATGAATTCGCGGATTGCTCGTCACGCAATTCACCCGAGATGCTGTTCGAGATGATGGGGTTTGGCAAGGCGCCGGCACCGGCCAATCAGGGGCAGTTGGACCATGCGCGGATGTGTTTTGGGCCATCGCTGCAACTCGTTGCCACGGCCCTCGGGCTGCCCTTCGACAGCATCGAAGTGCACGGCGCCCAAGGCATCGCCCGCAACGATGTGCACATTGCCGCGGGGATCGTACCGGCCGGCACCGTGGCCGCAACGAAGACGGTCGTGTCCGGCATGCGGGGTGGAAAGCCGCTGATGAGCTTCACGACGACCTGGTTCGTGTCGACCGATGTCCGGACCAGCGATGGGACGGAGTGGAAGTTCCGTACGCCCTCGGGCTGGCACGTCGTAGTGCAGGGGGATTGCCCGCTCGACCTCTCGATCTCCTTCCCCGTCGCACCCGAAGACTATGCGGACATGACGCCAGGTCTTACCGCACATCGTCCCATCAATGCAGTTCCCTATGTCTGCGAGGCGCCGGCCGGGATCCGCACCACCGTCGATCTCCCGCAAATCATCGCCCGGCTGGGGTGAGGTTTCTGGAATTACCGCAGGGCGCAGGCTGAAGTCATGGCGGACTATCCAGCGCTCGATTTCGTGCGTGGCGACGCAACCGGGATCGATATTCCGGCCCACGCCGAGGCGTTGCGTGCAGCCGGAGCCGATTTTCTCACCTTCGCCTTCCGCCGCTTCGGTTCTCTGGGCTTGAGCAATCGGGTCGCTCGGATCACCCGCTTTGAACACTGTCCCGGCGGCAGTACCGGGCAGAAGCTGTTCCTGTCGATTGCCTACGAGTCAGCGCAAGAGATGCTTGCCAACGATCTTTTTGTGAAATTCTCACGTGACTTCCAGGATCCAATTCGCGACCTGCAGCGCCGCGAAATGCAGCCGGAGGTCCAGCTTGCGGCACTCTCGCGGCATCCCGCTTTTCCGATCAACGTACCCGTCACCTATTTCGCGGACTTTCATGCCAAATCCGGTACCGGCGTGTTGATCACCAGCCTCGTCCACTATGGAGAAGGAGGGATCGAACCGCATCGGTCCAAATGCATGGACCACGAGCTTGCCGAACCGCTCGAGTATTATCGGGCAATACTTTCCGCGCTTGCGCGGATCGCTGCCGCTCACAAGTCCGGGAGGCTCTCTCCGCAAGTGGAAGGGACTTTCCCATTCGACGCTCAAGTTGCCGTCACCGAGGACCGTATTCCCTATGATGAGAACCAGCTGCGTGCGCAGCTGCGGCGATTTGCGGATCTCGCGGCCCGGGCACCGCAGCTTTTTCCAGCAAATATCATTTCTCCGGAGTTTATTTCCCGGCTGAACGACGAGGCGGTGCGTTTCCTCCGGCATGAAACCGCGATCAAGCGCTTCCTCCATGCAGACCCCGCATTCATCGCCCTGTGCCATTGGAATGCCAACATAGACAACGCCTGGTTCTGGCGCGACGCTTCGGGGTCATTGCAGTGCGGCTTGCTGGATTGGGGCCGCGTCCGCCAGCTCAATCTGGCCTATCCCCTCTGGGGCTGCCTGTGCGCGGCCCCGCGGGCACTCTGGGACAACCACCTCGATGACCTGCTGGCGTTTTTCACCGGCGAGTTCCATGCTCACGGCGGGTCCCTGTTGAGTAGCGGGGAGCTCAGGCTCCATCTTCAACTGTACATCGCGTTGATTGGGCTGGCTGGGCTGATAGTCGCTCCTGATCGCATCCTTTATCGCCTGCCGGAAGCGGTTAACGCCACAGGACCGGCCGATCCAATTTTCCGCAAGAGCGATCAGGCGCGCAATTTTCTACACATATTCACAAATTTCCTGAATCTCTGGCAGAGCCACGATTTCGGCGCGAGTCTGGATCGGATGTTGCAGAGTTAATGCCGCCCGGGCCGGCGGACGGTTCTCACCTTGCCGCTGCGTCCGCCTCCGCAGAAGAACTGATCGCCGCCATCGGACTCGAGCCCTGACACGCCCACCCCAGGCGGCATGTCGAGTCTCTCCAGGAGTTCCCCCGTTTGAGAATCGACTCGTCTCACATCGCTCTCATCACCCTCCCAGGTACCGTGCCAGAGCTCACCGTCGATCCAGGTGACCCCGGTGACGATGCGATTGGACTCGATGGTGCGAAGAATTGTTCCGGTTTGGGGATCAATTTGATGAATCTTCCGGCCGCGATGCTGCCCCACCCAGAGCGTTCCTTCGCTCCACGCGAGTCCCGAGTCGCCGCCGCCGCCAGGGGCGGGAATCGTGGCGAGCACACGGCCGGTCTTCGGATCGATCTTCTGGATGCGATCCTCGGCAATCTGAAACAGGTGCTGGCCGTCGAAGGCCGTTCCCGCATGCGCAGCGACATCGATCGAGCGCACCGTCTTCCCGCTGACAGGATCGAAGGCGCTCAGCTTATCTCCGCTGGCAAACCAGATGTGGTGACCGTCAAACGTAACCCCATGAACGTGCTCGGCTCCGGGAAAGGGTCCATATTCGCGGAGGATCTTGGCTTTGGATCGTTTCATGTCTTCATTCTAGTCACTCGGAAGTGGACCGGGGAGTAACAAGATTGTCGGGAATCCGAGGACGGGCGGCGTCATCCAACGACGCGCCCGTCCGCGACCCAGCGACTGCACCCTGCCCGCTGTGGCAAGCGAATCGAGTGCCCGCTGCACGGTGCGGGGGCTGGCTGCGAGCGCAATCGCCAGGGCCGAACTCGACCATGACTCGCCGTCGGCGAGGAAGGCGAGCACCGCTGCGTGCTGGTCCTCGACCAGCGGCGCGAGCACGAGGACCTCGCGTGCACGGCGCGGCACCAGTCCAAAGCCTCGCTTCGTCGCGTTCACCTCTGCCAGCGACCGAAGCTCCGCGCGAAGCCGCCCGGCTTCGACCCGCAACCGTGCACGATATGATTCATCGGCGTGCCTCGTCCGGAAGGTGCGGGCGATGAGGGTGTTGCGCGGCACGTCTCCGGGCCATGACTCAGCCAGCATGCGTGCAATCGCGAACAACACCGGGCGCTTCGCGAGCGAGACCACCGTGCCAGCGTCACGCACGACATAGCGGCAGGCGTCGACGACGAGCGCTCCCGATGTCAGCAGCAGCTCGATCTCCTCGAGCAGAAGCGGACGTTCCGTGCCCTGTGCGATCAGGCGAGCAGCCGGCGTTTTCAGGAGGAGGGACGCGCTGTCGACCTCCGCGGTCAGCGCGGGAATATCTGCGATGTCCGCAGCGCGCCGAGCCCGGGCGAGCGCGGCGCGCGCCGCCGTCGTCCGCAGGCGTCGCATCGCGATCGCGGCAACGACGAGTTCGTGGGCAGTCCTCGATGCGGGCGGGAATGGCGTGGGGTCAAGGCTGGCGAGCGTACGCTCGGCCTCATCGATGCGCCCGATCAAGAGCAGGCGCCGGACCTCGAGATTGCGCGCGTGCGTCGCATTGAGGCGGTCGCCATGCGCTTCGAGCGTCGCCCGCGCGGTGTCCAGCGCTTTTGCAGGCCAACGCAAATCGCGTGAGACGAGTGCGATCTCGGCCTCGGCGACGACACACCTGGCGCGGGCCACCGCCTCTTTCGGACCGAACGCGCGCGTCGCACTGCGCAAGAGAGCCTTCGCTCGAGCCAGATCACCGAGCTGGGCCATCACGATCCCGCGCAGCGCGAGCGCAGGCGCATCGTCGCGCAGGGCGACCCTCTTCAATGCGCCCAGGAGATCACCCGTTGCGAGTGCGCGCGCCGCGGCGGTGATCAGCGAGTCCATCGGAATCCCGCCACATTTGTCAGTTCCACTTCGATGCCGGCTCCCATTGTATCTCACGTCCAACAAGCACTTGACATAACCGCAATCTTTGAGGCGCTTGTAATTGACGGGCTCTTTGACGGGCTATTAAATAGGGGTCGCGACTGCGTCGATGCGCCGAATTGGCTCCAAGGACTTGGAGACGAAACGTGAAATGCTTATGAAGCGTGTTCTGATCGGGCTTTCGATCGTCGCTTCGCTGTTGGCGGGTTCCGCGTGGATGTTGGGCTCAAGGCTCATCGCACCCGCGAATCACCAAGTCCCATTACCGGCCGACTTTCAGGCGCAAATAATGTCGATTCCCGGCGCTGGACACCGGATCGCCGGTTGGTGGGTCGACACGGGCGTTGATTCGCCCGTGGTCATACTGCTCCATGCGGTCAGATCCGATCGCTCCTCGATGGTATCGAGGGCGAAGCTGTTGATGCGCCACGGCTTTTCAGTATTGCTGATCGACCTTCAGGCCCATGGCGAGACGCCGGGTGATGCGATTACGCTCGGGATGCGCGAATCCGCCGACGTGGCCGCGGCGCGCGATTGGATCAGGCGCACGACTCCCGGCCGTCGTGTCGGTGTCGTCGGGTGCTCTCTTGGGGGGGCCGCGATACTACTGGGTTCGCAGCCGTCGGGCTTCGATGCCGTGGTACTCGAGGCTGTCTATCCGCGTATATCGCGCGCGGTGGAAAATAGAATTCGCATGCGGCTGGGGCCTCTTGCGCCATTCCTCGCACCCCTGCTGCTGATGCAGCTTGAACCGCGTCTGCACATCGCCGCAAGTGCGCTCGAGCCGATCCGCTCGATCGGTCGGCTCGGATCTCCGGTGCTCGTGGTGGCCGGTTCCAAGGACGATCACACCACGTTAGCGGAGTCGCAAGCTCTCTACGAGGCTGCGTCTTCACCGAAATCGTTATGGGTCGTCGAGGGGGCCCGTCACGAGGATTTCCTGGCATATGATCCTCGCGGATACGATGTACATGTGGCGGAATTCTTGATCGAAACGCTTACGGTGCACAGCGCCAACAACGTCGGATCATTGGTTGCCGCATCGGCGCGGAGCCAAATGGGTGTCGATTAGCGGTTGACGAACTCCCAGACCTTGGAGATCACGACCGATCCCTCCCCGACAGAGGAGGCGACGCGCTTCACCGAGCCTGCACGCACATCGCCGACGGCGAAGATCCCAGGCAGCGAGGTGGCGAACGGCGAGGCGAGCGAGCCGGCGCCGGTGATCACGAAACCTTTATCATCGAGCTTCACCAGGCCCGAAAGCCACCCGGTGTTCGGCGCGGCGCCCACCATGATGAACAGTGCGCGCGTTTCGACGAGGCGGGTTGCCCCGGTCTTCGTGTCGCGGATGGTCAACGTCTCCAGGTGATCAGTGCCCTGGACGGCGGTCACTTCGACTCCATATTCAATCGCTATCTTGGGATCGGCCGCGAGACGGCTGGCAAGGTAGCTCGACATCGAGGCGGCAAGTGATGTCCCGCGGACGAGCACGCGAACGCAGCGCGCTGCGCGGCTGAGAAACATCGCAGCCTGTCCCGCCGAGTTGCCGCCGCCGATAATGACCGCCTCAGTTCCCTTGCTGTAACGCGCCTCGATCTCGGTCGCGGCATAATAGATGCCGGCACCTTCGAATTCACGAAGGCCTTCGATTGGAAGGCGGCGATATTGGACCCCGGTGGCAACCACGACCGCCTTCGCACGGACATGCTGTCCGCTGTCGAAGGTGGCGCAGAAGCTCTCATCGTCAAGGCGCTGCAGGCGCACCACCCGGCGCGGCATCGCGAAACGTGTTCCAAACTTCATCGCCTGCACCTCGCCGCGCCAAACCAGATCGGCGCCTGAAATGCCGGTCGGGAAGCCCATATAATTCTCGATACGGCTCGAAGTTCCGGCCTGGCCCCCGATGGCGACATCTTCCACCACGAGCGCGCACAGACCTTCGGCACCGGCATAGACCCCGGCGGCGACGCCTGCCGGTCCTCCTCCGACGATCAGCACGTCGAATACCTCATCATCCCGAAAGTCGAGATTGAGCCCCAGCAGCCGCGCAATCTTGTCCGGCGTGGGATCGTTCACGACGACGTTGCGCCCGAAGATCACCGCAGGTAGGTTCGCGGCAATTGAGCAGCTCCGGGCGGTGGCCGCCGCTACGGGGCTTCCCAGCTGCAACGAGGCGTATGGAATGCGGTTACGGCTCGCAAACTCGGCAATGCGACGCACGTTGCGGTCCTCGTCTTCACCTATCAGTCGCAACGTGCTATCGCGGTCGTCGAGTTGGCGTCTGCGTCGCGCAGACAGCACGGTGATGATGATGTCGGACATCTCCGGAATCTGGGACATCAGCGTCAGCATCGCTTCGCGCGGCACCTCGATCACCCGGGTGTCTCGAACCGCACGCATCAGCATCGACCAGGCGCCCCCATTCAAGAATGAGATTTCGCCCATGAACTGCGTCGGACCGAGCGTTGAGGGTAAATGGCGTTCCTCGGTATAGGGATTCACCACCTCGATCTCGCCTTCCTCGACATACACGAAGCGGTCCGCAGGATCGCCCGGGCGCGCGAGGAACGTACCCCCCGGATAGGTGCCCACCCTGCCCACGCGACGCAAAGCCTCCACGTGCGAGGCGGTGAGTGGAGTGCGCTGCATCTGGCGTAAATCGCCACCGATCGATTCCATGCGTCTGTCCCCTTGAGGCCTGCTAGGTAGGGTGGATGCGCCGTTTGATCTCTTACGGCAGATCGAATACCAGTACCTCGGCTGCACGGCCGCCCGCGATGCTGACCTTCGTCGCTTCGGTAATCTTCAGCGCATCGCCGGGGCCGAGGTCCATCCCGTTTACCCGTATTTCGCCACGCACTGCGTGTACGTAGCTTTTCCGGTCCGGCGCGAGCTCCAATGCCGCTTGCTCGTCACCGTCAAATCGACCGACGTAGACGAACGCATTTTGGTGAATGAGCACCGATCCGTCGGCGCCGTCGGGCGAGGCGATGAGCTTGAGGCGCCCCTGTTTCTGAGCATCCGAAAAGTGCCTTTCCTCATAGCTCGGCTCGATTCCCAAAACGCCGGGCTGGATCCAGATCTGAAGGAAATGCACCGGCTCGGTGCTCGAGGGGTTGAACTCACTGTGTCGAATTCCCGATCCAGCGCTCATCCGCTGCACGTCCCCCGGGCGAATGACGGAGCCGTTTCCCATCGAGTCCCGGTGAGCCAGCTCGCCGGACAGCACATAGCTGATGATCTCCATGTCGCGATGCGGATGAGTGCCGAAACCCTCGCCGGCGGCTACGCGGTCCTCATTGATCACCCGCAATGGCCCGAATTCGATGTGCTGGGGGTCGAAATAGTCGGCAAATGAAAAGCTATGAAAGGAATCGAGCCAACCGTGGTTGGCATGACCTCGCTCGCTACTGCGTCTAAGGGTGTTCATTTGGTCTCCTGTTGCGGTCGATATAGGGTCAGGGATGGCAATTAAAAGTGCAATTTTCGCCGGCGGCCGAGGCACTCACCCGAGTCAATCCGCAGTAAGCTATACCGCGCAGCCGAATCGGCTGCCGGACGGCAGTGGAGCTCATGGTGTCAACGGAAACGCCCTTGCGAACCGGTCGATTGCTTTTATCCTTGGATACGAACATCACCTGCCCCAGCTGCGCGCACGAGTTCTCACTGCAGGAGGGGTTTGCCAAGAAAGCCCTGGAACGGCTGGAGGATGCGAGCGACGGCGCGATCGCGGCAATGCGGGATGTGGAGCGGGCGGAGGCGGAGAGGCGGGCGCAGCAGCTTGCCGCCGAGAGAACCCGGGCGGCGCAGGGCGAGACCGAGGCCCTGAGGAAGCTCTTGAAAGAGCAGGACGAGCAGCTTAAGGGTCTCAGGACGCGTGAGGATTCCCTGGCTGCGCGTGAAAAGGATCTCGATGCCAGGGTAAATGCTGCAGCTCAGGCCAAAGCGACCAATATGGTTGCCGCCGACCGCCAGTCATTTCAGCTGCAACTCGCGGAACGGGAAAGTCAGGTAGCGGCGCTGAGGGACGAACAAGTGCAGTTGCGCAAGGAGCGCGAGCAGCTGAAAGATGAGAAAGCGGCGCTCGCACTCGAGGTCCAGAAGCAGGTCGATGCTCAGGTCCAGCATCGGGAGGCGGTAATCCGGGCGCAAGAGCAGGACCGGTCGAACCTCGAAAAGGCGGAACTGCAGAAGAAGCTCGACGATGCCGCCGAACAGCTGTGTGCCGCCCAGCGCAAGATGGAACAGGGCTCCCAGCAATTACAAGGCGAAGTGCTCGAGCTCGCGATTGAAGAGGGACTGCGACGCACCTTTCCCCTGGATACCATCGAGGAGGTCAAGAAGGGCCAGCGCGGCGGAGATGTGCTTCAGCACGTCGCAACCCGCGCCGGCCAGACGGCTGGAACCATTCTTTGGGAGACCAAGCGCGCCAAGGACTGGAGCTTGCAGTGGATCCCGAAGCTCAAGGAGGACATGCGTATCTGCGGTGCCGCCGTCGGGATTCTGGTTACGATGCCGGGCGCGCTGCCGAGGGAGTGGCCAGGATCGGCGTATTTCGCACTCCACGAAGATGTCTGGGTCACCCAGGCGTCCTGCGCTCTCGCTGTGGCCGAAGTGCTGCGCATCGGGCTCATCGATCTACACCGGCAGCGCGCCGTCTCAGCGGGCAAGGGTGAGAAGATGGAAGCGATGTATGACTACCTGACCTCACCGCAGTTTGCTCAGAAGCTCAAGGCGGTGTACGAAACCTTCAAGAAAATGCGCGATGAGCTGGAATCCGAGAAGAGCTCCACCATGCAACGTTGGGCGCGTCGCGAAAAGCAGCTCCAGGGCGGCATGACTCAATTGCTCAGCATCGGCGGTGAAATCCAAGGCCTGGCCCGGGAAGAGCTGCCGATGTTGGAGATGGAACCGCAGCGGGATATGCCGCTGTGACAGGGGAGGTGTCATGGCCCGAAATTCGCGCGGGCTCGGCCGTCAGCCTATTTTTTCTCTTCCCATGCCTCGCGAATTTTCTCCGCCCAGTTCTTGTAACTTCTCCAATCGTTCAGCTTATTCGTGATTGCGGCGTGACGACCCGCCATCCTGTCGGCTTTTTTCGGGGCGGCCGGCATGGGAGCTTCAGCACGCGGCGCCCGGCGGCCTTCGTTCGCGGATCGAGTCGGAGTTTTGCTGTCGCTCATCTCGTGTGCCTCGTCAGCGTGCGTGACACTGGATGCTGCGTACCATCGTCCGCTAGAACAGTGCCACAGCGGCCGATCGGCGTAGCGAAGCATGTGTGAGCACTGCGATGCGCATCCCACTACACGTCGCGGTAAGTTAAATGGCGCATTCCCGCCGCCCAGAGCGTGAGGCGGGTGCTACGGGGGGGACAGGGAGCTGGGGTCAGGGAACGGGGACTTGCGCTGCGCCATTTTCCGCAAGGATCCTCAACACCGCTTTTGCTACGCGTTCGTCGATCTCTGCCGCACGCGCGAGGGGTACGGGGTAGCGGATCTGAGCATCCATGCGGCCATTGGATAGATGCATATGGACTTGCGGCCCGACGGCGCCAACGGTGGCCGGTGCGATCGTTGTCGCCGTTTGCCCTGCTTGCCGGAGGAGTCCCTCACCGCACTCGTTCAACACGGCGCCTATTGCCGCCAATAATCTGTCCTTCAAAGCACCGTAGTCACTGACGGGAGGCAGAGTTAGCGTCGTCTCGTGCCAGGAGAAATCCACGTCCGGGAGCTGCCTGAATAGGCCGCCCGACGCCTGGAACACGATCAAGTTGGCGAATGCGACGACACGCCCGGTGGGTCCCAGCGGTCCCTGCTGATTGAGTTCCCGAAGATGCATGCGCACCAAACCCAGGTCCATCACCTCCCCCACAACCGTGCCGATCTGTATTCGATCTCCGACGCGGATTCCATACTTTCCGATGAGAAAGAAATATCCGACAACCGAGACAAGCACGCTTTGCAGGGCAACCGCCAGGCCGGCTGTGAGCAAACCAGCAAAAGTCGCGAACGTGCTGATTTCGGTCACCGAACTGAGTGCGATGACCCCAATGACCACGGTCCACAGAATCAACTTTCGTACCAACAGCAATTGATAACGGCGGTGCGGCTCGTGTGCATAGCGAAGCACCGCGCGCCGCCATAGCTCGCCAAGTGCAAATATCATCGCCAATACACCGACCAACACGCCCGATCGAATGCCGAGCGCCGCCAAAGCCTCGTGATATTGACGCTCCACGCCATCTCGCCAACTGCTCAAATTATGCCGATACTGTTGAAGCAGCACCTGTTCCTTGCTCAACGGGATGAGAATGTCGGAGGTCTGCTGAAACAACCACGCCAATGTGTCGAACTCATTGCGCAGATCCTTCAATGCGTCACTGCCGGCGCCGTCCGCCTGGGCCGCGAGCGTGTCGCTGCGGGCGGACAGGGCTTCCAGGCGTTTCAGGGGCGGAGCGCTGATCTTTTGAAAGGTCCTCGAGAGTGCCGCGGTATGCCGATCGATCACGGCGATCGTGTCGATCTTCTTGCGTTGCCTCAGCACGTTGGCGCCGAGGTCCCAAATTCCGTAGCGCGCGGGATCCGCCCTGCCGGCCTCGCTACCGGCGGGCGATGTGGCGGTGGAGCCCGCGGGAGTCGTTGTAGTGCCGCTCAACGAGGCGGTGGGCGGACTGTTAACCGAAGTGGGTATGGTGGTTGCGATCGCCTCGATTTGTGCCTTGAGTGCATTCGCGCCCGCGGCTCTGGGGTTACTTTGGTTCACAAAATCAGTCATCGTGTCGAGAAGGTTCTTCCTGGCCTTGACCATCGCCAGCTCTCCCTCCAACTCGGTGAGCTTTGCCTGGATGTCGTGTTTCTGTCTTCCCGGGGCGGACAACTGTTGTCTGGCAGCGTTCATCTCCTGCTGAATGGAGAGCTGTTGCGCTTCCAATTGAGCTTGCTGTTGATGCAGAGACTGCGGTGGCGAAGTATTTGCCGCGTTTTGCGCGGAGCCCGCTTCGCTACTGAGAAGTTCGGCGTTCGCCCGCGCGATCTCAAAGGCGAGACCCACCACCTGGTCGGCGGTCTGTCGATTGGCGAAGAGGATCAACAGATCGCTCGGTTGCGTGGCGTTTTGCTGTTGGGTTCCAAGTGTTCGGTACCACTCGACTGTTTCATCCAGGATTTGGATGACCTGCTCCCCGGTCAAGACCGATACGTGGGTCTCCGAGGTCGTTCCGGAGGCCGGGCCGGTCGGATCGGCGGCACGAGCGCTGCCGCTGCAGAGGCCCATGGTGGCGGCCAGGAGAATTAGGAATCGAAGGGGCACAACGAATCGTACCCCAAAATTGCAGTCGCCGGCGGTTTCGAACCCGGGGGCGAATTACCCGGCTTTGCTCAGGGTATGTCAGTGAAACTTCCAACCACGAATCCGCTCCCAATGAAAGGCGCTCAGCTTCTCGTTGCGCACGTGGTGTACGGCCTGGGCGACCGCGTGATTGATGCACGCCTCTCTCTCAACGGCCAATGCTTCGTTGAGCGGCTGATGACCCTCGACGCTCGTGCAAAGATCGACGGCGGCGGCGTGAAGTCTCTCATATAGACCGGCAATGCCTTCCGGGCTGTTCAAATTGAGGTCGTGGTATCGGACGATGGTTGACTGCGCTGCGACGCGCGTGCCGGCGATCGCTGACGGGGCCATCAGCAGAGGCAACCCGAGGAGGGCGATCATGGGCATGCTGAATTTCTGAAGCGGCGACATGGCTTTTCCCTTTGCGTTTCTCCACGCTGCGTGGACGGGGAAAGCTTGCCAGTCCTACAGATTGGCGCGTATCGAAGTTCTATCCAGTCGTTTAGCGTTGCTTAACGCGCAGCCGTCTCGAGCGATCAGGGATTGCCCTCAGGACTTCGCTTTCTTCGAGCGCTTCGACTTGCCGGAATTGAGGGCGACTGCCTGACGAATGAGCGCTTTGAAGGCTGTCTCGTCGACCTCTTCTCCTTCGTGGAGGTCGATGGCGCGGCGTACATTCCCCTCGAGACTGGAGTTGAAGAGGCGGGCCGGATCCTTCAGGGACGCGCCCTTGGCGAAGGTAAGCTTCACGACATTCTTGTAGGATTCGCCGGTGCAGATGATGCCCTCGTGCGACCAAACCGGAGTGCCCATCCACTTCCACTCCTCGACGACGTCCGGGTCCGCTTCTTTGATGAGGTTGCGCATTCGACTGAGGGTTTTGCCACGCCAGTCGCCGAGTTCGGCGATTCTCTTCGAGATGAGCTCCGGTGCCGACCGGCGGTGGCTCGAGGAGGGCGCGCTCATTGGAGCGCGATCTCGCCGCTAAATTCGACCTTCAACTTGAGGCCGGCAATCTCCAACGTCATTCTTGCCGGAAAAGTTTCCGTCCCTTTGATGCCACCGGCGGCGATCACTTTGGCCACCGCATGTTCAATTTGTCGCTGCGAATCGATGCCGACCATCTTGAGGAACCTGCGTATGCTGAGGTTCAGCGCCTCTTCGTTCATGGAATCCCTCTCTTCGACAGGCCGCCGGCCCGGTGGCACCCCTATGGTAACGGCTGCGAGCGCTTCGCGGTGATCTGTGGGAATTTCAAAATAAAGGACTCCTCCAGGGCGCCGTCAAGGGAAGGCCTGGAGGAGTGGTACGCCGATCCGTCAGCGTCGGCCGTAGCATCACACACGCAGCGGCGCCTCGTCTGTCGGGATTCCTCAGTCTTGGCGCGTAGGAAATTGTGCTCCCTCGCCACCGTCTTACGGGAGGAAGTATTCCGTCAATAGTGTACAGTTCCAAGGTTGGTCAAACATGTGCGGCCGAATGAGTTCCGTCCACCCAAAGTCCCGGGGAGGCTTTCCAAGCGCCATGCCGTGGTGGACCGTGGCCGCCCCGCTGCTAGGCGGCGCCATCTGGGCCGGAACGGCATACGGTGGGGGCGGTCATCTCGTGATCCTCATTGCATGCGGTCTTGCGGGCAGCATATTCGCCGCCGTGCACCATGCGGAGATCGTCGCCCGGCGGGTCGGCGAGCCGTATGGCACCTTGGTACTGGCGTTGGCGGTCACCCTCATCGAGGTCGCGCTGATCGCTTCGGTCATGATCGCGGGCGGTCCGGGATCGACGTCGTTGGCGCGCGATACCGTGTTCGCTGCGGTAATGATCATCCTGAATGGGATAATCGGACTGAGCTTGTTGGTTGGCGGCCTGCGGTACCGCGAACAGGTGTTCTCGCTGGAGGGTGCAAGCGCGGCTCAGCTTGCGTTAGCGACCATCGTCGTCATGACGCTGGTGTTTCCGAACTATACCGTCACCGTTCCCGGTCCGTTCTACTCGCCGTGGCAGCTCGGCTTGGTTGCGATCGTGTCAGTGGTGATTTACGGCGCATTCATCTTCACGCAAACCGTGGCGCATCGCCCCTTCTTTCTCCAGGACGAGCCGGCGGCGGCAGCATTGCCGCCAAGCAATACGCTTGCGGTTGCGAGTGCGGGTTTGCTGTTGCTGTGTCTCGCAACCGTGGTTGCGCTCGCGCACAATCTTGCGCCACAGCTGGAGGCTGCGGTGACGCGCTTCGGTGCGCCCAGCGCAGTCGTCGGTGTGATCATCGCCGGCATCGTGTTGCTTCCGGAGGGTCTCGCGGCGCTGAGGGCCGCCCGCCACAACCGGTTACAGACCAGCCTGAATCTCGCACTGGGATCGGCCCTCGCCAGCATTGGATTGACGATTCCGACGATCAGTCTTTTGTCTCTTGCGATGGGTTCGAAGCTCGTACTCGGTATCGACTCCGAGTCCACCGTGCTTCTGACGCTGTCACTGTTCGCGATGACGCTGGTACTGCGAACCGGGCGTACCATCATCCTTCACGGCGTGGTATTGCTGGTGATTTTTGCGGTCTACGTATTCACGACCCTTGTGCCGTGACGCGGCAGGCTGCTTATCCGAGCGCGCCACATTCATGGAGTAACGCATGAGCCAAATTGAGACGATACGCGGTCCGATCGATAGCGGTGCGCTCGGCCGCGTGCTCGTGCATGAGCACGTATTCCTCATGAACATGGAGTACACCCAGAACTACCGCCCGGACTTTTTCGAGGCACAGACTGTCACCAGGGCGGCGGCGAAATTGAACGCCCTGAAGGCCGCCGGCATCGATTCGATCATCGACCTCACCGTGCTCGGCCTCGGCCGGCATATCCCGAGCCTCGCCAAGGTTGCGGCACAGACCGAACTCAACATCATCGTCTCGACCGGTGCCTACAGCTTCGACGAGGTGCCCGGACCCTTCGCCTTTTATGGGCCCGGCCTGTTGTGCGACGCACCGGAGCCGATGATCGATCACTTCGTCAAGGACATCGTCGAAGGCATCGCCGGCACCGGCATCAAGGCGGGCGAGCTCAAATGCGCCATCGACCTGCCAGGGCTTACCCCCGGGGTCGAGCGGATCATGCGCGCAGTGGCGAGAGCCCATGTGATCAGCGGCGCTCCGATCACCGTGCACACCGCTCCGCGGACCGAGTCCGGACTCGTGGTTCAGCGCGTCCTGGCCGAGGAGGGGGTGAACCTCGAGGACGTCATCATCGGCCATTGCGGTGACACGGAGGACGTCGACTATCTGATGAAGGTCGCCGACAAAGGCTCGATACTGGGCATGGACCGCTTCGGCATCAATTTCACCATCACGACCGCGAGCAGGGTGAAGACCATCGTCGAGATGCTGAAGCGCGGCTATGTCGATCATCTGACGCTGTCGCACGACTGCGTGTGCTGGTCGGACTTTTTTCCGACGGTTGAGAAATACAACGCAACCATGCCCGATCATGATTACCTGCACATCCCGCATCAGGTGATCCCGGCGCTGTTTGAGGCCGGCGTCACGCAGGAGCAGGTCGATCGCCTGTTCATCCACAATCCGCGCCGCCATTTCGAGGCGGCGGCGAAGAGGTTTGCTGCGCGGAGCTGAGAGGAACCGTGCCGGGAGGAGAGAAAGATGACTCAGTTGCGTTTCGACGGGCGTACCGCGATTGTCACGGGCGCCGGCGGCAATCCGAGCCTCGGGCGGGCGCATGCGCTGCTGCTGGGCGAACGTGGCGCGAACGTTGTCGTCAACGATATCGGCGAATTGCCTCCGGAACTCGGCTATCCGGGCGTGGCGTCAGCCGAGGTGGTCGCGCAGGAGATTCGCGCGCTGGGTGGCAGTGCCGTTGCCGACACGAATTCGGTGGCAAGCGAGGAAGGGGCTGATGCGATCGTCGAGACGGCGCTCAATGCTTTCGGCGGCATCGACATCCTCGTCAACAATGCCGGGATCTGCCGGGTCGTATCCCTCGAGGAGATGACATCGAAGGACTTTCGGCAGTCGATCGAGGTCAACCTCATGGGCACCGTCTGGACCTGCCGCATGGCCTGGCCGCACATGAAGGCCAAGGGCTATGGCCGAATCGTCAACATCTCTTCGGGCTCGATGGCGGGTTTCGCCTGGCAGTCGGCTTACGCCGCTGCAAAGGCCGGCGTCTTCTCCTTCACGCGCGTGTTGGCGGCCGAAGGCGCGGAGCTCGGGATCAAGGCGAACACGGTCATACCGGGCGCTCTGACACGCATGGTGTTGGCAGCGCAGGCGGAAAGCTCACCCTGGCTCAGCCAGGCCAGGCAACATCTACCGCCCGAGATCGTATCCCCTGTGGTCGCCTTTCTCGCCCACGAGGGCTGTCCCGTCACGGGCGAATGCATCGAGTCGATGGGTGGTCATGTGAGCCGGATGTATCTCGCGCGCACCCCCGGCTTCACCGCCCCCGGAATGACCATCGAGACCGTCGCCGAGCGATGGCAGGAAGCTATGGCGGGCAACGCCGAGGGCATTTTCCGCCACGACGACAGCGATCCGAGGGAGTGGCACATCAAGCCCTACGTGCCCGTCGCTTGAGACATGCTAGTGTGATGGTGCCCGACTGACCACAGGATCCATCCATATGGGCATCGAAGATTCGCCCGGCACATCGGAGTCGTGGGTCAGCCCGTGACGATCATCATTCCTCCGGAGCTTCACGGCGAGGAACGTGAAATATTGGAGCGATTGAAACGCGGCGAACGCATCGATCACTTTGAGACGATCCGCATCAGCAAGGACGGCCGGCGCATCCCCGTATCCCTTACCGTTTCTCCAGTTCGAGATTCGACGGGCCTCATCATCGGCGCTTCCAAAGTCGCGCGCGATATATCCGAGCGGAAGCGCGCGGAATATCTGCAAAGCGAGAGCGAGCGGCTGTTGGCCGCCGAAGCGGACGCGCTTACGAAACTAAACGAATGCAGTTCGCGACTGTGGCGTTCCCGCAGTCTCAATGACGGCCTGGCTGAAATGCTCGCCGCCGTCGCTGAACTCTTGAACGCCGACAAGGGGACGGTACAGCTTCTCAATCCCGAGCACGCGGTGCTCGAGATCGCAGCACAACGGGGTTTTGCGCGAGACTTTCTCGAGTTCTTCGGCCGTGTATCGCAAGAACTGGAATCGGCGAGCGGACGGGCGCTGAGATCCGGGGAGCGCGTCATTATCGAGGACATCGAGGCCGACGTCCGCTACGCGCCATTTCGCGATCCGGTATGCACTGGCCACGAGAAAGAAGCCCGGGCGCACTCTCGGGCAGCAGCAGCGTGCCGACGAAGTGATCGAACGGCAGGTCGCCCAAATGAGTCATTTATTGGACGACCTCCTGGATGTGTCGCGGATCACGCGCGGTACCCTGGCCCTGCGGAAGTGTGGCGCTTGTGCGCGGTCTGATCACCCTGCATGGCGGCAGTGTGGAGGCACGCAGCGCGGGACCGGAACGCGGCACCGAGATCATTGTCCGATTGCCCGCGTCGGAGCCATCCGTGGAGCAGCCAGGGAGCATCGCCCCAGAGGCTCCCGCATCCAGCGAGGCGAAGCTGCGAATCATGATTGTCGACGACAACAAAGATGCAGCCGACACTTGTGAAATGTTGTTGCAGCTGTTGGGCCATGAGGTGCGCACGGCTCATGCCGGTCGAAGCGTCCGAGCGCTCGCCGAAACCTTCCGCCCTCACGTTCTCCTTCTCGACATCGGTCTGCCGGATATCAGCGGCTATGAAGTGGCGAAGCAGATCCGATCCACCACGTGGGGTCAGAACGCCGTGCTCATTGCGGTCACGGGGTGGGGTCAGGAGGAGGACAAGCGGATGGCCTTCGCAGCCGGTTTCGACCATCATTTGGTTAAACCGGTTGACCCGGGCACCCTGGAGGCTGTTCTTCAGACGATTGAAGTTGAGCAAAGCGAACACTAGGTTATCGGTATGTCGTGCAGATCCCGCCGCGGGGGAGATTCAACATGATCTTGGAAAAGCTGGGAGTGTGGGCCGCAATTGATCGCTTTGGTGCAGCGGATGCTGCTGCGTTCGCAAAACGCGTGGAGAGCTGGGGTTACGGTGCGCTGTGGATACCGGAAGCCGTGGGGCGCGAGGTTTTTTCCGCCTCTGCGTGGTTGTTGGCGAAGACGGTCGATTTGATCATCGCGAGCGGCATCGCCAACATTTACGCGCGCGATCCATTCTCGGCCGTGGCGGCGCAGAAGGGCCTCAATGAACAGTCGGGCGGCCGGTTTCTGCTCGGATTGGGGGTCTCACATATCCCGCTTGTCGAGGGCCTACGTCGGCATCAGTACGGCAAACCCGTCGCGACCATGCGCGCATATTTGCAAGCCATGGCCGAGGCGTCATACCAGTCCGTAGCGCCTGCCGAAAGGCCGAAGACCATTCTTGCGGCGCTGGGCCCGAAGATGTTGGAGCTTGCGGCGATCCAAGCGGATGGTGCTCATCCGTACAACGTGACGCCCGAACATACACGGGAGGCGCGCGCGCGCTTGCCCGCTGGCAAACTGCTGTGCGTCGAGCAGGCGGCGATTCTGGAGTCAGACGCCGCCAAGGCGCGCGCGATGGCGCGCGAGTTTCTTGCGATTTATCTGGGACTTCCCAACTATGTGAACAATTGGACGCGGCTGGGCTTCACCGATGCGGATGTTGCGGCCGGTGGATCGGATCGGTTGATCGACGCGATCGTTGTCTGGGGCAGCGAACAGACGATACGGGCGCGAATCGACGCACACTGGCAGGCAGGCGCCGATCACGTTTGCGTGCAGGCCATTGGCGAGCAGGGGCTACCCGACGAGCGCCTCCTCAGTCTGCTGGCGCCTGGGGGATAGCATTGGCGCCCAGCCAAGGCGCGCCGAGATACTCACGAATTTGCTGCAATTCCCACTGGCTCGCAGCCCAATAATAGTCGTGGCAGCTGGCATAGAGATGCAGGGAGTTGCTTCTACTGAGGAGTGCGTTTGCGACATCCGCGATGGCGTATTCGCCCAATTCCTCCCTGCCGCATTGAGGACAAGTGACCGGAAACCTGATCGTCGGTTCGTCCATGAGAAATTGTTCTTTTTTTGGCCTATACCGTGATGCTATCCAACTTGTTGCCGAATCGCCGTCAGCGTTTTCCCACAGAGAACATGTTCTGATTATAACAGATTGATTTTAATAAAATAAATGACAGGTCGTGATCCCCCACCCGCAGCGACAAGCTTCGCGCAGGGCTGTTCATCTGGCGCCGCGTGGCGGGAAATTATTTCGACCAACCTGTCGAATTGTCCGTCGGCCGTTCGTTTACTCGGTAAGAGCCCCGCACGGGGTTTGCCCGCAACAACTGCACAGGAGATGAACCATGCCGCAACCCATTCCCTATCTGGCATTCGACGGCAATTGCGCCGACGCGATGCGCTTTTATGCAAAAGTACTCGACGGCAAGCTCGAGCTGCTGACCTTCGGTCAATCGCCGATGGCCGAGCGTACGCCGAAAGAGGCACTGAACCGCATCATGCATGCGCGCCTGGCATTAGGCGGCAACGGCTTCCTGTATGCGGGCGATTGTCCGCCGGGCGTCCCCTATCAAGGTATCCACGGCGTGTCGATCACGCTCAACTACGACGCTGTCGCGCAGGCCGAGCGCGTATTCGACGCGCTGGCCGATGGGGGCAAAGTGACGATGCCGCTCGGACCCACGTTTTGGGCCAAGCGCTTCGGCATGGTCACGGATGGGTTCGGCTGCCCGTGGATCGTCAACGGCGAGATGATGGACGTGAAAATGTAGGAACGACGCGCAGCGGAGAACCGGCGGAACGTATGAGAATCACGCAGGAGGGTGCGCGGCCGTTATCCCGGCCGAAATGTGCTACCTGGGCTGGCAGGAATCGCCAAGCCTGCCGGCGCTGCTCGTCGAGGCTCGTGGAGGCTGAGATTCCGGCGGAGTGAGTGCACGAACTTCGGCAACCATCTTTTTGAGGAAGCTCAAATCCGCGACCCCGGGCAGCAAAAGCCTGCCGACGAGGATGGCCGGAGTGCCCTTGAGCTCCAGTGCGTCCGCCTCGGCCTCGTTACGAGCGAGGATCGCCGCGATATCCTGCGAATGTGAAACCAGGTCTCTCTTTAATTTCTCGACATCGATTCCAGCGTCCCGCAGGATCGACTCCACTTGATCATCCTGCGAGAGCCGCGGGCCGCTGAGCAACGCATCGTGTGCCTGAAGGTATTTACCCTGCCATTGCGCGGCCAACGCGCAGCGTGCGGCGTAAACGGAGGTGTCTCCTAGAATCGGCCAGTCCTTGTAAATGAGGGCGATCTTTCGATCGCCGGCGAGAAGCTGCGTCAATGCAGGCGTCATCTTCTTGCAAAATGGGCAGTTGTAGTCGAAGTACTCAACGACAGTCACGTCCGGGTGACGCGAATGCGTTATCTCAATTCTAGGTTTGGCGAGGATCGACTGCTCGCCCACCACGCTGATTTGTTGGACTTCCTGCGACCACGAGATTGCCGGCAGCAGTCCGAGTGCGGATGCCGCGAGCAACGTGAACGCGGGGCCGCGAACAAAGAGAGACCGGCGCATATAGGGCGAAAACGATAGCATAGCGGCCGACGCCAGTGTGTTTGTAGAATGGCAGAATCACTGCGGAGCCCGCGCATGCCCACCTCGTTCGTCCTTAATGGTAAGGCCACCACCTTGGAGGCCGATCCCGACATGCCTCTGTTGTGGGCCATCCGCGAGGTGGCCGGGCTGCCTGGAACCAAGTTTGGTTGCGGGATGGCGCTGTGCGGTGCGTGTAGCGTGCATTTGGACGGCCAGTCGATCCGCTCCTGCGTCACGCCGCTGGCGAGCGTTGCCGGACGCGAAGTGAGGACCATCGAGGGGCTGCAGAGCCAGACCGCCAAAGCCGTACAGGCGGCGTGGATAGCACTTCAGGTACCGCAATGCGGCTATTGTCAGTCGGGACAGATCATGTCCGCGACAGCGCTGCTTGAAAAAAATATATCACCGACGGACGCGGACATTGACGGCGCCATGAGTGGCAACATCTGCCGATGTGCGACCTATTCGCGCATTCGCGCCGCCATTCACTCGGCAGCCCGGTCCATGAAGGCTCAAAATGAGCGCTGAAACACCCCTGGCGCGAGGCCCGACGCGCCGCAAGTTCCTCAAAGATGCCGGCAGTGTGACGGCGATGGCGCTGACGATCGGCTTCGAATGGAGCGGTACGACCCGGCGTGCGACCGCGATTGCCGAGAGCCGCACCGCCGCGGTGTTCGTGCCCAATGCTTTCCTGCGTATTGGGGCGGACAACAGCGTGACGGTGATCGCCAAGCATCTGGAAATGGGGCAGGGCGCCTATACCGGTATTGCCACGATCGTCGCTGAAGAACTCGATGCCGATTGGACCCAAGTACGTGTCGAGAGCGCGCCTGCCGATGCAAAGCGCTATGCCAACCTTGCATTCGGCACCATGCAGGGCACCGGCGGCAGCTCTGCGATGTCCAACTCGTGGATGCAGTTGCGCGAGGCCGGCGCCAGGGCACGCGCCATGCTGCTCGCCGCGGCAGCCAAGGAGTGGAAGGTACCAGCAGCAGATCTCACCGTGGACAAGGGCGTCGTTCATCACGCCGGCAGCAAGCGCCAGGTGAGCTTCGGATCCCTCGTGTCGACGGCCGTCTCCCTGCCCGTACCCGCTGCGGTGAGCCTCAAAGACCCGAAGGATTTCAAGCTGATCGGCCATCAAGTACCGCGCGTCGATGTGCCGTCCAAGGTCGACGGAACTGCGCAATTCACTTTGGATGTGGCGCTGCCCGGCATGCTGGTGGCGGTTCTGAAGCGCGCGCCGCAATTTGGCGCCACGGTCAAATCTTTCGATGCGAGTGCGGCGATGGGCGTGAAGGGCGTGGTCAAGGTGGTTCAGGTACCGCGCGGTGTGGCGGTGATTGCGCAAGGCTTTTGGGCCGCCAAGCAGGGGCGCGACGCGCTCGTGGTCGAGTGGGACGACACCAATGCCGAGAAACGCAGTTCAGCGACACTGATGGCGGAGTATCGCCGCCTCGCCGATCAACCGGCCCATTCCGCTCGCAAGGACGGCGACGCCGTTGCGGCGCTGCGCGATGCCGCCCATCGGGTGTCGGCGAGTTACGAGTTTCCGTTTCTCGCTCACGCGCCGA
Source organism: uncultured Gammaproteobacteria bacterium (assembly GCA_963843295.1). Classification (GTDB taxonomy): domain Bacteria; phylum Pseudomonadota; class Gammaproteobacteria; order Steroidobacterales; family Steroidobacteraceae; genus Bog-1198. The sequence continues at coordinate 132,283 of CAWJJP010000001.1, read as the reverse complement.
TGGAACCGCTCGACGCGGTGGTCAAGCTCACCGCGAACAGCTGCGAAATCTGGGCAGGGGATCAATTTCAGACCGTCGACCAGGCCAATGCGGCAAAAATCGCGGGGCTCGATCCACAGCAAGTCAGCATCCATACCCTGTATGCCGGCGGCAGCTTCGGTCGGCGCGCCAACCCCTACTCGGATTACATCGTCGAGGCCGTGTCAATCGCGAAAGCTTCCGGAGCCGACGGCACGCCCATCAAGCTTCAGTGGACCCGCGAAGACGACATCCATGGGGGCCTGTACCGGCCGATGTTTTATCACAAGATCGAAGCGACCCTCAGCGACAAGAAGGAGCTCACGGCCTGGCGGCAAGTGATCGTCGGTCAGTCCATCATGTCGGGCACCATGCTCGAGTTCATGGTGAAGGACGGGATCGATCCGACTTCGGTCGAGGGTGCTGCAAACCTGGCGTATGCCATTCCGAACGTTTCCGTGGAGTTGGCGACCACGAAGACCGGAGTACCGATTCTGTGGTGGCGGGTCGTCGGGAGCTCACATACGACCTTTGCCGTCGAAGCGTTCATCGATGAGGTGGCACACGCGGCAGGGGAGGACCCCTATACGTTCCGCCGCCGGCTTGCTCGAGCATCATCCGCGCATGAAAGGCGTCCTGGAACTCGCTGCTGCAAAGGCCGGGTGGAGCAGCACGCCGATGCCCAAGGGCAAAGGGCGCGGTATCGCGGTGGCTGAAGCGTTCAAAACCTTCGTCGCACAGGTGGCCGAGGTCAGCGTCGATGACAAAGGCTACGTTACCGTGGATCGCGTGGTGTGCGCGGTCGACTGCGGCACACCCATCAATCCCGATGTCATTGCGGCGCAAATGGAGGGAGGCATCGGATTCGGTCTCGGGGCCGTTCTGTATGGGGCAATCACGCTCAAGGATGGCCGCGTGGAGCAGGATAATTTCAACAGTTATCGTGTGCTGCGGATGAACGAAATGCCGAAGGTTGAGGTGCACATCGTGCCCTCGCTGGAGGCTCCCACCGGTGTGGGCGAGCCGGGGGTAGCTCCCGTGGGGCCTGCCGTTGCCAATGCTGTCTTCGCCGCAACCGGCAAACGCGTTTATGTATTGCCGTTTCAGAACCCAGTGCCTCACACCACTTGAGCAAGGTCACCATGAACACGACGGCCCCGAGCGACGGCGCAGCGCATCCCCTGGTGTGGTTCTTGGCGGCGTTGATCGCCATTGCAGTTCTCGTCGGCGCCTACCTCGCGCTGGGTCCGAAGGCGACCGATTTCGCGGGCGGCAAGCGGGTGGCGCTCGGCGAGTATCACGAAAAGGATCCGACCGGAGTGCCGGCCGAGCTCCAAGCCGCGAGTCCCATCGAGCGCGGTGAATATTTGACGCGGGCGGCGGATTGTATGGTCTGCCATACCGCCAAAGGTGGGGCGCCGTTCGCTGGCGGGCGCGCCTTTGTGCTGCCATTTGGAACGCTCTATTCGACGAACATCACACCCGATGTGGAGACCGGCATCGGCGCGTACTCGGATCAGAATTTTTTGGACGCCGTGCACAAGGGCATCGGCCGTGGCAACACCAAGCTTTACCCCGCCATGCCGTATCCCAGTTATACCTACATGACGGATCAGGATGCGCTGGCGATCAAAGCGTACCTGTTCTCGCTCAAGCCATTGCACGCACCCGCGCCGCAGAACTCGCTGGCGTTCCCGTTCAACCAACGCGGCCTCATGAGCGTCTGGTCGGCGCTGTTCAACCCGGATAAGCGCTACGAGCCGAATGTCGAGCGCAGCCCCGAATGGAATCGCGGAGCATACCTCACGGAGGCCTTGGGTCATTGCGGCGAATGCCATACGCCGCGAAATCTCGGCTTTGCGTTGAACAACCGCAAGAAATTCGCGGGCGCCGTTCAGGCGGGCTGGCGCGCTTACAACATCACACAAGATCGCAACAGCGGAGTCGGGGCGTGGAGCGATACGGATCTCGCTCATTATCTCTCGCTCGGTCATGCCGAGGGCCGTGGCAGCGCCTCGGGTCCGATGGGCGAGGCGGTCGATGAAAGCCTGAGCCATTTACGGCCAAGCGACATCACCGCGATGGTCGCCTACCTGCGCTCGGTGCCGCAGGTCTCCACCTCGGACTTGGCCGAGCCAAGAGCGGCTGCCGCTCCTGCATCCTATGCCGAGGGGGCGGGCGTGAATGCCGATCCACACGGAAGAGCGGTCTATGAGGGTGCCTGCGCGGGTTGCCATGGCTGGACCGGGATCAGTCCCGTGCTGCCCGCTGCGACGCTGACGGGCACACGTGCGGTGAATGATCCGACCGCGATCAACGTTGCGCAGATCATCATTCATGGAGCCGAGCGCCATGTGACTCCGGAGGCTGCCCAGATGCCGGCGTTCGGCGAGGCATATTCGGATGATGAGATTGCCAGTGTGGCGAACTATGTCACCGCACGATTTGGCAGGGCGGGCTCGGAGTTGAGCGCCGCCAAGGTCGCGAAACTGCGCGCTGCGGACTGAACTGCTTTTACCCTCATCGCGATAAAGACGCCGTATCCTGTAATAAACCCGCCCTCCGCTCGGTCTTCCCGTTACACACGCACGCAATCCGAGAACCCAACAATGAAAACAATCTACCAAACGTTGTTCGCCTGGCCCGAGCGGGTATCGCGGCACATCGGCTGGCTGGCGCCGCTCTTCGCACGCATTGTCGTCGGCTGGGTCTTCTTGTGGAGCGGATGGGGAAAGCTCCATAATTTGCCGGCGGTCACCGAGAACTTCGCTGGCTGGCACATTCCCGCTCCGCATGTCCTTGCGCCCTTCGTATCCGGCGTTGAGTTCTTTGGAGGGCTCTTTCTGCTATTGGGCTTTATGACGCGGATATCGGCGGGCGCGTTGGGCGTAACCATGATCGTGGCCATCGTGTCGGCAAAGTGGGATATGGTTGACTCGCTCGAGACTCTGCTGGGTTTTGATGAGACGGAATATCTGGCGCTATTTCTCTGGCTCGCAATCGCTGGAGCGGGTACCGTCTCGATCGACTGGCTGCTCGAGCGAAACGCACGAGCCTGAACGGCGGACCGACAGGCGCGCGACACGGTCCCGTTCTCGGAGTCGAATTTCATGTCATCCGAACCCATAAAGCCTCAAATCGATCTGTCCGTCCTCGAGCAAGTTGACGTGCGTGTCGGCACGATCGTCTCGGTGTCGGACGTCGAGGGCTCGGACAGGCTGGTGCAGTTGCGGGTGAATTTCGGAGACCACGCGCGCACAATTCTCGCCGCTCTCAAGTTGGAGCGGCCGAATCCCCGTGAAATTGAGGGCAAACAGGCGCTCTTCGTAGTCAACCTGGCGCCGCGGAAAATGCGCGGCGTGGTGTCTGAGGGAATGCTGTTCGACATTGGGTATGTCGATGGCATCACACCCGTGCTTGCAGTTCCGGAGTCGCCGGTGCCCGATGGGACATGCGCCGGCTGACGTGGGAGTTTCAAGGAGTGCTCAGCATGCGTCGCCGTCTCATCCCCGTCCTTGCGTTCCAGATCGCATCCCTGGCGGCAACCGCTCAGCCGCTGCCGGATCTGAGCAAGACCGAAATAAAAGTCACCAAGGTTGCCGGAAACGTCTACATGCTTCAGGGAAGCGATGCCGGCAATATCGCCGCATTGGTCGGCGAAGACGGTATCGTTCTCATCGACGATGAATACGCACCGCTTGCAAGCAGAATAGCGGCCGCTCTGAGGAGTATTGGGATTACCGATAAGCCGGTGCGCTTCATCATCAATACGCACTATCACTATGATCACACGGGTGGAAATCTGGCATTCGGCAGCCAGGGATCGACGATCATCGCGCATGACAATGCCCGCGCGCGCCTCGCAAGCGGCGGCACTGCGGGCAACGGCGGGACGGTGCACTTCGACATGCCGCCCGCTGCGAAGGCGGCCTTGCCGGTCATTACCTTCGATCACGATGTATCGGTCCATCTGAATGGCGAGGATATACGCGCACTACATTATCCGGCCGGCCATACGGATGGGGATGCGATCATTTTCTTTTCGAAGGCCAATGTGGTTCACATGGGTGATGATTACGTTCGCTACGGCTTTCCGTTCATCGACGTGCAGGCCGGAGGGAGCGTCGAAGGCATGATCAAGGCGTGCGAGGGCTCCATCGAGAAACTGCCGCCGGACGTCAAGATCATTCCCGGCCACGGCGAGGTGTCGAACGTGGCGGAGGTGCGTGAATACGTCAAGATGCTCAAAGACACTTCCGCGGTAATCGTAGGGGCGATCAAGGCGGGTAAGACGCTCGATCAGATGAAGAGGGACAAGCTGCTCGCCCCCTGGAGCGCAACATATTCGAACGAATTTGTCGATACGGATGCCTTCATCGACACGCTCTACAATTCACTGACGCATCAGCGCTATACGAAATACCTCAAGCACAATTGATCGCCTGAAATTCAAGCTTGACGTGGCCGCCCCATGGCCGCGGCCTGGCGCCCTTGACAGGCGTCTCGCTTCGGGTCCATATGTCCGGAGGCCCTCATGAGGAGTGAGTATGTTCTACCAGGACAAGACCTTCATCGGCGAACGTGTGGAACTGAGCGGAAGCGGATTTCATGGCTGCACGTTCAAGAACTGCGAACTCGTGTACCGCGGTGAGCCATCGCCGAATTTTCAGGATAACAATCTGATCGACACGGTCTTCGTGTTCGCAGATTCGGCAATTTGCACCCTGTATTTCCTATCCAACGTCTACCACGCCGGACGTGGCGGCCGCGAAGTGGTGGAGAAGACGTTCGACGATATTCGCAACCGCGCCATTCACGGCCGAATGGCCAGAACGGTGACGCCCGGCACCCCGGATCACAGCCTGCGCTAGCTCGCCTGGAATCTCGCCCCTCAGTGCGCCGTCTCGGTGCCGGTTGCGAACTCCGATTCGCCGAGAGAAACGAGGATCAGGTATCTCGTGGCGATCTTTCGTTCCACTTCCGTGATGTTGGGCCGTCCCAATAACAACTCCATGCGCCTGCGAATTTGAGTCAGTTCGCGAAGTGCCCTGGCGTTCAATTTGCGATATTCGCTCAACAGACTGCTTTGCGGATCCAGCCCTTCCAGTTCAGTGATGGTCGTTCGGAGTCGCCTCTGGATGGCAACCGTGGCTACGGTGTCCCGCATGGATTCTGGTAGATGGCGAAAGTTCACGTGCCCTCCGTGAAGAGAAAAATTCCCCGCGATACGTCGAGGGCTGCGAGGCTCATCGGCGTCCGTTGATATCCTCCTCCGCGAACACCACAGAGGTCTCTACGCCTTTCGTATAGTTGTATCGGACACCTTTCGCGCCCCGGCCGATGCACAACGCCGGGGTCCGATCCGGGGGCGTTCGGCCGATCCTGATATGCTGCATATCTGTTGGTAACGCTTTGGTCCGTGCGGCGGCAACGTGGAGGATGCGATGGACAGATCATTCGGAGCTGAGTCCACGACCGACGAGGTGCTCGAGGACGTCGATCTAAAAGGGCGGCGCGTGCTTGTGACGGGCATATCGTCCGGGCTCGGTCTCGAGACGGCCCGTGCCCTATGCGCCCGTGGGGCTCAGGTCGTTGGCGCTGCACGCGATCTCGGAAAAGCCCATGCTGCGACCGAGCACCTGCGCAGGCAAGGCGCTGGCGACTTGGACCTGATCAAGCTCGACCTTGCATCGCTCGCGAGCGTTCGCGCCTGTGCAGCCGCGCTATTGGAGGTCGGCAAACCCTTCGATATCGTGATTGCGAACGCAGGCGTCATGGCCTGCCCTAAAGGAACCACGGCCGATGGTTTCGAAACTCAGTTCGGCACCAACCATCTGGGTCACTTCGTCCTGGTCAATCGGATCGTATCGCTGCTGAAGCCCGGCTCAAGACTCGTCAATCTTTCATCGGCAGGGCACCGATTCTCCGACGTAGACCTCGAAGACCCCAACTTTGAGCGCACTCCCTACACGGAGTTCGGCGCCTACGGCCGCTCGAAGACGGCCAATGTCTTGTTCGCCGTCGAATTTGATCGACGCCACGGCAGGAACGGTGTGCGCGCCACCGCCGTGCATCCAGGCTCGATCCAGACCGCACTGGGCCGTTACATGACCCCCGCGGTCACCCAGCAGATGATTACTTCGATCAATGCGGGTCAACCGGCGGAGGCTCCCCCGTTCACATGGAAGAGCATTCCGCAGGGCGCAGCGACCTCGGTCTGGGCTGGCGTCGTTGCCTCCCCGGAGGCCGTGGGCGGACGCTATTGTGAGGACTGCCATGTCGCCGAGATCGTCGAAGCGCAGGGCATCCGCGGTGGGGTTCGACCGTATGCACTCAATCCGAAACGGGCCGAGGCGCTTTGGGCCAAAAGCGAAGAGATGGTGGGCGAGCGGTTTTGACGATCTTCGGACGAGTTGAAGATCCTCCAGTGACCGGCGGGTAGGGTGCGAATACAATCGCTTCCATGGCGACCACCCATACGCAACCGGCCGTGCTGACCGCCCACCCCTCAACCCCCAACGACGCGGTACGCAGCCTCGCGGTGGAGTTGCGGGTGGAGGAACCCGACATTCTCGTGTTCCAGTATGCACTCGTTGCGGACATGTCGCGCCTGCGCGTTCCCTCAGCCCTCATGGGTGAACGGGCGGACGCCCTATGGAAGCACACGTGCTTCGAGGCATTCGTCGCGCCGGCGGAGGCGTCCGGCTACCACGAATTCAATTTCTCGCCCTCGCTGGAGTGGGCGATCTACCGCTTCAGCGCCTATCGGCAGGGAATGTCGCCCGCCAGTATCGGCCAAACTCCGCAGGTCTCCGTGCGCCGAGGCGATCACGAACTCGAACTCCAGTCGGCCGTGCGTCTGGGGCATCTGGCCGATTGGCCTGATGCACCTCGTCTGAAGGTCGCTCTGGCCGCGGTCATCGAGGATGACAAGGGCGGACTTTCGTACTGGGGACTTCGGCATCCGCCTGGCAAGCCGGATTTCCACCACCCCAACTCGTTCGCGCTCGAAGTGACCCGCTCATGAAGTTTGGAATCGACCGACTGCTCGAAGAGCCCGATCTGCGCAAGCCGCTCGCGGGGCGGCGCGTGGCTCTGCTGGCGCACCCCGCCTCCGTGACACGCGATCTGGTCCATTCCCTCGATGCGCTCGCGATGCTCGGGGATGTTCGCCTGAGCGCGGCGTTCGGACCTCAGCATGGACTGCGTGGGGACAAGCAGGACAACATGATCGAGTCGCAGGACTACGCCGACCCCGCCTACGGCATTCCGATTTTCAGCCTCTACGGCGAAGTACGCCGGCCGACGCCGGAAATGATGGATACGTTTGACGTTCTGCTGGTCGATCTGCAGGACGTTGGCTGCCGAATCTACACGTTCGTCACCACCCTGCGCTACGTGCTGGAGGAGGCTGCCAAACAGCACAAGAGCGTGTGGGTTCTGGATCGTCCGAACCCCGTGGGCCGGCCCGTGGAGGGGCTCACACTCCGAGACGGCTGCGAGAGCTTTGTCGGGGCCGGCGCGATGCCGATGCGCCACGGCCTCACACTCGGAGAGCTTGCGCGGTGGTTCGTGAATACTCTGCGGCTCGATGTCGACTACCGCGTCGTGCCGATGGCGGGATGGGAGCCGAGCGCGCCGCCGGGGTATGGGTGGCCGCTTGGCGTGCGGACGTGGGTCAATCCAAGTCCCAACGCGCCCAATCTCTGGATGGCACGTTGTTATCCGGGCTCGGTGATGCTCGAAGCTACGACATTGTCGGAAGGTCGTGGAACCACGAGGCCGCTGGAACTTCTCGGTGCGCCGGATCTGGATGTGCGGGCATTGTTGGCGGAGATGCATTCGCTGGCGCCCCATTGGATGCGTGGCTGTCGGCTGCGGCCCTGCTGGTTCGAGCCCACGTTTCACAAGCATGCCGGGAAATTGTGCGCGGGTATCCAGGTGCATGTGGAAGACGCCGCGTACTATGACCATGAGGGATTCAGGCCCTGGCGTTTGTTTGCGCTTGCGTTCAAGGCGCTGCGGCGCCTGCGGCCGGACTACGAGATCTGGCGCGACTTTGCCTACGAATACGAGAAGGAACGACCGGCGATCGACGTGATCAACGGGAGCGATCTGCTGCGCCATTGGGTGGACGATCCGGCGGCGACGCCGGCTGATCTCGAGGCGCTCACGGCGCCTGACGAGGACGGCTGGCGCGGCGAGCGGGACGGGGTGCTCCTTTACTGATCGGCGCAGCCTCGTCGGGCGGACGTCGCGCCGTACTGCACCTCACCGGATGGACGCTTGGTAGTGCATCTGGCACGATCACGGGCAGGTGTTGTTCGGAGACTCCCATGTCCAATCTGCAACCAATTACGCTCTTTCACTCGCCACAAACGCGCTCCTCTGCCACGCTGATTCTGTTGGAGGAACTTCACGCGCCATACTCGCTGAAGGTCCTCAATATGAAAGCGGGAGAACAACGCGAAGGCGCGTATTTGGCGGTGAACCCGATGGGAAAAGTGCCAGCCATCACGCACGGTGATGCGCTCATCACGGAGCAGGTGGCCATCGGAATTTACCTTGCGGATCTTTTCCCGGAAGCCGGCATCACGCCCGCGATTGGCGATGCACTGCGCGGACCGTATTTGCGCTGGTATGTCTTTTACGCAGCCAGTTTTGAGCCGGCTGTGATCGATAAGGCGCTGAAACGCGAAGCGGGGCCGGTCGCCATGATGCCGTACGGAACTCTGGACACGACGATGAGCACCCTGATTGCGCAGCTCGACAAGGGGCCATGGTTACTCGGCAATCGATTCACGGCAGCGGACGTGTTGTGGGGGACCGCGCTCACCTGGATGACGGGGTTCGGCCTGGTGGACGCAGTTGCGCCGATCAAGAGTTATATTGATCGATGGAATGCGCGGCCGTCGGTGAAAAAGGCGGCGGAGATCGAGGCAAATTTACTGAACAGCCAGGGATCCTAGCCGACGAGGGACTCTCTGAATATTCTGCTGTACGTCATCGCGACCCTGCTGATCGTCGTTGGGTTGGCCGGCGCGATCGTGCCGGTGCTGCCGGGGATCCCGCTGATCTTCTGCGGAATCTGGCTGATCGCCGGCACGGATCATTACCGGCACATCGGCCCGGGGTGGCTCATCGGGATCGCAGCCGTGGGAGCGATCGGATTGACCTTGGACCTGCTCGCGGGCGCCCTGGGGGCACAGCGAGCCGGAGCGAGCAAGCAGGCGGTGTACGGCGCGCTCGTGGGGACAGTGGTCGGTTTGCCGTTTGGACTGCTGGGATTGCTGCTTGGACCTTTCGCCGGTGCGGTTCTGGGGGAGCTCGCCGCCGGCAAGAGCGTTCGGCGTTCCACGCACGTGGGCGTGAGCGCCTGGATCGGCCTGCTCTTCGGCACCATCATCAAATTGGTTGCTTCCTTGATGATGGTGACGCTTTTCGGCGCCGGTTGGTGGTGGAACCGAGGTCGTTGACCTGCGGTCTCGTCCCTTGCGAGTCCTCGGTACCCTGACCAGCGGCTCACCGACGCTTCGTCTAGCGACTGGACCCCGACAGCACGATGACCACGCGGCGTTCGCCCGGACCTACATAGGTATTCTCGCGATAGACGACCGTGTCCCCCACGTGTATTTCGACCACGTGGGCCCCGGCCGCGACATTCAGAACCTGCGACTGATCGTTGTGCGCGGCGGCTGGTCCGGTTTGCACTCCATCCACGAATACGAGCGAACCCACGGGGGCGCCGGTCACGATGATTTCGGGCGGGTCCGGCGGTGGTTGTCGCTTCCGCGAACCGAACCACGTGCAGGCCGACAGGCAGATCATTGTCATCAGTACGAAGACTCTCACTCTCTACGCCCACGCTTTGCCCGGAAGGGAGGAGCGTATCATGCGGCGTCGAGATCAACTACTGAGCGCTGCGCTACCCCGCTAGCGGTCGAACCGACCCTCGGCGAAAAGATCTACGAGACAGCCAAGCGCGAGCGCCTGCTGATAACGCATCTCGATGAGCTCCAATTCGTCGCCGCTTGCATCGCCATGTTTCGTCATCGCGGAAATCTCCATGGTTCTGATTTCCAGACGTGGCGTCGGGACCGACGGCGCCGAAGTGAGAGTTGCCCGACAAGAGGGGAGAGTTTCCATCGTTTCCTCAGCCTTTTGACGGTGCCAAGAGACCGTCGCGTGGAGCATCCATTCTGACGCAACGGTGTGACGATGAAATGACGTCGCCGCGCCAGGAGAGTCTCGCACGACAGGTCTCTCTGGCCCAATAGTCGCCGACCACCGACAATCGAAGAGCCGCACGACAACGCCGGTGACGGCTGGCGCGACGCCGGCTCGAGGTGCGCAATAGGCTGCGTGATATCCTGATTGCATTGATGAAGCTCGGACGATCCGGCCGGTGACGATTGATGTGGCGGTGTCGGTGGAAACGGGAGTGTGAGGTTGGCTAATCCGTGGCTCGAAGTTCCGCTGGCCGACTACGAGGGGCACATGGCTTCGCCGGAGATCGGGCAGGCACAGATGCTGGCCGATGAGCTCGACCTCTTGGTCAAGCGCATCGGTCCCCAAGCGGCGGCGGACCGGTGTGTCGAGCGGCTGAATACCATCGAGTTCATTTGCGCCGATGTTCAGTCCGAGTCGATGCTCTTCGAGCCCGTCGATCTGATCTACGCCGGCTTGCTGTTCGAATACGTCGATGTGCCGTCGACGATTGCCGCATTGAAGCGCAATTCCCGGCCCGGCGGGACACTTGCGACAGTCCTTCAGCTTCCGAGTGCGGATCTTTCGGTCATCTCGACATCGCGTTATAAGAGCCTGAATCCGTTAAGTCACGCCTTGAGGCTGGTTGACCCGTCGCATCTCACTGGAACGGCCGTGGCAGCCGGGTACCTGCCGTTGGCAGTGAAAGTCATTGAGCTTCCGTCAGGAAAGCGGTTTTGCGAGCAGACTTTTCGGTTGGACGCGTGATGTTTTCCGCTACTCATAGCAAGGCCCGACCGGGCGCACTTCGATCGTTGCCCATTCGGCAGCCGGGCATTCGCTGGCGATCGCGACTGCCTCGTCGCGAGTGGCACAAGTGAGAAGGAAAAAGCCGCCGATGAACTCCTTCGCCTCGGTGAAGGGACCATCGATGACACGCGGCTTCCCATCTCGTACGTTGAGTCGCACGGCGTCGGAGCGAAGTGAATTGCTGGCAATCAGCACACCCTTGGCATTCAGGTTCTCGCTATAGTCGAGCATGCGCTGATACACATCCTTGCCCTGATCCATCGATCGGGTGGACCGCTGACCTCGTTGTTCAACCACCAACAGCATATAAGTCATCAAAATCCCCCCTGTTTGCAGGCGTTGGCCCGATCGCGTAGCAGCCGGCGCTCACGCTCGTTGCGTGTGAGTGTGGCAGCTCGCTCAAATTCGATTTTCGCGTCACTGAAGCGGCCGAGCTTCTGCAGAAGGTCGGCACGCACGCTCGGCAGGAGATGATACGAGTGCAGGGAGCCCTGCGCCTCGAGGCGATCCACAATCTCAAGAGCCGCCTTGGGGCCCGATGCCATCGCCACCGCTACCGCACGGTTGAGTTCCACCACGGGCGACGAGGTGAGTAGACTCAGCTTCTCGTAGAGACTCGTGATGAGATCCCAGTCCGTGTCGGCGGGTGCCGGGGCGCGGGCGTGGCATGCTGCAATGGCGGCCTGTAATAGATACGGACCGCTCGTTTCGCCCAGCGCCTCTGCGCGCGCCAACGCCGCAAGCCCACGATGAATGAGAAGTCGATCCCAACGCGCCCGCTCCTGGTCCATCAGCAGGATCGGGTCCCCATTGGTGGCCGCGCGCGTGCGCAGGCGCGAAGCCTGTATCTCCATGAGGGCCACCAAGCCGTGCACTTCCGGTTCCCGGGGCGCAAGCTCGGCAAGGATTCGGCCAAGGCGAAGCGCCTCCTCGCACAGCGCCGGACGCATCCAGTCGTCACCGGCGGTTGCCGCGTAACCCTCGTTGAAGATGAGATAGATGACCTCCAGCACCGAGGAAAGGCGTGCCGGGAGTTCCTCGCGTTGTGGGATCTCGAACGGCACGTGCGCGTCTCGAAGTGTGCGTTGCGCACGCACGATGCGTTGAGCGATCGTCGGTTCTGAGACCAGGAACGCGTGCGCGATCTCTGCTGTGGTGAGGCCCCCCAGCAGCTTCAGCGTCAAGGCCGTCCGGGCCTCGGGGGTCAACACAGGGTGACACGCGATGAAGATCAACCGCAGCAAATCATCACCGATTTCATCATCGGCTCCCGCCTCGACAGACCCCCCTTCGTGCTCGGGATCCATATCAGACTCATGCATCAACATGTGCTTGCGGTCGCGCATGCGCTGGTGTCGCAGGTGATCGAGGGCGCGACGCTTGCCAGTAGTCATCAGCCACGCTCCGGGATTGTCCGGGATCCCGGTCCGGGGCCACTGTTCGAGCGCCGTAACGAAGGCATCCTGGGCAAGCTCCTCGGCGAGGCCTACATCCCGCACCGAGCGGGTCAGACGTGCGATGAGCCGTGCGGACTCGATTCTCCATACGACGCGGATCGCGCCAGAGACATCGGTGGAATTCATAACCACGGATGTCACCACGTCGATGCGGGCAGCGCAAGTCAAGGCTACCCGGCATGCAAGTTATTGCGGCGGGCGCAGCTTTCGAGGCCAGCGCCAAAGCTTTTCTGATGTGATTGCCCCATCAGTTCTTGCTCGCAATCTGCTCGCGCTGTCGCGCCTCCTGGGCCTTCAGCTCGGGCGGCAGGTTCGCGCCGAAATCTTCGGCGTCGAAGACGCGGCGTATCTCGATCTCTTCCTCGCCCTTCTTGAACGGCGAGCGTCGGATCCACTCGACGGCCTCGTCCAACGATTTCACCTGCCAGAGCCAGAAGCCCGCAATCAATTCCTTGGTCTCGGTGAAGGGTCCATCGATGATCGTGCTCCTGCCGGATCCGAATTTCACGCGCACGCCCTTGGAGCTTGCCTGCAGACCCTCACCCGCGAGCATGACGCCGGCTTTGACGAGCGTCTCGTTGAATTGGCCCATCTCCGCCAGCAGGCCCGCGTTGGGCAGTACGCCCGCTTCGGAATCCTTGTTGGCTTTTACAATCACCATCACACGCATGACATGTCTCCTGCCGCAATTGATCGATCACTTATCCGCGGATTTATTCTCCCGGCAGGTGCCCCAACGCGCCGGGGGCAGCTGGATGAATTCGGTGTCCATACCCCTACGACGAACGGGCCCCCGGGAATTCGACACGCCGCGGCCGGTATGGTGCTGCGCGGGATAACCAGCACAGATATGGTCCCGGCTGCCCGTGCCGAACGATGTCGTCGGACTTCTGAATGGGTTAGTGTTAGGAGAAGAGGCGGGCGAAGAGCATCGGCGGGAACCCGGTCAGCAGAGGAGGGCGGTCAAATGTATAAGAAGATTCTCGTGCCTGTTGATGGCGGTGCGACGAGCCAGCTCGGACTTCAGCAGGCGATTCTCCTTGCGAAGGATCAAAAAGCTGCACTACGGCTATTGCATGTGGTCCACGATTTCGTGGTGGCCGGGGGCCCCGGAGCTGCCTTGTACACGAGCCAGTTGCGAAAAGACCTTCATGCGCGAGGTGAGGAAATCCTGATCGCAGCGGCGGGTGTCGCTCGACAGCAGGGGGTGGAAGTCGAAACGGCACTCGTTGAGACTGTCGCCGGACCGGTGGGTGAGGTGATCGTGGAGGTTGCCGAGAAATGGCCGGCTGATCTGATCGTGCTCGGTACCCATGGACGCCGGGGAATTCGCCGCCTCGTCCTGGGCAGCGACGCGGAGTACGTCGTGCGCACCACGCCGGTACCGGTGTTGCTGGTTCGCGAAACGAAGACCCCGGCGAGAGACTAGTGAAACGCGGAGTTCACTTAATTATAAACTATATAATATTCTATTAACGCATTGATAAGTCAATATTTTATCCAGGATTGACGAGATCACGGCCGCTATGTCGTCTCCTTGAATGGATGCTCGGCGGCCAAGATTCAATAACCCGCCTTCTTGTCGACGATGTTATCGAGAGGCGCACGGTTCCGATAGCGCCCAAAATTTGCGATGAACATTCGCATGCTCAGTTCCAACCAATCCGGATCGGTTGTTCGATCCGTAGTATGAGGAGAGATCAGGACATTCTCCATCTCCCACAGCGGCGACTCGACCGGTAACGGCTCGCGTTCGAATACGTCGAGAGAGGCGCCCGCGATCCGCCGGCTGCGCAGGGCGCGGACCAAGGCGGATTCGTCGATCACGGGTCCGCGCCCGACATTCATGACGATGGCGGTGGGTTTCATGATGTTGAATTCCGCATCGCTCATCATGTGGTGCGTGTGGCGAGTCAGCGGTGCGGCACATAGCAGGAAATCGACCGTGGCAAGCATCTCATGAAGCTGCGTCGGTCCGAATACCCGGTCGGCGATCGGATCATCGACCGATTTCCCGGGATTTCTCCGGAATGCATGAATCGTCAAACCAAGCCCTTTGGCGAGCGACGCGCATTCGCGTCCGACCTCGCCGTAGCCGATCACGCCCATCACGCGTTGGTTCGCGAAGGTGACGTTGAAGTCGGCCCAGTTGCGTTGGCGCTGGTTGTCGATGAGCCGCCGAAGTTTCTTGGTATGGAAAAGCATCCCGAGCACGGCGAATTCGGCCAAGGCGCGCTTGAATACGCCGCGCGCGTTGGTCAGTGGTACGTCACTGTCGATGAGAGCTGGAAAGAGTATATTTTCAACGCCGGTAGAGAGCGCGTGTATCCAGCGTACGGACGAGGCGTGGTGCCAGACCCGCGGCCAATTCACACTGGTGCCGGACAGGCTGATGAAGAGAATTACCTCGGCATCCGGGGCTCGCCTTTCGAGTTCCGCTTGATCGTCGCTGATCTCGATCTCGGCAACATCAACGAGGGACGCGAGATAGCGCAAGGCGGAGTGGCCCTTGGGACAAATCACCAGGAGATTCGTCTTTGACATGACCTTTCATTTGCTCCGCTATCCGGCACTTATCACAGCCGCCGGGTAGAGTGTTTCTTTCCGTTTGGCTCAAACCCTTCGAGGGCCCTCGTCATGGTACGCGTCGTCATCTTGATGCAAGAGAACAAGACCCCGGATTTTTACTTCCCGTCCCTCGCGGAGTGGGGAGCCAATATCCAGAATCGCGGCAACTTACTCAAGATCCCGCCATTGCCCGACCCGCCGCACGACCGGAACGCCTGGGTGCACTACAAGCTGGGAGACTATCCTGCGACTAAATTGCAGATCGATAACGAGGCGATACTGCCGTTCTACAGCTGGCTCGCCAAGCAGTTCACCTATTGCGACTATCACTTCGGGTTGGGTACCAATTCGACTCCAGGTCACATGCTCGCCGTCGGTGGTCAGACGCCGACGCTGCGTAACCCGCCGGGTGCGACCTCGCCGGTGTGGGACTTGCCCACCATCTTCGCGCACGTGGAGGCCGGCGGCCACACGTGGGGTGCATTCACCGATACGGACCTTTACCCTGTGAAGTACTACCAAGAATTGGCAAACGCGAAGAGCCGACAGAACATCCATACCTCCACTCAGCCCTCCGATGACGCGTTCACCGCGCTGGCTGCTGCCGGGACATTGCCGGATT
Source organism: uncultured Gammaproteobacteria bacterium (assembly GCA_963843295.1). Lineage (GTDB taxonomy): Bacteria > Pseudomonadota > Gammaproteobacteria > Steroidobacterales > Steroidobacteraceae > Bog-1198. Next base: position 116,602 of record CAWJJP010000001.1, on the reverse strand, counting down.
TCTGTTTCGTATGGAGTCCCGCCGGCTACGACGAGCACGCGCCCGATCAAACGGCGAACGCCCAGTACGTGACCGAAGGCCAGAACTTATCGTGGCAACGGGTGGATGCCGTCGTCAAGGCGGGAAGCTGGGCGGATACTGTTTTCATATTGACGTGGGATGATTGGGGCGGATATGCCGACCATGTGTCGACGCCGGACGCGGAAACGGTGGTTGACTCCCTGCATCCTTCCGGCTTTCAACTCATTGGCGGCTCGCGCATCCCGATGCTGATGTTTGGAGGGAAAGTCAGGCAGGGAATCGATATCAACTGGCATTCGCATGCCGTGATTCCCAAGACCGTGATCGATCTGCTCGGTCTAGCGCCATTTGGTATTCCCCGTGTGGACACCTCCGCCTCATTGGCAGGACGCGTCGATCCATCACTGGCCCGACCGGCCCCGCCGGCCTTCGGCAGCACGGTCGTGCAACCGACGCCGCCCAGCCCCAGGCCCCCGCCACAAGCGCCCGGACCATGGGGCGGTCCGAATGCGCAACCACTCCCAGATTTGGTAGCCAACGATGGTGTGAGGGTTCCGGCGCCGGACGATGCGGTGGTGAACGCGAAGCCACCGACATTGCCGGCGGGGCTGTAGAATACGAAGGCCTCGGCGCCCGGAGAAGATCTCAGCGGCGCATCTTGAGGATATTGCCGCCGAAGAAGCCGTCGACACTATCCAGATCGATGATGAGCGCGACTCCCTTGCGATCCTTGTCGAGATTGCGCTCGAGTTCGGGCGAGTCGTCGTACACCTTGCGGCGCACGGACTCCGATGTCTCCACCCGCCCGCGGCCCTGGAACGTCACGAACGCCTTCGACTCGGCACCAAGTTCGCCATACAGGAGGGCGATATGAGGGTGTCCACTCGCGACCGCTTTGAGGATGCCACCGGCGGGATTGCGGACCCAGATGGCAAGTTGGGTGTCGGCATACGCCTGGACACTGCCGCGAAACGACAGTTCCGGCTTGCCGTCGGGCGACACGTACGCGACGCTCAGCATCCTTCCGCGCGCGAGGGCCGTATTGACGGTTTCCTTCAACGCCGGCGAAAGCCTGAGCTCGGTTACAACGGGTGGAGTTTGCGAAGCAGCCATACGCTCGACCTCTTGGGTCCGACATGTAGTCGCTAATTGTAAGGCCACTCACCCAGCATTGACAGCCATCGGTCCCCCCGGACGTATACTGCGGGCGAGCGTGCAGGTGGTACACCGGTCTTTTATCGAGGAGGAATCGAAATGGACTCAATCGCCTTAAGGGCGCTCCAAGCACCGTTGAAGCAGAAGTACCGCGATGACCCGGACAGCGCGCGCATCCCGTCCCGCGCGGAAGTTACACTCGATCCCGCGCAGATTACGGCGATACTCCCCACCCCCGCGCTGAGAGTCGCCGGACTGCATGCGGCTACCGGCGGCACGGGAATACACGCATGCTCCGCGGACATGCTGCTCGAAGCACTGGCAGCCTGCGCCGCCGTGACGCTGATGGCCGTGGCAACGTCGATGATGTGCAAATTGACCGGTGGCCGGATCATCGCCGAAGGGGTCTGGGATGCCCGGGGGACGCTTGGCGTCGACAAGGCGGCTCCGGTCGGATTACAAGATATCGTGTTGACTTTCGAGCTGGAGGGCGATCTCGACGGCCCGACTCGCGGACGCCTCGTGCAGCTGACGGAACGCTATTGCGTCATCCTTGCGACGCTGCGCAATGCGCCGAAAATACTCGTCGCGAATCCAGCATAGGAGCGACTGGCGGCAAACCCTGTTCCCCTTGTGCGTTCGATTCCTACAGCCGGTGAAGCGCTTGCACCGACTGAGTTCGTCGCGGGCCAGTCCCAGAATCCAGGCTCACCTGACATGAAAGGAGCGAATATGACCACAACGTCCGATACGATGAGCGAAGTGATTTCATCTGAGAAGGTCGAGGGCACCACCGTATACAACAATGCGGGGGAAAAGCTGGGATCGATCGATGATCTCATGATCGACAAGTATTCCGGCCAAGTGCGCTATGCGGTACTCGAGTTCGGTGGTTTCCTCGGCATGGGAAGCGATCGCTATCCGATTCCGTGGAAGATGCTCAAGTATGCAACCGATAGGGGCGGCTACGTCGTGCCTCTCGACAAGGCGAGACTCGACAAGGCGCCTCGCTATAGCGAGGGCAGCATTCCGGTGTACGACCGGGACTACGGGGCGCGCATCAACAGCTATTACGATAACTATTAGAGATTAATTACCCGGGCGGCAGGCGGGCACGATGCAGCCGCGTCTTACGTCGCGAGGTCTTCTGATCTGCAGGCAGGCGGACTGGCCGCTGAACGTTCGCATTCACGACCGGTCCGCCTTTGCTTGCCGACGCGGAATTGCAGAACATGCTGCTCTTTGCGCCGGTTAGGGTGCGTCAAGCAATTCATCGAGCTCCCGCTCACACTGCCTGGCGTCTCCGAACAGAATGGTGCGCAGGCCGATCGCCTGGGCGCCCCGAATGTTCGGCGCGTGATCGTCGATGAAAATGGTTTGGGCTGCGGAGATGTGATACCGGTGCAGCAAATACTCGAAGATTTCCGGCTCGGGTTTCATCATGTTGACTTCGCCGGAGATCACGATTCCTCGAAACCGGTCCCAAAATGCATGCCGCTTGCGAAGGTGCGCGAACGTGACGGCCGACATGTTTGACAAGCAGTACAGCGGTACCTGCCGCTGCACGAGACTCTCCAGAAGCGCCAACGTATCCAGCTTCGGCTTCAAGGAGGCTCGAACCGCGTCCAACAAGCCGGCCAGCTCGGTGCGCGGAATGCCCGTTCGAGTTTCAAGCCGTGCAAGCACGTCGGTCTCGGTCAGCGTACCTCTGTCCAGTTGCAGCCAATCTGGATGCTCGAAAAGGGCTGCTCTCAGCAGGGCCCTCAACGCTGCATTGTCGGAATAGCTCTTCAAAATGACGTCTGGATTCCATTCGAGGATGACGCCCCCGATATCGAAGATCACATTGCGCAACACGGGGGGTGCCTAAGATGTGGTCAGGAACAGATACCCGGCGAGAAGGACTCCGATTGCGGCCACAATCATATTAACGGTGGAACCTAGAGGGCCGAACGAGCCCGGCGGGACATCTTCCGGGGGTAACGTGCGAACGAATCGGCGGAACGCCATGCTCGATGCCTGTGCGACGGCGGCGCCGACCAAAATCAAGACAATCCCGACGACGAGCGAGAAGACGTGGTGCGTCGAACCTTCGGGCTGCCGACGCAACACCGACAGAAATAAATTGAATCGTTCGATCACGAAGCCGAATGCCATCAGAGCCAGGCTACAGCGCTGCCAGGCCAGCAGGGTCCGCTCGGCCGCAAAAAAAACGCGTGGGTCGGATGAGGTTGGCATTTCTGGCCCCTAGAATACTACGGCTGATGCTCCGCCCGAGAGGTACTAGCCGACAGCCGTTTCTCTCGCGGCCAGTTCCTGAGGGGCCGATGCGATGGGGCGAATCAAGTCCGGGTCGTCGGGTGCCGTCGAGTTTATCCTCGGACTGACGGCGTATGCTTCCATCCAATTGGGTTTGAAAGGCTGTAGGACGGCCCTTGCCTCGACAGGCGTCCCACGCAGCCAGGTCTGGTAGTCCTTGCGTCGTAGGATCGCGGGCATCCGGTGTTCCGTATTGGCAATGCCCGTCATGAGATCGTTCGCCTGAAGGCGAATGAGCGCGCAACTCTCGATGACATCATCATCGTCTGCGACCGAACGATCCCAAATCCCGGCGAGACCGAAAACAGACCGATCGCGCAAACGAACGAAGAAAGGTTGGCGGTACTTTGCCTGCGTGAGTTGCCACGCATAGAACCCTGCAACGGGTACGATGCACCGCTGACTGTTGAGCCAGGACGCTTTAAAAGTGGGTGAACTTTGAAGCTCTTCGATGTCGGCGCATGCAGGCGGAACTCCCACCCACTTGCCTTCCGCCCAGGACGGGATGAAACCCCAGCGCATCATAATGGCCTCGGACTCACCCTCATGCCAGCGGATGGAGGGCACATACTGCTGCGCTGCGACGTTGAATTTCGCCGTGAAATTCCACCAGCTGCGCGCGGGCATGAATTCCCGTTCTGCTGCGAGTTGATCCGGCAGGACATATCGCTCACACATGGGACGACAGGGTAGGGCCGACGGCGCCGAAAAGATGTGACGGAGCTTGGGGTCTTGGGAGGCTGTAATATTTCTGCGACCCGGTCGCCTAATATGGAGTCCATGAAGAACATCCTCGTGACGGGCGCCAGCCGCGGAATCGGCCGTGCGACGGCGATCCTGTGCGGGACCAAGGGGTGGTCCGTGGCGATCAATTACCTGCAAGACCGTGCTGCGGCGGAGGTTACGGCACAATTCGTACGGGCGGCCGGTGGTATCGCGAGGACGGTACGAGGTGATGTGACGAGGGAACCAGATGTGGCTTCCATGTTCGAGGCGGCCGACGCCATGCTCGGCCGCCTCGATGGAGTCGTGATCAATGCCGGGGTCGTTGCGCCGTCCCTTCAGCTTGCCGATATGACGAGCGAGCGGCTGAAACGGATGTTCGAGGTCAATGTTTACGGCACCTACCTCTGCGCTCGAGAGGCCGCAAGACGGTTATCAACCGATCGCGGTGGCAAGGGCGGCTCGGTGGTATTCGTATCTTCCGCGGCGAGTCGAATCGGATCGCCAAATGAATACGTCGACTACGCGGGCTCCAAGGCGGCGGTAGACACGCTGACGATCGGTCTTTCCAAGGAACTGGGCAGTCGGGGCGTCCGTGTCAATGCGGTTCGGCCAGGGCTCATCGAGACGGAGATTCACGCCAGCGGTGGACAGCCCGATCGAGCCCAACGTCTCGGGGCAAGCACACCCCTCGGCCGTGCCGGCCGCGCGGAGGAGGTGGCCGAAGCCATTGTTTGGCTCTTGAGCGATGCTGCGTCCTACACGACCGGCGCCATACTGGATGTCGCCGGCGGCCGTTGACGCTTGGCTTGGGTGAGCAAATCCATCCCTGCGGACGGCCTGCGCTCACGCGCGGTCACGCTCTTTTTCGCTTCCGCGCCCGCGATTGCGGGCCACGCCGAGCCTTTGCAAAAGCAGCCTTCCTCGTTCCCGCGGTACCCGCGGAGCCAAACGGATCGTCGTTCACGATTTTGGGCAACGACTTTGCTGCGGCAAGAAATTTTGTCCAGGCCTCGGCCGACGGTGCGGATGCCAGTGTCGCGTAGAGCTGCGCAAAGGTGCCCGAAGTCCCCAGCTTGACCATGGCGGGAGCAATCTTGTCGAGCGTGAAGCCGAGATGCCTCAACCAGGACAAGAATGCCATGCCGCACCCGGTGCTGATCGGATTCTGGTCGGTATTATCCGTTTTGCTGACGAAGTCCGGCATGCCCTGTTGCGCCCAGGTCGGCGCCGTGGCGAAGTCAGCGAGCGCATTGTCGCCGATGACGGCCGCACACCAGCGCGAAAGGGCCTCTCCGGTACTCACGCCGCACAAATTCCCGCCCATTGAGCATTCGCTGAGCTCGGCCTCGAAAAGAGCCGACACGCGCGCCGAGTTACCAAAGGATGCGCATACCTCAATCGCACCACCGTTCGTATAGTCGCAGGCATCATGATCGGCGCCGCCGGTTCCGTCGGTTTGACCACCCAAAGCGAAGATGATCACGTTCACGGGATCACCCGATGTTCCAAAGATGGCGTCGTTGGCGTTGACGACTCGGTCCGCGTCGGCCACCAAGTCCCGGGCGTTTTGAAGTGCAGGTGCACCCAGAGAGGGGTCCACATAGACGCTCACCTGGCGGGTGGCGCTGGTTCCCACGTATTGAGAAGTACCGGTATAGCTTGGCCACTGCGGAACGGGAGCGGCGCGTCGAAGTGGGTGACTCATCGTTTCATCCTCTCACCGGGCAAGGAAGGGATCTCGAGCTGCGCCGTTCCCTGGCTTGCGGTCGTCGAGAACCTATCGGAACATCGGGTCTGCGATGGAAGGTGGCGATCGTCCTACAGCCATCCATCCCAAGGAGACTTTCATGGCCTTGACACTCTATTTCCACCCACTCGCCTCATTCTGTCACAAGGTTCTCATCGCACTCTACGAGAACGATACGCCATTTACCGGCCATCTCGTCAATCTCGGGGACAAGCAGGAGAGCGCCGAGTTCCTCAACCTGTGGCCGCTTGGAAAAATACCGGTGCTGCGCGACGACGAGCGCGATCAGATACTTCCGGAAACTACGATCATCATCGAACATCTCGAGCAGCACTATCCGGGCGCACGACCGGTGCTGCCGAGCGATGTCGCGGAACGCCTCGAGGCACGGCTGTGGGACCGGTTCTTCGATTTCTATGTGCAACTGCCGATGGGGAAGGTCGTGACCGACCGGCTGAGAGCAGAAGGCGAACACGATCCACGTGGCGTTGCCGACGCAAGATCCACCCTCGGCACTGCGTACGACATGATCGATCGGCGCGTGGCGGACCGCACGTGGGTGGCGGGTGAGAAATTCAGCATCGCAGATTGCGCCGCGGCGCCGGCATTATTCTACGCCTCCATTGTGATGCCGTTCCAAGGGCACGCGCACCTCGCCGCATATTTCGATCGATTGATGAATCGCGCGTCCGTCAAGCGGACAATTGCAGAGGCGCGCCCCTATTTCCATTTCTTCCCATATAAGGATTCCATCCCGGCTCGCTTTCTCCAAGGCGAAGCCGCGGGCGGCGCTCGTCCTTAGAAACGCAGCCAGTGACGGCTCCCTGTCAGTGAATCTTCGCAGCGTGCGGCGCGGGGGCCGGGGTCGAGCCAGCATCGGCATCCAAACGTGGGCGCGGGCCATGCGGGCGTCGCGCGTGATCAGGCCTGCGGTGCTCTTGGAACGGAACTCCCAAGAGCACCGGGTACGAGTTATCCGCAAACTCTCCCGGATTGGAGTCTTGCGGTTCGCCCGGGTAGGGGTAGGACGGCGGGTAGCTCGGTTCTGGCTCGTATGAGCGAGTCTGTTGAAGTATGGGCGTCGAATCCATTCGATTGATTGGGCCTATCTGACGAAGCGAGGATTCGCCGCCGCAGGGGCTGCTGGAAAATGCTCTTTGGCCGTTGATCCTGCACTCCCATATCTGACCTGCCGGCGCGGCCGGAGGCAGGTCCGCTTCTTGAACTTGCGTGGCTGGCGCCGCAGGCGGGGTAGATCGCTGCGGTGACGGAGCCGCCGTAGAGGCAGGCGGGATAGTGCTGGCCGAGGCATCACGGTGAGTCGCCTGGCTGACGGCTTGCAACTTCGCGGGCGCAATCCTGGCGGTCGAACGCACGGCAATTGCGGTCGCCACCATCGCAATCAGCAGTCCGCCTAAAATCCACGGCAGGAGATCGCGGTCATCGTCCATTGTGGGATTATCCTCCCGGCGATCGCCGTGTGCAGGCCTTATTGACAGATTCCCGGGCAACCCCACACTGCGGAAGGCCGCTGAGGACAAACTTGGAGTCGGACTCAATGCAAGATTCTCGAGAGCTCGACCGGGACCTTGGGCTCGCGTGCGAGGAGGTCGAAGCGACCTACAGGGCACTGCATCCGAACAGCGCACGCCGGCACGCAAGCGCGGCGCGGCACATGCCGGGCGGCAATACCCGGAGCGTCTTGCATTACAGCCCTTTTCCGCTGACCTGGGCGGGCGGAGCGGGCAGCCGGTTACGCGATGCCGATGGTCTCGACTATCTCGACCTGTTGGGAGAATATTCCGCGGGGCTGTACGGGCACTCCAACCCGATCATTCAAAGCGCACTGAAACAGGCGATCGACGGCGGGATGGTGCTTGGAGGTCCCAACCTGTACGAGGCGAGGCTGGCTGAAGCGATCCGCGCCCGGTTTCCATCGATTGATTTGATACGCTTCACGAATTCTGGCACGGAAGCGAATTTGCTGGCGCTGTCTGCCGTGCGCGCCTTGACACGGGGCCGCTCGCGGGTAATGGCGTTCGACGGTGCCTATCATGGCAGCGTCTTTTATTTTCGGCGCGGCAGAGCCGAGCTCAATGTGCCGTTCGACTGGCTGATGGGCGAATACAACGACGTCGAGGGAACTCGGGCGCTGCTGCGGACCCACGCCGCCGCGCTCGCGGGAGTCATCGTCGAGCCCATGTTGGGGGGAGGATGCATCCCGGCGAGCCGCGAATTTCTCGGCATGCTTCGCGAGGAATGTACGGCGAACGGCATCGTGCTGATCTTCGATGAAGTGATGACCTCACGACTCTCACCGGGAGGTCTTCAAGGTCTGTTCGACATCAAGCCGGACATGACGACGCTGGGTAAGTATCTGGGCGGGGGTGCCAGCTTCGGAGCTTTCGGCGGCAGTCGCGACATCATGGAGCGCTTCGATCCCGACCGGCCGGACTCATTCGGCCATGCGGGCACTTTCAACAACAATGTGCTTTCAATGGCCGGCGGGCTCGCCGGGTTGACCGAGGTGTTCACCCCCGCCGAGGTCATGCGGCTAAATGCGCGGGGTGATCGACTTCGCGAGCGGCTGAACGCTGCGGCGCGCAGCCGCGGTGGTCACTTGCAAGCCACGGGCGTCGGTTCGCTCATAGGGCTGCACTTCAGCAAATGCGAGATGTTGCGCAGGGGCGCCGACATCGAAGCGGAAGATCCGGCAGCCGCAATGTCGCGGCGCAGTCTCGAGAGCCTCTTCCATCTGGAGATGCTCAATCGCGGCTATTATTTCGCCAGGCGCGGCTATCTTGCCCTGTCGTTGCCGACGACCGATACCGAGTGCGAAGGTTTTGCCGCGGCCGTTGAGGATTTTCTCGACGCGCGCGAAAAGCTCATCGGGGCGTGGCTCGGCGGAAAAGGCCCCTAAACGTTCGCCTTACTGAATGTGCATCGTCGTGCCGCCGAGCACCCGGTCGACGACGGCGTCGAAGATTGCCGGACTCCAGTGCGAGACTCGGACACAGCCCGCGGTGATCTTCTGTGCCTGCCGCGGGGATATGTCGGTAACGCAGTGGCATCCGACGACCTGGTTGCTGATGTCGAGCACGATGTACCTTGCGACCCGCCTTTCCTCATCGTAGAGCGGGCACAGAATCGAGGTATGAACCATGCGCAGTACGGTCCGCACATTTTGCGCATTCTTAATGGGCCGGAGGAGTGACCGCATCGCAACCTTGTCATCGAGCCGGGCAACGGCGACAGAGACTCTGTGTTCACTCATGGCGGTGTTCACTCATGTCGCAACTTATACGCCGGGCCCGGGGGCAGATCAAATTTCTTCGCGGCTGCAGCGCCGCATGACATGCGCGTTAAGATGCGAGACATGAGCACGCCGCGCGATCTATACCCTGCCATTGAACCGCACGCTTCGGGGCATTTGCAGGTCGATGAGATTCACTCCGTGTATTGGGAAGAATGCGGGAACCCGGCGGGGATTCCCGTGGTGTTCCTTCACGGCGGGCCGGGCGGCGGCTGTTCCGCCACGAGCCGGCGCTTCTTCGATCCGCAGCGATATCGAGTCGTTCTCTTCGATCAGCGCGGCGCCGGCCGATCGACTCCCAATGGCGAATTGCGAAATAACAGCACGGCGCATCTCATCGCGGATTTGGAAGGGCTGCGCAAGCATCGGAACATCGCGGCGTGGCATTTATTCGGCGGCTCGTGGGGCTCGACGTTGGCGGTGGCGTACGCACAAGAGTTCGCGGAAGCGTGCTTGAGCCTCACGCTGCGGGGCATCTTCCTCATGCGAGAATGTGAAATTCGCTGGATCTTCGAGGCGGGGAGGCGATTTCGACCCGAGGCGTGGGAAGCATTGCTGGCGGGTTTACCGCTCGAGCTGCGGGACCGGGATCCCTTGCAGGGCTATGCCAAGCTGCTCGACCATCCGGATCACGCCGTCAGGCTTGCGGCTGCGCGGTGCTGGTGTGTGTTCGAGGCAACGTTGGCCAATCTGATTCCGGACGCGATGCGGATCGCCGGCGCGAACGAGCCGCAAGTGGCGTATGCGATGGCACGAATCGAAGTCCACTATTTCCGGAACAACCGATACGAACCTGAGGACCAGCTGCTTCGGGAGGTCAAGCGCATCCGCCACCTTCCAGCAATCATCGTCCAAGGCCGGTATGATCTGCTGTGCCCTCCGGCGACTGCCATCGAGCTGCACCGTGAGTGGACTGGATCACGCCTCATCATGGTCGAGGATGCCGGTCACTCCGCCTCGGAAGCGGGTATTCGGTCTGCCCTGGTCACAATAATGGATGAGATCGCCGCGAGAGGCCCGTCCAAGTAACGAACAGCCGCACCTCGCGAGGTTCAATGAGAGCTCAGGTATTTTCGCCAGGGAGTCCAGTAGTAGTGGGACCATCCCTCGGAAACGCCGGAAAAGTCGCCGTCGGACACGTTGACGTGTGTCAATTCGATCCGCCCGCCGGTTTCCTCCGGCCAGAATGACAGGACGAGCGTCGAATCGAGATCACGGCGAAGGAAATTGGTGGACCTCCAGGACTGGACGATCAATCGATTTGGGATCACTTGCAGGATCGTTCCGCTGATTGCCCCTCCGAACGCCTCGAACGGCGCGCCGGCACGCGCTGCGATCTTCACGGGCGCACCGGTGAACGCTGCATGCAGCTTCAGACCGGTTGATTCAGGCAAACGCGTCCAGCAGGGTGCCCAGCATCCGATCGGACGTTCTAATGACCGCCGCACCGGCTTCTGCGAGCAGAAGGGACTGGCTCGCGTCGAGGAGGGGATTGGTGATGTTTTGGTTACCGGGATTCGCGATCTGTTGCGCGTCCTGATTGAGGCGCCGGTTGCTGGTCGCAAACGCGTCGAGCCCGCTGTAGACCGCACTCGGTGGACCAACGGGCGGGGATACGGCGCTGAGGGAACTCATCAGGGGTATATCGGCACCACTCGGAGGGACTTTAAAATTCTGTGGATATGACAAAACAGTCGCCGCGGCTGCGCAGCCATCGTGGGCAACACAGCCAGGCGCGGGTCTGATTGCAATGCCGCATCTTGACACCTCTTCCATCATGGCAGAGATTGTCCGGAGAAGCCGGGAGCGAGAGAGCATCGCGATGCGCGGCTCGAGGGGACGTCCATGAGGATCGTAAGCGGACTTGCACTCGCTGTGTGGCTGGTTTCCGGCTGCGTAACCACCATACCGGGCGACGACACCCCGGGAGCCACCGACCCGGATGCGCGTACGGGTTTGTGCAATGACGCCACGCCGCCGCCCTGCAGTCCGCCGCGAGACTAAATCCGTTCGCCGCCGTGCGAACCGGGTTTCCGCTCGTCGCGGTTCTATCGTGCACGCTCATGGGCTCTGCCTCCAACGCCCCGGCCGCAGAGGTCTATAACGCGACGGGCTTGCCCGCCTATCCAAATCTGATCAGGGCCAGAATGGATGATGTCGCAAGAACCGATGCGCTGGGGCATTGGTGCATTCGATTTGCGGCCGATACCTTCGATCGTCTCGATCTCGTCGAGGCGTGGTACCGCAAGACGCTAGTCGGTGCAAGCGAGACCGACTTGAATCATGACGAAAGGTATCGGGGCTACGCGGGCTTGTCTGGCATCAAGCTTGCGCTCGGCATCGATTCGGTTACCGTGTTCAGAACGGCGAATCAATCGACGACGTCCATCGAGTTGTTTCGATGCAGTGTGGCGAGGTGACGGCAAGCCACGCCTCGGACTGAAGGCCTGGCTGGCGCGGAGGGTTGTGCATGGAACGGTACGTTGCCGATCCGCTGTCCGGGCTTCCGATCGGGCCGGAGGTCGCCGCGCATCCCGCGCGACGCCCGGAGCGCCAAGTCATGGACGGACGCTTCATCCGCCTCGAGCCCCTCGATCCCGGGAGACACTCTGCCTCACTGTGGCGCGAGACGCACGGGCCGGCACAGAATGTCCGGTGGCAGTATCTCTTCGAGGCGCCATTCGACGATGTGGACTCGTTTCGGTCTCACTTGGAGAGAAAAGCGGCATCGGAGGATCCGATGTTCTATGCGATCGTCGATCAGATGTCGCGAGATGCACTCGGGTATGAGACGCTGATGCGTATCGATCCGGCGAACCGCTGCATCGAGGTTGGTAGCATCTTGTACGGGCCGCGGCTTCAACGTCACGTGGGAGGGACCGAGGCACAGTTTCTCCTGATGAAGTACGTCTTCGATGATCTCGGCTACCGCCGCTACGAGTGGAAATGCAACGCGCTGAACGCGCCGTCGCGGACGGCTGCTGTACGTCTCGGCTTTACCTTCGAGGGCGTGTTTCGTCAGCATATGATCATCCGCGGACGTAATCGCGACACCGCCTGGTACTCGATCATCGACGCCGAATGGCCGAAGGTGAAGGAGGCCCTGGTGCGCTGGCTGGCGGTCGACAACTTCGACTCGAACGGGTCTCAAAGGCGCAGTCTCGCGGCCATCCGCAACGCGCTTTGAGCGCGCGGCCCGTCCCCCGCAGTGCGCCTCTGGCGCGGGCGTTCCAGCGCTCAGAGTGCTCATTAAGTCAAATCATGGGCGCCTAATCGCGATTGCGGCATCCACCGACTCCAAAATGTGCGTTCGAATCGATAGTTTAAGGCGGTCACCCGACCCGACAATCGATTCAAGATGCCATTCAACGCCAACAGATCCGTTGCGACCCTGGTCAGCGCTGCCTCGGAGGCCGCGCACATGGCGAGCCGCGCCGGCTTGATTTACGTGTCCGATACCCTTTCCGGCTATCGACGCGAGCGGGCGGGCAAGCGCTTCCGCTACTTTCTGCCCGATGACCGGGAACTGAAGGCTCCCGCGGAATTGAAGCGCATTGCTCGTCTGGCTATTCCTCCTGCCTACGAGAATGTATGGGTGTGTATGGACCCGCGCGGCCATTTGCAGGCAACGGGTCGCGATGCGAGGGGTCGAAAACAGTACCGCTACCATCCCCAGTGGCGCAGTGTGCGTGATGATGCCAAGTTCGATCGCATGACCACTTTCGCCGAGGCATTGCCCCGCTTACGGCGCAGAGTGGCGCGCGACCTGGCGCTTGCCGGATTGCCACGAGAAAAAGTTCTTGCAGCGGTCATCAGCATTTTGGACGCCACGCGCGTGCGTGTCGGAAATGTCGAATATGCACGGGACAACAAGAGCTTCGGTCTGACGACGCTGTTGAACCGTCATGTCAGTTTTATACGCGACGGTCGCGCCGTATTGAATTTCCGGGGCAAAGGCGGGGTGCAGCACGAAGTGCTCATCGACGATAAGCGCATCGTGAAGATCATGAGGCACTGCCAGGAGCTCCCCGGTCAGCAGCTGTTCCAATATGTGACGGACGAGGGTCAACGTGCACCCATCGATTCCGGACAGGTCAACGATTACCTGCGAGATGCCATGGGGGATGATTTCACCGCGAAGGACTTTCGAACTTGGGGCGCGACGTTACAGGCCATCATTCTGCTCGCGCGCGCGCCCCTTCCGCAGAACGCCAGCGACCGCTCCTTCAAGAGCGAGATTACCGGTGTGGTCAAGCAGGTTGCCGCAGAGCTGCGAAACACGCCGGCCGTTTGCAGAAAATCCTACATCAATCCCTTCGTGTTCGACGCCTGGCGGTCGGGCATGATCCAAAAAGCGTTCCATGGCGGCCTGAAGCTTGCGGCCCCCCGGCAAACCGAAAGTCGCGTCTTGGCCTTCCTGAGCTACCACGCCAATAGTCCCCAACGAGTGCCCGGCTAGAATCCAACGAGCGACCGTGGTTGATCGCGGAAACGAAGCCTACGCGAGCGACTCGCCGAACAGCGCCAGCATACGGCTCCAAGCCTTTTCCGCCTGATCGTGGTTGTAGACCTGCGAGTCGGGCGGACACCAGCCATGCATCGCGCCTGCATAGACTTCGATCTCGGCGGGCAAGTGGGCCTTGGCAAAGGAATCACGCAGCACGTCCTTCGCCTCCGGCTGTCGCATGTCGTCGTTTTCGGCGATCGCAATTAGAAAGTGCGCCTTCATTTTCGGAATGAGGAGATGTGGGCTGTCCGGCTTGTCGGTCACGAGTCCGCCTCCATGAAACGTTCCGCCCGCGCCGATTCGGTCCGGCAAGGTCGCAGCGGTACGAAAGACGAAGGGACCCCCCATGCAGTAGCCGGTAGTCCCCATCTTTCGCTTCCCATCGACGGCAGGCTGGCTGTCGAGAAATGCGACGAACGCCTTGGCATCGGTTACCGCCGTTTGCGCAGTCAACGTACCGGCCAGCGTCATCAGTGCCTGCCGCGTCGCGGGGTCATTGAAATCCGCGTGATCGGGTGCTGTCGGCGCCTTCCTGGTGCGATAGAAGGGATTAATCACCAGGACCGCGTATCCGGATTCGGCAAGCCGGGTGGCCATATCCTTGAAGGTCGGACGCAATCCGAAAATATCGGGCCAAATGAGTACGCCGGGGAACTTGCCTTTGGCAGGATGTACGAAGTAGGCGTCGGCGACGCCGTCCGGCGTTTTGACCTCGACATCTGTTCCGGTGGTCTGCGCGGCGTTCGCGTGCCTCGGCAACGCCGCCACCAAACCGGCGCTCAAGGCCATTGCACCGAATTGTCTTCGCGTCACTTCGCTCGAGCGGCGCGCAAATTCCTCCAGATCGTCAAGCTCGCACATATCAGCTCCATTGCGGTGTCGGTGGCTGCGTAATCTTGCACTCATCCTTGCACGGTGTGCAATGTCTCGACAAAGCCGGAGCTTCCTACGCGCATTCCCGACGTATAATGGAGGGCCCGCATTGCGGTCACAGGGATGACAGCGTTCAATGATCGAGTCGAATTTGGACCCGTGGCCGGTGCAGGCCCTCGAGGCTACTTTAGGGTTGCCGACGGCTCGGAAGGAGCTTCCGGTCCATCTGCCGCCGTTGTGGCACTGGCTTTATTTCCTGCCGACTCCGCCGCGCTCCTCGATCGGGCCCGACGGTCACATGGTCAATCAAGAGTGGGTCGACTCCACCCTGCGCCGTAGACGCTTGTTTGCCGCGGCTCGTACGGAATTCATCCAGCCATTGAGGATCGGGTTACAGGCGCAAATGAAGGAGCGTGTGCTGGGGCGGCAGGACAAGCAAGGCAGAAGCGGTCCTTTTCAGGTCGTCACGGCAGAATATCAATATTTTCAGGACGGCGCATTGTGCGTGCGCGAGGAACGGGACATCGTCTACCTGCAAGGACCCGTTCCCGCGCAGGCGGTTGCAAAAGACGACTTCGCCGTGACCACCGTTGCGACCGATTCGTGGACTCTCGACCTGACGCCGGATCCGGTGATGCTCATGCGCTTCTCCGCCTTGACGTTCAATGCGCATCTCATCCATTTCGACCAGCTCTACACCCAGCGCGAGGAAGGCTATCCGGAGCGTGTGGTGCATGGGCCTTTGGTCGCAATCGTCCTGGCGCGATTATTGTCTCTCAATCGGGTGGATCGAATTCGCCGCTTCGAATTTCGGGCACGCAGTCCTCTTTACGTCAATCATCCCATCCAGTTCGTTGGCAAACCCGAACGGGATCACATCGCAATGCGGGCCATTGGAATTTCCGGGATGCTTGCGATGGAGGCGACGGCGCGGCTGAGCTGATCTGGCCGACGTCTTGCGGCATTCACAACGCGGATACGGCGCGAGACGGCGGTCAGCTCATGGTGTTCGCGTGTGGACGCCGTCCCGGCATGTGATGGCGTCGACGGTGACTTTGAGGACCTCCGTCGTGTGCGCCCCCTCGGCGGTGTCGAAGTACTGTCTGTCTACCGCAATGGTGCGATCGGCTTCCGGCAAAACGGTGTAGGTGACCTGTTTGATCTCCGAATGCCTCGCGCCGTCGGTGGTCTGCCAGCGGACCCGATAGCGGATGAGACCCGTGCAGCCGTTCGGAGCGCAGCGCTCCCCGTTGATGCCGAAGGCGATCCGAAACTCATCCTTGTCCAGGCGCATGATGAGAGGGTCCTGAGTGAGCACGACCGCGCTCGCGGACGCCGTCGCCGCGTAAGCAGCGGGACCCAGAGCCATGACGGCGAAGATACAGAGCGGCAGCGTCTTCATGGTCGTGACGGTAGACGCTCACCGGTGGTCGCGGCAAACGATCAATACTTCATGGTGATTGAAATCCGCTCATGTGATGCTGGTCACTGTCTGCGCTTGGAGACGCCCGGCTGCATCGCAGAGCGCAGCATTTTTGGTGTAGTAAAGTGGCAAGCACTGATGGCACAGGGGATCGGCGATGGCTCGAAATCCACGGGAAGAAGGAGAGAATCAGTACTGGTTCCCGGCGAAGCGCTACGGGTGGGGCTGGGGGCCGCCCACGATGTGGCAGGGATGGGCGGTATTCATCGGATGGTTTGCCGCCATTGCGATGGCGGCATTCCTCTTGATACCGGCTCACCTCGTCGCCTTTCTCCTCTTCAACCTGATCATGATCGTGGTCTTGCTGCTCATCTGCTATGCGAAGGGCGAGCCACCCGCCTGGCGGTGGGGCGGGAGCGAATGAGGCCAGCGGCGCTGGTGTTGCTCGGGTTTCTCATGGCTCTACCGCACCGGTATGCGCATGCCCAGACCGAGAGCAGCGTGACCGCCTACGGTGGCTACCGCTTCGGCGGCAGCGTGACGAATACCACGAACGATTCAACCATCGATCTCGACAACGATTCGAGTTTTGCACTGGCCGTCGATATCGGACTCGATCCGAACCGTCAAGTCGAGCTCTTCTACAGTCAGCAGCACACCGCGCTCACTTCCGGGGCCTTCTCTACGCAGGCGAACAATATCGGCCTCACGCTCTACAACTATCAGATTGGCGGAACTGCGTTCATCGAGGAGGTGGGCCGCGGGTTGTACGTCATGGGAGGTATCGGCGCCACCACCGCGAAACCCGACCGTGCGGGACTGAACTCGGAGACTTTCCTCTCCGGCAATCTCGGGATCGGGTGGATGGTGCCGCTCGCACCGCATATCGGACTCAGGTTCGAAGCACGTGGGTATGGCATCCTGCTCAACAACAACAGCGCGCTCTTCTGCGGCGGTACCGCCGGCTGTACGGTTGCGATCAAGGGCAGCGGCATATTCGAGGGCGAGGTGCTCGGGGGCCTGACCTTCCGATTCTGATTTCCGCAGTCTCTTGCACAACGGGGTACCAGATCGTTATATAGTCGCGCTGGACGGGGGTTGGCAATCCACATCAGTATGCAAATACGGAGGTCTAGTGATGGTTGCAAAGCGCGTATCCCCTGGCAAGAAGACGACGAGGCCGAAGGTGGCCGCACCTGATCTGACGGGCAAAGGCTCGATCGAGGTCCTCGAATCGGAGCAATCCGGGCCGGTTCTTGCCGCCACAATCGATCCGCATCTCAGGCGCCAGTTGGTCGCGACCGAGGCCTACTTCCTCGCCGAGCGGCGCGGATTTGCGCCCGGCCACGAACTCGAGGATTGGACGGCGGCCGAAGCGGCGGTTGATTTGCGCTGCCACAGCATGCGAGTCGCCTAGCGGGTTCGTCATTGAAGCGGAACGGTGCATGAAAGCATCGCGCCGCCGCTGATTGGGACCAACGATGGGCCGTGGGAGTGACATGGCGAAGGCTTACTGGATCACGTGCTACCGCGAAATTCTGGATCCTGCGAAACTCGCGGCCTATGCGAGGCTCGCGGGCCCCGCGATCGAGGCCGGAGGCGGCCGCTTCATCGCGCGGGGAGTTGCTGCGAAGGTCTACGAGGCGGGGCAGTTGGAGCGAACCGTCGTCATCGAATTCGATACGATTGAGCGGGCGATGGCGGCGCACGACGGCGCGGGCTATCAAGCGGCCCTTGCGGCACTGGATGGTGGTGCTGTGCGGGACGTGCGGATTGTTCCCGGCGCCTAGTCGGAGAGGCGCCGCACCGGGACGGACGCCATGTTTTTTGGCGCCCTGGATCGCTCAGGCGCGCCGCCCTCGATCGTTCAGCCGGATTGCGTCGCGCGTCAATTCCTGACGGCGTTCTTGAAGGCGGCGTCAACCATTCGCTTACTCGGTGGTGCTCCTGCTTGAGGAAGGTCTGACAGCCGGACCCATCACTTCCGAGCGCAGCGCCTTTGGGCGAGTTATTTTGCGAAGCGGCCTGTGCCGTTCACTATAATGCCGCGATGCGCCGAATATCGCCGCTACTGGCGGCACTCATCTGGTTGAGTCTGGCGGTTGGGATGCCGGGGCGCGTACCTGCGATCGAGGCGATAGCCTTGCCTGCCGGCTCCCTGGATGCGCCGGCTGCGGCTCATTTCGCCACGCTCGCGCTCGCCTGCCTGCATGAACAATACCCGAACCATATCTCCCACACACTCGACGGCGATAGCGACGCCCGTCCCCCCTACAAGCTCACTCCGGCGTTTTACGGCTGCTACGATTGGCATTCGGATGTACACGGCCACTGGCTGCTGGTGCGGCTGCTGCGGTTGCTTCCCGAGGCGCCATTTGCCGCGCAGGCGCGTGCTGCGGTGGCGCAGAGTATGACGACGGAGAATATCGCTGGCGAGGTTGCCTATCTCAGGCGCGCGGGGCGCGCCTCGTTCGAGCGACCGTACGGCCTCGCCTGGCTGCTGCAGCTAGCCGCGGAGCTTCGCGAGTGGTCCGACCCGCAGGCACAGGAATGGTCGATTACCCTGCGCCCGCTCGAGGGCGAGGCCGCCGCGCGGCTTGAGAGTTGGCTGCCGAAGCTTCGTTATCCCATCCGCACCGGCGAGCACGATCAGACGGCCTTTTCCTTCGGCTTGGTATGGGACTGGGCGGGTGTCGCCGGCAACGCACACATGCGCGGCTTGCTCGAGGAGGCGGCAGGAAGGTTCTATCTGAAGGACCGCAATTGTCCGCTTGCCTACGAACCCTCGGGCGAGGATTTTCTGTCGCCTTGCCTCGCGGAGGCGGATTTCATGCGCCGGGTGCTCGAACCTAAGGCGTTCGGACGCTGGCTATCGCTGTTTCTTCCGGATATTCCCCGAAGCCGCGAGGCGGCGACGGCGTGGCTGCAGCCTGCGATCGTCACCGATCGGGCCGACCCGAAGCTGGCTCATCTCGATGGGCTGAACCTCAGCCGCGCATGGATGCTGGAAGGGATGGCGCGCGGCCTGCCCCCGGGCGATGCCCGGATTGCGGCGCTGAGTGCTGCCGCGAGGTTACACCGCGACGCGGCGCTGCCCGCCGTCACTGGCGAGCACTACGAGGGTGGTCACTGGCTGGGGACATTCGCCGTCTATCTCGTGAGCGATGCCGGATTGCAATGACGATTTACGGCATCGGCTCCGTCTGGCGTAGTGCGAGTTGCGCCGCCGCCAAGTCCTCGAGCGCAGTGCCGACGCTCTTGAAAATCGTGATGGCAAGCGCGTGTGATCGCCGGAAGATCCCCGAGGTCAGTTGCGAGAGTTCGCCGCGTACGGCGGATCGATCGATGATGCCCCGCGCCAATGCCCCGATGAGTTCGCCGGACTCGCTGAACGCGCCAGCTCGCGTGTCGACGAAGAGTTCGCCGCGCGCGATTGCCGCATCGTCGGCCTCGCGCATCTCAGGCGTAAAGGCGCCCACGAGGTCGAGATGCTGTCCCGGTTTGAGCCACCCGCCCTGCACCAACGGCTCCCGGGCGAGAGTTGCACAACTCACGATATCGGCCCACCGCACCGCCTGCTCGAGATCTTCGGCTGCCCCGATCGATACATTCTTGCGCGCCAGCGAGGCAGCGAGCGCGCGAGCACGCTCGATGCGCCGTCCCCAAATCCGCACCTCGCGAATAGGTCGCACCAACAGGTGACTCTCGATGAGGTGCGGCGCAAGGCTACCGGTGCCCACCATGGTCAAACGTGACGCAGAGGGCGAGGAGAGGTGGCGCGATGCCAGCGCCGAGGCGGCGCCGGTGCGCCGGCGGGTGAGCTCGCCGCCGTCGAGCGTGGCACGCGGCAGACCCGTGGCGGCATCGAGCAGTACGTAGCTGGCGCAAACGGCTGGCAACCCCTGCAGCGCATTGTCTGGAAATACAGTGACGATCTTGATTCCGAGCGAGCCGCCCGCTTGCCACGCGGGCATGATGAGCAGAGTGCCACCGCGCATTCCCTCGCGCGGCGCTTCCACATGATGCTGCTCGCGGGGTGGCGCCACACAGCCGGTGCGAAAAGCCTCCTCGAGAGCCTCGATCAGCGCGCGACGGTCCAGGCGGGCGACGAGGGCAGCGGCATCGAGTTGCAGCATGCGGTTCTCCTCAGATCACATTGAATTCGCGCAGCGGCGCGTTGGCGAGAAAGCGGGCGTAGGAGAGCGGTGTGAGATCGAGTGTGCGGTATCTGCCGAAGCGGATGTACTCCGCGAGACCGCGGCCGACCCCGGGCGCCTGCTGCAAGCCGTGGCCCGAGAATCCACTCGCGAGCAGGAAGTTCGGAATCGCAGGTACCGGACCCACGAACGCGTTTTGATCGAAGGCATTGTAGTCATAGTGACCCACCCACGCCGATTGCAATCGCACGGCCTCGAACGCCGGGACCCGGTGTGCCAGGACCGGCCATGCGTGGCTTTCGAACAGTGCAATGTCCACCTCGAAATCGTCCGCAGCGACGTCCGGATCGGGCTCTGCCGGGGGGCCGCACAGGAACCGGTCGCGCTCCGGCCGAAACCAGAGTCCCGATGGATCGATGACGAGCGGGCATGACGCAATCGCAACCGGACAGGTGAATACGAACACATGGCGCTTGCGCGGCAACACCGGCAGATCGACACCGACACTCGCAGCCAACGCGCGCGCGCGCGTCCCCGCGCTGTTCACGGCATATCGGCAAGAAATGCGCCCGGCGGCCTGCAAGCTCGCCGCGACGACCCGCCCGGCCGACAGTTCGAGCCCGAGAACTCGGTCCCGGAGATAGCGCACCCCCGCCTTGAGATTGGCCGCGCGCAGCGCGGCGAGCAGGGCGTGGCCGTCGAACCAGCCTTCACCCGCCGCCGTGTCGGAGCCCGCTGCCAGATCCGCCGTATGCAACCAGGGATAGCGCGCGGCGAGGGCATCCCGATCGTGCAGGTGCACCGGCACTCCCGACAACTGTTGAACCGAGACGCGCTCCTCGAGTGCGCGGCGCCCCTCGGGGGTTGCAAGGTAGAGATAAGTCGACTCGACGAAGTTCAAGTCGGGTGCCGTACCCACAGGCTGCAGAAGCCGGGGCGCGGCGCGCAAGAAATCCAGGCCGAACACCGACAAAGCAATGTTGAGCGGCGTCGAGAACTGCTGGCGGATGGAACCCGCCGAGCGCGTGCTCGCCGCCTCGCGATAACTGGGGTCGGGCTCGACCACCGCGATCGAGCCGCGAAAGTCCCCGCTCGAATGCAGGAAATAGGCGCAGCTCGAGCCCATCACTCCGCCTCCTGCGATTATGACGTCGAACTCAGTGGCCACGCGTCGGTTCCCGCGCTCAGGCGCGTATGCGAAGATTCTTCGGGTCGTACATCGGCGCAAGCGATGCGCGCGCGCCTACTTTGCCGCGCGGAAGCTCGATTTCGTAGCGCCCGGAGGTGAAGAACTGCTCGCCGCAACCGCCCGGTCCCGACACATAGCCGAGCGCAACGGCGGCTCCAAGAGTATGACCGTACATGGCCGAGGTGACGAATCCCAACCGTTCGCCGTCCCGATAAATGGGCTCGTTGTGGTAGAGCAGGGGTTCGGGATCTTCCAGCAGGAATTGCACCAGGCGCCGCGGCGGTGGTCCCGCATCGCGCCGAGCCACGAGCACCTCGCGACCGATGAATCCTCCGGGTTTGCTCCAATCGCAGGTGAATCGCAAGCCCGCCTCGATGGATGAATCCGTCCGGCCCGATGTCGTGCGGCCAGTCGCGATACGCCTTCTCGATCCGCAGCGAGTTGAGCGTGTGATAGCCGCAATGCTGAAGTCCGTGCGCCGCGCCCGCCTCGATCAGTGCGTCGTAGACCGGCTGGGCAAACGGGACGGGATGTAGAGCTCCCAGCCGAGCTCGCCCACATACGTCAGACGGATGGCGAGCGCGCTCTGATAGCCGATGTGTACCTCTCGGCATGTCCCAAAGGGAAAGGCCGCGTTGGAGCAGTCGTCCGGCGACAGTGCTCTGCAGCAGCGAACGCGAGCGGGACCCTGCACGTTCAACATCGACAACGCCTCGGACACGTCCGTCACGACGCAGTGCCGCTGCCGGGGATTGATTCCGTAGCCACGCTTCGACGTGCGTCTGCGTGAAAGCGGCCGTGACGACAAGAAGCAGTCCGCGCGCGAGCCGCGTGATGCGTCAGGTCCGCTTCGATGCCCCGCGCCGGCATTGAGAAATTGGGTATATACACAGCGGCCGACGGCGACGTCGACATTGGCGGTGGCGATGCGGTTCAGACGCCTGCTCGGCGTCGCTCCCTGCACCAGGAATTTCGCGAACGAGCTCTGTTCGAACACGCCCACGCGCTCGCGCACGGCGCGATGCTCCTCCGCATTGTTCTCAAACCAATTCTGCCGTCCCCAGCTGTATTCATACGCGGGCCGTCTGCCCGGGTCGCGCATACCAGTTGGGCCGTTCCCAGCCTGCCGACTCACCGAAGCAGGCGCCGGCGGCGGCGAGGCGATCATGCAGAATGCTTTTCTTGACGCCGCGGGCGGTCGACCACTGGCGGAACGGACAGTGATCCTGGTAGCCGATGCCGAGCGTCTCGACGGTGCGATCGGCAGGTAGCGGTCATTGTTCTGCCAGGCGTGCATGCGGCGCACGATTCACCGACCAGACGTCCATCGGCGCGAGGCCGTGGAGAATCCAATGCGCCATCACGCGCCCGGCGCCCCCGCCGGAGAGGATACCGAGCGAGTTGAAACCCGCGGCGATGAAGAAACTCTTCAGATTCGGCGCCTCGCCCATCAGATAGTTGTGATCCGGCGTGAAGGACTCCGGACCGCAGAACAGCACCTTGATACCCGTCTCGAGCAGACAGGGTACGCGCCGCATCGCCCTCTCGATCTGCGGATGCATCCGATCCCAGTCGGGCGGGATGTCGCCGAAGGGAAAATCCTCGGGAATGCCGTTCGACATTCCAGGGCTTGGCGCCGCGTCTCGAACATACCCACCATGATCTTGCCGGCCTCCTCGCGGATGTAGGCTGAGCTGCCGGGATCTCGCAGGATCGGCAGCATCGGGTGCACACCGGCCACCGGCTCGGAGATCAAATAGTAGTGCTCGGCCGCCTGCAGCGGCACGTTGACGCCGGCCAGCGGCCCGACCGCGCGCGCCCACATGCCGGCGCAGTTGACGACGACTTCGGCCTGGATGTCGCCCACCGCGGTGCGAACGCCGGTCGGCGCGGCCTTCATGAGTGAGGATGCGCGCTCACCGGGCATGTTCTCAACGATGCTGCGCACCGCCGAGACGAGCGCCCTTGGCGAGTGCCTGCGTGACATCCGTCGGATTGACGCGGCCGTCGTTTGGAAAATAGAACGCCGCCTGCAAGTCGCTGATCTCGGCCAGCGGCCATCGATCTTCTGCAGCTCGGCAGGGCTGATTTCGTGCGCTTCGATGCCGAAGCCTGCGGCCATGTGAAGGCCGCGGCGCATCTCCTCGGCCTTGTCCGCCGTCATCGCCAGCTGGATCGAGCCGCACCCGATGAACCCGGTCGCCTGGCCGGTCTCGGACTCGAGCTGCGATACAGTCCTGCTGTAGTCGGCGAGACGAGTCTGGGTCTCGGTATCGCGCAGAGAGGTCAGCAGGCCCGCCGCATGCCAGGTCGTGCCCGAGGTGAGCTGCGCGCGTTCGAGCAGGACCACCTCGCGGCACCCGAGCTCGGCGAGATGATAGGCAACCGAACAGCCGATCACTCCACCGCCGATGATGACGACGCGCGCCCGGTCCGGGAATGTTTTCTGGGTCATGTTCGGTATCCCCCGTGGCCTGCGCGGATGACGAACGAGCTCGCGAGAAAGTAAACGCCGGCCGCCGCCGCAACCGAGGGCAACGAGGCCGTCGCGTACCGATACAGGCCCGCCGACTGATAGCTGAGCGGATTGAGCAGCGCTATGTACGTGCCGCAGCCGGCGGCGAGTGCCAATAGAGCCGCCGGATTGAAGCCCCGCCAGAAATAGTAGGGCTGCGCCGGCTGATCGGTATAGATCGCGCGAATATCGATGCGGCGGCGCCTGAGTATAAAATAATCAACGATCTGGATCCCGCATAGAGGTGCGAATGCCACGCCGATCAGGGCGAGAAAATTGCCGAACTTGGCAAAGAACAGCTCGGGAATGAATATGCCGACGAGCGCGACCGGCGTGATCGTGATCAGCAGCAACGTCGTCCAGGAGCGCCGCTGCAACGTCGCAAAGTTTCGCAGCCCGATGGCCGAGGCGTAAATTCCGGTCGTGGTCGTTCCAAAATTGGCCGCGGTGACGAAGGCGAGCGAGATGATCGCATAGGTTGGGCCACCGACGGTGCGCAGCCATTCCGCCGGATCGGAGGAGCGCAGCACCAGCACACCGGCGAGACCGATCAGGCTCAACAAGGGAACCGGCGCGCCCATGCCGAGCAGAACCGGCAGCACGATCGTGCGTCCATCGGGCGCCATCCGGATCATGGCGCCGATGTACGGCCACCAGGACAACGTCGATCCGATGCCGAGTTCGACGCCGGTCGTGTAGTTCCAGAGCCGATCCGGTCGAGCAAGGGCGGGGTGAGCGGCGAGAAGTTCGGGCCAGCGGCGCGACACGAGCAGGTAAAGCATCCACAGACCCACGAACACGTGGGCGAACAGGATGTTCGACATCAGGGAGACGCCGGTCGCGCCGCGGCGCAACGCGGCGAAGATCACGCCACAGGCGAACAATGTGAGGAAGGGCACCAGCATCGCGCTGTGGGTGCCGGTGCCGAGCACACCGAGCGCTACGCCGAGCTGTACCGCGGATTTCGCGAAGAAGATGATCAGCAGCGAATTCCAGCCGATGATGGAGACGGCCTGCAGCACGGCCGGTATCACCCAGCCGCGCGTTCCGAACTGCGGTTTGGTCGAGGCCACCGAGTCGATCCCAAATCGCACGCAGGTCGGACCGGCCGCGAGCAGAACGAGCAGCATCCCGATCATGCACCCCGCGGTCAATGCCACGCCTCCCTTGATGAAGCCGAGGTAGCTGCCCACCGATTCGCCGATCAAATAGAGCCACGTTGCCGCCGTGGTCGTCACGAGCGTCAAGGTGAGCCGCAGGGGACCCCAGGTGCGTTCGGCAGGCAGGAGAGGCCAGGCGCTTTCGTCAGCCAATAGATTCGCAGGCGACGTCATAGGTACCAGCCGACGACCAACAACACGGCTGGAAGCACGGCTCCGAGCACCACGATCCAAAACCAGCTGAAGGCATCGAAATCAGCGCGTGCCGTGGCTGCCTCCAAGACCGACAGACGCGCTTCGAGCTCCTGCGGCAGCGCGGGCATCCGCTTCGGGTGGGCACCGGGTTTGGAATCAGTCACGGGATTTGCCGGGAAATGCCTCCGCATCGGCATACGGAAACCACCAAAAATCGTGCGCTTTGGCGCCGTGATCGATCATCGCCAGCTTCGTGTGACGAAAGGTGTCCAGGCCCTCGGCGCCGAGCTGCCGACCCATTCCGGATTGCTTGCGGCCGCCGAATGGTCCGGCGTCGTTATCGAGCAGGGGCGCGTTCACCCACACCATCCCGGCCTCGAGTTCGTTGACCGCCCGCATCGACTCATCGAGATCCGTGGTGTAGATGGTTGCTCCGAGACCGTAGCGCGAGCGGTTGGCGAGCATGAGCGCCTCATCGAAGCTTGCCACCACGCACACCGGCGCGACGGGCCCAAAAGTCTCATCGTTCATGATGGGAGCATCCGCCGAGACCTCGCCGAGGACCGTCGGCTCGACGAACCATCCTTTGCGCAGATGCGCGGGACGACCCCCTCCCGTCAGCACCGATGCGCCGGCGGTAATTGCGCGTTCGAGCAGCTGCGAGTAGCGGTTGAACTCGCGCTTCGAGGCGAGCGGTCCCATATCCACGCGGTCCAGGCCGTTGCCGACACGAATCTGCTTGGTGTGGTGCACGAGTCGCTCGATGAAGGTTGAGTACACCCGTTCGTGCACGTAGAAACGCTCGGCCGCTGCGCAGACCTGTCCGCAATTGAGGAACGCTCCAAATGCTGCGCCGCGTGCCGCGATATCGACCGGCGCGGACGGCATGACGATGAACGGATCGTTGCCGGAGGTTTCAATCAGAGCGCGCTTGTAGAGTCGTCCGCAGGTCTCGGCTACGTGCCGACCGGTCTCGATACCTCCCGTAAAGGCGACCATGTGAGTATCGGGATGCTCGACCAAGCGCTTTCCGACCTCGCCGCGTCCGCTCAGGACTTGTACGAGGCCGCTCGGAAGCGCGTCGAATGCGGCGGCGAATTGCAGCGTGGTCAGGGTGGTGAGGTCGGAAGGCTTGATGATGACGGCGTTGCCGCTCGCGAGTGCCGCCGTCGCCTGCCAGCACAGGAGGCACAGCGGATAATTGAAGGGCAGGATGATGACGACCACGCCGAGCGGATCCTTGGTGGTGAAATGAAATTGCCCGTCCACCGTGGCTCCGAGCACCTTGCCCGCTTCGTGGCGCGCAGTCTCCGCGTAGTAGTCGATTGCGCTGACGGACCAGCCCACTTCATCGAATGACTCCTTGTACGGCTTGCCCATCTCGCGGGTCAGCATTTCGGCCACAAGCGGCCGGTCGACCTCGACCCGTCTCGCCACGGCGTGCAGCAGCTCGGCGCGCCGATGATAGTTCACGCTACGCCAGCCGCGCTGAGCGGCATTGGCGGCTGCCACGGCTTGATCGACCTCGGCCGGCGTCGCCTCGGCGATCTGTCCGATGCGCTCCTCCGTCGCCGGATCGAGAACGTCGATCGCCGCGCCTGCACGCGAGCGCGCCAATTCGCCGGCAATTCTCTGATGTCCACTGAGTTTGTTGAAAACGGCAATCGCGGTCATCGTTCCTCCATCGCCCGATATTAAGCTTGCGGCTCTAGCCTACCAGGCGTCGACGCCGGCGGACTTTCGCGTTCCGAAGCAAATTGTCGCACGCTTGCTCATATATGCCGCGGTCCGTCAGCATCATCAGCGGGCATTTCGGCCACCGCGCCTACATTTTCACCGGCAGGCCGCGAGTCTAATTGTTCGGTCGACGAAATGTGCGCCCGGGACCTTGGTGCCGCGGCGTGGTCTTCTTCTTCTTATTACTGGAGCGTTTTATGGCCGGAAAGAACACAGCGGTCTTCGGAATCTACAGGACAACCGATGAGGCGGAGCGGGCCGTCGATGCACTCATGGGTGCGGGCTTTGCGAGCAGCGATATCTCCGTGTTGCTACCGGACGCCCGAAGTACCAGAGATTTTGCGCATGAAAAGGAGACGAAGGCCCCCGAAGGCACGACCACCGGCGTCGCCGCGGGTGGAGTGATCGGCGGCACGGTGGGCGTGCTCGCCGGCGTCGGTGCATTGGCCATACCGGGGCTGGGGCCCTTCATTGCAGCAGGTCCCATCATGGCGGGCCTGGCTGGCCTCGGCG
The DNA here is from genome assembly GCA_963843295.1 of uncultured Gammaproteobacteria bacterium. Classification (GTDB taxonomy): domain Bacteria; phylum Pseudomonadota; class Gammaproteobacteria; order Steroidobacterales; family Steroidobacteraceae; genus Bog-1198. The sequence goes on along the minus strand of CAWJJP010000001.1, from coordinate 89,052 downwards.
TGGGCGGTGCGGTCGGCGGCTTGGTCGGTGCACTGATCGGCATGGGCATCCCTGAATACGAAGCGAAGCGCTACGAGGGACGCGTGAAGGACGGCGGGAACCTTTTGTCCGTGCATTGCGACAGCTCGGAGGAAATCAAACGGGCGAAGGATCTCCTGAAGTCGAGCGGGGCACAGGATATTGCATCGACCAGCGAGAGCAACGCCGCGAAGGGCAGCGATGCGCGGTACGTGGCCGGCGCGAGAACCGATGCCGACTACACGACGCGAGACACGCAGTTTACGACCGACCGCAGCGCTACGACTGACTCGTGGGATGCAGCGGATCTGCGAGATCCGGACCCGTTGAATCCTTCCCGGCCACGGATCCGTCCCTAGACAGAGCCGCCGTCTCGTTCTCTAACACCCGAGAGCGTCGTGCATGGAGCCCAGTTGATAGCGCGTGTGCCGCAAGATGGCGATGCACTCCTCTTGAGTCAAACGCAAGGTGGCGAAGGCGCTCGCGGCGGTACATCGCGACAGATCGAATTTCTCGTCCTGCAACGCATCGGCGAGCAAGATGCCGGCGACGAGGATGTCGGTCAAATCGGCCTCGCGTTTGGACTTGCGCTCGTAGTTTGCCTGATTTCCGACCGCATCGGACATCGCCTCGACGAACCCCCAGTTTTCGAGCACCGCCTTACCGATCGATGGGTGCCAATCGGCGACCATCTCCGCCAGAGCTTGGTCATAACGGCACCCTGTGGGGTCATCGGCCGCCCGCACCATGATGTACAACCGGCCGATGCCGTGCAGCAAGCCGGTGAGAAAGGCTTCGTCGGGGGATACGTGCGTGCGACGCGCCAGCACCTGGCAGATGGACGCCACGGCGATGCTTCTCTCCCACAGCCGCTTCAGCGGTTCGGCGATCACACGCAACGAGCCCTGCGCCTTCATCTGCTGGACCGCGAACGCCATGGCGACACATTGCACCAACTGATGCCCCAACCGGGTAATCGCGGTCCTCAAGTCCGTCAGCGGTTTACCGGTCGTATTGAAGATCGCGGAGTTCGCGGTCTGCAGCAACCGGGCGGCCAAGCGCGGTTCAGTGCCGACGATCTTGACGGTTTTTTCGGGCGTGCTGCGTGGGTCACTCAGAGCCTTGCGGATGCGCAGGACAATATCCGGAAAGCAAGGAAGGTTGACGCTTCCCTTGGATAGCTCGGCCGCGAGGCGGCACAGGAACTCGAACGGATCGACGCGCGGGTCGATGCCCGATGGAGCGGCGCCGGGCGGGGCGGCGTCACTTGCGCGGGTCGCCACGGCAGGCACCCTACTCACAATGCGCCGTCAAAATGCGAAGCCACCATTCGTATCCCATGCGCTTCAAATCGGCAAGTCAATGAAAAGCTTGAGAATTGCGGTTATTCGGTCGTCTGTTAATTGGAGTTTTATTAGCTAAAACAATAGATTATATAATAATACTAGAATCATTATGAAATGTCGTCGTTGTGGCGACTGCGGCCGCCGTACGTACAAATCCGAATCCTACGCGCTGGCGATGGCGCGCATAGTCTGGGGCAATCATCGGGGGAGATTGACATGCCTGCATACAGCCGAAAACACCCTGCGGACCGCTCTGTCGCCGGAATGCCTCCCGCACCCGGAGCGAATGAGGTGATCGCGTGGTTCGACCAGCCCGATTTGGTTGATGTGAATCGGATCGGAGGGAAGAATGCAGGGCTCGCCGAAGTCACCCGTACGCTCGCGAGCGCGGGGATTCGCGTGCCTCTGGGATTCGCCACGACCGCAGCGGCCTATCGCACCTATATCGAGGTCAACGGGCTTGCGCCGAAGATTCGAAAACTTCTGGATGCGTACCATCATGACAAGCAGAGCTTGGCTGAGACCGGCACCGCCATCCGCAGGCTGATCGTCGATGCCGACTTTCCGCCGCCCATCGCGGCCTCGATACGCGCTGCATACCTGGAACTCGCCCGGCGCTGTAAGACGCCACTCCTGGCAGTAGCCGTTCGCAGCAGCGCGACGGCGGAGGACCTGCCGCAAGCGAGTTTTGCCGGCCAGCAGGAAACCTTTCTGAATGTGAGCGGCGAATCGGAGTTGCTGCGTGCGTGCCGCAAATGTTACGCCTCCTTGTTCACCGACCGGGCAATCGTCTATCGAGAGAACAACGGCTTCGATCATTTGCAAGTCGCCCTGTCGATCGGGATTCAAAAGATGGTGCGCGCCGACCGCGCCGGTTCGGGCGTGATGTTCACCTTGGACACCGAGACCGGTTTTCCCGGCGTGGTCGTCATCAATGCCGCGTGGGGGCTGGGCGAAAATGTGGTCCAAGGTACCGTCAATCCGGACAAATACGTCATCTTCAAGCGCTTTTTGGCCGACGAGCAGCACATACCGATCATTGAGAAATCGCTCGGCAGCAAAGAGAAGAAGCTCATCTACAGCGAGGGCGGCGGGGCACCCACGCACAACATCCGGACGCCGCGCGCCGAGCGCGATGCGTTCGTTCTGCAAGATGCAGAGATCGTGCAACTGGGACGATGGGCGGTGGCGGTCGAGTCGCATTACGGCCGGCCCATGGACATCGAGTGGGCCAAGGATGGCGACAGTGGTGAACTCTACCTCGTTCAAGCGCGGCCGGAGACCGTGCAATCCGCCAAGTCCAGCACGCTCCTGAGGACGTACAGTCTCGTGAGAAAAAGCACGGTTCTGGTGACGGGTGCGGCCATCGGCGAGGCGATTTCCACCGGCGACGCCTGCATCATTCACAGCGCTGCGGACATCGATCGCTTCCGCGACGGTGCGATCCTCGTAACAGAGTCCACCGATCCGGACTGGGTGCCGATCATGAAAAAAGCGGCCGGCCTGATCACCAATTACGGCGGCACGACCAGCCACGCGGCGATCGTGAGCCGCGAGCTCGGTCTACCCGCCATCGTCGGTACGTTGAATGCCACTGAAGTCATCAAGGACAGGCAGCCGATTACGCTCTGCTGCGCCGAGGGCGAGCGAGGCGCCGTGTACGACGGAGTACTCCAGTTCAAGACAACCGACGTCAATCTGGCCGACGTCCCGCAGACGAAGACCGCCATGATGGTGAATATCGCCAGCCCCGCGGCAGCGCTTCGTTGGTGGCGGCTGCCCGCGAAGGGGATCGGTCTCGCACGAATGGAATTCATCATCAACAACATCATCAAGATCCATCCGATGGCGCTCGTGCACTTCGACGAGGTGAAGGAGCGCGCCGCACGACGGCAGATCGATCTGCTGACTCGCGGTTTCCCCGATCGCGAAGCCTATTTCGTCGACACCTTGGCACGCGGAATCGGCAAGATAGCCGCACCGCATTACCCGTACCCGGTCATCGTCCGGCTGAGCGATTTCAAGAGTAACGAGTACGCACACTTGATCGGCGGCGCGCAATTCGAGATATCCGAAGAGAATCCGATGTTGGGGTTGAGAGGCGCCTCGCGCTACTACAGCGATCACTATCGGGACGGATTCGCACTCGAGTGCCGCGCGATTCGCAAGGCGCGCGAAGAGATCGGCTTCAGCAACTTGATCGTCATGGTGCCCTTCTGCCGCACGCCGCAAGAGGCGGATCGAGTCTTGGCAGTCATGGCCGAGCATGGGCTGCGGCGAGGGCAAAACGGGCTGCAAGTCTATGTGATGTGCGAAATCCCCTCCAATGTGATCCTGGCAGAGGAGTTTGCGCGCCGATTCGACGGCTTCTCGATCGGCAGCAACGATTTGACGCAATTGATCCTCGGCGTCGATCGGGATTCGGCCGAACTCGCGGATCTATTCGATGAGCGCGACGCTGCAGTCAAACGGATGATCGTCGATGTGATCGAGCGCGCGCATCGCTGCGGCACCAAGGTCGGAATCTGCGGCCAGGCACCGAGCAATTACCCGGAATTCGCCGCATTCTTGGTGCAAAACGGCATCGATTCGATTTCCTTGAACCCGGACAGCTTCGTGGCGACGACGCAATTTGTTGCCGCCACGGAGAAGACTCCGGGGCGGCCTGGCAATTGACCTCCCCTCGCGCGCCTGAACCCTCGCGCAGCCCTCCTTGCTGATCGGCGTGAGGATGGGGGCATCGCTGTGCAGCGGTTAGCGGTCTTGACCAGCGGCGGTGATGCGCCGGGGATGAACGCGGCGATACGCGCCGTGGTGCGCACCGCCATCGCATGCGGTTTCGAGGTGGCCGGCGTGCGCGATGGGTTCAAAGGGTTGATCGTCGGGGATTTGCGGCCGCTCGGCCCGCGGGATGTGGGCGGCATCATTCAGCAGGGAGGTACCAAACTCGGGACCACGCGCTGTGAAGCCTTGAGGACTGAGATCGGCCGCGAGCGGGCGCTGCATGCCTTGCGGGCGCATTCCATATCGGTATTGGTCGTGATCGGCGGCAATGGCTCGCAATCGGGCTCGGCCGCGCTGCAACGCTGCGGCGCATCAGTCATCGGTATCGCCTCCACCATCGACAACGATTTGTACGGCTCGGATATCAGTATCGGTGCGACGACCGCGATCGATGTGGCGCTGCAGGCGATCGACAGCCTTCGGGTGACGGCATCGGCAATGCGCCGGGCATTCCTGGTCGAGGTCATGGGACGCAACTGCGGATACCTGGCGCTGATGGCCGGACTCGGCGGCGGAGCAGAGGCCATCGTGCTGCCGGAGGTCGGGGATGAGCCGGCAAGCGTCGCGGAGGAATTGAGGGCCGCCTATGCACGCGGCAAGAGTCACGCGATTGCGGTCGTTGCGGAAGGCGCCAAACACAATGCCGATGCACTGATGCGATATTTCGAGCAGCACCAGGGACGCCTTGGCTTCGAATTGCGTGTGACCAAGCTCGGCCACATTCAACGCGGCGGTACCCCTGGCATAGTCGACCGAATGCTGGGTACATTGTTGGGCGCAGCAGCGGTGGACGCCGCCGTCGAACAGCAGTACGGAGTTCTCATCGGCATGCGCGACGGCAAACCGGCCCGTACACCTCTGGAGGAGGTGGCTGGCCGAATGCGACCTGCGGATACGCGCCTGCTCGAGCTTGCGCGTCGATTGTCGATGTGAGGCGAAGACCAAAGTCGAAATTCGGAGGCAAATGCAATGCTATTGAAAGATGTGTGCACACCGGGCGTCGTTTGCTGCGGCGTACAGATCAGCGTCTTGGAAGCCGCGCGTCTCATGCGCCACCGGCATGTCGGCGACGTGGTCGTCGTCGATGATCCCGCGCAGGACTGTATACCGCTCGGGGTCGTTACGGATCGGGATCTCGTGATCGAAGTGCTCGGAAATGACCTTGATCCCGCCAAGACGACCTTGGCAAGCCTGATCAAGGGGCCGGTCGTCATAGCACACGAAACCGAAGATACCGCCCAGGTGATCGAACGCATGCGCGTGCACGGCGTGCGGAGGGTACCGATCGTCAACCAGGAGGGTTCCGCCGTGGGAATCATTGCGCTCGATGACCTGCTGCGTCTGTTGGTCGCGGACGCGAGCGCTCTGCTCGAGATCATGACGCGGGCGCAGACTCATGAACAGCACACCCGGCGCTAGCGTCGCCGTGGGTCTGCGCACGAGGTAGAGTGACTCGTGTCCTTCGTCGACAATCAAGGCGTCAAGATCTATTGGGATGAGCTCGGCTGCGGCGAGCCCTTGTTGTTGATCAACGGCCTCGGCACCTCAGCGCACCTCTGGCATCGCAGCCGCCCGGTCTTTGCGAACCATTACCGCACCATCGCCCTCGATAACCGCGGTGTGGGGCGCAGCGACGTGCCGGCGGGCATCTATTCCATTGCGTCGATGGCCGCCGATGTGAACGGCGTGCTCGATGCGGCAGGAGTCGGGACGGCCCATATATTCGGCGTGTCAATGGGCGGCATGATTGCCCAGGAGCTGGCCCTTCGGTATCCGCAGCGCGTGCGCTCCCTGATCTTGGGCTGCACCACCGCTGGCGAACCGACCGGGTCGCACGCCGTTCCTCCCGAGCCTGACGTACTGATGGCGCTCATGCGTCGCAGCGCGAGCGCCGAGGAATCCAATGAGACCTTCAAGCCTCTGCTCTACGATGCCGGGACTCCCTGCGAACGCGTCAACGAAGACATGGCGATCAGGGTGAGATGGTATCCGACCGCGGAGGGCTATATGGGCCAGCTGCAAGGGGTCTCCGGCTGGGACTCCTACGATCGTCTCGGCAATCTGCAGGTCCCGACGCTGGTGATCCACGGCGAAGGCGATAGACTCATCCCGTGCGCCAATGCCCGCATCCTCGCGGGACGTATTGCGGGTGCGCAGCTCGCATTGATCCCCGACGCTGGTCACATGTTCTGGACCGATCAACCCGCGGTGGTGCATGCGAGGATTCTCGCTTTTCTCGGCACGATCGCTGCGGGTGGGTAACGGTTTTCCGGGCTCTGAGCCGCACTATATTGCATGAAGCGATTCGTCGTGCGGCGACGTTTCTTGCGGTTTTACTCTTGACCTCGCTCGAGCCCTTGCGCAGAATGCATTATAGTGCATCAAATGAGGAATGCCATGGCGGAGTTTGCAGCCACCAGATCCGATCCGCCGCCGGACGCGGTGAATTTCGAGACGGACCCTTCGCGCTATCGGCACTGGCGGCTCGCGGTCGAGGGACGCATCGCCACGCTGACGATGGACGTCGACGAGGAGGCCGGTATCCGACCGGGCTATCGCCTCAAACTCAATTCGTACGATCTCGGTGTGGACATCGAACTATACGACGCGCTGCAGAGAATCCGCTTCGAGCATCCGCAGGTGGGCGCAGTGATTCTCACGAGCGGCAAGGAGCGCATCTTCTGCTCCGGCGCGAACATTTTCATGCTCGGCTCATCGAGCCATGCCTGGAAGGTCAACTTTTGCAAATTCACCAACGAGACCCGCAACGGCATCGAGGATTCGAGTGCGCACTCGGGCATCAAATTCATCGCCGCGTGCAACGGCACGACGGCCGGAGGCGGCTACGAGCTCGCGCTCGCGTGCGATGAAATCGTGCTCGTCGATGACCGCTCATCGGCAGTGAGCTTACCCGAAGTGCCCCTGCTCGGCGTTTTGCCGGGGACCGGCGGGCTGACTCGCTTGACCGACAAGCGGCGCGTGCGCCATGACTTCGCGGACGTATTTTGTACGACGGTGGAAGGGGTGCGCGGTCAACGCGCGCTCGATTGGCGGCTGGTCGATGCGCTGGCCAAGCCGCAGACCTTTCGCGAGGACATCGCGCGGCGGGCGCAAGCTCTCGTCGCTGCGAGCGAGCGCCCGGTGCATGCCGACGGCGTCGCGCTGCCGCCGCTCGAGCGGGCGATCGACGCGCACGGTCTGCACTATCGCTGCGTCGACGTCGTACTCGACGCCCAAACTCTGCGCGCCGAGTTGCTGATTTCGGCGCCCGACTCCCCCGGACCGGAGACTGTCGAGGCCGCACTCGCCGCCGGCGCGGAGTGGTGGCCGCTCAAGATGGCACGGGAACTCGACGACGCCATCTTGAACCTGCGCAGCAACTACCTCGACTACGGTGTGTGGGTGTTGAAGACGCGCGGTGCGGCCGCAGCCGTACTCGCAGCCGATCGGCTGCTGCAGACGGCGCGCAGCCACTGGTTCATTCGCGAGGTGCTGGGACAGCTGCGCCGTACGCTCGCCCGGCTCGAGGTCTCCTCGCGCTCGCTGTTCGCGCTGATCGAGCCGGGAAGTTGTTTTGCCGGCTCCCTTTTTGAGATTGCGCTCGCGGCGGATCGCAGCTACATGTTGAACCGTCCTGCCGCCGACGGCGGCCCCGAGATCGTGTTGTCAGAGGCCAATTTCGGCCTTCTGCCCGCCACCCATGGCCGTTCGCGGATCGATGCGCGCTTCTACGGCGATACGCAGCGACTGGCCGACGTACGCGCTGCGCTCGGCGCGCGTCTCGACTGCGCAACGGCGCAAGCCCTCGGACTCATCACCTACGGACCCGATGCGCTCGATTGGGACGACGAGATCCGGATTGCACTCGAGGAGCGCGCGGCGCTCTCTCCCGACGCGTTGACGGGCATGGAAGCCAATTTGCGCTTTGGACCGGGCGAGACCCTGCAGACGCGCGTCTTCGGCCGCCTGTCAGCCTGGCAGAATTGGATCTTCATCCGCCCCAACGCGGTGGGCGAGACGGGCGCACTGAAGGTATTCGGCAGCGGGCGCAAGGCCAAATTCGACCGCGACCGCATCTAGGAGAAGAGCCGGCCTTGGGGGAGAATGGCTGTTCCACAAACTCAGCAGGAATAGCGATGGATTTCACCCTGAGCGCGCGTGAAAGTCACTGGCGCACCCTGGTCAAGGACTTCATCGAGGCCCGCGTGCGCCCGCGTCAAGCGGATTATGACGCTCAACAGCGCACCGGAGAGCGCTGGAAGCTTCTGGCAGTCATCGAGGAATTGAAAGCCGCGGCGAGGAGCGCCGGGTTGTGGAACCTGTTCATGCCTCCGGGCGAGGAGGGCACGCAGGTCGACAGCGAGTTCCCCTTTGAGGGTCCCGGACTCAGTAATCTCGAATATGCCCTCTGTGCCGAGGAGATGGGGCGAATCGAATGGGCTGCGGAGGTCTTCAATTGTTCCGCCCCGGACACCGGCAACATGGAGGTGTTGCACCGCTACGGCAGCAGAAGCCAAAAGGAGCGCTGGCTCCGGCCGCTGATGAACGGTGAAATGCGCTCCGCGTTCCTCATGACCGAACCGGGAGTGGCCTCTTCCGATGCGACCAATATAGAAACGCGGATCGAGCGCGATGGCGATGGCTACGTCCTCAATGGGCGAAAGTGGTGGTCCTCGGGCGCCGGAGATCCGCGTTGCCGGATCGCCATCGTCATGGGGAAAACGGATCCCGCCGCTGCACGTTTTTCGCAGCAATCCATGGTATTGATGCCGATGAGCGCGCCCGGTGTGCAGATCGTGCGCATGCTGCCGGTGTTCGGCTACGACGATGCGCCCCACGGGCATGCGGAGGTCATCCTGAAGGACGTGCGTATAGCGGCAGACCACATGCTGCTCGGGGAGGGGCGCGGCTTCGAAATCGCCCAGGGCCGACTCGGTCCCGGCCGGATTCATCACTGCATGCGCACGATCGGAGTGGCAGAGGAAGCGTTGGAAAAAATGGCGCGGCGCCTGACCTCGCGGATTGCATTCGGCAAGACGCTCGCCGAGCAGTCGGTGTGGGAACAGCGCATCGCCGAGGCGCGCATCGACATCGAGATGACCCGGCTTCTGTGTCTCAAGGCGGCCGACATGATGGATCGCGCCGGGAACAAGGAAGCGCGCGCCGAAATCGCGATGATCAAGGTCGCCGCGCCACGGATGGCGCTGCGGATCCTCGATGATGCCATCCAGGCGCACGGCGGCGGCGGCGTGAGCGATGACTTCGGGCTCGCCAAAAGCTACGCGCACATCCGCACGCTGCGTCTCGCGGACGGCCCGGACGAAGTGCACGCCCGGTCGATCGCGCGGCTCGAGTTCGGTAAACACACGCTCTCATGAACCGCTCGCCCGACGCCCCGCTGTTGGACGAGCAGCTCGACGTCGCAGCGCTCGATCGCTGGATGAGCGGCCACGTGCGCGGGTATCACGGACCGCCCGCGCTCGAGAAATTTCCCTCCGGCCAATCGAATCCCACGTACCGGATCGAGGCGGCATCCGGACTCTATGTCATGCGCCGCAAGCCCTTCGGCCCGCTGCTGCCCTCGGCGCATGCCGTCGACCGGGAGTACCGTCTGCTGGCCGCGCTGCATCCGACCGGCTTCCCGGTGCCCGAACCGTACGCGCTGTGCACTGACCCCGGCGTCATCGGGACGGATTTCTATCTCATGCAGATGATCGAAGGTCGCACGCTCTGGGACGGTGGGTTGCCCAATTTGACCGCCGCGCAGCGTCGCGCCACCTACCATGCGATCATCGATGTCTTGGCCCGGCTGCACGGCATCGATCCGGCCGCCGTCGGTCTCGCCGATTTCGGGCGTCCTGGAAATTATTTCGAACGCCAGGTGCGGCGCTGGACGCAGCAATACCGGGCTTCACAGACCGAGCACATCGAGGACGTCGAGAAGCTGATCGACTGGCTGCCGCAGACGCTGCCCGCGCAGGATCGCATCTCCATCGTGCATGGCGATTTCCGCATCGACAACATGATCTTCGCGAACGGCGCGGCGCAGGTGCTCGCCGTGCTCGACTGGGAGTTGTCGACCATCGGCGATCCACTGGCGGATTTCTCGTATCTGCTGATGAACTGGGAAACTCGCCACGAGGGGGCCGCCGGGATCGCAGGTCTCGACCTGGAAGCGCTCGGAATACCGACGATCGATGAGGCGCTGCGGCGCTATTGCGCCGCTACCGCTCGGCGCAGCGTGCCCGATCTCAATTGGTATTTCGCCTACAACCTGTTCCGTCTCATGGCCATCGTGCAGGGCATCTGCAAACGTGTTTTGGAAGGGACGGCCTCCAACGCGCAGGCCGCGGCGATGGCCGCGCGCGTCCGCCCCCTGGCGGCGCAGGCCTGGGCGAGCGCGCAAAAGGCCGGCGCCCCCTGATGCTGCTTCATTCACGCGAGGATCGATCATGTCTCTATTTGACTTGAGGGGCCAAGTGGCCGTCATCACCGGGTCCTCTCGGGGCATCGGGCGCGCGATCGCCGAAGCGATGGCCGAGCAGGGCGCCAAGGTCGTCGTCTCGAGCCGTAAATTAGCCGCCTGTCGTGAGACGGCGGATGCCATCAATGCGACGCACGGACCCGCCACGGCGATGGCATGTGCCGCGAACATCGGTTCCAAAGACGAGCTTCACGCGCTGGTCGATGCCACGCGCATGGAATTCGGCAGGATCGACACCCTGGTCTGCAATGCGGCATCGAACCCGTATTATGGTCCGATGTCGGGCATCACCGATGAGCAATTCCGCAAGATCCTCGACAACAATGTGCTGTCGAATCACTGGTTGATCGGCATGGTGGCTCCGGAGATGCTCGAGCGCAAGGCGGGCTCCATCATCATCATCTCCTCGATCGGCGGACTCAAAGCCTCGACGGTGATCGGCGCTTATAACGTCTCCAAGGCTGCGGACTTCCAGCTCGCGCGAAACCTGGCCGCCGAATTCGGTCCATGCGGTGTTCGCGTCAACTGCATCGCGCCGGGGCTGGTGCGCACCGATTTTGCCCGCGCTCTGTGGGAGAACCCGCAGACATTGAAGGCCGTGACCGCGACCACTCCGCTGCGGCGTATCGGCGAGCCGCGCGACATCGCCGGCGCAGCGGTCTATTTGGCCGCGCCCGCATCGGCCTTTACAACCGGCCAGACCATCATCGTCGATGGCGGGGCCACCATTGGGGTGGGACTATGAAGGCACTGCTCAGCAGGCAAGCGGGACCCCCGGAAAGTCTCGAACTGTGCGATGTTCCGGATCCCGTCCCGGCCGCCGATGAAGTGCTGATCGCAATCAAAGCCGCCGGCGTGAATTTTCCCGACGCTCTGATCATCGAGGATCGCTATCAGTTCAAGCCGACGCGCCCCTTCGCGCCAGGCGCCGAGGTGACGGGCATGATCGAGAGCGTCGGCAGCGGCGTATCGCGATTCTCGGTCGGCGACCGGGTCGTCGCTTCGGTGAGCTGCGGAGGCTATGCAGAGAAGATCGCCGTGCGCGAGGAGCAATGTTGGGGAATATCCGCGGCCATGTCCTTCGATGAGGCCGCCGGCTTCGTACTTACCTACGCCACCTCGTACTACGCCCTGAAAGATCGCGCCGCCCTGAAGCGCGGTGAGACATTGCTCGTGCTCGGTGCCGCCGGCGGGGTCGGGGCTGCCGCGATCCAACTCGGCAAAGCGTTTGCGGCGCGCGTGATCGGCGCGGTGTCATCGGCGGACAAGGCGGAATTCGCCAAGCGCTGCGGTGCCGACGACACGCTCGTTTATCCGGCTGGACCCCTGTCGAAGGAGCAGAGCCGGGCCCTGTCCAGCGACTTCAAACGCATCTGCGGCGGTGGGGCCGACGTCGTTTACGATGCAGTGGGCGGTGATTACTGCGAACCGGCGCTGCGTGCCATGAACTACCAAGGGCGCTATCTCGTGATCGGCTTTCCGGCAGGCATACCGGCTCCGCCGCTCAACCTGACCTTGCTCAAGAACTGCTCAATCGTCGGGGTGTTCTGGGGAGCGTTCGCGGCGCGCGAGCCTGACCGGCACCGCGAGAACATGAATGAACTCTTCGATCTATACGCGCGCGGAACGATCCGTCCGCAGATCTCCGCGAGGTATGCGCTCGCCGATGGCGGTCGGGCCATCCGCGCGCTGCTCGAGCGCAACGCCACCGGAAAGCTCGTGATCGTGATGTAGCAGTGCGGTAGTTACAGACGGCGGAGGGGGTATTTCAGATGGATTCGACGCAGATCAAGGACTTTGCGCTGCGGTACACCGCGGCCTGGTGCAGCCAGAATGCGGCAAGCGTCGCATCGTTCTTTGCCGAACGAGGATCGCTCAAGATCAATGACGACGACCCGGCGGTCGGGCGAATCGCAATTACCGCCGCTGCTCAAGGGTTCATGACCGCGTTTCCCGATCTCCGGGTCCGGATGGACCGGCTCACCGTCAACGACACCCGAGTTACCTACCATTGGACGCTCACCGGCACCAGCACGGGTCCCGGGGGATCGGGGCGATCCGTCCGAATCAGCGGCTTCGAGGATTGGCGGTTCGATTCCGACGGACTGATTGCCGAGTCCCAGGGCCACTTCGATGCCGGCGACTATCAGCACCAGCTGAAAGGCGTTGCGCGGGGCTCGGACTAGGAGGCAGCGTCAAATCCCTTGCCGGCGGCCGCGCATCGTTCGAGCAACGGTGAGAGGCTGAAAGCGGTCCCGAAGCGCGGTGCATGCGTCCGCAAGCCCGCGACGATGGTCGCCAATCCGGTCTGCGAAGCCCAAAACATGGGGCCGCCCAAATAGGTCGGCCAGCCATAGCCTGCCGTCCAGACGATGTCGATGTCCGAGGCGCGCTGAGCGATGTGTTCGTCGAGGATTTTGGCACCCTCGTTGATCATGGGGTACAGGCATCGCTCCAGAATTTCCTCATCGCTGACCTCGCGCGGCACATAACCGCGCCGTTTGGCGAATTCGGCAATCAGGGCGTTGGCTTCACGCGACGCTGTGGGGCGCCTGGCCGCATCGTAGTCGTAGAACCCTTTGCCGGTTTTCTGGCCCCAGCGGCCGGCCGCGCACAAGGCCTCGCGCACAGTCTCGATACGCTTCGGATCGCGATGCCAGCCGATGTCGACGCCCGCCAAATCGGTGAGCTGCAACGGACCCATCGGCATTCCGAAGTCGGTGATGACGCGGTCGATTCGTTCGGCGCTCACCCCCTCGAGGAGCAACTCGATCGCCTGCAGCTGCCGCGGCTTCAGCATGCGATTGCCGATGAACCCGTCGCATACGCGCGCCACCACCGCGGTTTTGCCGATGCGACGCGCCGTTGCCATGGCGGTGGCGAGCACCGCATCCTCGGTCGCCCTACCCCGCACCACTTCGAGAAGGCGCATGACGTTGGCGGGAGAGAAGAAGTGCAGGCCGAGCACTCGTCCCGGCCGGTGGGTTGCCGCGGCGATGGCATCGACATCGAGGTAGCTCGTGTTGGTGGCGAGAATCGCTTCCGGTCTGGCGACCGCGTCGAGCCTCTGAAAGACCTCGCGCTTGATCGCCATGTCTTCGAACACCGCCTCGATGATCAAATCACAGTCTGCGAGGGCGGCCAAATTCGTGTCGGGAGAGAGCAGCGCCATGGCGCCCTCGACTTGTGCGCCGGTGAGCCGGCCCTTCGCCGCCGTCGTCTCATAATTCTTCCGAATCACACCCACGCCGCGCGCCAGCGATTCCGCATTCAGCTCGATCAGGCGCACCGGAACGCCGTTCGACAGAAAGTTCATGGCGATGCCGCCGCCCATGGTCCCCGCACCGACCACACCAACCTTTGCAATGGGCGATGGCTTCACCGCGGCATCGAGACCCTCGATTCTAGCGGCTTGCCGCTCTGCAAAGAAAAGATAGCGTTGCGCGGCCGATTGCGGTCCCGCGAGCAAGCGCTCGAATTCAGCGCGCTCGATCTCCCGGCCTTCGCCGAACGGCAGTGTCGATGCCTCGATCGCGCGGATCACTGCATCCGGCGCTTCGAAGCCGAGAAATTTGCGTGCGTGCTCCTTGCGAAAGGCGGCCACGGCGCTGGGATCCTCGGCGACACGGCGTTCGCTCGTGCGAGGCAGCGGTCTCACCGTTGCGATTTCGTGCGCGAACGCCGCGGCCTCCTCGTTCAGCGACCCCTCGGCAGCCTGCCGATCGATGAGCTTCAGCTCGAGCGCCTCACCCGCAGCAATGGAAGAGCCGAGGGCGGCGATCCTCAGCGCAGCGGCGATGCCGACGAGCCGCGGCAGCCGTTGGGTACCGCCGGCCCCGGGCAGCAGCCCGAGCTTGACTTCCGGCAGACCGAGCTTCGCCGAGCCGACGGCAATCCGGTAGTGGCAGGCAAGGGCGACTTCGAGGCCGCCTCCGAGCGCCGTCCCGTGGATGGCGGCGAGCACCGGCTTGGGGCTGGCTTCGATGCGATCGCACAGTTCGGGCAGCCACAGGCCCACCCGCGGCTTGTCGAACTCGGTGATGTCGGCACCCGCGAAGAAAGTCCGTCCCCGGCACGCGATGACGATCGCACCGACTTGCGCATCGGCAATTGCCTCGGTTAGCGCCTGCGCCAGCCCTTCGCGAACGGCTTTGCCGAGTGCGTTGACGGGGGGATTGTCGACTGCAATTGTCGCTACGCCGGCATTTTTTGAAGTCGAAACGATCATTCCCGTTCTCCGCAGTGTTCGTGTGGACTGGTGCGAGCGGTCGATTATAGGGGGTGATGACTCATCGTTGTGCGTCGCCATCGGATTCGATGCAGCAAGTCCAAGGAGTTGCGCGTACCCGCTTTCGGCTATCCCTCAGGGACTCGAGCGTCAGCCGCAGGCATCATTTGCCTCGAGGAGGCCACGAATGGATCCATCGTCGGTTGAGCAAGGCAAGCCAGTCCGCAGTGCCCGGGAGGACGGTGCGCCCGTGAAGATTCCCGTCGCCATCTCCGCACGGCACGTGCATCTCACGGCTTCGGTCATCGAAGCCCTGTTTTGCGACAAATACCGGCTCCATGTGCATTCCGGGCTGGTGCAGCCCGGCGAATTTGCGGCCGAGGAGACGGTGACTTTGATCGGCCCGCATGGGCGCATACCGCACGTTCGCATCGTCGGGCCGGCGCGCGCGGTGAACCAGGTGGAGTTGTCGCGCACTGATGCGCTCACGCTGGGAATCAACGCCCCGGTGCGGGAATCCGGAGACCTCGCGGGGACACCGGGCATCCTCATCGAGGGGCCGCGGGGTTCCGTGCAGCTCGAGTCGGGGGTGATCTGTGCGCTGCGACATGTTCACATGAGTCCCGCCGATGCGGAGGTCCTCGGCTATAAGGAGCAGGATCGGATCGAATTGGCCGTGGAAAGCAATGAGCGCCGAATGCTGTTTCGGGACGTGGTGGTGCGCGTGTCACCCAATTATCGACTGGAGCTTCACGTGGATACCGATGAGGGGAACGCGGCCGGCCTGCGGTCGGGGGAATCCGTGATACTGCTGAGGTAAATTCCGCGGCAACTGGCTAATGCAAAGCCGCTGCCACGGCAGCGAAGAAGTCGAGATTGTCGATGACATCCATGCCTTGGGGCTTCGATTGCGCGCTCCAGACGACGACGACGACGTGCTCCTTGGGATTGAGGTACACATACTGGCCGAAGATGCCTTGCGCCATGAACGCGCGTTGCGGGTCGGGAACATTCGGCGTCGGCATTGCCGGCCACCAGAAGTAGCCATAATCGACATGACTGCCATTCTTCAGCCGCTGCGGCGCACCGGCCTCCTCGAGCCATCCGTCGGGAAGAACATCCTCGCCACCTGCGCGGCCAGTGAGGAAGAACAGTCCGAATCGTCCGTAGTCACGCAGCGTGGCGCTGAAACCGCTGCCGGCGATTTCAGTGCCATCAGCCGAGTCGAGCCACCATGTCGCATCGGCCTCCATGCCAAAGGGCTTCCAGATGCGCTCGCTCAGATATTCGGAGAGCGAGCGATTGACCGCGCTGTGAAGCACCGCGCCCGCAACCTGCGTCTCGCCCGTGTTGTAGTTGTTCACCGTGCCGGGCTCCGCCGCTCGCGGCAGCTTCCTCATCAGCTCGAGAGCGGCGCCGGGCCGCTGCGCGATTTGCACCTCGAGCAGTCGGCGACGATCCGATGTGGGATCGGTGTACGTCTCGTTCCAGCGCACGCCCGAGGACATCATCAGCAGGTCTCTGATCGAGACGCCCTCGTAAGCGCTGCCGGCAAGCGTCGGCAGGTATTTCGTGACCGGATCGTCGATGCCGCCGATGTAACCCTGCTTGATCGCGGCGCCAATCAATGTCGACGTGATCGATTTCGCCACGGACATGGACATCCAGCGCGTCTTTTCGGTATTGCCGTATTGGTACAGTTCGAGAGCGACGCGGCCCTCCTTGAGCGCGAGCACGGCGGCGACGCGATTGACCGCCAGATAGTCGAACAAATCCCAATGCTTTCCGCGCGAGTTGAACTTGAGTTGCGTGAGTCGGTGCGGGGCGGGGGGCAGCGGCAGTACCTGGTCTCCGTGCTCGATCCTGCGGGACGGAAACAGTCGATCGATGTTGCGAAAGGTGTTGACGGCGAGATCAGGCGTGAGCGCGCCGTCGTAGATTTGGCGCACGGAGCCGATCGGCTCTCCGGCATGAGGATAGTCCTGCATCGCGGCCGATGAGCGCATTCCCGAACCGAACGCCAGAATCATGACCAGCGGAACAGGGGCGTGGCCCAGGAAGCGCGACTGATCAATGCGCATTGCATTGGTACGGATGAACACCCGGCAGAATGCGTCGCACGACATCGAATTCTATCGAAGCATCCTTGAGAATGTGCCATGCCGTCGAGACGACGATGAGATTCTCCTCGGGAAACACCAGCAATCGCTGGCCCCCGAAACCGCGCGCCGCCCACGCCATCTTGGCGGGCTCTCCATACGGCAGCAGCCACCACAGATAGCCGTACTTGAAGCCCTCGCGGGCATCGATCTTGGGTGTCACCGAATCGCGCACCCAGTCGGGCGATACGATCTTTTTACCGGCCCACACGCCGTGCTGCAGATACAGCAGGCCGATCTTGGCCAGATCCTCCGTGCGTAGGAACAGGCCGCCTTCCGTGTCGACCACTCCGAGCGGCGTTCGCTTCCAGTGATACTCGCGGATCTCGAGCGGCGAGAACAGGAATCGGCGCGCGTATTCCTCGATGTCCGTGCCCGTCTCGCGTTTGAAGATGTGAGCCAACAGCTCCGTGGCGCCGCTCGAATACTGGAACACGGTGCCCGGTTCCGTCGCCATGGGCCGATCGATGACGAACTGGACCCAATCGTCGGTAGCCTCCATCAGGTCGGACGGATTCGCGGCATCGGCGTAGGCGACGTCCTCATTCCAGTCGAGTCCGCTGGTCATGGTCAGAAGGTTTTGCACCGTCATGCGCCGTTTTCGCTCGTCGAGGTTCTTTACCTTCTTCGCGTCGAAATAATGAAGCACCGGCGTCGATAGGGGAGCCTTGAAGTCGCCGCGCGTTACGGCGATTCCGATCAGCACCGAGGTCACGGTTTTTGACACCGACTGCATCGAATGCGCCTGCGTGCCGTGATAGTAAGGATGCCACGCGGGATCGAAATAATTGTAGGGGCCGCTGAGGCGTGCATTCAAGGGCCCTTTCTCATGGGCCTCCTTGGAATAGATCTGCCCATAATCATGCGGATATTGGCGATCGAACACGACCTGCCCGCACCGCATGACCAGCAGGCTGTCCACCAGCGCGAATTTGTCGGCGGCAATGTCCGCATCGAAGGCCGCGAGCGGCGCCGGATCGATTGCGAGCGAGGCGGGCACTGCCAGAGGCCCGCTCGAAGCAAGCGCCGCGGCGCTGCACGTCGCAGCAAGAACCGCAAGACAACCCGTCCGCGATCGCATTGAGGCATGCGCCCCGGTGACCGAAGAGAACAATCCCGACATGGTTAACTCCCGTTGTGAGCCGTGGCCCGGCTTTGTCGTTCGCGTCGCGACCCGTCGATCATATCGTGGACGCCGCGGCGGCGCCCGGGATGCATGACGCCGTCATGGCGCATCAACTTCATAACCTTTCTTTCGAAGCTCCTGCAGCAGACCGCCATTCCCGAGCAGCATGTCGATGTTGACCACCGCCAATGTGACTCCACTCCCTTGCAAGGACGTTTCCATGGAAGAGAGCCAGGTGCGGCGCACGCGGGCGATGAGATCGCCCGTTGCGGACGCGGTGTCGAGCGCGGCGAGACAAGCATTCACCTCCGCAGGCTCAGGTAAATTCTCGATGCGCTCCACATTGCCCGTCGCCCATGCCTGCGCACGATCGATCAGCCGCGGCAATCCGCTTTCGATCGTCACCAGTGAGGCTTCGACGCAGGTGTTCTCCGTCGCCGGTTGCATGGTCTTCAGCGCTTCCAGTACATCGCCCACGCCGGCAATCTTCACTTCGTCCACCGCCACGTGATGCTTCTTTGCGAGTGTGCGTACGGCGGCACCGAGATCCAGGCGCGCCGACAGACCCACCCGATGAAACGCGGCCTGCTGCAGAAACGCGGCTGCAATGATGGGTCGATATCGCTCCCACTTATCCGGATCATCGGTGTATTTGGTTCGCAGCGCTGCGAAGCGCGCATAGAGAATCGGCGGCAACACGTCCCTGAGCCTCTTGCCGCCCTGAACCATCAACAGCTTGCGTTCGGTGATCAACAACCAGAGTACTCTCACGATGCCGATCTCGATGGGCTTGGGCACCAACACGCGGTTGGTGGTATCGAGCACGCGCTCCACGTCGTTCGCTTTCCAGGTGATTCCCCTCGGCAGCGGCGACAGGCTGCCCAGGATCCACAGTTGCGCCGAGCCGTGATGCACGTGCCACATTCCGGGGCCGGTGCGTTCGCCGGTTACGACGACCTCGTCCATCAGGGAAGGTGGCGCCTGCTGCGCAGGGCAAGCGAGCGACAGGAAACATCCGGCCAACAGAATGGCCGTCATCGGCATCGCTGCCCACCCGCGCCTCGAGGTTCTCACCGCCGGACCATGAGAGCCGCTCATGCCCTCGGCTGCGCGCCGATGAAAGGACCTCGTTGAGACGGAGGTACCGGCCTGCGCCGCCACTTGCGCCATAAATCGTATACCGCCAACACACCGGTGAGACTCGCGAGCGTCGCAAAGTAAGCATTCGGTCCGAAAGCGGCCATTACGCTGCCCGCCAGCACGGGTCCAATGACGGCGGCCGACCCGTTCAACAGGAGCAGCGCGCTGCTGGCAGCGACCATTTGCGCGGGCTCGAGCTTGTCATTGACGTGCGATACGGACAGCGAATAGAGCGTCAAGGAAGATCCGCTGAACAGGGCGGCGAGCGCCAGGAACAAAGCATGCGGCATATCGCGGAATATCACGATGCTCGATGCAACAAGCATCGCGAGAGTGCAAACGGCGGCGATCATGGTGCGGCGATCCATCCGATCCGACATGCGTCCAACCGGATATTGCGTCGCCACCGCCGCCAGAATGCTCACCGCCATGAAGGCGGCGACGCTCGAGGTTTCCAGGCCGCTCAGTCGCGCGTAGACGGGTCCCATTGAAAAAATGATCGATGAAATCAGGCCCGATGCCATGACACCGACCACGCCGAGCGGCGAGTCGCGATACAGTTCCAGCAGGCGCACCTTGCGCGGCGTCGCGCGTTCCGGCACCTGGCGCGCCGAAAGGACGATCGGAACCATCGCCAAGGAGATCAGCACCGAGACCAGCATGAACGGGTTGGGTGTACGCGGGTCCGACAACACAAGGAGGAACTGCGCCGCGCCGAGACCGACATAACAGACGATCATGTACACCGCAAACAGGGTGCCGCGGTTCGACCGGCTTGCACGATCGTTGAGCCAGCTCTCGGCGACCACGTAGATGCCCGCGAAACAAATGCCTGAGACCAGTCTCAGTACACCCCAGGAGAAGGGATTCACGAACGATCCCTGAATGAGGATCGTCATCGACGCGACCGCCGCCAGGGCCGCAAAGACCCTGATGTGACCGACCTGGCGCAGCAGCGGCGGAGCAATCAAGGTTCCGAACACGTAACCGACGTAATAACAAGACATGATGGCGCCGGTCACCACCGGCGTAAACCCTTCGAGGGTCGCGCGCAGGCCGAGGAGCGTGCTCTGCAGGCCGGCGCCCAGCATGAGCGCACCCATGCCGAGGAACAGCGGCCAGGTCGTGTTAAGAGGCACGGTCTCTCTGACAGACTTGCCGGTGGTCTTTGGGGTGGGTCATCTCATCAATCGTACGATCATCGCGATACGATACGGTACTCAATCGGGCACGAGAACGAAGGAATAGTGAAGCAAACAACCCTCGCCGCGTGGCCGGGAAAGCCGCTGCCCGCTAATGATGTGTATACTTTAGATAAGTATTGTAACAGTCTGACAATACTATATAAAACTATCTTGGAATTATCAACGACGGTCGTGAAAATGCGAGGACTGCTGGATCAGCCTGCAGCGTCCTGATGACGACGAGGATCGTGGCCATTCTGAGACTCATCGGCCTCGCGGCGTGCGTTGACCGCCGGTGTGGCAGCATCGCCAATGCGTGCAACGCGCTTTGGCGATTTCATCGGCCACCAGCCACAACGCGGCAGGCGCAGAACGTTGAGACTGCCCACTTGGGTCGAAAGCAAGTCGCGGGAGAAATCAACGGGTGTCACCCGATCGTACGTGTCGGTGAGGGAGCGATGCTCGATTGTCGCATTCGATGCAGCCTCCACAGCACCGCGCAAAGCCGCGATCGTCGCATCGAATCGCGGCCGAAACAGTTGCAAGATGGAGAGCCATGTGCCCCCAAAGATGAATGTATTCCACAGGCCGCCGGAATTGATCAGCTTGCGCGCCTGCAGTACGTCCGGCTTTTCGACAAATTCGTACACGCTCGTCGGCATTTGCGGTGCCGCGTGCCACGGAACGACGTAGCCTAATTGATCGTGAGGTCCCTCCGGCACGGTGCCCAGCAAGTAAACCGGCTGCGGCGCGTCGCTGATCCATTCGAGCATATCCACGAGCGAACGCGTCATTACCTCCTCATCGCTCACGACATGGTCACAAGGCAGGAATATGATGGGTGTCGCGGGTGCGACGCGGCCCTCGAGCTGCAGCAGAGCCAGCAACACTTCGTATGCCGTTCCCTGATGCCTGGGCTGCACGAAAATGTTGCCAACCGGGAGTTCTTTGATTGCGCTCAGGCGCCCATGACGAGCCGGCTCCACGACGACCGCGCCGATCCTGCCGAGCGGGGACACCGTGGCGGCGCGTCGAAGCGTCTGCGCCAGCGGATCTCTCGCGACCATCGCAGACGGTGTCTCCAGCGCCGCGCTGTGCTCTTGCGTCGCGCCGGCCGGGCGCTGCGCGTATTCGCGGCTCGCAAGAAGCACGCACCACGGATCGATTCTGGCTTGCAGCAATGAGTCTCCAGCCGACAGATTAAGGTCTTGCGCGAGATGCAAGGGTCGCATATCGGCCTGCCTCTGAAAAGGTGCCCTGACGCCATCGCACAAGCTGGCCCGCGGCATGCTGAGGGACACGGCGGCAATGTTGACAGGTGCACATCACGGCGAGAATGTACGCGATTCGCGATCATGCCGACCAACGTCGCAGCGCTGCGACACCGCCGGATTTGACCGACGGAAAATCACCGCTGTGGGGCATGGGGAGGCAATCCCAGGACTGCCCAAGGCGGGGGTGGATCTCGCAAAATGGGCGAATTTGCAGTACCGTCACTCGGGATGCGGGAAGAGTTGGACGGGGAGATCATATGACGCGCAACGCGCCTGCCGGGCTCATCTCAGCCGGTTCGTCGATATTTGCACTGCTTTGCCTGGCGGCGAGCCTTCATGCCAGTTCGGCGGACCGATTCGACGCAGCAGTTGCACATCCGGGCCGCCCGGCGGCGGATCTAAAGAGAGATGCGATCGATCATCCGGCGGAAATTTTGCGCCTGACCGGAATCAAGCCCGGAATGAAGGTTGCCGATGTGCTGGCAGGCGACGGCTATTACAGCGAGTTGTCGAGCTATCTCGTGGGACCAACCGGCAAGGTGTTGTTGATCAATAACGAGGCTTTCGATCATTGGAGCGACAATCTTCCGGCGCGACTCGCGGGAAATCGATTGCCCAATGTCGAGCACGAGACGCTCGATCTCAATCACATGAATCTGCCGGCTTCGAGTCAAGATGCCATTCTTCTGATCAAGGTTTATCACGACCTCTATTGGGTGGATCCCGAGGGGCAATGGCCGAGGGTCGATGTGGGTAGCGTGCTCGATCAGTTGGTGCGAGCCCTAAAGCCGGCGGGCGTCTTGCTGCTGGTCGATCACTCTGCCAAGCCGGGAACCGGCAGCGCAGATGCGGGGCGATTGCATCGCATCGATGAGCAGTTCGCAATCAAGGATTTCGCGGCTCATGGGCTCAAGGTCGTGGCGAAAAGCGATCTATTGAGAAAGCCCGACGATGCGCGCGAGCAACTCACCTATAAGGGACCCATGGTCGGCAAGACGGATCGCTTCGTGCTGATATTCAAAAAATCCGCGCCCTAGGGCGCCACTCGCGCCAAGCAACGGCGCGATCGCCCGGTCAGGGTTCCAAAGGATTTATTCGAGGAGTATGCGCAGTGCGAGTCGCCTGTTACTCGGTTCCCGGCCCGGCACGAGATGTGATACGCATCGTCGAGAAGCCGAAACCAGTCCCGTCGCAAAACGAAGTGCTGGTTCGCGTGCATGCCTCGGGCGTCAATCCTTCCGACGTCAAGTCGCGTAAGTCAGGCCCATTGGCATTTGCGGAAATCATCCCGCACAGCGATGGAGCCGGCATCATCGAAGCCGTCGGGGGCGGCGCCGACTCGCGCCGCATGGGCGAACGCGTTTGGTTATGGAATACCGCATGGAAACGGGCTCACGGCACGGCGGCCGAATACGTCGCACTGCCGTCGAGGCAGGCCGTCCGGTTGCCGGACAATACCTCATTCGAGGAGGGCGCCTGCCTGGGCATACCCGCGCTAACGGCATACCGTGCGGTTTTTTTCGGCGGCGATGTTCGCGGTCTGAAGATTCTCGTGGCGGGCGGGGCGGGGGCGGTGGGGCATTATGCTTGTCAGATTGCAACCCAGGCGGGGGCCGTGGTCATCGCAACGGTGTCATCGGACGAGAAGGCGCAACAGGCGATCTCGGCGGGCGCATCCGAGGTGATCAATTACAAGAAGGAATCGGTAGGCGATCGCGTTCGGCAAATCACCCGCGGGGTCGGTGTTGACCGGGTGCTGGAGGTCGACCTGGCCGCCAACGCCCCCCTTTATACCAGCTGCCTGCGTCGCGACGGCGAGGTGATCGTCTACGGCTCCGCCGATTGGAATACCAAATTGCCGCTACGCGATTGGCTGATCCACGGCGTCACGGCCTCCTTCTTCATCGTCTATGAACTGAGCCAATCGGTGCGAGAACGCGCGATCGCCGATCTTACCGACTGGCTCGAACAGGACCGACTGGCCCATCGGGTTGCCGCCCGCTATTCATTGGATGAAACCGCTTTGGCGCACGAAGCGGTCGAGAGCGGGCAGATCATCGGTAATGTAATCGTAGTACCTTGACGCGCAGGCATCGACCAGGGTTGGGGGACTCAGTTGGTACGATGCGGCTGCCGTTGGCCATAGAGTGGAGTTCATCATGACCGTGCCTCAGCCGTCGCTGCTTCGAGTCTCCCAGAAGGCGATGCGCCGGATGGCCGACCGGGACACACCGTTCATCAAAGACGAATGGTACGTGGTCGCGTTCGCCGATGAGATTGCTCGGGCTCTGCTCAAGCGCACCGTGCTCGGCGAACGGTTGGTCATGTTCAGAACGAGGGGCGGCAAACCCATCGGCATGGAAGATCGCTGCGCCCATCGCTCCTATCCGCTCTCCGCCGGAGTGCTCGATGGAGACACCATCGTATGCGGCTATCATGGCTTGCGGTACGACGAGGCCGGGGATTGCATCGAGGTTCCCTCGCAGATCCATTGTCCCGCAGGCATCGGCGTTCGAACGTACCCGCTCGCCGAGCGGGGCCCTTTTGTATGGGGATGGTTTGGCGACCCTTCGAGGGCTGACACCGATCTGATCCCGCCGACTGCCTGGCTGGAAAGCGACGGATGGGCATCCTCCCGGGACTACTTCGATCTGCAATGCAACTACGTGAGTCTGCATGAGAATCTGCTCGACCTGACGCACCTTTCATACATCCACGCAGGCAGCTTTGGCACCCCGGACTACGCGCGAGCGCCCTATGAAGTTCAATCCAAAGACGGCCGCTTCCGCATCACGCGCAGCGTTTCGCCGACGCGATTACCCCCCGTATGGGCCGAGCCGACGGGATTGCGGCATGACCACGCCGCACGCGTCGCGACTTCCGAATTCAGGGCTCCCGGGCTGCATGTTGTCTGCGTCCGATTCTTCGACGCGGAAGTAGCACAGGCCGAGCAGCCAGTCTATGAGATCAGGACGTGTCATGTGCCGACACCGCAAACCCATGGGAGTACCCACTATTTCATCGTGCACAGCCGTGATTTCGCGTTGCATGATGACGGTGTCACGGCCTTCATGCGTGAGCAGTTGATGACGGCATTTCGCGAGGACGTTCATGCCCTGACGCTGCTCGAGGAAGTGCTCGCGGCAGCGGATCCCGATCGCTATGAAATCTCCATCGCCTCCGATGCGCCCGGTGTGGAGATGCGCCGGTATCTGTTCGAAAGGGCCCACCGAGGCGCGAGCGCGCGATCGACCTCGGAGGGGGCTTGAGCTGCCGTCCAGTGCCGCTCGGACAGCGTGGTCGTCCGACGCGAGGCCGAAACCCCCGCTCCCGCGAAGGAATTCACATGAAATGGGCCTTGATGGCTTTCGTTCTGGTTTCTCTGGACGTGCTCGCGGCGGAAGCCTCACTGGAAATTAGTACCGGCAAGGAGCAGCTGAGTTTTTCACCGCCTGCGCTGCTGTCGCGGCCCGACCTTCAGACGATCTCCATAACGGACAGCGAATACAAGCAGCGATTCACGAAATTCAAGGCGATTCCGATCGCCAATTTGCTCAACGCTTCGACGATGCCGGAGTTTGCGGTGGTTCAATTCAACAGCTCGGATGGATTCTCCGCCAATCTGGAGAAGGCACGGCTCTTCAGCGCGGACCCCAAGGCATCGAAAGCCTTTCTGGCGATCGAGGACCCGAACAACCCCTGGCCGAAGCTCGCCGGAAAAGAAACTTCAGCTGGTCCGTTCTATCTAGTCTGGGTGAATCCCCGAGCATCGAGGATAGGACCGGAGGAGTGGCCGTACGGGATCGTATCAATTCGTATTCTGTCCGACGCACACAACGTGTTTCCCAACATTTTCCCCACCGCTGATGCGACGCCCAACGTTCAAAACGGATTCAGATCCTTTCGGAAGAATTGCTTCGCGTGCCATAAAATGAACGGCAATGGGACGGCGTCGATCGGACCGGACCTCAATCTCCCGAGGAATCCAACCGAGTACTTTGAACCGAAGGCGCTTACCGCGCTCATTCGAAATCCCGCGAGCCTGCGGATCTGGCCCGGCATGGTCATGCGAGGGTTCCCGCAGGCGGTCATCGAAGATGCCGAACTCGCGGATCTGATCTCATACCTCGGGTACATGAGCACGCACAAGGTCAAACAATGATGCAGCGCCGCGAGAGAATCGCACCCGCGGAGAATCGCACCCGCGGAGAATCGCACCCGCGGAGAATCGCACCCCGCAGAGAATCACTCTCTCAGGGGAAAATCACGGCAGCACGCGCAAGTGAGCCGTCTCATTGACACGCAAGACCACGATTCGATCGCCTGACACGGTGATTTCGTTGATCGCGCAGGGGTCTTGCGAGAGCTTCCAATACGCGGACAACGGCTGATCGAGCATCTGCAGCAACAGAGCCCGGTTGACGCTGTCATGACTCACCATGACGATGGTTTCCGCCGGGTGCTTGTCGACTGCAAATCGGAGCGCATCCGCGGCTCGCGCGACGAGTTCCTGCAGCGACTCACCCTTCGGAAATCGCATGAGGTGAGGATTTTCGCGCCAGCGCCGATAGAGCACCGGCCATTCCGCCTCGACTGCCGCATGCGTCTGCCACTGCCACTCGCCATAGTCGAGGTCGTTCAGGCTGGGAAGGATTTCGCACGTCACCCTGCACTGCTTCGCGATCGCCGCTCCGGTATCCCTGCAGCGCTTCAGCGGGCTGGTATAGACGATCGTCGGCCGCCAGAATCTGGCAATCCAGTCAGCCGTGGAACTCGCCTCGGCGATTCCACAATCGGTCAATTCGAGGTCCGCGCGGCCGCGAAATCTCTCCGGTAGGATTCCCGGCACGTGACCATGCCGTACCAATACAATTGCCGTCATGCCCGCAAGGTCCATCACGAGTCAACCGAATCGAATGGTAACAGCGCAGCGCGGGCCGTGCATCGTATGACCAGCCCGGGCGGGCTCGCGAGAATACTCAGCGCGAAATCAGAGCATCCATGTCCGCTTGCATGCGTTCCTTATATTCATCGGACCAGTGGGCGCCAGGTTTCAGCTTGCTGTTGTCTTTGAGCTCCGCGGTGGGCGGCGTCTTGCTTTCCCTTGACGATTTTCGCGCGCCGGTCTTCAGCTTGAGGATGACCCGGGGCGAAGCGGGGCTGGACGGGGAGTTCGAATTGTTCATGCAATTATTGGGCACCTATTGCGGTTGTTGCGTTGAGTCGCTATCGCAGTGAGATAGTAGCCATCGGTTATGACATTTGTATATCTTTCATTGCGAGAAAGTCCGCCCAGGGTTCGCTGGAGGTTGCGGCAATTCAAGTGCTAAAGTGACGAAACTCTGCGGATTGCGGGTGACCTAATGGCAGTCATACAGTTGATCGACTCGCGCAAGCGCGATCTCGGCGGCTTTGTGGTGCGTCGCGTCTTGCCTGCCGGGACACGGCAGATGGTCGGGCCTTTCATCTTTTTCGATCACCTCGGCCCGGTTCGATTTCAACCCGGTGAAGGCATCGACGTCAGACCGCATCCGCATATTGCGCTCGCGACCGTTACCTACCTTTTTGCGGGATCGCTCCTGCATCGCGACAGCTTGGGCTCAGTGCAAGAAATCAAGCCGGGTGACGTCAATTGGATGAGTGCGGGGGAGGGCATCGTGCACTCCGAACGGACGCCTCCGGAGGCTCGCCCGCAGGGTCCTCACATTCACGGCATCCAGAGCTGGGTCGCGTTGCCGGACGGCAAGGAGGAGGGACAACCATCCTTCGCCCACACAGCGGCCGCGGCGCTGCCGCATTTCAACGTGGGCGGGGCAACCCTTGCGGTGATTGCGGGCCAGGCTTTCGGGGCGAGATCACCGGTTCAAGTGCTTTGGCCCACGCTGTATGTCGACGCTCAGTTGCCGCCAGGAGCATTGCTCGAGATACCACCGGAGCATGCGGATCGGGCCGTGTACGCCGTGGAGGGCCGGCTGAGCATCGGCGATACCCAAGTGAACGAAGGTCAACTCGCGATCTTGAAGCCCGGGGCTACCGTCCCGGTCTGCGCCGCAAGCGCTTCGCGCATGCTGCTGCTCGGCGGTGAACCGTTTGCCACACCGCGATTCATCGAGTGGAATTTCGTCGCTTCTTCGCGCGAGCGCATCGAGAGCGCCAAGAGCCGCTGGCGCGCGCAAGAGTTCCCGCCGGTGCCGGGCGAGACGGAATTCATACCGCTGCCTTGAAGCTCAGACGGGTCGCGTGACGATGGGCTGCGCGGATGCCGCTCTCAAAGCTGCAACCCCGCGCGGTGGACGGCGTCGGCCACCGCTTTCATGTGGTCGATGTGCTGATCAATCGTGGTGAAGTTCTGACCCATCGTGGCGACGGATATATGAGTCCCTCCGATATCGCGCCAGCGCGAAGCCGTCTCGACGACGGCTTGCGGGCTTTTCGCTGCAACAACATTGCAATGCAGCCCAAAGCCGGCCTCCGATCGCCCCGCCTCCTTCAAGAACTGCCGCATGCGCGAGGCGAGCTCCAGCGGATCTCCAGCCCTGTCGACGAAGATGAAACCGTCCCCGAGCGCGGCGGCCCGGCGGAGCGCCGCATCCGCAAAACCACCGAACCAGATGGGGATGATGCGCCGCGGCCGGGGGTTCAGGCCCGCCCGGTCGATCCGATCGAACGTGCCGTTAAAATCGACGAGGGGTTCTGACCAGAGACGGCGCAGCAGCGTGATCTGCTCGCCGAGGCGTTTGCCGCGACTATGGAAATCCTGGCTCAGCGAGTCGTACTCGACATAGTTCCAACCAATGCCGACGCCGAGTTGGAAGCGCTCATGCGACAGAAGATCAAGATCAGCCGCTTGCCGGGCAACAAGCGCGGTTTGACGCTGGGGCAGAATAAGAATGCCGGTGACGAACTCGATGCGCCGTGTCATTCCCGCGAGATACGCGAACATGACGAAGGGGTCATGAAACGGGTGCTTGTCCGTGTAGGGGCCCGTTAGCTTCGGCTCACGGTCGTGGGTTGCGCCGAGGACATGGTCGTAGGTCAAAAGATGATCATAGCCCAGCTCTTCGGCGGCCAGGCCGATACGGTGCACGGCCACCGGATCGCCCCGTAGCTCAGTTTGCGGGTAGATAACGCCGATTTTCATCGTTCCCTCGCAGGGTTGGACCAGGTGTTGCCACGAAGATCGTCGTACGACGGATGATGCTCGTGCGGGTAGCAATAGTATGCTACCGTACGCCACTGTATACAATGTCGCCTGGAGATTCTGGAGTGCAACAAGCAGCCGGACGATTCGATGTGGTTGTCGTGGGCGCCGGGAACGCTGCGTTGTGCGCCGCGATTTCCGCGCGCGATGGCGGAGCCGAAGTGTTGGTGCTCGAGAAGGCGCCCGAGGATGAACGCGGCGGCAACTCCCTTTTCACGGCCGGAGGGTTTCGCTTCGTGCATTCCGGCATCGACGATCTGCGCAAGGATGTGCTGGTCGACCTGTCTGCCGCCGAGATCGAACGCATCGCCATGCCACCATTGGAGCGGCAGACCTATCTGGATGACCTGATGCGGGTCACCGACGGAGAGAGCAGCGATGAGTTGGCGGAGATCCTCATCGGCCGCTCGCGCGAGACGATCGTCTGGATGCGATCGCAGGGGGTGCGCTTCCTGCCGATGTTTGGCCGCCAGTCGTACCTGGTTGATGGAAAACACCATTTTTACGGCGGCGTCAACATTGAGGCGGTGGGCGGAGGCTGGGGCCTGGTCGACGCACTGTTCAAGCGCGCGGAGAAACGGGGCATCGAGGTGCGCTACGCGACCGAGATGCGCGAGCTGCTGCAATCGCGCGACGGTGCCATCAGCGGAGTTCGCGTCAAGGGTCCTCGCGGCTACGAGGACATCGCTGCGAAATCCGTCGTGCTTGCCTGCGGCGGCTTTGAATCCAACCCGGAAATGCGCACGCGCTACCTGGGTCCGGGGTGGGAGCTCTGCCGTGTTCGCGGCACGCGGCACAACACGGGCCGCGGTATACAGGCCGCGCTCGATATCGGCGCGCAGCCCTTCGGCGGCTGGTCCACCTGTCACGCCGTCCAATGGGACATCAGCGCACCACCGTTTGGCGATCGCGTGGTTCTCGACAACTTCCAGAAGCATTCATACCCGATCGGCATCGTAGTCAACCTCGACGGAGAACGCTTCATCGACGAGGGTGCCGATTACCGCAACCATACCTACGCCAAGTACGGGCGCGAGGTGATGAAGCAGCCGAAGCGCACGGCGGTCCAGATCTTCGACGCCAAGACGATCGATATGGTTCGTGACGAGTATCGTATCCGGCAGGTCACCAAGTACCAGGCGAACACGCTCGAGGATCTCGCGACGAGTCTGGAGATCGACCCGCAGGGACTGGTCCGAACCGTGACCGAATTCAACGGCGCATGCCGGCCGGGCCACTACAACCCCTCGATACTCGATGGCATGAAGACCGAGGGTATCAGGCCGCCGAAGTCCAATTGGGCGCTACCGATCGACAAACCACCATTCACCGGCTTCGTCGTTACCTGCGGCATCACCTTCACCTTCGGCGGCCTGCGCATCGACAATCGCGCCGCGGTGCTCGATACCGGCGACTGCGCGATTCCAGGTCTGTTCGCGGCCGGCGAGCTGGTCGGTGGCCTCTTCTACGGCAACTATCTCGGCGGCGCCGGACTGATGTCCGGTGCGGTATTCGGACGCCTCGCAGGCACCTCAGCTGCAAACTATGCATGCGAATGCCGGCCCGCCGCGCAGGCATAGGAGCAAACACATGAGCACACGCGGGAGCGAGGGGATCTACGTCATCACCGGTGGTGCGAGCCTGATTGGGTCGCATGTTGCAGATGGTTTGTTGGCCGGAGGAGCCAAGGAGGTGCGGCTGCTCGACAATTATTCGCTGGGGACGCCTTCGACGATAGCGCACCTCAGTGGTGATCCGCGGGTCAAGAGCGTGCGTGGCGACATCCTTCGCCTGCCGGATTTGCTCGAGGCGACGCAGGGAGCTGACGGTGTATTTGCACTGGCCGGCTTCTTGACGTTGCCGATGGCTCGGGATCCGATTGCGGGCTTGTCGGTGAACGTACTCGGCATGGCAAATACGCTGGAAGCGTGTCGTTTCGCCGGGGTGCGCCGCATCGTATTCTCCTCGTCCGTGGCGGTTTATGGCAATGCCACGACGTTTCCGATCACCGAGGAGAGCGGTTATCTCAGCACCGGACTGCAGCCTCCATCCCAACTGTATGCGGCAAGCAAGCTGATCGGCGAGGCGGCGTGCGCGCGCTATGCCAAGTCGCATGGAGTGCAGTTCAATGTCCTGCGCTTTGCCTCCGTGTACGGTGAGCGCCAGCACGCGCGGGCCGTGAATGCGGTCTTCGTCGCACACGTCTGCGACCAGGTCCGTCGTGGCGAAGCTCCGGTGATCGAGGGCGACGGCAGCGAGGTGCACGACTACGTGTACGTGACGGATGTGGCGAGGGCCTGTGTGCTCGCGATGCACAGCGCGGCGCATGGCCATGCAATCAACATCGCGACCGGCGTCGACACCACGGCGACGCAGGTTGCCGGCATTGCGCTGCGACTTTGCGGCCGTAGCGACCTGAAGCCGCAGTATCGTGAAGACCGCCGGGCCGTTCGCTCCGCCGCCGGCACGCGCCTGGGGTTCAGCAGGGACAAGGCAGCGCGCGAGATCGGCTGGGAGCCGCAGGTCGGCATCGAAGAGGGCATGCGCCGCCTGCTCGCGTGGCAGAGGACACAGGAGTGAATAAGCAGCGCATCAGTGTCGTCTCGGATGGCGGCGATTCGCTGCCCGACTTCGTCTACGGGACGCTGCGTTCGGCGATCCGTAACCAGGAGCTCAAGCCGGGCGATCGACTGCGCGAGGTCGAATTGGCCGAGCGGCTCGGTGTCAGTCGCACCCCGGTGCGCGAAGCGCTGAAGCGCCTCGAGGCGGATGGGCTGACTCAGGTAGCACCGCCTCGCGGCTTCGTCGTGACCGAGTTGACGCATCGCCGTGTGATGGAACTCTATGCCATGCGCGAGATTCTGGCCGGTGTGGCCGCACGCTTTGCCGCCGAGCAGGCGTCACCGATGGAGATCCAAACGCTGCAGGAACTGGCCACCCAGCAGGGTACCGCGAGGGATGCCGCTGCGGCGGCGCGACTGAACGATCGCTTGCGCGAGGCGATTACCTCTGCGGCACACAACGAGTTCCTGACGCGGGCAACGAATTCGCTGAATGACGCGCTGGAATTGCTCGGTACGACGACCTATTCCATGCCGGGGCGGATCGAGTCCGGTTGGAAGGAGAATAAGAAGATCGTCGAGGCGATCGCGCGACGTAACGCGGCGGTTGCCGAGGAGGCCGCTCGCCTGCATGTGCGCAACGCAGCCAAATTGCGGGTGCAGATGCTGTTTGGCAAAAACTCCAGTTAAGAGGGGAGCAATCGCACGATGCCGCTGCACAGTCTACGCGCCGTCTTCATGCGCGGCGGGACCTCCAAGGCTCTGATGTTCCACCGCCGCGACCTGCCGGAGCAACAGGAGCGCTGGGCGCCGATCTTCCTGGCTGTGATGGGCGCGCCTGACCCGAACGGCCGTCAGCTCGATGGCATGGGCGGTGGAGTCTCGTCACTGTCAAAAGTATGCATCATTGCTCCGCCGACGCACCCGGAAGCCGACGTCGACTACACCTTCGCGCAGATTGGCGTCAATGATGCGACCGTCGATTACGGCGGCAACTGCGGAAACATGTCCTCAGCGGTCGGGCCCTTCGCCGTCGATGAGGGGCTCGTCAAGACGCTCGGGGACGGGCCGACGACGGTGCGGATTCATAACACCAACACCCGCAAGCTGATCGTCGCACGCTTTGCGATCGAGCGGGGGCTTGCGGCGGTGCGCGGCCCGCTCGCCATCGATGGGGTATCCGGCACCGGTGCGACCATCCGTCTGGAGTTCCGTGACCTGGCGGGAGCGCGTACCGGAAAGCTCCTGCCAACGGGCGCGCCGGTGGATAGTCTCTCCTTGCCGGGCGGTCGGACGGTCCATGCGAGCCTCATCGATGCGGCCAATCCTTGTGTATTCGTCGATGCGGCCGACTTCGGATTGATTGGCAACGAGCCGCCCGAAAACATCGCGAAGAACAATGCGCTGATGGCCGATCTCGAGGCTTTACGCCGGCAGGCCTCGATCCGGATGGGGCTGGCATCGGACCTCGAAGGGGCAGCAGCCTCACGCAGTGTGCCGTTCATCGGCATCGTGGCGCCGCCGCAGAGTTGGCACACTCAATCTGGAATTGTCCGTTCCGCCACGGAGGCAGACCTTGCGGTGCGCATGCTGTCGAATGGTCGGCCCCACCGAGCGATCCCGATCACATCGGCGCTTTGTGTGGCGGTTGCATGCCGTACTCCGGCTACGCTACCGGCGCTGCTGTGCAGCTCTGCGACGGGTCCGCTGCGGATCGGCCATGCCTCCGGCACCGTCATCGTCGAGGCCGAACGGGACCCGCATGAGGGCCGTGTGCTGCACGCGAGCGTATACCGAACCGCCCGCCGCCTCTTCCAGGGCGAGGTGATGTATTCAGAATCCGCAGGAGACTTGTCGTGACCAAGAGTGAACCGTCCGAACCGGGCGACGTTCCGCACTATCGCCTGTACATTGGCGGCGAATGGCGCGAGGGACGCCGCGGCCGCCGCTTCGATTCCGCCAATCCGTTTACCGCGCGCACCTGGGCGACCGTGGCTCAGGCCGAGCCTGAGGATGTGGCTGCGGCCATCGCCGCAGCGCGTGACACCTTCGAGCGGATCTGGAGCCGCACGAATGGCTATGAACGGGGCAGGTTGATGCTGAAGCTGGCCGATCTGCTGCATGACGACGCTGCCCGAATGGGCCGCCTGGAGAGCACCGATAACGGGAAGATCATCCGCGAAACGCAGGCGCAAATGGTATTTGCAGCACGCCATTACCGGTTTTTCGCAGGCTACGCCGACAAACTCTGGGGACGCCAAATTCCGCTCGACCAACGTGATGTGTTCGACTACGCGACCCGCGAGCCGCTCGGGGTGGTGGCACTGATCACGGCGTGGAATTCGCCGATGGGTTTGTTGGCGAACAAGCTCGCGCCGGCGCTGGCGGCGGGCAATTGCGTCGTCGTCAAACCCTCCGAGCATGCCTCGGTGACGACGCTCGAGTTCTGCAAGCTGCTTCAAGCCGCGGGGTTTCCCCCGGGTGTTGTCAACGTGGTGTGCGGCCCGGCGGAGGTGGGCCGGGCGCTGGTCGATGGCGGCGTTGCCAAGGTGAGTTTCACCGGCAGCTCCGCCGTCGGCCGGGAGATTGCCGCCGCCGCCGGACGGAACTTGATACCGGTGACGCTGGAGCTGGGCGGCAAGTCGGCCAATATCGTCTTCGCGGATGCCAACCTCGAGCGTGCCGCGGACGGCGTTCTCGCCGGCATCTTCGGCGCTTCGGGCCAGACCTGCATCGCCGGCTCGCGGCTGCTGGTCGAACGCCCGATTCATGACAGCCTGGTGCAAACCTTGGCCGCCCGTGCGCGCTCAGTGCGATTGGGCGACCCGTTGGACTTGGCCACCGACATGGGTACCGCGGCCAACGAGCCGCATTTCCGCCGCATTCTCGGTTTCCTGGAGCGGGCAAAAACCGACGGCGCACGGGCCGTTGCCGGTGGAGGGATGGCGCGGGGGCCGGGTCTCGACAGCGGATTCTTCATCGAGCCGACGGTGTTCGTCGACGTGCAGAGCACGATGGAAATTGCGCAGGAGGAGGTGTTTGGCCCGGTGCTCGCCGTGATCCCCTTCGATGGGGAGGACGACGCGCTTCGCCTTGCCAATGGGACGCGCTATGGGCTCGCCGCCGGCGTCTGGACCGAGAGCCTGCCGCGGGCGCTGCGCATGACGCGCGCGCTGCAGGCCGGCCAGATCTGGGTCAACACGTACCGGGCGCTGGCCGTGCAGGTGCCGTTTGGCGGCTTCAAGGACAGCGGATTTGGACGCGAGA
Source organism: uncultured Gammaproteobacteria bacterium (assembly GCA_963843295.1). Classification (GTDB taxonomy): domain Bacteria; phylum Pseudomonadota; class Gammaproteobacteria; order Steroidobacterales; family Steroidobacteraceae; genus Bog-1198. The sequence continues at coordinate 54,280 of CAWJJP010000001.1, read as the reverse complement.
AGGGCGAACAGGCGCTGGATGAGTTCCTGGCGAGCAAAAACGTGATGATCGATTTCTCCACCGATCGGCGCGACCCCTTCGCCGTGCGAACCTGAGCGGAGCAGGCATGGAAGTTCCGCCGTCCGAGCTGCCGAGCAGGAAGCTTTCCAGATTCGCTGCGGGCTGCGTCTCGCGAACGTGCCCGCATCGGTCCGCGATCGGGCGAAGCTGCATATCCTGGACGGCCTGGGCCTGGGCCTTGCGTCCAATGCCTACGACTTTGGCCGTCGCGCTGTCGCCGGCGTTGCGGCCATGGGAGCGGGCGGTGCCTGTTCGGTGCTCGGCCGCGCGCTGCGGCTGGAGGTTCGGGACGCGGCGCTCATCAACGGTATTCTGATCCACGGCCTGGACTTCGACGACACCCACCTGTCCAGCATCGTGCATCCCACCGCCGCGAGCCTGCCTTGCGCCCTGTCGCTCGCCGAATCTCTCGGCGCAAGCGGGGAGGCTCTGCTCAGCGCTTACCTGGCGGGCGCAGAGACCGCCATCCGCATCGGCGCGGCCGTCAAGGGCGGCTTCCACCACGTCGGCTTTCATGCGACAGGCGTCGTAGCCCATTTCGCCTCGGCGATCGCTGCCGGTAGGCTGCTGCACCTCAACGAAGACCAACTTGTCGCTGCACAAGGAATCGCGGGCAGCACCGCCTCGGGCATCCAGGTGTTCCTCGAGGAAGGCGCGTGGACAAAGCGCTTCCACCCCGGCTGGGCGGCGGTGGCGGGCATCACGGCTGCCCGTTTGGCCGAGCACGGCTTCCTCGGCCCCTCGCGGCCCTACGAGGGCAAGTTCGGTCTTTTCGAGACCCATCTTCAGGGTGAGGCTCCGCGAGTCAACCTCGATGAGCTGACGGCTGGTCTCGGTGAGGTCTGGCGATTCGGCGAAACAGCACTCAAGCCGTATCCTGTGTGTCATTTCATCCATGGGTGTGCCGATGCGGCCATCGAACTTCACGGCCGGATCGATACGAGAGACATCCTCAAGGTCGAGGCCTTCCTGCCGCAGCCGACCCTGCACATCATCGCGGAACCCGCGGCGCTCAAGGAGAGACCGACCACTGACTACGAGGCGAAGTTCAGCGCACAGTTCGTGGTCGCGGTCTGTCTGCTCAAAGGCCGCTTCGGTCTACCCGACCTGCAGCCGCAGGCGCTTGCCGATCCGCAGGTCCTGGCGCTCGCCCTGAAAGTGCGGTGTCGCGCGGATCCGGAAACCGCATTTCCGACCTACTTTTCCGGCGGCATCGAACTCACCCTGCGCGATGGCCGCGTTCTCAGGCGTCACATCAGGGTCAACAGCGGCGCCGGCGAGCGCTCGATGGGGACCGAAGCGGTCACATCGAAGTTCATGGCCGCGGCAACCATGACGCTTCCCGTCCCTCAGGCGGAACGGATCCGCGATGCGGTGCTCGCTCTGGAGGATGTCCCGGTGCTCGACCTCATGGCCCTGCTACGCAGCGGAGCCTGACCCAGGCCGAGGCGGAACCTCGATCGCTCAGGTCAGGGCGCGCGTTGATTGCTCAGCCTTGATTTCCCTCGGCGAGGATCGCTCTCATGAGATCGAAATCAACCGGCTTCGTGAGATGATGATCGAAGCCTGCCGCCGCGGCACGCCGCTTGTCGTCGGCCTGTCCCCACCCAGTGATCGCAATGAGCTTCAAGGTCGCGGCCGATCTTGATTTGCGCAAACGCTTGGCGAGTTCGTAGCCGTTGAGTTTCGGAAGCCCGATGTCGAGCAGGGCAACCTCGGGGTTGAACGACTCTGCAAGCGCAAGACCCTGTTCCGCATCGCAGGCGAATCGCACCTCATGACCGTCAACCGAGAGCAGCATCGCGAGGCTTTCGGCACCATCGCGATTATCGTCGACGATGAGTACCTTGCGCCGGTTTTCGACAACAGGCTCCGCAAGCATCGCTGATTCACCCCCCGCATGCGCCAGCGGGTCGGCGACCGGCAGCCGTATCGTAAACTCGCTCCCCTGACCGAGACCTGCGCTGTGCGCGACAACGGTTCCGCCGTGCAACTGCACGAGCCCCTTCACGAGGGCGAGCCCGATTCCAAGCCCCCCTTCGCTGCGGTCTATGGGCGACTTGATTTGTGAGAACATCTCGAACACGGTGGACAATTTCTCGGCGGCGATTCCGAGTCCCGTGTCGCCCACCGAGATGACAAGGTCACCGTTCTGTTGATATGCCCGCAGACTGATTCGCCCACCGGAATCCGTGTATTTCGCGGCATTTGTCAGCAGATTCGCGATGACTTGCGATACCCGCAGGGCATCCATGATGACCGATACGGTTTGTTTCGGCACCTCGACGCTCAGGGTGTGGCGGCGGGAGTCAATGAGCGGTCGCGCGGTTTCGATCGCCGTATCGATCACTGCGGCAAGCTCGACGGGTGTCTTGCGCAATTCCAGTTTGCCGAGGGTGATTCTGGAAACATCCAGCAGATCGTCCAGCAGCATCGCCATATGCTGCGTCTGGCGGCGGATGATGTCATTGCTCCAGCGCCGTTGCGCCTCGGTGACACCGGGCATGGAGGCGATCCTGGTCGCCTGTCGAATCGGAGCCAACGGGTTGCGCAGTTCATGTGCCAGTGTCGCGAGGAACTCATCCTTGCGACGGTCGGCCTCACGGAGTTCCGTGCGAGTTTGGCGCCGCATTTTTGATACCGTAATCTGAGCGCTGACGCGCGCGACGAGTTCGCGGGCACTGAAGGGCTTGACGAGATAGTCATCCGCGCTCGCCTCCAAGCCCTCAATTTTCGACTCCTCCCCGGCCCGCGCAGAGAGCAGAATTACCGGTAGCTCGCGCGTGAGCTCATCCGCACGGATCGCACGCAATAGTCCGAAGCCGTCGAGGCGCGGCATCATCACGTCCGTCAGCACGAGATCGGGCAGATCGCGTCGGATCATCTCCAACGCTTCCCCTCCATCGGAGGCAGTTCTGACGGAGAACCGCCGCGACAACAGCCCGCAGATGTATTCCCGCATGTCGGCATTGTCGTCCGCCAGAACGATCATGCCTTGCGACTCGATTTGTGTTCCGTCGCCCTCACCCATCCGCGCCGATGGGGCGATGAACAGGGCGGATTCGCTCGACTGAACATCATCGACATCCGGTACCCAGCGTTCAGCCTCCGCGACGAATGCACTCGTCGTGGTGGAGGCCGATTGCGCCGAGCGCGCGGCCGCGATGCGCTCCGGCGGAAGATGTGATTTACCCGTTGGGATGGATACGGTGAAAGTGGTCCCTTCATTGGGCCGACTCCGTACCGCGATCGTTCCGCCGTGAAACCGGACCAATTCCTGCACGAGCGCCAGGCCGATTCCAGTCCCTTCATGCGTGCGGCCCCGCGCATTGGGCACACGATAAAACCGCTCGAACAACCGCGGTAACTCGGAAGCCGGTATCCCGGTGCCGGTATCAGCCACGACGAACTCGACGTGTCCCCCATGATCTCTCAGGCCGACACGAATCCCGCCTTCCAGGGTGAATTTGAGCGCGTTCGAGAGCAGGTTGAGAACGATCGTTTCCCACATGTGACGGTCTAGATAGACCGGCGCCTGCGCCGGCTCGCAGTCAATCTGCAGGCGCAACCCGGCCCTATCAATGGCCGAGCGAAAATTGCTCGTGAGATCGCGCGTGAGCGCGGCGACATCCACGACTTCGTAACAAGCCTCAACGCGACCAGCTTCGATCCGCGAGAAATCCAACAGCGCATTCACGAGTTTCAGAAGCCTGGCGCCGTTGCGGTGTGCGACTTGCAGCATCCGGCGGGTATCGGAATCGACGCGCCCCGCGGTGTCTTGAAGAACATCTGCGATCGGGCCCATCAGAAGGGTGAGCGGGGTGCGCAGCTCATGACTGACGTTTGAGAAAAAAATCGTTTTCGCGCGATCGATCTCGGCGAGTGCTGCGGCACGCTGACGCTCGTCTTCAAGTGAACGGCTACGCGAAATGGCGCCGGAAATCGCGGCGGCGATGCGCTCGATGAATGTACTGTACTCGTTGTCCAATGCGAGACGAGGGCTGACGCCCACGATGAGGGCCCCCGCGACCTCGAGCGAGCCGGTCAGCCTCAAGGGCACGACCACCGCCGAATCGCAGGGTTCGGGCCAAGGTCCAGCGGCAATTTTGACGCCAAATCTGCTCGACAGATCGAACACCGTCAGAGCGCCGGTGCGGCTGAATGCCTCTGCGACCGGCCACACAGAGGGTTCCCCGAGGGGCAGCTCGAGCGGAGCGGGCGCCGTACCCGCCTGAATGCCGGCGACTCCCGTCAGCAGCAGTGTACTTTTTGCCGCCGTTGGATCGATCAGGTAAATCAGGCAAAACGGCAGATCGACAATCCCGGACTGGAGGACCGACACCGCCGCCGCGCTCGCCTCCTGAGTGCTTTGCGCGTTCGCGATACGCTCTCCCAGATCGCGCAGAAGGCCTGTGCGGCGCGCGCCGATGACCCGAAACGTGGTCTCAACGACCGCGTTGAAAATGCCACCGATTTTGCCGGTCTCATCGCGGATCGGACTGAAGGTGTAGTCGAAGTAGCACTCTTCGGTGAACCCGTGCCGATGCATGGCGAGCAGCTGGTCCTGCGAGCGTGTCGCTTCGCCGGTCGCAAAAACATGCGCGAACATCGGACCAATCGTGTCCCAAATTTCAGGCCACACCTCACGCCCGGGGCGCCCGAGCGCAGACGGATGCTTCGTGCCGAGGATGGGCCTCCACGCGTCGTTGTAGAGCAGCGAGAGCTCCGCGCCCCAGTAGATGGCGATCTGAAAGCTTGACCCGAGGCAAATACTCAGAGCCGAGCGCAAACTCTGGGGCCATTGCTCGGCCGGGCCGAGACTCGTGGCCGCCCAGTCGTGTGTGCGCATGAGCGCACCCACCTCACCGCCGCCGCTGAGAAAGGCAAGCGCATTTCGAGGTTCAGGTGGCCCCATTCTCAGTCAACCATCCCCATACGCCTATGATGTCGCAGCGTTCGCGACTTTGCACGCCGCAATCCTATTCTTGAGTCAGAGCATATTGGACTACCCACCTCATTGCCAGCACCCGCCCTTGTAGGAATTGTCTTAGGGCGCTCGCTCGAAAACCGAGACCGGATGGGTCGAGGTCCGCAAGCTGCATGGTATTCTTCGGACTGTATGGCCTATGACCCGCAAAATGTGTTTGCGCGGATTCTACGCAACGAGCTGCCCAGCATTCGCCTTTTCGAGGACGCGCACACGGTGGCGTTCATGGATCTCATGCCGCAATCCGTGGGTCACTCACTAGTGATCCCGCGTGAGCCGGCCGAGACTTTGTTTGATCTGTCGCCTGACGGGGCCACCGCCTGTATACGCACCACCCAGTTGGTTGCACGTGCGGTGAAACGTGCGTTTGATGCGCCCGGACTCCTGGTCACTCAAGTGAATGGTGCCGCAGCGGGTCAAACCGTTCCGCATGTGCACTTTCACATCATTCCCCGCCGCCCGGGAGAACCGTTGCTCATGCACGCTGCAGTCCGGGTCGATGCGGAACAACTGCGCGAGCACGCCGAACGTATTCGACGCTGGCTGTAGATTATCAATATTGATTGCTATGGATTCGGGAGCCGGATCTGGTCGACGGCTTCGATCGCAGAGGCATCGTCGGGGTCAGACTTACGTCTGCGCCGCGCGTCACTTACAGCCCCTTGAAGCTGGGCGATCAGTTTCTCACTTAGGAGCGGCGGGGCGGCCTCCTCGGTCGTCGGACGGTCTTTCGTACCCTCGTTAGTTCTCTTTGACATGAGTTCCGCTCTCCAATCCTCTGGCGTTACGAAAAATGCCAGTGAACGGCGACCCGCACAAGATGCTTTCGCACTCGATCACACAATGTTGGAATGCACTCGAAGAAACGGCGGTGATTATGTCGCCTCGTCAATGCGCCGCTGAGCCGGGCAAAGGAGTGCCCGAACGACCGACGTATCAGGCTCGGGTCAAGGTGACCGCGGCGACAAGATAAATCCACATGGCGAGCAGAACCAGGCAGCCGATGAAGTAAACACGAAGGCGATGGTGTATCCGGTTTCCCCCGAGATGCACGTATGCGTGGGCGACTCTGGCAGCGATATATACCCAAGCGAGCACCTGCATGGCGACGCCGCCAACATTGACGATCATGGACGCCAGACAGACCACGTAGAAAAGCACCGGGGTTTCAAACAGATTCGAGAAATGGCGAGCGGCCCTGGCGCTCGACTCGGGTTCCGCTGCACCCTGGTAGATCGCAAAGTAGGCCAGTGATACCTCGCCCCGACGAACCGCGGCGACGCGCCCCCGAAATAGAGTCGCCAGAACTACGGCGGTGAGTACAACCATCGCGAACATGGGGTAGATCACAGGCAATTCCCTCTCTCCGGCGGCACCTTGAGGATTGTTCCCGTAGGATTGTACTCGTCCTTCCCAAGGAAGGAGGTCTGAACTCGTGCGCCAGGGCCGTTATGCTTTGGCGATGAGTATTCCACAAAGAACGTGCACGGCCAGCACGAAAATGATCACCACGGAATCTCTTTTCAGCCGTGGCATCTCGCCGGTGACCGACTGCGGATTCTTTTGCTGCGATAGCATGTCAAGGGGATCCAGTGATTGCGGGCAGGGTGGAACGCGCGCGCCATTGATCAGGAGCATCAGTACCAGCCGGCCAAGATCCCAGAACAGACCAATCAGATTGATCACGACCGACTTCGGTCTGAGCATGCCTGCGTGACCATCGACATCTTCCGGCCGGGAGTACTGCGCTTCAAACCTGCGAATAAATATGACGATACCCGTCAAGGGAAGCAGAACCTTGCAAACTCCGATCAGAGCGCCGAGGGGCACGCTGCGGGTTCGTTCGATCGAACGCTGCACGGGATCGACGCACCAAAGCATCGCCAAGCTCCCCCCGCCAGCCCAAATCAATAGAAGAATGAGGGACCCGGAATGTCTGCCGGTAACGAGCCACGTGGCCACAGACGCGCCGATCGCCGTAAGCACGACGAGCGCAGGTCGCGAGGATTGCAAAAGGTCGTGTCGATCTTCGTAGAACACGAACCAATTTTGCGCCGCCATCACCACCAGCAGGCTCAGCATTGCGAGCGGCAGCATGCAGACTTGGATCAATTCAAAGCCGAGCGTGCTCCAACTCCACGACACGTACACGAGCACGCCCAACGCCGCCCCGGAAAGAATGCCGCCGAACGCCAGGGACCATAGCTTGCGGGTGAAACGCAGGGCAATGGCTGACACGACAATCGCGCCGATAAATCCGGAACAAAAGGCGACCAAGAATGCGACGTTGGCGGGCATAAACCCGGGGTACCGTTAGGGACATGTTGCGATTGGACTTATGGTAAACGCGAGCGAGTTTGACTCTATGAACGGGTTCTCAACTTTCATATCAAGCGATTGTTTTGATGTCCGAAGAATGCACCATCCTGGAGCACTCGCCACCAGCGCGTGACATGCGTCAAGGATTGCTCGGATCAGTCGTTCGCGCGGCGGTCGCGACTCTTACGGCGATTATTATCCACACGTGTGGGCGTCATGCCCTTTTCCTCGGCACGGCGCGGAGCCCCCCGACGGTCTTGAAAATGGCGGTATTTACAATCACAACGTGTGGCATCGCATCCTTCGAGTGGCAGGCGCGGTGCCTCGCGACAAAGATAGCGCTTACCCTTGCACATCTGCACGGCGGCGCACCCCGTAACAGCCCCTATGATCGCGACCGAGCGCCAACGGCCTCGAGAGGCTCCTCGCACTGCAGTTGCTGTTGTGTGTTTGGTCTGACGCCTGTTGCCTATCATGCAACGTCCTTTACGTAATCCGTTGCGCGACGCTAACGCACGTGGGCCTCGAGCCGAAACGATCAAGTTCACATTTGCCCGGGTGACGAGCGCCATCCGGATCTGATAGACCTCGTGACGACGGTGCAGCCGGGGGGATGACCCGAACCACCATCCGATAATAATATATCGCATATACAAATAGTTACACGGTGTTTGTTAAAGCTATATCAAGTGTTTCCAGGGAAAGCCTCACGATGCGCTTTGGGGTGATATTCGCGCGGGGTGGATCGGTGTGAGACCACAGTTACACTTGTAGGCATGAAATCCCCCTTCGAGCGCCGCAACGCCGCGCTGCCATTCATCTTCGTCACGGTGCTCATTGACATGCTCGCCTTCGGCATGATCATTCCGGTACTCCCCGGCCTGGTTCAGAACTTCATGGGCGGCAGCGCAGCGCGCGCCGCGGAGATGTACGGTGTTTTCGGCACAGCCTGGGCGCTGATGCAGTTCATCTTCTCACCCGTGCAGGGCTCTCTCTCGGATCATTTTGGCCGGCGCCCTGTGATCCTCATCTCGTGTGCAGGGTTAGGTCTGGATTTCATCCTGATGGCGCTGGCGCCGAACCTCTGGTGGCTGTTCGTCGGTAGGGTGATATCCGGCATTACGGCGGCAAGCTTCAGCACTGCCGGCGCGTATATATCGGACGTCACGCCGCCCGAAAAGCGTGCCGCGAGCTTCGGGCTGATCGGTGCGGCCTTCGGTGTTGGGTTCGTACTCGGGCCGGCATTGGGCGGTCTTCTCGGGGCCATTTCACCGCGACTGCCGTTCTGGGCCTCTGCCTTCATGGCGTTAGCCAATGTGTGCTGGGGGCTGTTCGTGCTTCCCGAATCGTTGCCCCGGGAAAAACGAGTGCCATTTTCCTGGAGGAGCGCAAATCCTCTCGGGGCGCTCAAGCTGTTGCGCTCGCATCCCATGCTCTCGGGTCTTGCCGGGAGCTATTTCCTGATGAATCTCGCGCACGTCGTACTGCCAAGTACGACGGTGTTGTACATGCATTATCGTTACGGATGGGACACACGTGCGGTTGGGATGGTACTCGCCGGCGTGGGAGTTTCCTCGCTCGTCGTCCAAGGCTTCTTGGTGAAGCCTGCAGTCAGATGGCTCAAAGAACGGCGTGCAATGGCGGTGGGTTTGACATTCGGAGCGGCGGGTTTTGCCATTTACGGGCTCGCATCCAGCGGAACCATTTTCTGGATCGGCGTGCCCGTCATGGCACTGTGGGGAATTGCCACTCCCTCATTGCAGACCATCATGACGCGGCTGGTGGACACCACCGAGCAGGGACGCCTGCAAGGCGCGCTTGCAAGTCTGGTGGGCCTGGCAAGTCTCATTGGACCAACGGTGTTCACTCAGACCTTCGCCGTCTTCATCAGCACTCGCGCGGAGTGGGGCTTGCCGGGCGCGCCTTTTCTCCTCGCATCGCTGCTGATGCTCGCCTCCATAATTCTGAGCTGGCGCATCACTCAATCGCTCGGAATTGTCACAGCGGCCGAGCCCGCTTAGGGCTGGCGCCAGCGCCAAACATCCTTGAATTGACCTGAGCGAGTTCTACAATGGCGGTGTCTTACCAATCCACCACTGGAAAGGAGAAGATCTATGGCCACCAAGTCAATTCCCGACGGCTATCATTCAGTCACTCCCTATCTCTTCATAAGGGGAGCTGCCGAAGCTATCGACTTTTATAAGCGTGCATTCGGCGCCAGCGAACTGATGCGCATGGCGAGCCCCGATGGCAGAATCGGCCACGCGGAGATCCGGATTGGCGATTCGGCAATCATGCTCGCAGACGAGCATCCTCAAATGGGCCACCGCAGTCCACAATCACTGGGCGGAGCCGGGATGAGCTTGATGGTATACGTCGATGCGGTGGACGAGGTCTACAAACGGGCGGTCGCGAGCGGAGCGAAGGAGTTACAACCCGTTAAAGATCAGTTCTATGGAGATCGCTCGGGGACGTTGCAAGATCCATTCGGACACACCTGGACGGTCGCCACGCACATCGAGGATATTCCACCTGATGAGATGCGCCGCCGGGCCGAGAAGTTCATGCAGGGGGCCAACGCGTAACGCGCTGCACGGACTGTCGACTGACCACTGCGAGCCGGTGGTTCTTCGACAGTCCGAACATCGGGTCAGTCTCAGTGGGCCTTATACTGCCACGATCCCGCGACTGTAATCTCCGAGCGCACCGAATTCGCGATGTAGCATTCTTCGTGGGCCTCGTGATGCAAGCGCTCCACGATTTCATCAGTTGGTCGATTGACTCCCGAAAACAGTATCGTGGGGTCCAACGTTATCGTCGTGATAGACAGCCGGCCTCTCGAATCCGTTTCCATGGTTCCGTTCGCAAGGTCATCATACGAATCCACGACGAACCCGGATCTCGCGGCTCGATGGAGAAAGGTGAGCATGTGGCACGACGAAACGGCGGCCACCAGTGCTTCCTCGGGATCGACGTTCTCCGCCTTGGAGTATGGAGACGGAACGGAGGACACAGCGCTCGACGCCGGGACGATGACGCCGCCATCGAACCTCCATTGGTGGGCACGACTGTATTTTGAATCCAGGAAACGCTCGTCGCTTTGGCGTTTCCATGAAATGTTAGCCTGATACTTTGACATCGCGACCCGGTGAATTACGGAAAATGGTTCATGATGCCTTTAGCGACCTGTGCCGCGCGACTTTTTAGTTCGGCTTCAGGCCATAAACGTCCAGCTCGCCCGACGTGGTGCTCGAACCATAAGCGCCGCCCGAATTGTTGCCGCGCGTGCCGACGTATACCTTCCCGTTCGCGATCATGGGGACCACGAACTTAACTGCATTGCCCGCATTGTCCGCGCCCCCGACCGCGAGTGAGCTGTTCCATAGCTCAACGAGATCCGTAGCATCGTAGGCGTAGAGCACAGCCGGCCCGCAGCTCGATGATTGGTCGGTGCAGAACCGGCTGTTGTCGAGCACCCACACGAGGCCGTTCGTGCCGCCGCTCGCGGACACCGACGGCGTAGATCCCGGAAAACCGAAGCCGCCGCCCGGCGATTGCGCCATCGATTGCAAGGCAAATTCGATCGGCGTGCTCGAGGTATTGAGGGTGTAGGAGGTGAGCGGACCGGCCACGGGCGCCAGATAGAGGGTGTTGTTCCAGAAGGCGGCGGTGGAGTAGATCGCGTAGCCGACCTGGATTATTTCCCAGGCATTGCTGTCGCCCAACATGCCCATGGAGTCTCGGTTGAGTACATAGAGGTTGCCATCCTTGCCGCCACCGACGATCAAATGGGTGGTTGTGGCCGGATTGCCGGCGACCACATCGGCGAGTACGGCGGCACCACCCGCTCCGAAATCCTCGTCGTTGTCTTCATCCGATTGTTGATCGGAGGGCGTAAAATATTGGGAGATCGACAGGCCGGCGTCAGGGTTCGGCGGGTTGGACGTGACCGACAACTTGAGAAACGAATCCCCGTAGTCGTTGTTGGGAGCAACGGCGTTCGTCGCATCGAAGTGGCCATTGCCGGTGATCACGTACAAATAGCCGTTGGGATCGACGGAGGGGGCGCTGCCGCCCATCCAGATGCCGCCAGACCGCACGTTGGGCGTTACGTTGAGCACCGCCGTCTGGCTGAACCCTGAGGTGCCGTAGCGATAACCCATCACCCATCCATAGTAGGGCGGTTTGTCTTCGTGCGAGGACCAGGCGACAAAGATCGTGCCATTGACGAGTGCCAGCCCTGGTCGTTGGTTCTGCGGCCCTGCGCTAAAGGCGTCCGTGGTGCCGCCATCGCCGGTGCCCGGGAATGTTCCCTGGATGAGGACGGGAGAGGCGGACTTTTCCATGCCGGTGGTCACGTCGATGGCATGGAGGCGCTGATAGAAGCTGGTTCCGGCTGCAGTCACTGATTTGGAGACGACGTAGAGAATGCCGCTCGGATCGATGACTGCGGTACCAGTAACGCCGACTTCGGGAGTAATGTCACCGCTACCCCGACCGACGAGATAACCCGTGGTCCCCGAGGGGACGCTCGTCTCACCGGGGGTGCCGCCGTGGTTTGAGTCGATCAAGCTGACCGACCAGAGCTGAACGCATGGATTGGCATCGGCGTCGAAAGCAAACAGGCTGTCGTGCTGCGTGGCGACGAACACCACGTTGTGCCGCGCGCCGTTCACCGTCAAGTTCGCGGCCCACAGGGGTTGCCCGTAAATGGCTCCGTCGACGGCGCACGAGAACAGCTTGCCGAACCCAGACGTGTTCACATTGGCGGGCGTCAGCGCGTATTCCTGGTTGTTGACGCCGTCCCGCGCTACATCGTTGTGATACGTGAACACGCCGGTTAGATTTGTGACGCCGACCTGCGCGGAGCTGCTCTGGGTAGCATCGGTAATGCTTGTCGCCGTAACAGTGTATACACCGGCACTGCCGGGTGCCGTGAGCGTCACGTTGGCGCCGTTCGGGCTTACGGCCGGACTGAACGAACCACCGCTTGGACTGATACTCCAGCGCACCCCTGCGTTGTCGTTGGTCGTGGCTAAAAATGGCGTCGTCTGGCTGACGGTGAGGCCCGCGGCTTGCGGAGAGATGACCACCGATATATTCGCCGGGCTGACGTTCAACGTGAGGCTCACCAATTTGCTCTGTATAGGACTGCCGCTGTCCGAGACGGTGAATGTGAGCGGTGTGCCATTTGCAGTCGCGGACGGGGTGCCCACAATGGCGCCGGTCGACGAATTCAGTGAAATTCCCGCGGGAAGCGTCCCCGAGCTGAGCGACCACGAGAGCGGCGGCGTGCCTCCGCTGGCGGTCAATATCGTCGAGTACGGCTTGCCGATCTGACCATTGGCGAGCGAGGTGGTCGTGACGTTGAGTGGTGCGACCGTGATGGCCATGGCGAGCGTCGAGGATTGCGTGAGCGCCGGCGTCGAGGAATCCTTGACTTCGAAGGTGATCGATGCGCTGGTCGCCGCCCCCGGCGTACCCGATATCACTCCGGTCGCGCTCGCGAGCGATAATCCCATCGGGAGAGTTCCGCTGGTGATCGACCAACTGTACGGTGCGGTTCCGCCCTTGGCAGCGAGCGTCGCGCTGTATGTCACGTCTACGCCTCCTTGCGGCAGCGAGGCGGTGGTGATCGCCAGGGCGGCGGGGGCGATCTTCAGGCTGAGGCTGCGCGAGCTCGACTGAGCGGGGCTGCTCGCATCGGTGACCCGCACCGTGATCGGATCGCTGCTCACGGCGGCGGTCGGACTACCTGTGATCCCGCCGGTGGAGGCCGTCAGCGACAGTCCCGCAGGGAGCGCTCCGCTCGCGAGTGTCCACTGATACGATGGAGTTCCTCCGGAGGCGGCGAGGGTGGCGCTGTACGGAGTACCCACTTGCCCGTCGGGCAGAGCGGTCGTCGACACCGACAGCGAGGGGGGCATCGAAGAGCCGCCGCCACCGCCGCCGCCGCAACCGTAAAGGCTGACGAAGGCTGCAGTTGCCAGCACGCCCAGGGCGATGGACCTCGGAGCGCGAACGGCATGCGGATCTACACCGACGCTCGGTGCGCGCGGCTTGACGGACACGGCTGTCCGATCCGTTCGATCGAAACTGATCATTTGATTCCCAGGAATTGTCGTTCTCTTAACGTGACTATACCGAGTGGCGGCTCCGACCTCAGCAATAGTTCAGCATTGACGCACCGATATGTTAAATCAGACGCATGATGCGATTTACCGCGAAAAAACATTTTGTGCCGTCAGTGAAGATCCACCTCGCGGATTTCAAATCAGTCGGCAACCCAATCAAAGGGGCAGGGGAGTCGGCGTGTGCACGGTTGAAGAAATGATCGGCTGCGCGAGTCCCGAGCGACTAGACTAAATTTTGGTCCAACGATTGAACAGGCGCCTGTGGGGAAAACCGAGCGGCAAGCAACAAAATTAGTGTTTCTCGTCGTTGGTTTCGTCGCGGCGGCGTGGGCCTGTTTGGTTCCTTTCGCGAAAGCCAACACCGAATTGGATAAAGGAACCCTCGAGCTGGTGCTTCTTTGCTTGGGTATCGGGTCGATATTCGCAATGCCGACTGCCGGCGCGTTGCCAGTGCTGGCGACCGTGTCATCCGCGCCGTTGCTGGCCGTTGTTCTGTTCGTTTTCGGTGCTGCTTTGGGTTCGCGAGCTTCTCGATGGCGATGACCTTGGGCCGGCTGATTGGCGATAGGGTCGTCGCCAAGATAGGCAGACGACCCGTGGTCGCCATTGGCGGACTTCTCGCTGCTGGGGGCATCGCGTTGGCAACATTGGTCTCAATTCAGGCGGTCGCGTTCCTTGGCTACGCGCTGGTCGGCGCTGGTTGCTCCAACATCGTGCCGGTGCTGTTTACGACTGTGGGACGGCAAAAGACCATGCCGCAGGCAGTCGCGGTGCCTGCAATTACCACGTTGGGATACGCAGGCATTCTCATGGGTCCCGCAGGCATCGGCTTCATCGCTCAGCACAGCAGCCTGTCGATCGCGTTCCTCTTTGTCGCAGCGCTCATGGTTGCCGTCTCCGTGAGTAGTGGCTTTTTGCGAGCATTAGATGGCTGAGTGATGGCCCAGAGATTCGGATAACATGGAATTTAACATAATATACATTATGCGAAGTACGGGCGATGACTAAATAGACTGGATCGACCCGCGCCGGCCGCCAGTGCCGAGCCGTCAGAGTCCGAGATCAAGGATTGGCCCGTCGAAATTTCCGCTGAGCACGGTCACTGCCTTAGCCAGGCGATCGAGGGGCAGCCCTTTGAGGTAGCCGTCAATGATCTGCTGATAGTTGCTAATCAATCCCTCGACGGTCTTCGACAAGCGCATGAATTCGAACCCCTCGGCGTGCAAGCCGATCTGCTGGCGCGGAATGTTCGAGTAGTCCTGCCTCGGGATGGGTGGGAATTCGCCGCTGTCATGTGCCAGCATGACCGGTTCCATCACCGGAGCCGGCTCGCGTCCTGCGGGGAAATGAGTCAGCGACCAGAGTTCGAATAGACAGCTCTCGGGACCCAGCGGTCGGATCCGATAGGCCGCCATGCTCGACAGGTTCGGCAGCAGGAAGTAGTTGGGAAAGATGAACTCCACCGCCTTTAGCGGCGTTTTCACGGCGATTTCGTTCAGGTCCGGCGTCGGTTCCCCACGCGCGCGGCCCTGTTGGGTCACAGCATGGTTGAGCATGCCGAACCAGGTCAGGATCGCTTGTTCGGGATCTTCCGGCAGCTCCACATCCAACATGGTCCCCGCGACGGCCACGTCCTTGGCGTGACACATGCCGGCCATGCCTTCGCTCAGTAGCCGCAGCATCTTGAATTGCGCCTTGATGTTTTCGCGCATCCCCAGCTTGGGGTCGGCGAACTGCCCTGCCCCGCCCGGAATCATGCCGTACAACGAATTGAACAGTACCGGTGATGCATCCTGCAGCTGCGGGTGCGTGCGCATTACGTGATAGCCTTCCATGAAGGCTTCCATCGCGGTCTTCCAGTTCGCCGGCAGCACGGTCGCGTAACACCACTCGGCACGCATCCGGTCAGATTGAAAGGCATCGAGACCGGCAGCCAGTGGCCCGACGCTCTCGCGTAACGACGGTGCGCCAGCGTCGAAGTTAATGAAGACACAGCCTGCGAACAGCTCGACCCGGCAGGGTCTGAGCGCGATATCAGCCTGATCGAGCTGCCGCTCACTGAAAATGTTCTTGCCGTACACGAAAGTGTTCTTACCCTCGATGTTCCAGCGCCAGCCGTGAAACGGGCAGATGAAACCTTGCGGTTGGCAATTGCCGTGGCCTCTCGCGAGCTGCATGCCGCGATGCCGGCACGCGTTGTGATAGGCCTTTATCCCATCCCTGGTGCGCACCACGATGACGGACTTGCCGAGGTTCGAATATTCGATCCAGTCCCCGACGTTGGCGACCTGCTCGTGCCGGCAAGCCATCTGCCACACGTGGGGCCAGAGGCGCTCGCACTCGAGCCGATAGAATTCCGCATCGTAGTAACGCTTGGTCGGAATGCGTTCACGGTCTGTTATTTCGCAGGGTATGGAACGTGTCGCAACCTCGGGCAGATCAGCCATAGGCACCTCATTTTCTTCCGGCGGATTCGGGTTCGCCGCATCCACGAGTCTACGACATCCTTCCCGCTTCGAGATGCCGGGACTCCAGGGACCCGGGGGTCCGAGAGGCACCGCAATGAAATGATGATGGTTTCCGGCTTGCGAAAACCATGGCCCTAGCCGGGATACAGGATGTAGGCCAGCGGCACTTTGCGCTCACGCAGCGCTGACTGGAAAGCGCCCATCCGCTGGCACGGAGGGGCGGCTCTCCCGGGTTCCTTGTTATTGCTTTTGAGACTCCGCGGCAGCCTTTGCATTCGCCTTAGCTGCGGTGTAATCCGCTTCCGCCTGGTCCTTGCACCTCTTTTGTGCGTCGCCACTCGCGGCCTCGCACTTGGCAAGCGCCACCTTGCGGTCCCCGTCAGCATTTGCAACGGCAAGATTGTAGGCGTCCTTTGCGGCCGCATTATTGAATGCGACGAGCTTATCGTCGACCTTCTCCGCCGCCCCGCCCAGATCCTTAGCTGCCGAGTCTTCGCTCTTGGTCACTTCCGTAGAGGCTTTCTGCTCAGCTGTATTCACGTCTTTCGCCACCGTATCGGGCGATTTCGCGTTATTGCACGCAGCGATGCAGAACGTGGCAGCGACAAGTGCCGCAGTGAAATGTAATCGCATAACTATTCCCTTGCTTTCTTTGGTTTGATCGGACGGCACACCCTACCGAGGAAGGCGCACGCTTCCAAGCTCGCAACGTCACATGCGAGAGTCAGATGGCGCCTACGCAATCTCGAGAAGACCCGGGCAAGCCGACCAGTCGGCGAATCCGCAGGCAGCCCGGCGCGGCCGCACCGCGGATCATCGCGTCCAGCGATAGACCGCCCCGGGAAACGGGGGCTTCCATTGCTCGAACGCCCCTGTGATGTACAGTGTGTCAGCTCCGCCAGGACCAAAGCCCACATTGGTCACGTACGGCGTGGGTACTTCGATGGTCCGCACCAACCGCTTGTCTTCGCTCACCACGAGCACTCGACCCGATCCGTTCTGCGCAATGTAATAGTTGCCGTCGGGACCCAGCTTGAGACCGTCCGGGCCATTATAGGCGTCCTCGTGCGGGGTGGGTGGTGCCAGATCTTGCAAGCGGGCCCACACGACTCGAGCACCCAAATTCCCGTCGGCCTGGATCGGGAAGGACAGGATTCGGCCCGCGAGCATCTCGGCGACGAGCAGGTGCCGGCCGTCCCTTGAGAGGGTCAATCCGTTGGAATAGTGGATGGTGCCCGCGACCTCACGCAGGTCCTGCCCGTCCGCCGACAGGTGAAGTACGGCTCCGGTAATCGGCGCATTGATGTCATACGCACCCGACGCGGAAAAATACACGCCGCCCCGCCCGTCGGTCGCGAAGTCGTTCGGACCGATGAAGCCCTTGCCGGCGCTGTCTTTCGATATTGCGCGCACCTCGTGTGCCTGAGCGTCGAGTTCCACGAGATAATTTCCATCGTAACAGGCGACCAAGACATGGTCGTTTTGAAAATGGATCAGCGCGCTGGCGCCGCATCGCTCTTTGCGCCAATAGGTCCCCGACCGCCTGCCGTCCCACATTTTGATGCCGTCGCCGGCGTACTCGACATAGAGCAGTTTCCCCTGGTCCCATAATGGCCCCTCGGGATACCGGGCATGCGGGTCGATCACATCGACGCCGGCGCAGACTTCGCCGATACGGCATAGGCAAAGAAGGGATAATGGAACAATCATCTTGCAATGTATCTGCATGGGAACCTCTATGAACCAGCCCGATTGTAGCGCTCGAGTGTCCCCGCGCGCCCTCCTCTGCCTCTTTGCAATGTCGTTCGCTGCCGCGTGCCCGGCGAAATCCACGGCGGAAATGGACAGGGACCTGCTCGAGGTGACGATTCCTCGCTTGCAGAGTCTGTACGCGCAACACAAGTACACCGTGACCCAGGTTGTGCAGTGGCACCTCGACCGCATTCATCGCTACAACGGCATCTATCGCGCCGTCGAAACGGTCTTCGAATCCGAAGCTCTGGCCGCCGCCGCGCGCGAGGATGCCGATGCGGCCCGCGGGAATGCGACTCGCGGCCCGCTTTGGGGTGTGCCGATCGTCATCAAGGCGAACACGAGCATCGAGGGCACGGTGACGACCGATGGGTGGGAAGGATTCACGATCGCCGGACACGAGTTGATCGCACCGCGCGACGCCGGCATCGTCGCCAAACTTCGCGCTGCCGGCGCCATTCTGATCGGGCATACCAACATGCCGGATTTCGCCAACAGCGACACGAATCGCAGCAGTTCCTTCGGCAGAACCGGCAATGCGTTCGATGTTCGGTTCTCCCCCGGAGGATCATCGGGCGGCACGGTGACCGCCGTCACCGCCAACATGGCCGTGCTTGGTAACGGCACCGATACGGGGAACTCCATCCGCATGCCTTCGGCGACGAGCGCGGTCATCGGTGTCTTCCCGACGCGGGGTTTGGTCAGCATCGCCGGGATCGCGCCGCTCGACTGGCTGCTCGACAATACGGGTCCTATTGCGCGCACGGTCACCGACGCCGCGATCGCGCTCGACGTCATGGTGGGCGAAGATCCGCTGGACCCTGTTACCGCCGGCGCGGCGACCAAAGCCCAGCTTGGTCCCTACACGCAGTACCTGAAGCCAGACGCCCTGCGGGGCAAGCGCTTCGGCGTTCCGTCCTTCATTCTCAAGGGATCGGGAATCCCTTTTCACGGCATACCGGCGAGTGTCCCGGACGACGACGCCGCCAAGCTGGAGGCGGCACAGGCCATCCCCCTGCAGCCTCCGACATTGGCAGCTTTCATGAAGGCGGTCGATGAACTGCGAGTTGCGGGTGCCGTTGTCGTGTTCGACGATTCCATCCTGCCGGAGAATTTCGCGCGGATCGCGAGCCGAACAAGTACGTATCCCTATGTACGCGAGGGAGCCGAGAACTTTCTCCGCAACTTCGGTCCCGCGCAGTACCATTCGGCAGCGGAATATGCGACGGCGGTCGGCTCGCCGCTTGCATCCGTTCTCCTCGGCGAGGAGCCGGGTTATTCTCGATTCGGCGAGCAGACCGTGTCTCAAGTCATCGTTGAGATCGACGCGGAATCGAAAACCAACTACTACGATCCACGCCGGCGCACCCTCGAAGCGTATTTGGAGCCGCTCGAGCGGCTCCGTCTCGACGGGTACGTCTATCCCGCAATCCAGATGCCGCCGGTTGATGAGACCATGCCGCAGAACGGGCGCGTGAGCGAGGGTCCGCATTCGGCGACGAGCTGGGTCAACATGATCGGAGTGCCCGCTGTCGTGGTGGTGGGCGGCTTTTATCCCGGCGGCCTCCCCTTCGGTCTCGAGTTTTCCGCGCGGCCTTGGAGGGACGGTGACCTGCTTGGCTATGCCTACAGTTGGGAACAGGCGACGCATCACCGCCATCCCCCCGTGCTCGTCGAGCGAGGCTTGCTGGCGCACGCACCCTGAAACCCTGCGGGTGCACGCGATATGACTTCAGATAGCTATTACAAGTGGCGGATTATTCTCGTAATTTCGCCAGAATAGCACTTTCGCTGCGAGACTTCGCAGTCGCCTTACCCGAGCTGCGCGTTCAATACCCTCAAGCGACGCGATTGCAGGCGCAGTCCACGTTCGAGCTCCTTGAGCCGGGACTGCAGGGGCGAACGCTCCCAGCGCTCGACCACTGCACGGCGGGCTTCCTGCAACCACTGCTCACGTAACTGAGTCCAAGCGGTGACGGCCTCTCGAAACGTTTCATATTCCTCGGTGATCCGCTTTCTCAACTGCTCGATATGCGCGCCCCCGCTCTGAGAGGCCAATTGGCGCTCGGCACGTCGAAACTGGTTATCGAGCAACGCCCGCTGAATCCTGAACCAGGGCACGGATTTAAGATTGCTGGTCAATCCAACCCATTGCAGGGCATAGATGCACCACTTGGACGGATCCCACTGCCACCAGCGCACGCCGTTGCGATAATCGTGTGCGAACATGTGATGGAAGTTATGGTACCCCTCGCCAAAGGTGAGCAGCGCCACGATACCGTTGTCCCGCGCAGTGTTCTCATCGGTGTAGGGTTGAATGCCCACGATATGCGCCAGGGAATTGATACAAAATGTCAGGTGATGGCTGACGACGAGCCGTAAGAGCCCCCCGAGTAGAAAGACGCCGACGATGTCGCCGCTCGCCCAACCGAGGAGCAGCGGAACGCCAAAGTTCATGCCGAGCGCGATCGGCAGATAATGGCGATGCTGCCACATGACCAAAGGATCGCGCTGCAGCTCGCGTACGGTGCTCAAGTCCGGTTCGCCGCTCGGGTAATTGCGCAGCATCCAGCCGATATGCGAGAACCAGAAGCCGCGGCGTGCGCAATAGGGATCACGCTGCGGATCATCAATATGCCGGTGGTGTGTGCGGTGACCGGCGCTCCACAGAAGCGCGCTGTTCTGAAGCGCCATTGCGCCGAACAGAAGGTATGCGAGTTTGAGCGCTGGCCGCGCCTCGTAAGTGGCATGAGCGAACAGCCGATGATAGCCGCAAGTGATCGCCAACTCGGTGACACTCAACAGCACCGCGAACCAAATCCAAGCGCCAGCATGATACCCGTGGCTCCAGCCGTACCATGGCACGACGCTGAGCGCGACTGCCGCGGTCAGCACAAACATCGTGGCCGCCGGCCAATTACATCGCGCCGAGTCCCAATCACTCGCTGTCATACACCGCCCCGTCAATTCCCAACAGCCCATGCAACATACCTGCCATTATAGTCTGTACGCCGCTCGGCGGTGGGGCTGTTTGCAATCCGGCGCCACATTCGGCTGTGGGAACTGCGGATGGCGTCTCGCCCCCCAAATGGTGCCTCGGCCGCTCACCAGGCACTGCCGGCAGCCCTGATCTCCCAGGCGGGGCGGTGAGCCTCAGGCAAAGACGCGCGGCTGTCGGCGGGAGAGCCGCATGCCCTCCCCCGCATAGATGATGAGCGCCCCCCAGATGATCGCGAAGCCGATCGCGCGCGTGCGCTCGAAGGGCTCATGCAGCACGAACACGCCGCAGGCGAATTGCAGCGTCGGTGTCACATACTGGAGCAGACCCACCGTCGAGTACCGAAGGCGGCGAACTCCGTAGGCGTACAGGAACAGTGCCAACGCCGAGAGCGGTCCGCTCCCGATCAACAAGGCATCGATGGCGAACCCTGTATGGCCGAGCGCGCCCGTACCGGACCATTGACACCACAGCAGGTACCCCGCGGCGATGGGTGCGAGTACCACGGTTTCGATCGCGAGTCCGGTCAGCGACTCGACCTTGGCCACCTTGCGAATCAAGCCGTAGATCGCAAACAAGAAGGCCAGCGCCAGCGCTACCCACGGCACGGTGCCGGTCATGATCGTGAGATAGGCAACGCCGGCGCCGGCCAGAGCGACGGCCGCCCATTGTGCGGGGGTAAGCTTCTCCGAAAGCAGCGCCACGCCCAACATCACGTTCACCAAGGGACCGATGAAATAACCGAGACTCGCCTCGAGGACGCGGCCATGCATGACCGCCCAGACGTAGACGAGCCAATTGGCCGACATCAAAGTTGCCGATACGGTGAGCCGCCAGAGAAGATCGCGGTCGGTGAGTTTCGCGCGGAACGCGGCGAGTTCGCCCCGCAGGGCGAGGACGACCAGCACGAACACACACGCCCATGCCACCCGGTGCGCGGTGACCTCGAGTGCGGACACCCGATTCAGCAGATGAAAATACAGCGGAAACAAGCCCCAGACGGCGAACGCAGCCAGCGTCGGGACGAGGCCCCTGTTTTGAGAACTCATGCTCCGGAGCGTAGCAGTCCGAGGTGGCTGCCGAACATCCCTGCAAGCCTTGCAAACTCGCTCGAATTTGATCGCATGTTATTCTTGGCGCCCACTTTTCTTCATTCGTCGACGGGAGAGAGTCATGAGGATATTGGCGCGCGGCATATTCATTGCGATCGCCATCGGCGCGGCATCGCTCGGCGCCGCGGCGGCGAACACAGACCCCCCTCAATCTCTGGACGCCGCGCTCGCAATAGTGCGCGCACACCGGTTCGTCGATCTGACGCATACCTTTGCGCCGGGCATCCCGCATTGGAAGGGTGCACCGAACGAGACCGCCAAGACGCTCTATACGGTGCAAAAGGACGGCTTTCGCATCAACGAGTACTGTCACATCGGCCAGTGGGGCACGCACGTCGATCCGCCGGCGCATTTTCACGAAGGATTGCATACCGTCGATCAGATCGACCCCAAGGACATGTTGATGCCGCTCGTCGTCATCGACGTGCACGAGAAGGTGGCCAAGAATCCCGACTACACGCTGCAGGTGGCCGATATCAATGCCTGGGAGGCGCGCCACGGGCGGATCCCGCGCGGCGCCTTCGTCGCGATGCGCACCGATTGGTCGAAGCGCTGGCCGGATCAGGCGGCAATGATGAATATCGATCCCAAGGGCGTCTATCATTACCCGGGCTGGAGCCTCGCGGTGCTGAAGCTCTTGTACGAAGAGCGCGGCATCACCGCCTCGGGGCACGAGACGACGGACACGGACCCCGGCTCCGCCACGACCAAGGACGACTATTCGCTCGAGTCGTACATTCTGGGACTCAATCATTACCAGATCGAAATACTGGCGAATCTGGACCAGGTGCCCGAAGCGGGCGGCATCGTCTGGGTGAGCTTCCCGAAGCCCGAGAATGGCTCGGGCTTCCCGGCGCGCGTAATAGCGGTCGTCCCGTGAGCGCGCCCATCTCGAATGCCGCGCGGGCCCCGATCGAGTACACCGATGCGAGCCCGGAGGTACGGGCGGTGTACGATGACATCATGGCGACGCGCAAGACCGACTGGATCAATAACTTCTGGAAAGTGCTTGCGCATGATCCGGCGACATTACGGCGCGTCTGGGCGAACATCAAAGAGGTCATGGGCCCTGGTGCTCTCGACCCCCTCACCAAGGAGTTGATTTACATTGCAGTCAGCATCACCAACGGCTGCCGGTATTGCATCGCATCTCACGGCGCCGCAGCGCGCGCCAAGGGGATGAGCGCGGCGCAATTCGACGAGATGCTGGCGATCACGGGTCTCGCGAACGAGACAAACCGGCTGGTCATTGGCCTCGATGTACCGGTCGACGATAGATTCCGATGAGGCGAGGAGATGCATCATGATTGCAGATAGCGTTCCGAACATCACCCTGCATCGCTGGGACGACCTGCCCGCCGAGCCGCTGAAAGAGGGCCTCGCGCGGCGGCTGGTCACCGGGGAGCGAATGATGATCGCACACGTCTATATAAAGAAAGGTGTGGACGTGCCGCGGCACTCGCACGAGAACGAGCAACTTACCTACGTGCTCGAGGGCGCCCTGAAATTCTGGTTTGGCGCGAACGATGACCGGGAATTGCTGGTGCGCGCCGGCGAGGTCATCGTCATTCCCTCGCACCTGCCGCACCGCGCACTTGCACTCGAGGATACCCTCGACGTCGATGTGTTCAGTCCGCCGCGCGAGGATTGGCTCGCCGGCACCGATGCTTACCTGAGGCGCTGAATGCCTGGGTTCGCCGTTGCGCCCGGTGTGGCCGCGGCGCTCGCCGCTTTCGAACTGCCCGAGAAGCTCGGCTTCGGCGCGGTGTTCGCGCCGGTGATGTTCACGGCCGAGTGGATCGACGGCCGATGGGGACGAGCCGAGCTGGTACCGTACGGGCCCATCGAAATACTCCCCGGCGCGCGCGCGTTGCAATACGGGGAACTCGTTTTCGAAGGCATGAAGGCCTACTGCGTGCACCAGGACTGGCCGAACCTGTTCCGGCCCGACGAGAATTGCCGGCGCCTCGCGCGTTCCGCGTCGCGTCTGTCCATGCCCGAAGTCCCGCAGGAGCTGTTCTTCGAGGCCATCGAGGCAGTCGCCGGCGCCTGTCGCCCGTTCATTCCGCGGCAATCGGGCCGCTCGCTCTACCTTCGGCCCTTCCTCTTCGGCACCGAGGCGGGTTATATGCTGCGAAATTCGCAGAGCTTTCGCTTCATGGTGATCGCCAATCCGGTCGAGGTCTATGCCGCAGGTCCGATGCGGGTCGCCATCGAGCGCAGCGACGTTCGCGCAACGGTCGGCGGAGTCGGCACGGCGAAGGCTTCCGCCAATTACGCCGCCTCATTGCGCGCCTCCACCGCCGCGGCGGCACGCGCTTGCGGGGTGGCGCTGTGGCTCGACGCGCACGAGCAACGCTACATCCAAGAGCTTTCAGGCATGAACCTGTTCGCGGTAATTCGCGGCGAACTGCACACCCCGGAGCTCGACGGTGCGATACTGCCCGGCATCACCCGCGATTCTTTGCTCGCCTTAAGCCGGCACCTGGGCTTCAAGGTCCAGGAGCGTCGCATGGCAATCGATGAGTTGCTGGTTCAAACTGCCGCCGGCGAGTGCAGCGAACTGTTCGCCTGCGGGACGGCTGCGATCGTCAGCCCGATCGCTGCATTGGCCGATCAGGACGGGCGCGAGTATGCGCCGATGCGCATCGATGTCGTTGCCAAAGAGCTGCGCGAGGCTCTGCTCGCAATTCAGGAACGGCGCGCGCCGGACCTTTTCGCCTGGACGCGCGACGTCTCACGAGCTGGCGTTGCGCTCCAACCGTAGCGGACGCTTACGGTTGGGTTGACGTTGATCCCGTAACTATCGCCGCGTGCCGGGTTTCCGATCGCTGCGCGACCCGCGCTCGAAGCGAACTATCCCTTATATGGACATGCGTATTGGTACTAACCCAGCGAGTCTCCATGCATACCGTGGGTCCTTCTGCCATCTTATAGTGGGGGTGTGATTGATCTCGCCCAAGCCCTGTCTGGATTTGTTGTCGGCGCCATTGTAGGTCTGACGGGTGTGGGCGGTGGTTCGCTGATGACCCCCGTGCTGGTCTTGGTGTTCGGCATTCATCCGGCCACTGCCGTCGGGACCGATCTGCTGCATGCGGCTATCACCAAGGCCGGTGGGACCTACGTGCATGCATCGAAGGGCCGGGTGGATTGGCGCATTACGCGCCTGCTCGCGACAGGAAGCCTTCCTGCCGCTGCCCTGACACTATTCGCCTTGCACACCTTCACCGATGGGCTCGGCGGCTCGAGGATCATCACTATCACACTCGGCGTGGCTCTTGTCCTCACGGCCATTGCACTCACTTTACGCAGCCGACTCCGCAGCTTGTCCAAAGCACATGACCCCATCATCCCGCGTCATCCGGCGTACACGATCGCTACCGGAGCCGTGTTGGGTATTGTCGTTTCGCTGTCGTCGGTTGGAGCCGGGGCGCTTGGAATCACGGCGCTGTTCTTTCTGTATCCGCGCCTGTCCGCGGCTCGCATCGTCGCCTCGGATTTGGCACACGCCGTCCCATTGACCTTGGTCGCCGGGCTTGGTCATTGGCTTTTCGGCAGCGTCGACTGGACCCTGCTGGGATCTCTCCTGGTCGGCTCTTTGCCCGGCATTTATATCGGCAGCCAGTTCGCCGGCCGCATTCCGGAACGAATTCTGCGCTTTCTGTTGGCAACGATGCTGATGCTCGTCGGCGGCAAGCTGGTCGCGTTTTAGCTGCCAAGCTGACCGTGCGAGAATGGATGATCATCGCCGCGGCGACGCCGCCCGGGGAGCACCGATCCCATGAAGACCACCGCCGATGACACCACCCTTGAGATCACGCGGCTGTTTGATGCCCACCCCGCGCGCGTCTTCAACGCCTGGCTGAATCGTGAAGAGTGGCAGTCCTGGATCGGTCCGGAGGGTCTCAACTGCGAGGTGCCGCTCCTCGAACCGCACATCGGCGGCCGCTACCGGATCATCATGCACCTGACCGACGGCCGTGTGGTTCCCGTGGCCGGTACTTTCCAGGCCATCGAGGCTCCGAAAACCCTCGCGTTCAGTTGGGGAGCGGAAAACGATCCGGCACGCCGTACCCTCATCACCCTCACGTTCGGCGAAAAGGGAGGCGGAACCGAGCTCACGTTGCGTCAGGAGGGCTTTAGCAGCGTCGTCAGTCGCGATGATCACGTGGTGGGATGGCATAGCGCGCTCAACAAGCTTGTCGCGTATCTGACGACGCACGGAGTTGGGAGCGGTGCAATGCCGCGATGAGCCGCGGGCCCACGGGCAGGCGACGCCATCTCGACCCCTGCCGGGTGTCAGACAACGATATAATTTCGCGACAACGTACTCAGGGCACAGGCACTAATTGATGCAGTTCAAGCACCTCGCGAGACCCCTATCGCGTCTCTTTCGCGCAGTACCTCAAAATCCGCCTGCGCCGTCCGATCCGATCGCGGCACTCGAGAGCGCACCGCCGCGTGTCCTCATCGCTACCGCGCTCGGCGACGGGGACGAGGCGCTGCGCGCGGCGACCATCCGCAAGCTCGAGCACGGCGAGAGTCTCACGACCCTCGCGGGATTTCGCGCCGGCGCGACTGCAGCACCCCCGAGTCTCGAACGACTTGCGCAACAGCGCCTCGCGCAGCTGGTCGATGCGGGGACCCTCGATTTCGAGGAGCTGTGTGCGACTGCGGATAATCTCTCCGCGCTCCTCGCCGTGGCGGGTTATTGCAGGGACTCCGAGCGCCTGACCCGCGCGCTCGCTTCCATCGACGACCCCGAGCGAATCGCAGGACTGATCCTGAACGGCCCCTCGAGCCGCATCCGACAACTCGCGGCGCAGTCCGTGTCGGATCCCGCGCAGCTCAGACGCCTTGTGAAGCAGTTGCGCGGCAAGGACAAGGGCGTCTACAAAATCATCAAGGAGAAGTACGACGCGCTCAATGCCGAAGAACAGCGGATCGAAAAGACGCGGAGCGACGCTGTCGGCGCGTGCGAGTCCCTCGAACGGCACAGTCATCGCGTCTACGACGCGATCTATGAACCGACCTTGAGGCACTTTCATACTCGCTGGCAGTCGCTCGCCGCGCAGGCCGTACCGGAGACTCGCGAACGTGCGGCGCGGGCCATCGCGTGCTGTGAGGGGATCATTGCGGAGCACCGGCGGCGCCTCGCGCTTGAGGCCGCCCGTGCATCGGAGCAGGCGGCTCGTGAAGCGGCCCGCGAGCAGGCGCTGCATCTCGCAGAGCTCGAGTCGGCGCGCCTGCGCGAGACTTCCGCCCGCGAGGCCGCGGAGGCGTCGGCCCGGCTCGAGGCCGAAGAGAAAGCGCGCGCAGAGAAGGCGGCGGAGGCGGCGCTCGCCTTGCGGGAGATCAGCGCTCTCACTGGCAAGGCTAATGCCGCGCTGCGCGCGGGTGGCACGGGACGGGCCTCGGGCCTACGCAGGGCCTTGGAGGAGAAACTCACGTCGGTACCGTACCTGCCGCCGCCGCTCGCACACAAGGTGCAAAAGCTTGATGCGGCCTTGGACGAGCTCAAAGCCTGGAAGGAACATGCCGCTGCGCCCAAGCGCGCCGCACTCATCCAGGAGATGGAAGCGCTGATTGACGCGACGCTCGAGCCCCAGGCCCTCGCGGATCGGATCCGGCAGCTCCAGGACGATTGGAAGACGGTGAGCAAAGGCGTCGCCAGCGATTCGGACGCCGACTGGCAGCGCTTTCACCAGGCCGCGCAGAGCGCCTACCAGCCGTGCCGCGAGTACTTCGAGGCCCAGTCAAAGCTCCGGCAGACAAATTCCGAGAAGCGCAGGGCGATCCTCGAGCGACTGCGCGCCTTCGAGATCGCGCAAAGCGCCGAGGAGGCGGACTGGCGCGCGCTGGTGGCCGTGCTACGGGAGGCACCGCAGGAGTGGCGCCGGCACTTTCCCGTGGAGCGCGCGCTCGGCCAAGAGCTCCAGGAGGAGTTCGACGCCACGATCGGCCGGCTGCAGAGCCGGCTCACCGCGTGGCACGCCCGCAATGCCGAGGAAAAGCAATTGCTCATCCAGCGCGCCGCCGAACTCCTCGCCCTGCAGGACGAGCGCGAGGCTGTAGAGGCAATCAAGCGCCTGCAAGCACAGTGGAAAGCGCTGGGCGCGGCCGCACGCACCCAGGAGCAGAGTCTGTGGGAGACATTTCGCGGGCACTGCGACGCGATCTTTCAAAAACGGCAGCGAGCCCACACCGATTACACGGCGGGTCTTCAGGCGAACAAGGCCCGCGCCGCCATGCTCTGCGAGGAGTTGGAGCAACTCGCCCGCCGGTCGGGCGCGGCCCTGCGCGACGACGCGGCCAAGATAGCCGGATGGCGCTCCGCCTTCGAGACACTCGGCGAACTGCCGCGCGGCGAGGAGCGCGCGCTCAGGGCGCGGTTCGAGCGAGCGCAGGAAGGTGTCCAGAGCGCCCTCGCCCGTCAGCGAGTGCAGGAGAAGGAGCAATCGATCGCAGATCTGCTCGAGGCCGCCCGGCGTATCCACGCGTACGCATCGGCGGTGGCACAAGCGGAGCCGGCGTCCGAGCTCGACTCGCTCAGGCGCGCGGCCGAGACCTTCATCGCAGGCGTTTTGCGCTTCCCGAAAGGCGCCACCGAGGCACTCACCGCCGCCTGGGCCAGCGCAGACACCGCAGCCTGCAGCGACCCTGGGCCTGGCGCAGACGCCGCGGCGCGCGAAACCGTGCTGAGGATGCTGTGCATCCGCGGCGAGATTCTCAACGATCGGCCGACGCCGCCCGAGGATCAACCCTTGCGGCGCGAGCATCAGATGCGCCGCCTGGTCGAGCACATGGGTCAACGCAGCGAGAAGGCAGTCGAGGACTTCGAGACCCTCGTGCTGGAATGGGTTCGCGCCCAACCGGCGGAACCGAGGATCTACGGATCCTTGCTCGAACGATTCCGCCGCTTGCACTCGCCGACCGGCTGATGGGGCCGGGGCTGTGCCAACTTCGTTTCAAGGACGCCGGACGAAAACTGCTCGATGATGGCGGTTGAAAATCGGCTCTCTGCTTCCATGACATTTGGAGAGAACGCAGAATGAAAGTGGCATTCATCGGAATCGGCAATATGGGAAAGCCGATGGCCTCCAATATCGCCAAGCGCGGTCATGAGGTTTATCCTCTTTGATGCCAACCCGGCGTCGGCTGCGAGCGCGGCAGAGGAGAGCGGGGCCACCGTCCTTGGTTCTTTGTCGGAGACCTCCGTCGCCGAAGTCATCGTGACCATGCTTCCGGATGGCAAAGTGGTGCGCGAGGTGGTGCTCGGTGAGAACGGAATCGCCGCTGCGGCCAAACCCGGCACGATCGTCGTCGATATGAGTTCGAGCCAGCCGTTGATTACGCGAGACACCGGAGCGGCGCTTGCGCTGAAGAAGATCACGCTCATCGATGCGCCTGTCTCTGGCGGAGTCGCCAAAGCGGTATCCGGAACATTGACGATCATGATCGGCGGCGATGATCCGGCCGCCATCGAGAGGGTGAAGCCCCTCTTGGCATGCATGGGCACCACGTTTTTCGAAGTGGGAAAATTAGGTTCCGGTCATGCCGCCAAGGCGCTGAATAACGTCGTGGCCGCGGGAAATTACGCCGTACTGGCCGATGCCTTGTTGGTCGGGGAGCGCTACGGCATCGATCGTGAGATGTTGGTCGACATCGTCAATGTGTCGACGGGCGAGTCCTTCATATCCACGGTTGTCATGAAGCAATTTGTGCTGCCCGAGACCTTCAACACCGGATTCACGATCGGCCTGCTGGCGAAAGACGCCAATATTGCGGCCGAACTGAGTCAGGGCCTCGGCTGCAAGAGTCCGCACATTGAATTGACGAGCAGACGCTGGGCCGAAGCACGGGACTTGCTCGGGGGAAGCGCGGATAATTCGAAAGCGATCGTAGCTTGGGCGAAGGCCCAGTGATGAATCGACCGGGTTGGCCGGTCCGCCTGGGATGTATGGCGGGAGCAGTCTGCGTCCTCGGAATTGCCGCTGATGCCCAGTCCCTGTTCGACAGCGGCCGGATTGGATTCACTGAACAACAGGCCACGCGCGGCCAAGCGGCCTACATGGAAAGCTGCGCCGCCTGTCACGGCCCCAATCTGGACGACGGGCAGTTCGCTCCGCCGTTGAAGGGCGCTGCTTTCAAGGCGCATTGGCACGATCAGTCGCCGGAAGCCCTCTGGTCGCTGATCATGAAGCGCATGCCGCCGGCGAGTCCAGGCAGTCTCGGCAGCAGGACCTATGCCGACATTGAAGCCTATTTATTGCGGGAAAGCGGCGATAAAGCAGGCCCCACAGAGCTTGCAGCGTCCCCCGCGCCCGCGGCGGGCGGCCCGTCGGCCGAATTTGCGCGCGCCTCTGAGCACGATTCGAGCCCGCGCGTCGGCGCCGCTCTCATCGACAACCAGGACGCCAAATATCATGCCGTCATGGCCGGAAGAGAGATGCTGCTCGGCAAGCTCACGCCGGTCTCCGATGCGATGCTGCGGGACCCTGCGGCCGCCGATTGGCTGATGTGGCGGCGCACCTATGCAACCCTCGGCTACAGTCCGCTCGATCAGATCAATAGAAGGACCGCACGCAATCTGGGCGTCGCATGGACCTTGGCGCTGCCGCCCAGCGCCAATGAGGCCGCACCGTTGGTCCACGATGGCGTGCTATTCATCGAAGGCGGCGATACGGTGGAAGCGATCGACGCCGCCGAGGGCAGCATTCTCTGGCAATACGTCCGATCGCTGCCGGAGCCGCTCCACAACGGCCGCGATGCTCGGATGAGAGGCATGGCGATTTACGAAGACAAACTCTATGCCCCCACCGCCGACGGGCACATCGTGGCGCTGGACGTGAAGACCGGCAATCTTCGCTGGGATCACGCGGTTGTCAGTCCTGAACTGGGAGTGCACCCGGGGCAGTTCGACGGCGCCTACTTCCATATTTCCGGCGGCCCGCTGCTCGTTCACGGCAAGGTGATCGTCGGTGTGAGTCTCGGCATCGATACCGGCGGCGGCGACTTCATCGTCGGGCTGGACGCGCAAAGCGGCGAGGAGAAGTGGCGCTTCAACACCATTGCACGTCCGGGCCAGCCTGGCGGGGACAGCTGGAACGGCGCTCCCGTCAATGAGCGCTTCGGCTCCGGTGTATGGTCGATTGGCAGCTATGATCCGGATTTGAATCTGGTGTTATTTCGGGACCGGCAACACGTACGACGTCGGCACACTGCTGGCGCCGCGCACCCGCAAGACTTTGTCGAATAACGATGCGCTTTACACGGATTCGACGCTGGCGCTCGATGCCGATACCGGCAAGCTGGGCTGGTTTTACCAGCACATGAACCGCGACGTTTGGGATCTCGACTGGGCATTCGAGCAGTCGCTGATCACGCTGCCGATCAACGGCAAGCCCACCAAGCTGCTGGTCACCGGCGGCAAGAGCGCGATCTTCGACGCCCTCAACCGGATCGACGGCAAGTATGAGTTCTCCAAAGACCTGGGTCTGCAAAATCTCGTCGCGAGCATCGATCCGAAAACCGGCAAGAAGATCATCAAACCCAGCCTCGAGCCGCAGCCTGAAAGAGTCGATGTCATCTGCCCTGCTTCGACGGGCGCACGAAGCTGGCCGACGACGGCGATTGACCCGACATCGAATTATCTCTATGTGCCGCTGCTTGATAACGACTGCATGGATTACAGCTGGATCGAACGCGCCGCCGACAAGATCGCGGCGGGTGGAGTGGACGTGCGCCTGGGGGCCCGTCCGAAACCCGATAACGACGGCAATTTCGGCCGCATCGAGGCAATCGACCTCAAGACCCGGCAGGTCGTCTGGTCGAAGCGCCAGCGCGCCCCCATTGCCAGCTCCCTGCTGGCATCGGCCGGCGGCCTGGTATTCAGCGGCGCGCGCGATCGTCGCTTCCGCGCGTATGACGCAGCGACCGGCGTAGTGTTATGGCAAAGCGTGTTGAATGCCAGCCCAAGTTCCTCACCGGCGACCTACGGTGTTGACGGCGTGCAATATGTGGTCGTGGTCGCCGGCGGCGGCGGTGCCTTCGACGCCGGCAGCCGGAGCCTTACGCCTGAAATAATCGACCCAGCCGCCGGTACGACCTTATGGGTATTCAAACTCCTTGATCCAGGCGTAGCGGCGATGGCGCGCTAGGCCGCATGGCCGCCGCCGGTCGGCTCAGGTATCTTGCGACGCGACGCCCACGCCAGGGTTCAGACACATGCACCGGCTGCATCCGACGGGTCAATTCGACAATCGCGCGGCCGACTATCGCCATATCGAAGCCCGGCCGCTCTGCAGCCGCCATGGGCGCGGAGATTGTCGGCGTTCAGATTGCCACGATGAGCGGCGAGCAATTCACGGAAGTCCGCGACGCGCTGTTCCGCCACAAGATGATTTACTTTCGCGGCCAGGGTACGCTGTCGCACGCCGACCACGAGGTGTTCAGCCTGCGATTCGGTCCGTTCGCCGAGGACGCTTATACGCAGGGCATGCCCGGCCACCGCAATGTCCACCCGTTGATCAAGGAGGCTGACGACCGGTCGGAGATGGTGTTCGGCGAGGGCTGGCATACCGATTCGCCATTCTTACCCGAACCCCCGTCGATCACCATCCTGTGCTCCGTGCAGATCCCGCCGCTGGGTGGCGACACCACCTTCGCCAATGCCGCCCTCGCCTACCGGATGCTCAGCGAGACCTACCAGAAAATGCTCGCGGGCCTGCGCACGCACTTTTCGCTGCGTGACGTCCTGCACTCCGTCGAACGAAGCCGTCGGCCGGCTCCCCCACGCGAATCACTGGGACTAATCCGAACGATGGTGGTCGCATCGGGACAACCGGCTTTACGTGCACCAGGCTCGCATATGACTACCAAGGATATGCGCCGATCGAGACGTGCCGAACACCACCAGACGCCTCGTGAGCGGCGAGAAACCGATATGAACCGTCAGTCGTACCGGTCAACGATATCAGGGCCATCGCCGCAAGATGTACCGCACCACCGTCAGCGGCGAGTGCGGCGTGAACTCGAGCGCAACCATCGTAAACGACCTCTCGCGGCTCGTCGGTGTCGATATCGTCGTGGCACCGACTGCCGAAAATATCGTCCGGCACATGCGCGACTATAGCGTCGAAGCGAAACCGGCCGTCGGCATCCTCGCACTGACGTTCCCGCGAAACACCGAGCAGGTCTCCAAGATTCTGCGCTACTGCAACGAGCACCGGATCGGCGTCCAGCCGCAGGGCGGGATGACAGGACTAGCGGGCGGTGGCGTGCCGGTCGGACCTTGTGTGGTCATCGGGCTCGAGCGCATGCGCGCGATCCGCGAGATCGATCCGGTGGCAAGTTCGATCACGGTCGAGGCCGGGGTCGTGATGGAAGCGGTGCAGAAGGCGGCGGACGCGGCGAACCTGTTCTATCCTCTCGATCTGGGCGGTCGCGGTTCCTGCCACACCGGCGGCAATCTCGCCACCAACGCGGGCGGCAACCGCGTGCTGCGCTTTGGCATGGTTCGCGACCTCGTGCTCGGCGTCGAGGCCGTACTTGCCGATGGCACGGTCATCGACGGGCTGCGCAAGATGATGAAGAACAACGCCGGTTACGACCTGCGGCAGTTGTTCATCGGCAGCGAGGGCACGCTCGGAGTCATCACCGCGGCTGTGCTGCGACTGTTCCCGAAGCCACGTAGTCAGTGCACGGCCCTTTGCGCGGTCAGCGATTACGCCGGCGTGCTCGCGTTGCTCGAGCGCTCGCGTGCGGGATTCGCCTCCCAGCTCACCGCATTCGAAGTCATGTGGTCGGACTTCTACGGAGTCGCATCCCGCGGACTGGGACGCAAGCCCCCGCTGGCCGAGATCAATGGCCGCCTTTACGTGCTGATTGAAACGATGGGACCCGATGAGGACGCCGACCCGCGCACTTCGAATCAGTCATCGCGCAGGCACTCGAGGCCGGCATCATCCAAGACGCCGTCGTGGCGCAGTCGCAGCGCGAGGCCCTTGACCTGTGGGCAGTGCGGGACTCGCCGGCGGAATGGCGGCGCGCAGGCCACTGGCCGCAGCTGAGCTTCGATGTTAGCGTGTCGACCGGCGAAATCGGCAGCCTGGTCGGCAGCATACGCGAAGTCATGGGGCTCGGTGGCCGGACACTTTCACGATTTATTTCGGGCATGTGGCCGACGGCAATCTGCATCTGTCAGTACGCGTGCCGATGATGCCGGGATGACCGAGCGCATCGAGACAGCGGTGTATGGCGCCGTGTCCGAGTACCAGGGCTCCATCTCCGCGGAGCATGGCATAGGGTCCCTCAAGAAGGACTTCCTGCACCTGTCACGCAGCCGAGAGGAAATCGCGCTGATGCGCACGCTCAAGCACGCGATGGATCCCAACGGGATCCTGAACCCCGGCAAGATTTTCTAACGACCGGGCGCGCACGGCGGTCGTTTAGCGCATCGCCGCGAGCCTGCCTACGGCGCGATTCGCTCCGCGTTCAGCGTCGCTCCTTGGATGGTTCCCGCCACCGTTGCCCGCGCGTTGATGTCGGCATCGTTCCAGCGAATCTGCAGATTTCCGACCTGCGTGTCACCGCTCTTGAGCGTGACCTGCGCCGTGATGATGTTGCTGGTCTGATCCCAGGACACGGTTCCGGACACCGCCACATCCTGCGTCCACTTGAGGCCCTTGAGCGTGAACTCGTAGCCGGTATCGCTTTCGTCATAAGTGAACTTACCACCGCGCAGGCCCGTGTCCACGTAGTTGTAAGTCACGTACTAGCGGGCGATCACATCGCCGACGGTTTCCAATCCCGCCGCCGCGATGCGCCGCTGCGCATCGCTGGTCTTGTCGCCCTTAAGAGCGTTGAGCGGTGCCAGTTCGCTGGCGGTCACGCGAACAGCGGCACCGTGCGCACGGGGCGCACCTGTTGAACGCAGCTGGTGTTACCGGGGTCGAGGTTCTTCACGAACCGATGCACGATGTCCAAGCGTACAGTCGATTTCATCGCTGTCAGTGACCACATGGCCCAAATTGGGCACGACCACATGCACCGCGTCCGGGAATTGCGCCGCGGTTTCGTTGGCGTCGATCACAGAGGTGATGGAATCCAGATCGCCCGAGAGTACCAAGGTCGGTACCGCGGGATAGTGCACGCTCGGCGGCAGCGGTACCCCTGGCGCGCCCGGTGCCAGATCCTTGGGCGGCACCGGCCATGGCAGGCACGAATCCAACGGGGTGATGTACACCTGAGATTCGATGCCCTCATCCACGGTGAACGGCGCGAACAAGTCCGGGCGATTCTGACGAGCGTCCTGCAAGGCGGCCGCGTATTGCTGATTTCGCGTGGCTCGCGGCTGCTCCATGTCATACAACATGGGGTAGTCGGTACACGTGACGGCACTGTATAGGCCATAGCTAAAATCCTCAGGTAAGTCGACGCTGGCGGTGTCAGCCTCGGCCACCAATCGCAGCAGCGGCAATGCGTCATTGGAATCGAGCCAGGCGCGCGCCGCGGCATCGAGATCACGGTAGACAGGGGGCCCAAAACCGGCATAGTCGATGAGATAAATCAATGATGCCGTATTGATGGTCGTCGGCTGCAAGTCGCCGTTGCCATCGGGCGCCTGACCCTTGATGGGATGCGCACGCACGATGTTGATGATCTGCTGCATGCGTGAGGTCGCCGCGCCGCCGAGCGAGCTGCAGCTCGGCGAACGATCGCAGCTGATGTCGATGCCCGACCATGCGGCCGCCCAGTCGGTGGCGAACCAGGGATCCGGCGGGCGTACCGGATACGCGCTGTCCAGAATGATGCTGCGCAGGCGCTCAGGGTAAAGACCGGCGAGGACTTGACCGACGAAAGTGCCATAGCTGTCGCCGTAGAAATCCACTTCGGGGATGTCGAGTGCGTCGAGCACCGCCACGATGTCTTGCGCGGCAAAGTCCGTGCCGTAGAACCAGGCGGTGTTGCCCAATTGTTTGGCGCACGCTGCGACCGCGCTTAACGCCAAGGAACCAGTCTGCAAGGCCCCACAGTCGATGGGACTGGAGAGTCCCGTGCCGCGCTTATCCACGATGAGCACATCGCGTCGGTCGCGAAGGGCATCAAAGATCGCGAGATAATAGTCGCGTGTGCCGGTCGATGAATATCCCGGCCCACCCTCCTGCGGCAATATCGTCCCAAGGCGCGGGTGCGAGACATCGCGACGGGGGTAGTACTCGAAGCCGACCGTGATGTTGCCGGGCGTGAATCCCTCCGGATCGATCGCCCGGGTGATCGATCCACAGTAACCGGTGTAGTCCGTGTTGCAGAGCGTCAACGTGAGCTTGCCGACCGTGATGGTCTGAGGTTGGGCGCCGGCATTGCCCGCGAACAACAGGGCCACGCAAAACACCGAGCCCAGGAGCGGTGACGTGATGCGAGGTCGTCTCATGAGTATCCCCCGTTTATTATTTTGTCCAAGGTTAGCATGAGCGGCCCGAGACTTATCTTCAAAAACAATCTCGAAACCGGGTGCTGCAGCCAGCAGCAATCGCGACAAGTTCTGCTGCCGGATCCCGTTCTCGCGTACAAGCAGCGAGGGGTTTGCCGCGTTCTTCTCCGTTAGGCGTCTCTTGCGACCGGCCGCTATCAGTAACCAAAAAGTGCGCCGGCCGTCAGCTTACATTTCGCCGCAGCGTAGCATCGGGCACTCTCCTACTCGCGCGCGCCAAGTGGCGAGCAGTAGACATAACGCGTGTGGTTTCTTTACGTGGCGGCACGGCGCGATAGTAGAGGACGTCTTCATCTTGACATAAATCAAGTTTGTCGCGGTCAGGAGACGTCGGTCACGGTGTAATCAGGCCTGCTTAGACACTATCCTCACAACACTCCAACCGTTGGTGGAAAAGACATTCATGGCTGCGCCGATAAAGTCGCCAATGACCGGAGAAATTTGGCATCTGACCATTGATGACCTATTCGCGCCTCCGCCGGAAGCCGTTCGTCTCGGCGGTTCGGGACCTTTCGTGATCAATCTCAGCACCTCGACCGCACCAATTGCCGTGCCGGTAAAGGGCTTTCCCGATTGTGGACCCACGCATATGTATCAAGTGCAGCGGAGCGAGGATCGCCGCATGCGTTATCGCCTGCGTCTCGGTCCATTCGACAACGAGGACGACGCGGATGCGGTTCTCATTAAGGTGCGAGACGTTTATCCCGGCGCCTTGACGGCTAGAGCAGACGCTGACGACTTGCGCGCGTTGGCACCTATCCAGGCGAGGATTGATGCAAAGGCCAGGGCCAAAGGTGAAGCGCAGGCCAAGGCGGAAGCACAGGCCCGAGCGGAAGCACAGGCCCGAGCGGAAGCACAGGCCCGAGCGGAAGCGCAGGCCCGAGCGGAAGCGCAGGCCCGAGCGGAAGCACAAGCTCGGGCGGAAGCGCAAGCCAAGGCTGAAGCGCAGGCCAAAGCGGAAGCGCAGGCTCGAGCGGAGGCACAAGCTCGGGCGGAAGCGCAAGCCAGAGCGGAAGCGCAGGCCCGAGCGGAGGCACAAGCTCGGGCGGAAGCACAAGCCAAGGCAAAAGCGGAAGCGCAGGCCAAAGCGGAAGCGCAGGCCAGAGCGGAGGCACAAGCTCGGGCGGAAGCACAAGCCAAGGCAAAAGCGGAAGCACAGGCCAAAGCGGAAGCGCAAGCCAAGGCGGAAGCGCAAGCCAAGGCGGAAGCGCAAGCCAAGGCTGAAGCGCAGGCCAAAGCGGAAGCGCAAGCCAAGGCTGAAGCGCAGGCCAAAGCGGAAGCGCAGGCCAGAGCGGAGGCACAAGCTCGGGCGGAAGCACAAGCCAAGGCAAAAGCGGAAGCGCAGGCCAAAGCGGAAGCGCAAGCCAAGGCGGAAGCGCAAGCCAAGGCTGAAGCGCAGGCCAAAGCGGAAGCGCAGGCCAGAGCGGAAGCACAAGCCAGGGCGGAAGCACAAGCCAAGGCCAAAGCGGAAGCACAAGCCGAGGCTGAAGCGCAGGCCAGAGCGGATGCAAAGGCCAAGGCTGATGCGCGGCAATCGTCTTCTGAAAGGCAGACTAAGAAGTCTTCCGATTTCCCAGCGTCGTCGGCAGTCACTCCACCGATCTCGTTGCTGTCAACAGTGGCCACCATG
Source organism: uncultured Gammaproteobacteria bacterium (assembly GCA_963843295.1). GTDB lineage: Bacteria > Pseudomonadota > Gammaproteobacteria > Steroidobacterales > Steroidobacteraceae > Bog-1198. The sequence continues at coordinate 16,326 of CAWJJP010000001.1, read as the reverse complement.
TCGCGACGACTCATGGCCGCAAGATCGGGCGCCCCTGCCGCACCCATCACACTTTCACCGCGTGTGCCCGTGTCGGCGATCACGCCGAGCGCCTCCGTCGCGCGTCCGGTTGAGGAACTCAGTACGCCATTGCGCGATCTTGAGAGCACGCAAACAGTCCGCGCGTTGACGTCGTCCGAGCTCGAAGACGACCACGCTATGCGCTGGTTCGTGATTCAACTGTCGCAGGCGGAAGACGCCTTTGACCCGGACACGGTGCCCAATCTGGATATTTTCAGCGTGTACCGGTTGTACTCCGTTGCGGGGATCGATCAAAAGCGCATCGTGCATTCACTGCGTCTGGGTTTCTTCAGCGAGGAAATCGCCGCCGGCGCCGTCGCGAGCTACCTGACCGACTACTATGAAAAGCCCACGATCATCCGGGTGAGCTCCGCCGAGCGTCAGCGATTTGCCGACCAGCCCCTCGAGCCGCGCAAAGACGTAGGCGCGACGGGCACGCACGCCGTAATAGAGATTACCGATGAGCGATTCGTACGCGCAAAGCGAAGTGCCGCGGGGCCTGTGGGTAAGTGAACTAGCGCTCACTGCTGGTTAGACTGCGTCTCGCACATTAATGTCCACGCGAGCGACTTGGTATCGAAGGCGCGGCCCTGCCTCCGTGACCCACAGGTGCGTCGCCGCGTGCAGGCGCGCCCCGGCCTCCGTGGCCCTCGGGTGGGCCGCCGCGTGGGGGCGCGACACGGTAGCCGTGGCCCCAACCGCCGTAATCATAACCTCCCGGTGCATAGTAGCCGCCGACGTAGCCGACTCCCGCCGTGCCGTCATAGCCCCCCGGTCCCACAAGACAGCCGGCGACGATGCCGATCGTCGCGAGCATGGACAGTGCGTGACGCTGCGGCGTCATGAGCGCCGGCTTCGCTGCTTGTCCATGAATCGTAGAATGAGGCTGGCGATTTCATCGTTTCTCTCATCCAGCGCAAAATGACCGGCATCGAGCAAATGGACCTCGGCCTCGGGGAGATCACGTTTGAAAGCCTCGGCACCAGCGGCGATAAACGAGGGATCGTTTCGACCCCACACTACGAGAGTTGGTGGCTTATGCGCCCGTAACCAAGCCTGCCAAGCGGGGTAGGAAGCCACATTAGTTCGATAGTCATACAACAGCTCAGCTTGGATTTCCCGTTGGCCAAGCCGCGAAAGAAAAGAGAATTCGTCCGTCCAGGTATCAGGATTGTATCGTTCAGGTCGCGACGTCCCCAAAATGTGGCGCTGCTCGGTGGCTGCCCGGGAGACAAAGGCCTCGAAGATTTCGGGATGACCAGCCCGATCGGCCCAGTAGCTTGCTATCCCCGTCCACTTAACGCCGAGACCTTCCTGATACGCGTTCGCATTCTGGACGATGAGGGCGCGAAGTCGCTCGGGATGCAACTGCATCATGCGAAAGCCGACGGGTCCGCCATAGTCATGCAGATACAGCGTGTATCGCTCGATGCCAAGTTGCTCAAGGAAGCGGGTGGTGGTCGCGGCCAAATGATCAAACGTATATGCGTACGACGAGGGTGGAGGAGCCTCACTTTGCCCGAAGCCGGGAAAGTCCGGCGCCACGACGTGATAGTGAGTCGCGAGCAACGGAATAAGCGTGTCAAATTCACGGGATGACGACGGGAAGCCGTGCAGCAAGACGATGGGCGACGCTGAGCTGACACCTGCTTCCCGGTAGAAGATATTGACGCCATCTACCGCGATTCGGCGATAGGTCGTCGTTGCTGAAGTCGATTGCAGTGAAGCGCTCTCAGCCATGCTGACCATTGCGACAATAAAACCAATAGCGAAGTGTATTCGCGCAGCTATTAGGGCAGACCGCAAGGCCGACCGGTATTGGACCTAGGTATTGCCCCGTTCATGTCGTGTCAGTCAGCAGCCACGCTGCGCCAACCGATTCGCTCCACCAGTTCGCGGAATTTCGCGTCGGAATGCAGGCCGGCGAACGAGGGCTCGCGAGTCAGCTCGATGAGATCCGGGTTGTGTTCCCGGTAGGCTCTCTCCAGCCATTCGAGCGCTCGCTGCTTCTGGTCGATCGCCCCATAGACTCTTGCGACGTTGTACGGGGAAACATAGCGGTCAGCACTTTCGCCGAGTTCCTTCACGATCCTCTCCATGGCGAGCTTGTCTCCCGTGACAGCGTGCGCTTGCGCGAGTCCCGCCAGAGCTTCGGTGCTGCCCCCGGAATGCATCACCGCCTGCCGCATTGCATCGATCGCTTCGTTCGGCAGGTTCTTCTGCAGGCACACAAGCCCAATGCGCAGATATGAGACATAGTGGGTGGGATCAATTTCGAGCCCTCGCCGCAGGGCTACCAGCGCCCCCTCATAATCGTGAGCCAAATAGCGAATCATTCCAACCGAGGCGTTGATCACGGAGTTTAGCGGGTCCAACTCCCTGCCGTGTTCCACTCTATCGACCGCTTCCCGGGTCCTGCCCATCGCCATGAGGTATTCCGCGTACCAGTAGTGTGCAATGCCATATCCGGGATCGAGCTCCACCGCTTGCCGGAAATCACTCTCCAAGCCCACCCAATCCCAGTCGTGCAAGCGTACGTGGGCAAGCGACGCATATCCTTCACCGAGCTCTGGTTGTAACCGCACCGCTTGTCTGGCCGCAGTCTTGGCCTTGTGGAACGACTCGAGCGCGGGAGTCATACCTCGGCAGGCGAGCATCGTATGGGCATCGGAAATCCCGTCGTAGGCGGCCGCGAAGCCTGGATCGTGCCGCAGTGCTTCTTCGAAGCACTGAATGCTCTTGCGTATGCCCTCTTCCGTACGCCGGTACCAGAAATGGCGGCCCCGAAGATACAACTCGTACGCCTGCGGATTGATTGATCGCGTTTTGTCTGGGTCCAGCCGCCGCTGCTCATGCGGTGTCAACTTGATTTGGATTTCCCGGGCGACTGCCCGGGCCACTTCCGTCTGCACCTCGAGCACATCGTGAAGACCTCGCTCATAACTCTGCGCCCACAGGTGCGATTCATCGCTGACCCGGATGAGCTGGGCCGCGATGCGCACACGCCCCCCTGCCCGGCGCACGGAACCTTCCAGGACATGAGACACACCAAGTTCGCTGCCAATCTGCGCGATGCTCTTCGTAGTCGACTTGAACTGCATCGCTGAGGTGCGGGCAATCACTCCGAGGCGCTCCGGGCTCAAGCGAGCCAGCTCCGTGATCATCTCCTCGGTCAACCCTTCGCTGAAGTAGTCATATCTCTCGCCTGCGGTGAGGTTCTCGAACGGCAGGACCACCAGCATGGCCCGATCGATCCCGCTGTCCGGTGCTTGGGATGCAGCCCGCTTCACCGACACCACAAACCGATAGCCGCGTTTCGGTAAGGTCTCGATGAAGTCCTGCCCCTTCGGACCTCCGCCGAGGGCCTTGCGCAACAGGGAAATGTGAGAGGTGAGGCTTCCCTCCTCAACGACCGTGTCGGGCCACAGATGCCGCAGCAGTTCCTCTCTGGTGAGCGCCCTGCCCGCGGCCTGCACCAGGGCAATCAGGAGTTCGGTCACCTTGGGAGGCAGGACCACGTGGTCGCCCTCTCGAAACAGCATCCGGCTTTGTGCGTCGAGGCGGTACGCGCCGAATTCATAATGATCGGAGACCATCGTACGGGCTCCTGAGAACTTCATCAGAAAAATAGCAGGAGTCGCCAAGGACTACTAGCCCTGGGGTCGGTACCCTGCTTGCAATGGCAGCGTGTTCGAACCCGAAGCAGGTGGTCACCGTGAAGAGACAATTGTATGCGTCAGCGTGTGGACTGCTTTCGATGGTGGCCTATACCGCGAGTTGCCGAGCCGACACCATCACCGATTGGGACACCAAGGCGACAGCAGCGGCCTCTGCCGCCGCCCTCGGCGAACGAGAGGTCACCATCGTCGATCTCGCCATGTTCGATGCCGTCAACTCCATCGAGCGACGTTATCAGCCATATCTCGAGCAGTTGCCGACTACGGAACCAACCTCCGCAGATGCAGCGGCGGCGAGTGCCGCGGCTACCGCGCTCGCGGGGCTTCATCCGGAGACCGCCGCTGGATTCAAGGCCGCGCTGGCGGAGTATCTAGCGCAACTTAACGTCCCCCCGGAAGCGCTCGCAAACGGCGCGCGACTCGGGGAGGCCGTTGCGCTCAAGATCCTCGAGACGCGCGCCAAGGATGGCGCGACCGCAGTCGATTCCTACCGTCTCAAGACCAAGCCGGGGCAGTACGTCCCTACCTCGGTCATGGTGTGCTCTACCTGGCCAGCCATGCGGCCGTTCGCACTCGGCTCGCCGTCGCAGTTTCGGCCCGGCCCTCCTCCTTCGCTCAACAGTCGTGAATGGGCGGCGGATTACAACGAGACCAAAGAGCTCGGCGGCAAGACGAGCAACAGGCGCAGCGCGCAGCAGACTGAAACCGCGCGTTTCTGGCTGATGGTGGGCCCGCAGGCCTATCACCCGCTGGCGCGAGAGCTGGTCCTCGAGCGGCATCTGAATCTCATCGACAGCGCGCGCTTCATGGCGCTGTTCGCGGTCACCCTCACGGACGCCTACATCGCCGCGTTCGACGCGAAATATCATTACGAGTTCTGGCGGCCGGTGACCGCGATCCGCAACGCCGATCTCAATGACAATCCGGCCACCGCGCGCGATGCGACCTGGCAGCCGCTCGATAACACACCCATGCATCCGGAATACCCCTGCGCCCATTGCATTCTGAGTGGCGCAGCGCGACTGGTCCTGGAGTCACTGGGTCAGCCGATGCCGGAGTTCTCACTCACCAGCCCGACCGCGCCAGGCGTGACACATCACTGGTCGACCCTCGATGACTTCACGACGGAGGTGGCAAACGCGCGAATCTGGGCGGGTTTTCATTACCGCTTCTCAACCCGTGTCGGCACGGCCCTTGGGCGGCAGGTTGGCCAATATGTGGCCGACACGGCGATGCAGCCAGTCAGCAGGACGGCGAAGCGCTGAGAAGGGAATCGAACCGCCGACGCGATGCGCTCGTCCCGCTCCTGCGGGCTGCACGGTGCGATTTTTCGCCTCGCGCCATGATACAACTTATTGATTTATATGTATTTATATGTGCCCCGCGAGGGAATTGAGGGCCGCACGTATCTTGAGGGATTTAGGGGCATTTTTGATACCCCGTAGAAAGTTACCCCCAAATCGGACCCCTACTAAGGAGTGGCTGTTGGTAGACGTCCTCGGACACTTCGTCCCAACAAAGCAGTGCGCCGATCCCCGATTCACCGTAGCGCATGCCGCAGCTCACAGGGAATTGAGGAACGCTACCAGATCCGACTTTTGCTCCTCGGTCAGGTTCATGCTGAAGCGCTGATTGTAGAAGTTGATTAGCTCGTTGAGATTAGCCGCCGCCCCGTTGTGGAAGTACGGGGCGCGCGCGGCCAGTCCGCGCAGGACTGGTCCTTTGATGCGGTTAAAGTCGCTGCACTGCCCCGTGATGAGCGCCTTCCCCGGATCGCTCGTGTAGAAGGATTCTGGTTCCCCTGGCGCGAAGGGACTCGGGCAGCCGCTCACGAGGTAAACGGGCAGGTTCGGCATCCTGAGCTGCGCGACCGCGGCCACGATCGCCGGATCGCTCTCGAGACCCGGTAGCGCGGTGTGCGCGGTGCCGATGTCGAGGGGCAGCGGCAGGGAGTGATCGCCGACGTTGGGCGTGTCATGGCAGCTGGTGCAGTGCCCGACGAATGAGACGGGCTTGCCGAGCGCAGCGTTGTCGTTGAGGCCGCGCACGTTGGTAATCTGCAGTGACGCCGAATTGAAAAGCGCTTCGCCCGCGGCGATGGCTTGCCTTGCGGTAGCGTGGTAACCGTCACCATTCGTCCAGGCCGCAAACAGCGTCATCGAGCTCGGGTCGAAGGGCTTGCCAGTGGGGTCGGCGCCCAGCGAGTCGTTGATACCCGGGTAGTAATCCTCGTTGGCGAGGTAGAACGGCCCCCCTGCGCGCCCTCGTCGAACAGAAGGCCGGCACCGAAGTCGAGGGTCTGCGCGGCGAACAGGCCGAGTTCAAAGTCGACGATCCCGCTCAGCTGGTTTGCGCTTGGCGCCTGCGCCGCCTGAGCGTGAATAAGTATCGCGTCGGCGGCCTGGTGAGTTAGATCGGCGACCAGGTTGCCGAAGAACGTGGCGTCTTGATTGAGCGGCGTGATGGTCTCGCGGCCATCGAACATGACCGTGCTCAGGAATACCAGATTGGTCGTCGGCAGCGGGCGGCGGTAGACGGATATCGTGGGCGGACCCCCGTTCGAGTCGGGGATGATCGCGCAGCCGTACGGGTCATGCACGGCGGTGAGCGTGAATTGCGCGTTCGCCGGCAGCGTGATCCCAATGCGGATTAGCCCGCTCTCCACGAGCAAGCTATGACTGGCCGGATCGCTGCCCTGGAAGCTCGGGCAGTTTGCGCCGTCGACGGACGCAAACAACGGGTCCCTTCCTCCGCTGATGGCGAAGCGCGCTCGCGCTCCGGCAGCGCTCAAACCCATGGCCTGCGAGGCCACATGGCAGGAGGCGCAGCTGCGACCGTTGATGCCGAGGCTCTCAAAGAAAGGACCGTCGGTTCGCGTGGGGCCGTTGATGTTGACGACCCCGACAATCCCTGTGGGGTCGGGGGCGAACTGTATCCCCGGGCCGCCTGCGGTTCCGGCCTCTCCGGCATTTTCCGCGGTTGCGGTTGCGGCTGCGGCAAGGACCAGGAGCGCAGCGATATGGATCCTGTGCATGGTAATCGACCTCCTAAGAAGAGCTGATTCTTCGGTCTTTACAGCGAGAATCGGATTTGCAGCGTGAAAGGCGACAACGGCATGGATTTACCGGGTTGGCGACCGCGCCCGCGCGGCCTGCCGCCACGTGCTTAATCGTATTTTGGGTGCCAAAGACGCCAAACCTGGGCAGGCGCGCCGCCCCGACATTACCGATTGTCAGCGCGGCTCACTTGCGCCATCCTGAAGGGGGATCGGCATTACGGACACGCGCAATGCTGCAGGAGCAGCTCGAGCGGCTCATTCAGTTGGCGGAGCAGGGCGATGCAGCCTCGCGCGAGGAGCTGTTCAGCGTCCTGTACGATGAGCTGCACCGGCTCGCGCAGCGCGAGCTGCGCCGCGGCGGATTTCTCACCATGAGCCCAACGACGCTGCTGCACGAGACCTACCTCAATCTCTCGCGCCGTGAGTCGGTTGCATTCCCCGATCAAGCGCGTTTCCTCGCGTACGCCGCGCGCGCGATGCGCGGACTGATCATCGACTACGTGCGCAGTCGCTGTGCGCAGAAGCGCGGCGGGGGCTTCGAGATCACCTCGCTCCCGACCGAGGCGCCCGCGCCCGATGACGCCGAGCTCGAGGGCATCGGCCAGGCGCTCAAGGCTCTCGGGGCGATCGAGCCACGCCTGGCACATGTCGTCGATCTGAAATTCTTCTGTGGCTTTTCGTTCGCGGAGATTGCCAGCCTCATGGGGACCTCCGAGCGCACGGCGCAGCGCGACTGGGACAAGGCTCGCATCCTGCTGCAGCACCATCTGCGCGATGGGTGCCTGACCCCCGCCGGGCCTCGTCGCGCGAACTGACTGGTCATGGAGGCAGCCATGCATGGAACCGACACCGCGGGACAGTGGACTCGCGTGCTGACGCTACTCGACGAGGCGCTCGAGCTCGAGCCGGCGCAGTGCGCGGCATGGCTCGGCGCACTTGCCTTGAGGGATGGGCGGCTCGCCTCGCAGCTGCGCGAGTTCCTGGCGCTGCACGCGGCCAATCGCGCCTCGGGCTTCATGGAGCGCTCGCCGCTTGCGACCAACGACGATCTGGTGGGCGGGCAGATCGGCCCCTACGCCATCGAGCGCCTGCTCGGCCGTGGCGGCATGGGGAGCGTTTGGCTCGGGCGACGCAATGATGGCAAGTTCGAGGGCTACGCCGCCATCAAGGTCCTCGACCGGCGCGGTCTCGGACGAGATGCTGGTGGGCAGATACGCCGCGAGGCGAGTCTCCTGGCGCGACTCTCGCACGCCCACATCGCTCGCCTCTTCGACGCCGGTGTGCGCGAGAACGGCCAACCCTATCTCATACTCGAGTACGTCGAAGGCGACCCCATCGACCGCTACTGCAACGCACGCCGGCTTGCGCTGCCGGCGCGCCTGCGGCTGTTCCTGGCGGTGCTCGATGCGATGGCGCATGCGCATGCCCACCTGGTCGTGCATCGCGACCTCAAGCCCTCGAATGTTCTGGTAACACCCGAGGGCGTCGTCAAGCTCCTCGACTTCGGCGTAGCCTCGCTGCAGGCTGGCCACAACCCAGCGGGTGAGGAAGGCGAACGGCAGCCATTTACACCTGGCTACGCGGCTCCCGAGCAGCTGCGCGGCGAACCAGTGGCGGCGTCGAGCGATGTGTACGCACTCGGCGTACTGCTGCATGTACTGGTGACCGGCGCGCATCCCTTCGGCGAGACTGGCACCACGCACACTGAGCTCATGCGGGCCGCGCTCACCGAAGATCCGACGCCCGCCTCCGTGCGGCTCGCAGATCCGGCCGAGCGCCGCCGGGTGCGCGGTGACCTCGACGCCATCATCGCGCGCGCACTGAGTCGCGATCCGACGCGCCGCTACGCAACCGCGTTAGAGTTTGCGACCGACCTGTGCGCTTATCTGGGAAACCTCCCGGTGCGGGCCCGCCCTGCAACTCGTGCCTACATCGCACGGAAGTTCGCGCAGCGTCACTGGGGCGGCGTGCTGAGCGTCGTGCTGACGCTGCTCGTGTTGCTCGCCGCCACCGTCGTCACGACACTGCAGACGCTCGAGGCGCGGCGACAACGGGATTTCGCACGTGCACAGCTCGGGCGTGCGGAGGCGATTAACGACCTCAACTACTATGTCATCAATGATGCCGTGCCGGCGGGTCAACCGGTCACGGTCAGGGGACTATTGGCACGGGCCGAGCACGTGCTCGAGCGCCAGCGTCTGAGCGATCCGAACCGCGTCGCGCTTCTCGCATCGATCGGCCAGGAGTACGAGGCTCAGGGGGATCACAGCTCCGGTCTACGGATACTCAACGAGGCCTACAGGTTGTCGCGATCGGTGTCCGACCCGTCGGCGCGCGCCGAGGCGGCGTGCGAGCTTGCGCCTGCGCTCGCCAACGAAGGCTCCAGCCCCCGCAACGAGGCGCTGATCGCGGAGGGCCTGCGCGAGCTGCCCGATGCACCGGAATTCGCCCTGGACCGGGCAGAGTGTCTGGAGCGCGGTGCGGAGATCGCGTCTAGCATGCAACTTTCGGTCGAGCGCAGTCAGGAGGCGATCGAAGTTCTGAAGCAGGTCCCCTTTCCCCACGACGTGGCAGAGCTGCACGCGGACGAGGAGCTTGCTGCGGCGCTGGGCCGGGCCGGACGTTACCGCGAGGCCGATGCTGCTTTCGCGAGCGGCTGGCCGCGCCTCGCAGCGCTCGGACGCGACGACACGGTCGGCGCGGGCATCTGGCTGAACAACTGGGGCATCGACCTACTCTCTCTCGGCAGACCCCTCGAGGCGGAGCGACTGCTGCACCGCTCGATCGAGCTGCGGAGCGGTCCGCCCGGTCAGGACGTCTCTCCTATGCCACTGAGCAACTACGCACGCGTACTGTTCGAGCTGGCGCGGTTTGATGAGGCAGCAGCTTTCGCCGAGCGCGCCTACCAGGAGGCTACGCGCGTCGGGAATCAGGACGCGCTCTCCAAGAGCAGGCTAGCGCTCGCGAGGATCTACCTTGGGCAGCACGATCCTGCGCGGGCGACGACGATGCTCGACGAAGCAGAGCCTGCGATGCGCAAGCTTCTTCCCCCAGGGCACTTCACATTCGCCCTGCTGAGCGCAGCGCGTGCGCTGATTGCTCGAGAGCGCGCTGACCTGCCGGTAGCGCGGGCGCTGATCGACGATGCGGTCGAGATCGCTTCGCAGGCAACTCAGCGCGGCCAGGCGGGTCCGGTGTACGTGCCCATGCTGCTGATCTATCGAGCGGATTTTGAGCTCACCGCACAGCAGCTCTCGCCCGCGGAAGCGGACCTGCACCGGGCACTCAATCTGCTCCTGGCGGGCGCGCAACCGGGCGAATACTCCATGCACGTGGGCCGCGCCGAGCTGACCCTCGCCCGGCTTTTGAGCTCCGAGGGCAAGGCCGCGGAGGCGCATCGCCAGGCGCGCCTCGCCGTGAAGCAACTCACCCTGTCCGAGGGCGCGGACCACCCGGAGACGCGCGCAGCCCTCGAGCTGAGCGGAGATGCGACGAAGTGAGTGATAGGTAGTGCGACCCGATCTGGCCGGGGTCGCCGTGCCTCGCGCGTTGGGGGGGACGTCATGGTCGCGGTATCCAATTCCGTCTCTGCGAGATCCGGCCTTCGGCTGCAAGCGTGGCCCCTTTTCCGGATACTGTCAGCTCCCGTGCTTGCAAGGAAACTCGGCCGGTGACGGTTCTCAGTGGCTGTTGGTGGACGTCGGTGGACCAGTGTGAATTGGTGGCCAGGGAGGGAATTGAATGTCGCCCTTAGCTTGCTGAATCTAAAGCATTTTTCGGGAAGCCGGGTAAAGTTACCCTCAATTTCGACCCGAAGAAGGTATGGCTGTTGGTGGACGTCCGCGGACACTCAATCGGCCGACTATATATTAAGGACGTGGGTACCAAACTCTCAGCAGCGAACCGTTATATGCGCAATCCCGAGGCGCGGGAACGGACCGTGATCAGGTCCGTCGCCACATCATCCGCGATCGAGGGAATTGAAGTGCCGTTTGGACACGGTGCAAAAACCGGCGCAAGCAGCCAGATTCATCTGAAACGGAAGAGGCCATTGCCTCGGTGCTATGATATTACGTTGATTCATCGTTGTTAAGGGGTTACGCCATGGCACGAAAGCTTGACCGCATAACCGTTAATCCAGCGATCATGAACGGGCAGCCGTGCATTCGAGGGATGCGTTTGACGGTACGGCGCGTCGTTGAGGCCACTGCCCTCTATCCCGATCGGACCGAGCTGAAGGCCGAATATCCCGAGCTCGACGATGAGGATATCGCCCAAGCACTCGACTTCGCCGCTCGCAACCTGGACGACCAAATCTTGCCGTTGGAAGCGGCTTGATCCGGCTATTGCTCGATCAAGGGCTGCCCCGCTCGACAGTCGACGTTTTGGTCAATGCCGGCTGGGACGTCATACACGCGAGCCAATGCGGACTGGCAACCGCAAGCGATGAACAAATTCTTGATTTTGCTCGGGCGCACGACCGAGTTATATGCACACTGGACGCCGATTTCCATGCATTGCTTGCCGTATCCGGTGCGTCTGGTCCATCCGTAATTCGTATTCGTCGCGAAGGAATGCGTGGATCCGAGGTCGCATCGTTGCTAGTCCGGGTTTGGAACGAGGTCTCAGCGTCAATTGAGGCCGGCGTAGTCGTGACGGTCACTGAGAAGTCAATTCGGTTGCGGCGGCTTCCGATCGGTGGCGATCCGGATAAGAGCGAGGCCGAATAAGGGTCGACAAGATGAGTACCGCAGCGATGTCCCGAGACGGGCGTGAATTGATCCGCGCCGTCCAGACTAGGCGTAATTCGTGCCCGGCGTTCTCACATTTTTCATTGGGGGTATATGGCATGATACGGCCACCCTCCAATAGAGAGCACCGCAATAATTGCTGTGAAATTTGCCCCAAAATGTCTTTGCCTGGACATTGAGACGTCTGCCGACGAATCGTTTACCTTGAGAAAATTGGGGGCTTGGCGAGCCGATACTGACCAGAAGCTGGTCTGTCAATCGATCAAGCGATCTCCAAATCTCGTCGCGGACCTTGATGCAATTACAAGCGGTGCAGCCTGCGTCCTCGGGCACAACCTGATCCGACACGATCTCCCGGTCCTCAAAACGCAGTTTCCGCAATTGCGGCTGCATACACTACCCGTCGTGGATACGCTTGAGTTGTCGCCAATTGCCTTCCCGCAGAACCCGTATCACAGCCTGGTCAAAGACTACAAGCTGATACGCGACACCCGCGCCGATCCGCTGAAAGACGCGCAAATCTCGCTAAGACTCTGGCGAGACCAGTTCAACGCCTTTGCCGCACTCCAAAAAAACGAGCCGCAGGAACTGGCTTGCTATCACTATCTGCTCACCCGTGAACCGCAAAACGGCCTTGGTAGCTTTTTCGTTACGTTGCGGCGGGCGCCACAGCCGCCGACTGCAGCGCAAGTGCAGGAATATGCCGCTCACCTCACCGTAGGCAAAGTTTGCGCTACGCAAATCCCAAGCGTGCTGGAACGCGCGATAGCTAATCCGCAGACCTGCAAGCCGTTGGCCTATCTCATCGCCTGGCTGCGCGTCAGCGGCGGCAACTCGGTCCTGCCGCCATGGGTACGGCTTCAGTATCCCATCGTCCGTCATCTGATTCGCCAATTGCGGGAAACCCCTTGCAAAGATCCCGCCTGCGGTTACTGCCGGACCTATCTTGAACCGCGGCAGGAGCTCGAGCGCCTCTTTGGCTTTCGCGATTTTCGCCTCGAACCACGCAATGCGGCGGGTGGATCTCTGCAGTGCGACATCGTTGACGCTGCCTATGCCGGCAAGTCGCTACTGGCAATCCTACCCACGGGTGGAGGCAAATCGATCTGCTATCAGTTGCCGGCGCTCTCCCGGCATTGGCGCAGCGGCAGCCTGACGGTCATCATTTCACCCCTGCAATCCCTCATGAAGGATCAGGTCGACAACCTCATCAAGCAAGGGATTTTTGCCGGGGCGACGCTCAACGGCCTGCTTACGCTCCCGGAGCGACGCGATGTCCTGGAGCGCATCCGGCTCGGCGACATTGGGCTGCTGCTGGTATCCCCCGAGCAGTTCCGTAACAAGGCCTTCACCGACTCCATCCGGTATCGGGAAATTGGCTCCTGGATATTTGACGAGGCCCATTGCCTCTCCAAGTGGGGTAACGACTTCCGTCCCGACTACCTGTACGTATCCCGGTTCATTCGCGAACACTACCGTGACGATCTGGCGCCGGTCTGTTGCTTCACTGCGACGGCGAAGCGGGAAGTCGTGGCGGATCTCACGAAGCACTTCAAGGAATCGCTTGGCATCGACTTGGACCTCTTTGATGGTGGTCACGAGCGGATCAATCTGCATTACGAGGTGCTGTCGGCCAGCAAATCCGAGAAGTTCGCCTTGGTGCACCGCCTCCTGGAAATGGAACTCAAGCGGGCTACTGGCGGGGCCATTGTCTTCGCCGCGAGCCGCAAGCGCTGCGAGACAATTTCTGACTATCTCAAAGAGATGGGGTGGCCCTGCGCATATTTTCATGCCGGGCTCGATTCCGGACGGAAGATCGAAGTGCAGAAGGCCTTCATCGAAGGCGACCTGAGAGTCATTGTCGCCACCAACGCCTTCGGCATGGGCGTCGATAAATCGGATGTGCGGATGGTGATTCATGCCGAGATTCCAGGCTCTCTTGAGAACTACCTGCAGGAGGCGGGGCGCGCCGGCAGAGACAGCCACGACTCCACTTGCGTGCTCCTCTACGATGAAGAGGACGTCGAGACGCAGTTTTCCCTCAGCGCCCAATCGCGCCTCTCGCGTCACGACATCGCCGGCATCCTGCGCTCGCTACGGCGCTATTCGGCCAGGGTCAATAGCGCCGAGATCGTGCTGACCCCCGGCGAGATTCTGGCCGACGAAGAAGTCGAGATATCCATCGAGCCGGAGAATCCGAACGCGGACACCAAGGTCAAAACCGCTGTGGCTTGGCTTGAGCGTTCACGGTTTTTGCAACGCAATGAAAATTATACCCGAGTGTTCCCCGGCAGCCTCAAGGTGGGATCTTTGGACGAAGCGTTGACCCGCCTCGCACCGGCCAATCTTTCAGAGAGCATGCGCAGCAAATACCAGACGCTAATCTCGCTACTGATCAATGCACCCGAGGACCGGGGTATTAGTACGGACGAGCTGATGGTGCAGACCGGTTTAGGCAGTATCGATTGCGTGCGCATGCTCAGCCAGCTTGAAAAGCTCGGCATTTTGTCCAACGACCTTGGTCTAACCGTCCTTTTGCGAAAAGGGGTTCAAGATGCAACTCTGGATCGCATGGCGCGGCTCTTCAAGTTGGAGGCCACGCTCGTCGATTTGTTGCCGGAACTCGCACCCGATGCCGGAACAAATGACTGGCAGGACATGAACCTGCGCGCCCTCTGCCAGGAAATCAAGACGCGCGCGGGATGCGAATTCATTCCCGACCAGCTGCTGGTCCTAATGCGCTCGCTGGCAAAACCATTCGGCGAAGCTAGCCATGCGCGGCGGGCCATGTTCGACGTGCGCGTCTTGCGCAGTGAGGTGTTGCGTGTCCGACTGCTGCGTAGCTGGTCGAATATTCGCGAGGTGACTGAGCGGCGCCGGCTGGCAGCCACGGTCCTGGTCAACGCGCTGGTCGCGCGATTGGATGCGCGGGTACAAGGCGTCGATTTGCGTGTGGAATGCAAGATGCGGGATCTGGCGCACGCGCTGCGATCCGATTTGGAGGTTGGCCCCACCCTCAAGGACGAGACGACAGCCATCGAAGCAGGGCTGCTCTATTTACACGACAATAAGGTGCTGTTGCTCGATCGTGGCAAAAGTGTATTCCGCAGCGCGATGACCATCCAGATCGACCCTGACGCGAAAGGGCGGCGATTCACCAACGACGACTATGAGCCGCTGAAGGAGCACTACGACGAGAAGACCTTCCAGGTCCACGTCATCCAGGAATATGCGCGTCTCGGGCTCAACAAGGTACCTGACGCCTTGCGCTTCGTGCTTGCCTATTTCACCCTGCCCAAGCTGGAATTCATCCGCCGTTACTTCGCTGGCCGTCGCGACATCCTGGAGCGCGCTACGACCGCCGAGTCCTATCGCCGTATTGTCGAAGACCTTAAGAATCCGGTCCAACAGGAAATTGTCACCGCCAAGCCGGAGATGAATCGCCTGATCCTGGCGGGCCCGGGTTCGGGCAAGACGCGCGTCATCGTGCATCGTATCGCCTATTTGCTGCGTGTCCTGCGCGAATCGGCGCAAGGGATGGTGGTGCTGACGTTCAATCGCTCGGCTGCCTGGGAAATCCGCCAGCGCCTCTATGCGCTGGTCGGCAGCGACGCCGGCGGCGTCACCGTGCTGACCTACCATGCCTTGGCCTTGCGCCTGACGGGAACTAGCCTGGCGCAGTTGGCGGAGCATGGCACCGAATTCAATTTCGATGAGGTTCTCAACGAAGCCCTCGATTTGTTAACCGGCAAGAGCGCACTGGCGGAAGGCGCCGACGAAATCGACGATTTGCGCGACAGATTGCTGGCCGGCTACCGCCACATCCTTGTGGATGAGTACCAGGATATTGACGAGACGCAATATGCGCTGATCAGTGCGTTGGCCGGCCGCACCATTAAGGACCAGGACGCTAAGCTGACGATTCTGGCTGTCGGCGATGATGATCAGAACATCTACGGATTCCGCCATACCAGCATCAAGTTCATTCGCCGATTCATGGAGGACTACCAGGCCAATACCGACTACCTGGTTGAGAACTACCGAAGCACCGAGCACATTATTGACGCCGCGGCGCAGGTGATCGACGCCTGTCGTGAAAGAATGAAAGCTGCGCACCCAATTCGAATTGACCATGCCCGGAAAGGCGATTCGTATGGCGGGCGCGGTCTCGACTCGATGCCTTAACCCAGGGCCGAGTGCACATTCTCGAAGTTCCTACCGATCCGATCGGCCAAGCCGAAGTAATTATGGCCGAAGTGTCTCGGACCAAGGCACTGGACAGCAGCGCCGATTGGTCGGATTTCGCGATCCTAGCGCGAAATCGGGCTACTCTTGACCCGATTCGCGCTTGGTGCGAACTGGAGGGTGTGCGCTATGCCGTGACCGACCGGGCTTCTGGACAGCCCCGCTTGCACCAGACGCGAGAAGGTCATGCGCTACTGTCGCTGATCAAGGCGAAGCCGCAGCGGCGGATTTCGCAGGCCGCTCTGGCACGCTGGTTTAGATTGCGCTTTCGGGGCCTGGGTCCCGACAATGTCTGGCTATCCCTACTCTGCAGTTTCATCGATGAAATTCAAAGCACGTGGCCCGATCAAAGAATTCCGGCCAGCATATTGGGCGATTTCTCTACGAGTTCGGCAACGAGGCGCGCCGATGCGAACGCGGTCAACTGGTGCTATCGACGGTCCACAGCGCTAAAGGACGCGAATTCCGTCACGTCGTTATTCTCGACGGCGGCGACTGGCGCAACGGCTCCGACGAGGAGCGGCGTCTCTATTAT